>NZ_JAMSKT010000028.1 GCF_023806125.1 Clostridium caldaquaticum
GTATAGATCCTATAAGAGATCCTCTTTTTTTCGAACAAAAGGAATGGGTCTTATTTGTGTGCCTTCATTTATGGTTTTCATTTTCAAGTTATTTCCCCCTGTATTTTATTTTTTATTTAAACACCTTTAAATACTGATATTCAAAGGTGTTTCAACCATTTTTAAACTAACCTTTTACTGCACCTACTGTAATTCCTTTTACAAAGTATTTTTGAACAAAAGGATATACAAGTATAATAGGTCCAGTTGCAATAACTGCCATAGCCAGCTTCAGAGACTGAGAAGGCATATTTGCCATAGCAACGCTTGAGGCTGAAGAGATTCTTGACATAGCTTCTGTTGAAGATAACATATTGTAAAGCATGTACTGCAGCGGGAACTTCTTAAACTCAGTCATATAAAGCATTGCATTATACCAGTCGTTCCAATAATCAAGAGCAATAAATAGTCCTATTGTAGCAAGTCCTGCCTTTGAAAGAGGAAGAATTAATTTAATAAATATTGTAAAATCACCAGCTCCATCAATCTTTGCAGATTCTATAATTGATTCAGGTATAGAATTCATGAAGCTTCTCATTACAAGCAGATAAAACACATTTATAAGTAGAGGCAGTATAAGTGATAAAAAGCTGTTCTTTAGATGAAGATATCTAATCATAAATATATAAGTTGAAACAAGACCTCCATTAAATAAAGTAGTAAAGTAAAAGAAGAAAGCCAATTTGTTTCTGTATTTAAAATCTTTTCTGTTTAATACATAAGCAGTCATAGTAATAACAAACAATCCAAGTGCTGTTCCTACAACTGTAATAAATATAGATACACCGTAAGCTCTGATTATATCCTGTGGATATCGAAATAGAAGCTTATAAGCATCAGTATTGAATTCTCTTGGAAGTATGCCGTATCCCAAATTAGAGATAGCTCTTTCAGAAGAAAACGAACCAGATATAAGCATTATAAACGGAAGCAGACACAACACCGCAACAAAAGAAACAAGTGAATAGCCAAGTATATTAAAGAGAATTGTAGCTTTTGATTTTTTTATTTTATATGTTTTAACTTCAGACAGGTTTATTTTTTTATTATCAAGCTCTGCTATATTTTTAACTGTATTCATGAAAACCTCCTCATTTCTTTAAGGTTCTAAATGACTACTAATCATTTATCCTCCTGTATTCTTAATATTTTTAATTTCTCTAGAATAGTGCGTAATCCTTATCTGCCCTCTTAACAATTGCATTAACCACCATAATTATTACAAAACACATAAAAGATTGATAGAAAGTAGCTGCAGCAGTCATGCCAATATCCCCGCTGTTAATCAATGATCTAAACACAAAAGTATCAATTACGTCCGTTGCATTAAATAATTGACCATTATTTCCTACAATCTGATAGAACATCTGAAAATCACCGCGTAGAATTCTTCCTACGTTAAGAAGAAGTATTATAATAATTGTAGGAGTTATACTAGGAATTGTTATACTCTTTATTTTCTGAAATATGTTTGCACCATCTATATCTGCAGCTTCATAACACTCAGCATCTATGCTTGTTATTGCTGCAATGTATATAACAGAATTATAACCTACCCATTTCCATGAATTAAAAAATGCGATGATAAATATCCAAGCTGCAGGCTTGTCATACATATTTACAGGATTTAAATTCAGTGATTTTAATATAGAATTCAAGGTTCCTGTTTCGAAGTTGAAAATATTATACACAAAAGCACCTACTATAATCCAGGAGATAAAATACGGCAGGAATATAATTGACTGAGAAATCTTTTTAAAATATTTCCCTTTCATTTCGCTGACTATAATTGCAATAATCATTGCTAAAATTTGCGAAGTAGCAAGATTGAACAAATTATAAAGTATTGTATTTTTTGTAACTAAAAGCCCTGTACCAGAATTGAAGAAATATTTAAAATTGTTTAAACCAGACCACTTGCTGCCAAATACACCAAGGTCGAATCTGTAATTTTTAAAAGCTAATACTATACCTGCCATAGGTAAATAAGATAATACCAATACCAGAAGAATAGCCGGAAGTACCATTATAAATAATGTTCTATTCTTTCTAAATTCATAAAGAAAACCATCTTTGCTTTTCATGCTGTCTCTCCTTTCACTCTTTTGCTGCAAACTACACTCATTTTTCCAGCAGCTTCTTAATGTTTTAACTTATGTAATGATTTTAACACCCGTTGTAAACGAATTAAATAGGTCTAGATTACGATTACAAGTAATTTTTTATGATTCTTTTTATGAATAATTCTAAAAAGACTTTAGAAATTAATCTAAAGTCTTTTTAGAAAAAATTATTTTACTTTTATAAAAAATGACTTTCCGTCTTTAATGCTGGCAGTCTTATTTCAACCTTTGTTCCTTTTCCTATAGAGCTGTAATAAGTAAGACCATACTCCTGACCATAACATAGCTTAATACGTTTATTAATATTCCTTACACCATAGCCATGACTCTCTCTTGTACTTTTCACAGTAAGTATTTCTATAGCCTTTTCTTCAGCCATGCCAACACCATCATCTTCAACTGTTAATAAAATATCATCTTTTTCAAGTTTTCCAGATAATTTAATATTACCTTCCTGTTTGTCACGGTTTTCCAAAATTCCGTGCAAAATAGAATTTTCCACAATAGGCTGAAGAATTATCTTTAAAATTTTATATTCGTATAATTCATAAGGAACATCTATTATAAAATTAATACGGTTATCAAACCTTAAATTTTGTATCTTTACATAGGTTTCTACGTGTTTAATTTCCTCCTCCACAGAAATGATATCTTTACCTTTGCTTAAACTCAGCTTATAAAACTTAGCCAGTGCCTGAGAAACTTCTGCGATTTCTGGAACATCATTATCAATAGCTTTCCAGTTTATTAAATCAAGAGTATTATATAGAAAATGAGGATTAATCTGAGCCTGCAGAGCCTTAAGCTCAGAATTTTTAATTTCTTTACCGGTTTTATACTGTTGTTCAACAAGCTGATTAACCTTTTTTACCATATAATTAAAACTTTTTATTAACTGACCTATCTCATCCTGGCTTTGCGCTGATATACTTACATTTAGTTCTCCTTCCTGAACTCTTATCATATTATCTGTTAAAAGAGAAATTCTTTTAACCATAGAAGCAGATATAAAATATGCTGCACCATAGGCTAATATTCCAATAACCAGAGCCAAACCAGCCATTAAATTCCTGATTTTATTTCCCTCAGAAATTATTTCACTGTAAGGTATTGCTGTTACTATTGTCCAGTCTGTGTTTTCAATATTTTTTGATATAACAGTAAATTTTTCACTGCCAAAAGTCACGCTTTCCCAATTTACATTCAGCTCCATAAACCTTCTACTTATATCTGTATTCAATCCAAGCTTTTCAATAAGTTCTGCATTTGAAGAACAAATAATATTTCCCTGAGAATTTTGAATATATACTACTCCATTTTGAGTAATGTTAGCTTTCATTATTATATCTTTCAAGTTGCTTTCTAAAATACTGACTTTTTCTATACCTATAATTTCTCCTATTTTATCTGTATTTCTTATTTTTCTAAGCATAGAGATTACTGATACTGATGATGAAAACTTATCATTATCCCTTATAATTTCAGGAGGCAGCCATAAAACCTTTTCTTTAGACTGCATAAGCTTTTTATAATCCTCAGTTTCCTTGAAGCTATCTAAATTCCCAAAATTTATACCTTGGTTTGAATACATAAGCCAGCCTGGAACATAAAGACTCACTCTATACACGTCTTCAGAATTTTTAAAGTTAAATAAGAAATTATCCAGACTAATCATATCAATATTTTGCTGAACAATATCATTTTCATAGTCCTTCTGTGTACGTGAAAGCACTGTCTGCACCCCTGTATCAAAATATATGATATCAGAAGATTTAATAAGTGAATTGACTTTATAGCTTAAAAATCTATATGCCTGATCAAAAGATTGTTCTGCTGAATACCTTATTTTACTCTCATATCCTCTGGAAACATTTATATAAGACGCAATAGTAAGGAAAATAAGCGGCATAAAAATCAATAAAAAATACGATATCATCAGCTTTTTTCTTAATGTAAAGTCACTGAAATATTGTATTATAGACCTCCATAAGTTCAAAATCATGATAAATATTTCTCCCTATATTCTGATGGAGTTAAACCAGTAAGCTTTTTAAAAGCCTTAGCATAATAATTAGCATCACTATAACCTACACTTTTGGCTACTTCAAAGAGCTTTAACTTTGTGTCCTTTAAATATTCCTTAGATTTTTCAATTCTAAATTCAATAATGTATTCACTTATTGTCTTACCTGTTTCTTTTTTGAATAGACCTGATAAGTAAGCTGGTGTCAGATATACCAGGTCAGCAAGAATTTTTGTTGATAAATTCTCATTGCTATAGTTTTTTTGAATATACTTCTTTACTTGAAAAACAGTTCTGCCGCTTGATTCCAGTTCTTCAATCCTTTTAAATACAGAATTAATTTTGTCAATTAAATAGCTTCTTATTTCCTGCAGTGTATTAAAACCTGAAATCAAATCCCACAGATAGTTTTCTTCCTTTTCCCCTGCCTCACTAAAATAAACACCTCTTTTTTCAGCTTCCATAAACAGCTGAAAAGTAAGCTTAAAAAAAATATTCTTCACATAATTTACAGGTGTATTATTATACTTTTTAATATCTCTAGTAAGACTTTCTATCAAAGAAACTGCCTCCGGCTGCTTCTGTTCAGATAAATACTGTGCAAACTTATTATGAATACTCTCATCAAGAAAAAAAGGCTCCTCCATACTGTTTTCATAAAAAACAATATTATCGTAACCATAAAAAAATAACTTTTTCAGTGTCAATTCTGCAGTTCGGTAGGATTCTGAAATCTTGTCCATTCCTCGAACACACTGTCCAACTGTACAAAACAGCTCAAAATCATCCGTATCATATTTTTTTAATTGTTTTTTTATCAATTCAAATGCCCTAATCAATTTGCTCTTACTTTCCGCTAATTCACTTAACAAGATAACTACAATCTTATTGCTTCCAGTAAATGCAGCTACATGTTCTGTATATGAAAAACTTTCATCAATAATATGGATAAGTTTATTACTATTAAACTGACTATTCTGTAAAATGTGCACCTTATCTTCATGAAAGCTTATAATCACTGAATTAAACCGGTCATTTAAGTTAAAATCAATATTCATTAGTTTTAACTCTTTTACTCTTTCTTCAATATCTGCTTCAGCACCAATTAAATTTGTTATAATTTTCTGCTTTACAAAAGAAAGATTTTCTGTAAGAACAATACTTGCATTTTTTTCTGATAACTTCCTTCTTTCATCTTCAATACATAAATTCACTGCTTTTTTTACAGCTTCCTTTACTTCACTTATATCAATAGGCTTTTCTACATAACTGACAGCACTAAGGTTAATTGCAGCTTTCAGGTACTCTTTATCAGAATATCCGCTTAAAAAAATAATCCTGCAGTCAGGCAGCTGCTCCTTCACTCTTTCTGCAAGCTCTATTCCGTTTAGTCCAGGCATTCTTATATCGGAAAGTATAATATTGGGCTGAATTCGTGCGGCTACTTCAAGGGCATCAAAGCCATCCTTAGCTTCCTCCACCAGCTGCACACCAAGATCATTCCATGAAATATGCTTTATAAGTCCTTTTCTGGTGGTTGTTTCATCATCAACTACAAGAAGTTTAATCAGCTTAATCACCCCCGTTACTTACTATTTTTATAATATTATACTATAAATTGTCTTTTGATACAAATGATCATCGTTTTCAAACATTCTAAATAAGGTATCAACAATTCTGCTGATACCTCAATATTACTTATTATCTATTTTTCTTCAACAATAAGAACTCCCCAAGGCTCTATATTCATTACGTCATTAGTTTTTATTGCTTTATCAGAAAGTAATTCCGTACCTTCAACATGAGGATATTTAATTAAATTCGGATTATTTGAATAGTTAAAATAATAATGTACTGTTTTTCCCTTTTGATTTATTCCAGATTTTGTGATTAAAGGGAAATAAATTTCCTGATCTGCTCCCCAAATACCAGCCTGTCTTGCTGCTTTTTCCAAAATTTTCTCCATCACTTCTCTGCTTACAAGGCAGCCAATATAAGTAGCCATACCTTTACCATAACTGTTTTGTGTAACAGCAGCATATTTACCCCAGTAAGGATGATCATACCAAGCCAGAACCTCTGCTTTCTTAGGAATAATCAGTTCCATCCAGGAAGTTAATCGGTTATTTTCTTCACTTACTCCAAATGGATTGCCTTTAAGTGACACATTATTTGCATTTACAAATTGGCTATAATAAATACCACAGGCTTCTCCAATAATGCCTGGCTGATGAGTAGTTCTTACCTTCACATTCTCATCAGAAAAACCGCTTCTGAAGGCATAAACAACATGTCCACCATTTTCTACAAAACGATTCAGTCTATAAAGCAGACTATCGCTTACTGCATATAAAGGTGGTACCACCAGCATTATATACTCCTCCAAGTTATCGCTTGAAGGGTCTACAAAGTCACAGCCTATATTCATTCTATACAAGGCATCATACATAAGACGCAATACATCATTATAATCAAGACCATTAGTAAAGTATTTGAAAGAGTTAAAAGCAGTAAGAGCTTCATTACTGAAAAGAACAGCTGCCTTGTTTTTCTTCTTAAGATTAATTAGACTGCTGCTTAATCTTTCAAAATCTTTCCCTATAGTTATTGCTTCTTCATAAGTTGGATTAGGCTCAAAATCATGACTCAACAGCCCTTTCCAGTAAGTTTCAAAGGAATTGTGTATTGAATGCCAGTGCCAGTAAGATACCATATTTGCACCTGATGCAAGGTGACTAAAAGCCTGCAGTCTCAATTGTCCTGGGTATGGAACCCAGCTTGCAAAACCTTGAGCTTCAGTTTCAATTACAAAATAATTGCTTCTTTTCATGGAACGAGCCATATCCCCTCCAAAAGATATTTCACAGCCTGTAAGTTCATCCTGGGTAGGATGATATATATCTACTCCTGCTATGTCAAAAGCCTTTGCAGCAGCAAAATGATCTACACTTGGCTGAACTCCAAAGGAGTACCCCCTCCAATCAAAATCAAAATTCTGTGTAACAAATTGTCCTGGACGTTTATATTCATTTATAATAGAAACCTGCCAGGCAAGAAAATCTGTCACAAGCTTTCTCTGAAATTTTGCAAATTCAGAACTAAGACTGGCATTTATAGAAGCATCTACATTAGGAAAGTCCTCCCAACTATTTATTCTATTGCTCCAATAATCAAGCCCAAAGCTTTTATTCAAAGTATCCAGATCTTTAAATTTCTCTTTCAAATACTTTACAAATAACAGCTGCACATTAGGTCCAGAGGTATTATAATGCTTCGTTTCATTATCTGCCTGATAACCGATAATAGCAGGATGATCTTTTACATGCTCCATCATTTTGCGTATTACTCTTTCAGCATAGAACAAATATGTAGGATTTGTTATATCCATGTTTTGCCTGGGACCATATTTGTTCTGTCCCTGTGGAGTTATAGCAAGAACATTAGGATGCTCTTTTACCATCCAGGTAGGAACAGCATAAGTTGGTGTACCTACTATAACCTTTATCCCAGCCTCATGCATAGCATCAAGCACAGAATCTATATGAGTAAAATCAAATACGCCGTTTTGTGGCTCTACAGTACTCCAGGTAGATTCAGCTATTCTGACAACATTAATTCCCGCAGCCTTCATCATCTCTATATCCTTACTTAGTCTATCATAAGGCATATATTCATCGTAATATGCTACACCATGTAAAAGTTTATCCATTTTTTTATTTCTCCTCTAGAAATTATTGTCTTTATTCCACGTTTAACTCTGTCTAATAATTATAACATTTAGTGTAAACGAATTATACAGGTTCAGATTACGATTACAAGTAATAATTTACGATTTTTATAAAGCAACCTTAAAGATGGAGAAACGATATCAAGTTTTTTTTATTTTTTCTATATTGCTTTACTATCTTTTTCAAAAACAACAAGATTAGCCTTATTTATTTCGTACATGCCTGTATCTTCAAAAGAAGATACCTTCCTGCCTTCCATTAAGTCGTGAAGTTTCTTCACTGCCATCTCTCCCCAAAGCTTGTTCCTTTGAACAATTTGACTTGAAACTATGCCTTTTTTCACTCCCTGTGTAACCTTTGACGATTTACTTAGTACAATAAGCTTTTTATTTAATCCTTTTTGGTTCCAAATATCCATTGCTATTTCTCCTGCGTCACTGTTTACAAGATATAACAAATCAAAGTCTGAGTTTTCCTTAATCATTCTTTCAATAATATTTTTAGTTTTTACTGGATCTGTATCCTTTTGTTCTTCTTTTTTAATTATTTTTATAGAAGGATTTTTTAACACAACCTCTGCAAACCCTTTATATCTGTTTTGAACTGTTTCAACCTCTGAAGCACACAAAAGCACCATTATATTTCCTTTTCCCTTTAAATGCCTAACAGCGGCTTCCCCTGCCCTTTTTCCTCCTTCATAACTATCTGAAGTAATAAAACAGTTTCTCTTACTTTCCGGCACATCCATATCTACGCAGGCTACTTTTATTCCTCTGCTTACAGCATCATCAATTAAATCTTTAAATTTTGATGCATCACTTGGAGTTATTATAATTCCATCCATTTTGTCATCTACAAATTCCTTAAATATTTTTATCTGTTCTTCAACACTAAATTTTTTAGGTGATTTACATACAACCTCCAGATTTAATTTAATACCTGCTGATACTGCTGCTTCTTCTACTTCTTTATAAAACTCCTGCTGCTCTAGGCAGACTACTCCAATTTTCTTCCTTTCATTAGTTTTATTTTCTACTTGAATACTGCTTAGTCTGCTATTCATATCTGCAGCAAATTTATTAAGTCTCTTAATCATACCCATAATAATTTCATCCTGACTGTTTTGTTCCATAGATAAAGACGCAACCATTTGACTTGTAGCTGCTGCTTCCTCTGCTACAGCTGCAATATCTGAAATAGAATCTACAAGTTTATTCTTATATGTAAACAAATTATCTATTTCCCTGTAAACTTGCTGCTGCTGATTAACAAAACTATTCATAGCACTATTTATTTCATGAATTGCACTTCCTGCCTTTTCTATGAAAATTGTTTGTGTGCTATACTCTGCTTTAGCAGTTTCTGATAAATCCAATATAGAATTAATCTCCTTTATTATATTTAAGATTAATCCTGATATATTCTTACTTGCTGACTTACTTCCTTCAGCAAGCTTTTTAACCTCGTTAGCAACTACAGCAAAGCCTTTGCCTGCTTCTCCTGCTCTTGCAGCTTCTATTGATGCATTTAATGCAAGTAGATTTGTTTTATTAGAAATTTCAGTTATTATTGCAACTATATCGTTAATATTTTTGGCAGCCTGTTCTAACTTTGATACCTTATCCATAATATTCAGCAGTAATTTTTGAGTCTCTTTACTATTTTCTACAAGGTCATTTATTGACTTTTCACCAGCTTCACATATTCCTTTTGTAATATTAGCTTTCTCTGATAAAACCTTTGATGACTCTGACAAACTTTCAAACTTTGTTTGAAAATCTACAGCAAGCTTTGAACATTCTTCTGCAGCTTGAGCTTGCTCAGCAGTTCCTTCTGCAATGCTGTTATTTGCATAAATTATGCTCTTATTTGATTCTGCCCTTTCTGAATAAGTAATTGAAACAACTTCTGATTGTCTTTCAAATTCATCTATTCCTTCTTTTATGTATGAGAACAAACTGTGGTATTCTTTTGCTAAATTGTATAATTCCTTAATCTCTTCACGTTCTTCTTTCTTCAATTCAGCAAAGCATTTCAAATCCCCTTCTCTGATTCTTGATAACAGTTTTATAATATCTTTTTGTGGTGCTGAATTTTTAAATATCATCTTTAATCCCCCGCATTATAATAATAACCATTATTTTAGTAAACGTTTTTAACATATAATATAATTATATTAAAATATTTTACAATAATTTTCAATTATTTGCAAATCATTCTAAATAAAAAGAAAGCATAAATAAATTTGGATGAATCAAATCTATTTACGCTCCTTTTAAATTTTACAAATTATAATACTTGTTAATCTAAATCAGCACCATTGCTTTCAATAACTTTCTTATACCAATAAAAACTTTTCTTTTTTGATCTCTTTAGTGTTCCCTTACCTTCATTATCCTTATCAACATAAATAAAGCCGTAACGCTTTTTCATTTCACCAGTTGAAGCACTGACTAAATCTATGCAGCCCCAGGTTGTATATCCCCATAGATCTACACCATCTATATTTACAGCATCTCTCATTGCTTTAATATGTTCTCTCAAATAATCAATTCTATAATCATCTTCTACATAGCCATTTTCATCTGGACTGTCTGTTGCTCCGAGTCCATTTTCAACAATGAATAATGGTTTTTGATAACGGTCATATAGTGAGTTCATAGTAATTCTAAGACCAAGAGGATCGATCTGCCATCCCCACTCGCTTGCCTTAAGGTGAGGGTTTCTTAAAGTCTTAAAGGCATTACCTGCTGTTTCAAGATTTATTTTCGGATCTGCACTTGTTAATCTTGAAGAATAATAACTGAAGGATATAAAGTCAACAGTATTATTTTTCAAAAGCTCCTCGTCACCCTCCTCCATTTTTAAATTAATGCCCTTTCTTTCAAACATTTTCTTTGCATAGCTTGGGTATTCTCCACGAGACTGCACATCAATTAAAAAATAGTTCTCTCTATCCTTTTCCATTGCCATCCATACGTCCTCTGGGGCACAGCTATAAGGATAGAAATTTGCAGCTGCCAGCATACAGCCTATCTTCATATCTGGATTTATTCTACGTGCAATCTGAGTTGCTTTTGCACTTGCAACCAGCTGATGGTGTGCTGCCTGATACTTTACAGCCTCCTCATTTTCACCTTCTTCAAATACTAAACCTGCACCTATAAAGGGCAAATGCAGCAGCATATTTATTTCATTAAAAGTAAGCCAATATTTTACTTTATCTTTATAACGGTTAAAAATAACTTCGCATAACCTTTCATAGTAATCTACCATCTTGCGGCTTCTCCATGAACCTATTGTTTTTACAAGGTTCATTGGCACATCAAAATGGGTAATAGTAACTAATGGCTCAATACCATACTTTAAGCATTCATCAAACACATCATCATAAAACTTTAAACCCTCTTCATTTGGCTGTGCATCATCACCATTTGGAAATATTCGTGCCCATGAAAGTGAAAGACGGAAGGTCTTAAATCCCATTTCTGCAAAAAGCGCTATATCTTCTTTATAACGATGATAAAAATCAATGGCTTCATGACTTGGATAATAATGCTCATTATCACATTCCAGCATTTTCATTTTTCCAAGCATCACTGGAAAACGGTCTTTTCCTGCTGGAACAACATCAATAGTAGATAAACCTTTATTCCCTTCTAAATAAGCTCCTTCACATTGATTTGCAGCAGTTGCTCCTCCCCATAGGAAGCCCTCTGGAAATCCTTTAATAATGTCTTTACTCATTAAATTCCTCTCCTTTTTATGCGTTTTATTTTTTCAGAAAGTAAACAAGCTGAAACTAATCAGCTTGTTTACTACAAATTTATTATATTATTCTGCTGCTGCTTCTGCCATAGCTTTTTCAGCTGAATATGCCTTTTTATCTAAAACCCTGAAGAATGGCAGATAGATTAAGCCGCTTAAAACTATTGCTACAACCTGAAATAATGCAACTCTCCAGCCTTCTACTCCTGCAGCAAGAAAACCTGACATTATTACTGGAGTTCCAAGTGGAACTATAGTTGTTAATCTTGGAAGTACATCTATAACTGTCAAGAAGTAAGCAACAAAGGATGTAATTACCGGTGCACCTATCCATGGAATAATCATATATGGATTAAGTACCATTGGAACAGCAAATACCAGAGGTTCATTAATACCGCATATATTTGCAAGGAAAGCAAGTCTTCCTAAAGTTTTATACTGCTGGCTTTTTGCTCTTAATGCCATGTAAATACATAGACCTAATGTCATTCCAGAACCGCCTAGTATAGCATAAACGCTAAAGAATGGTCTTGTAATTATATTTGGCAGATCATACATAGATGTTCCAGCATTCATAGCAGTTATATTAGCAGTTGTTAATGAAGTCCATAGCGGATAAAATATCGGCAGAATTATAGCTGTTACTCCATGGATACCAAAGAACCATAGCAGGTGAGCTATAAATATTGCAAATACAAAAGACCATATGCTATTTCCTAAGAATGCTTCCATTGGTGCCTGAATTGATGAATACACTAGTGAATGAAGTCCAGTAACATTATTAATTGGTAAAAGTGTAACTACCTTGTTTATAAGCATAAATAGAATGATTATAACAAAACCCGGCATAAGTCCTGCAAACGATTTTGCTATTGTTGGAGGCACTCCATCAGGCATCTTAATTGCTAAACCTTTATCTAAAAGCTTGTTATAAAGTACAGTAGAAACTATTGCTACAATAATAGCTACAAATAACCCTTTTGATCCTATCCACTCGTAAGGAATTACATTTGCTGACGGTACTGTAACACCTTTAGCAAGTTCAATTTTATTAGCAGTTAAAAATCCGTTTATTATATTTGCTGTATTATTTATTGGTGTAATAGCAAGGAAAGTAAAAAGAGCAATCATTCCTGCTATTCCTTGATCCTTTTCAAAATACTTAGCTAAATTATAAGCTATAAAGAATACTGCATAAATAGCCAGTATATCATTTGTTATAGTATTGGGTAGTGCTAAAAATGGTTTTAAACCTATTTTTGTAATAAATTCCTGATAAGGTTTAATTGATAAAGAATTTAACAAAGAAAATATAGAACCTATAATAATAACCGGCATTAAAGACATAAATCCGTCACTGACTGCCTTTAAATACTTGTTAGATGCTATTTTATTAGCAGCTGGCAGAATTTTTTCCTGAATTACTACTTGAAAACTCATTTTTCCATCTCCCATCCTTTGATTATTTTAATTTATATTTATACTATTTATTTTGCTAAATCTAAAGCCGTCTTTAATACTTTTTCTCCATTCATCATTCCATAATCTATACTGTTTATCACAGCTACGGCAATACCCTTTGGCTCATAAGTTTCCTTGAATTTTTTAAGCATAAAGCTTACTTGAGGTCCTAAAAGCAGCACATCAGTATCGTTTTCAAACTCCTTAAACTTACTTTCTGCTGTAGCTCTTATTGTAACTTCCTGTCCAAGTTTTTCTGCAGCTGCCTGCATTTTAGTAACTAAAAGGCTTGTTGACATTCCTGCTCCACATATTAAAGTAATCTTTTTCATAAGTATTTCCTCCTACAAATATATTTTTATTCTCATACAATTTTATTAGCAAAGTTTATGCCAAAACTTTTATTCACTTAAAGTTTAGTTAAACCACTTGATAAAACAAGAACTTCTACTTATTCATTTTTTCTGTGTTTTATGTGTGTTACTTATTTTATCAAGTGAGTTGTTTATAAATATAATCTGTGTTATTTTCATTATTTATTTATTTTTCCATACAAATCAATAAACTCTTGAGCTAAATCTCTAACAGTCATTGCATTCATAAGATGATCCTGTGCATGCACCATTAATAATGAAATCTCTGTTTTGTTACCTGCTGCTTCGTTTTGTATAAGATTAGTCTGATAATTATGTGCCTTATCTAATGCCTCTGAAGCCTCAACTAAAAGTTGCTTTGCTTGTTCAATATTTCCTTCTTTTGCGCTTTGTATAGCCATCATAGCTCTGCTTCTTGCATCTCCGCCATTTACTATTAGATTCATGATTATTTCTTCCATGTGTGTTGCCATCCTTTCTGTAATTATGTTATTGATATTATTAATTTTTACTCTCATTTATTATACAAGCAATATTCATGCCAACACACTTTTTTAACGCCTAAAAATAAAAAATGCAGAAATTAATCTGCACTTTAAACATATTTTTTATTATTAAAAAAACTCATAATATAGCATATTTCATCCTCTGGAATAGTTATGCTGTATTTTTCATTCAAAAACTTGGATGCTGCTTTAACTATATTATATATTTTCTTATTTTCAGAGATAAATCTATCCTTATCCTCAAATTCTTCAATCATATTGTTTCCTGATTTAACCCTGTCCAGCATACATCCAATGTGAAAGGTTATCCCTATTAAAACATTTGTGTCCATTTTTATATTAAGTTCAATTTCAATATTATTAATAAATTTTTTAATATCCTTTAATGCTTCTTTGCCATCAATTGCTGAAAGCATATTTGTTAAAGTCTCTCCCATTTTGATATATGTAGACTCAACATCTATTATATTTTGCATTGTTTCAGCTGCTTCATTGTTTAATACCTCCTGCAAACTAAATTGAGGTATATTTGTATTTAATTTAAAAGAGCTTACAAGAGCAATAACATTATAGTCTTTTTCAATATTTTTAAGCCTTGAATAGATGCTTTCTTTGCCTACAAGATTTAACGGAATAATTTCAACTATGCTGCTGTCAAACTTCAGTTGTTTAAAAAGAATATTTTTTATTGCAACAGCACTGCCTTCCCCTGTAGTACATACTGTTATTATTGCCAGTTTACGGATATCCTCTTCATAAGTTTCATCATCTTCAAGCTCATTCTGCATTAAACTGAAAACATTACAGGTATCTTTATATACCTGATCCAAAGAATATCCCATCATTGCCTTTCGAGTTGCCTCTATTACGTGCAGTGTACTTACTAAAGGTAATGAACGGGTTTTAATGCCAAATTCCTTTTCAACTTCCTTGCCAAAAGTTGTTAAAGAACCCATGTCTACAAGAAACAGAATATCCGAAGTTATCTTAGCTTCATAAAGATATTCCCTTACCCTTGAAATAACCTGCTCGGGCTTTTCATCAAGAGGAGCATTTATTCCTACTGCGTATTTTACTCCAAGAAGCTTATTTGCAGCATCTGCCATTGAAGTTGCTGTTGAAGCACCATGAGATATAACTATTACATTAACATCCTGCTTCTTATCTTCAATATCTCTCTCATCATACACAAGAAACATTGTCAAAAATCCAGCCTCATCAATAGGCATGGATACATCCAAAGTCCTTTCAATTATTTTTAGACATTGAAGAGCAATGTTGAACTCATTGCTGTACTGTGTTCTTATCCTATTTAGCTGAGGATTTGTAATCTTTTTGTTTTTCCTTACTCTATCAATAGAGTTATCTATATGCACAGCCATACCATAATAAACCTTTTCGCTTAGCTGCTTTCCCAGGCTTTCTTCACTAAACCTTATTATTTCCTCAACCACCCCGATAATTTCAGCTTCAATAACATTTTCAAGGCTTGAAATATCAATTTTTCTGTTTACACTATGAATGTAACTTTTAAAATATTCATTTATATCCTTTTCCATCTCTTTTTCAAGCTCATCACTGCTTACACCCTTGCTTCTTAGTTCGTGAACTCTTAAATCTATCATTTCATAAATACTTTCATTGTTTTCCTCTTCATAATAAAGCATCGTTTCCTTATTTTCGTCAAATATACAGTATCTATTATTTATTCCAATAAGCTTATTCCAAAGCTGTCTATGTTCTGTTTCCTTATAAAGCCCCTGCCTTATATGCTGCGGAAGTTCAAGGCTACTTATTTCAATTTCATCCTTGTCTTGTGACAAAAACTCCGCATAGGCCTTAGCACAAACAAGCTGAATATCTGTCTTTAATTGACCTACATTGCTTTCACAATAATAACTTAAAAACGCTCTCATGGAATTTACCGATACTTTTATAGGCCTTCTAAGTCTTGAAGATTCTTCTCTGAAAAATTGACTTATTAAATTAAAGCGTTCCTCAAGACTTCTTTCACTAAGGTTTGGAATTCTTATAACCATAGGTATTCTTCTTGTAAATGTTTTAAGCAGAGAAGACTCTGGATTTTCTGTTGTAGCAGAAACTATTAAAACGGATGCACATCTTTCTGTTTCAGTTTCACCAAGTCTTCTGAAAGTCCCTTTATCCATAAAGGTAAAAAACATTTCCTGTCCTTCTGGAGGAAGCCTGTGAACCTCATCTAAAAAAAGTATGCCGCCGTCAGCCTTTTCAATTAATCCAGGCTTATCCGCATCTGCACCTGTATAAGCTCCTTTTTTTGTCCCAAAAAGTTGGCTTAAAAGAAGCTGGGGATTGTTTGCATAGTCAGCACAGTTAAAAGTTATAAAAGGAGAATTTGTGTCCATTATATTCATCTCAATTGCATATTTGTGTACAAGCCCTGCAAACATTGATTTTCCAACACCAGTTTCGCCTAATATAAGCATGTGAAGACCCTTTGGAGGATAAAGCACAGCTGCCTTTGCTTGTTTGACTGCAGACAGCAGACTAACATTGCTTGCTGCAAATCTATCTAATACTGTTTCTTCTCTTTTATTTGATTTAGCAATAGAAAAAAGAACTGGTTTTCCTTTTCCTTTAACAGCCTTCCCTTCCTGGCAAAGCCTGTTTAAATCTTTGCTTACATTGGCTCTATCAAGGTTAAGAGCATCAGCTATTTCTATAGCACTTACTCCCCTCTCACTTCCAAGCTCTTTAAGTTTTTCGTATACCGCTTCAATTCTTTTCATTTGACTCACTTCCGCTTCCATGGAATCTACAAATATCTACAATTATTTATAATTATGCTTATAGATATGTAGATTGTCAATAACAGTATTTATTGATTAAATAAATCATCTGAATTCTTTAGCTTGCTGCTATTCTTCATAACAAATAATAGGGGTTCCTTCATGAATATTTTCAAAAATTGATTTTGCTAAATATAACGGTGCATTTACGCATCCATGGCTTCCATTTCTTTTATATATCTCACCTCCAAAAGAATATCTCCAAGGTGCATCATGTATTCCTATATTCCCATAAAAAGGCATCCAATAAGTTACTGAAGCTTCATAGCCTGGTCCTTTTAAAGTTGCCTCTTTTTGTTTATAATTAAGCATAAAGGTACCAAGTACAGTTGAATATCCTCTATTTGGATTTCCGGTTACTACAGCACCTTGAGCTATGAGCTTTCCTTCCTTATAAAACCATAAATACTGTCTTGTAATATTAATTTCTACATAAGTACTGCCTATTTCATCTTCATCTCTAGTCAAAGCCTTTTGAGCATATACAGGTTCTTTTTCAAGTACTTCACCCTTTTTTATATTTTCCATTAACGCTTTTGTTTCAGCAGAATGATTAATCTTCCATCCATAAAGTCCACCCTTAACTTCTACTATTTTACCTACGGAAGTTTTAAAATTCCTTACTATTCCAACTGTATCATATTTTCTGCTTAGTTCTCTTACATATTTCATAATCTCTATTTCACTTATTACTACATCCAGATTTTTATCAACACTAAGCCATTCATTTATTGTATTTCCATCCAGCACTTCTTTTTCTCTTCCAAATATATATGTTATATTTGCTCTTACATACTTATTAAGTAAATCCTTTGTTTCAAGTGTCTTATTTGAGCTTAAGGTATATTTTGGATTTTCGTAGCACAGATTTTCATTTAAATCTAATTTTGTTTCTCCTTTCAGTATGCTCGTTTCTATAGCTGTCTTTAATTTATCTTTGTTCACTTTATTCCCATATACTTCTTTTACCATTTCATAAGAACCGTTTGAATATTTAAAACTTACATCCTGAGGATAAATAATCTCTTTATTTAAACATTTTAACTCATTTATTTTATTTTCTAAATTATTCTTATTGTAAATGTATAAATCATCTACATAATATTTTTCATTATTAAATAATGAAATTATCCATTTAATTAAATTTTTCTTATAATAAATTCTATAAATACTGTTTTTTTCATTGTACTTCAGTTCTATATCTTGTCCAAAAATTTCTTCTACTTCCCCATCTCTTTCTATTAACTGCAGCTTATAATCTTTAATGTAACTTATAATTTTATCTTCTGCAGTATCATGTGCTTTTAATGACACATCTACTCCGTTTATTACTGTACAAAAAAAGAAATGCCTGGCAAAGTATAATGAAATCAGCAAATATATAAGTAATAGTGAAGCTGTAAAAATAATAATATTTCCTGCAGCCTCACTTTTAAAAAGCTTTTTTATATTAATACTTTTCATACCGATTCATACCTTCCATCAAAAATACGTTTTATTATTAACTAATTTATAATATGTTTGTATTTTTGATTTTAAAACTTGCTATAAATGTAATCTTTGATGATCAGTATTCTTCGGACTCAATCCATACTCCGCCGCTTGCAATTACCTTTGTACTGATGTAACTATTATTTAGAAAGGATGAGTTGTTCTAACCTAAACAACTCATCCTTTAATAATATTAAGAGTACAATATTTCAGTTTTCACATACCAACTCAAATTATCAAATTGCTCTGCATAAGACTTAGCCCCTTCATAACAATTTGACTTTGATATAATATTTAAAATGTTCTTGGCACAATACTGAAGTTCACCTAAAGTCAGCTCTCCATTTTTTACTGCATCTACAATATCATCCACATTTTTCTGGCATCCTGGCATCTGCAAATCATTTCCTGCCTTAATACAGAGTGGAGATGAAGAAATTGGATATTTATGTTCAGCTGCTCCAAAAATAAATGAAACATCCTGAGAAGTAAACCAGTCAGTCATAACAAAACCTTTAAAACCCCATTCATCTCTTGCAGCAGAAGTCAATAAATCATAACTATTAGCTGCATGAATTCCGTTTATTAGGTTATAAGAACTCATAATAGACATAGGCTGAGCTGACTTAACTGCAATCTCAAATCCCTTCAGATAAATTTCACGCAGTGCCCTTTCACTTATATGCGCATTGTTAAACATACGGTTATCTTCCTGATTATTTGCTGCAAAATGCTTAATTGTTGTCCCTATTCCTGGATGAGACTGAACACCTTTTGTATCAGCAGCAGCACACATACCACTAAGCAGCGGATCTTCTGAATAATATTCAAAATTGCGTCCGCAGAGAGGATTTCTATGAATATTCATCCCTGGTGCCAGCCACAATGTTACATGGAATTCCAGCATTTCCTCTCCAACAATCTTTCCAACCTTTTCAATAAGCTCCATATCCCAGGATTGTGCCAGCATCCAGGCAATTGGAACAGCTGTACAATACTGATAGTAATCTATCTTATCTTCAGACTGAGTCATCTCCTCTGCACACATATTAGAAAACATTGTTCCGCCAGGAAGCAAGGTTCCATCCAAGGTTGTTTGAAAATGTGGTGTAAGTCTCAGTCCTGCAGGACCATCAGCTAAAATTATATTTCTTATCTTTCTGTCATCTATCATAAGTGAAGTTGTATCTCCTGCAGCTCCAGGAACGTTTGCAGATGCAGAACCAATGATAGAATCAGCTGATGCACCCATTCGCATAGTTCCTACACAAAGTGTGGCCATTTCTTCTACAGTCAGCTGTGCAATAAACTCTTCAAGGCTGACTCTTCCTTGAAGCACATCTTCCATAGTAAGCTTCTTTTCAGGATTTAAATCTTTGTAAACTGCTTTTTCTTTCTGATATTCAACCGTGATTGTTTCAATCTTAGAAGCTTCAATAAAAATCTTTTTAGCTGTTTTAATTTCCTGCTGCTCACCTTCATAAGTATACATATTCTCTCTTGATGGGCAGATTAATTCAAGCTTTTCTGAATCCTTAAATAAATTTTTAAGCTTTTCTGTTACAGCTTTCTGATTTATATTGATAACTGCTGCTACCTTTGTATTTCTTGAGCTGTTACCAACACGGATTAAATAATCTCCTGCCTCTAATATGAAAGAAGCCTCTGCTTCACTGTAAGATGCCATAGAAGCAGTCTTAAAAGATATAATCATTTTCTGTTCTTCTCCTGGAGCTAAAAGCTTAGTCTTACCAAAAGCAGCAAGCTGCTGATAAGGCTTGTCTAGCTTTTCATAAGGAGCTGAATAGTATACCTGAACAACTTCTTTTCCCGAATAAGTATCTCCTGTATTCCTTACTTTTACTGTTACAGAAACCTGCATTTCATTAGCTTTAATATCACAAACTTCAATGTGAAAGTTTGTATAGGAAAGACCATATCCAAAACAGTAATTTGGGGTTATATTGAAAGTATCAAAATAACGGTATCCTACATAAATTCCTTCTTTATAATACTCATCATCAAGGTTTCCGTTATTATGACTGAAACTTTGTGCAGAAGGGTAATCTTCATAGGCTGCTGCCCACGTATCTGAAAGCTTTCCTGATGGATTAATCTTTCCTGTAAGCACATCAGCTACAGCATAACCTCCTATGTTTCCTGTCTGTCCCACGAGAACAATAGCATTAATTCCAGGAATACTCTTTAAAACGCTCGTATCAATTATGCCTCCAATATTAAGAAGTACGATAAGCTTATCATATTCCCCTCCAAGCAAAGTAAGAGCATTTACTTCTTCTTTTGATAATAAATAATCTCCTTCCTTATTATACCTGTCGGCACCTTCGCCAGAGTTTCTGGAAATAACATATATAGCTGTATCTGTCATTGAATTTTTAATATCAGCTTCTGTTATAGGCTGACACTGAGGCTCTTTAAATGGATTTTCAAAGGTAAGCGTAAATACTGGAACACCCATTTCCTTTGCTTTTGCCTCCAGCTGTGTATTATATTCAGCTTGTTTTTTATCAACCAATTTATCATATTCAGTAAGCCATTTTTTAGTAGTAATATTAAATCCTGCCTCTTCAAGTCCCTTTTCAATGCTTATTACATATCTTGAATTAACATCTCCAGAGCCAGTTCCTCCTTTTATTGTTCTTCTGGCACCACTTCCATAAAGTGCTATATTTTTATGTACCTCTTTAAGAGGCAGCGTACCATCATTTTCAAGAAGCACCATACACTCTCCTGCCAATTTTCTAACAGCTTCAGCATGTTCGATTTCTCTTTTGCTTATTTCTTTTGATTTTGAAGCAAAATATTGCGGCATATTTTATTTTCTCCTTTCTCTGATAGTACTCTTATCTAAAGCTTCTTCACAGCCTTTGCAATTTCAATACATAAATCTTCTGCCTGAGGAACATGTCCTAATTTATCTATAAATGCATGAGTCATACCTTTATAGCGAAATACAGTAACATCCACGCCTGATTCCATAAGCTGCTTTGCATAAAATTCTGTGTTTATACGAAGACCGTCGAATTCAGCTCCTGCCAAAATTGCCTTTGGAAGTCCTGCATGAGATGCAGCAAACATAGGACTAACGTATGGATTATAAATGTCTTCCTTATTTGAAATGTATGTTGTTATAAATAAATCATCTTCGAATTTTACTGGTCTTCCAAGTCCAAGCAATCCTTTAATAATATATTTTTGTTCCTCAGATACTTCAAAGAAATCCTCACTCCACTCATAACCTGGAACTTTTGCATCTGCTCTGGTTACTGCTGGATATATAAGCACCTGCATTGCTATTTTGAAAGTTCCTTCATCTCTTGCCTTTAAGCTCACTGCTGCTGCATAATTTCCACCTGCACTATCTCCGCCAACGCATATTTTGTCACGGTCAATTCCATAAGCTTCTGCGTTTTCATAAACATGCTTTACTGCATAGTAATTATCATTCAATCCATTTGGAAAAGGTTTTTCTGGAGCTAAAGAATAATCTACATTAAACACCACTGCATCTGCAAGCTCAGCTAATAATTTGCAGAAATTCTCTACAGTATAGACACTCCCACCAATCCAGCCTCCGCCGTGAAAAAACACAAAAGCAGGACGCTTTCTGTTCTTTTCAGATTTTCTTGGATAGTAACGCCAAAGTCCTACTGTATTGCCGCTTTCAGTTATTTCTTCATATTTAGTATGAATTTCTACAGTATTTAGATTATAATTTGGAAATCCCATGTTATCTCTCATAATAGGAATTAAAACTTCCATTGGAGGCATTTCTTCTCCCTCTTTCTGCTCCATTGGATTTCCTGCCCAGTGTTCTTTAATTATACTTAATTCCGCTGGATCCAGATATCCTGGTCTATCCTCTCCTGGACTAGGCTTTAAAATAATCTTTACTCCGTTATTTTCAATAATGGAAGTCTCATTCTGCAGTTTTTCAATTGCACTTAAATCATATTTACGCATTTTACACTCCTCCTTCTATATTTGGTAAATTAAGGTTAACTATTATAATAGTAACATTTATTGCATATGTTTTCAATTGTTGATATTTATAAATATTTTCTCCCCTTAACTTCCAAAGTGATATTTTATCTTTGTAAACATATCCTCGAGTATAACTCTGCTGTCTATGCTGTGATAAACCCGTATTGTACGATTTTCACCTACATATTCTCCATAACTGCCATCTGCGTTCATGCGCTGTGCCCTCCTTACTTCACTATATTTTGTTTGTGGTGTAATCAGTACCCCAACTGCTGGACTATCACCTAAAGACCAGCCTTCACCAGAACGAATTATCATAGTCTTAGCTGCTTTACTGGCGTTTTTAAAAAATGGCAGAAAATCAAGATTTGATGCACATTCTATTTCATTAACACGAAGAAGATTTTCAACTAAATAGTTACCAATTTCACCGTGAGGTTTTACACGTTCAAATAGTTCATGGAAGGTTACTTCCATCATTGTATATGCCGTAAGTGGAATCTGCCATAATTCAATTGTTGAAGACAACACCACATTTGCAGCATTAATATCATTTCCTGAATTAAAATCCATATATCCTACAGGATATGGACCCCCGCCTATCCAAACAGCAAGTAACTTATCTTTAATTTCCGGGTTAATCAAATATGCTGAAGCTAAGTTTGTTAAAGCCCCCATATTAAGCACAAACAGAGGTCTGTCATCTTCTTTCATTGCTTCTTTAACTATAAATTTTGCTCCTTCTGAAATACTGGCTGTTTTTTCGTCTGTTAATGCCTTTTCTGCACCTTTAAAAACAGGTATTTTACCCTCCAAATTCATAAGCTGTAAAATTCTTTTAATCTCCTCATAACTTTTCTCCATACTGTTTTCATAATGACTGCTTCCAAATTGCTCAGCAATAATACCTACCACTTCAAATTTTGGCGTTAATAATGCATGAACTATTGCAAACTGATCATCTGCTTCTGCATAAGCATCTGTATCAATAATTATTCTTATTTTTTTATTGGCTGGAACTTTATATAAATGTTCTTTCATATTAACTATCATTCCTTTCGCTGTGCTCAAGGCACAAAAATTTATGAAAATGTATATTCTGTACAAACTCTGTCAATAATATAGGCAAGTATGC
>NZ_JAMSKT010000029.1 GCF_023806125.1 Clostridium caldaquaticum
TGCTTTTTCAAAGACTATGGATACAGAACTAGCTATAAAGGCTGTAGAAAATGCCTACATAACTCAAAAACCAAAGAATACTGTTATACTCCACAGTGATTTAGGTTCCCAGTATACAAGCTCTAAATTTGGTGATTATCTTAATGAACATAATATAATTCATTCTTTTAGCGGCAAGGGATGTCCTTATGACAATGCTTGTATAGAATCCTTTCATGCTACACTAAAAAAGGAAGAAGTAAACTTAGTTACATATTATGACTTTGATGCTGCAAGGATAGCTATATTCGAATATATAGAATCCTGGTATAACAGAAAAAGGCTACATAGCAGTATCGGTTATATGACTCCCCAACAGTTTGAAGATTCTTTAAGAAAAACTGCATAAAAAATTTGAGTTTTTGTGTCTACTATATTGACATAAATCCAGTATGTGTTAAGAATAACTTATGCACATACTTTTTTTGATAGTTATGAGTTAATAAAAATATCAACTTGATTTTAATGAAATTATCAGTATACTAGTAATGAAGGGTAAAATATATTGTTAAAATTTCAATATATTAGAAACGATTTATTAAAGGAGGGGGATTCGTGAACAGTACGAAACAGATAGGAGAAGAAAAAGTATTAAAGCTTTTGTTAAAATTTTCTATTCCAGCAATTATAGGCATGCTGGTTAATGCTCTATATAATGTAGTTGATAGAATGTTCATAGGAAACGGTGTTGGTTCTTTAGGAATTGCAGGTACAACTATTGGTTTTCCTATTATGCTTATAATAATGTCCTTTGGGATGTTAATCGGAGTAGGTGCAAATTCCCTAGTAGCTATAAAACTGGGTGAGCAGAAAAAAGATGAAGCTGAGCTTATAATGGGAAATGCATTAACTCTTTTAATATTAGTGTCTTTAGTAATTTCTTTTTTTGGATTAATTTTTCTAAATCCACTATTAAAGACTTTTGGAGCCAGTGAAACAGTTTTGCCTTATGCTAAAGAATATATGCGCATAATATTATTAGGAACAGTTTTTCAGTCTGTAGGTTTTGGCATGAATAACTTTATTCGTTCAGAGGGAAACCCTAAAATAGCTATGATTACAATGCTGATTGGTGCAATACTTAACACAATATTGGATCCGCTGTTTATTTTTGTGTTTAAATGGGGAATAGCAGGCGGAGCTTATGCAACTATAATATCTCAGGCTGTATCAGCAATATGGGTTCTTTATTATTTTACAAGCGGCAGAAGTACCTTAAGGCTTCATAAAAAGTATTTTAAGCTTGAGCTTAACACTGTAGGTAAAATAACAGCCATAGGAGCTGCACCTTTTGCAATGCAATTAGCTGCCAGTGTTCAAAATGCTATTATGAACAAAAGTTTGACTACTTATGGCGGAGATATCGCTGTATCTGGAATGGGAATAGTAATGAGTATTATTACTTTGATAGTTATGCCTATATTTGGTATAAATCAAGGAGTTCAGCCAATTATAGGTTATAATTATGGTGCTCAGAAGTATGATCGTGTTAAAGAAGGACTAAAACTTGGTATCATTGCAGCTACTATTATTGTATGTGTTGGTTTTGTAGTAATAAGACTGTTTCCAAGTGAGCTTGTTGCAATGTTCAATAAAAAAGATGCAAGTCTTATTGAATTTGGTACATGGGCACTAAAAAGATTTACAATATTTTTACCCATAATAGGATTTCAGATTGTGGCTGCTAATTACTTTCAAGCTGTTGGAAAGCCAAAGCAGGCAGGTATTTTGAGTCTTTCAAGACAAGTACTTTTGTTAATTCCAGCACTATTAATATTACCAAGGTTCTTTGGGATTGATGGAGTTGTATCAGCAGGACCGTTTTCTGACATAATGTCCTCGCTTATTACAGGAACTTGGTTGTTTTATGAAATAAGGAATTTAACTAATAAGCATGCAGAAAGTATTGAGTTAAACGAAGCGCAAATAGAATAAAAATGAGTCTGTTTTAAAATAGAAATTTAGGATAATCTATTTTGAGACAGACTTTTTTGTTAACAATTTATTTACAAGACTGCCATATTAGTGCCATTTTAAAAACATAATATTAAGATATTGATTTATGAGTGGACAAGGAATTACTGGAGGGGTAAATATGAAAAGTAAAGTAGTAAAGGCAATAATAGCGGCAGCAGTTGCTATTGGTGTAATAGTTGGAGGTTATTATGGATATAAGTCAGTTTTTGGTACGAAAACAACTGTATCTGCAGCAAAGTATATAACTTCAACTGTTAGAAAAATGAACATGCAGGTGAATATTCAAGGAACAGGTTCTGCTTATGCAGCTGTAACTAAAGAAATAATGCCGAATAATAATGGAACTTTAAAAGATTTAAGTGTTAAAGTAGGGGATACTGTTACTGCAGGACAAAAGCTGTTTGTTTCTTATAGTGCTGATGTTGAAAATGCTGTTACAACTGCACAAAATAATCTGACTGATGCAAATATAAACTTATCTAGTGCTCAAAACGATTTGACATCAAAGCAAACTGCATACACTAATGCTCAAAATGCTGCAGCTTCAGAATCTACAACTACTAGCACTGCTGGAAACGGCAGCAGCCAATCAACAAAAACATTAGATGATTACAAATTAGATGTTGATAAGGCTAAATTAACAGTAGAACAAAACAAACTAAAGGTTTCTACCGCAAAAACAAATTTAGCTAATGCCAAGGAAAATGTAACTAAAATGACAGTTACTTCACCAATTGCGGGAGTAATTACTGCAGTTAATAATGCAAACGGAGACAGTGTTCAGACAGGTAAATCTGTACTTACTGTAGTAGATATGAGTTCAATTAAAGTTAAGGTTTCAGTTGATGAGCTTGATATTACAAAAGTTAAATTAGGGCAAAAAGCAGAAGTAAAGTTCGATGCTATTAAGGATAAGACCTATGAAGGTACTGTTGAATCCATAGCACAGACTGGAACTACTTCAAATAATGTAACTACTTATGATGTAGTTGTTGGAATAGCTAATCCAGAAGGTATTAAGCTTGGCATGAATGCAAATGTAAATATATTAGTAGAAAGTAAGGAAAATGCATTAGTAATACCAGCTGAAGCTTTAATTGAGCAGAATGGAAAGAAATATGTAAGAGTTGAAAGTACAGACAGCAGTGCTTCTGGAACAAATACACAGGCAGAAGGTGGACAAAATTCTCAAAATGCTCAAGGAAACAATGAACAAGCAGCTAATACAAATCCACAAAATAATAATACTCAAAATACAAATAAATCAAACAGAACAAATAATGGACAAGGAACAAAGGGAAGTCAGTCAACAACTTCAACACAAACTGCAGTTAATGTAGGAAAATTAGTAGAGATAAAAACCGGCTTGGAAAATGAAAATTATATAGAAGTAATAGAAGGTCTTACAGAAGGACAAAAAGTTATAATAACTTTACCACAAACAAGTACAACAACTAATAGTAATAATAATAAAAACAGTAATCTTGGTGGTTTTGGTGGAGGTATGCCTTCAGGCGGTGGTAGGCCAATGAATTAGTTTTAAGTGAAGAAAGGAGGAAAGGCATATGGCAGAAAATCTAAGCAGCAGCGAGCTTATTAAAATAACTAATATAGATAAAGTCTATAAAATGGGAAACAGCAGCTTTAAAGCCTTAGATAATGTAAGTTTGACTATAAATAAAGGTGAGTATGTAGCTATTGTAGGGCCGTCCGGTGCTGGAAAGTCCACTTTAATGAATATTATAGGATGTTTAGATACTCCAACAAATGGAGAATATATTATAGATGGTCTTAATACAAAATGCAGTGATTCAAAGCTTGCTGAAATAAGAAATAAAAAAATCGGTTTTATATTTCAAAGCTATAACCTGCTTCCTAAATTGAATATATTGGAGAATGTGGAACTTCCATTATTATATTTAGGTTATCCCAGCAGTAAAATAAGAGAAAAAGCAAAGCAGGCTATAGAGAAGGTTGGCCTTACATCTCATTTAAAGCATAAACCATCAGAGCTTTCAGGAGGACAGATGCAGAGAGTGGCTATTGCAAGAGCTTTAGTTACTGATCCTCAGTTAATTTTAGCAGATGAGCCTACAGGAGCTCTTGACAGCAAAACTGGCAAAGAAGTTCTTCAAATGCTCACTGATTTAAACAAAGAGGGAAACACTATAGTTATGATAACACACGATAAGGAAATTGCAGCAAACGCTAGAAGAATTATAACTGTAAGAGATGGAAAAATCACCTCTGATGTTGAAAATGAGAGAGAGGTGGTAGGAGCATGAGGTTTTCAAAGCTGATTAAAGTAGCCATGTCTTCAGTATGGAATAATAAAATGCGCTCCTTTTTAACCATGCTTGGTATAATTATAGGTATATCTTCTGTTATTATTCTTGTAGGAATGGGTGAAGGTACAAAGAAAACTGTTACAGAGCAGATTGAGAAACTAGGTACAAATCTTATAACAGTTAATATAATGGGAAATAGAAATGCTGCCATGACAGATGAGGAGATAGAAGAATTAAAAACTAAACCTGGTATTAAAGAACTTGCACCTTCTATGTCACAAAGCGTTAATATAAAAGCAGGAACGAAGTCGACAACTACAACACTAGAAGCTTCTACACCTAATTATGCAACCATAAGGAAATTAACTGTAAGCTCAGGAAGATTTATAGCTCAAAGAGATATAGACAATAGATTTAATGTGCTTGTTATTGGATCGGAAACAGCGAACAACCTGTTCAGTACTACTAATGTAGTTGGTAAAACAATGTATGTTAATGGAATTGAATTTACAATAGTAGGGGTGCTGCAGTCTTCAGGAACTTCTTCTGCTGGTTCAAATGATGACAGAATAATAGTACCTTTATCAACAGCACAAAGGTTATTAAAAACTTCCACTATAAGAAGTTTTTATATTGAGGCTGAGAGCAAGGATAAAGTTGAGGAGGCTATGGCTTACCTTACGCTATTTATGAATAAAAAATTTGATAACAATACACAAAGCTACAGAGTAATGAATCAAACTACACTACTTGAAACTGCAAACTCAACTACAGAAAGTATGACAGCTATGCTAAGCGGAATAGCTGCTATATCTCTAGTAGTTGGAGGCATAGGTATTATGAATATTATGCTTGTATCTGTTATTGAAAGAACAAGAGAAATTGGTATAAGAAAAGCTATCGGGGCAAAGAGAGGTACAATACTTTTACAATTTCTGATTGAAGCTTCAACTATAAGCAGTTTAGGAGGAATAATAGGGGTGCTTATAGGATATCTGGGAGCATATCTTGGACCTAAATATTTTAATACTACTATAGTAATTTCAGGAAATATAGTAATTGCTGCCTTTGCTTTCTCTATGCTGGTAGGAGTTGTGTTTGGTATATATCCAGCAAGTAAGGCTTCTAAATTAAATCCTATAGATGCATTAAGATTTGAGTAGAAATAAAAACTCATTTGATATATTATTTATATCAAATGAGTTTTTAGGTATATAGCTTTAAGTTTAGCTTATCGTTTTATAAAATAATAATTCTCATTGCTTTGGTAATTGGTTATTATTTTACTAGACTGTTTAAGTAAATTTTTTTAATATATATTATATTAATTAAGTTAAAATGAGGGGCGGTTATGAAGGAAAAAATTTTAATTGTAGATGATGAAGACAGAATGAGGAAACTTATTGTAGCTTATCTTAAAAAAGAAGGCTACGAAACTTTGGAAGCAGAAAATGGTATGGAAGCATTAAATATTTTTAAAAATGAAAAAGTACATTTAATTATACTTGATATTATGATGCCTGTAATGGATGGTCTGACAGTGTGCAGAGAACTTAGAAAAACTTCAAATGTACCTATTATCTTTCTTACGGCGAAAGGTGAAGATGAGGATAAGCTCTTAGGTTTTGAGCTTGGAACAGATCATTATGTTACAAAGCCTTTTAATATGAAACTTCTTATAGCTAAGATAAAATCTCTTATTAACAGAGTTTATAATTCAGAGCCTCAGCTTAAGAAGGAGCATTTTTATGATGGTCTTTACATTGATGAATTATCCCATAAGGTAACTGTAAATGGGTCTGCTTTAAATTTATCACCAAAGGAGTTTGATTTATTAGTATATTTTGCTTTAAATAAAGATATAGTATTAAGCAGAGAAAAAATATTGGATTATATCTGGGGGTACGACTTTGAGGGTGATCTTAGAACTGTTGACAGCCACATAAAAAGGCTTCGTGAAAAATTAGGAGAGAAGGCTTATCTGATTTCTACTGTAAGAGGAACTGGATATAAGTTTGAGGCAAAAAATGAAGAATAGAATAAAATTTAAAATTAATAGTAAAATGAGCATAACTAAAAAACTTTTTATTATAACGGCTGTTGTTTTTGCAGTTTTTATTGGGAGTACACTTATAGTACAATCTTTATTTTTTGAAAAATTTTATATATTTCAGAAGAAAAGAGATTTAGCTGATATAATCAGTAAATTTAAAATTGAATATAATAAAGCAGAAGATGAAACAAAAGTTCAGGAAATTATTGAAGAATATGAAATTAATAATAATATTAAAATTGTTATAATGGATAGTTCTTATAGATTTAAATTCATTGCAAGACCTTCTAATGGTAAAATGGATATAGCCAGAACAAGGGATTTAGCTGAGTTTCTTACTAATTGGGTTGAAGATTATAAAGATGAATTTACTAAGATTAAAGAAAGCAATAAAACTATAACTTTTATGCCAAGAACAAGAGAGCCTGCAGCGAGAAACATATTAAGTGTTTCAGGTAATAATTCAAAAGGGGAAGTAATTTTTGCACTTTCTTCTTTGCAGCCTGTAAATGAAGCAGTATCAGTAATCGAAAGGCTTTATTTGTATTTTGGAATAGTAGCTGTTTTTTTCACTGTAATACTTGCATTTATATATTCTAACATGATTGCTAAACCTCTTGTTAAGATTAACAAGGTTGCTACAAAAATGGCGGAGCTTGATTTTACTGAAAAGTGTGAGGTAAATAGTGAGGATGAAATAGGCAATGTAGCAGCATCTTTAAACTTTCTATCAGAAAATCTTGATAATGCCCTGAATTCATTAAAACAGGCTAATGCCAAGCTTGAAGAAGACATAGAAAAAGAAAGAAAACTGGAGAAGATGAGAAGAGAATTTGTTGCTGCAGTATCCCATGAATTAAAAACTCCTATTAGTCTTATTGATGGTTATGCAGTTGGATTAAAAGATAATATTTTTGAAGATAAGGATAAAGATTATTATCTTGATGTTATAATAGATGAAGCGGAAAAGATGGGCAACTTAGTATCAGATATGCTTGACTTATCTTACTTGGAATCTGGAAGCTTTAAGCTTACCAGACAGGAATTTAATCTTACAGAGCTTATAGAGCAGACTTTAAGAAAATATGATACTTTGATTAATGAAAAAGGAGCAGCGTTTAAAATAAATTTAATAGAAGAAATAAAAGTTTTTGCAGATTGGAACAGGCTTGAGCAGGTTCTGACTAATTTTATAACTAATGCTATAAGGCACGTAAATGAAGGTGGTACGATATATATAAGTGCTGTTGATATAAAAGATACTGTTTCAATTGAGGTAGAGAATACTGGATCATCCATATCAGAAGAAGAGCTTTCTAGAATTTGGGATAAGTTTTATAAGATAGACAAATCAAGAAATAGGAAATTAGGGGGAACAGGAATAGGTTTATCAATAGTTAAAAATATTCTTGTTCATCACGGCTATCCTTATGGAGTTAAAAACACAGAAAAGGGAGTAAAATTTTATTTTAAAGTTCCTAAGTATTTATAATGTTATAAAAATTCGATATATAGATGTTTTATACATTTGTATATCGAATTTTATTTACAATTTATTTATATTTTTGTTTTTAAATTGTCATATTTAAGATATAATATTTACATGTAGGTTAATATTTACATTAGTTTTTGAAAGGTTTTTTAAATCAAATTATATTTTTAGAAAAATGAATGCGGGAGGATACATATGAATTTTTTTAAAAACATGAAATTAGCAAAAAAAATCAGCATATTGTCATTAAGCTTTTTAATCTTCCTTATAGTTATTGGAATTGCTTCAATTAAACAGTTATCAAGTGTTAATCACATGGTTATGGAATTAAATGATACAAGCTTAGTTCCTATTGTAAAGCTGGACTCTATAAAGTCTGATATTGAATACATAAAAGCTCAGTCTTTTAATCTCAGGGATGCAGAGGATGATGCCTCAAAACAAACTATACAGGACAACGTTGAAACTCGTGCAGCATCTGCAGCAGAAAAACTGAAGGAATATGAAAATAATTCAGAGTTTAAGGCTGTATTAGAAGGGTTTAATAGTTTTATAGAAGCAAAAGATACTTTTATAGAAAAAAATGGTGTAGGAACTGTAAGCACTGAGCCTCAGCAAGGAACACCTCCAGCAGATGGTACTCAAGGACAAGCAGGCGGACCACCTGAAGATATGCAGAATTTTGATTCAGCAAGAGATGCTGTAATTACGGCTCTCGATGAAGTTATCAGTAAGTATACAGCTAATGCTAAGACAACTTACGAAAAAAGTCAGTATGTTTATCGAACTACTTTAATTGCAGTTATAGCACTAATAGCTTTTTGTGCGGTTATAACAATACTTTTATCTATAGTAATAATAAAATCAATCATTGTTCCAGTAAAAAGTGTTACTACCAAGTTAAAAGAAATCTCAAACAGCGGCGGAGATTTAACTCAAAGAATAGGCTATAAGAGTAAAGATGAAATAGGAGAACTCAGCAGCAGTTTTGATTTGTTTGTAGACAAGCTTCATGAAATTATTAAGGAAGTTTCTATATCAGCTGAGACAATAGCTGCTTCCAGTGAACAGCTGAATCAGGCAACAGGAGTTACTACACAATCTTTAGAGGGAATATCCAATACTGTTGTTGAAATAGCTTCTGCAACATCTGATGGAGCAGCAGTTGTAGAAGAAACTACTGCAAGTCTTGCTGAAGCAGCAAAATTTTCTGAAGCAACGGCAATGGCTACAAAAAACACTACAGATAACAGCAGAAAAGCTAAGGCAGCAGCAGAAAACGGAGCAGCTAAAATATCTGAAGTTGTGTCTTCTATAACTGATATTGCTTCTTCTTCAAAGGAAGTTTCTGTTATGATAAAAGACTTAGATGTATCTTCTAAGAAGATTGGCGATATTATTGAAATAATAACATCAATATCTGAACAGACAAATCTTCTTGCACTTAATGCTGCTATTGAAGCAGCTAGAGCAGGAGAAGCTGGCAAAGGTTTTAATGTAGTTGCAGAGGAAATTAGAAAATTAGCAGATGAAAGCAATAATGCTGCTAGAGAGATTTCAGAGCTAGTTAAAGAAAATCAATTAAAATCAGTTTCTGCTGTAAATTCAGTGGCACTTGTTGAAGAAAAGGTTGCTTTAGGAGTTAATAAAGCTTCTGAGGTTAGAGAAAGCATACAGAAAATAATTGAGAATATTAAAGATATCGTAAACCAAATTGAGCAGATCGATGATGCAAATGAGAAACAGGCACGAAGTGCAAATGAAATAGAAAAAGCTATAAGCAGTGTAGCTGTTACTTCAAATCAGATAGCAGGAAGCACTGAAAATATAAGTGCAAGCATAGAAGAGCAGTTAAGCACTATGACTGAAATAGAAAAGACAACAGAAAGTTTGTCAGATATGGCAAAAAGATTAAATGAAATAACTTCAGGTTTTAAACTATAATATATATATCAATGTAAGCGTAAGCAGATTTATTTAAAATTAAATCTGCTTACGCTTATTTTAAGATTTACTTTTATCTTTTAATTTACCATCCCAATTTTTCATTCTTTCTTTCATTTTTGTTATGATTTCATCAGCCTTTTCTTTAGTTATTTTACCTTCAGAAACTTTTTTATTTATGTGTTCAGTTTTTGATTTTATCATTATATCTTTAACTTGTTCAGGAGATAGTCCTTTTTTCTCCTTTGCTAAGTCAAATATTGTTTTTCCAGACTTTCTTGCTGCTTCAATATCTTCTTTTGTTAGTCCAAGTGCTTCAAAAGTTTTAAAAAATCCATCAGGCTTATGACATTTTTTATCTTCGCAGGGAGCCTGAGTGGAAACAGAAGTTTTTGTGTCATCGGCAGCAGAAGCTGATTTAGCAAAAGCTGGTGAACTTATTAAAGCTACTAATGCTAAACTTAGAGCTGCTATTTTTGTTTTGTTACCTTTTAACATACTCATACCTCCTAAGTATTGTTTTAAGTTTAGAAACTTTACAGTACATAGGATGTACTTAAATGTGTCAAATTAGTGATGAAAATATTAATAAATTGTAAACAAAATTTATATATTTTATTAGATTTTTTTAAGTGTTTCATAATAATACTTAAAAAAATCTTTATCAGACATAGGTTTCCCGTAAAAATAGCCTTGCAGTTCGTCACAAGCATTTTCTTTAAAAAAGTCAGCTTGTCTCTGCGTCTCTACACCTTCAGCAACTATCTCAAGTTTAAGGCTTTTTCCTAAAGCTATAATTGTTGAAGCTATTATAAAGTTACCTCCATCAATTTGTGATACAAAGGACTTATCTATTTTTATTTTATTTACAGATAAACTATTTAATTGACTTAAAGAAGAATAACCAGTACCAAAATCATCTATAGCAAACTTTATTCCTAGTTCTTTTAAATTGTTAATTGTTTTAATAGTATGCTCAACATTTTCCATAGCGATACTTTCTGTGATTTCTAATTCTAAGTATTGAGGCTCTAATCCAGTTTCTTTTAATATTTCGTATACAATTTTTGTTAAATTTTGCAGCCGAAATTGAAGCGGTGATAGATTGACAGCTACGGTTAAAGGAGGAAGTCCAGCATCCTGCAATGCCTTATTTTGAGCACAGGCAGTACGTAATACCCATTCTCCTATAGGTATTATCTGTCCAGTTTCTTCTGCTAGAGGAATGAATTTTTGAGGCGAAACTAATCCTAAATTAGGATGCTGCCAGCGTATTAAAGCTTCCATTCCAACTACTTTTTCTGTTTTAGTATCTACCTTTGGTTGGTAATGAATGATAAATTCATTATATTCTAAGGCATGACGTAAATAATTTGCTAGTTCTAATCGTTCAAGAGACTTTTGATTTAAATACGGTGTAAAAATTTGGAAATTATTTTTACCATTTTCTTTAGCTCGATACATAGCTATATCAGCATTAGTCAATAATGTTTCAGCATCTTCTCCATCATCTGGATAAATAGTAATTCCAATACTAGCAGAAATATAAAGTTCATGTTTATTAATTATAAATGGTTCGCTTAAAATTTTAAGAAATTTATCAGCTAACTTAGCTATATTTTCTTCATGATTTATACGGGAAAATAAAATTAAATATTCGTCTTCTCCTAATCTGGCAACGGTATCATAAGAATTTATATATTTTTTTAATCGCACAGCAATTTCTTTAAGTAAATTATCACCTATATCATGACCAAGAGTATCATTTATCAGCTTAAAATTATCTAAATCAAGATGCATCAAGGCAAATTTATGATTAGTATGTTTACAATGAGAAACTTCATGAAGAATACGTTCTCTTAATAAAAGACGATTAGGAAGTCCAGTTAAAGAATCATAAAAAGCTTGATAAATAATTGTTTTCTCATAATTTTTGTGTTTAGTAATATCATGAAAAATAATTGTAATAAAGCATTCTCTGTCTACAAAGAACTTGCTTAAAGTAAGTTCTATAGGTAAAACAGATTTATCCTCTCGATGACCGATTAGCTCTAAATTTTTATTTATTAGTTTCTCATTTTTATAATTAAATTCAGGAATAAGCAGATTGATATTTTTCCCTATTAATTCAGTAGCCTTATAATTAAAAATTTTCTCAGCAACAGGATTTATATATTCAATATTACCATTAATATCTATAGTTATAATTCCTTCAACTGCATGGTTGAGAATAGAACTTGCAAAGGCTTCACTTCCACTAAGGGTTTTTTCCATGTGTTTTGTAAATAGTAAACGGCTTAGGCGTTTTCGTAAAACTGCCCAATTAATTGGCTTACTTATGTAATCAGTGGCTCCAGATTCAAACGCAAGGTTTACAGAAGTTTCATCTTCAAGTGAGGTAATCATAATAACAGGGGTGGTATTTCCTCCAGGTAATTCTTGCAATTGAGCACAGGCAGTAACGCCATTTAATTCTGGCATTATATAATCCATTAAAATAATATCTGGGTTATGTTCTACAAAAAGGGAAAGTACCTGTTTGCCATTTTCAGCTTCAATTACTCTATAGCCTTCTGCTTCTAAAAACTGTCGCATTGTAAACCGCATTAATTTAGAATCATCTGCAATAAGTATTAAAAAATTTCTTTTGTCAAATATTTTTTCAATCATAATCGATAAATACCAGAGTTACCTTTCTTGATAAAATTTTGTAACAATATTAATGTTTTTTCATACAATATAATTATATCTTAAAAAAATGTATTGTTCTACTATATATTACAGCCTTAACAAGTAATTTACAGTGTTTTAAAATTGTTTGTATAAATTTATAGATATATTCATAATAAAATTTTTATTTTTAAATAATACAGGCTAGTAAATAAGTGTGGAAAACTTATTTGCTAGCCTTATAAGCTTTATATAATTTAATTAGGTGAATATTTGTAATTTATGTTTGAACCTTTTTTGTTATTTAGACGGGGATTTTGAGGGGAATTTTTCTGTATACCTGGTCTGTTTTGAAGGTTTTTCCTAGAGTTATTATTAGTAAGTATCCTGTCCACACCGAAACCAGCAGCAAAGCATATTAAGCCTACGATTATAAAGGGAAGAAGTTTTTTTAATGCAGGATTTAAATTTTTAAATCTTTGCTTAAGTATAGTTTTTTTATTTATTTTGGTTATATCTGAATTTGTAACTTCAGCAGCTGTTTTATATTCAGCAGGTTCATTTGTATTTATTATATCTATAGCTTGCGTACTTTCGTCAGCAGAAAAAGTTTCTTCAGTTATTTTATGATTTTCACCATACATGATATTTCTCCTCCTTCAAGTTTATTATTTATGAATTTATATTAAAATTTTAATGTTGTGATATAATGACAACATTATGAATAATTAGTTAACGATATAAATAAAAAACAACCTGAAAGTTAATTTTATAACTTAAAGGTTGTTTTTATTGTTTTGTTATAATAAATACACCAACTACTATTATAATGGTTCCTATTATAGTATTTTTAGTAACGGGCTCTTTTAAAAGAACATAGCCAAGTATAAGTACTAAAATATAGCTCATGCTTTGAAGAGGATAGACTTTAGTTACATCAAATTTTTTTAAAATGGAAAACCAATAGAATGTAGAAGTTATGTAAATGGCTATTCCACCTAACATGTATTTGTTTAAAAGCAGGTGAATTATGTCTTTAAGGCTTCCCATACTGACTTCTTTAAGACCTGTCTTCCAAAGAAGCTGTCCAGCTGACAGCATTAAACAATTTATAAATACTAGTAATACTGCACTTATGATAAAGCCCTCCTTAATAAATTAATTTCTTATATGATATTATGTACACTTTATCTTTTATTAATGTAGATTAATATTACAAAAATATAATTCATATACTTTATAGATAGAAATATTTGAGAGGTACTTGTGGCTATTTATTTTGATGTTAAAACTATTAGATTACTTTTAGGAGAAAATAGTTTCAGGCAGCAAAAAGAATTTACTTTAGAGGAACTAGCAAAGTACAATGGAAGCAATGGGAAACCTGCATATGTTGCAGTAGATGGTGTAGTTTACGACGTAAGTGTGCAATCATCTTGGGGCGGCGGGACTCATTTTGGATTAACAGCAGGTAAAGATTTGACTGAACAATTTAAGTCGTGTCATGGTATGTCGCAAATTTTAAATAATGTTCCAAAAGTTGGTATATTAAAAACAACGAGGTGGAAAGCACTTGAATAGAGAGAATATTTGTCCAATAGTTAAGAAAAAAGAAACTTCAGCAAACAGTATAACTAATATGGCAATAGAACTGATAAATGCTGGAGAGGTAAAAAAGTTAAATGCTTTATGGATTGAAGCAACAGGATGCTCTGGAAACATAATTTCTTTACTAAATGCAAAAGACCCTGATATGGTATATTTACTGCGTGAAATGATAAATTTAAGGTTTAATAACAGTATTATGGCTACTGAAGGAGAAAATGCTTTTGAAATTTTTTTAGATACCCTAAGTACTGATTTTATTTTAATAGTTGATGGTGCAGTTTCTAAAAGGGATAATGGTTTCTTTACTGTAGTTGCAAATAATAAAGGAAAAAGAATAACGGCTATGGAAGCAATCAAAATGGCAGCAGAAAGAGCAAAATATGTTCTTGCAGTTGGAACTTGTGCTTCACATGGCGGAATATCTGCTGCCAGACCAAATCCATCAGAAAGTATAAGTTTAGATAAATTTTTAGCAAGAGAAGTTATAAAGCTTCCAGGTTGTCCATGTCATCCTGACTGGCTAATTGGAACTATTGCACATCTTTTAGTTAAAGGCATACCTGATTTAGACAACTTGGGAAGGCCAATTATGTTTTATGGCATTACAATACATGACCATTGTCCAAGAAGGTCTTATTTTGATAAAGGAATTTTTGCTGGAAAGCTTGGAGAGGAAACTTGTATGTTTAAACTTGGATGCAGAGGTCCTGTAACAAAAACGGATTGTCCAAATAGAAAATGGAATGAGTATGTTAACTGGCCTATAGGTAATAACACTCCTTGTATTGGTTGTGCACAAGCATATTTTCCAGATGGTATGGAACCTTTTGTAAGATATTAATTAAGATGAGGAGATTAACTTGAAAATGAAAACCATAAATGAAGGCACACAAATAAGACCCATTCCTTTTGTTCGAAAAAAAGAGGATCTCTTATAGGA
>NZ_JAMSKT010000002.1 GCF_023806125.1 Clostridium caldaquaticum
TTGTCTTAAGCTAACGGTTGGTACTATCAACCCCCGTATCGGACTTTCACCGACAAGATTACGCCCATGCCGGGCGCACATTAAAAGGGACATTACCATTAGGTATGTCCTTTTTAACTTAATAGAGATTATATAACTGGATTTAAATTATAAATTTTTTTATACACTTCCAAAGTTTTCTCAGCAGTTTTGTTCCAAGAAAAATCCTGTGCTCGTATAAGTCCTTTTTCCCTATATTCATTTTGAAGCTTTTCGTTATTTAAAAGTTTTTTCAAAGCTTCCATAAGCTCATACTCATTATATGGATTTATAAGTATTCCAGCATCACCAACTACTTCAGGTATAGAGGTTAAGTTAGAGGTTATTACCGGTGTACCGCAGTTCATTGCTTCAAGCGGTGGAAGTCCAAAGCCTTCATACAGTGATGGATATACAAAAGCATCACAGGCATTATAAAGTATTGGAAGATGATTTTCTGGGGCAAAGCCAGTAAAAATAATTTTTGAAGAAAACTCTAAATTGCTTGAAAACTCGCTTAAATATTGTCCTTGATCTCTTGTTGCTCCAACGATTACTAGGTTATAATCTTTGCCTAAGTCTTTGTAAACCTTGGCAAAGGCTGTTATAAGAGATTTCACATTTTTTCTTGGACTAAAACCACCTATATATAATATAAAAGATTTATTAATATTATATTGTTTTGACAGGAAATACTTACATTTTTCTTTGTCCAAGGGTTTATATATATCGTCAGCAGCTAAAGGAGTAACAAAGATTTTATTCTTATCAATAGGAAAGTATTTTAAAATATCCTGTTTAGACCATTCTGAAACAGTAATAAGCGCATCTGATAATTCTATTACTTTTGGTACATCTTTTAAAAATTTAAGAAGGTATCCTCTGCCAACAGTTTCTGGCATTATATAAGGAATTAAATCGTGCATAGTAGCTATTTTTTTACACTCTATATTTTCACACATACCTATTCCGTTTTGGGGTATATGATAAATATCTATATTGTTATCTTTTAAATCAGCAGGAAAGTAGTTTTGTTCAAAAAATCTATGGTGTTTTTTGGAGGCCATAATTATATTAGTATTACTAAACTGAAACTCTTCATAATTTTCACCAGACCAGTAAATATGATAATAGTTTTTACTATCCATCCTTAATAAATATCTCAAAACTTTATCTGTATAAGTACCAATTCCAGTACCTCTATACCAATTGACACCACGTGCATCAATTGCAATTTTCATCCAATCCTCTCCTCTAAATTGCTAGAAAATACCTGATAAATCCGACGAAATTAAGCCTATATATTAATAATATTAACCTGCGTCAAAAAGTGTTCCAGTCGTATATAAACAACTTCTGGCATAGTAAATAATTTATAAATCACACACTTATACGGTTTTTCATATAATACAATTAGAGCAATATTTTTGGAGGGAACTCTTTTGAATATAGATGAACTTAAGAATGTTGTTGAGGAAGGGTATGGGTTAAGTATTCAAAGTCTTGAAAAAGTAAAGAATGTTTATAGGATTAAAACCTTTGATGACGATTACTGCCTAAAGATTATTAAATATAATTTTCCTCACTTCTATTTTATATTAAGTGCTATTAAGCACCTCCAAAACAATGGATTCGATAGAGTACCTGACATAATTAAAAAACTGGATGGAGCTGATTATATAAGTCTTGATAATAGTAATGCTTATTTGACTAAATGGGTAAATGCAAGGGAATGCAATTATGATAATCCACTAGATGTTTCACTGGCTGCTTATGAATTGGGGCAGCTTCATAATAAAAGTGAAGGTTTTAAGGTTACTAAAAAAATGCAGCCCAGAGTTTATTGGTATAAATGGATAGAACATTTTAGAACGAGAAAAGATGAGATTTTAGATTTTAAAAAAAGAATAGATAAAAAAGAAAAAAAGAGTGAATTTGACTGCTTATATCTTAGTTTTTTAGAGGAAGAGTTAAAAAGAGCAGATAAGGCGGTAGAAAATCTAATTAAGAGTGATTATATAAATAAGGTAAAAAATGAAATTATAAAGAGTGGTTTTTGTCATCATGACTATGCTCATCATAATGTTCTTGTAGAAAGTAGTGGGAGAATAAGTATTATTGATTTTGATTACTGCATCTTAGATATTAGTATACATGATTTAGCAAGCCTAATCATAAGAAAAATGAAAAACGGAAAATGGGATATTGATGATGCCTTATTCATAATGGAAAGCTATAGTAAAAGCAGAAGGGTAGAAGAAAGAGATATACCTATTATGGCTGCTTTTATGGAGTTTCCACAGGATTATTGGCAGGTTGGTATTCAATATTACTGGGAAGAACAGCCTTGGGGTGAGGAATTCTTTATTAAAAAACTAAAAAAAATTTATGAGGATTTTGAAGAAAAGCAGGAGTTTATAGAAGAATTTAGACATTTAAAATACAGCAGTTAATTATCTTAAATATTAATAATAAACAGTTATAGAGGTGTATTAAATGATTAAAGATGAGCTATTTGATTCATTTTTAGAATATCTTTCATTAAAGGATATAGTTTTAGTTGAGGATTTTAAGGATAAACAAACTAAATCAGATAATATCGATGAAGAAGCAGTTTTAAAGCAGCTTCTTGTTATAAGTGAATTTGATAAAAGGGTTATGGGCTATAAGGGATATATGGGAAAAAGGCTAGACAATAAAACTGGTAGTGTGGTAGAACAATACAAAGTAAACATAAAAAGATTGAAAAGATATTTAAAAAATATAAGAATGAACTCGGCTGCAAGCAATTTTGAACGAGTTATCCTTAAAAAAGGAAATGACTATCTTAAGAGAGCAGAAAGCTGCATATCTGAAATTTATAATGCAGGATATATGGATATAATACAGAGAAGTATGAAAAACACGGAGATTTGTCTTGGGAATGTGGATTTTTCAAATCTAAGAAAAACAGAAAAGATAGAAATTATAAGTATAGATAAATGCTGTTATAACAATATAGAGATGGATTGCTTTAATCTTTTAAGCAAACATAAAAGAAAAGGTGCAGAATTAGATTGGAAGCTATTAACTGAAAAGTTTTGTGAATATGCAGATCTTTCAGAGAGCAGCAGCAGATTTATATTAGCTCTATTGTCCTATCCTTATGAATTTATGAAATGCTGCAACAGATATAGAGAAAAATCAAAGGATTGGAGTGAGAAAGAATACGAAGAGAGGCTTGAAAGAGCACTTTTAAAAGATGGAGAAATTCTGTTATAAAGGGGTGATGGCATGCTTGATGGAAGGTACAGAGATAAAAAATACTTATCTAAATATGATTTATCCGTAGGACTTTTTGATAATTTTAATTTGAAAGTAAATGATATTATACCTTTAAGACATGTATATATAATAATTACAGATAAAGGGGATAAAATATTAAAGAGGATTGATTACTCTTTAGATAACCTGGAATTTATTAATAGTGCTATTAAGTATATAAGAAGAAGTTTTGGAAGAGTTTTGGATTTTGTAAGTACTAAAGATAATAAAGTTTATACAAAATGGAAGAATGAAATATACTGTGTTATGGATTTAGTTCAAGGCAGGGAATGTGATTTTAGCAATCCGATAGATTTAAGTATAGCTTCTAAAGGGTTAGGGGAACTCCATAAAGCATCAAAAGGCTTCAAAAGTAGTTTAAGTAGTAAATTAATGGCTGGGAAAACTATAGATTTATTTGAAAAAAGAATAGAAGAAATGAAGATATTTAAAAGTATTGCAGATTTACATGAATTTAAAACTGAGTTTGACAAAGTTTTTCTTGAAAATATAGAATATTATCTAAATGAAATAAAAGAGAGTATAAAAATTCTTGAAAATTCACACTATAATGAACTATGCCTAGAAGAAGACAAAATAGTTGTGTGCCATCATGATTTAGCTTATCATAATATTATAGTTAAAAATGAAGAGGCTTATTTTATTGATTTTGACTATTGTATAGTTGATTTAAAGGTTCATGATTTATGCAACTTCATAAGTAAGGTTATTAAAAATTTTGCTTTTGATATAGAAAAGGCAGATTCCGTTTTACATGACTATTATACGGTTAATTCTCTAGATAATAGGGAATTAGAGGTACTTTATGGAATGCTGTATTTTCCGGAAGATTTTTACAGTATAGCTCGAGATTACTACACTAAACGAAAGGACTGGGAAGAAGAAGTTTTTCTGGATAGGCTTATGAAAAAAGTATCTTTTAAAGAAGATAGAAGTGAGTTTTTAAAGGAATTTAAGGAGAAAATTATTAATTGAAAAATAAGAAGTTCTAACTTCTAAAGTAGGGTAGTTAGAGCTTCTTTTTTGTTAGTAATTGCAAATATCTATAAAAATTCTTCTAAAGCTTCAAGATTTTTTATAATAATAATGTCTTTATTATAGTCAATAATTTCATCTTCTTTCATTTTAATAAGTTCTCTAGAAAGTGAAGGTCTTTGAACACCAATTTTATCTGCCCAATCTTTTTTTGTCATATTTAGTTTTATTTTAAGAGAGTTTTGCTGATTATACTGAGCTAAAATATATTCGCTGATTTTTTGCCTTATAGTTTTAAGAGTAACTTCTTTAAGTTTTAAGTTAAGTATCATGGCCTTGTTTGAAATAATTCTTAAATATTCAAGCAAAAATCCTGAATTATTTTGACAAAGGCTTATAACAGAAGCTTTATTAATATGTAACACTGTGCATTTTGTCTTTGCTATGACATTTATAGGAGCTGTGTTCTTATCGGCAAAAATTAACATTTCGCCAAAAATCTCTCCTGAGCCAAATTCAGCTATGGATAATACTTTGCCGGTAGAATCATTTTTTTGTACTTCAAGAGAACCCTCAAGTATTAAGTTTAAAGTATTACAAGAATCATCTTCAGCTAAAATTATATCTCCTTTATTGTATTTTTCTACTTTATATGGTATTTTGCTAAACAGTGATATTAAATCTTCTTCAGTAAAAGTTTTGAAAAGGCTTGAACTTTTTATAGCTTTAAAATAATTTACAATGCTCATATTAAATTCTCCTTATGTTCATTCCTTGTAAATATATACGCTGTTTCAGCAGTTTGCTGTAATTGTGAATTCAATAGTATTATATAAAATAATAATGAAATATTTCAACTAACTTGTAACTCAAGTTACCGACTTTTTAAGTAAGTATATATATAATTTAATTATGATTTTAAACAGAGTAAAACAGGAGGGATTAACATGGCTGTTAGAAAAATCGTGTCTATAGATGAAAGTAAATGTGATGGATGTGGATTATGTATACCTAATTGCGCAGAAGGTGCACTTGCAATAATTGATGGAAAAGCAAAGCTTATAAAAGATTTATACTGTGATGGATTAGGAGCATGCCTTGGACATTGCCCTAAAGATGCTATAACAATAATAGAAAGAGAAGCAGAAGAATTTGATGAAAAGGCTGTTGAGGAGTTTTTAAAAACTCAAGGCAGAAAAATGCAGCATGTTCAAGAAACTAAGACTAAGGAAAATACAGAAGTACATGTACATGAAGGGGGATGCCCAGGGAGCAGAATGAGAATGCTGCAAAGAAAAGAAGCTGAAAATGATGATAGTAATGTTAAGGTAACATCAAAACTTAGACAATGGCCTGTTCAGCTTCAGTTAGTGCCAGCTGCAGCACCATATTTTAAAAGAGCAGATTTACTGATAACTGCAGATTGTGTTCCATTTGCCTATGCAAATTATCATAATGATTTTCTTAAAGGAAAAGCTGTTGCAGTTGGATGTCCAAAGCTGGATGATGCTATGTCCTATGCAAAGAAACTTGAGGATATAATCAGAATAAATGACTTAGAAAGTATAACAGTACTTAGAATGGAAGTTCCATGTTGTGGGGGAATAGCACAAGCCGTAAAAATGGGAAGAGATAACTCAGGTGTAAATATACCTATTAAAGTTGTTACAATAAGCCTTGAAGGCGAAATATTAAAAAGAGAATATATTTAATATTCGAAAAAACCTCTGATATATTCAGAGGTTTTTTATGCAACTTTACTAAAAATGTTTATATAAAGAAGGATTTTTTGTAACTATGTAGAATATACCATTGTGAGAAATATTCACATCATATAAACAGTTTACGCACAAGTTATATACAGAAAAATATGAAATATTCACTATTTATTCACAGTTTGCTGTGGATAATGTGTTTGTCTTATAATGATTAACATTACTAACAATATTAACTTGTTTTTCAAGGAGGAAAATGGTAATGAGAGAATTGAGAGGTTTTGTTGGGGAAAAAGAATATTATTATAAAAGGGAAATAGGAATAGTAAGACAGCTGATATTTTTATGTTTTGTAATTTTAATATCAGTTTATACAAGTAATAAGAATTATATATTTTTTCATAGTATTGCAGAGATGTTTTCTGTACTAATAGCCTTTGGAATGTTTATTGTATCTATTAATTCTTTAAATACGTATCAAAATCAGTATTTTATATTTTTAGGAATTGCTTTTGGGTTTGTAGGAGTTTTTGACCTTCTTCATTTATTAACTTTTGATGGTTTAGGGGTATTTAAAACAGAGGGGCTGAATTTAACTAATCAGTTATGGATAGCAGGGAGATATATTCAAAGTATATCTCTTTTACTGGCCTTTTTATTATTTTATAAAACTATTAAGCCTGTATACACCTTTGTTGTATATGCTTTTGTTTCTACTACGTTAATAGTATTAGTTATAAATAAAGGGTTTTTCCCTGAATGTTTTATTGATGGCATTGGTTTGACGACCTTTAAAAAGGTAAGTGAATACGTTATATCTTTTATACTTTTACTTTCTCTAATCATTATTCAAAAAAATAAAAATAAGATAGAAAGGATTTTACTTTATGAATTAAGCTTATCAATTGTTATAAATATTTTTTCAGAAATATGTTTTACTTTATTTAGTTCGCCTTATGACAAATTTAATATTATAGGTCATATTCTAAAAGTTATATATCAATATTATTTTTATAAAGCTACAATTGAAACAATGCTTAGAAATCCATATAAACAGATGATAAGCAAGTTATCTTTTACAGAAGCTGAGCTTAATATACTAAATAGTAAATTTAATGTAGAAAGAACTGAAAGAAGAAAAATAGAGGAAAGTTTACTTCAGAATGAAGAGTGCTATAACATTTTAATAGAAAATTCTAATGATGCTATTCTTATTCACAGAGAAGGAAAAATAGTATTTGCCAATAATAGTGCTGCAAAGCTTTTTGGATTTGAAGTAAAAGACGAATTAATAACCAAACAAGTTATGAATTATATTCATGAAGATTATAAACAAAAGGTAAAAAATGTTATTGAAAACATATATAATGGAATTATAAAATCAAATAAACATAGCATTAAAATTAAAGCTGAAGACGAAGTAGTAAGAGAAGTAATTGTAAGTTCAGCTCATATACTTTATCAAGGAAAAAATTCAATACTTAGTTTGCTTCATGATATAACTGCAGAAAAAAATGCAGAAATTTTACAAAAAAATTATGATGAAAATAAAAAACTTCTTGATGAATCCTTAGAGCACAATAAAGCTATTGGAGAATTTACTGCTAATATAGCTCATGAATTAAGAACTCCTTTAAATGTTATACTTGGTGCATTGCAAGTGTTAGGAATATATATAAAAAACATTGATAATAAAGAGATATATGAATTTATAACAAAATATCTTCACATAATCAGACTAAATTCTTACAGACTTCTTAGATTAGTTAACAATATCGTAGATGTTTCAAAGATTGATGCAGGTTTTTTTGAACTTCAGTTAGAAAATAAGAATATTGTAAGTGTTGTTGAAGATATTACTATGTCTGTTGTTCCGTACATAGAAAACAAAGGTGTCAGCCTTATATTCGATACAGATATAGAGGAAGAAATTATAGCCTGCGATCCAGAAAAAATTGAAAGAATTATATTAAACTTACTTTCTAATGCAGCTAAGTTTACTGAAGCTGGAGACGAAATAAAAGTTATTGTAAAGGAAAATAAAAATAGTATTATAATAAAAGTAAAGGATACGGGCATAGGAATTCCTAAAGATAAACTGCCTCTTATTTTTAAAAGATATACTCAAATCGATAAATCCCTATCTAGAAACCGTTATGGCTGCGGAATAGGTCTATCACTTGTAAAATCTTTAGTTCAGCTGCATAAAGGAGTAATAACAGTACAGAGTGAAGTAGGTAAAGGTACTGAATTTATAATAGAGCTTCCAATTACCAGATTAAAAGAAGATAAAGTTGTTGATTTAGTTACTAGTGATCAAAATTTAGAAAAAGTAACCATAGAGTTTTCAGAATTTTTTATGGTTTCTTAAATAATAGCTGTAATATGGCTTATCCATAATACAGCCGTTTTTATTTCTAAAGAAGGCATGTTATTTATAGATTATAGGAATATGAAGGAGTTGTAAAAAGTATGATAAAAATAATGTTTGTATGTCATGGAAATATTTGCAGAAGTCCTATGGCTGAATTTGTATTTCGTCATATGGTAAAAGAAAAGCATCTTTTGGACAAGTTTTATATAGCTTCATCTGCTACCAGCAGAGAAGAAATAGGGAATTCAGTGCATTATGGTACAAAAAGGAAGCTAAAGGAAGTTGGAATTTCCTGTGATGGAAAAACAGCAGTTCAGCTTACTAAAAAAGATTACGAAATATTTGATTATATAATTTGTATGGAAAGCTACAACCTTAAAAATGCTTTGCGTATTGTGGGGGAGGATAAAGAAAAAAAGATTTTCAGATTGCTTGATTTTTCTACTCGTCCTAGAGATATTGCTGATCCTTGGTATACAGGAAATTTTGATGAAACTTATAACGACATATTAGAAGGATGCGAAGCATTACTGAATTATATTTTGAAAAAGCAGATGATTGAATAAAAATGATTTTAAAGAAATGATTGCTTAAAAAGTAAAAGCGGGAGGTTTTATATCCCGCTTTTACTTTTTAGCTATTTATTATCTTATTATAAGCTATTAAAGTATCTTTTGCGGTTTTTCTCCAGCTTAATTCTGAACTTCTTATGATTCCTTTTATTACAAGTTTTTCTCTTAACTTATCATCATTAAAAACAGTATAGATTGCTTCACTAAGCTCATCTACATCATAAGGATTTATAAATATTGCAGAGTCTCCTACAACCTCTGGTATAGAGGTTACATTTGATGTTATTACAGGCACTCCGCAGGCCATAGCTTCTACAGGAGGAAGCCCAAAACCTTCATAGAAGGAAGGGTATACAAGAACTTTACAAGCATTATAAACATAGGGCATATGCTCTATTGGGATAAAACCAGGGAATATTACACTATTCTCAACACCTAAATCTATAGAGCGCTTTTTATAGATTTCGTAGGATTTACCTTGTTTTCCTGCTATTACAAGTTTCACATCATGTTTATATTTGTTTTTAAACTTGCTAAAGGCTTCTATTAGCCCTATAATATTTTTTCTTGGGCTGAATCCTCCTACATATAATATATATTCTCCATATATGCCGTATTGAGTTTGTACTAAATTATAACATTCATCACTGTCTAAAGGACGATAAATATTTTCTGCTGCAAGATGGGTTACAAATACTTTTTCTTTTGGAAAATTATAATATTTACAAATATCTTCCTTGGAGAACTGGGAAACTGTAATAATACCATCGCAGCGAGAAACTATATCAGGCATTTCATGATTAAATATTCTAAGATAAGTTTCACCTACAGTTTCAGGCATTTTTATAGGGATTATGTCGTGTAGAGTTATAACAAAAGGACATTTTTTTTCCTTAGGAAGACCTACCCCATTCTGAGGTACGTGATACAACTCTATATCCTTATCCATTAAAATATTAGGAATATTTACTTCATCCCAAAAGTTACCTGAGCCGCCTTCTGTTATATTTCTAATATTAAAATTCCTGTTGAAAGGAATATCTGTGATTGAAGTTTGAGGCATAAAGAGCAAATACTCATTAATTTTATCCAAGTCATTTAATGATGAAATAAGCTGATAAGTATAGGTACCAATACCAGTACCTCTATACCATTTAGCACCTCTTCCGTCTATTCCTACTTTCATATGCTTTTCCTTTCAAAGTGATTATAGTTTATTATATTAAGATTAAAGAAAAAATGTTAATAAATAAAGGATGTAACACATATAAATTATATAGAGATTATAAATTCTATATTGCTACAAAGATGAAAAGGAGGGCGGTGAGTAAAATGATGAGAGAATTTGAACTTGAAAGGCAGTTCAACATTGAAATTGAAAGCATAAAACCAAATAAGGGTGTTTATCTTTTAAAAACAAGCAAAGGAATGAAATGTCTTAAAAAGATAAACTATGGTACTCAAAAGCTGCTTTTTGTATATGGGGCCAAAGAACATCTTATTAAAAATGGTTTTCCAAGAGTGGATAGATACTGTTTAAATATAGACGGAAATCCTTATGCATTAGTTAATGAAGACATTTACACTCTTTCTGAATGGATACAAGGAAGAGAATGTGATTTTTACAATAAAGAGGATCTAGTGATAGCTTCTAAAAACTTGGCATTGCTTCATTTAGCCTCTAAAGGATATGACCCACCTGAAAATAGTAAACTAAAAAGCGACTTGGGAAGATGGCCGCATTTAATGGACAAGAGAATAAAGTCTTTTGAGAAAATGAGGGACATGGCTAGAAAGAAAAATAATAAAACAAGTTTTGATTTAAATTATATTAAATCTATTGAGTTTTATAAAAATCTCGGGAAAAGAGCTGTTAAGGTGCTGGAAGATTCAAATTATCTTGAGGTTTGCAAAATAACAGATGAAGAAAAGAGTTTTTGTCATCATGATTACACATATCATAATATAATTGTTGATGATAAAAATGATGTACATGTAATAGATTTTGACTATTGCAAGAAAGAAGTAAGAGTTTATGATTTATCATTATTTATGATAAAGGTTTTAAAGAGAATGGAATGGAATGTTGAATATGCAAAGCTCATAATTGATGCCTATAATGAAGTAAGTCCTTTAAGAGAAGATGAGTATAGAGTGCTATTTGCTTTTATTCTTTTCCCGCAAAGATTTTGGAGACTTGCAAACAGGTATTATTATAATGAAGTAAATTGGGCTCAAACTACTTTCAATAATAAAATTGAAGAATTGATTAATGAACAGGATATTTTTATTAATTTTATTGAAGAGTTCAAAAAAACCTATGAACAAAAAGAATAATGATATGTAGAAAGGCCGTGTAAATAATTATTTACATGGCTTTTATTTCTGCACATCTACAGCAGCCAATACATAGTATATAGTATCAATTTATGAGTTGGAGATGATTGCATGAATATAGGCGATACTGTTGTTAGAAAGTCTTATGGCAAGGATATCACCTTTAAAATAATCGATATAAAAGAAACAGATAATGGACCTTTATTTACCCTAAAAGGAATTAATCTTAGAGTAATAGCAGATGCACCTTTGGAGGATTTAGAGGAAGTAGTTGAAAACTCCTTAGGAGAGAAAGAGAAGAATTTAAATAGAAAGGTAAATGCTTCTATAAGAAACATATTAATAGGCCGAATTGATGTAAGTAAAAGCTACAGAAGTCCCAAAATAAACGTAAATAAGGAATTAACCTTTGGAAGACCAGGAAAAATACTTCATATAGATGGTGATGCTGAATATCTTGAAGTTTGTCTTAAGGTATATAAAAAGCTTGAGCTTGATGTAGTGGGAAAAGTTATAGCAGAAAAAGATCAGCCAGTAGAAGTGCCTAATCTGGTTAAGCAGATGAAGCCTGATATAGTAGTTATAACTGGTCATGATGCTATAACAAAAGGAACTAGAGATTATACAGATATAAATAATTACAGAAATTCTAAATATTTTGTGCAAACTGTAAACGAGCTGAGAAATTATGAACCAAATTATGATGATTTAGTTATTTTTGCTGGAGCCTGTCAAAGTCACTATGAGGCGATATTAGATGCAGGTGCTAATTTTGCCAGTTCTCCAAGCAGAGTATTAATTCATTGTCTTGATCCTGTATTTGTTTGTGAAAAAATAGCTTATACAAATATTGAGAGGGTTGTTTCTATTCAAGAAGCACTTGAAAATACTATAACAGGAACAAAAGGAATAGGAGGACTTCAGACAAGAGGTAAGTATAGAGAAGGTTTTCCTAAATCACCTTATGCATAAAACAAATAAAAACAATGCATATTTCTGAAAATTAGGGGAACAATATTATTGTACTTATGGGATATAATTGTAATTTATACTTCAGGTCATAAGTATGGCTTGAAGTATTTATTCTGTTTACAAAAAATTAATATTGACAAAACAGTTTGTTAACTGATAAAATATTAAGTTTATTTGACATTGATGCAGTGGTGGAGTATAATAAAAAAGTGGAAAGAGGGTGTTTACTGTGGAAAAAAGAAATGTACTTGCTTCTATAAGGACGGACATTGAAAATCATGTTGGAGAAAGAGTAACCTTGAAGGCTAATGGCGGAAGAAGAAAGGTTCTCGTAAATAAAGGGACTATTGAGAAAACCTACCCTAATATTTTCGTTATTAGATTAGAACATGACACCCAAAGGACAGTGACATACAGCTATTCAGATGTTTTAACTAAAACAGTTCAGATAGTCTTCGCAGGATAAGCGGTACTAGTTTTTTAGTATCGCTTTACTTTTTAGCGAAGAATTCAATTTATAGTTTAAATATAAAAAAGAAAGATGGTGGGTTCCATCTTTCAACTATGGTATAAAAGGGTATTGAGAATTTATGAGAGGTTATATGGTCAATAACCATCTTCTATATTAAGACAAAATAGTTTATTTGTCAACATAAATAAAGTTGAAATATAAGGAAAATACATAGCTATGTCGAAAAACAATTCAATTATATAAATCAAAGCTAAAGCGGTGGAGTTTGCATTAAATATTATTTTTTTATTTAATTGTCATATTTCTTTCATAGTACTTATATAAATTAATAGTAGGTATTTTATGGGAGGGATAATCTAATGGCTATAGATCTGGTTAAAGAAAATATAGAATGTGAGCAGCTTTTAGGAGAGAGTACTGCTGATACAGTCATTAAAGGTGAATATGTAATACCAGATACTCATCCAGATGTATATCAAATATTAACGCTTGATGCAAAACCAAGCATACTTACAAAAGAAGTAATGCAGGACAAGATTTATTTAGAAGGTCAGATTGCTTTAAATGTACTTTATTTAGCTAAAGAAGATGATAATAAAAGCGCGGTTTATAATGTAGGTTACACTGCTAAATTCTCAAATAGTATTGAACTTAGTGGTGCAAACCGAAATATGCCATGTGAGGCAGAATGCTACATAGAGCATATAGAACCTGTAGTAATAAATGAAAGAAAGATAGCTGTTGAAGGAATTGTGAAGCTGAAATCAATCGTTTATAAGGTATATAACTTTGAAATAGTCAAAGATTTAAGAGGAGTTGCTGATGTTCAGCTTTTAAAGGATAGAGCATCAGTTGATAAAATCGTAGGCAGTTGTGATGGAGAGATGATTGCTAAATCTCATATGGAAATTCCTTTGGATAAGCCGGAAATAGGGAATGTATTAAAATGTGATGTGAATGTTCATAAAAAAGAAGCTAAAGTGCTGGACGGAAAAATACAGTTATCCGCTCTTGCTCATGTCTATCTGCTTTATAGAGGCAAGAATACAGCAGATATTTGTTATGCAGAAGATAATGTATCAGTTAATAAGGAGGTGGAGCTTGAAGGAGTTAACTCCTACATGGAGAGTTACACAGATTTTAGAGTAGATGATATGATATATGATGTTAAAGAAAATGATCTTGGAGAAAACAGAATTGTGGATGTGGAAGCATTAATAAGAAGCAATACCAAGGTTATGAGTAAGGAACAGTTAGATACTATTGAGGATGCATATTCACCTTCAATGATGATGGATATGGAAAAAAAGAATTATGAGCTTAATGTTATGCATGGTCAGGCTAGTAATGAGGCTATAGTTAAGAACAATATTGAGCTTATGGATGATATGCCAAGGCCTGCTTCAATAGTTATGTCTACAGGAAAAGTATGTGTAACAGATAAGAAACTTGTTGAGGATAAGGTTTTAATTGAAGGATTATTGCATGTAGAAGTTTTATATAGAACTAACGATGATGATAAGAGTGCCTTTGTAGTTAGGGATGAAATACCGTTTACTACATCTGTTGAAATTCCAGGGACAAAAATAAACATGCAGTGCATGGCTAAGGTAGATTTAGAAAATATTGAAGCTAATATAGAAGCTAATACTATAGGCGTTAAGGCCATAGTAAGTGTATATTGCAGAGTGAATTATCTTACTAATAAGGAATTTTTAGTAAATGTTTATTCTAAAGAAGGAGAAAAACCGGCAAAGAAGGCAAGTATAACTATTTATGTTGTACAGAGCGGTGATACTTTATGGAAAATAGCAAAAAGGTACCATACAACAGTGGATGCATTATTAAAAATTAATGAGATTGATAATTTGGATGATGTGAAAGCAGGAGAAAAACTTATAATACCTGGTAGAGCAATAGTTTAGGCAGTTGAAAGAAAATAAGTTTTATTAATATACCCCTTATTTGATATAATATAGTTATTATATTAAATAAGGGGTTTTTTTATTTCACGTAGGATGGTGAATTTATGAGTTTAAGATTTATTTTCGGGAGAGCAGGCAGCGGAAAGAGCAAGTATTGCTTAGAGAACATAAAAGAAAGAGTTTTAAGCGATTGTTACGAAGATAAAAAGCTTATCTATCTTGTACCTGAGCAGTTTACATTTCAAGCAGATAAAAATCTTGTGTATACCTTAGGAGAAAGAGGTATTCATAATGTACAGGTATTAAGTTTTACAAGAATGGCTCATGTAGTACTAAGTGAGGTTGGCGGTATTACAAGGCTTCATATGAATTCTTCAGGTAAGAATATGCTTATTTATAAAATACTTGAGGAAGTTAAAGAAGAATTAAAGATATTTGCAAGAGCAGGAAAAAAGCAAGGATTTGTAAATGTTATGTCTGAAGTTATAAGTGAATTTAAAAGGTACAATGTTATTCCTGAAGAAGTTAAACTTATTGCAGATAAGATAGATGGAAATGAGGTTTTAAAAGGAAAGCTTGAAGAGATAGGCAAAATTTATGAAAGGTTTGAAAGTTATCTGCATGAAAAATACATAGATAGTGAGGATCAGCTTATGATGCTCATTGAAAAATTAGATAAATGTGACATATTTGATGGAGCGGAGATTTGGATAGATGAGTTTTCTACCTTTACCCCACTTCAATATAACATAATAGAAAAGCTTCTTAAAAAAGCTTACAGAGTAAATATAACTCTTACAACGGATTGCCTTACAAATGGAGGCGAGGCAGATAATACTGATGTATTTATGCCTATAAAAAATACAGAAAATAAAATACTAAAAATTATTGAGAAAAATGGCATTTCTTATGATAAACCAATTTGTTTAGATGAGAAGATGCCTTATAGATTCAGAGAAAGTAAAGAGATAAGACATTTAGAAAAATATTTTTTTCATTTTCCTTATAATGTTTATAATGATACAACAAAAGATTTAAGTGTTTTTAAAGCTCTTAACATGTACAGTGAAATAAGAAATGTAGCTTCAGAGATTATAAGGCTTTGCAGGGATAAAAATTTAAGGTTTAGAGATATTGCTGTTATAACCAGGGATTTAGGAAATTATGAAAAGCTTGTAGAAGCTATTTTTTCTGAATATGGCATTCCATATTTTATAGACAGAAGAAGAGATATAAACAGTAATCCTCTTGTTATTCTGTTAAATTCTGTAATGGAGATTTTTATTAGAAACTGGTCCTATGAGTCAGTATTTAGATATTTAAAAACAGGACTTGTTGGTATTGAAAGAGACGAAATTGATTTAATTGAAAATTATGTGCTTGCTAACGGTATAAGAGGAAAAAAGTGGCTGGAAGAATGGGGGTATGATTTAAGTTATGATTTTAGTGAAAGTGATAAGGAAGAAGAAAGCTTAAACAGGATTAATGATATAAAAAACAGAATAACTGCTCCGCTTTTAAAGCTTCAGGTACAGGTCAAAGGAAGAAAGAGCATTAGAGAAATATGCACAGGGCTTTATGAGTTTTTAGTTTCTATTGAAGCAGGAGAGAAAGTTGAAAAATGGGTTGAACAGTTTAGGAAAGCTGATGAACTTGATATGGCAAATGAATACAGTCAGGTTTGGAATGTGATAATAGAGCTTTTTGACCAGTTAGTTGAGGTTTTGGGAGACGAAGAAGTTAAGCTAGAGGAGTTTTTAAAGATACTTACAACAGGGATAAACGAATATGACGTGGGAGTAATTCCAGCTTCAATTGATGAGGTTTTAGTGGGAAGCGTTGAACGTGTAAAAAGTCATGAAGTTTCTGCTCTTTTTATTATAGGAGCAAACGATGGAGTATTTCCAAGGACTTCAGATGAAGAAGGGATTTTAAGCGATAGAGATAGAGAAGCATTAAAAGCTTTAGGTATGGAGATAGCAGCAGATACCAGATCCCAAGCTTTTGAAGAGCAGTTTTTAATATATAGGGCTTTAACTATCGGAGGGAAATATCTTAGAATCAGCTATCCTATAGCTGATTTTGAAGGAAAGAGCATGAGGCCTTCAATCATAATATTAAGGCTTAAAAAAATTTTTCCAAAGCTTAGAGAAGAAAGCGATATTATAACGGAAGGTAATGATGAGGAAATATTGCAGCAAATTGTAGGAGAGGAGTCCAGCTTTAATGAGCTTATAGCTGCTATAAGAGCAGAGAAGGAAGGTGATGAGATAAATTCTATCTGGTGGGATGCTTACAGATGGTACATAAATAAGGATAAGTGGAAGGAAAGATGCAGGAGAGCTTTTGCAGGACTTAATTATAATAATCAGGTTAAAATTGCAGATGCTGTGAAGGTTAAAAAGCTTTATGGAGTACCTCTTCAGCTTAGCGTATCAAGGATTGAAAGATATGCACAGTGCCCTTTTTCTTATTATGTACAGTATGGGCTCAGGGCAGAGGATAGAAAAATATTTGAAATTTCAACACCAGAGATTGGAAGTTTTGTTCACGAGGTTTTAGATAGTTTTTCAGAAATCCTAGATAAAGAAGCAATTACCTTTAGAGATGTAGATGAAAACTTTGCTGAAAGAGCTATTTCTCAAATCGTGGATGATAAGGTTAAGGAGAAAACGGGTTTGATACTAAATAGTTCCCCAAGATACAAATATATGGCTAACAGGCTTAAGAGAATACTCATTAAATCTGTAAATGTAATAAGCGAGCAGGTAAAAAGAAGCAGCTTTAACCCAGTAGGACATGAAGTTTCTTTTTGTAAAAATGGAGATTATCCTCCTATAAAAATAGAACTGTCTTCAGGGGATAAAATTGAACTTATTGGAAGAATAGACAGAGTAGATGAACTTCAGACAGAGGATGAAGTTTATATAAGAGTAATAGATTATAAATCAGGAAACAAGGCTTTTAAGCTGTCTGATGTATACTATGGTCTAGAGCTTCAGCTTTTAGTTTATCTTGATGCTATACTTTCTAATAAGGAAAAATATATTGAAAAAGGTATGATTCCTGGGGCGATACTTTATTTTAAAATTGATGATCCAATTGTGAAGATTGAAGAAGAAGAGGATGAAGAAAAAATTCAAAAAGCTCTTTTAAAGGAGCTTAAAATGAAGGGTTTGCTTTTAAATGATGCTCAAATAATTAAGGCTATGGATAACACTATAACAGATTCAAAAAACAAAGGGTATTCTCTTATTATACCTGCACAAATTGTTGGAGGAGACAGAGTTTCAGATAAAACTTCAGGCGCTAGCTTAGAACAGTTTGAGCTTTTAAGAAAGTATGCAAGAGAAATGGTTATAAAGCTTTGTGAAGATATGTTAAGTGGAAACATAAGCATAAATCCTTATAAGCAAAATAAAAATACTCCTTGTGCGTATTGTAATTATAAAAGCATATGTCAATTTGATCCAAGTATTAAAGAAAACAAGTATAAATTTTTAAATGAGAAGAGCAAGGAAGAGGTTTGGGAGCTTATGAGAAAAGAAGTGGAAAGGAGGAAAATTTGATGGGCGAAGCTAAATGGACTAAAGAGCAGGAGCTTGCTATAATGACAAGGCATTGCAACTTGCTTGTAGCTGCAGCAGCTGGTTCAGGAAAGACTGCTGTATTAGTTGAAAGAATTATCAGGATTATAACAAATGAAGAAAATCCTGTAGATATTGACAGGCTATTAGTTGTTACCTTTACAAATGCAGCAGCGGCAGAGATGAGAGAAAGAATTGGAGAAGCTATATCTAAGGCTCTTGATAAAAATCCAGAATCAAAGGTTTTGCAAAGGCAGCTTACTCTTTTGAATAAGTCAAAAATAACAACAATGCATTCTTTTTGTTTAGATGTTATAAGAAACAATTTTCACCGTATAGATTTAGATCCTAATTTTAGAATAGCAGATGGGACTGAAGAGGTGCTTTTAAGATCTGAAACTATAGATGAGCTTTTTGAAGAAAAATATAAAGAAGCTGAAGAAAATGCTGAGCATCCATTTTTAAGCTTAGTTGAAAGCTACAGCGGCGGAAGAAATGACGATAAACTAAAGGATATAGTGCTTAATCTGTATAGATTTGTAATGAGCGGACCTTGGCCTAAAAAGTGGCTTAATGATGCTGCGGAAGCTTTTAATGTAGGTGAAGATTTTGAATTTGGGAACACAAAATGGGCTCAAATCCTTAAAGAAACTGCAAAAATAGAGCTTCAAGGGGTAAAAAGCATAATATTTAAGGCTATTTCATTAATAGAGAAATCTGAAGGATTAACTCCTTATATTGATACTTTTAAAGAAGACTTAAATCTTATAGATAGTCTGATTACAAGCTTGGATTATCCTTGGGAAAGTATTTGTAAAGAATTTTTAAGCTATAAGTTTCAGACTATAAAAAGACTTGGAAAAAATGCAGTATACGATGAGGAACTTCAGAAAAAGGTAAAAGATAAGATGAGGGAACAAGTTAAAAAAAAGGTTAAGTCCATAAGAGATGATATTTTTGGAATAGATAAAGACCTTGTTATAAGAAACCTGAAAGAACTTTACCCAATGATGAAGGAGCTTGGTAATCTAGTCTTAGATTTTCATAAGTTATACGGAGAAAAGAAAAGGGAAAGAGGCCTTTTAGATTTTAATGATTTGGAGCATTTATGTTTAAGTATATTAACAGTAGAGGATGAAAATGGAGATGTTAAGCCTTCAGAAACAGCATTAGAGCTTAGGCAGCACTTTGATGAGGTTTTAGTAGATGAATATCAAGATAGCAATCTTGTTCAGGAAGTTATCATAAACATGGTATCAAGAAAGTTTACAGATTCACCTAATGTGTTTATGGTTGGAGACATAAAGCAGAGCATCTATAGGTTCAGGCAGGCAGTACCAGGATTGTTTTTAGATAAATATGAAAACTATTCAAGGGAAGAGGGAGCTAAAGACAGAGTTATAACTCTTTATAAAAACTTCAGAAGCCGCAGGGAGATTATAGATGGAGTAAACTATATATTTAAGGTGCTAATGTCCAAAGCTGTTGGAGAACTTGAATATACGGAAGACGAGGCTTTAAATTTAGGTGCAGATTATAAGGCTTTAGAGGGGGAAGGAATAACAGGAGGAGATTTAGAGCTTCATATTATTGAAAAAGAAAAAGTTTTATTAGAGCAAAGTGAAGAAATTTCTCAAGAGGAAGAAACGGAAGAAAGTGAAGAGGAAGAAGAAAGCCTAGACAATATACAAATTGAAGCTAGGGTTGTTGCTAAGAGAATAAAAGAGCTTATTTCTCCTAAAGAAGGAAAGAGTTTTAAAGTGTTTGACAAAAGCATTGATAAATATAGAGATGTTCAGTATAGAGATATAGTTATACTTCTTCGTGCTACTAAAGATTATGCTCCAATATTTGTTGAGGAGCTTGGTAAGGAAGGAATACCTGTGTATGCTGATACAGGAAACGGATATTTTGAAACAATAGAGATAAGAACAATGATGTCTTTACTTCAGATTATAGATAACCCTCTTCAGGATATTCCTCTTATTGCTGTACTTCGTTCTCCTATATTTTCTTTTACTCCAGAAGAGCTTATAGACATCAGACTTGCAGATAATAAAGCTCCCTTTTATATTGCTCTTAAAAAGTTTAAAGAACTAGATTTGAAAAAAGCGGAGCTTTATAGTAAGGTTGACAGGTTTTTAAATGAGCTTGAAATCTATAGAAACAAAGCATTACATATGCCTATAGATGAACTTATATGGTATTTATTTACAAGTACAGGCTACTATGGTTATGCAGGGGCTATGCCTGGCGGAATTCAAAGACAGGCTAACTTAAGAATACTGTTTGAAAGAGCAAGACAGTTTGAAAATACAAGTTATAGAGGTTTATTTAACTTTGTAAACTTTATAAATAAGCTTAAAACAAACAATGGAGATATGGGTAGTGCTAAGATACTTGGAGAAAATGAAAATGTAGTCAGAATTATGAGTATTCATAAGAGTAAGGGATTAGAGTTTCCTGTAGTTGTACTTAGTGCAAGTGGTAAAAATTTTAATTTTATGGATTTAAACAATAAAATTTTGTATCATCAAAATTTAGGCTTAGGGCCAGAGTATGTAGATCCTGAGAAAAGAATACAACATTCTACTATTGTAAAGACGGCACTTAGGAATAAGATGAAGCTTGAAACTCTTTCAGAGGAAATGAGAATTCTTTATGTTGCCTTTACAAGAGCTAGAGAAAAGCTTATTATTACTGGTATGATTAATAATATTGAAAAGACTTGTTCTAAATGGTGGGATAGCTTAGATAAAGAAAGCGAAAAAATACCTGAGCATGCTGCCTTAAATTCTAAAAGTTATTTAGATTGGATAGTATTATCAATGCTTAAGCATAAGGATGGAGAAGTATTAAGAAACTTTGCAGAAGTAGAAGAATTCGATACAGGTAAGCTTTCTCATGATTGTTCGAAGTGGAAAATAAAGTTATGGTATAAAAATGATGTTATAGGGGATAAACAAGATGATAATATGGAGGAGGCTTCAGAAAAAGAAGTTACTTGTGAATATTTAGAAAAAATAAAAGATGAAAAGCCTGTTAGCAAATATAAAGAGGAGATAGAAAGAAGACTAAGCTGGCAGTATAAATATAAAGAATCTTCAAAAATACCAGCAAAATTGTCAGTTACAGAGCTTAAAAGATTAGCAAATAACCCAGAGATAGACTCCTATACAACTAGCATGTTTATTCAAAAGCTTCATAAAAAGCCGGTATTTCTTGAGGAAGCTAAAGGTTTATCAGCGTCTGAGAGAGGTACAGTAGTACATTTTGTAATGCAGCATCTTAATTTAAGAAAAACAGGCAGCTTTAATGAAATAAAAGAGCAGGTAAAAGAAATGGTGGCTAAAGAGCTTTTAACAGAAGAACAAGCAATGTCTGTAAATATAAACAGTATATTAAGATTTTTCCGTTCACCGCTTGGGAAAAGAATGTTGAATGTTAAGGATTTGGATAGGGATATAAAACGTGAAGTTGCTTTTCATATGAAGCTAAAGTCAACTGAAGTTAACAAAGCGTTATCTGAAGAAATCTATGGAGAAGAGGAAACTCTTCTTATGGGAGTTATAGATTGTTTCATTATTGAAGAGGATGGAATAGTACTTATTGACTATAAAACCGATTATGCAACAGAAGAGAATATGGAGGAGATTAAGGTTAGATACGAAAAACAAATATATTACTACACTGAAGCACTTAAAAGAATAACAGGAAAAGCTGTAAAAGAAAGATATATTTATTTGTTTAGTAACGGCGAGATAATTGAGTATTAATTTGAAAGGAGATTTTCATGGAGTTTAAAAAGATAAAAGAACTTCAAGTTAATGAGAGGATAGATGGATTTTTTATTATAAAGTCTTTGGAACTTAAAACATCTGCAAATGGAAAAAAGTATTTGGATTTAACACTCGGAGATAAAACAGGAGATATAAACGCAAAGATATGGGAATATGCTGAAGGAGACGAGGAAAAATACATTGAAAATATGCTCGTTAAGGTGCGAGGGATTGTAAGCAGCTGGCAAAATAGTCTTCAACTTAAGATAGAAAAGATTAGAGAAACTATTCCTTCTGATGGTGTAAATATAAAAGATTTTGTTCCAGTTGCACCTTTTGATTCTGAATTTATGTATCAAGAGATTCAAAGTTATGTTGAAGGCATGAAAAATAAGGATATAAAAAATATAGTTAGTACGATTTTAGAAGAAAATCATAATAAATTAATGCACTATCCAGCAGCTAAAAAGAATCATCATGCTATGAAAGGTGGGCTTTTGTATCATGTGTTTACTATGCTCAAAGCTGGAGAAAAGTTAAGTGAGATTTATACTTTCATAAATACAGATTTACTTTATGCAGGTGTTATTCTTCATGATATGGCAAAGCTTGAGGAAATGGATGCCAGTGAGCTTGGTATAGTAAGTGAGTATACTGTTGAAGGACAGCTTTTAGGCCATATAATTCAGGGGATTAAAAAATTAGAAATAACAGCTCAGAAGGTAGGAGCAAATAAGGAAGTAACTATGATGCTTCAGCATATGATTTTATCTCATCACTATGAGCCAGAGTATGGAAGCCCTGTAAAGCCCATGTTTCCAGAGGCTGAGCTTCTTCATTATCTTGATATAATAGATGCTAGGATGTATGATATGAATAGAATACTTGGAGACACTAAAAGTGGAGGTTTTTCAGAGAAAATCTATTCTCTTGAAGGCAGAAGGATATATAAAGGAGAGATAGCATGTCAAGAGTAGTTGAAAGATTTATAAAATACGTAAAGTTTGATACTAAAGCTGATGAGGAGTCTAACACTGTGCCAACCACAGAAGGACAACTTGTTTTTGCAAAGGAATTAGGTAAGGAATTAGAGGAGCTTGGGCTTAAAGATGTTTCAGTAGATGAAAATGGATATGTAATGGCTACGCTTCCGGCTAATGTGGATAAAAAGGTTCCAGTAGTAGGTTTTATTGCGCATATGGATACAAGTCCTGATATGTCAGCAACAAATGTAAAGCCCAAATTTGTTGAAAACTATGATGGAGGAGATATAAAGCTAAATGAAGAAGTAATATTATCACCAAAGGATTTTCCAGAGCTTAAAAATTACATAGGAGATACTCTCATAACTACAGATGGAACAACACTTCTTGGAGCTGATGATAAGGCTGGAATTGCAGAAATAATAACTGCAGTAGAGTATTTAGTGCAGCATCCAGAAATACCTCATGGAACAATTAAAATAGGGTTTACACCTGATGAAGAAGTTGGCAGAGGAGCTGACTATTTTGATACTTATAAATTTGGAGCTGATTTAGCTTATACTATAGACGGAGGAGCTATAGGAGAGCTTGAATATGAAAACTTTAATGCTGCAGGTGCTAAAGTAACTTTTCAAGGAAGAAATGTTCATCCAGGTTATGCTAAAGATAAAATGATAAACTCTATGCTTATTGCAAATGAATTTATTTCAGCTCTTCCAGAGAGTGAAACCCCACAAGCTACAGAAGGTTATGAGGGTTTTTATCATCTTAACAGTATAAATGGTGATGTTGAAAAAACTGTACTAAATTATATAATTAGAGACTTTGATAAAGACAGCTTTGAAAAAAGAAAACAAACTATTAAGGAGATTTCTGAGAATTTAAATAAAAAATATCCTGGCAGAGTAAGCATAGAGATAAAAGACCAATACCGAAATATGAGAGAAAAGATAGAATCTGTTATGTATGTTGTAGATAATGCTAAAAAAGCAATGGAGCTTGCAGGAGTTAAGCCTATAGTTAAGCCTATAAGAGGGGGAACAGATGGAGCCAGACTTTCTTTTATGGGGCTTCCAACTCCTAATATTTTTACTGGAGGTCTGAATTTTCATGGAAAATACGAGTATGTACCAGTTTGTTCCATGGAAAAAGCGGTAGAAGTAATATTAAAATTAGTGGATTTATACGTAAATATGTAAAATAAAACAGGATGCCCTTTGAGGCATCCTGTTTTACTAAGCTTGAGGGTTAAAATTATAAGCAATCTGGAACCAGCCTTGAGGATATTTACAAGCTGGACATACCTTTGGTGCTTCAAGTCCTTCAAATATATATCCACAGTTCATGCATTTCCAATATTGGTTCGTATTCTTTTTATAAAGACTGCCATTTTTAAGTGCATTCATAAGATCTAAATATCTTCTTTCATGAGCTGTTTCTATTTCAAGAATTTTTTTAAAGGCAAATTCTACTTCTGGGAAACCTTCTTGTTTAGCAACATCCGCAAAACCAGGATAAAGTGTTCCCCATTCTTCCTTTTCACCTTCTGCAGCATACTGAAGATTCTGTTCTGTATTACCAAAGCCTATCGGATACTCTGCATCTACTTTGATATGAGTTTTTCCAAGCCCTTGTATTAAAAAGTCAAAGAATACTTTTGCATGAGCTCTTTCCTCATCTGCAGTTTCTTTAAATACTTCTGATATGTACATATGACCTTCTTGCTCAGCAACTTTTGAGTAGAAAGTATATCTGTTTCTAGCCTGAGATTCTCCAGCAAAAGCTTTTGCTAAATTATCGGCTGTTTTGGTACCTTGTAAGCTCTTCATAACTACATTCCTCCAATATATCTAACCTAATATTATACAGCTTTATTTTTCCATTATTTTAGTGAAATATGTACTGAAGATATGTGGAATACTAAGTAATAATTTTTTAAATAACTTTAAATGCACATATTGGAGGGAACAGGATGAAGAAAGGGTTTAAACATTATTTATATTTGATAGTAGGAATATTTATTTTATCAGCGGTAGGTATTACAATATTAAAAAAGGTCTCAGCAGAGGAAACTGAGGATGGAGAACAAAAAAATATTTATCTTACCTTTGATGATGGACCAAGTTATATAGTAACGAGTAAAATTTTAGATATTTTAAAAGAAAAAGAGGTTAAAGCAACCTTTTTTGTGGTTGGGAACAAGATAGAAGGCAGGGAAGATATATTAAAAAGAATGTATGAGGAAGGACATTCCATAGGTCTTCATACTTTTACACACAAATATAGGCAAATATATTCTAGCCACGAAAAATTTATTAAGGAAATGGACGATACAGGTAAAGAAGTTAATAGAGTATTAGGCTTTACGCCTAAAATTATAAGATTTCCTGGTGGAAGCAAACCGCATCTTAATTCAGAATTACTAAGTAAGCTTCATGAGAAAAATTATAGAATATATGATTGGAATGCTAGTTTGTCCGATGGGCTAGATTACAATACTCCGTCTGACAAATTAGTTAGAGAAGCACATAAGGTTGTAGGTAAAGCTTACTCTAATATCTTTTTACTTCTTCACTGCGACCAGACTAATAAAACTACAGCAAAAGCACTTCCAGAAATAATAGATTATTATAGAAATTTAGGATATGAGTTTAAGACTATAACTGAAAACACTACTGAATATTACTTTAGATTTAAGTAAAAAACTAGGGTGGATTTTGTAAATGAAATTGCGAAATTTATAAATGTTAAGCAGAGTGAACTATACTTGAATCGGTTACAAATAGGAAGGTTGGTAAATTGGGAGCATAAAGAAAGGAAGTATCAAAATTGAGATACTGTTTAAAATTTACAATTTGATTAAAAATATTAAAATATCTAAATATTGAAAGTTATCAAGGTTGAATGACATTTATTTATATATTGTAAAAAATTTTTAAAAATACTGTTGATTTGTTTGAAAATTAGAATTATAATAATATTATAATAAAACAAAAAAATTAAAATAAATGATTTGGTCAGTTGCTTGTTTTGTTGCTAATGGAGGAATAGGCATAATGGGTAAAAATGTGAACTTAGATTTGGAAAGAACTGAAGAACTTTATAATGTAGCAAAAGCACTAGCTTCAGAAGTAAGATTAGAAATACTTAAGTTATTGAATTATAATAGCTTTAATGTAAACGAAATAGCTGAAAAGCTAAATATCCCTGCTTCTTCTGCTGCTTTGAATGTAAAAATTTTGGAAGACGCGGGTCTTATTCATACGGAACTACAGCCGGGCGTGAGGGGATCAATGAAGGTTTGTAGCAGAAAAAGCGATAATATAAACATTCAATTAGATACTTTAAAATTACATTCTGAGGACAATTCTTTCTATATAAACATGCCTATAGGTAATTTTGTAGATTGCGATGTGTATCCAACATGTGGTATGGTCAATGAAAACGGCTTTATTGATTCTGAAGATAATCCAAGAAAATTCTATAACCCTAAAAGAAGTACTGCTCAGCTTTTGTGGTTTCATAAAGGGTATGTAGAGTATAGATTTCCAAATAGTGTACTGCAAATTGGAAGGGAAAAAATGATTGAGATATCATTGGAGCTTTGCTCAGAGGCGCCTAATTATAGAAATAATTGGCCCTCAGATATTACTATGTGGATAAATGGTATTGAAATTGGTACATGGACAAGTCCTGGTGACTTTGGAGGACGAAGAGGCAAATTAAATCCAAGCTGGTGGCTTGATGATTGCACTCAGTATGGGCTTTTAAAAACTTGGAGAGTAAATAAGGACGGAACTTTTATTGATGAAAATAAAGTTTCAGATATTAAGATAGGTTCATTAAATCTCTCACAAGGAAATTTTATTTCAGTAAGAATCGGAGTAAAAGAAGATACAAAACATGTAGGCGGGATAAACATTTTTGGTGAGAAATTTGGAGATTATGAGCAGAATATAGTTATGAGAATAGATTACAGTATATAATTTTATTTTGGCAGAAACAATTATATTACAAATATCATATAAAGATTTCTGCCAAATATTTTTTAGCATACGGACAAAAAATATGTTTTATTACAATAAATTTGGTATAATCATAATAAAAATAACATAATTTATGTATTATATCAAAAATTTTATTCAAAAAAGAGGCATATAGATGGATAGAGAATACAGCATTGATATTTTTAAAGGATTCCTTGTAATGGGGATGGTTTTAGTACATGTTATGCAGTTTTTTTCAGACGGCATGATATATCCGATAATAGATTATTTTATTAATTATGGAAACATAATAACTTTCTCAGGTTTTGTATTTTGTTTTGGTTATGCAGTGCAGATTTCTTATATGAACAAAGATTTTAAGTTTATATGGAAAAAGTTGTTGATAAATATTTTAAAAACATTAATAGCTTTTTATATATCTGGCATAACTTTTAAATTATTTATAGATAAAAGTCCATTTGTTTATAAAACTTTTATAAATGTTTTTATTTTAAAGGATATTCCTGGCTGGTCAGAATTCTTAGCATCTTTTGCATGCTTAAATCTTGTAACTTTAATTTTGTTTTTACCATATAAAAAGTTAATGGAGAATAAAAAAATATATTGGGCAGTTTTTGTGCTTTTATTGCTTACAACTTTCATTCCTTATGAAAACGTTAAAATTAATCAGCTTGGTATATTAATCGGTACAAAAAACTTTGCATGCTTCCCAGTAATTCAGTATATGCCCTTTTACATACTTGGAATGTATTTTAAGAAGTATAATGTAAGTTTTTATATTAATTATTTAATAGGGGCAGGAGCTTTATCAGCAGTACCGATTTTTAAATTTATAACACAAAGAAAGCTTCCAAACAGATTTCCACCTGAACTTGAGTGGATACTAATGCCAATGCTTATATTATATTTATATTACTTAGTATCAAAGTTTTTGGAAAAATACTATTTAATATTAAAGCCGATTATAGTATTAGGACAAAATGCTTTATTTTCAATAGTTTTGAGTAATATGATAATTTTCACTATAAATTCAAAGTTTGAAAGATTACTCTTAACTAGTACTCAGTGTATATATATGAACTTAGTAATTTTAGCAATTTTATATTACTTTATCAAAATTAAGGTTAATAATGGAAAATTGCCTGTGAATATGAATAAAAGCAAATATTTAAGAGTTTAACAGTAAACTTTCTAATATTAAAGTTAATAGGCGTAAATAACATTTACGCTTAAAATAAAAAATATAAAAAATAGGGGGAGTTCTTTATGAACAAGAAACTAAAAAGTATAATAACTCTTACTTTATCAACTGTTATGACTGCTTCTTTACTTGTAGGCTGTGGTTCAAAGACAACTTCATCTGGTGCAGGAGAGAAAAAGTCAGCATCATCTTCTAATAAAGATATTGTATTCTGGAATGTGTTTACTGGGCCTGATGGAGAAAACATGGCTAGAATGGTAGACGCATACAATAAAACTAATCCTAAGATTAAAGTTAAAAATAGTCCTATAGAAGCAGGTGATATGTATCTTAAGCTTCCAACAGTAGTAAGTTCAGGAGATCAAGTTCCAGATGTAACTATAGTTCACGCAGAAAGAATACCTCAGTTTGCAGATAATAATATGCTAATGTCAATTGATAAATATATAACTGCTAATGGAAATATAAAAGCTGAAAATTATGCAAAAGAAGGCTGGAGAGTTGGAGAATACAAGGGAACAAGATATGGAATCCCGTTAGACGTTCACTCCTTTGTAACATATTATAATAAAGACTTAATGGATAAATATGGTGCAGGTGTTTTAGATGATGGAATTATTACAATAGATGAAGCAAAAAAAATTGGTGAAGCAAGCAAGAAAGACGGAATAACTGGTATGGGTATTACTTGGATGAGAGTAAAGTTCCTTTCCTGGTATGCACAATTAGGTGGAAACCTAAGCGAAGATGGAGAAAAGCCATCCTTTAATAATTCTATATCTGAGAAAGTTTTAGGAACAATAAAAGATATGGTTGCAAGTAAGGAAGCTACTCAAGATGGTGAAGATCCAGGACAATTATTTAGATCTGGAAAGCTTGTTATTTGGCCAGAAGGTATTTGGATGCAAAACTCCTTAAAAGAAATAAAGAACTTAAATTGGGGAATGACTCATATGGTCACCTTTGATGCTTCAAAAAAAGTTAACTGGTCTTCGTCACATCAATTTGTAATGTTCAAGAACCCTAAGATGGATGATGAAAGAGCTGCTGCTATTATGGACTTTATAAAGTGGATTGGAGAAAACTCATTAGAGTGGGCTAAGGCAGGACAAGTGCCCGCTTCTTTAAAAATAATGGATAATGAAGAGTTTAATAAGATGCCTCAATCTTTCTTATTAAAGGAAAGCGATAGCCAAAAGATATTTAACTATAAATATTATGGATATGCTGTTGAAGCACTTGATAAAATAGTTTGGGAAACAGTATTTAATAAAATGGAAATAAAAGCTGGTTTAGTCCTAGCTCAAAAAGAAACTGAAGACAGAATTAAAGCTGGCAAATAATCTTACTATATTAAGGATTAAGTTTTAAGGTTTACCTAACACTTAATCCTTTCAATTAAACCTATATTTAAATGATTCGAGGTGAAGAATCCGTGAATAATAAAAAAGTTATACCGTATTTATTTATTATGCCACATTTAATATTGTTTATTATTTTTTTTGTCATCCCATCAGTATTTGGTATATATATATCTTTTACTAAATGGAATATAATGGGGACACCTGTTTTCGTAGGCTTGGATAATTTTAGAGAAATATTAGTTAATAAAGATTCTACCTTTTACACTCAGTTTCATAATGGCTTAGGAAATACTATACAGTTTGTTATTTACAGCGTTCCGTTTTGTATTATAGTACCTCTTTTGATAGCCGTAGCCTTAAATGTAAAACCAAGAGGACATAAGTTTTTTCAAGCACTATTTTATCTGCCTTCATTATTATCAATATCATCAGTAATATTAACCTGGGTATTTTTATTTAACAGAAATTTAGGCCCTATAAATAATATTTTAGGATTAAAGGTTAATTGGGCAGGAATGCAACCTTATGCATGGATTGCATTAGTTTTAATAACTGTTTGGTGGACTATTGGTGGCAACATGGTAATTTATCTTTCTGCACTAGCTGATGTTCCGGTAGATTTTTATGAAGCAGCTTCACTTGATGGAGCAAATGCAATAAAAAAGTTTTTTTATATTACATTGCCAAGTATAAAAAATCAAATTGCATATACATTAGTTATGACAACAATAGCTCAATTTAATATTTATGGGCAACCTTTAATGTTTACTAAAGGTGGTCCTAAGGCTTCAACTTATGTACTTCTTATGTATATAAGAGAAACTGCTTTTGGAACTGGGGAGTCAATAGCGGGTATTGCTTCTGCTATGGCTGTAATGTTAGGACTATGTATCATGGCTGTAGCCTTATTGCAGTTTAGGCTTATGAGACAGAAGAATTAAATTAGGAGGTGATGGTAAAATGAAGTTAATTAAAAAGCATTTAGATAAAACATCAGCTTTTATATTCTTAACATTTATTGGGGTGCTCTGGATAATCCCCATTACTTGGACACTATTATCTTCCTTTAAGGCAGAATCAGAAATACAGACTGTGGGATATAAAATTCTTCCTATAGAATGGGTTATTCAGAACTACATAGATGTTTTAAGTGACACTTCTTCAGCACCAATTGTAAAGTGGTTTATAAATTCATTATTTATTTCTACAACACATACAATTTTAGTTTTAATAATTGCATCTATGTCAGCCTATGCATATTCCAGATTAAATTTTAAGGGTAGAGATGCATTGTTTACACTTCTTTTATCGACAATGATGTTTCCTAGTGTTGTAAATCTCATACCTCTTTATAAAATATCAGATATATTAGGTTGGATAGATAATCCTCTTTCAGTTATTGTCCCTGGATTAGGGGGAGTATTTAATATATTTCTTATAAGGCAGTTCATGCTCGGTATTCCAAAAGAATATGATGAATGTGCAAGAGTTGAGGGTGCTAATGACTTTCAGATATATACTAAAGTAATATTACCATTAATTAGACCTGTTTTAACTGTTGTTGCATTATTTAGCTTTACTGGATCATGGAATGATTTCTTATGGCCTTCTATAGTAATGAATGATATTGATAAGTTGCCGTTAACACCTGGATTAAAGCTTTTGCAAGGTGTTTACGATATCGAAATAGCACACTTAATGGCATCAGCAGTAATTTCAATTATACCTACTTTTATAATATTCTTGTTTGCTCAAAGATACTTCCTAAAAGGATTATCACTATCTTCCGGAGTAAAAGGATAATTATATTAATAAGTTGTAAAATAATAAAACGTAAGGAGAAAAAGTTATGATACATAATTTACCAAGACAAGAATATCCACGCCCGCAGTTTGAAAGAAACTGTTGGCTTAATCTAAACGGAGAATGGAATTTTGATTTTGATGATAATAATATCGGAATAAAAAATGCGTGGTTTGTAAAGCCTGAGTTTAAACAGATTATAATAGTACCATATATCTATCAAAGCAAACTATCAGGTATAAATAACCAGGATTTTCACGATATAGTTTGGTATTCAAAAACATTTGATTTAACTGAAGAATTAAAGGGTAAGAGAATAATTTTAAATTTTGGAGCAGTAGACTATAAGTCTGACATATGGGTAAATGGTACTCATATGATGTCACACGAGGGTGGGCATGTGCCATTTTCAATAGAAATAACAAATATTGTAAAAGAAAAAGATAATTTAATAGTTGTTAGAGTTGAGGATTATACAACTGATTTAGAATTACCTAGAGGAAAACAATACTGGAAGAGAACATCAGAAGGTATTTTTTATACAAGAACAACTGGTATTTGGCAGACAGTTTGGGTTGAAGGAGTGGCAGAAACCTATTTAAATAAAGTATGGATGACTCCAGATGTAGATCGCAAAAAGATTTTTATTGAGTACGAGTTAGATGGAACTTGTCAAAATACTCAGTTAGGAATTACTATATCTCTAGGAGATAAAGTTTTAGTTGATGATAAAATAAAGGTTATAAATGGAAGAGGGAAACGCGAATTTTGGCTGGATCAAGAAATAACAATTGACTGGAATCACCAGGAGTCATGGGTTTGGACACCAGAAAATCCAGTGTTATTTGATATATTATTTACTGTTTATAATAATGATGTTAAGCTTGATGAAGTAAAATCCTACTTTGGACTTCGTAAGGTTTCTATAGTTGATGGAAAATTTATGCTTAATAATAGACCATATTATCAAAAAATGCTTTTAGATCAAGGGTATTGGGAAGATTCTTTGTTAACAGCTCCAACTGATGAAGATTTTGTTAAGGATATAACTCTTTCTAAGAAAATGGGCTTTAATGGGGTTAGAAAGCATCAAAAAATAGAAGATCCGAGATATTTATATTGGGCTGATAAGTTAGGCTTCTTAGTATGGGGGGAAATAGCAAGTGCATATGTATATTCAAGAAAGTATGTAAAAAGAATTACTAATGAGTGGATGACAATGATAGAACGTGATTATAATCATCCATGTATTGTGGCTTGGACACCACTAAATGAATCTTGGGGTGTAGACTGTATTATGAATAATAAGAATGAACAGGCTCATTCAGCTGCTATGTATTATATTACAAAATCTTTAGATAGTACCAGACCAGTAATTTCAAACGATGGATGGGATCATACCAAGTCTGATTTATTTACAATACATGATTATGAGTGGAGAAAAGAAACATTAAAAGAGAGATATTCTTCAATAGAAAATATATTAAAAACTAAGCATTCAGGAAGAGGCATGTTTGCTCAAGGTTGGAGTTATGAAGGTCAGCCGATTATAATATCAGAGTTTGGCGGAATATCTTATCAAAAAGGAAACTGGCAGGGTTGGGGTTATTCCTCAGCAACCTCTGATGAAGACTTTGTAAAGAGATATTATGACGTAGTATCTGCAATCCTTGAATCACCGCTTATTCAAGGATTTGTATATACACAAATTACTGATGTTGAGCAGGAGATAAATGGACTTCTTACCTATGATAGAAAGCCTAAAATAGATGTAGAAATTATAAAGGCTATAAATGAAGGTAAATGGAAGCCATAAGCTGTGAAAGGAGTAAAATAAACATGAATAGAAAATTTGAAAAGAGATTGGCATATTTAGGAGCTTTATGGCAGGTAGCCTCTGGTTTGTATACCATGTTTATCTACTCCATAAAAGTAAGAGGACTAGAAGAAAGTTTGGCTCTTAGTTCCTATAAAGTAGAAACTTCTGCAAAAGTAATGTCAGACAATTTATATATGTTTTCAGTTACCTTTGGAATGTTGTTTATAATAATAGGAGCAGTAAATATTTATCTTATAAGAAAACTTAGTGATAAAAGGCCAGAAACAAAAATTCCAGTATGGTTTTTTGTTTGTGGAATTTTATCATATCTAGTAACTGATTTTATAAGTGCAGCAGCTTTTATAGTGTCAGGGGTTATAACACTTGCTAGAAACAAAGCCATAATAGTATATTATAAAACTTAAAAAGCAGTGTGGGTATTCACACTGCTTTAATAATAAAGAGGCATATTTTAATAAGCTGAGGAGGGATTAAATGCAAAAGGTCTTTAATAAGAATACTATTATTTTGAGTGTTTTACTAATTATATTAGTTGCTATGGCAGCAGGAGGTTGTATTATGTTTCAAAATAAGAAGGTTATGACTGTTAATGTAGATAATTTCGATGATACCTTTAAAAATCCGTTGAATATAAGTAATATTGGAGATCCGTTTGTTTTAAAAGCTTCTGATGGAAAGTATTATTTATATGCGACTTCAGCACAGTATGGATTTTACGTGTGGTCTTCCATCAATATGTTAGATTGGACTAAGATAGGCTATGCTTTTCAAGTAAACGGTGATAACTGGGCTAATAAAGATTTTTGGGCTCCGGAGGTTGTAGAATACAAAGGTAAGTATTACATGTACTATAGTGCAAGGTGTAAGGATAATGGAAGCTTAAGAATAGGGGTAGCTGTAAGTGATAGTCCAACTGGTCCCTTTGTAAACCCTGAAAACAAGCCGATGTTTGATTTTGGTTATGCTGCAATTGATGCAGATGTAATTGTTGATGAAGATGGCAGAAAATATATGTATTATTCAAGAGACTGTTCGGAAAATATTGTTTCAGGAAGGCATGAAAGCCATATTTATGGAATAGAACTAAATGATGATATGCTTTCTGTTAAAGGTGAACCAGTACTTTTAATAAAGCCAGATCAGGCTTGGGAGCTGCAGTCAGGAGAAGGCTGGAGATGGAATGAAGGCCCATTGGTGTTTAAGAAAAATGGAATATACTACATGATGTACTCAGCAAATTTTTATGCTGATAAAAAGTATGGAATAGGTTATGCAGTTTCAAAGACTCCATTAGGACCTTTTATAAAATATGAAAAAAATCCAATTGTAAGTTATGTTGAAACTGAAGATGAAATTCTTGTTTCTGGGCCTGGACATAATTCATTAACTTTATCGCCAGATAATAAAGAATATTACATAGTATATCACTCTCATACAGACGCAGTTGTTGGTGGTGGGAATAGACAAGTATGTATAGATAAGTTAGGTTTTAGAGAAGATGGAACACTATATGTAAATGGGCCTACTATAACACCACAGTTTTTACCTTCAGGACTGTCAAAATATAAAAATATAGCTATTGAAGCTAAAGTTACTGTAAGTTCAATTAAAGAAGGTTTTAGCGCTGATGGTATAAATGACGGAGAAATAGGAGTTAATATACAAAGTGAAAAATATGATTGGGTGACAAATAATAAATTTGGGGAATTCATAAAGCTTCAGTTTGATAAGGCTAAAAAGGTTAATAAGTTATTTATTTACAATAGTACAAATAGTGAAAAAATGGTTTTATCAGGAAGACTAGAGTTCGATAATGGTTATAAAACTGAAAATATTCAGCTTTCCACTAAGCCAGGAGAAGCTACAATAGTAAGTTTTGAAGAAATGGACGTAAAATGGATTAAATTTGTTTTGGAGAAAGGTCAAGATAATTCACAGGAAGCAGGCTTATCTGAAATTATGATTGTTGGGCAATAAAAATTAAGTGCCTTATTTTGAGCAAAATAAGTACTTAAGAAGAAAAAAGGATTAGGGCATTAACAACTCTAATCCTTAAATATTTCAAAAAATTATTATTTCAACTTCCAAGCTATATCGTTTAATCTTAATTCATTTCTAAGGCTAGCTAATTTAGTATCTTTATTGATATGAACAAATTCAATTCCGGTTATTTCAGCCCAGTCAGCTAATTGTTCAGCAGTTACTACATAAGAGAAACTTGTGTGATGGGCTCCACCAGCATATATCCAAGCCTCAGCTGCTTCTTTTAGTGATGGTTCCGGCTTCCAAAGAACACGAGCTACAGGAAGCTTTGGCATGTCCTTTTCAAGTTTAACTGCATTTACATCGTTAACAATGAGACGCATACGTCCGCCTATATCAATTAATGATGCACATACTGCAGCACCTTCTCCGCCGTTAAATACTATACGAGCAGGATCTTCTTTTCCGCCTATTCCTAGTGGGTGAACTTCAATTCTTGGCTTTGTTGCTGCAAGAGTTGGACATACTTCAAGCATATGAGCTCCAAGAATCATTTCATTGCCTGGCTCAAAGTGATAAGTGTAGTCTTCCATTATGGAAGTTCCTTTTCCATCAGCCATTATTTTCATTAATCTAACTAAAGCAGCTGTCTTCCAGTCGCCTTCTGGACCAAAGCCGTAGCCTTCAGCCATTAAGTGCTGTACTGCAAGTCCTGGTAGCTGTTTTAAACCAGTAAGAGTTTGAAAGTTTGTTGTAAAAGCAGAGAAGTTTCCTTCTTCTAAGAACTTTCTTAAACCAACTTCGATTTTAGCCTGGTAACGAACTGCTTCAAGTTTTTCTCCACTCTTTACATCTTCTGCAAAATCATATAATTTTGCGTACTCTGCCATAAGAGCATCTATTTCTTCTTCTGTAACTTTATCAACATATTCTACAAGGTCTCCAATTCCATAACCATTTACAGACCAGCCAAATTTAATTTCAGCTTCTACTTTATCTCCTTCGGTAACGGCAACATCTCTCATGTTATCTCCAAAACGAGCAACTTTTATGCTGCTGCTTTCTGTAAAGGCTGCAGCAGTACGCATCCAAACACCAATACGGTTTACAACTTCAGTGTCCTGCCAGTGTCCTACTACAACTTTTCTAGGCATTCTAAGTCTGGCACCGATGAATCCATATTCACGGTCTCCGTGAGCAGATTGGTTAAGGTTCATAAAATCCATATCTATATTGCTCCAAGGAATATCACGGTTATATTGTGTATGAAGATGTAAAAGCGGTTTTCTAAGTTCAGTAAGTCCAGAAATCCACATTTTTGCAGGTGAGAAAGTGTGCATCCAAGTTATGATACCAGCACAGTTCTCATTTGAATTTGCTTCGATGCAAAGTTTTCTTATATCTGAAGAGTTAGTTAAAACAGGCTTGAAAACAACTTTAAAAGGTATATTTACATCCTCGTCTAAAGCTGCTGCTATTTCAGTGGAATGTTTAGCAACCTGTTCTAATGTTTCAGGTCCATAAAGATGCTGGCTTCCTGTCACAAACCAAAATTCATAAGGTCTTAATTTTATCATAGTAAATTCCTCCTAAATTGATTTAATAATTTATGTATTAAATTTAAAGTTTTTATTTTTGTCCATAATATGCATTTGCACCATGTTTCCTTAAAAAGTGCTTATCTAAAAGTACCTGATTTACTGGGCTTATACCAGGTGTTAAAGCACAGGTATGATAAGCCATCATAGCAACTTCATCAAGAACTACTGCATTGTGAACTGCTTCATGAGCATCTTTACCCCAAGTAAAAGGTCCATGATTGTTTACAAGTACTCCTGGAATGTATATAGGATTTTTACCTATAAAAGTTTCAACTATGACATCTCCTGTATTCTTTTCATATTCACCTTTAATTTCTTCATCAGTCATTTTTCTTGTACATGGAATTTCTCCATAATAGTAATCTGCATGAGTAGTTCCAAGAGCAGGTATACCTTTTCCAGCTTGAGCCCAAATTGTAGCCCATCTTGAGTGAGTATGTACTATACCGCCAACTTCTTTAAAGTTTTTATAAAGAACAAGGTGAGTTGGAGTATCGGAAGAAGGGTTTAATTTTCCCTCGATTTTATTTCCGTCTAAATCTACTACTACTAAGTGTTCAAGCTTAAGTTCCTCATAAGGAACTCCACTGGGTTTTATAACAACTAAGTTATTTTTCCTGTCTATTGCACTTACATTACCCCAAGTATAAGTAACTAAGTTTCTTTTAGGAAGCTCAAGATTAGCTTCTAATACTGCTCTTTTTAATTGTTCTAACATTTAATGTCAACTCCTTACATATATTTTTGTACTTTCTCGTACAATTAGTTCAGGTTTCATTTTTAAGTCGTAGTAGTCTTTTGTTCTATTAATAATGTTGATGATTGCTTTAGCAGCCTCTTCGCCAAGTTTTTCCTTAGGGTGAGCTACAGTAGTGAGTTTAGTCTGGGAAACTAAGGCTAGTTGAGAATCATCAAAACTTACAAGAGATAAATTTTCAGGAATATTTAATTTCTTTTCCCTTATCATATCCATAACTTTAATGGAAACCTCATCGTTATAACAAACTATAGCAGAGCAATCTGTAAGCAGGTTGTTAAATTGAACTGACTGAGGTTTAAAGTTAGCCTCCATATCAGAGGTTTCAAACCAGAGTATTCTTGAATCCGAGCTTCTAAGATTAGCATCTAAATGAGCTTTTTGAAAGCCTGCAAATCTATAGTGTCCTTGTATATCATCAATTTTGAAAATTCCAGCTATATTTACATGACCTAAGTCTATAAGATGCTTTGTCGCTAAGTAACCTGCCTCTACATCATCTTCAACAATAAATGAATAATTAAGCTCTTTATAACAGCCATGAATAAAAAGTATTGGTATGCCTAAATTGCTGAACTTTTCATATAAATCAATGTTAGGGTTAGGTAAAGCACTTTTTGTAGGTTCAACGATTAGTGCTGCAATATTCTGATTAGCAAAATTTTCTAGGCACAGTCTTTCTTTTTCATGTTGATTATATGTGCAGCTTAGTGATATATTGTAACCATTTACTGACAACACGCTATCTATCCCACGTATAATAGAAGGAAAGATATAATCATTTAAATAGGTAGTTATGACTCCGATGGTTTTCGAAGTGTTAACGGTTTCTTCAGGTGACCTATTTACAAAGGTACCTTTTCCTTGAACTTTATAGAGCCAACCTTCGTTTACAAGTTCACCTAAGGCTTGTCTAACTGTATGTCTGCTAATTTCAAATTTTTCAGCTAGTACGTTTTCTGAGTAGATCTTTTCTCCTACTTTTATTTTGTGTGATTGTATAGCTTCCACTATATATTCTTTAAGTTTTTGGTATTTTGGTTTTTCTGTTTCTATCATTAAAATCTACACCTGCTTATCTTATTGTGTTTATACTATAATTATCAGTATTTGTATAATACAATTATATCACCTGTTGCTTGTACGTACAAGTGAAAATATATTATATTTTTTATTTTTTTAGAAGTATTATTGATAATTATTTGATTATACATGAAGAATATCAATAAAATCACTGCATGACAATGATTTTAATATTAATAATTTTAGCTGTAAAAGTTTTAAAATAATATTGAAATCTAAAGAGAAAAAGCTTACAATTATGCTGTGCAATTTATACATGTACGTACAACTATTAAAATAAAGTTTAAAAATGAATTGTTAAATAAATAAATTGGAATGATATAAAATAATATAAAAGGTATGTACTCACGTGGAATAAAGTGTTAAAATAATTAAGGGATATAGAAACGTTTGAGGAAGCCAACAATTTTTTATAGAGCTGCTGCAAACGTATATTATAAATATATTTTATTAAAGGGAGGACTATAAAGATGAAACTATTTATTGACACTGCTAATGTAGACGAGATTAGAGAAGCCAATGATATGGGGATTATTTGTGGAGTAACTACGAACCCATCTTTAATAGCTAAGGAAGGAAGAGACTTTAATGAAGTTATAAAAGAAATAACTTCAATTGTTGATGGACCAATTAGTGGAGAAGTTATAAGTCTTGAAGCCGAGGGAATGATAAAAGAGGGAAGAGAAATAGCTAAAATTCATAAAAACATGGTTGTTAAAATACCAATGACTGCTGAAGGCCTTAAAGCTGTAAAGGTATTATCAAGCGAAGGTATAAAAACTAATGTAACACTTATATTTACTCCGTCACAAGCTTTACTAGCAGCAAGAGCAGGGGCAACTTATGTAAGTCCTTTCCTTGGAAGATTAGATGATATAGCAACTCCTTCTATGGAGCTTATAGAAAAAATCGTTCAAATATTTAAAATACATAATATCCCAACTGAAATTATTACAGCAAGTACAAGAAACCCAATTCATGTTCAAGAAGCAGCAGCAGCAGGTTCACATATTGCTACTGTTCCATTTGCAGTAATTAAGCAAATGCTAAAGCACCCATTAACAGACAGCGGTATTGAAAAATTTATGAAAGATTGGAATGCAGCATTTAACAAATAATAGGAGGAATACATATGAGCAACATTGACAATTTAGCAGTAAATTCCATAAGAATACTTTCAGCAGAAGGAGTAGAAAAAGCAAAGTCTGGTCACCCAGGACTTCCAATGGGAGCAGCACCAATGGCGTATGCTTTATGGTCAAAAAATATGAAGCATAATCCAGCTAATGCTAAATGGGCAGATAGAGATAGATTTATACTATCAGCAGGACATGGCTCCATGCTTTTATATTCTCTATTACATTTATTTGGTTATGGACTTACAATTGACGACTTAAAAAACTTTAGACAAAAGGGAAGTAAAACTCCAGGACATCCGGAATACGGTCACACTGTAGGTGTAGAAATAACAACAGGACCTCTAGGTCAAGGTCAGGCTAATGGAGTTGGTATGGCTTTAGCTGAAAGCTATCTTGCGGCTAAATTCAACAGACCAGGTTTTGAAATAGTAAATCACTATACATATGCACTTTCCGGAGATGGAGATATGATGGAAGGTATAACTGGTGAAGCAGCTTCACTTGCTGGTACTCTAGGTCTTGGAAAGCTTATTGTATTATATGACTGCAATAACATATCTATAGAAGGACATACTGATATAGCATTTAGAGAAAATGTAGGAGCTAGGTACGCTTCTTATGGCTGGCAGATTCTAAATGTAGAAGATGGCAATGATGTAGATGCTATTAGTGCTGCTATTGAAGAAGCTAAAAAAGATACTACAAAGCCTAGCTTAATTATTATAAAAACTGAAATAGGCTATGGTTCTCCAAAGAGTGGTACTGCATCAGTTCACGGCGAACCATTGGGAGCTGAAAATCTTAAGAAAACTAAAGAATTTTTAAAATGGACTTATGAAGAAGAATTCCATGTGCCTCAAGAAGTAAGAGATTATATGGAAACTTTAAAAGAAGCGGGAAGAAAAGCTGAAGAAGATTGGAATAAACTATTTGAAGCTTATAAGAAAGAATACCCAGAGCTTGCAAAAGAGTGGGAAGTATGGCACAGCAGTGAGCTTCCAGTAGATATTTTAAATAATGAAGATTTCTTTAAGTTCAGTGGAAAGATGGCTACAAGAGCTTCTTCAGGAGAAGTTATAAATAGATTGGCTAAGCTTATTCCAAACTTAATTGGAGGTTCCGCAGACCTTGCACCTTCAAACAAGACTTATATGAATGGTAAAGGGGATTTTTCACTTGAGGATAGAACAGGAGCTAATCTTCACTTTGGAGTAAGAGAGCATGCTATGGCAGCTATTGCTAATGGAATCGCTGCACATGGAGGACTAAGAATATTTGTATCTACATTCTTTGTATTCTCTGACTATATGAAGGCATCTATGAGACTTTCAGCATTAATGAAGCTTCCTGTTGTGTATGTTTTAACTCACGATAGTATAGGAGTAGGTGAAGATGGACCAACTCATGAGCCTATAGAGCAGCTTATTTCACTTAGAAGCATACCAAATATGCATGTTTATAGACCAGCTGATTCTAAGGAAACTGCATATGCTTGGTATTCTGCAATAAATAGAAAAGATGGTCCTACATCTTTAATACTTTCAAGACAAAACTTACCGTTATATGAGGAAACATCAAAGGAAGCGTTAAAGGGAGCTTATATACTTAAAGACAGTGAAAAAGAAACTCCAGATGTAATACTTATGGCTACAGGTTCTGAGGTAGAACTAATATATGAAGCTTCTAAAGTATTGAAAGAAAAGGGAGTAGATGCAAGAGTAGTAAGTATGCCTTCTTGGGAAGTATTTGAAGCTCAAAGTGCAGAGTACAAAGAAAGCGTTCTTCCTAAAGCTGTAACAAAGAGATTGGCTGTAGAGGCTGGTTCTTCTTTTGGATGGCATAAATATACCGGTTCCTTTGGAGATATAATTTCAATAGATACTTTTGGTGCTTCTGCTCCAGGAGAAATACTGTTTAAAGAATTCGGATTTACTGTAGAAAATGTGGTAGAAAAGGCTTTAAAATTATAATTTATAAATTTATATTTATATAGATATCCAATTTAATATTGGATATCTATAATTTTTAATGGGAGGGTATTAAATGAGCATTACTAAAAGATTTTATGACAATTCAGCTGCAGGGACTTTAGTACATATATTTACTCTTAAGAATTCAAAAGGAACTACAGTTAAGATAACAAACTTTGGAGGAATAGTAACTTCCCTTATGGTTCCAGATAAAAATGGTAACTTTGAAGATATTGTACTTGGCTATGACAAGCTTTCAGATTATGAAAAGAAGGGACCATATTTTGGTGCAGTTATAGGCCGCTATGCAAATAGAATAGGAAACGCTTGCTTTGAACTTAACGGAGCAGAGTATAGGTTGGATAAAAATGAAGGAGAAAATCATCTTCATGGAGGATTTATAGGTTTTGATAAGGTTGTATGGAATGCTGAAATTGTGACTAGGAACGGAGCTGAAGCTTTGGAACTTGTCTATAGAAGCAAGGATGGTGAAGGAGGATTCCCAGGTAACCTTGATGTTAAAGTTACATATTCCTTAACAGAGGATAATGCTCTTGTAATCGATTATTATGCTGTTTCTGATAAAGATACTGTAGTTAACCTGACAAATCATTCTTATTTTAATTTAGCAGGACATGCATCTGGTAATATCTTAAGCCAAAAGCTTATGATAAATGCTGATAAATTCACCCCTGTAGATAAGGCTTCTATTCCAACAGGAGAACTTGTAGATGTAAAAGGAACTCCGATGGATTTTACAAAAATGAAGACTATAGGACAGGATATAAATGCTGATTTTGAGCAAATAATTTTCACTAAAGGCTATGATCACAATTGGGTGCTTAATACTAATGGTAACCTTAAAGAAAAAGCGGCTGAAGTAATTGATGAGAAAAGTGGCAGAGTCATGGAGGTTTATACAACTAAACCAGGGGTACAGCTATATACCGCTAATTTCTTAGATGGTTCAGAGATAGGTAAAGGGGGAGTGCCTTACTATAAAAATGCAGCTCTATGTCTTGAAACACAGTATTTTCCTGATTCTGTAAATAAAAAGAACTTTCCATCTGCAGTACTTAAAGCAGGAGAGAAATATAATCATACTACCATATATAAGTTTGCTGTATTAAAATAATTAAATATATGATATATTTAATTAAGTAAAAGTTCAAAAAATATAAAAGACAAGCTAAACGGAGTGGGGTTTATGGTTAATTTTAAGAGTATGAGCAGAAAAGAAAAAATAGAATATATATGGGACTACTATAAGCTTCATATTTTTGGAGGGTTAATTTTAATATTTTTTATAGGTTCCTTTATACATGCTCAAGTTACAAGTGTTGAGTATGTTGCTAATTTAACAATAGTTGCAGGGATTACAGATGAAAATAAAAGGGAGAATGCTGAGAAGTCCATTACCAATCTTACAGTTAAAAGCGGAGAAAAAAGAAAACAAGCTTTTATAGATGTTATTCCTATAGTAGATCCTCAAAATCCACAACCAGAGCTTTTGCAAAAGCTTACTGTTAAAATAGCAACTAAAGAAATAGATGTAATAGTTTTGGATAAGAGTATATTCCAATCTTTAATAAAACAAGAGGCTTTTCTAAGATTAGACAGTAATTATGGATTAGAACTGACTTCTATAAAAAATGAAAAAATTGAAGCTGTAAATAATCAAAATAATAAAGCTATCTATGCTGTAAGTGCTGAAGGGATAAAAATTCTTGAAGATATGGGAGTTGACACTAAAAATAAAGTGTTGGCAATTATGAGCAATTCACAACATAGAGAAAATGCGATAATAATATTTAAATGGCTTTTAGGTATTAAATAATAAACCAGTCTAGTTTTCAATATTGAGAACCAGACTGGTTTTCAAATTTTAAATTTTAAACTTTAGAACTAGATGGTGCAAAGCTTAAAATAACTTGCTTGTGTATAAAAAATCTAAGTCTATTTATTTAAAATATTATTAAGCTGTTCTTCTCTATTTTTTTGTTTTTCTTTTGTGTATTCTAAAGTTGTGCTATCCATTCGGTCAGCGTTTGCTTCAATATAACTATTAGTAAATTCATAGTTTCTTTGAAGATTTGAAACTTCATCTACATTAGAATGTTTACCGTTTATAATAATATGTTTTAGATTATCTATGGCTTGTTCTCTTTCCATTTGTATTTCCTCTGAATGTGCTATAGCTTCTGGTCTGGCAATATCAGAATGCTGCTCTAAATGTCTTTCAGTTCTGGTATGTTTTTCTACTAGATTTTCAAGCTGTTCTAATCTCTTAGCATTTTGATCTTTGATATCTGCACTTTTATTAAAATTATTTACTCCGTGATCTTTTTCCTTATGGCTCATGAAAATCCCTCCCAGTATATAAGTTTTCCTTATTAGTTTGAGTTTATAAAGGAGGTTAAATACTATAATTACACTGCTATAGTTGTATTTTTTATCCAATTTTTCAATTAAATCTTTTTCTATAAGTACATTTTTTACAAAGTTCTTCTATAATGTGCCTATTGGAAAAGCCTTCATAAATAGCTTTTGCTCTGGGGCTTTCAATAATTTCAGAAAAATTGTTTTCATTTATATTGCCTAAGTTTATTACACCTTCGCCATCAAGACAGCAAGGAACTACTGTGCCGTCTACAAGTATTGCAGCTTGGTTTCTAAGTCCATAGCAAAATCCATTAGTATCACTTTGTTTTAAATTCTTGTCGGGCCATTCAAATATTGAAGCTACGTTTAAATAAATATTTTTAGTTATTTTTATTCCTCTGTTATCTAAAAGAACATCTTCGATTTTATAATCAAGCTTAAAGGAATTTTCTAATAAATTTAAAATATGTCTATTTTTTTCAATGCTTTTAGTATCTTCTTCTAAATTCCAAAGCCTATAGGAAACAATTATATTGTTTTTTTTAATTGCATCAAAAGTGAAATTTATAATATTATTTAAATACTGTTCTATAGAAAAGTTCAAATCATTGGCATCAAAACTGTGCAATGAGAAGTTTATCTGACGCAGAGCTTTTTTATTTAAAAGCTTATCTTTAACTTCTTCAATAAGCGTTCCATTAGTAGTAATGTTAACTTTAAAACCATAATTATCAGCTAAATCTAAAAATTTATCCAGATTTGGATGTAAAAGAGGCTCACCCTTTACATGAAGATATATATAATCAGTAAAGTGGGTTATTTGAGATAATATTAAGTTAAAGGTATTTATATCCATAAACTTAGGGCTTCGTTTAGTTACAGGACAAAACTCACATTTTAGATTACAGATATTTGTTATTTCAATATAAATCTTTTTGAATTTTTTCATAATAACCTCGTATTTATTTATATTTAACATGACAATTATACATTTATATTTGTTTACTGACAAATATATTTTGTATTAAATAATAGGGTTTTAGAGTTAAATATTTAAGAAAGTATTTAAATACAGGATAAAAAATTCCTAAACTTAAAATACTAATAGTGATATATTGAGTAGAAGGGAGTATTTATATATGAAAACTGTACACTATAGCGTTTCAGGAATTGCAAATAGAAAGAGTAAAGCACAGGTGCTTAATGCTTTAGATAAAATAAAAGGAGTTCAAAAGGTGGCTGTTGATGTAGCTAGAGGAACTATAGAAGTTCAGTACAATGAACCTGCAAATCCAGATAGTATTAAAAACTGTATAGAGCATACAGGATATATTATTCAAGATTGATATTTAAAAGCTGGCTGCTGTGATGTAAAAATCATAGCAGTTTTTGTTTTATAAAAAAATTTAGAGCCTTGGAAAATATATAGTTCTTCCATAAATTCAAAGAAGGATTTATTATAAATATATAGAACGTAGTATAAATAGTATTTTAATAACTAAAGGGAGTGAAAAATTTGAGAATACTGCATACTTCTGATTGGCATTTAGGAAAGAGTCTTGAAGGATTTAGCAGACTAGAGGAGCAGGAGTTATTTATAGAAGAATTAATAGAAAAGGTAGAAGAAAATAATATTGATTTAGTTATAATTGCGGGAGATATATATGATAATGGAAATCCTCCTGCTAAAGCAGAAAATTTGTTTTACAGTGCATTGAAAAGAATTTCCAAGGGAGGAAAAAGAGCTATAATAGTCATTGCTGGAAATCATGATAACCCAGAAAGATTAGTTGCTGCTAGTCCTTTAGCTTATGAGCATGGAGTAATTCTTCTAGGAACGCCAAAGAGCTGTGCTTTAAAAGGCAAATATGGAAGTTTTGAAATAGTAGATTCAGAGGAAGGATTTATAGAGCTTGAAATTAATGGTGAAAAAGCTGTAGTAATAACCATTCCATATCCAAGTGAAAAGAGATTAAATGAAATATTATCAGAAGAATTAGAAGAAGAGGAAAGAAGAAAAAGTTATTCTGAAAAAGTAGGGGAACTTTTTAATAAATTATCTGATAGATATAGGAAAGATACTATAAATATAGCTGTATCACATATTTTTGTTTCAGGAAGTGAATGCAGTGATTCTGAACGACCAATACAATTAGGAGGAAGTTTAGCGGTAGATGCAGACAAGCTTCCTGAAAAGGCACAATATATTGCATTAGGTCATTTACATAGGCCGCAAAGGGTAAAGGGTACAAAAACTAAGGCTTACTATGCTGGTTCACCTCTTCAATACAGTAAAAGTGAAATAAACTATTCTAAGTGCTGTTATATTGTTGACGTAAAGCCAGGAGAAGAAGCTTTGGTTGAGGAGGTCTTCTTTAAAAATTATAAACCTATTGAAGTCTGGCAATGCAGTAGTGTTGAAGATGCCATTGAAAGATGCAGAGAAAACAGTAAAAGAAATTTGTGGGTATATATCGAAATTAAGACAGATAAATTTATTACCCAGGAAAATATTAAACTTATGAAGGAGTTAAAAAAAGATATTATTGAAATAGTTCCAAAAATAGAAAATGAGGAAGAAATAGTTTTTGATTTTGAAAGCTTAACAGAAAAGAGCATGGCTGAATTGTTTCAAGATTTTTATTTAAAAGAGAGAAAGGTTAAACCAAGCAGCGAAATTATGGATTTATTTTTAAAAATAGCTGAGGAAGGTGAAATAGATGAAACCTAGAAAATTAAGAATTAAAGGATTAAATAGCTTTATAGATTCTCAGGAGATAGATTTTGAAAAACTTACTGATAAAGGTTTATTTGGTATATTTGGTCCAACTGGAAGTGGAAAATCTACTATATTAGATGCTATAACAATAGCATTATACGGGAAGATAGCAAGAGAATCAGATGAATTTATAAATACTGAATGCAGCGAATTATCTCTAACGTATGAATTTGAAATCGGAAATGGTACAGAAAGAAAATGCTACATAGTAGATAGAAATGTTAAAAGAGATAAACATGGAAGATATAAGACTTCTTTAGCAAGACTTAGAGATAAAAATAATGATATGCTTTTAGCAGAAGCTGCAAGAGAGGTTCAAAATGAAATAGAGAAAATAATTGGACTTACCTGCGAGGATTTTACTCGTTCTGTAGTTCTTCCACAGGGGAAGTTCAGTGAATTTTTAAAGCTTTCAGGAAGAGATAGAAGGGACATGCTTGAAAGAATATTTGGCCTTGAAAAATATGGCAAATGCCTTTGGGAAAAAATTAAGAAAGTTAGAAGCGAAAAGTTAAAGAGTAATGACATTTTAACTGGAGAGTTAAAGCAATTTGAAAATGTATCTGAGGAAGTTTATGAAAATACAAAGAGTGAGTTAAGAAAGCTAAATGAAGAGGAAAAAATTTTAAGGCATAAAAAGAATAGCTTGGATAATCAGTACGAAAAGTATAAAACTATATGGGAGCTTCAGCAAGAGTTAGAGCAATATAAAAAAATTAAAATAGAATTAGATATACAAGAGGAAGATATAAATAATAAAAGAATAAAACTTAAAAAAGCACAAGGTGCTTTTAAGGTTAAGCCATATATTGATAATTTAAGAAGTACTGAAGAGAAGCTTCGCAATAATCAGACAGAACTTATAAGCTTAACTAATTTATTAGAGACAATAAATAATAATTTAATTATCATTGAAAGTAAATACAAAGATATACTTCAGAGAAAAGATAAAGAAATACCAGAGCTTATTACAAAGGAAGCAAATCTTTTGCAGGCTTTAGATATATTAGTCAGAATTGATAAATTAAAAAATGAAAGAACTGGTTTATTAGAAGAGTATCATAAATTGAAGAATAAATCAGAAAAGCACAAGACAGAATTAGACAATTTAAATTTAAATAAACTAGCCGCACAAAAGAATTTAGAAGATACTATAGAAAAGATAAATATTAACAGAGTTGAACCAGAATACAGGGAAAAAATACAAGCAGCAGTTTATAAAGAGGATGAATATAATGCTGTATGTTCTAAAATTCAAGAGTTGAAAAATAGGCTTGAAGTTAAAGAAAAAGCTATTATAACTCTTAAAAATGAATATGATGAGGTACTTATTTTACAAAATAGTATTAATTGTGAGATTCAAGAAATTGAAGGAAAAAGAAAGGAATTAGAAGAGAGTTTCCCTGGTGATAATAGTATATTACTTCAAAAACAAAATATATTAATAGATTTAAGTAAAAAATTAAATGAAGCTATAATAGACAGTGAAAAGAAAAAGGAATTAGAGATTAAGATAAGTGCTTTAAAATATAGAGAGGGAGAACTGACGAAAGAGTTAAAATCCTTAAATGAAAAAATTAATAAGAAAGAAATTGAAATAGAAGAGCTTGAAAAGGAAATATTAGGTGTAGAAAAAGCAAATCTTGCAGGGATTTTAGCAGCTGATTTAAAAGAAGAAGAAAAATGTCCCGTTTGCGGTTCTAAACATCACCCGCAAAAAGCAATACAACAAGAGCTTGAAGGATTGGAAGAAAAAAAGCAGCTGCTTAAAAGTTATAAAACTGAGACTGATAAACTTCAGCTTGAAGCAAGAAAGATAGAAGTAGATTTAGGAGGGGTAGTAAAGCAAATTGAGTTTCTTGAACAAGAGCTGAAATTAATCAGTAAAAAACTAGAAGATATTGATATAGTTAAGCTTCAGAATATAAAAGAGTTATCAGAGAAAGAGTTTAATAAGCTTAAAGAAGAGATAGAAATATGGAATAGTAAAAAAAGTAAAGTTGAAGAGAGTTTTTTAAACTGTAAGGATAAGAAAAGTGATATAGAAAAAAGAGAAGCAAAGCTTAATGAAGGGTTAAAAGGTGAAAAGTCTGCTCTAAAGGATATAGAGGAGGAGTATAATAAAACCTTTGAAAAATTTAATATTATTGAGCAGCAATATTTGTGCTTAAAGAATGAGCTTAAAAATATAAATTTTAAGGAAAAGCTCAATGAACTTAAAAAACAAGACAGTGAAGTCCAAAAGCTTCAAAAGCTTGAAAAGATTCTAAGGGAAGAATTGGAACAATATGAAGAAAGAAGAGAAACTTTAAGCAAAGAAATCAGCGTGCTAGAAATTGAAATAACCAAAGTTGTGGAAATTGGGAAGGAAAAGAAGACTGCAATTGAAGATTATAACCAGCAGTTAGGGAGGTTATCTGAAGGTAAAGATCCAGAGTTTTATTTAGAACAGATAAGAAAAAATATAAAAGAAATAAAAGAGCTTGAAGAAAGCCTTAGATTGCAGTTTGAAAAAGAAAAAAATGAAAAGCAGCACATAGAAAATAAAATAGTTAGCGGACAGCAAAATAAAATAACTTTAAATAAGATTTTAATGGAGCAGTCCTATGAGCTTGAAAATGCTTTAGCAGAATGTGAATTAACAGACAGGGAAGAGGCAATAAATTCAATGCTTTCAAAAGAGGATATCTTAGATTTGGAAAAATTGATTAAAAGTTATGAAGATAGGCATAAAAATGTTATAGATAATATTATTAGAATACAAGATAAATTAAGAGGTAATTATATTCAGAAAGATGAGTGGAATAATCTTTTAAATGAAAGAGCTGAAATTTCTAATAATTTGGATGATAAACTTAAAGAAATTGCTAAATGCCAGCAGACAATAGACATAATGGAAAAAAATCTAAAAGAATTAAAGGAATTATTAGAGAAGAAAAAAGAGCTTGAGCATATGTTAAGCCTTTTAGATGATTTGGACAAACTAATACAAGGTAATAAATTTGTTGAGTTTGTAGCAATGAATCAATTAAAATATATTTCATTTGAAGCCTCAAAAAGACTTAAGGATATAACAAGAGGAAGATATGCTCTAGAGCTTGATTCTTCAGGTAATTTCACTATGAGAGATGATTTCAATGGTGGAGTTATTAGAGCTACTAATACTTTATCAGGAGGAGAAACCTTTTTAACTTCATTAGCTTTAGCATTATCATTATCATCGCAGATACAGTTAAAAGGAAGTGCACCTCTTGAGTTTTTCTTCCTTGACGAAGGGTTTGGAACTTTGGATAGCGAACTTTTGGAAATTGTTATTAGTTCACTTGAAAGGCTTCATAATGATAGGTTGAGTGTTGGTATTATAAGTCATGTTGAGGAGCTTAAAAACAGAGTACCAGTTAAGCTTATTGTAGAACCTGCCCAGCCAGGCAAAGGAGGCAGCAAGGTTAAGATTGAATACAGCTAAGATAAGTAAGAGAGGTAATGACCTCTCTTATTTTGTTAATAATTACCCAAGCTTTAGCTGATCATTTACAGGAACAACTAAATTTTCGAAAATACGAGTTAATAGTTCTGATGATATATTAGCTGTCACATCATTGTAATCAAGCAATGGATTTAGTTCAACAAAATCCAAAGATACCATAAGTCCAGAAGAAGCGAACATTTCAAGTGTTTTTTTTGCTTCCTCTATAGTCAGTCCATCTTTAACAGGAGTTCCTGTGCCGGGAACGTAAGCTAAATCTATAGAGTCTATGTCAAAGCTTACATGTATGGCATCTACTTTACTTCTTAGATAATTTATAGCATTATTAACTACTTTTTCTATTCCATATTTTCTTATTTCATCCATATTGAAAGCTTTAATTTTTGAATTTTTAATGAGCTCTATTTCACCTGGGTCAAGGTCTCTGCCAGCAATATGAACAACATTTTCATCTTTCACTTTGACTCTGTGCTCAAATAAATTTACTAATTTATCAGGTCCTTTTCCTATAGAAGCAGCTAAAGGCATACCGTGTATATTTCCAGTTATAGTAGTATCATGGGTATTTAAATCTCCATGAGCATCAATCCATACTATACCTAGGTTTTTTACAGCCTTGCTGACTCCTGCAATGCTTCCAATGCCAAGGCTGTGGTCTCCGCCAAGCACAACAGGAAAATTCCCTGTTGAAATAGATTCGTATACTTTAAAAGCAAGTTTTGTATTTGCGTCAATAATAACATCGTAATATTTTAAACATGGATGATGCTTGTATTTATCTTCTACTGACACATCAGCTACTTCAATGTTTCCAAGATCACGTGTGTCATATCCAAGACTTTTTATAGCTGATAGTACATCCAGCTCTCTAAATTTATCAGGGCCAAGATTACTTCCAAATTTATCACAACCGTGGTATATAGGCATTCCTATTATGTGTACTGCCATTTTTATTCCCCCTTATAATAAGATTTTAAGTCTATAAAATTATGAAATATATTAAATTGCTGTTAGCCCTCATTTGATTGGGGGTTTCACAAATAAACGAATATATTGTACAGCATATAAGAATAGTTGTCTATATGAAATTTTTAAAGGAATTAGGCTTTAAATCGAGGTTTTATATAAATATTCTAGAAATAAGCATGAATATGCATGTTGACATTATAAAGAAAAAGTGATATAAAGCTTCCCTATTTAATCAATAGCTTGTTTTAAGCTCATTATATAGACTGAGTAAAACTGAAAATAAATAAAGAGAGTTGAAAGTGAAAAAAATAAAAGTATAAATATTCATCTTTTAAAGTTGCAAAAAGCTTTAGGGGATTTTTGAATAAATTCAAGTTAAATAAAGCAAAATAAAAAATGTGCTGTTAAAGTATAAAAATTGTATAAGCCAGAAAACATGTGGAAAGAATAATAGATACATGTGGTTAAGGAAGTGATATTGCTTGGAAGAACTGCTGAAAGGTAACCTCATTATAATTGGAGGAGCAGAGGATAAAAAAGGTGAAAAAAATATATTAAAGGAAGTATGTAGCAAGATTGATAAGGAAAAGGATGAACTTGTAATAGCAACTATTGCAACAGACCTGCCAAAGGAAGTTGGAGCTGAATACAGAAGCATATTTGAAAAGCTAGGTGTAAAAAACATTAATATATTGGATGTACAAGACAGGAAGGATGCTCATGAAATACATAATATTAACATGGTGCAGAGGGCTTCACTAGTGTTTTTCACTGGAGGGGATCAATTGAAAATAACTAGTTTATTAGGGGGAACTCCTTTATACAATGTTATTCATGAAAGCTATGAAAATGGATGTGTATATGTTGGTACTTCAGCTGGAGCATCAGTAGTCAGTGATACAATGATAATTACAGGAGATGATGAAGAGTCTCCTAAAAAATGCACATTAAAGATGGCTCCAGGACTTGGCCTTATGAAAAATGTAGTTATTGACCAGCATTTTGCTCAAAGAGGGAGAATTGGAAGGTTATTAGTAGCAATAGCAGAAAATCCTGAAAGCCTAGGCATTGGTATTGATGAAGACACTGCAATTGTAGTTAATACTAAAGGTGAATTCAGGGTTCAAGGTTCGGGTGCAGTTTATGTAATAGATGGAAGCACAATAAGCTTTACTAATGTTTCAGAACAAAACCCTGATGAAATACTTTCTATGTTTGATATTAAAATGCATGTACTTAAAAATGGAGATAAATTTATTTTAAATACAAGGCAGCCAATTAAGGAGGAAAAACAAAAATAAAATGAAGATAGTAGATATTAACATTTTTGAAGGGAGAAATATATATTCCCATAAAAAATGTATAAGAATGGATTTGGATTTAGAAGGTTATTGTGAAACTCCAAGCAATAAAATAGAAGGTTTTAATGAAAGATTGGTAAAACTACTGCCTGAGTTAAAAAAGCATAGATGTGGTATAGATGAAGAAAGGGGTTTCTTAAATAGGCTTAAGGAAGGAACATATCTGGCACATATATGTGAACACACAATTATTGCTCTTCAAAATATGATAGGTATAGAGGTTTCCTATGGAAAAGCTAGAGAAATTAAAGGAGACAGGTACTATATAATATATCAGTACGAATATAAAAATACTGCTTTGGAAGCAGGCAGATTAGCTGTAGATATAATAAATACTTTTGTTAGAGGAAATAATTTTGAGTTTAAGTCTAGATATGAAAATTTGAAAGAAATATATGCCAATGAACAGTTAGGACCAAGTACTCTCGCCATATGCAGCGAAGCTAAAAAAAGAGGTATTCCAGTGCTGAGGGTAGGAGAAAAAAGTGTATTTCAGTTAGGTTACGGCAAGTATGGAAAGATGATAGAAGCAACTATATGCAGTGATACTAGTGCTCTATCAGTGGATGTTTCCTGTGATAAACTTTTGACAAAGGAAATTCTCATAAATCAATGTATTCCAGTAGCAGCTGGTGGAAAAGTAATAAATTCTTTAGATCTTTTTCTTAAAGCTAAAAATATAGGATATCCTGTAGTAATAAAACCGCGCTACGGAAATCAAGGTAAAGGCGTATTTGTGAATATTAAAGATGAAAAACAGGCCTTGGAAGCTTATAATATATTAAGTAAAAATTTTGAAGATATAATAATAGAAAAATATATAATAGGCAGGGATTATAGGGTTTGCGTAGTAGATGGAGAAGTAATAGCTGTTGCTGAAAGAATACCGCCCTATGTAGTTGGTGACGGAATAAGTACTGTAAGAAGTCTTATAAATAAGCTTAATAAAGATGATAGACGAGGAAAAGGACACGAAAAACCTTTGACTAAGGTGAAATTAGATGAAGCTTTAAGTGCTTATATAGCAAAAAATGGTTATAATTTAAATTCTGTTCTACCGAAAGGTGTAAAACTTATACTTAGGGAAAATGCAAATCTTTCAACTGGCGGCATAGCTATAGATTGTACAGATGAAATTTGTGTTGAAAATATAGATATATGTAAAAGAGCAGCCAAAGCTATTGGACTTAATGTATGTGGAATTGACATATGTTGCAGTGATATAAGTGTTCCATTAACTAAAGATGGAGCTATTATTGAAGTTAATGCAGCTCCAGGTATAAGAATGCATCATTATCCTTTTAAGGGTGAAAGCCGAAATGTTGCAGCAGCCATTGTTGATATGATGTTTAAAAATGGAAAAAACAGCATACCACTAGTAGCTGTAACAGGTACTAATGGAAAAACTACTACAACAAGGCTTATTGCACATACACTTTCACTTGCAGGGCATAATGTGGGCATGACTACTACAGGAGGAATATATATAAACAATAAGTGTATAGATAAAGGCGATACTACAGGGTACAGCAGTGCAATGACACTTTTGATGAACAAAGAAATAGATGCTGCAGTTCTGGAAACTGCAAGAGGCGGTATAATAAGGAAAGGTCTTGCTTATGATTTGGCTGATGTAGGAGTTATTACAAATATCACTAACGATCATTTAGGTTTAGATGGAATAGATACACTTGAAGATTTAGCTTATGTTAAGTCTCTTGTTGCAGAAGCAGTTAAAGATGATGGTTATGCTGTAATAAATGCAGATGATGAAATGAGCATTACTATAGTTGATAGAATAAAGAGCAAAATAATATTCTTTTCAAAATATAAAAATAATAAGCTTTTGCAGAAACATCTTAATAGTGGAGGCTATGGTGTGTATTGTGATGATAAATTTATATTTATAGAAAAGGAGGGAATTGCTACTCCTTTAATAAAAATAGATAATATAGGAATTACTATAAAGGGTAAGCTTAAATTTAATGTTGAAAATTCTATGGCAGCTTGTGCAGCCTTAGTTGGATTAGGAGTAGATTATTCGATAATCAGAAAAGGTTTAAAGACATTTACAAGCAGTGAAGAACAAAATCCAGGAAGATTCAACATGTATAATATAAATGGAGCAACAGTTATACTTGATTATGGACATAATATAGAAGGTTATAAAGCTGTACTTGAAGGAGCTAAAACTATAAAGCATAAGAGGTTTATAGGAATAATAGGGGTTCCAGGAGACAGGCTTGACAGCAATATACTTCAAGTTGGGAAAATTGCTGGTGCACATTTTGATTATATATATATAAAAGAAGATGAGGATAAAAGAGGAAGAAAGCCTATGGAAGTGGCAAAAATTTTAGAAAAGGGAGTGCTATCTTCTAAATTTAATCCGAAAAATATTGAAATAATATTAAATGAAGCTGAAGCATTAAATAAAGCAATAGAAAGCTCAAGACCAGGAGATCTTATAATAATTTTCTTTGAAAAGTATGAACCTCTGGTAGACTTAGTAAGGGAAAAGATAAGATGTGAAACCGAAGAACTTAAAATTTTATCCATGGTATAGATTTCGTAAAGTAAAGCTGGAAAAAATATTCTGGCTTTATTTTTTTTGTTGTAATATACTATATAGGTATGTATATTTTGTGCTGTTGAGTATAGGCATAAATATATTTAAACTATTATGGAAGGAAGTACTAATATGCTGCTAAAAGCTTATGCTAAAATAAATATATCTCTTGATGCAGTTGGAAAAAGAGAAGACGGATATCATTTGCTCAAAATGATTATGCAGACCATTGAATTATATGATTTGATAACTATAAATAAAACAAAAGAAGGCATAAAATTAGTTTCTAATAAGCCTTATATTCCTACAGATGAAAGAAACCTGGGATATAAAGCTGCTAAGCTTTTTATGGATACTTATAATATTCAAGGCGGAGTAGATATAAATATAAAGAAAAATATACCCGTTGCCGCAGGGCTTGCAGGAGGAAGTGCAGATGCTGCTGCAGTTTTAAAAGGAATGAGAAGTTTATATGAAGTTAACGCAAGTGATGAAGAATTAATAAATTTAGGACTGAAAATCGGGGCTGATGTACCTTTTTGTCTAGTAGGAGGAACAGCATTATGTGAGGGTATTGGTGAAAAAGTTACTCCTCTTCCAAGTTTTAAAAATCATATTTTGATTGTTGTAAAGCCTTCTTTTGGTGTGTCTACTAAAGAAGTTTATCAAAACTTAGATTTAAGCAGAGTATATAAGCATCCAGATACAGAAGCAATTATACAGGCTGTAGAAAACAATGATTTAAGACAGGTATGCAGCCTTATGAAAAATGTATTGGAAAATGTAACACTTAGAAAACATAATATATTAAGAGAAATAAAAAACGATATGATAAAAATGGGAGCTGTAGGTTCAATGATGAGTGGAAGCGGACCAACGGTGTTTGGCTTCTTTGAAGATATGTTTAGAGCTATGCAGTGTTATGAAAAATTTAAAACTAAATATAATGAAGTTTTTATAACAAGAACGATTTGATATTAAGTTTTGTTATTTAATATATTTGGCATGCAGTACTAAGATTTTGATTTTAGTAACAGCATGCCTTTGTTTTTATAGGTGCATATTTTAGCTGTTTACAGCGAAAAATATTTTATACTGGGAGGGATTTTAATGCTCATTATAGGTTTATTTACTAAATACTTTTTACTTCTTATGCTAATTCAAGGATTCATAGTGGGTTTTGTAGATGCAGCAGGCTTTAAAAGAAATGGTATGATGGATACTTATAAAAAAGCAAGATTTTTAGGAATAGGGTCTATAGTTTTAGGTTTTATTTTATATTTTTTAAGAATGAGAATGTAGACTGGCAATATATTATGTGGAGGAAGTGATAGCTTTGAAGGAAATAATTAGAGATTTAATAACTCCAAGGGTGGATGAGAATATTGCTTATTTAAAAGAGCTTTTTAAGGATAATGCTGATATAGTGTATAGAGAGTTTAATATAGCTGAATGGAAAGCTGCAATTGTATACATAGACGGTATGGCAGATAAGATACTTATTAATAATTTTGTGCTTGAGTCATTAATGCTTAAAAGTGAAAGAGTAGAAAATGTTATGCAGGTTAAAGATAATCTTTTAACCGTTTCTGACATGAAAGAAGAGCTTAAACTCAGTGATGCAGTAAATGGTATGCTCTCTGGAGAAACTTTGATGTTTGTTGATGGAATTCCAGCGGTGTATGTTATAGCTACTCGTTTCTGGCCTGCAAGAGGGGTCTCTGAACCGTCTGGTGAGACAGTAATAAGAGGCGGCAGAGATGGTTTTACTGAAACTATTAGATTTAATACTGCTCTTATCAGGAGAAGAATAAGAGATACAAGACTTAAAATTACACCTAAGTCTGTAGGGGTAAGGTCAAAAACTGATGTATCAATTATATATATTGATGATATAGTTAATAAAGATGTTTTAAAACGGGTTGAGGAGAGAATAGAGTCTATAAATATAGATGCAATATTAGATAGCGGATACGTAGAGCAAATGATAGAAGATAATAAATGGTCCCCTTTTCCACAGATGCAAAGTACAGAAAGACCTGACGTAGTAGCAGCAGCACTTTATGAAGGAAGAGTTGCTATACTTGTAGATAATTCTCCTTTTGTAATAATAGTACCTGCTACACTTCCAAGTCTTTTTCAAACACCAGATGATTATTATCAAAGATGGATTAACTCGTCTATGCTTAGGATAATAAGATTTTTTGCTATTTTTACAGGAATGATTTTACCGTCATTATATGTAGCTGTTACTTCTTTTCATACTTCAATAATACCTACAAAGTTTGCATATTCTATAGCAGCTTCAAGAGAGGGAGTTCCATTTCCAGCTTTTGTAGAAACTATTATAATGGAGATAGCTATGGCGTTCCTTATAGAAGCTGTAGTAAGACTTCCAAAGGCTATCGGTTCTACAATAGGTATAGTAGGCGGTCTTATTATAGGTCAGGCAGCTGTAAGTGCAGGCATTGTAAGTCCTATAATGATAATTATAATTTCTGTAACTGCAATATCAAGCTTTATAACTCCTAACTATGAGGTAAGTTCTGCTTTTAGATTAGCTAGATTTTTGCTTATTATTGCAGCTTCTATTATAGGTTTATATGGAATTGCTCTTGGATTAATAATAATTCTAATTCATCTAGTTAAACTTAAAAGTTTTGGAATACCTTATTTATCTCCATTAGTACATCCACATAAAAAAGACTTTAAAGATATGTTCATAAGAGCCCCTTTCAGAACTTTTAAAAATAGACCAGAATATATTGAACCAGAGGATAAGATAAGACAGAGCTAAGTTTTTTTAAGCTGCAGAGCTCATCTAGAATGGAGGAATCCAGAGTATGAATAATAAAGGATTTGTAAGTAAATACGGACTTTTTGCTACTATTGTTGTTTCTGTAGTTGGAGTGGGGATTTTTTCATATCCAAGCAGTATGGCAAAAGTGATAGGAACTGACGGATGGTTTGTAACAATAATTGCAGGAGCAATAGTTTTTTTTCTTTTAAGTCTAATATATAGAGTTGTTTTAAAGAATAATTATAATACCTTCTATAATATGTTGGAAAATAATTTAGGGAAAATTGCAAGTAAAGTTTTTGCTTTTATACTTTGTGTTTATTTAATAACACTTGTAGCTTTTGGAATGAGAATTTTTTCGGAAGTAACAAAAATGTATCTGCTTGAACAGACACCTACTGAGTTTATACTTTTAGTTATGATTTTAACAGGCATTTATCTTGTGAGAAGTGAGGTTTCTGCACTAGTAAAGTTTAATGAAATAGCATTAGCAGCCATGTTTATACCTGTAATAATAATACTTGCATTTGCAACAAGAGGAGGAAAGCTTACTAATGTACTTCCGCTTTTACAATCTAAGCCAGATGAATATATAAGAGGCTTAGTATCTGCTACTTATGCTTTTGCAGGCTTTGAAATAGCTTATTTAATTCTTCCTTTTATGAAGGATAAAGATGGAATAAGAAAAACTCTTTTTAAAAGTACGTTATTTATAACTTTTTTTTACGTTGTAGTTACAATACTTTCTCTAATGTTTTTTACTAAAGAATACACACAGAATTTAATATGGCCTACAATAAATCTTATTAGATCTGTTATGATACCAGGGGCATTTATTGAAAGATGGGAAGGAATAGTTATGTTCTTGTGGGTGCTTTATTATTTTACTACTTTTGTAAATTTATATTATTTTTCTGGAGATATAATAAAAGAAGCTTTCAACCTTCATGATATAAAGCTTTCTTCTTTAATACTTGCACCTGTAATATATATAGTTGCATTATATCCTCAGAACATAGCAGAGCTTTATTATACTTCAGATAAAATAACTCCCATAATGTCCATATTCAGCTATATAGTATTACCCCTGATTTTGTTAATATCAAGAGGTTCAAAAGAAAGGGGGAAGAAAAAAAAGTGAAGATCAAGAGAATATTTTTAATAATTTTATGCTGTTTGTTTTTAAGTGGGTGCTGGGATAAAATTGAAATAGATAGAAAAATATTTGTATCAGTAATTGGAATTGATCTTGGTAAAGATGCAGGCAAGAATGAAGAAGCTAAAAAAATTAAGCCTGATGAACCTTTTCATGAGAGAATACAGCAACATAAGCTTAATATAACTTATGGATTTCCAGATATAAGTGAGTTAGGTCCAGGTAAAAGCGGTACTGCTAAGGCTCAATTTATAAATATAGATGCTTTTTCTATGGAAGATGGAATATTGCAGGCTACAGCAAAGAGCAGCAGAAATATTCATATAGGACAAACAAAACTTTTAATGATAAGCAGTGAACTTTTGGAAAATCCAGATATTTTTAAAGAGATAATTGATTATTTCGAAAGACATCCAAATATAAATATGATGATGAATGTTGTAGTTGCGGAAGGTAAGACTGAAGATTATTTTAAATATAAAATACCAATGGAGAAAAATATAGAATATTACTTAAGCGGGCTTATGGAAAGCAGCAAAAGAAATGCCAGTATACTTCCTGTAACTCTTAGTGAAATGTTAGTGCTTCTTAATAAAAATGGTAATGCTATTGTTCCTAAGATTAGTATTAATAAGGAAAAAAATGATGTAAGTCTTTCAGGTATGGCAGTGATTAAAAACTTTGCTTTAAAAGGGTATTTAACTCCTATTGAGGTTGCCGATTTGGAGATAATGAGAGGTAAAGTCAAGGGGGGTAAGAGGGTTATTTACAGAGATGGACACCCTATAGATGTAAGTATTGAGGATATTGACAGGGAGATTAAAGTAGATGGTGATAAAAACAAGCTTCAATTTAATATAGATATCAGACTCGAAAGTCAGCTTAGAGGATATTATAAGGGTGTGGAGGTGTTTTCTAAGGAGCAGTTAGACTCACTAGAAAGTGATTTCAGTAAATCCATTAGTGAAGAATGTAATGTAATAGCTAAAATGCTTCAAAAAGAATTTTCTGTAGACCCTATAGGTCTTAAAGAGTATGTTGAACAGCATAAACCGGTTTTATGGAGAGAGATTAAGGATAACTGGGATAAAGTTTATAATGATGCAGATATAAAAGTAAGTGTAAATATGAAGATTAGAAGAATAGGAGTAAGCAGATAAATTTGTAAAATTATATGTATAAATGGTAAAAATATGGTAATAATACTAGACAAGTTAAAATATGGGAAAACGGGGGAGAAAAATGAAAAAAATATTTTTAACAATAGTTTGTCTAGGTATTATATTTATAACATTTATTAATGTTTCTACTGTAAAAGGAAACAGCATTAATGATACTTCTGTTTCGGAATCAATTGAAAAAAAGCTTATAAGGTTTCATGTTATAGCTAATAGTGATACTGTGGAAGATCAGGCTTTAAAGCTTAAAGTAAGAGATAAGGTTTTACAATATATATCACCAAAGCTAAAGAATTCTAAGAGTATCGATGAATCAAGAAAAATAATAAAAGACAATAGTGAAACTATAAAAAAGCTTGCAGAAAAAGTAATTAAGGAAAATGGATATAAGTATAGTGTTGAAACGAAATTATCTAAGGAAAAGTTTCCTGTTAAAACTTATGGAAACATAACACTGCCACAAGGTGAATATGAAGCTTTTAAAATAATAATAGGAAACGGCAGTGGACAAAATTGGTGGTGTGTTATGTTTCCGCCCCTTTGCTTTATTGATATAACAAAGGGAGAGGTATCCTATAAAGAAACAGAAGAAGCTATGAAAAAAGTACTTTCTGAAAAAGAATATGAAGCAGTTGATAATACTTTAGAAGGTAAAGAAGAAAAAAAAGCAGAAACGAATGAAAATAAAATAATCATAAAGTTTAAGATTGTTGAAATAATTAAAGATTTGTTTAAGAAATAATGAGACTCAGCAGAATTTGCTGGGTTTTTATTGTATTTGTTAGTTTTTTATAAATTTAATTGAATAATATAAAGGTAACTACAAATACTATGTAAAGAAAATTATGGCCGGCGTGGAGGGATACTCATGAAAATGACAAAAAAAAGAATTATATATACAATAGCTGTAACATTAATAGTGGTGTTTTCTACTACATTCGCTGTTTTAATGACTTTAGAAAGAAATGATTATCGAAACTACCTGCAAGGAGAGTACAGTAAGAATATGTATGAACTTATAACAGCTGTAGATAATATAAGAGTAAATTTAGGAAAAGCAGCAGTAACAGGTTCAAGAGAGCAGAAAATTGTAACTTTTCAGGAGATATTCAGGCATAGTGCTATAGCAAACGATAAACTTCACTCTCTCCCTATACCACAACAAAATATTGACAATACAAGCAAGTTTATTTCTCAAGTAGGTGATTTTTGTTACAGCTTGGTAAGAGCTTCTACAGAAGGAAGAGATTTGACTGAAGAGGAATATAATAATATTGACCGATTGAAAAATGATTCTTTTAATCTACAGAATGATTTAACTAATGCATTAATGGATATAAACGAAGGCAGAGTAAAATGGGGAGAAATAAGACAAAAGGCCAGTGGAGTTTTTGCAAAGAGTCAAGAGGAGAATTTAGCTGCACAATTTCAAGGTATTCAAAAGCAAGTTGCTCAATATCCAGCCTTAATTTATGATGGACCATTTTCTGATAATGTTTTAGAAATAAAACCTAAAGTATTATCACAAAAAGAAATTTCTGTTAATGAAGCTACTGAAGTTGTATATAAAGCTATAGGGAGAGATAAAATTGAGAAGATAGAGAATTTGTCTAATGATGGTAAAACAAGAATTCCATCCTATCGCTTTAATGTAACTATGAAGGGCAGAGAGGTTAATGAAAATATAATAAATATTGAGATTAGCAAAAATGGAGGTAAAATAGTATATCTTTTAGATAATAGATTAGTAAATAATCCAACAATAGATATGCAGAAGGCTATTGATATAGGAAGCAAGTATCTGGAGAATTTAGGTTATAAAAATATGATTTCAACTTACAGTTTAAGATACGATAATACAGCAGTAATAAATTATATATATAAACAAAATGATGTAGTTATATATCCTGATCAAATTAAGCTTAAAATTGCTATGGATGATGGAAGTATTTTAGGGGTTGAGTGTGAAAAGTATTTAGTGGCACATGATGAAAACAGGAATATAGAAACTCCTAAGATAAGTAAGGAGGAAGCCAGAACTAAGGTTAGCAAGAGGTTGAATATTACAACAGCTAGGCTTGCTATAATACCAACTGAAAGCAATAAAGAGGTTCTATGTTATGAATTTGTTGGAAATTATAAAGAAGATAAATATATAATATATATAAATGCTAAGACTGGTTTTGAGCAGAGAATAATACAAATTATAAATACTCCAAATGGAGAGTTGACTATGTAAAAGAGTTGAAAAGCAGAAGTAGAAGTGATATGCTCTATTTCTGCTTTTAATTTTTTGAGTTATAATAATATATATATTTTATATAATAGATTATAGAAGTAATGTAAGGAGCGAGGAAATATGAAAAAAAAAATAGCAGTACTTTTTGGTGGTCAGTCAACAGAGCATGAGGTTTCCAGAGTATCAGCCGCATCAGTTTTAAAAAATATAAATCAGAGTAAATACGATATTTATCCTATAGGGATTACTAAGGACGGAAAATGGTTTGAGTATACTGGGAGTATAGATAAAATTGAAAACGGAGAATGGGAGCAGGATGAATATTACAAAACACCAGATGGACATAAGTTTTTATTCAATAAAGAAGTAGATGTTGTATTTCCTGTACTTCATGGTCTTTATGGTGAAGATGGAACTATTCAGGGAATGTGCAAGCTTTTAAATCTTCCTTGTGTAGGGCCTGGAGTTATGTCTTCAGCAGTATGTATGGATAAAATATATACTAAATATCTTTTGGAAAAATTCGGGATAAAACAAGCTGAATATATTATTGTTAATGCTTATGAATATAAACAAGATAAAGAAGAAATTATTAATAAAGTTGAAAATGCTCTTCCTTATCCAATGTTTATAAAGCCATCAAACAGCGGTTCTTCAGTAGGTATAACAAAAGCACATAATAAAGAAGAATTAAAGATTGGTCTTAGCGAGGCGTTAAAATACGATAGAAAAGTTCTTATTGAAAGAGGAATAAATGCAAGAGAAGTAGAAGTAGCTGTATTAGGAAATGATTATCCTAAAGCAGCAGTCCCTGGAGAAATAGTACCTGCAAAGGAATTTTATGATTACGAAGCTAAATACCAAAATGAAGCTTCAAAATTACTAATACCAGCAGCATTAAGTAATGAAAAATTAGAACAAATAAAAGAAACAGCCATAAAAGTTTATAAAATATTAGATTGTGCAGGAATGGCTAGAGTAGATTTTCTTGTTGATAAAGACAGTGAAGAAGTTTATCTAAATGAAGTAAATACAATACCAGGCTTTACAAAAATAAGCATGTATCCAAAGATGTGGCAGGCTTCAGGTAAAGCTTATTCTGATTTAATAGATGAACTTATAGAACTTGCGGAAGAGAGGAACAATAAATAGTATATACTAACAATTGGAGTGAAAAACATGAGAAAAAAGGCTATTATTACAATAACCAGCAAGCAGAAAGATTTAGATGATAATACAATAGAAGTAGTTACTCCTGGTGAATTTTATAAAGAGGATGGGTTTTATTACGCTGTATACAATGAAACAGAATTGTCGGGGATGGAAGGAACTACTACAACATTAAAAATATCACCAAAGGATTTTTTACTTTCAAGAGTGGGAACTACTACTGGCGATATGAAATTTTCTGAAGGAAATAAAGATAAAACTATATACAGTACTCCTTATGGAGTATTAGAGCTCAAAATAGAAACTACGGAGCTTAACGTATCTATTGATGATAATGGAGGGGAAGTATTTATAAACTATAACATGGTAATAGCTGGACAAAAACCTCAGGGAACTATGTTAAAGGTTAATATTAAAGCATAATAATTTTTTAAAACAGGGAAGTTTATTCTCTGTTTTTATTTTTTATTTATAAAAATTGTTTATGATTGAATTTATTTGACAATAATGAAAATAATTCATTTTGCTTAAAAACAAGGGAGTGATAATCATGGATGTGTTAAATAAAGAAGATAAATATATTAAAATATTAGAGGTTATATGCCAAATTAAAGGAATAAATAAAGAAGAACAAGTAAAAATATTAAAGGACAGAGAGTGTAAATATTTATTGTTTTTACTTTTGAAGAAGTATAAATGCACGGATATAGTAAGCTTTCAGAAAGATTTTTCAATAGAAAGCAAAAAGTATATAAATTATAATATTAAAAAAGCTGAAGAAAAGTTTTTTATTAACAAGGAATTTAGAGACATGTATTTTGAGGCAGAGAATATAATTAATAAGACTATTATTTAGAGAATAATTTTGACAAAAAACAAAAAAATATATAGCATAATGTAAAAAGTTGTGCTATTATATTTAAGTATTTTAAAACAAAGAATTCCCATTTTATTTTATAGGGTAATATTTATTATAATCGTTTAATTGTAAATTGTCAATATCATTTAAAAAAGTTAGGGGGTGAAATCTGCTCTAAATAGATTTTATGAGCAGATATGTATGAAAAATAATACAAAATATATATTCGTAACAGGCGGAGTTGTTTCTTCTTTAGGAAAAGGTATTACTGCAGCATCTTTAGGACGACTTTTAAAAAATAGAGGTCTTAATGTTTCTATTCAAAAGTTTGACCCATATTTAAATGTAGATCCAGGCACAATGAGTCCTTATCAGCATGGGGAGGTTTTTGTAACTGATGATGGTGCTGAAACAGATTTAGACTTAGGACATTATGAAAGATTTATTGATGAAAATTTAAGTAAAAACAGCAATGTTACTACAGGTAAAATTTATTGGTCTGTAATTTCTAAGGAGAGAAAAGGAGATTACTTAGGTGGAACTGTGCAGGTTATTCCTCACATTACTAATGAAATTAAAGACAGGGTATATAGAGTAGCAAAAGAAAGAGAAGTAGATGTTGTTATAACTGAAATTGGCGGTACTGTTGGAGATATAGAATCTCTCCCGTTTTTAGAAGCTATAAGACAGATAAAATATGAGGTTGGAAGAGAAAATGTATGTTTTATTCATGTTACATTAGTACCTTTTTTAGGAAAAGCTGGAGAGCTTAAGACTAAACCAACGCAGCACTCTGTAAAAGAATTAAGAAGCATTGGTATTCAACCAGATATTATAGTATGTCGTTCTGAAAAGCCATTATCAGAAGATTTAAAAAGTAAGATTGGGCTGTTTTGTAATATTGATGGTAAATCTGTTATTCAGAATTTAGATGCCGAAAACTTATATGAAGTTCCTCTTATGCTTCATGAGGAAGGTTTAGATGTTTTAGTTTGTGATAAGCTAAATTTAGATTGTGCAGAGATTGATAATAGTGAATGGATTTCCATGGTTAATAAAATAAAGAATTTATCAAAGACTGTTAATATTGCATTAGTAGGTAAATATGTTGAACTTCACGATGCTTATATTTCTGTTGTTGAAGCTTTAAGTCATGGTGGATTTTATAATGATGCAAATGTAAATATTAAGTGGATTAATTCAATGGATTTGAGTAAAGATAATGTGGATGAAATTTTATCAGAAATTGATGGTATTTTAGTGCCGGGAGGTTTTGGAGACAGAGGAGTAGAAGGCAAAATTGAGGCTATTAGATATGCACGTGAAAAGAAAATACCATTCCTTGGAATATGTCTTGGAATGCAGTGTGCAGTGATAGAGTTTGCTAGAAATGTATTGAATTATAAAGATGCTAATACTTCAGAGATAAATCCAGAATCTAATTACCCAGTAATAGATTTAATGCCAGAACAAAAAGATATAGATGAAAAAGGCGGTACAATGAGGCTTGGTATTTATCCTTGCAAACTTACAAAAGACAGCAATGCATTTAAAGCTTATGGTGAAGAACTTATATATGAAAGGCATAGGCATAGATATGAGTTTAACAATGAGTTTAGAAAAAACTTAACTGAAGCAGGATTAGTACTTAGTGGAACAAGTCCAGATAATAGACTAGTAGAAATAATAGAAGTTAAAGATCATCCTTGGTTTGTTGGTGTACAATTCCATCCAGAGTTAAAATCAAGACCAAATAGACCTCATGCCTTGTTTAGAGATTTTATAAAAGCTTCACTTAATAATAAAAAATAGTTTTCTAAGGCGTACATTTTGTACGCCTTAATTTATAAATGACTAATAACAATCATGGTTCAGTAATATCAACAGGATTATTTAAATTATCATTAAAATAATCTATATATATTTTTTTATCTTTGTCTAAAGTTGCATAATAAATGTCTTTAATATCTTTTACACCCATCATTTTTAATTGGCTAGTTAGCCATTTTACAGAAATATTTCTTTTCTTTAAATTTTCATAAATAATATTTCCAGTAACAATAATTTCCGTATTAAGCTCTTCCTGGGTTGTCTTTAAATTTATATCTTCTACCTTTACATTTTCCTTTTGAGCTATTTTCATTATACTAAGTTCTCCAGTTGTTTCTAAAATGCCGTATTTAACATCCTGAATATTAAATACATCCTTTTGTCTTAACAAATGAGTTAAATCATCGACGGTATAGTTAAATCTTGTTAAATTTTTTTCAAGAATATGACCATCTTGAATAACAAGTATAGGTTCTCCCTGAATTATTTTAGACAAATTTCTGCTTTTTTTTGATAGGTATGTCATCAAAAAAGTTAAAGCTCCAAATAAAAACAGCCCTATTATATGTCCCCAGGTAGACTGACCTAAGTCAGTAGCTACAGTAGCAGCAATAGAACCAAAGGTAATACCGTTTATGTATTCGTGTACAGTAAGCTGGGCTACCTGCTGACGTCCAAGTATCCTTGTAATAAACAGTATTGCAAAGAAAGCTATTAATGTTTGTAAAAATATATCAATCAAGTCATTCATTTCAAATACCCCTTTGTATAAAAATTTTTTCCTATGTAACAATAATAGCATTGGGCAGATTTTTCGAAATTATTCAAGTTAAGTCAAAAATGAATTTTAATAGTCAGTTTGTAAGTGGGAACAAATAAGGAGGATATTATCATGAAACTAGAAATTAAGGCAATATTAACTCTAGTATTTATAATTTTTGTATTTATTAGTTTATATTTTCTTCATAAGAAAAAAAAGATATAGGGAATATATTCCAGTTATATTTTTGGATAAGTGCGAAAAAATAAAACCAGCTGTTATTTAGGGAGTTGATATAAATGACAATAGCTTCAAATGTAAAACAGACATTAGCTAGTTTAAAAGGAATTGAAAGTACATTAAAAATTTATTCGGTTCAAAGTCGAAATAAAGAAGAAAAAAAAGTTTATAAAGAAGAATTACAAACAGTAGAGGCAGTTATTAGTGATATAGAAAACAGATTAAAAACTTTAGAGTTTGAGGAACCTCAATATAAAGGGAATTAGGAGGTGGCCTACAAAATGCAGAATTTCGTTGTGGTGCTTTTAAGGACTATAATTTTGTTTTTTTTAACATTATTTATAGTAAGAATTATCGGCAAAAATAGTTTATCAAAAATGACACCTTTTAAATTCATAAGTTATATTGTTATTGCTGTTATTGCATCGGTAATATCATTAGGACTGATACCGAATATTGCATTTGGATTTATTGCGTTAGCGGTTTGGTTTTTCTTTTCTATAGCTTTAGATTACATAGCTATGAAAAGCAAGTGGGTTCATGATTTTATAAATGGAAAAGAAACTGTATTAATAAAAGATGGAAAAGTTATGGAGGAAAGTCTAAAGCAAGTTAAGTTTACAGGTGAAGAACTGTTAAGAGAATTAAGAACAAAAAATGCTTTTAATCTAGCAGATGTTGAATTTGCAGTTATGGAAGCTACAGGAGAGGTAAATGTTTTATTAAAGTCAGATAAAAAACCTATTACTGCTCACGACATGAAAATAAAAGTTGCACCAGCAACTGAGCCGCAAACTGTAATATTAGATGGAAATATTTTAGATGAACCATTATCAACAATAGGGTTAAATAGAGAATGGTTAAAAATTCAATTATCAAATGCAGGAGTATCGCTTGATAATGTATTTATTGGTCAGGTAGATTCATCGGGAGATTTGTTTCTTGATTTATTTGATGATTCAATACAAGTTGTACAGCCTCAGGTTAAGGAGCTTTTATATGCAACAATTTCAAAGGTACAGGCTGATTTGCTCAGCTTTTCATTAGAAACTAATGATTTACAAGTTAAACAAATGTATTCAGAAAATGCTGGTAAGATAAAAAAAGTCATGGATAGACTAGAACCATATTTATTGCGATAGAAGGTGATGAAACCATGTCTGATAAGAAAAAGAAAAAACTAACTCCTATTCAGCAGGAATATCAGGACTTTGCAAAGGATAGAGAGCCAAAGCGACCAGTTTTTAAAAATTGCATAAGAGCTTTTTTAGTTGGAGGTCTTATATGTTTAATAGGCCAAGTTTTGCAGTGGTTTTTTATAAAATATTTTGGTTTTGATGAAAAAACTGCTGGTAGTCCTACCTCTGCTGTTTTAATAATAATTTCTGTTCTGCTTACTGGATTTGGGGTGTACGATCACATTGCACAATGGGCTGGTGCAGGTACTGCTGTTCCTGTTACTGGATTTGCAAATACTATAGCTTCTGCATCAATAGAACATAAAACAGAAGGATATGTTCTTGGTGTTGGAGGAAATATGTTTAAACTTTCAGGTTCAGTAATTGCATTTGGAGTATTTTCTGCTTTTATTGTTGCAATAGTTAAATTAACTATTAAATGGTTAGGTGGGATGTAAATGCTTAAAGGTCATCAAACATGGGTTTTTCAATCAAAGCCCGTAATAATAGCATCGGCAGCTGTAGGAGGTCCTTTTGAGGCTAATGGAGCATTAGCAGAGGATTTTGATTATCTACATTCAGATGTATGGCTTGGTCAAGATAGTTTTGAAAAGGCAGAAAAAAAGCTGCTGGAACAAGCTTGTGAGACAGCAATTAATAAAGCAAAAATGAAAAAAGAAGATGTACAATTTTTTATAAGCGGAGATTTAATGAATCAGATTATATCTAGTAGTTTTGCAGCACGCACACTAGGTATGCCTTTTTTGGGTATATTTGGAGCATGCTCCAGTTCTATGGAAGGACTTGCATTAGCATCTTTACTAGTTGACAGTAAGTCGGCAAGATACGTAGTAGCAGGAGCTTCCAGCCATAATGTAGCAGCTGAAAAACAATTTAGGTATCCTACAGAATATGGAGCGCAAAAGCCGCCTACTGCTCAATGGACAGTAACAGGAGCCGGTGCTGCTCTAGTAGCTCATAACGGGAAAGGTCCAAAGGTAACTTCTGCCACAATTGGAAGAGTTGTTGATATGGGTCTTTCAGATCCATATAATATGGGGGCTGCCATGGCACCTGCAGCAGTAGATACTATAGAAGCACATTTTAGAGATTTAAAAATAGATCCATCTTACTATGATTTAATTGCAACAGGGGATTTGGGAAGAGTTGGTCACACAATTGCAGGCGACTTATTGGATAAAGAAGGATTGAAAATTCCTAAAGAAATATTTACTGATTGCGGACTTTTAATATACAAGAAAGACCAGCCAGTAATGGCTGGAGGCAGCGGATGCGGCTGTTCTGCCACTGTTACATATGGACATTTACTTAAACGTATGAATAAAGGCGAACTTAAAAGAATATTGGTTGTTGCAACAGGAGCATTGTTATCTCCATTATCTTATCAGCAAAAGGAAAGCATTCCATGTATTGCACATGCAGTATCCATTGAGATTTAAGAAAGGAGAGTTAAAAATTGGCGATTTTTATTTGGGCATTTGTAATTGGTGGAATTATCTGTGTTATTGGGCAGATAATGATGGATGTCTTTAAACTTACGCCTGCTCATACAATGAGTACATTGGTTGTAGTTGGTGCTATATTAGGGGGGGTAGGTTTATATGACCCATTAGTTAAATTTGCAGGTGCAGGTGCATCTGTACCTATAAGCAGTTTTGGTAATTCATTAGTAAAAGGAGCCTTAATGGAAGCTGAACAAACAGGTGTTGTAGGAGTGCTTACAGGTATATTCGAAATAACAAGTGCAGGTATTTCCGCAGCAATAATTTTTGGATTTTTAGCATCAATAGTGTTCAGACCCAAAGGCTAGTACATAAAAATACGTGAAAGGAGGTGATAACTATGACAGTAGGAACACAGATGCAGCAGGCAATAGCTGGAGTTCAATCAGCATCAGCTACAATGAAAAGCTTTGCGTTACAAACACAAGATAAGGCAGCTAAAAAAGATTTTCAACAATTAGCAAAAACATTTGATGATGCATTACAAATTTTAGAAGGAAGACTGAAATACATTGAACAGCAAGAACCACAATACAAAGAGCAATAGTTATAAAAACAACGAAATTATATAATAAAATTTAAGGTAAGAATTTATATAACATTTATTCTTATCATAATAAAAGAGGAGAAAATTCAATCTCCTCTTTTATTGTTCAATTTTATCAGAATAATTTAATAAATTATTGGTAAAAATACTCAAGTGTAGTGTTATTTAATATTTGGAGGTAATTATGAAGGTAGGAATTCCTAAGGGACTTTTATATTATAAATACTATCCCTTTTTTCATATTTTTTTTACTGAGCTTGGAGCTGAAGTTGTTACATCTTCAGATACAACTAAAGAAATATTAGATGAAGGTGTTAAATGTTGTGTTGATGAAGCTTGTTTGCCTATTAAAATATTCCATGGACATGTTTCTTTATTGAAAGATAAATGTGACATTATGGTAATACCTAGAATAATGCAGATTAGAAAAAGAGAATATATTTGTCCGAAATTTTGTGGACTTCCAGAAATGATATTAAATAGTATATCTGATATGCCAAAGGTAATAACAGCACCTATTTATGCAACTTCACATAATAAATTAAACAGTTGGGCTAAGGAAGCAGGTAAGGAAATTACAAAAGATAAGTGGGTAATACAGAAGGCTTTTGATACTGCACTTAGAGAACAGCTCAGATTTGTAACTGGAATAAAAAATGAGAACTATAATATAAATGTTGCATTAGCAGGTCATCCATATAATATTTATGATAGTTTTATCAATATGAATATAGTTAAGAAGCTTAATAAGCTAGGGGTTGGAGTTATAACTGAGGAATATGTTGATGATGAATCAATAGAAGATGAAGTTAAAACACTTTATAAAAAACCATTTTGGACCTTTGCTAGAAATGCTTATGGTTTTGCTACACATTCAGTTAATAAAAAAATGATTAATGGTATTATTTATATTTCATCTTTTGCCTGTGGTATTGATTCTGTAATAGTTGAATTAATAAAGGATAAAATAGGGGATTTTCCATTTATGATACTTAAAGTTGATGAACATACAGGTGAAGCAGGTCTTGATACAAGAGTAGAAGCATTTGTAGATATGCTTGAAAGGAGGGTTTATATTGAAAATAACATTTCCACACATGGGTAATGTATATTTAGCAGCAAAGGCTCTATTTGATGGACTAGGAATAGATTATGTTATACCTCCATCAAATAGTAAATTATCACTTGAGATTGGTTCATTATACTCACCGGAAGAAATATGTCTGCCTTTTAAAATAATGATAGGTAATTATATTCAAGCAATTGAGCAGGGGGCAGACACAATAATACTTACAGGGAGCTGTGGTCCTTGCAGATTTGGTGAATACTGTGAAATGCAAATGAATTTATTGAAAAAACTAGGGCATAAATTAGATTTTATTGTAATTGATGCACCTTTAGATATAGGAATTAAAGAATTATTTAAAAGAATAAACAAAATATCTTTAAACAGCTCTAAGTCTAAATATGAGCAAATAAAAGTTTTGTTCGATTCTATAAAAATTATGAATCTGATAGATGAAATAGAAGCAGCAGCACATTATCTTGCCGGCTATGAAAAGTCAAAAGGTCAGTTTAAAAAAATTTTAAGCTGCTTAAGGAGAGATGTTTTAAATTCCAGTAGTCCTAAAGAGATGATTAGACTGCTGTTAGATTATAAAAATAAAATAAAAAATATAACAATAGATTCAAATAGAAATCCAATTAAAATCGCAATAATAGGTGAAATATATACTATAATTGAACCATTTTCTAATTTATATATAGAAGATAAGCTCATGGATTATGGAGTTTCAACTAAAAGAAGACTTACACCTAGCTGGTGGGTGAAAAATACTGCATTAATTCCAACAAAACTAAATTCACTTGACATTAAAAGAGGGTCTAAAGAATATCTTTCATTTGGCATCGGCGGTCATGCAAGAGAATGTGTAGGAGAGGCAGTGTTGGCATATAATGAAGGTTTTGATGGAGCTATTCAAATATTTCCTATGGGTTGTATGCCTGAAATTGTTTCAAAAGCAATTCTGCCAAAAATATCAAAGGACAAGGATTTTCCAATAATGTCTCTTGTTGTAGATGAAATGACTGGAGAAGCAGGTTATGTTACTAGAATAGAAGCATTTATAGACTTACTTGAAAGGAGAAGAAATAATGTATTATCTAGGTGTTGATGTAGGTTCAGTTAGTACTGATCTTGTTCTATTAGACAGCAAAATGAATGTAGTTGAAAAATTATATTTAAGAACAAAAGGTAGACCTATAAAAGCAATACAAGAAGGTTTTAAAATTTTAAAAAGCAAATATGATGGAGTAAAAATAGGTGCTGCTGGTACTACAGGAAGCGGCAGACATATAGCATCAACTCTGATTGGCGGTGATGCAGTGAAAAATGAGATAACGGCTCATGCAGTTGCTGCTCTTGAAATTGACAAAGATGTTAGAACTATTATTGAAATTGGAGGGCAGGATTCTAAAATTATAGTTCTAAATAATGGAGTTGTTACGGATTTTGCAATGAATACAGTATGTGCAGCTGGTACAGGATCTTTTCTTGACAGGCAGGCAGAAAGGCTTGATATTCCAATTGAACAATTTGGTGATTATGCTTTAAAGTCTAATACTCCTGTTAGAATTGCTGGACGATGTGCAGTTTTTGCTGAATCTGATATGATACATAAGCAGCAGCTTGGATATAATGAAGCAGACATCATTAGAGGACTTTGTGATGCTCTAGTTAGAAATTATCTTAATAATATTGGTAAGGGCAAGGAGATTGTGCCTAAGGTCTTCTTCCAAGGTGGAGTTGCTGCAAATAAGGGTATGAAGGCAGCTTTTGAAAATGCTTTGGGGTTTGAAGTTGTAGTCCCGGAGCATTACAATATGATGGGAGCTATAGGTGCTGCAATTATTGCAAGAACTGCAGCAGAAAGGGCAGGAAAAACAAATTTCAAAGGATTGAGCCTTGCTGATAGTAATTTTGTTTCTAAAAGTTTTGAATGTGAAGATTGTCCAAACAAGTGTGAGGTTGTAAAGATTCATGAAAATGAAAATGCAATTGGATGCTTTGGTGATAGATGCGGTAAATGGAGCAGTAAAATTGCTATTTAATGAGGTTTATTTTGTCGAATTAAATTATTGAAAAAGGACAAAAAATGTCATATTTTTTGAAGGATTTTATAAAAAGTTATAGAATTATTAAATATAAGTAATGAAAACTGAGGAGGTGAGAAGGGTGCTGCTTAATACAGAAGTAAGCATTGCCTTAAAAAATCTCTATGGACAATATGAAATAAAGGAATTTTCATTGTTTGAATTAGATAAAGTAAGTAGTAGCTTTCCTGAACTTGATATAAAATTTAATAGAAACAAAGAAGTAAATTTTAAATTAAAATGTCCACTGTGTGGAGAATACCATTATTATAGTTATAATATAAATGAGTTTATAAAAAGAGATATGTTTATAGGCGGTTGCGAAGTATTAGGAATGCCTTTATTTTTTATTGGTAATGGGCATAAGGTTCATCAAAGGATAAATAAATTTAATCAGTTTAACAAAAGAGTTTATGCTATGATATAGGAGTGGAGATGATTTTCACTCTTTTTTCATGTTTTTTAATTATAAATAGTATTTTTCTAGAAATTATATGGATTAAAAATATAAAATAGTATATAATTTATAAATATAACCTTTCAGTTAATCTCCCTATAAAATTCCCTAAGATTTTATATACAAATGAATATTTGGAGGTGCATTGTTTGCCAAACAAGGATTTTGAAAATATGACTCTGGTTGAGCTTAGAGAAGTAGCAAAGGAACTAGGAGTAAAAAATATATCTAAGTTTAAAAAAGCTGAATTAATTGAAGAAATAAGAAAGATATCTCCAGCTTCTATAGAGAAAGATGGTATTGTTTTAAGAGAAAAGATTACTCCCAAAAAAGAAGTTGAAGTAGTTAATGAGGAGTCTGTTTCTAATATACAAAAGGAAGAAGTAAAGCCTATAAGTTCTTTTATAGAAACAAAGATTGAAGTTCAGGAAGAAAGACCATCTATCGAGGAAAAAAGAGAACGGCTTAAAGAAATGATTAGCGAATCTGATACAGCTAAAGGTGTATTGGAAGTTATAGAAAACAATTTTGGTTTTTTAAGAGGAGAAAATTACTTATCAGGTCCAAGTGATATTTATGTTTCGCCATCTCAAATAAGAAGGTTCAATTTAAGAACTGGGGACATGGTTGAAGGAAAGGTTAGAATACCTAAAGAAGGCGAGAAGTTTAAAGCATTATTATATGTGCAGTCTATAAATGGTGAAAATCCAGAAAGAGCAGTTGGAAGAAAGCGTTTTGAGACACTAACACCAATTTATCCAGATGAAAGATTAAAACTTGAAACAAGTTCTTTAGATTTATCTTCTAGGCTTATGGACATAATCTCACCTATAGGAAAAGGTCAAAGAGGAATCATAGTGGCACCGCCTAAGGCAGGTAAAACAACCCTTCTTAAAAAAGTTGCAAATAGCATAGCAAAAAATCATCCAGAGGTTAAGCTAATAGTGCTGTTAATAGATGAAAGGCCTGAAGAAGTTACTGATATGCAGCGTTCTATCCAAGGAGAAGTTATATATTCCACTTTTGACGAGGAACCAGAGCATCATGCAAAAGTTTCGGAAATGGTGCTTGAAAGAGCTAAAAGGATGGTTGAACAGGGGCAGGATGTAGTTATACTTTTAGACAGCCTGACAAGACTTTCAAGAGCTTATAATTTAACAATAACCCCTACAGGAAGAACACTTTCTGGAGGACTTGATCCAGGAGCACTAATAAACCCTAAAAAATTCTTTGGAGCTGCAAGAAACATAGAAGAAGGTGGAAGTCTTACTATTCTTGCTACTGCACTTATAGAAACAGGAAGCAGAATGGACGACATGGTTTTTGAAGAATTCAAGGGAACAGGAAATATGGAAGTGCATTTAGATAGAAAGCTTCAGGAAAGAAGAATATTCCCAGCTATTGATATTTACAAATCAGGTACCAGAAGAGAAGATTTACTTTTAACTCAAAAAGAGCAGGAGGTTGCCTTTAATATCAGAAAGATTATGTATAGGGAAAATAACGCTGATGCAGTGACAGAAAAGCTTATTGCACTTATGTCAAAGACTAAAAGCAACGAAGAATTTCTTGAAATGTTTACAAAGCTTGATGTTTTAAATAAGGATAATGTAAAAGAAAAATGGGAAAGATAATATCTTTCCCATTGACTTTTTTATTCTTCTGTCATGTTGAACTTCTTTCTGAACTTTTCAACTCTTCCGCCAACATCAACTATCTTTTGACGGCCAGTGAAGAATGGGTGGCATTTAGAGCATATTTCTACTTTTAGTTCTTTTTTAACAGAACCAGTTGTAAAAGTATTTCCACATGCACACTTAACCACTGCATCGTGGTTGTAATTTGGATGTATGCCTTCTCTCATTTTTTTCACCTCTTTCGATTCTGAATATGTATCCATATTCTCAACTAGATAATTATAACATAAGCTTTTGTTTTAAGTCAATATATAAGAAAATTGGAGTTTTATAGGATAAATATTTTTCTTTAATATATTCTTTATGTTTGATAAAATATATTTATGCATTTTATTTAAAAGGAGCAGAATAAATGAGTAAATTATATTTTAGATATGGTGCTATGAATTGTGGAAAATCAACAAACCTTCTTCAAGTTGCACATAATTACGAAGAAAGAGGCATGAAGGTAATTATAATTAAACCAAGGACGGATACAAAGGGTGGGAATAAAGTTGTATCGAGACTTGGAGTAACTAGGAAAGCAGATCTTATAATAAATGATGATGAGAATATATACAAGGAAGTAGAAAAATGGATTGATATAAATGGGAAAATAGATTGTATTCTTGTTGATGAAGTGCAATTTTTTAAGAGCAAACATATAGATGAACTTTTTGAAATTGCTGTTTTGATGGATATTCCTGTAATATGCTACGGACTTCGGACAGACTTTCAGATGAAGGGTTTTGAGGGGAGTTCCAGATTACTTCTTTTAGCTCACAGCATTGAAGAACTTAAAAATATATGTAAATGTGGCAAAAAGGCTCTTTTAAATGGAAGAATGGTTAATGGCAAGTTTGTATTTGAAGGAAAACAAATAGCTATTGATAAGGAAGATAATATAGAGTATCAAGCTCTTTGTCCTAAATGTTATTTAAAGTTTAAAAAAGAATATGAAAAAAATATTATGTCATAGTAAAATAATTAATTGAGAGGTAAGTATATGAATAAGAAAGTTAATGTTGGGGGACAGGCCGTAATTGAAGGGGTAATGATGAGAGGAAATTGCGGTATTGCTACTGCTATTAGAACTTCAAATGGAGAAATAGTTATAGATAAAAAAGAATTTATTCCCTATACAAAAAAATATAAAATTTTAGGTTTGCCTGTTATTAGAGGTTTTGTTTCTCTTATGGAATCTTTGGTAGTGGGAATAAAAACGCTGAATTATTCTGCTGAATTTTTTGATGATGGTGAGGAAAGTTCAAAGTTTGACAAGTGGTTTGAAGAAAAGTTTAAAGATAAAAGCAATGATGTAATAGCAGGAATATCGCTTTTAGTGTCGCTAGCTTTTACGATACTGCTGTTTTTTTTACTACCTACTTTCGCAGCTAATTTTTTCAAGAAAGCTTTACAGGTAAACGCTGTATTGCTTAATATAATTGAGGGTATAATAAGAGTCAGCATATTTTTGCTTTACATTTATTTCGTAAGCAAAATGGAAGATATAAAAAGAGTTTTTCAGTATCATGGAGCGGAGCATAAGACTATATTTTGTTACGAAAATGATGTTGAACTTACTGCTGAAAATGCAAAGAAGTTTGGAAGACTTCACCCTAGATGTGGAACGAATTTTATATTTTTGGTTATGATTATAAGTATTATTCTTTTTTCTCTTACAGGTTGGAATTCATTGCTGGAGAGAATTTTATACAGGATTATACTGCTTCCCGTAGTTTCAGGTATTACTTACGAAATGATAAAATGGATGGGAAAAAGTAATAGTAAATTATCTAAGTTTCTATCTTATCCAGGGCTTATGCTTCAAAAGCTTACTACAAAGGAACCAGATTTAAGTCAATTAGAGGTGGCAATTGCTGCATTAAAAGCTGCGGAAGGAATAGAGGATAAAGAAGAAAAAATGGAGGAAGAAGTTGAAGGTACAGGAGCTGTTATCTAAAGGTTATGAAATTTTAAAAATAAATAATATAGAAAGCTACATGCTTGATTGCCAGCTGATTTTAGGGCATGTTTTAAACTTAGATAGAATGTCTATAATTATTAATAAAGATATGGAGATTCATGAAGATAAGGTTAAAGAATATTTTGGGTTAATTGAGAAAAGAAAAAATAAAATGCCTTTAAAATATATACTGAAAAAGTGTGAGTTTATGGGAATAGACTTTTTTGTAAAAGAAGGTGTTTTAATACCTAGGCCTGATACAGAAATTTTAGTAGAAGAGGCTTTGAAGGAAATAAGGTCTAAAAAATTTTCTAGAATTTGCGATGTGTGCTGTGGTAGTGGTGCAATAGGACTTTCAATTGCTAAAATCTTAAATTATGTAAATGTGGATTGTGTAGATATTTCTGACGAAGCCTTAAGTGTTACTTTACAAAATATTAAATTTCTATCCTTAGAAGATAGAGTGCGTTTTATAAAGAGTGATTTGCTAGCGTATGCTTTGGAAGAAAATTTAAGTTATGATATTATAGTATCAAATCCTCCATATATAAAAACAGAGGTAATACCTACTTTGATGGAGGATGTAAAAGATTATGAGCCTTATATCGCACTATGGGGCGGAGAGGATGGTCTGGATTTTTACAGAAAAATTACAGAGCAGAGCATAAAGGTTTTGAAAGCTGGAGGTGTGCTGGCTTATGAAATAGGATATGACCAAGGAGAAGAGGTTAAGGCTATACTTTTGGAGTATGGGTATACTGATATAAGAGTTGTAAAAGATTTAGCAGGATTGGATAGAACAGTTTTAGGTTATAAAAAATAAAAAAATCTTCGCAATTATTATTTCCTATGTTATAATAGTTAATTGTGAAAATAAAATATGGAGTGATTATATAATGTTAGATCGTCTTAATTTTATAGAAAATAAATATGAAGAGCTTTCAAGAAAAATAAGTGACCCTTCAGTAATGGCAGACCAAAAGGAATGGCAAAGACTCTGCAAGGAACATGCAGATTTAGAGATAATTGTAAACAAATATAGAGAATACAGAAAAACAGTTGAAGATATTGAAGCCAATAAGGAAATGTTAAATGAAGATATTGAAAAAGAATTAAAGGAAATGGCTCAGGAAGAAATAAAAGAACTTACTGAGAAGGCTGAAGAATTAAAAAAAGAACTTAGAATACTTCTTCTTCCAAAGGATCCAAATGATGATAAGAACGTATTTATAGAAATAAGGGGAGGAGCTGGCGGAGAGGAAGCAGCTTTATTTGCAGCTAATCTATTTAGAATGTATACAAGATATGCAGAACGCCACAGATGGAGAGTAGAGCTTATGAGTTTAAATGAAACTGACATCGGAGGCGTAAAAGAAGTTGTTTTTATGGTTCGTGGGCAAGGGGCTTACAGTAAGCTGAAATATGAAAGTGGAGTGCATAGAGTTCAAAGAGTACCTGACACTGAATCAAGCGGAAGAATTCATACTTCAACGGCTACAGTAGCTGTGCTTCCGGAAGTTGATGAAGTTGAAGTAAACATAAATCCAAATGATTTACGAATAGACGTTTTCCGTTCATCAGGACATGGTGGACAGAGCGTTAATACTACAGATTCTGCTGTAAGAATAACGCATATTCCAACAGGTATAGTAGTTTCCTGTCAGGACGAAAAATCACAGCTTAAAAATAAAGAAAAAGCTATGAAAGTATTAGCTTCAAGGCTTTATGAAATTGCTGAAGCTGAAAGGAATGCTGGTATAGCTGAGGAAAGAAAAAGTCAGGTGGGTACAGGAGATAGAAGCGAAAGAATCAGAACCTATAACTATCCTCAAGGAAGAGTTTCTGACCATAGAATAGGACTTACACTATACAAGCTGGATGCCTTTATGGATGGAGATATTGATGAAATGATAGATGCTCTCATTACTGAAGATCAAGCTAAAAAGATGGAGGCAATGGGAAATAACCAGTAATTCATAAATATTTCGAGGTGCGATTATATGAATATTGATAAAGCTATAAGAAAGCAAGATAAGTCTCATAAAAGGTTTCTGCTTTTCTTGAGCTTTATTTTTTTTGTACTCCCCTTAGCTTTAGTTATTTCAGGAAGGTTCGATATTTTCTTTTTAGTATATTTATTCTTAATTGAGTCTTTAGTATTAATTGCTGTGTTAGTTACTATAAACAGTAATTACTTAAGTTATAATATGGAAAAGTATAAATTAAAGATTAAATTAAGAAGGTTTGGAGATGAGATTAGCATAGCCTGTGATAAAGTTATTTTTGTTCATGTAGAGGGAGAAGGATCTGATATAAATATAATTTTAATAACTAGTTCAAAGTTTAGAAGCAAGAATATAAGAGTAATAGATGAAAGTTTAATGAAGAAGTATCCATATTTAGCTCATCAATATTATAGAATAAAAAAACATTATCCAGAGAATAATTATTTTTATATTACAATTAACAAAGGAGGTTTTCATAAATATAGGCTTTTGGATTTAATATATAGAAACTGTCTTCTTGCACAATATAGTGAGGAAGCAATTAATAAAATAAAGGAATATAGGAATTGATAAATTATTCGTTATTAGTTCTTCACTCTTAATTTTGAAAATAAAATGTATAGTGATAGGTAGTTTTAAAAATATCTAGTAAAAATTATAGATATTTTATTAGTGAACTTATAAAATAGGAGTGATGAATTAGTGGACAAGGCCAACTTAATTTTAATTGTACTTTTAGGAAGTACTGTATCTTTAATGGGAACTATGATAGGAGCTTCTTTAGGAGTAGTTATTAAGAAACCTTCAGACAGATTGCTCGGAGCAATAATAGGTTTTGCAGGGGGGCTTATGCTTTCCATAGTAGTTTTTGATTTAATTCCTAGTGCCATGGAAAACTGGAATTTTATAGGAACTTTATTGTTTTGTCTCATTGGAATAATAACAATAATAATAATTGATACTAAAATTAATATAAGTCACAGTAGCTTTAGTGAAAACAAACACATAAAGGTTGCTTTTATGGCAGCACTAGGTCTTATGCTTCATAATCTTCCAGAAGGTGTTATTATGGGGTGTGGTTTTCTTGCAGGAGAAAGTCTTGGGCTAAAGATGAGTTTAATTATAGCTATACATGATATCCCAGAAGGCATAGCAGTTTCTGCACCTCTTATGGTTTCTAATGTTAAGATATCCAAAATATTGCTTTATGCTTTCCTGACTGCATTTCCTACGGCTGTAGGTACATGGATAGGAGCTTATATAGGCAGTATTTCCCAAAATGTGCTTGGAGCTTGTCTTGCTTTTGCTTCAGGGATAATGATGTATGTGGTTTGTGGTGAGATGCTTCCAGAATCCAATAAGCTTTGGGATGGTATAACAAGCAGTATTGGTATATTGACTGGAATTATGCTTGGACTTATAATGACAAAGGTACTTTAATTAATTTATAAATACCAAAGGGGTATGTAAGATGAATACAAAAGTTGTTATGGTAGATATTAACAATATAGATAAGGATAGGATAGAAGAAGCAGGAAAAATTTTAAGAGAAGGAGGACTTGTAGCTTTTCCAACAGAAACAGTTTATGGTCTTGGAGCTAATGCTTTAGATGCAGAAGCTGTAAAAAAAATATTTGTTGCAAAAGGAAGACCTCAGGACAATCCTCTTATAGTTCATGTAGCAGATTTCGATATAAAGCCTTTAGTTAAAGATGTACCAGAAATAGCTCATAAACTTATGGAAAAGTTTTGGCCAGGACCATTAACGATAATACTTAATAAATCTGCTATAGTTCCAGAGATAACAAGTGCAAACCTTCCAAGTGTAGGTATTAGAATGCCTTCCAATATAATAGCAAGGGAGCTTATAAAGGCTGCAGGCGTACCTGTGGCGGCGCCTTCAGCAAATATATCTGGAAGACCAAGCCCTACAGAAGCTCAAAGGTGTATTGAAGATTTAGAAGGCAGAGTAGACTTAATACTTGGTGGAGGAAGTTGTCAGGTAGGGCTCGAATCTACTATAGTTGATTGTACTGTTTATCCCCCTTGTGTATTAAGACCAGGTGGAATTACTTTAGAAATGCTTAGAGAAATAGAGCCTTCTATATACGTAGACCCTGCTATCATGCTAAAGCCAGAGGAGAATTTAAAGCCTAAAGCTCCTGGTATGAAATACAGGCACTATGCTCCAAAAGCTCCGCTTAAAATTATTGAGGGAGATTTGAAAAAAACTATTGCAAAAATCAATGAAATAGTGCAAAATAATATAGATGAAAATAAGAAAGTTGGAATACTAGCTACAGATGAAAGTGTAGATAAGTATTCTAATGCTTTAGTCATATCTCTTGGAAGTAGACATAATATGAGAGAGATAGGGAAAAATCTTTTTGAAGCCTTAAGAAGTTTTGATGATGCTAAAGTAGATATAATATTATCAGAGTCCTTTGAAGAAAATGAGTTTGGTGCCGCTGTCATGAACAGACTAAGAAAATCCGCTGGATTTGACATTATTAAGGTATAATGATTGGAGGTTAAGTGTATGAAGATATTGTTTGTTTGTACAGGAAATACGTGCAGAAGCTGTATGGCTGAAGCTATATTCAATAAACTTTGTACACTTGATAATGTAGCAGCTATTTCCGCAGGGCTTGCAGTTGTAAAAAATAGTAAAACCTCTGTAAATTCAGCTGTTTTAGTTAAGGAAAATTTGGATACTGATATATCTGCAAGGGAAGCTGTACAGCTTACAGAGGATATGTTAAATAATTCTGATTTGGTATTAACAATGACTTCATATATGAAAGATATGCTTTTAAGTCAATTTTCACACATGAAAAATAAAATATACTCTTTAAATGAATATGTCGGCATAAAAGGGGACGTTTTAGACCCTTATGGCGGCGATAAAGCTGTTTATACTAAAACCTTTAATTCATTAAAAAACAGTATAGTATTATTAATTGATAAATTAAAAGAAGGTAAAGGTACTCATTAGTACTATTATCTTCTTTTTTTGTAATAAAAAATTTCAAATTATCAAACAATATTTAGGTTATCCTATAAATATTGAAGGCAAGGAGGAATTAAATTGAAAATTGCAGTAGGAAGCGATCATGCTGGATTCTACTTAAAAAATGAAATTATTAAGCACTTAGAGGATAAAGGATATGAGTTGAAGGATTTTGGTGCATTCACTGAAGCTTCCTGTGACTATCCTGATTATGCTGTAAAAGTTGCAGAAGAGGTTGCAGCTAAGAATTATGATTATGGTATTTTAATATGTGGTACAGGAATTGGAATCAGCATTGCAGCAAATAAAGTTCCAGGAATCAGAGCAGCTTTATGTAATGATACATTCAGTGCTCACGCTTCAAGAGAGCATAATGATGCAAATATATTAGCAATGGGAGCCAGAGTAATAGGCGGAGGTCTTGCACTTGATATAGTTGATACCTTTTTAAGTGCTAGTTTCATGGGAGATAAGCACTTGAGAAGAATAAATAAAATTAGTGATATTGAAAGTAAATATAAGAAATAGGGGGAAATAGATATGAGTAAAGTGACACAAATAGCACATCCATTAATTTTACACAAATTAGCTTTTATAAGAGATAAAAATACTGGTTCTAAGGATTTTAGAGAACTTGTTGAAGAAGTAGCTATGTTAATGGCTTATGAAGTTACTAGAGATTTAGAATTAGAAGAGGTAGAAATAGAAACTCCTATTTGTAAAACAAAATGTAAAATGCTTGCTGGCAAAAAGATGGCTATTGTTCCAATATTGAGAGCTGGGCTTGGTATGGTAGATGGAATGTTAAGACTTATACCTGCAGCTAAGGTTGGACATATAGGTTTATACAGAGATGAAGTAACTTTAAAACCAGTTGAATACTTTTGTAAGCTTCCTCAGGATATTGGAGAAAGAGATGTAATAGTAACAGACCCAATGCTTGCAACAGGTGGATCAGCTGTAGATGCTATTACACTTCTTAAGAACAAAGGTGCTAAATATATAAGGCTTATGTGTTTAATAGCTGCTCCGGAAGGCATTAAAGCAGTTATGGATGCACATCCAGATGTTGATATATATATTGCTTCTGTAGATGAAAAATTAAATGAACATGGATACATAGTACCAGGCTTAGGTGATGCAGGAGACAGACTTTTTGGAACTAAATAACTTATGAAAGGATATAAGCACTGAGTCTTATATCCTTTTTATATATTTCATAAATTAAATATTAATAGTATAATATATATTTGATTACAGGATTATAGTAATATCAGGAGGATTAAAATGCAGAAGATTAAAGTTATAACTATATTTGGTACAAGACCTGAGGCTATAAAGATGGCTCCCCTTATAAAAGAATTAGAAAAAAGGGAAGAAATAGATTCTTTAGTCTGTGTTACAGCTCAGCACAGACAAATGCTTGATCAGGTTTTAGATTTATTTAATATAACTCCTAACTTTGATTTGAATATAATGCAAGCAAAGCAAAGCTTAACAGCTATTACTACAAGAGTATTAGAAGGACTGGAAGAAATATTTGAAGCAGAGAAACCTGATTTGATACTTGTGCACGGTGATACTACTACAACCTTTGCAGGTGCTTTAGCAGCTTTTTATAAGCAGATTAAAGTAGGGCATGTGGAAGCAGGACTTAGAACTTTTGATAAGTATTTTCCATTTCCGGAAGAGATGAATAGAAAATTGACTGGTGCTATTACAGATTTTCATTTTGCACCTACTGTTGGTTCTAAAAATAATCTTTTAAAAGAAGGTCTAGATAAAAATAATATATTTGTAACAGGAAATACTGTAATTGATGCAATGGATTATACAGTTGAAGAAAATTATAAATTTATAACTGAAGTTTTAAATACAATAGATTATAAAAATAAAAAGGTAATTATGGTTACTGCTCATAGGCGAGAAAATTGGGGAGATGGTATAGAAAACATATGTAAGGCTTTAAAGTATCTAGTAGAGACAAATAAAGACGTTGAACTAGTTTATCTTGTGCATTTGAATCCTGTTGTAAAAGATACAGTTTATAAATATTTAGATGGATTGGATAGAGTACATCTGCTTCCACCTCTAGATACTAAAGAGACTCATAATCTTATGAATAGATGTTTTATGGTTATGACAGATTCAGGAGGACTTCAGGAAGAAGCTCCACATTTGGGAAAACCAGTACTAGTTTTGAGAGATGTAACAGAAAGACCAGAAGCAGTTGAAGCTGGAACTGTAAAGCTTATTGGAACTAATAAGGAAAATATTATTAAAACTGCTGAAGTATTAATAAGAAATATAGATGAATACGAAAAGATGACAAAAGCAATAAATCCTTATGGTGATGGCAAGGCTTCTAAAAGGATAGTTGATGCTATACTTTATAGTTTTGGATATAAAAAACAGAGAGCTGAAGAATTTATTGGAAGCAATGAATAATACTAGTATAGATTTACACTTAAGTTTTTAATTTTTAATAATTAAAGACTTAGGTGTTTTTTATTTTATTGCATTTTTTTCACACTTTTCAGGAAATTTTATATATTAATAATATATTTAAAGAATAAAACAAATTGCAATTGTCAATAATCAAAAGAGAAACATAGGGGGCATAACAATTGATAATTGTTATGTGCTTATAAGGAATACGGAGGGCATAACAATTAATAATTGTTATGTGCTTATAAGGAATACGGAGGGGAAAATGATAAAAAAAATATTTATACTGTCAATAATTTTAATAATGGGGCTTGGATACTTTAACACCACTTTTTCATTTGCAAAAAAAAATGTAGATTTATTTGATGAAATTATAAAAATTACAGAAGCTACACCGATTGAATATGGTGTAAGGACTTGTATTGAGACTAAGAAAGATAGTGAAACATATTCTTTAGAGATTTTAAGAAAGTTAAATATAGAATTATCTAGTACAAATATTATAAAAGATAACAATATTTATTGTGTAGAATTTAATAATAGCGAACTTAATGGCTATGTAGAAAGTATAAGTTATAAAAATTATAATGTTGTAACAATTAATATAGTAAAAAAAGATAGTAAAAATGGACTTTCTCAGCTTAAAGCTTTATTTGAAAAAGCACTAGAGGAAGAGGATAAAGAAATTAAATATTTTCAATATTTAAAAGCAGCAATTCCAAGTAATAACATATCCAGAACTAATGAAGAAATTGCAGAACTTCTCAAAAGAGAAAATGCTTTAAATATTGATACTATTGAACTTGAAAATGGTTATAGTACAGTTGCTTACACAAAAAGATATCCTATTATGAAAAACAATGGGAAATATATGGATTTTAACTATGCGGTATGCAGTTATAGTTCTGGTAATTATATTATAATCGGAACACCAATAATTATCACAACATATTAGTGAGAATGAAATGGGGGATATTAATGGAAAAAATAGTGGTAAAAGGCGGGAATAAATTAAGTGGTTCCGTAAATATCAGTGCAGCAAAAAATTCTGTACTTCCAATAATTGCAGCAAGTATATTAAGTGGAGGTAAATGCGTAATAAAAAATGCTCCTATGCTTGAAGACGTATTTGTTATAAATGAAGTTTTAAAAACTGTGTCTGCTGATATAAATATAGATAAGGAAAATAACAGGATAATTATTGATACTTCTAAATTAAGCTATGGAGAACCTTCAGGAGAGCTGGTTAGAAAAATGAGAGCTTCTTTTTTAGTTATGGGGCCAATGATAGCGAGATTTGGGAGATTTAAAATATCACTTCCTGGAGGTTGTAACATAGGAACACGTCCAATAGACTTACACCTTAAAGGATTTACAGCTCTTGGTGCTGATGTCAGCATAGGTCATGGATATGTAGAGGCTTCTACCAGAAAATTAATAGGAAATAAAATATATTTAGATTTTCCATCAGTTGGAGCTACAGAAAATATCATGATGGCAGCGGTATTGGCGGAGGGAGAAACAATTATAGAAAATGCTGCAGCTGAGCCTGAAATAGAGGATTTGGCAAGATTTTTAAATGCTATGGGAGCTGAAATAACAGGGGCAGGTACGGATACTATAAAGATTACAGGAGTAAAAAACTTAAAAGGAACTACGCATAAACCAATTTATGATAGAATAGAGGCGGGAACTTTTATGGTTGCTGCAGCTATTACAAAAAGTAAAATAAGAATTTGTGGAGTTAATGAGGAACATTTAAAACCTATTATTGCAAAACTTACAGAAATGGGAGTCTCCTTAGAAATTGAGGGAGATTCTATCATTGTTGATGGTAGCAGAGAATTGAGGCCTGTAGATATAAAAACTATGCCATATCCAGGTTTTCCCACTGATATGCAGGCACAGATGATGAGTTTATTATGTACGGTAAAGGGTACAGGAGTAATAACAGAGACAATATTTGAAAACAGGTTTATGCATGCTCAAGAGCTGAAAAGAATGGGAGCCAATATAAAGATTGATGGCAGAACTGCAGTTATTGAGGGAGTAGAAAGATTATCAGGCTCCGAAGTTAAAGCTACGGATTTAAGAGCTGGAGCAGCATTAATACTAGCAGGACTTTCTGCCGAAGGTATTACAGAAATTGGGGATTTATACCACATTGACAGAGGATATGTAAATATAGAAAATAAATTTAAAGGTTTAGGTGCAGATATCGAGAGAATAAACTATTAGTATTATTTTGAGAGCTGGTATAAATCAGCTCTTTTTTATTTAGAAAGTGTAATAATTAATATATTCCCCTAATAGACTTATAGTAAGTAAATTTTGCTAATGAAAAACTTAACTAAAGAGGGGGGAGTGTTATGCAGAGAATTTTTGTTATAGTACCGTTAAAAAGAATATTTTTATTTATATTTATAGCTATAACATTTATTATAGCTCTTTCTATTTTTATGGTAGGTATAGGTAATAAGACGGGAGAAATAAAACAGTATAACTTGAATAATAATGATATATTAGTGAAAGATATTAAAAAAATACCAAAAGTAAAGGTATATATGGAAAAGGAAGATAAAATAGTAGAAATGGATTTAGAAGAATATGTAAGAGGTGTTGTAAGTGCTGAAATGCCAGCAGAATTCAATATTGAAGCCTTAAAAGCTCAGGCGGTAGCAGCAAGAACTTATGTATTATCTCGAATGAAGGAGTTAGGAGGGAGCGGATGTTCTATAGGAAAAGGAGCAGATGTTTGTGATACCGTACATTGTCAAGCTTATTTAAGCAAAGAGGAAAGATTTAATTCTTGGGCTCAGAAGTCTGCAGCTGAATATTGGGGTAAGATAACAGAGGCAGTAAATGAAACAGCTGGACAAGTCTTAACCTATGACGGAAAACTTGTTACAAGTCCTTTATATTTTGCTATAAGTAGTGGAAAGACGGAAAATGCAGCCGAAGTGTTTTCAGGAAACACTCCATACTTAAGAAGTGTAGATAGTTCTTGGGATAAAACTGTGAAAAATTATCAAGCTATAACTTCTTTTACATATACTAATCTTGCAAATTTAATAAATGATAAATACCCTGAATCTAAAGTTTCTTCAAAGAAACTGAAAAGTCAAATTAGTATAGTTGAAAGAACCTCAGGCGGAGGGAGTGTTAAAAAGATTAAAATTGGTAACATTACAATAACTGGTATGGAATTCAGGCAAATGCTTAATTTAAGATCATCAAATTTTCAAATAGAATTCGGATTAAATGCAGTTAAAATTACATGCTTAGGATATGGTCATGGTGTAGGTATGAGTCAATGGGGAGCTGCAGCTATGGCTAAGAATGGAAGTAAATATGATGAGATTTTAACTCATTATTATCAGGGTGTAAAGATTGAAAAAATAGATAATATAAAATAAAAAAATAAGACATATCTAAGGATATGTCTTATTTTTTTTTTACAAAATTAGTCAAAGTTATGTCAAAATATGAGGAAAAATGTAGTAAATATTTTTAATAAAATATGTATTATTTGCTAAGCTCTGGACAAACTACAAAAAGGAGGTGTTTGTATGGATAAAAAATTTTTCAGCAAAACGTCAAACTTTTTTAGAAAGGAAGGCTTCTACGTAATACTCTTTGTTTGCTTATGTGTAGTGGCTACAGTAGCAGCAGTGACCTCAAGGTCAGCTAAATCACCTGTTAAGCCGCCAGAAGTTCAAGAGGAAGCAAAAGTAGATACAAAAGGATCAGCAGTAGCAGTACAGCAGCCTACAGAAGAAATTAATAATGCTCTTCAAGTAAAGGATAGTACTAAATCAACAACCAATACTGCAAGTAAAACAACTACTAGTTCTACTTCAAATAGTAAAACTGCTGCTGTATCTAAATCTGTAGATACTAATTTTGCTAAACCTGTTGAAGGAACGTTAGCGAGAGCTTACTCTGAAGATCCAGTATGGTCTGATAGTACTGAAACTTATAGACCTAACTTTGGTATCGACATAAAAGCTGATTTAGGCAAAGAAGTAGTAGCAGTTTTAGATGGCAAGGTAGTAGAAGTTGGCGAAAATGAAGATGGCTATGGCAAGCAAGTAGTTATAGATCATCAAAATGGTTTGAAGACTGTATATGCTAACTTAGACTCAAATATTCCAGTTACTGTAGGTAAGACTGTTAAAAAAGGAACAGTAATAGGTAAAATTGGAAATACAAGTTTAAGAACTTCACACGAAACGTATGGCAGTCACTTACACTTTGAAGTATTCAAAGGTAATGAACAAGTTGATCCAGCAAAATATGTAAAATACAGTACAAAATAGCTGGAGATAAACTACTCAATTTTAAATGCAGAAAAGTTTATTTTCTGCAAATAATATAAATTCCTAATGCTTTTACTTAGCCATTTTCCGAAATATTTATCGGAAAATGGCTAATGAAAGTAATTTAAAAAATTATAAATGCATATTTATAATATAGAAGGGTTAAGGAGGTAGCACTTTGAAAGACTACATTGAAGAAAGAGTTCTTGAAGTTGCAAACTACATTATTAATTCAAAAGCTACAATTAGAAAAACAGCTAAAGTATTTGGAGTAAGTAAAAGCACAATACACAAAGATATGACAGAGAGATTACCTAAAATTAATCCTCAAGTTGCAGATGAGGCTAAAAATATTCTAGATATTAATAAAGCCGAAAGACATATTAGAGGTGGAAAAGCTACTAAAATGAAATATAAAGCTATTGAAGGTTAAAAGCATTCCTATTATAATATAAATTATAGTATTTTTGTCAATTTAGATTTCAAGTAACGTATAGCTTGTTTCTTAATAAATACAAATGAGATGGAGTGGAGATGGGAATGTTTTTTAGCATAGGAACTGATATGGGGATAGATTTAGGTACAGCTACAGTGCTAGTGTACCTAAAGGGAAAGGGTGTTATTCTCAAGGAACCTTCTGTGGTTGCTATTGATAAAAGCAGCAATAGAGTAAAAGCTGTTGGCGAAGAAGCAAGGCAGATGATAGGAAGAACTCCTGGTAATATAGTGGCAATTAGACCACTTCGAGATGGAGTAATATCAGATTATGATATTACAGAAACAATGTTAAAGCATTTTATAAGAAAAGCCTGTGGCCGCAGAAAGATATCTGCTCCAAGAGTTGTGGTATGTATTCCATGTCAAGCCACAGAAGTGGAAAAAAGAGCTGTCAGAGATGCGGCAATTAACGCAGGCGCAAAAAAAGTTTATTTGATTGAAGAACCTTTAGCTGCAGCTATAGGTGCAAATCTTGATATAACCGAAGCAAGTGGAAGTATGGTTATAGATATCGGTGGAGGTACTACTGATATAGCAGTAATTTCTTTAGGTGGGATAGTTGTAAGATCTTCTATAAAGATAGCAGGAGACAAATTCGACGAGGCAATTATAAGATATATTAGAAAAAAACATAAGCTAATGATTGGTGAAAGAACTGCAGAAGATTTAAAAATAAATATTGGAACAGCATATAAGAGGGATAAAGAAGTTGCTATGGAAATAAGAGGAAGAGATTTAGTATCAGGTCTTCCCAAAAATATAACTGTATCCTCAGAAGAAATGAGAGAAGCATTAAAAGAAACTGTATATGCTATTGCAGAATGTACTCATTCAGTGCTTGAGAAGACCCCCCCTGAGCTAGCAGCTGATATTGCTGAAAAAGGCATACTTATGACAGGTGGTGGATCTTTGTTAAATGGATTAGATAAGCTTATAGGTGAGGCAACTAAGGTGCCTGTATATATAGCTGATAATTCCATTTCCTGTGTTGCGGAAGGTACAGGTAAGGTTTTAGAATACATCGATAAAATAGATGTAAGTTATAATGGATATGATGTTTGTTTAATTGACAGATAATTATTATTTGTTTTTATAATAAGTAGGCTCTACAATCATTGAGCCTACTTATTTTGTTTTTTCAATTTTTGAGTAAAGGTGATATGCATGTATGATAGCATGAGTTATTACTTTAGATAACTGCATGATTAAATCTAATCTTATGTTTCTATTAGTAAATAGTTCACTACTGTCGCTTGAATCTACAATACCTATAATTGATATCTTTCCTACATCGGGAAGAGATTTTCCAACACCTTTTCCAGGATGGATAGGGGAGTCTCTTGCTTGAATTTCTCCAATGGAATCGTTATCTCCTAAACAGGCATCTATACCTATAATATTACCCCTAGGATATAAAGTTTTGATTTCATTAAGCCTTTTATCTATATTTAAGGCATGAATTGGTTCTGAAATTGTTCCAAATACAGGAAAAGGGAAAAAACTTTCCTTAAGAAAAGTACCTACTAATGGTCCTAAACAATCGCCTATACATCTATCTGTACCAATACATACTATAACAGTATTTTCGTCCATATAGTCTTTCAAAAAATTTGCAATTTCATAGTAGGCTAATGGATTCTTATAGTGTGTTTTTATTTTACTCAAGAAACAACCCCCTTGTCGTACTTAATCTGCATTTTATATTTAACAATAACTTTGAATAGACTCTTTAATAATATATATGTGGGAAAACAGCATATTATTAGAAAAAAGTGAATAAAGAACAAAAATAATGGAATAATCTTTAGATAAGGGAGGAATAATATTGAACAAAAAGTTTTTATCTGCAATTATTATAATAGCTACAATGATATATGTAGCAGTTGCACTATATTTTAGTAAGCCATTTGGAAATATTGATATCAAGTTTAAATTTCCAAATTTAGTTCAAATAATAAAGAATATAGATGTAAAAACTGTATTCATACAAAAAAATAGTTCTAAGATAGTTCATGATAATGTTGAGCAAGTTTCAGATATTATGGTAGATATAAAATCTAAAACTGATGGAGCGGTACAAAATATAAATAATGAAAATACCTATAAATTATCATATTCAGATAGAGAAAAGCTGCTAGGATATGCAAAAATATTGTCTCCAATAGATCAGGCTAAAATTATTGAATATCTGAAAGATTTAGATAAAGCTGATGTTAAAAGTGTATTTAAATTATTTAAAACTAGGCTTACGGATAAAGACTATGAAAAATTCAAAGCAATAGAAGCAGAACTAAGTAAAAAGGTTAAAAGTTAAAAAGAAAAATTTATTGACAGTTATTTTTTACTATGATATTATAGTTTAGAATTAAAATCGAAAAAAGCTGCTCTTATCAAGAGAGGTGGAGGGATATGGCCCTATGAAGCCCGGCAACCGGTATATACTATGGTGCCAATTCCAGCAGAGATTTACTGCAAGATAAGAGGATACGTTAATCGTGCCTCTTCGTAAAGAAGAGGTTTTATTTTTACGTAAATTATAAAAATATATTTTAATTTTTTACATACAGAAAGGAGATATCCAAATGAGAAGATTATTTACATCTGAATCAGTTACAGAAGGACATCCAGATAAAATTTGCGATCAAATTTCCGATTCAGTATTAGACGCAATTCTTGCACAGGATCCAAATGCTAGAGTAGCTTGTGAAACTGCAGTTACTACTGGTATGGTTTTAGTTATGGGAGAAATATCAACTAATTGTTATGTGGATATACCTAAAATAGTTAGAAAAACTATTGAAGATATTGGCTATACTAGAGCTAAATATGGTTTTGACTGTGATACTTGTTCTGTTCTTACTTCAATAGATGAACAGTCAACAGATATAGCAATGGGAGTAGATGAAGCTTTAGAGTCTAAGAAGGGACAAATGGATAAAATTGAAGCTATTGGAGCTGGAGATCAAGGAATGATGTTTGGTTTTGCTACAAATGAGACTCCAGAATATATGCCTCTTGCTATTTCTATGGCTCATAAATTGTCAAGAAGACTTTCTGAGGTTAGAAAAAATGGAACACTTTCATATTTAAGACCAGACGGAAAGACACAGGTTACTGTAGAATATGAGGATGATAAGCCTATAAGAATTGATACAATTGTAATTTCTACTCAACATAATCCTGAAGTAACACGTGAAGAAATTGAAAGAGATTTAATAGAACATGTAGTAAATAAAGTTGTTCCATCAAATCTTTTAGATGAAAACACTAAGTACTTTATTAATCCAACAGGTAGATTTGTTATAGGAGGACCACAAGGAGATTCAGGACTTACTGGTAGAAAGATAATCGTAGATACCTATGGTGGATACGGAAGACATGGTGGTGGAGCTTTTTCTGGAAAAGATCCAACAAAGGTAGACAGATCTGCAGCTTATGCAGCAAGATGGGTTGCTAAAAATTTAGTTGCTGCTGGTGTGGCTGATAAGCTTGAAATAGAATTAGCTTATGCAATAGGAGTTGCTAAACCTGTTTCTATAGAAGTTGATACTTTTGGAACTGGTAAGATTTCAGATGATAAGATAATTGATATTATAGATAAGGTATTTGATTTAAGACCAGCCGCTATAATAAGAGATTTAGACCTTAGAAAGCCAATATACAGACAAACAGCTGCATATGGACACTTTGGAAGAACCGATGTAGACCTTCCTTGGGAAAGATTAAATAAGGTTGATGAAATAAAAAAGAATTTGTAATTATTTATTATAAACTGTTGACTATGTCAGCAGTTTATTTTTTTTATAAATTTACTGTTATTTTAATAGATTAGAGAAAATATAACATTATGAAATAAAAAACTTAATAATGGGAATAATTTTAATAAAAGTAAAAACAGAAAAGGGGTATTTTAATGAAATATGAACGGGGTAAAAAAATGGTAAAATTACTGCACATTATTAGAGTTTGTTTTAAAAGATTTTTTATTACAATAGGAGTAATTATATTTGGTGCTGCTTTACTGCAAATATATTCACTTATAAATTTTATAAACAAGATGGCAGTATTTTACAAGAGTAACCCTAGTGGTATTATAGTTATATTATTAGTTATAATTGCAATTCCAACATTGTCTTATGGTTTGGAGAAAAGTTTAGATATTTATTTGGAGCATAAAGGATAATCCATAAAAAACTCCGGAAAGTTTATCTGGAGTTTTTTTATGGATTAAATATTTTATCAAGTATTTCTAAATTTATAAATTATTAAAAAACGTTATAGAAGTTAAGTTTATAATTATATATGCTTTGAGAATACTATTAATACAATAGGAGTTGAGAATTTATTTATAATAGAGTATTCTATAGATATATAAAGTTTGTTTTAAGTATAGGAGAGATTATATGCCACAGATACAGGGCGTAGTAGAAGATATAATATTTCAAAATGAAGATAATGGTTACGTGGTTGCACATATAAAAGGTAGTGAGGAAAAAATAACAATTGTAGGTTTTATTCCTTATATAACAGAAGGACAAAACTTGGAGCTTGAAGGACAATGGGTTATACATCCTCAGTTTGGTCAGCAGTTTAAGGTTGAAGCCTATGAAGAAGTTTTACCAAGTACTATTGTTGGTATAGAAAGATATCTTGCTTCAGGCGTAATTTCAGGTATTGGTCCTGTAACAGCTAAAAAGATTGTGGAGAGGTTTGGAGAAAAAACTTTAGAGGTTTTAGATAATGAAATTGAAAGACTTACTGAAATTGAAGGAATAGGGGAAAAAAAGATAGAGTTAATTCAAGAATCATACTTAAGGCAAAGGGAAGTTAAAAATATAATGGTGTTTTTGCAAACCTATGGAGTTACTCCAAATCAATGTGTAAAAATATATAAAAGATTTGGAGCTAATTCAATAACAGCAGTAAAGCAAAACCCATATATATTAACTGAAGAGATATCTGGCATAGGTTTTAAAACAGCTGATAAAATTGCTAGAAGTCTCGGTGTAGAAGCAAATTCTGCTTTTAGAATAGGAAGTGGCATTAAGTATATAATAAATGAATTTTGTGCTTTAGGTAATACATATATGCCTTTTGAACTCCTTCTTAAACAAGGCAGAAGCATACTTGGAGTGACTGATGAAGAGATAGAGAAGGTTCTTTATGACAGTACCTTGGAAGGAAAAATAAAAGTTGAGATAATAGAAAATGAAAGATGTGTATTTACTCTTCCGTTTTATTATTGTGAGCTTGGAGTAACACGAAAAATACTTACGCTATCTTTTAGTGATTATCAGCCTTTGAATATAGATGTTGAATTTGAGATTAAGGAGTTTGAAAGAATTAATAATATAAGCTTTGCAGATTCACAGGTGGAAGCGATTATTGGTGCAGTACAAAATGGTATTGAGGTTATAACTGGAGGACCAGGTACGGGAAAAACTACTATAATTAACTGTATAACTGGTATTTTTGAAAAAGCAGGAATGAAGGTGTTTATGGCAGCACCAACTGGAAGAGCTGCAAAAAGGATGACAGAAGCTACTCAAAGGGAAGCAAAAACTATACATAGGTTATTAGAGCTTGGTTTTAATGAGGATGAGTCTATGGATTTTATAAGGGATGAATCTTCACCATTGGAATGTGATGTTGTTATTATTGATGAGGCATCAATGATAGATATTATGCTTATGAACAGTCTTTTAAAGGCTGTTGCTATTGGAACAAGAGTTATAATAGTTGGAGATGTAGACCAACTTCCATCTGTAGGACCTGGCAATGTACTTAGAGATATTATTGAAAGTAAATGTGTTAAAGTAGTAAGGCTTAAACATATATTCAGGCAGGCAAAAGAAAGCATGATTATAGTCAATGCACATAAAATTAACAATGGGGAAATGCCTCTTTTAAATGAAAAAAATAAAGATTTTTATTTTATTAGAAGTGAAGACCCAAATCAAATCTTAAACACTGTAATAGAGCTTATAAACAAAAGATTGCCTAATTTTAATAAAGACTGGAATAAGATGCAGCATATTCAAATTCTTTCACCTATGAGAAAAGGCAATTTAGGCGTTGTAAATTTAAATAAAGAACTTCAGGATATACTAAATCCAAAGACTTATTATAAAAAGGAAAAAACATTCAGAGATTTAATATTTAGAACTGGCGATAAAGTCATGCAGATTAAAAACAATTATACTATTAAGTGGACTAGAATTAAAGGAGAGGGAGAAGCAGAAGGTATAGGTGTTTTTAATGGTGATGTAGGCTATATAGAAGATATAGATGAAGAAAATGACAGTATAGTAGTTGTGTTTGATGAAGAAAGAAAAGTTGTTTATGAAAGCTCTTTTTTAGATGAACTTGACTTAGCCTATGCTATAACTATACATAAAAGTCAAGGAAGCGAGTTTCCTGTGGTTATTATTCCTGCATTTATGGGACCACCTCTTCTTATGAATAAGAATCTTTTATATACAGGTATAACTAGAGCAAAACAAATGGTGGTAATAGTAGGCTCTATTAAAGCACTTCAGTTTATGATAAATAACAATAGAAGTTTTGAAAGATTTTCAGCATTAAAATGGAGAATAACAGATATACTTGAAAGTGACATATTTAATGATAATTTAGAAGGTAAAGAGGAGTAATAAGTTATGATAACATATAAAACCTCTAGCTTTGTAAACTATAATCAAAAAATCAGCGAAAGCATATTTAATTGGTGTTTAGGAAAGGGGAGGGCTTTAAATATAATTTCACCTCCGTATAATTCGCCAAGCATATTTTTAAAGACAATAATGCATTTTATGGAAAAAAATAAAAAGGTTTTATATATAACAGGAGAAAATGAAGAAAACATTAAAATTTTAAGTTTAATAAAAAAATATACAGACTTTAGAAGCTATACTTATGTAAGAAACAGTTTTGTTCCAGTCAATTCTTCTTTGATTGTCTGCAATTATAAAAATGCGATACGACTTAAAAATAAGTATGATTTAGTAATATATGATGACATAAATAGTTTTCCACAGTATCACAGTTATGAAATATTAGATTTGATTATAAAATGCATGAATGAAAATGGAAGAGCTATTTGTTTTTCTGTAGAAAGTATATTTAAAAATGTAAAGGACATAATTATACCTACAAGAAGCAATAAAAAGCCAATAGCAGAGCCAAGATATATAATAACAAGAGTTGACTTAAATAAAGATATGCCTTATATGATATATGATTACTTAAATTTTTCCATAGAAAATGATAGAAAAGTTATCATATATCTTTCTGATAGTGAAAAGGTTCATAATATCTTTTCATATTTATGCAATTTTAAAAGCAATTTAAGCAGAAATATTATGTACTATATACATGGAGAAAGTGACGAAAAGCTTCTTAATAACTTTAGCACAATGAAAAGGGCAATATTGGTAACTAATGATTTCAAAGAAAGACTTATAAGTCTTAAAGATACAGATATAGTAGTATATTTTGCAGATGATACAATATTTGACTATAAAAAGTTGGTATACTTTTGTGGAAAGGTAGGAAGAAGTGAAACTTTAAGGCCGCCTGAAGTTATATTTTTAGCAAACAGTGAAAGTGAACATATGGATAAGGCTAAGAAAATAATAAGATACTTCAATAAAGAAGCATGGGAACAAGGATTATTAAATATTTAATTGACAGCGTTTTAGGTGTCATTTATAGCAGCAATGATAATTGTCTTATATGCAGTAACTATTGCAGTGAGGAAGATTTAATCTGTAATAATTGTATTAAAAAAATAGAGTTTTATAATGACTGCTTTAAAATAATAAGAGAAGGCATTGAATTAGAGTGTTATAGTGCTGCTTATTATAAAGGAACTGTAATGGAATTAATAAGAAGGTTAAAATACAAAAGTGATTTTAATTGTGGGGAAGTTTTATCACAAATGCTTTTTAAGCTTTTAAATATAAAAAAATTGGATTACGATATTATTACTTTTGTACCTGCAAGCAGAAAAACTCTTAAAATCAGAGGGTTTAATCAAAGTGAATTTTTAGCAAAATCAATAGGTTATTTATTAGAAAAACCTGTATTAAATCTTCTTAAAAAGATAAGAGAGACTAAGGATCAAATAGGTTTAAATGCTGAAGGACGATGGGAAAATTTAAGCAGCTGCTTTCAAGTAGTTAATAAAAAAGTATTATACAATAAAAAAATTTTATTGATAGATGACGTTATAACTACTGGTGCTACAGCTTTCTACTGTAGCAGAGAGCTTTTAAAGCATGAGGCTTTAAAAGTTACTATATTGACTGTATCAAAAAGTAGGTTATAATATTGTATATAAGTTAGGTTTGTGGTTGAAAGTCGATGCCAGTCGCAGGCGAAACGACCCACGTAAGTTAACCAAGGTGTTAATGAGCATGGTGCGGCTTAGAAATAAGTCCTGCCGCAGTGATGCGAGAGAGTTAGTAGTGAGAGGATAAAGCCGGGTAGCAAAAGCTCCAGCAGGCGAGTGTGGGGTCAAAGACCAGGTCAACTAGCTTATAAAAAATTCTTAATTTTAGTTTTATGCTAAAATTAAGAATTTTATTTTTTTGGAATTTTTAACGAAAAGTCCACAGGATATAAAAATAAAAAGTACATATAATTATAAGGAATAAAAGCTTTTAAATTATTTACAATCATATACAATTAACAAAAAATATTAAATAATAATTAGCTGAATTTATTTAATATTTTGTTAATTGTTCTTTTGGGGGCTTGTCAACTATTGAAAAAAATTATAAAATAATATTAACAAATTAAACCAATGAAAGCATAAGTTTAAAACTTTGCTAATAAACTATAAAACCAGTATATTAATACCTAATATAGGTAGAGAGGGGCTGTGTTATATGAAGTGTAATATATTAGGAAGAAATATCGAGGTTACAGATGGATTAAGAAATGCAATTGAGAAAAAGCTTTCTAGACTCGATAAGTTTTTTGAACATGAACAAGAAGCTTTTGTTACATTGAGTGTAGAAAAAGCTAGACAAATTATTGAAGTAACTATAAGATTTCATAGTGTCTTACTTAGAAGTGAAGAAGCAAATGAAGATATGTATGCAGCTATAGATATAGTAAGCGATAAACTTGAAAGGCAAATGGTAAAGCATAAATCAAGGCTTGAAAGAAATTATCATGTAAACGTTCCGTTAAAATATAAAAGTATTCCTGCTTATGAATATGCTGTTGATGAAGTAAAGGAACCTAAAATAGTTAGAACAAAGAGGTTTGCAGTAAAACCGATGTCAACGGAGGAAGCAGTACTTCAAATGGATCTATTAGGTCATGACTTTTTCGTATACTCTAACGATAAGAGTGGAGATGTCAATGTAGTTTATAAGAGAAAAGATGGAAATTATGGTTTAATAGAACCTGAATTTTAATATATGAGGGCATAGGCTGAAGGGCCTGTGCCTTTAATTATGCTTAAATTATAAACATATTTTTAATTATTTAGAATTAAATTTATAAAAGTTGAATGCAATTTCATTAGATGGTATAATCTATTAAGTATAAGTAGTTTTATTATTACGAATTTTATTTAAGATAGTGAGGATGAAAAACATGGGAATATTGGATAAGATATTTGGAAGTTACAGTGAAAGACAAGTAAAAAAGATACTTCCAATTGTTGATAAAATAGAAGCTTTAGATGAAAGCATGCAAAGACTTAGCGATGAAGAGCTTAAAGGCAAAACAGAAGAATTTAAAAATAGACTTTCAAAAGGAGAAACTCTAGATGACATTCTTCCTGAAGCTTTTGCTGTATGCAGAGAAGCTGCTTTTAGAGTTTTAAACATGAAACACTATAGAGTTCAGCTTATAGGCGGTATTGTACTTCATCAAGGAAGAATAGCAGAAATGAGAACTGGTGAAGGTAAAACTTTAGTTGCTACACTGCCTGCATATCTTAATGCTCTTTCTGGTAAAGGAGTTCATATCGTTACTGTTAACGACTACCTTGCAAACAGAGATAGAGAGTGGATGGGAAAGATATATGAGTTTCTAGGATTAAGTGTTGGTGTAATTCTTCATAATTTAAATAATGATCAGAGAAGAGAAGCTTATGGATGCGATATTACCTATGGTACAAATAATGAGTTTGGCTTTGACTATTTAAGAGATAATATGGTAATTTTTAAAGAAGAGAAGGTTCAAAGAGAGCTTAATTTTGCTGTAGTTGACGAAGTTGACTCTATACTTATAGACGAAGCAAGAACACCGCTTATAATTTCTGGTGAGGGTGAAAAATCTACAGAGCTTTATAGAATTGCAGATATGTTTGTTAAGACGCTTTTAAAGGAAAAAGATTATACTGTGGATGAAAAAGCTGGAGCTGTTATGCTTACAGATGATGGTGTTCACAAGGCTGAAAAGTTTTTTGGTCTTGAAAACTATACTGATACAGCTCATATGGAAATACAGCACCACGTAGTTCAAGCACTTAAGGCTAATTATCACATGAAAATAGATAAAGATTATATTGTAAAAGATGGAGAAATTGTAATTGTAGATGAGTTTACAGGAAGACTTATGGAAGGAAGAAGATACAGTGATGGTCTTCATCAAGCTATTGAAGCTAAAGAAGGAGTAAGAGTTCAAAAGGAATCTAAAACATTAGCAACAATAACATTCCAAAATTACTTCAGAATGTACAACAAGCTGTCAGGTATGACAGGTACAGCTCTTACTGAAGAGACAGAATTTAGAGAAATATACGGCTTAGATGTTGTTGTTATACCAACAAATAAGCCAATGATAAGAATAGATCATCCAGACTTGGTATATAAAAGTGAAAAGGGAAAATTTAATGCTATAGTTGAAGAGATAGTAGAAACTCATAGAAAAGGTCAACCAGTACTTGTTGGTACAGTAAGCATAGAAAAATCTGAATTAGTTTCTGCTCTTCTTAAAAAGAGAGGAATACCTCATCAGGTATTAAATGCTAAATATCATGATCTGGAAGCCGAAATAGTATCACATGCTGGTGAAAAGGGTATGGTAACTATTGCTACAAACATGGCTGGTCGTGGTACCGATATTAAACTAGGTGATGGAGTTACAGAGCTTGGAGGACTTAAGATTATAGGAACGGAAAGACATGAATCAAGACGTATAGACAATCAGTTAAGAGGTCGTTCAGGTCGTCAGGGAGATCCTGGAGAATCAAGATTCTATGTATCTTTAGAAGATGATTTAATGAGAATATTTGGTTCTGAAAGACTTCAAGGCATGGTTGAAAGGCTTGGACTTGGAGATGATGAAGCTATAGAAAGCAAGATGGTTACAAGCGCCATAGAAAACGCTCAGAAAAAGGTAGAAGGAAACAATTTTGATATAAGAAAAACTCTTTTAGGGTATGATGATGTAATGAATACTCAAAGAGAAATTATATACAAACAGCGTGCACAGGTGCTTGAAGGTGAAAACCTGCAGCAGCAAATTCTAGATATGATAAAAGAGGTTATATCTACAGCTGTAGATTCACATATATCAGGTGTTGAGGAAGAAATAGAAAAAGATTTAGAAAAGCTTATTGCATACCTAGATGAAATATATCTCCCAAGAGGAGCAGTTTCTATAGATGAGTTAAAGGATTTGTCAAATGAACAAATTAAAGATAAGCTTTTAACAATTGCTATGGACATATACAAGGCAAAAGAAGAAGATTTTACTTCCGAACAGATGAGAGAAATTGAAAGAGTAATTCTTTTAAGAGTAGTAGATACTAAATGGATGGATCATATTGATAATATGGATCACTTAAAGCAGGGAATTGGACTTAGAGCTTACAAACAGCAAGACCCAGTTCAAGCTTATCAGTTTGAAGGAAGTGAAATGTTTGATGAGATGATTTTCAATATAAAAGTGGATACTGTTAAGTATTTATTCCATGTTCAGATTGAAAGAGCACCTGAAAGAGAACAAGTAGCTGTAGAAACTACAACTAATGTAGATGAGTCTCTTCCAAAGAAGCCTGTGAAAAATGATAAGAAGGTTGGAAGAAATGACCCATGTCCATGTGGTTCAGGAAAGAAATATAAAAACTGCTGTGGCAGATTAGCTTAATATTTTTAAGGCAGGTAAGGTATTACCTGCCTTAAGTAATACAAAAGGATATATAGGAGGTAATTATTATGTATATGCAGTATGAAGAATCAATAAACAGTTTAGGAAATTTAAAGATTATACTAGATGAAATTAGGGGGTCTCTTTGACATCGAAGATATAAAAAAGAAAATCGAAGAGCTTGAGAATAAAATGCAGGAGCCAAATTTCTGGAATGATTTAAAACGGGCACAAAGCATTACTCAAGAATGCAAGTCTCTTAAAGATAAATTTGAAATATATAAAAGCTTGGAAGGCAGGATTGAAGATATTGAGGTGCTTATAGAGCTATCTTTAGATGAAGAGGATGAAAACACAAAACAGGAAATAATAAAAGAAATTCAAGAGGTAAGCAAAGATATAGACAAGTTCAGAATTGAGATAATGCTTTCTGGAGAATATGACAGAGATAACGCTATTTTAACTCTTCATGCAGGTGCAGGAGGTACAGATGCACAAGATTGGACTGAAATGCTTCTTAGAATGTATACAAGATGGTGTGCAAATAAAGGCTATAAAATTGAAACTATAGATATGGAAATGGGAGACGAGGCGGGTATTAAAGGAGTTACTATTCGCGTAATTGGTGAGTTTGCTTATGGATATTTAAAAGCAGAAAAAGGAATACACAGACTTGTAAGGATTTCTCCTTTTAATGCAAATGGAAAAAGGCAGACTTCATTTGCTTCAGTAGAAGTTCTTCCAGAGCTTACTGAGGATCAGGATATTGAAATAAGACCTGAAGACTTAAAAATAGATACGTATCGTTCTGGCGGGGCTGGAGGACAGTATGTAAATAAAACAGAGTCAGCTATTAGAATTACTCATCTTCCTACAGGGATAATAGTGCAGTGCCAAAATGAACGAAGCCAGCACAGCAATCGTGAAGCAGCGTTAAAAATGCTTAAGGCAAAGCTTATAGAGCTAAAAGAAAGAGCTCATAAGGAAAAAATAGAAGATTTAACAGGAGAGCTTAGAGATATAGGTTGGGGAAGTCAGATACGTTCTTATGTATTTCAGCCTTACACTATGGTTAAAGATCATAGAACAAATGCTGAGGCTGGAAACATTCAAGCAGTAATGGATGGAGAAATAGATATATTTATAAATGAATATTTAAAACAGAGTAGAAATGGAAAATTAGATTTATAACTATGAAACAAGGCTAATACTTTAGTGTATTGGTCTTGTTTTTTGCAAATAAATGTTTTTCACTTTTATAGAGAGATAGCTCCTTTTGAAAAAAATATGGTTAGTTCCGATAAGTGATTGTAATAAAAAGTAATCAATTGGTAATACTATTAAGGATAAGCATGGGGTTAAAAATACATTTTCAAGCGAGGTGAAACTTTATGCCAGACAAGTCAAATAAGCATGAAAGAAATAAAAAAATGAAGACTGAAAAAAACGCTGTAGAAACTGTTGTAGAAATTCAAAAGAGAAATAAAGATGTACATAAGATAGCTAATCCAAAATAATCAAAATAAGAAAAAGCAGCAGCTTAGAAAAATTTATGCTGCTGTTAATTTTTATATTAATTTTTTTTAATCTGTATACTTAATAAAAAAGAAAATAAGACTGTACCAAGTGCTGAAAAAATCATTATATTTTTATAATATATAAGCATAGGGTTTCCGTTGAAACTTTGTTTTATAATTTCTTTGGATATAACATTAAAAGCTCTGTCTATTGCCTCTACACTTATATGATCAATAGTGTCCTCTGGAGTATGAATTCTAGACATATCGCTATCACAAAATGTAACAGCATCTATGTTATTTCTTCTGAAGGGTTCATGATCACTGGCATCTTCAAAAATAAGTTTATAGTTAACTGCTTTAGTGTTTATAGTAGAAGTTATGGAGCGCATAAAGGAGGTTTCTTTTGTATCACCCTTTCCGCCCATTATGCTGAGAGGAACTGCACTGCTGCCTATCATATCAAAGTTATACACCTTAGCTCCTTTTAGCATAGAAGAGTATTTTTTTACAAAATGTTCTGAGCCTAATAGGCCAAATTCCTCTGCATTAAAGCCTACAAAAATAATGTTTCTATCAGGTGTACCTAAAGAGGTTATGTATTTACTAAGTTCAAGTATAAAGGATATGCCAGATGCATTATCAAGAGCACCTCTATAAATATTACCTTTTAAATCTGTTCCTAAGTGGTCAAAATGTGCGGATATAACTACTGGTGGTGTTTTAGTATCTTTTCCCTTTATAAATCCTACTACATTATTTAAAGTAGTGTTTTTGACCTCAAAGGGTATAAAACAGGATATTTTATAATCCTTAGATAAATATTCCTTTATCTCTTTCAAGGTGGCTTCTGTAAGCATTACGTACATGCTTTGATAGCTTGTTTGAGATGCTAAAAAAGAACTTCTAAAGGTTAGAGAATTACTCTCAGGAACAAAAAATAGAAAACTGTCGCTGCCTTTTGTAATTTGAATGCCGTTATCTCCTGTTTTTATTGAGTCCTTGTTTGAAAATACTACATGGTTTTTCTTGAAACTAAGCATTTCTTCTTTGTAATCTGAACCATATTCATATTCTTTAATAATGGAAGTACTATTCTTGTCCAAAATCCTAAGATAAGGATTTTCATCCAGCTTGTGAGGGTAATTTGAATCAAAGGGGTCATAGTAATCACCATTAAATGGTTCAAGACCATTTTGCTGAAACTGATTTTTGACAAATGCTTCAGTTTGAATATTTTCTAAAGTGCCTGCAAGCCTTCCTTTGTAGTCATCTGAGGTTAGGTAATCTATATTGTTTTTAACTGATGTGTGGTTAAATTTATAAATGTTTTTATAGATATTTATACTGTTTGTAAATAATAATAGTGAAATTGTTAGAAAAAATGCACTGATGGTCTTTTTCAATTTCATGCTCCTGTAATATTATTATCTTTAAATAATATGATTTTTAAAACTTGTATATAACTTTAAAATGTTATAAAATATTTTTTTGTCTTTTCATTTTCTACATAATTTTGTAAAATTATATAGTATTAAGTATAATGGTTTATGTGATAATGCAATACTCTAAAGAAGAAAGGTTGGATTGAGTTTATGAATAATATAGGAAATAGGCTGGCACAGGAATTTAATTTAAAAATAAATCAGGTTGAAAATTTTATTGAACTTCTAGACGGAGGAAATACTGTCCCTTTTATAGCAAGATACAGAAAGGAAGCAACAGGAGGGCTTGATGATATTACACTTAGAAAACTTTCAGAAAGACTTGCTTACCTTAGAAATCTTGATGAGAGAAAAGCAGATGTTATAAGACTAATAGAAGAACAGGGAAAGCTTACTGAAAAGTTAAAGCTTAATATAGAAGCTTGTGAGACATTAACAGAAGTTGAAGATATTTATAGACCATTTAAGCCTAAAAAGAGAACAAGGGCAATTATTGCACAAGAAAAGGGACTTAAGCCTTTAGCTGAGACAATTTTAAGCGGACAGTTTTCTGGAGATATTAAAGAATATGCAAAATCCTTTATTAGTGAAGAAAAGGGAGTAAACTCAGAAGAGGAAGCTCTTCAAGGAGCTATGGATATTATAAGTGAAATTGTATCTGATGTAGCTGACTATAGAAAATGGATTAGAAGCCTTGTATACAGGGAAGGTTTCGTGGAGACCAGTGGAAGTTCTGATGAACCTACTCCTTATGAAATGTATTATAACTACAGCGAGGCAGTTAAGACTATTCCGTCTCATAGAATACTTGCAATAAATAGGGGGGAAAAGGAAAAAATATTATCTGTAAAAATAACTGTAGATAATGAAAAGATTATACAATATTTAAATATAAAATGTTTAAAAGAGAATAAACAAACTGATTATTACATAGCAGAGGCTATAAAAGATGCTGTTAAGAGACTGATTTATCCTTCAATAGAAAGAGAGATTAGAGCAGATTTAACTGAAAAAGGAGAACAGGGGGCTATAGAAATATTTAAAGCTAATTTAAAAGCACTTCTAATGCAGCCGCCTATAAAAGGAAAAGTTGTACTTGGATATGACCCTGGATTTAGAACAGGCTGTAAAATAGCAGTTCTTGATGACACAGGTAAATTTTTAGATCAAGCTACAGTATATGCTACTGCTCCGCAAAATGATATAGAAGGCTCAATTAAAATTTTAAAGGAATTAGTTTATAAATATGATGTAGACGTAATTTCACTTGGAAATGGAACTGCCAGCAGAGAGTCAGAAGAGGTATTGGCAAGATTAATAAAAGAGGTTAAAGAAGAGAGGGGTAAGGAGCTTTACTACGTGGTAGTTAGTGAGGCAGGGGCTTCAGTATATTCTGCTTCAGAGCTTGCTTCAAAAGAATATCCAGATGTAAATGTATCTATCAGGGGAGCGATATCTATAGCGAGAAGACTGCAGGATCCGCTAGCGGAGCTTATAAAAATTGATCCAAAGTCCATAGGTGTCGGACAATATCAGCATGATGTTACTTCTAAAAAACTGGATGAATCCCTAAAAGGTGTTGTAGAAGATTGCGTTAACTCTGTTGGTGTTGATTTAAACATAGCTACTCCATCGCTTTTATCCTACATATCTGGAATTAATTCTACTATAGCTCAAAATATTGTAGCCTATAGAGAGGAAAATGGAAAGTTTAGAAACAGAAAAGAGCTTTTAAAAGTTAAAAGACTTGGAGATAAAGCCTTTGAGCAGTGTGCAGGTTTTTTAAGAGTTATGGAAAGCGATGAGCCTCTGGATAATACTTCTGTGCATCCAGAGTCTTATAAAGCTGCAAAAGAACTTTTAAGTATTTTAGGATATACAATGGAAGATTTAAGAAATGGAAAGCTTAATGATATAGATGAAAGAGTTAACGTAGATGGAATTAAAAGTTTAGCTGAAAGGCTTTATATAGGGGAGCCTACATTGAGAGATATAATTAAGGAAATTAAAAAACCAGGAAGAGATCCAAGAGAAGAGCTTCCTAAGCCGATTTTTAAAACAGGAGTTATAGATATAACTCAACTTAAACCAGGCATGGTGCTTATGGGAACAGTTAGAAATGTAGCTGATTTTGGTGCTTTTGTAGATATTGGAGTTCATCAGGATGGACTTGTACATAAAAGTCAAATGGCTGACAGATATGTAAAACATCCTCTTGATGTAGTTAAAGTTGGAGATATAGTTGAAGTTAGGGTTTTAGAAGTAGACGAAAAAAGAAAAAGAATATCTCTCAGTATGAAAAAAGAGGAAATAATTCAATAAAATATGAATGAAATAGCTTGTCAAGTGTATAAAATTACTATATAATAATATTGTAAAAAACTTAACAATAATAATCTTCAGGGCAGGGTGACTAAGAAATTAGAATTCCCGACCGGCGGTATAGCCCGCAAGCCATTATTATGGCAGATTCGGTGTAACTCCGAAGCCGACAGTAAAGTCTGGATGGAAGAAGATGACGAATTCGGTCTTTTTGCCCTGACATTTTGTCGGGGCTTTTTAGCGTTTCATGTATTATTTTAATATTTAGGGAGGATATGTGTATGAAGAATCAAAATTTAAACACACTAGTAAAAATATCAGTTTTAGGTGCAATGGCCTTAGTGCTTATGATGTTTGAAATACCTCTGCCATTGTTTCCAAATTTCTTAAAGATTGATTTTAGCGATATTCCAGCACTTTTGGGAGCCTTTGCATTAGGACCAGTAGCAGGTGTAGTTATTGAGTTTTTAAAAAATGTATTGAATGGAGCTATAACAGGTTCTACTTCTATGTGGGTAGGTGAATTGGCTAACTTTTTAGTAGGTTCAGCTTATGTATTTACAGCAGGATATATTTATAAGAAAAATAAATCAAAGAAAACAGCAGTACAGGGTATGATACTTGGAATTATTGCAATGATAATTATTGCTTCAATATTTAATTATTATGTATTAATTCCTTTCTATGCTAAACTATTTGGAATGCAAATTAAAGATATTGTTGCCATGGCAGCTGCTGCAAATCCGAAGATTACGGATTTAACTGCATATATAGTTTGGGCTGTAGTTCCATTCAATGCACTTAAAGGAATTGTAATTGCCGTAGTTACAGCACCATTATATAAGAAAGTATCTCCTTTATTTCATAGAGATGCAGTAGCTAATCCTAAGGAAGAATTAAATCAAATGTAAAAATAACAGGCTGTGGTTTCTCGCAGCCTGTTATTTTGATAAATCAAATTTCCACATTATGATGCCGTCTTCTTTTGTATCTGTATAATAACCTTTTCTTATACCTTTTTCAATGAAGCCATGCTTTTTATACAGTGCTTGTGCAGCAATATTTGATTTTCTTACCTCTAAGGTCATAGAATTAATACCTTCAAGTCTGCATATTTCAATAAGAGCCTCCACAATCATATCTCCTGCACCTATGCCGCGATATTCAGGATGCACAGCTATGTTAGTTATGTGTCCTTCATCAAGTATGAGCCAAACACCACCAAAGCCAATAACAACATCTCCTAATTTTGCAACTACATAGCGGGCAAATTTGTTTTGGAGCTCCTCTTCAGTAGATTTACGAGTCCAGGGAGTAATAAAGCTCATAGTACTTATTTTGAATATATCATCTATATATTTTTCGTTAAAAGGAACAATTACTATATTATTCATTTTTTATTCCCATCTTTTTTTCATATTCTCTTTCTGCTTGAGGTTTTCTTAAATAAATCGGAGCAGAAGTATAAAGATCATCATAATTTCCAGAAGAAAGCAGATTTATTCCTAATTCTCCAAGAGAAGAGGCTTTAACTATGTTTAAGTGTGAGGGGGCAAAGTATACTTTATTAAGGCTTTCATTAAGCTTTTCTTTGAATTTTCCTACAGCATCACCAACAAATATGGACGTCTTATTATGCTCTTTAACTATATTTATTAATTCATCTATATGAAGAGCCATATAGTCAGTTAGCCTATTTATTTTACCATCTTCAAAACAATATAATGCAGTATAAACATTATCTCTAAGGGCATCAATAATAGGACAGATTAAACCATGACTATAAGCCATATTGAAAGCAAGAGCATCTAGTGAAGATACAGATACAAAAGGCTTATTAGTTCCCTGGCTTAAGCCTTTTACCATGGACATTCCAATTCTAAGCCCTGTAAAAGAACCTGGACCTTTTGAAACTACAAAACCATCAATATCTTTTATTGTGAGTTTTAAACTTTTTAAAAGATTATCCACCATAGGCATCAATACTACAGAGTGCTGTTTTTTATCATTAAGATTTATCTCGCCCAGAAGTTTTTCATCGCTTAAAACAGCACAGCTAGCAGACTCAGTTGCAGAATCAATACTTAAAACTATCATAAACTTATCTCCTTTATATAATCGTATCTGCTTCCTTCTGCTTCAATGTTTATCCTTCTATAGTTCTCACCGAGTTCAGGAAGCTTGGTTATAGTAATTTTTATATGTTCTTTAGGTATAAGTTCTTCGATGTAATTTGCCCACTCAATTATACTTACTCCATTAGAGAAAATATACTCATCGAAACCAATAGCGTATATTTCATCTGGGTCATTAATTCTATATACATCAAAATGATAAACTTTTAATCTGCCATCATATTCATTTACAATAGTAAAGGTAGGACTTGTTATATAATCGTCAATCTCTAATCCTTGAGCTATTCCTTTAGTAATATGAGTTTTTCCTGAACCTAAATCTCCAATTAAACATAATATATCTCCAGGCTTTACTAGTTTACCTAGCTGTTTTCCAATATACATTGTTTTTTCAACACTATCTACAATAAACTCCATACTTTCACTCCTAATAATACAGCTGAACATATATTTTATATTAATACACAAAAGTAAAAAAGGCAATTATAATAATATTATTAACATAGTTGTAACTTTTAATTTGCATATAACGTATCTATTATGTAAAATAATAGTTAATACGACTTATAATGGATGTAAAGCAAGAGGTGAAAAGCTTGAAAAGGAAAAGTACAATAATAATTCTCCTTATTTTTTTATTTGTGTTTACAGGCTGCAGTAAAGTTTCTGAAGTTAAAAGTCAACCAAAAGCAGAGGAAGTTGAGCCTAAGGAAATAATTTTAAATATAGTAACTACTAATAAGCTGCTTTATTATATGGTTAAAGATATAATAAAAGACAAGCATAATCTTGAATATATGTTTACAGACAAAAATAAACTATGGAATTTCAGCTATACAGATGACAGTATAAATAATATAAGTAAAAAGGACATATTTTTTTATTTAGGAACCGGAATTGAGCCTTGGGCGGAGGATTTTGTTAATAATCTTAGCAAAAGCAAGGTTGCACCTTTAAATGTATCCAGAGGTATCAAGCTAGTTTCTTATGAAAAAGAAGTAAAGTATAAGGAAAGTGTAATAAAAGATAATCCTTATTTTTGGATGAACATAGATGATTACAAAATAGCAATGTTAAATATTAAAAATGCAATACAAGATAAAGATTCAAAGGATAGAGATTTTTATGAGAATAATTTTTCAGAAAGTATAAAAAAAATTGATGATTATCAGGAAAAATTAAAAAAAGTTCTGGAAAAACTAAAAGAATATACTTTTATAGTTGACGGAGATGAACTAGATTATTTTACTAAAAATTATGGACTTAAGACTTTAAAGATATATAACTATGGTATAACACTTACTCCAGAATATATTCAAAAAAATTCTGAAGTGGAATCAAAGTTAATTGATGCTAAAAATATTATATTTTTATACGATGAGGATGAAAAAATAAATGCAAATAAAGTTCTAATTGAAAAATATAATATTAAAACTGCAAATATTAGTGTTTATAAAGATGATATGACATATATTGATATGTTAGATAATAATCTTAAAAACTTAGAAAAGTTAATTATACAATAGTAAAAGAAGTCAATAAATATTTTTCAGGAAAATTTTGATTGAAAGAATAATTTAGCATTTATGTAAGAAAACAGTTAATAAATTGGTTAATGCCAATTTATTAACTGTTTTTTAATTAATCTTTATAATGATTAATTAATGCTGAAAATTGAATATTTATATAAGAGAGCATATATTTAACAAACAGAAAGAGGTGCATAAAACTTGGTACAAAAGTAATCAACAAGCATATACTAAAATAAAAAAGGGGTGTAAATATGTTTAAAATTATAACTATCGATGAGCTTTTAAAAAGACTAGATAAATATAATCACAAAGAGCTGCATGTGCATCATACATGGAGACCAAGTCATAAGGATTTTAACGGATCAAATGGTATTCAGCTTCAGCAAAGTATGAGAGATTATCATGTAAATACTCTTAAATGGGAAGATATTGGACAGCATGTTACATTACTTCCAGATGGTACTTTTGTAACCGGCAGAGATTTTGCAAAAACTCCTGCCAGTATATCAGGCTATAATACAGGTGCTTTTGCTTGTGAAATGCTGGGGAATTTTGATTCTGGAAATGATGTTTTAAAAGGGGCTCAAAAAGAAAGCATAATAAAACTTGCAAGATATTTTTATGATAAAGGCAGATATATAAGATTTCACAGGGAAAATTCTTCTAAGACCTGCCCAGGTACTTCAATAGATAAAAATGCTTTTATGAATGAAGTAAAAAATTTAAATGTAAATCAAATTAATATTAAGGAGGAAGTAAAAGTGAAAAATCTAGTTGTATATGGAAATAATGTTGATAAAAGGGCAGCAGAATATCTGGCTGATTTTTTAGGGTGTGCAACTTTAGACGGCAACATCCCTTATGATTATAGCAATGTAGAGAATGTATATTGTGTAGGTGGTGCTCCAAGTTTGCCATGGACAAGTTACGCAAAGAAAATTATTGCTGGTAAAGATAGATATGATACTGTAATTCAAGTATTAAAATTTATAGGAAAGTTATAAAAGGATATATTAGTACTCTTTTATTAGAAAAATAATTAATTTTAAAAAATAAAAATGGTTCAAGCATTTAGCCTGAACCATTTTTATTTTTCTTAATATATAAATGGCAGGGGCAACAGGAATCGAACCCGTAACCAACGGTTTTGGAGACCGCTACTCTACCAATTGAGCTATACCCCTAAGACAAGAATTATTATATAACATGAAATTTAAAAAATCAACACTTTTTTATAAATAAATTTTAAAAAATATTTCTTCTACAAATTATATTAAGTTTAAAAATAAATTATGATACAATATACCTATAGTAGCTTTGAGGAAGTGATAGTTTTGAATAGTAATTATGAAGATAATAAATTTAAAGAACAATTAAATAAAATAGACAAGTGTCAGAAAAATTCTGAAAAATCAGGATATTTTGTTGATGCAGAAAAGGTCTCACCTTTCATGAAAGTTCTTGTGAAGTATCCATTTATAAATCTGCTTCTTGGGTCAGTAATTTTTGTGTTTACTGGTTTATCAATAATGAGTAGTTATAAAACTGCTAAAGGTATAAAGGAGCTTTTTCTTCCAATTGTTTATAATTTTATTCCTTTTGTTATTTCTTTTATATTAATTAAAATTGGTATGAAGGGTTTAAAATATAGAAAAAATTAAATAAAAAGATATCAAAAATTTATAATACGTGAATATGCTAATATAAAGAAATAATATTTATTGGAGGTATATTATGTTAACTACGGAACAAAAATTATTGGCAGTTCTCTGTCATGGAGGAGTTTTTCTTGCTGCTCCTATACTTATTCCTTTAGTAGTTATGCTAATAACTACAGATGAGTTTGTAAAAACTCAGGCAAAAGAAGCATTAATGTTTCAGATACTGTTAATTATAGCAGGTGCAGCTTCTGGAATACTTACAATCTTAATAATTGGTATACTGGGACTTATAGTTGTAGCTCTTGCAGCGGTAATTTTTCCTATAATTGCTATAGTAAAAGTACTGAATGGAAATGATTATACTTATCCTATATCAGGGAAATGGGCAAGAGGTATCTAAGTTGTAATTTTGAGCCAAAATATGTTGGCTCTTTTTATTTTTAGATTTTAAAAATATGTGATTAATAAGAAAGGTTATGATAAAATAAAAATAGAATTTAAGCTTTGCTATATTATTCTAGGAGGCTTTACAATGATTGAGTATGATATAGTAATAATAGGTGGGGGGCCAGCTGGCCTTGCAGCTGCAATAGCAGCAAAGGAAGAAGGAGCAGATAGGGTATTAGTTATTGAGAGAGAAGAGCAGCTTGGTGGAATGTTAAATCAATGTATACATACTGGTTTTGGCGGCAACACTCTAAAAGAACCTTTAACAGGACCAGAATATGCACAAAAATTTGTAGATAAAATAAAAGAATTAGAAATTAATTATAAATTAAATACAATGGTTATAGATTTAAATAAAGATAAGATAATAACGGTGGTTAGTGAGGAAGGTATAACGCAAATTAAAGCTAAGTCCATTATATTGGCTATGGGTTGCAGGGAAAAACCTAGAGGAGCAATAAATATTCCTGGAAGCAAGGCTGCAGGAATATTTACAGCAGGTGCAGCTCAGAAGTTTGTGAATGTAGAGGGGCATATGCCAGGAAAGCAGATTGTAATTTTAGGCTCAGGTCAAATTGCTCTTGTAATGGCTAGAAGAATGACTATTGAGGGCGCAAGTATTAAGGCCGTAGTGGAACTTCTTCCATATGCTATGAGTTCTGAAAAAAATATAGAGGACTGTCTGTTAGATTTTAATATACCTCTTAAATTGAGCTATACGGTTATTGATATAAAAGGGAAAGACAGAATTGAAGGTGTAATTATTGCCAAAGTTGACGAAAAAAATATTCCAATAAGGGGGACAGAGGAATATATAAGCTGCGATACTTTGCTGCTTTCTGTGGGTCTTCTTCCTGAAAATGAGCTTTCAAGAAAAGTAGATATTAAGATATGTGATAAAACCTGTGGTCCTGAAGTTGATGAAGCTATGCACACAAGTGTAGATGGTATATTTGCTTGTGGTAATGTCTTATATGTTCACGACTTTGTAGACGATGTTATTGAAGAAAGCTATATGGCTGGAAGAAATGCTGCACTATATATAATGGGAAAGAGATTTAAAGGAAGAAAACTTTCTGTAAATGCAGGTGAAGGTTTAAGCTATATTATTCCTCAATATATTAGTACAAATAATTGTGACAGCAATATTGATATAAAATTTAGAGTTAATAAAGTATATTTAAACTGCTTTATATCTGTATATTTTGATGAAGAGAAGGTGTTAAGCATCAGCAGGGAAAAGCTTATACCAGGAGAAATCGCAAGTTTAGAATTAGTAAGAAGTATATTTGAAAAGCACAGCATTTACAATAAAATTACTATTAAAATAGAAGAAACAGAGGTTTAAAATTCCTCTGTTTTCTATATTTAAAAAAGTTTTTTAAAGCAATCTTTACAAATTAAAGTTTTGCCATTATTAGCAGATATGCAGGAGTTTTTATTTATGGTTTTACTGCATATACCACATAATAATGTACTTATTTCATTAGAAATATTTTTGTCTTTTTTTATTAGATTTACTTTTTTATTGCTTGGAGGACTATATTCCAAAGGAGTATTAGGTTTTTCTCTTTTTGTTATACTGTACTCAATGCAGTAGGAGCTTTCTCCAAACAGCTCTAACTCAAAGCGCGGATTTTCAGAGTCATAAAATTCTTCTATAATTAGTTTCCTAACTTGAGCATCATTAACAATAAGACCACTTTTTTCAATACCATCAAATATGCTTTTTGTTATATTATTAGTATCAGGATGTCTTTTCCTGCTTTTATAATATACTTTAAGAACTGCAATTACAGATTCACTGATTACAACATGGGGATTTTGCGCTCTTGCTTCGTAAGCTATTTCTTCTTCATAAAGAGCATATCTATCGTGATATTTTCCGGAATTATAAGGCAGTATTGCTCTGCCTTTAAGATTAAAAAGTTTAAAATTAGATTTTGAAATGGGTGAACCTTTTACTATAATTTTAGCGTAATTATTCAAAACAACTTGCTCCTTTGCATGCTATTTATCTATAATTGATTATATCATATATTTTTGTGTATAATAAAGTTTAGTTAAATTCATAAGATGAAAGGAAATAGATTATGAAGAATATAAAAATACTTGCTATAGAAAGCAGTTGTGATGAAACTGCTGCAGCTGTGGTTGTAAATGGAAGAGAAGTATTGTCTAATGTTATAGCTTCGCAAATAGATATTCATACTAAATTTGGAGGTGTAGTACCAGAGGTAGCTTCTAGAAAGCATATAGAAGTTATAAGTGCTGTTGTAAAGGAGGCAATGGATAAGGCTAATATAACTCTTCAGGACATTGATGCGGTAGGGGTTACTTATGGACCAGGACTTGTAGGTGCGCTGCTTGTAGGCATGCAGTATGCAAAGTCTTTAGCCTATGCTTTAGGAAAGCCTCTTATAGGAGTAAATCATATAGAAGGACATATATGTGCAAATTTTATTGAACATAAGGATTTAATGCCTCCCTTTATTTGTCTTGTAGTTTCAGGAGGACACAGTTTTATAGTATATATGAAGGACTTTGGCGATTTTGAAGTAATAGGGCAAACAAGAGATGATGCAGCAGGAGAGGCCTATGATAAGGTTGCAAGAGCTATAGGTCTTGGATATCCAGGTGGACCTAAAATAGATAAATTATCTAAAGAAGGAAATGCTGAAGCAATTAAATTTCCAAGGGCTAATTTTCATGAGGAATCTTTAGATTTTTCCTTTAGCGGTTTAAAGTCGGCAGTGTTAAACTATTTAAACAAAATGGAGATGACAGGGCAGGAGATTAATAGAGCAGATGTAGCAGCTTCCTTTCAGAAGGCGTTAGTGGATGTACTTGTAGATAACGTAATTAAAACTTGTAAAATTAAGGGAGTAGACAAAATAGCCATTGCAGGAGGAGTAGCTTCTAATTCTACTTTAAGAGAAGCTATGATAAAAGAGGGGGAAAAAAGAGGTATCAAGGTATTGTTTCCATCTCCAGTTCTTTGCACTGATAATGCTGCCATGATAGGCAGTGCAGCATATTTTGAATATATAAATGGCAGAACTGCGGATTTAACTTTAAATGCTGTACCTAACCTTAAATTAGGAGAAAGGTAATTTCAAATTTATTAGTACTATTAGAGCAGGATATGCTGGAAGTGTTTAGTTTAAGTTTTGAATAAAAAGTGCTTAATAATACGTTTAATATTGTTTAGGTTGTTAGATAGTAAAAAGGAAGGCATAAGCCTTCCTTTATTATTTTACGCTGAATGTAACAATAATATTCCTAAATCATATAATGGAATTGTGTGATTAATCAACAAGGAGGAAAATTAAATGGCGTATATTCGAAAGCCTGAAAACGAAATATACGATGTAAACTGTATGCCCATGATGAATTGTATACCACAGGAGATGGTTATTAGAAATGTAAGATTAGCTGCTGCATATGTTCCTTATCAAAATATGTGCGAGTTATTTAAACCAATAGAGGCTTTAAGTAAAGGAACTGCTTTTCCTGAGCTTTATAGCCCTTTTGAGCCAAGGGATAAAAAACATAAAGCATACAAATTAGATGAGTGCGATTAAGGAGGTACTGTTATGAAAGATGATATAAATAAAATGGAATTAACAAAGCAAATAGCAGCAGTTCATATGATGCTGGAAGATCTCCAATTATATCTTAATACTCATCCAACTGATAGAGATGCTTTATCAAAACGTAACTCCTATGCTAAACAGTATAAGATGCTTAAAGAGGAATATGAAAAGTATTTCGGTATGATTTCTCAAGATGATGCACTAAGCCCATATCCATGGCAATGGATAAATGAACCATGGCCTTGGGAATATGATGCTAACTATAAGCTTTAAGAAAGGGAGAGTTAATATATGTGGACCTATGAAAAGATTCTTGAATATCCAGTTAAAATAAAAAATCCTAATCCGAAAATGGCAACACTTATAATTTCTCAATATGGTGGACCAGATGGGGAGTTAGGTGCTTCTATAAGATATTTAAGCCAGAGATTTGCTATGATTACTCCTCAAGCTATAGCTACTTTGAATGATATAGGTACTGAAGAATTAGCACATCTTGAAATTATTGGAGCAATGGTTCGTCAATTGATGAAAGGTGCAAGTATAGAAGAAATTGAAAAGTCTGGTGCTGGTGCTTATTATGTGGATCATGATAGAGGAGTTTATCCTGTAAGTGCTGCAGGAGTTCCCTTTACAGCTGCTTATTTACAATCAAAGGGAAATCCAATTGTTGATTTAACTGAGGATTTGGCAGCAGAACAAAAGGCAAGAGCAACCTATGAATACTTGATTAGTATGGCTGATGATCCAGATGTAATTGAGCCGTTAAAGTTTTTAAGAGAAAGAGAAGTAGTTCATTTCCAAAGATTTGGAGAAGCACTTCGAATAGTTCAGGATTATTTGCAAGAACCTCATTTGTTTATAATGCCTAAGCCTGATTTTATGAAGTAAATTGAATAAGGAAAACATTACAGTGAATAAAAAAGAGCCTGAGGATTTAAAGTTCCATAGGCTCTTTTGAAAATTACCTGGGAAATTCGGGAGTTTCATATTGTACTCCTTTAATTACAAGACCTAGTTCGCTCATCAAATCAACTTGTGTATTTTTTTTGGAACCATCGGCAGTTCTAACTATTCTAATCTTTGGTCTTAGAGGGAAGTTTGGATGATTTTCTTCAACTACAGCTAAATCCCCATTAGTGAGTTTTACTAAAGTCCCTTCAGGATAGGGAACTACAGACTTGGAAAAGGCTAATACCATATCATAATCAAATAAAGTACCTCCGCTAGCCATAATAAATTCAAGAGCTTCATTTGGACTTAGTGCTCTTCTTTGTGGTCTATCAGAGGTAAGAGCGTCATAAACATCGGCGATACCAACTATTTTAGCTAGTTTATTTATATCATTGCCTTTTCTACCATCAGGATAACCTTGGCCATTAATTCTTTCATGATGCTGTAGAGCTATAATTCTAGCTGGGGCAGAAATATCAGGACTGCCTTTTAAATAGTCATAGCCTTTTTTTGCATGTTCCATAGCAATACTATATTCTTTTTCTGTAAGCTTGTCATACTTTTGAATAATTTCTTTTGGAATAAGGGCTTTTCCTATATCGTGAATTAACCCGCCTAAACATAAGGAATAAAGTTCATATTTATTTAATTGAAGCTGCAGGCCTAATACTAATGATAGTACTGCAACATTAACGCTATGCTGATAAGTATAATTATCTAAGCTCTTAATATCAACAACGTTTATAAGTACATTTCTTTGAGATAGTATTTCATCCATTATGCTAGATGCTATATCACCTATAGATTGAAAGTATTTTTGTTTTTCTTTTATAAATTCTTTTTCTTTTATAGGACTATTAGCTTTAGAGGAGTATAAGTTATATTTATCAAAGCTTACAAAGGTATCTTTTATAGTTTTTATAGCCTTTTGTCTAAGCTCTGGTTTTATTATATCTTCAATTATATTATCGCTGTATTCATCGTTTATATAAAGAGAGGAGATTTTTATAAGTTTAATTCTTCTAAGTAATATTTTGCTTAGCATAACTCCTTCTCTTAATAATACTCTTCCCTCATTATCATAGATTGTTTTCGCCAGATAACTTCCCTCTCTTACACATTCAATTGGTACAATTCTCATATTCAGCCTCCAAATTTGACTTTAGGAATTTCTATGGTTTAGAGTATAACTATATATCTATTCTATAAAAAACGATAAAATCCTTCTTTATATAAATAACAACTTTATAATTGAATATCTAAGTATTTTACTATATAGTTATAATATGTAAATAACTTATAAACTTAAATAGGGTTGTACAGGAGATGATTTAAATTTATGGATGAGAAACAAATCCTAGCAAAAAAAGAAAAACAGATGAAGAGTTTTATGTGGTTTTTTATTGCTTTAATTGGAATGACAGTCTATCTATCTTTTATTATAGCACAAGATAAAAGAACAGAGTTTTACTTAGGCTTTGTCTTGGTTATACCTTTTGGAATTTTATCATTTTATTTTAGAAGTAAAATGATGAAATATAGAGCACTTTATTATATAAAAGATAGCTGGGGAAAGGTAAATACCAGAAAGAGAAATTTGAATGATATAAAAAAGCTTTATGAGTTTCTAAAGTCTGAGAATAAAGAAGTTTTTTATATAGATAATCAAACTTTTGAAGACTTTACTATGGATAAGGTGTTTGAAAAACTAGATAGAACCCTTTCTGGACCTGGTGAGCAGGTGCTTTATAATATGCTGAGAACTCCGCAGTTTAATGAAGAAGAATTAAGCAGAAGAAAGAAGTTTATTAATCTTTTTCAGAAGGATAAAAATTTAAGAGAAAGAGTTCAAATGGAACTTTATTGGTTAAGCAGACAGAATCATAATTCTATAACGGATTTTTTATGGGGTATACTTCCTAAGAAAAGTAAAAAGAGTATTTTGTTCAATACAATGGCATTACTCCCTGTTATAATCTTAGTTTTAATGCCTTTTTATGGGTTAGGTATAGGTATATACATAATATTTGTTTTTATAATAAACATGTTTATTCATTATAAATTTAAAAAAGAAATAAGCATGCATATAGATTCTATAACATATTTAAGCTCTGTGATAAATACTGCTAGGAGGCTTGGAGAAATTGATAATGAGCTGCTGGCAGACTATAAAACTATTTTAAAAGACAATGTAAAAGATATAAAAGCTGCAAAAGCAGCTGCAGTAATTGGAAGTGTCGAAGGGTCGGATCCTATGGGAGCAGGCGCTATTTTAGACTATATAAATATATTATTTTTAACTAAAGAGAGAAAGTTTTTTTCGGTGCTTGACGAAGTTAGTAAATATAGAGATGCTTTAAGAAAGCTTTATATAGCACTAGGGGAGATTGATTCCTTTATATCTATTGCATCCTATAGAGAAGGGCTTGATTATTATACAGAACCTGAACTGGATAATGAAGGAAAACATATAGAAGTCAAAGACTTGGTACATCCTTTAATTGATGAACCCGTTCCTAATTCTATAAATATTAAAAATAAAGGAATAATCTTAACTGGTTCAAATATGTCAGGTAAATCTACGTTTCTTAGAACTATAGGAGTAAATGCTTTGTTTGCACAAACAATATGTACATGCCTTGCAAAGGAATATAAAAGCAGCTGCTTTAAAATACTATCATCTATAAGTCCAAGTGATAATCTGCTTACTGGAAAGAGTTATTATTTAGGAGAGGCAGAAGCAGTACTTCGAATAATAAAAAGCTGTGAAGAGGCTATACCTTCACTTTGTATTATTGATGAAATATTTAGAGGGACAAATCCTATAGAAAGAATAAGTGCATCAGCTGAAATTTTAGATTTTTTAATAAGCCACAATTCACTGCCTATTGTGGCAACCCATGATTTGGAGCTTACTGAAATAGTAGATAAATCTTATGAGTGTTATTACTTTACTGAAAATGTAGGAGAAGAAGGATTAAATTTTGACTACCTTATAAGAAAGGGAGTATCACCTACAAGAAATGCAATAAAGCTTTTAAAATACTTAGGTTATCCAGAAGAAATAATATATAAAACTTACAAGAGAGTTGATAATTTGTTTGTAAAATAAGTAAGCCAGAGATATGCAGCCATATCTTTGGCTATTTTACTAAAATATTGTTATTCTGCTGAAAGGATAAACTCTAATTATGGCATGACCTTTTATATCTTTAATATTTATAGGACCTAATATACGACTGTCTATGCTGTCCTCTCTGTTATCGCCAAGTACAAATACATGATCTTTTTCTACTTTGTATATAGCATTATTTTTCATAAAAGGTCCAGGTGTTGTAATGGTATTTGAATCCAAATAACTTTCATTAAGTTCACTTCCATTTAAAAATACCTTTCCATCTTTAATTTCTATTTCATCACCTGCAACAGCAATTACTCTTTTAACATAGATATCATCGGCAGAATTATGAGAATTAAAAATTATTATTTGTCCTCGTTTTATGCTGTGGGTAAGCAAGCTTAATTTTTCTACAAAAATAACATCTTTATCATGCAGAGTTGACATCATAGATTCACCATCTACATCAGCTCTTGCAAATACATATGTTCTAAAAGCTAAAGCTATGATAACTGCTAATAAAATTGAGATAACATAATCTCTAGCAGTATTTTTTTTATTTGATTTTGAAGGTGAGTTTTTATTATCCATAGAATCCTCCTCAATTAAGCATTTACTATGTATTAAATTTAAGATAATTCTATTTTATGTAAATTTTTGTTATTTAGACAGGGGGAATTCTTATAAAAACCTTTACAATACATTTTATGAATTTCAGCATAAAAAGATAATAAAAAGCATTTTAATTTGGAGCTTTTTAAAAATTTATTTTCAAAAAAGGTTGCAAATAATATTTAATACTAATTAAAATAAATAGGAAAGATATGCTTATTTTATAGTAAGATTATTAATATTGAGGTATAATAAGTAATGAATTTATATAAAATAACAGGTTTTGTTTAAATATAATTTTATGGAGGGGAGTGCATTAATTTGGGAAAGCCGAGCATTTTCAGCAGAGAATATGAAAGACGAATGAAAAAGCGTAAATTAAAAATGATTTTGTTTGTGAGTTTTTTAGTTATTGTTGGTATATTTTATTTTACAGGAAGCAGTTTTAAAAATATTGTTAAAAGTAAGATTAATTCATATAAAAGTTTCAAGTTTTTTAATTCAAACAATGAAGCTGAAAAAAATATCAATTCAGAAAACGAAACAACAACTAATGACGAAAGCAATAAACCTGCCCCTCAAGAAAAAATTGAAGAAAAATTTTATGATGTAACTTTAAATAATGAAATTAAGATAAAGGCTGTATACGAACATATAGATGGAATGAATAAATTTAAGTATATAAATACTGATAATCAAGCTATTACTTTTAATATAAATCCATCAGGTACAGGAATGGTTCTCTATGACAGCAAATCTCAAAGTATTTGGTTTTTAGATATAAATGGAAAGCTAGAAGATGTTTCAGCTTTAAGTTATACATCTTCTAATAGTAAAACATATAAAAGAGAAACTATACTTGCTAAGAGAGCAGATTATATCTGGTGTACTTCTCCTAAGTTTATAGATGATGAAAATATTGCTTACTTTTCTCAATTGCCATATATAAGAAAAACAAACAAAAAATACCTATGGTTTGTGAATGTAAAAAATAAAGATAGAGACAGAAATATAAATGTAGGTGGAGAGAATATTAAGTTTGGTAACAACACTGATAAAGGTTTAGAAGTAATAATGGATGACGGCAGTATCAGGTTCATAAGTATACAAAATGGTTCAATAGCTGTTTCAAAATAACCTTTGGAATTAATATAATTATAGGAGGATATATGGAAATAGGGTTATCATCTGCTAGCTTTTATCCAGAAGTAAATACTGAAGACAGTATAAAACTTATGGCTAGCTTAGGTTTTACAGGGGGAGAGATTTTTCTAAATACTCCTAGTGAGTATGAGGAAGGTTTTATTGATAAATTAGTTGAAGAAACATTAAAATACAATTTCAATGTTCATTCCATACACTGCTGTTCTTCACAATATGAACCTTTTCTTTTTGACAAGTATAAAAGAAGAAGAGAAGATATGTTTGTATATTACAGAAAGCTTTGCAGGGCTGCCAAAAGATTAGGAGCTGCCTGTTATACCTTTCATGGCATGAGGCTTTCTAATTTTAATGAACTGGATAAAAAATTCATAGCAGATATTTATAATGAGCTTTCTTATATAAGTATGGAAGAAGGTATAAAATTAGCTCAAGAAAATGTATCCTGGTGTATGTCAGCAAATTTGGAATTTTTAAAATTTCTTAATGAAAGCTGTAGTTATCCAATTTACTTTACCCTTGATATAAAGCAGGCTTTTAAAGCTTATATTGACCCGCAGAAGTATATAGAGGTTTTTGGTAAAAATATAGTAAACTTTCATATAAATGATAGAGATGAAAAGCATATTTGTCTTCTTCCTGGAAGAGGAAATGTAAACTATGAACAGATTATTTCTAAACTAAAAGATATGGGATACGATAAAATGGCTATAATAGAAGTGTATAGAGAAAATTATGGAAAATATACCGAATTAAAAGAAACTAAAACACTATTGGAAAAAATAATTTAAATCAAATAATTCTTGTAATTACTGCAATATTTGGTATATAATAATTAATAAAAGAAAATTATATAATAATGTTTGTAATATTTCTAAAATATATGTTATAATGTTATGGTTAAAAACCATTTACTGTAGGAGGAATAGTATAATGAACGTTAAAGTGGAAAAAATAGAAAATAATGTAGTTAAACTTGAAATATCCGTTGACAATGAAAAGTTTAGTGAAGCATTAAAAAAATCTTATGCTAAAAATGCAAAGAAATTTAATATACCTGGCTTTAGAAAAGGAAAAGCTCCAGTTAGCATAATAAAGAAATATTATGGTGAAGGAGTATTTTATGAAGATGCTATTAACTTTTGCTGTGATGATACATATCCTTTAGCTATAAAGGAAAACAATATAAGACCAGTTGACTATCCACAAATAGACATAGTACAGCTTGGAGAAGGCAAAGACTTTATATATACTGCACAAGTTACTGTATATCCAGAAATTGAACTTGGTGAATATAAGAACTTAGAAGTGAAAAAAGTAGAATATAATGTTACAGATGAAGAAATTGACGCTCAATTAAAATCTATGCAGGAAAAAAATAGCAGAGTTGAAACTAAAACTGAAGGAACCTTAGAAAAAGGAAACATAGCAGTTATTGATTTTAAAGGCTTTATTGACGGGGTAGCCTTTGAAGGAGGAGAAGGAAAAGATTATTCCTTAGAAATTGGTTCAGGAACATTTATTGATAATTTTGAAGATCAATTAATAGGAATGGCTGTTGGAGAAACTAAAAATGTAAATGTTACTTTCCCAGAGCAATATGGAAGAGAAGAGTTAAACGGAAAGCCTGCAGTGTTTGAAGTTACTCTTAAGGAGATTAAAGTTAAAGAACTTCCAGCTTTAGATGATGAGTTTGCAAAGGAAGTATCAGAGTTTGATACATTAGAAGAATTAAAAGCTGATATAAGAAAGAAATTACAAGATGCTAACGATTTAAGAGCTAAGAGAGAATATGAAGAAGCTGTTATAGATGCGGCAGTTGCAAATGTTAAAGTAGATATTCCTGAAGTTATGATAAATAAAGAAATTGATAATATGTTAAGAGATCTTGAAATGAGATTAAGGTATCAAGGACTTGATCTTAAGACATATTATGAATATACAAATAATACTGAAGCTAGTGTAAGAGAGTACATGAAGGAAAGTGCTGAGAAGAGAGTTAAGACTGATTTAGTACTTGACAAGATTGCTAAGACAGAAAATATTGAGGCAACTGAAGAAGAACTTCAAAGCAAAGCAGCAGAGCTTGCTAAACAATATGGTGAAAAAGATGTTGAGAAAACTACAAAGCTAATTCTTGATGCTCAAAAGGATTATCTAAAATTAGATGTAGTTAATGAAAAAGTAATAAAATTATTAGTGGATAGCAGCAAAGCTATTGCATAAAATAAAAGGGGAGTTAGTTGCCAGATATTATTCTGGCAGCTAATTTTATAAATAAGGATATAATAGGAGGGAATTTTATGAGTTTAGTACCGGTAGTTGTTGAACAAACTAATAGAGGAGAACGATCTTACGATATTTATTCTAGACTTTTAAAGGACAGAATAATATTACTTAGTGAAGAAGTTAATGATGTTACAGCAAGCTTAGTTGTTGCACAGCTTTTATTTCTTGAAGGTGAGGATCCAGATAAGGATATTTATCTTTACATAAACAGCCCAGGAGGTTCTATAACCGCTGGAATGGCAATATATGATACTATGCAGTATATAAAGCCGGATGTTTCTACTATTTGTGTAGGAATGGCTGCTTCTATGGGGGCTTTTCTTTTAGCAGCAGGTGCTAAAGGCAAAAGATTTGCACTGCCAAATAGTGAAATCATGATTCATCAGCCGCTTGGAGGATATCAAGGGCAGGCTACAGATATAGGAATACATGCAGAGAGAATTCTTAAGATAAAGAAGAATTTAAATAAAATTCTTTCAGAGAGAACTGGTAAACCTATTGAACAAATAGAAAGAGATACTGAAAGAGACAATTTTATGACTGCAGAAGAAGCAATGAAATATGGATTAATTGACGAGGTTATAACTAAAAAGAAATAGCCTGGTGAGGTGAAATGATGGCAAAAAATGATGATAAAAAACAATTAAAATGTTCCTTTTGCGGCAAAAATCAGGATCAAGTAAGAAGACTCATAGCTGGACCTGGAGTATATATATGTGATGAATGTATTGAACTTTGTTCAGAGATAATAACTGATGAGTTTGATGAAAATATTCAAATTGAAACTGGTTCGTTGCCAAAACCACAAGAAATAAAAAACTATCTTGACGGTTATGTAGTAGGTCAGGATGAGGCAAAAAAGGCACTAGCAGTAGCAGTGTATAATCACTATAAGAGAATAAACTCAAAAATAGATTATGATGATATAGAATTACAAAAGAGTAATATACTTTTGCTTGGTCCTACAGGTTCAGGTAAAACTTTACTTGCACAGACATTAGCTAAGTTTTTAAATGTACCATTTGCTATTGCAGATGCGACTACATTAACAGAAGCTGGATATGTAGGAGAAGATGTTGAAAATATATTGTTAAAGCTCATTCAGAATGCAGATTATGACATAGAAAGAGCTGAAAAAGGTATCATATATATAGATGAAATTGACAAGATTGCAAGAAAATCTGAAAATCCTTCTATAACTAGAGATGTATCTGGTGAAGGAGTTCAGCAGGCACTTTTGAAAATATTAGAAGGAACTGTAGCTTCTGTACCTCCTCAAGGAGGAAGAAAACATCCTCATCAAGAGTTTATACAAATTAACACAACTAACATATTATTTATATGTGGCGGTGCGTTTGATGGTGTCGATAAGATAATAGAAAAAAGAACAAGACAAAGTGCCATGGGTTTTGGTGCAGAAGTGAAATCTAAAAAGGAAAAAGATATAGGTAAGCTTTTAAAGGAAATAATGCCAGGAGATTTATTGAAGTTTGGGCTTATACCTGAATTTGTTGGAAGATTACCTATAGTTGTAACCCTAGAATCACTAGATAGAAATGCGCTTATAAGCATTTTAACTGAGCCTAAAAATGCTCTTGTTAAGCAATATAAAAAGTTATTTGAAATGGATAATGTAGAACTTGATTTTTCGAAAGAAGCTCTGTTAGCTATTGCTGATGAAGCAATAAAAAGAAACACCGGAGCAAGAGGGTTAAGAGCTATAATTGAAGATATAATGAGAGATGTTATGTTTGAAGTTCCATCAAATGAAGGAATTGCTAAGGTTATAGTAAATGAAGAAACTATTAGTACAAAAAAGCCGCAGTTAATAATGGCTGAGGGTGATAAAAGAACTCCTTTAAAAATTACTAAAAAGGGCAGAGGTAAAAAAGGTATAGAGTCAGCTTAAGAGCAGTATATCTGCTCTTTTTTGCTGTTATTAAAACCTTCAACATTTGCATAAAGCTTTTTATAAATTGTGGAATATATTACCTTGAAAATGTGCATAATACAAAAAGGTAAATTTACTAGGAAGCTTATAAATGAAGGGAGGTTTCCAGTTGAGTAATACTATATTTTAGTATATGTAACTGGAGAATAATATGACAAATTTTTTAATTTTCATTCAGTTTTTTGCTACTATAGTTATGGGGCTATATTTCTTTAATGCCTTAAAAGGTCAGCAGTCGAGCAAGATTGTTATTGATAAAGAAAATAAAAAGGAAATGGATAAATTAAAGAATATGAGAAGCATAAGCCTAACAGAGCCTTTAACTGAGAAGAGTAGACCCGCAACCTTTGATGATATTATAGGCCAGGAAAGAGGAATAAAAGCACTGCAGGCTGCGCTATGTGGACCCAATCCACAACATGTCATAATATATGGTCCTCCTGGAGTAGGAAAAACAGCAGCTGCCAGATTAGTTTTGGAAGATGCTAAAAAAAGAGCACATTCACCTTTTAAAACTAATGCTAAATTTGTAGAAATAGATGCAACAACTGTTAGATTTGATGATAGAGGAATTGCTGATCCTCTTATAGGGTCAGTACATGACCCTATATATCAGGGAGCAGGACCTTTAGGTATTGCTGGAGTACCACAGCCAAAACCAGGAGCTGTTACTAAAGCACATGGTGGAGTGCTTTTTATAGATGAAATTGGAGAGCTTCATCCTATTGAAATGAATAAGCTTTTAAAAGTGTTAGAAGATAGGAAGGTATTTTTAGATAGTGCTTATTATAATTCTGAAGATGCGAATATGCCATTATATATTAAAGACATATTTGATAATGGACTTCCTGCTGATTTTAGGCTTATAGGTGCAACAACTCGAAGTCCAGAGGAAATAGTACCTGCTTTAAGATCAAGATGTGTTGAAATATTTTTTAGGGCGCTTTTACCAGAAGAAATAGAAAAGATAGCTCAAAATTCTGTAGACAAAATTGGGTTACAAATTGAAGAGAAAGCGCGAATAATGGTGGGAAAATATGCTTCTAATGGAAGAGATGCTTTAAATTTAGTACAGCTAGCTTGTGGAATTGCTATTAATGATAACAGAACTCTTATTACTGTTGATGATATAGAGTGGGTAATTGAAAATGGTCAATACTCCCCAAGACCAGATAATAAAGTTAACGACAAACCTCAAATCGGTTTTGTAAACGGTCTTGCTGTGTATGGAGCAAATATGGGAGCTGTAATGGAAATAGAAGCTACTGCACAAAGAAGCAAGTTTAGAAAAGGTCAGCTGAAAATTACAGGAATAGTTGAGGAAGAAGAAATAAGCAGCTTCAACAGAAAAATTGTAAGAAAAAGTATGGCTAGATGTTCAGTGGAAAATGTGATAACTGTTCTGGAAAATGTATTTAACTTAAGTTGTGATAAATATGATATACATGTTAATTTTCCAGGTGGTTCACCAGTTGACGGGCCGTCAGCAGGTATTAGCATAACAACTGCAATATATAGTGCAATTAAGGGTATACCAGTAGATAATGAAGTAGCCATGACTGGAGAAATATCGTTATACGGTAATGTAAAACCTATTGGGGGCGTAAACGCAAAAATTTCTGCAGCAATTAAAGCAGGAGCTAAAAAAATAATTATTCCAAAAGAAAATTGGCAGGACAGTTTTGCTACTATTAATGAAGGTAAAGTCATAGCTGTAAGCCATATTAATGAAGTATTATATATAGCTCTAATAAAAGAGGAGGGTACTAATAACCCGGTTACAATTGATGGTAATAATGCTGTATTATCAGCTCAATCCCTTCATTCATAAAAAATTAAATACTATTGACTGCATAAAGTATAATACTGATTGAAAAATAATAATTTTATGGGTATAATATATTAAGTCTAGCCAAGTGTTATTTGTTTCCATTTTAATGGAAACTTTTGATGCTTGGCTGTAAAATATAATTTGAAGTGAGGGGATAATAATGGAAAAGGAATTGAGAAATCTTCCTCTAATTCCCTTAAGAGGTATTACAATATTTCCTTATATGGTAATGCATTTTGATGTAGGAAGGGAAAAATCTATTCTTGCATTAGAAGATGCTATGTTAAAAAATCAAGAAATTTTCTTGGTTTCTCAAAAAGACCCAAAGGTTGAGGAGCCAGATGAAAAGGATATATATGAAGTAGGTACAGTTTGTACTATAAAGCAGATTCTTAAACTTCCTGGTGATACAGTACGTGTTCTTATTGAAGGTATTAATAGGGCAAAAATAATCAACTTTACAGAGAAGGAATCATTTTTCAAGGTTGATGTGGAGATTTTAGAAGAATTAGAATGTATTACTGATAAGAAATGCGAGGCGTTGGTAAGAACTGTTAGAAATTCTTTTGATGAATATATAAGATTATCTGGTAATATGCAGACAGAATTTTTAGTATCTCTAGATGATTTAGAGAGCCCAGGAAGGCTTGCAGATGTTATTAGTTCTTATCTGATGTTAAAGGGAGATAAAAAACAGGAACTTTTGGAATCTTTTGATGTCAGCGAAAGACTTGAGAAACTTCTAATATTAATAAACAATGAGGTTGACGTTTTAAAGCTTGAAAGAAAGATAGGAGCTAAAGTTAAAAATAAAATTGATAAAGTTCAGAAAGAATATTATCTCAGAGAGCAATTAAAAGCTATACAGGAAGAATTAGGGGAAGATGATGAAGATAAAAAGGAAATTAGCAGGTATAAGAACAAAATAAATAAAGCTAAACTTCCTAAGTCTGTAAAAGAAAAGGCACTATATGAGCTTGACAGATTGAAAAATAGCGGTTCTTATTCTGCTGAAGGCGGCGTTATAAGAACATATCTTGATTGGATATTAGATTTGCCTTGGAATAATGAAACAGAGGATAATCTAGATATTAAAAGAGCGAGAGAAATACTTGAAAAAGAACATTATGGACTTGAAGATGTGAAGGATAGAATAATAGAGTATCTTGCTGTCAGAAAGATAAGCAATACTTTAAAGGGTCCAATAGTTTGTCTTGTAGGTCCTCCAGGAGTAGGTAAAACTTCTATAGCACGTTCTATTGCTCATGCACTAAATAGAAACTTTGTAAGAATGTCATTAGGTGGAGTGCGAGATGAAGCGGAAATACGAGGGCATAGAAAAACTTATGTAGGGGCGATACCTGGAAGAATTATATATGGCATGAAGCAAGCCAAGTCTAAAAATCCACTGTTTCTTTTAGACGAAATAGATAAAATGAGCAATGATTTTAGAGGAGATCCTGCAGATGCTCTTTTAGAAGTTTTGGATGCTGAACAAAACAGTACCTTTAGAGATCATTATTTAGAATTAGATTTCGATTTATCAAAAGTACTTTTTATTACAACTGCTAACAGTTTAGACCCAATACCAAGGCCATTGTTAGACAGAATGGAAGTAATAGAAGTATCGGGGTACACTTATGAGGAAAAATTTCATATTTCAAAAGAGCATTTAATACCTAAGCAGTTAAAAGAGCATAATATTGAAGAAGGAAAAATTACCTTTGCTGAAAGTGCTATATATAATGTGATTGAAAATTATACTAGAGAGTCTGGAGTAAGAAATTTAGAAAGAAAGCTGGCTACTGTCATTAGAAAAAGTATAGCTGAAATGGTAGAAAAGAATAAACAAAGCATAAATATAACAATAAATCACATTAAAAAGTACCTTGGTCCTGCTATTTTCAGTTATGATAAAGCTGATAAAATAGACAAGATTGGTGTTGTTATGGGTATGGCTTGGACAGGTTACGGCGGCGATACTTTACCTGTAGAAGTAACGGTTATGCCAGGAAATGGAAAATTAGAGCTAACTGGACAATTAGGAGATGTTATGAAAGAATCTGCAAGGGCTGGATACAGTTATGTTAGAGCAAATGCGGAAAAATATGGTATATCACCAGAATTTCATAAGGATAAAGATATACACATACATGTACCAGAAGGAGCTGTTCCTAAGGATGGACCATCAGCTGGTGTAACTATGATTACAGGAATGATATCTGCACTAAGTTCTAAAAAGGTAAAACATAATGTAGCTATGACTGGAGAAATTACTTTAACAGGAAGAGTTCTTCCTATAGGAGGATTAAAAGAAAAGTGCCTTGCTGCTTTTAGAGCAGGAATAAATACAGTAATAATTCCTAAAGATAATGAAAAAGATATGTTAAAGATTCCTAAGAGTATTAAAAATAAGCTTAATTTTATATTAGCAGATAAAATTGATGATGTGCTTTCAAATGCATTAATTAGTGAGGAATAAAATGGAAATAAAAAGATCTGAATTTATAACTTCTGCAGTTAAACCAAATCAATATCCTGTTGATGATAGATTAGAAATAGCTTTTGTTGGACGATCTAATGTTGGGAAATCATCTATTATTAACAGTATTACTAATAGAAGAAGTCTGGCTAAAGTAAGCAGTACTCCTGGAAAAACAAGACTTATAAATTTTTTTCTTATAAACAATACTTTTTATTTAGTAGATTTACCTGGATATGGGTATGCAAAAGTATCTAAAGCCGAAAAAGAAAGCTGGGGAAAGATAATTGAAAATTACCTCTTAAACAGGCCGCAGCTTAAAAAGGTAGTATTATTAGTTGACAGTCGTCATAAACCAACTAATGATGATATACTTATGTATAAATGGATTAAACATTATGGTCATAATACTTTAATCGTAGCTACTAAAAAAGATAAACTCAAAAAAAGTGAAATTTCAAAAAGTGAAAAGCTAATAAGAGAGACATTGGAATTAACTAAAGAAGAAAAAATTATGTTTTTTTCTTCACTTAATAAAGAGGGAAGAGAAGAACTTTTAGAAGTTATGTTTAGGGAACTTATTGAAGAAAACTAAATTTTTTATAGAAATAAGCTGAGTTTAAATTTATTTAAGCTCGGCTTATTTTTTTGTGTCAAAAACGTATTGATAGAATAGTATATAGTAGAAAACAAAAGAAGGAAGAATCTTCTGGAAGGGAGGAAATGGTTCAATGAACAGTGCAGCTAAAGAACTAGCCGTTACCAGACAGATAGATACCGTTGGCGGAGCATGTGGAAGAAGAAACGATAATCTAATATTATGGGTGTTGATAATTATTGTTATCTTCTGCTTCTGTGGTAATGACGGTGGAATCTTTGGTAATTGGGGAAGCGGATATGATTGTCGCAGAAAACATCATCACCATAAACAGCGTAATAGCGGCTTCTTTGGCGAAAATGGATGGTTCATATTAATCATATTCGCAATACTATTCTTATTTAATGACGGCATAGGGGGAGCAAATACTAATATTATTAATGTAGACACAGAGGATGGACAGTTATAGTGTTTTGCAAAAGATGGAAAATAAAAAGCCTGGGCTTATAGAAAGCCCTTAATGAAAAGGAGGATATATTTTATGAGTAGAAAGCATTGCAAGAAAGACTATGATTGCTTCGAAAAGCATACATTATTGGGTGGTTTAGGAAACTGTTGCTGTGATTTTCCAACCTTAATAATATTGATATTGATAATACTTCAATTCAATAGAAAAGGTGGATACTATGCTGGAGCTCAAGTTGCAGTATCAGATGATGGCTGTGGATCAGCACCAGTTGTGGCTCCTAGCTTATTAGGTGGAACTAACCTTATAGACAACAGCATCCTGTTCATAATTGCACTGTATTTTCTTTCCTGCTGCACCCCTTGCAGAAAGTAGACTAAATTTGGAGGGCTCTTTTAGCCCTCCTTAACATATAACTGAAAGTTGATTTTAGATATCCAGTAATAAAATGAAACAGAATAATGATTTTACTAGACGGTCTTAATAAATTTTCAAGCCGGATATCTAGTGTTTTCGGTTTTAATAAAGAAGTTGCAGGAGGTGATTTAATGAGCAGACACAGAAGAACACATAATAATGAGTCAAATGATAGAATGAACAATTTTGATTTAAGTAACTTTGACATGAATCAAATGGGTAACTTGCTGAATAATATAGATATGAATCAACTTTCTTCTATAATTCATGGATTTACAGGCAGCAGCAATAGTTCATCAGCTGGAAAAGCACCTTCAGCAATAAGTGATAGAAGAGTACAATTATTAAATGCTATTAAGCCTTTAGTGGATGCTGAAAAATCTAAGTTAATAGATTCTATTTTGCAAATTTATACTATAACCAGTCTTATGAAAAAATAAGTTTAATAGTACAGAGCAGCATAGAGTTTTTCAGTAGATTATATTCATTAAAAATTATTTTTATGATTAACTTAAAATAAAATATAAAAAATTAATAAATATGCAGCACTAAATTTTAATTTTAAGAATAGTATATAGTATAAACAAAAGAATTGTAAGGCCAGAAGAAACAGCAGACATCCATATATCCCAATGTACATGAGAATTAAAGCTGTTTCATAAACTTAGTAATATTAAAGAGCTAAAGATAAAGAATAGATTACGTTAAACCATTGCCCAAGAAAGGGGGGTTTCATATGAGTAGAAAGCACAGACATGAATGCTGTTATGATGAAAAAGAATATCGTAAAGGTTATGACAAATGCTGCTGCGATTTCCCAACTCTAATTATACTAATTCTTATACTTTTACAGTTCAACAGAGGTGGATACGGATTATTCGGAGCAAAACCTGTTGAAGGAGTTGGAAACTACGGCGGAGCATTAGGACTAGTTGATAACAGTATATTATTCATCATAGCAATATTCTACCTTGCCTGCTGTAATCCATGCAAAAGATAGAATGTTAAAAGAAAGCTAGGAGAGCTTAAGAGGCCCTCCTGGCTATTTTTATTCTGAAACTTCTTCAGATTTTACAGGAATGACCATAGTACATTTGCCATCAAAAGCGCCGCCCTCTTTAATAATCAAGTTTTTTACAGTTATATCTCCTAATATTTTTCCATAGTTTTCTAAAGTGAGGGTATCTTCACAAACAACGTTTCCTTCAACTTTACCATTAATAAAAGCACTTTTGCAGTTTATATTGCTTTTACAATAGGATGAGACACCTATTATAACATCGTCTTGCCAAAATATATCCCCTTCAATCGTTCCATCAATTTTTATCAAACCATCACCTTGAAGTGAACCTACTATATTGCATTTCTCTCCAATAAGAGTTTCTATTTTATTAGTATTTTTTTCTTTATCATTAAACATTTATGCTACCTCCATTTTAATAGTTTTGCAATTATACAATAAATATAAAAATAATAAAAATTAAAAAATTATTTTTATGTGTATAAAACTTCAAGTATTGGTCAATATTAATAATGTAAGTTGGAGAGTAAATCTCCACGGCATAGAATGAAAGCAAATTACTTTCATTTAATGCTAGAACCCCCCATCCCCCTTGGGACCGTTAATAGCGGTCCCTTTTGTTTTTCTTGAGGAAAAATTATTGTGCTAGAGATATAGAATAAATTTTAAATAAATTATTTTCTTCAGGTTTACCTGAAGGTTTTAGTATTAGGTTTAAAGTATAGTTTTTAGTTTTTTCTTTATTTAAATTTGAAACAGCTTTAAAGTTAAGTGTCCACTGCACTTCTGTAATGTTTCCGTTAACATCTGATTTATTATCTTTAAATATACAATTTAGGAAAGTATAAGTATTATTTTCTCCTGATAGTTTTCCTATTACAGCCATATCTTGCCCGTTTAAACCTGGATAAAATATGTTTGCTGGTTTGTTTGACTCATTTTCTGGGAGGCTTTCTATGTATTTTATAAACGCAAAGACGCTGTCTCTTCCCATATAATTATCCTTATAGTTAAAAGTAAATTTTTCAAGATTTTTTTTGTCGGGCATAAATATGTAATTTGAAAGTTCAATTTTATTATTTGTAATATTGCCTGTTAAAAACTTTGGAGTTCTATTATTGCTTAAGTCAGCAAAACCTGCTATATTGTTTGAACCGAAAAATATGTCTTTAAATTTTCCATCGCTCCATAAAAATACATGCTGAATTGGAGTTTCTTTTTCTGAAGCTTGAACAAAAATTTCTGGAATTTTATCTCTTGTAATATCCATAAAAGTAATCTTTAATGGATTATTAACATCAAATAATCCTATAGTAGGGAGTTTTTTATTAGGCTCTAAATAATAGCTTTTTTGACCATCGTTCACTTCCATATAATATTTGTCTTTTTCTGTCTTAATATATAATAGGTCTTTTTTTCCATCGCCAGTTAAATCCGTTTGAAAAATTTTACTATTATCAACTAAGGTGTTGAAGGTAGCAGTAGATTTCTTAGTTGAAAGCAGAATTATTAAAAGTGCTATAATAATTATTCCTAAGACAGAATAGTAAATATATTTTTTCTTTAGAAATATTACCCTGAATTTCATATAAATCACCTCCATTTAATTATATGAAGTTAGTTTATATTTAATTAATTTACATAAAATAAAATTAAGAAATTTTTATATTAGAAAGAGGGGAATGTGTATGAATAATGATGAAATATATTTAACTAAAATGTTAAGAGGGGAAAATATGGGCATTAATTTATATAATAAATATTTAAAAAAAATTCCTGAAGGAAAATATAAAATAGAAATTGAAAAGTTTAAAAATGAACATATAAGACATAGAACTAGACTTCAAAATATAATGCAGTCTAGAGATATAGAAGTAAGCAGTGAAGTAGGTATTCAGGGAAAGATGACAGAACTTATGACTTCAGTAAAACTTATGTTTAAAAATGAACCTAAATTAATTATGAAAGAGTTATATAAAGGAGAAATGACGGGAGTAAAATACAGTGAAAAATATCTTTCAGAATTTAGTGAATCCATAAGGCCGGATATAGAAAAGATAATAAAAGAGGACAAAGAAAGAATTTCAAAACTTGACAAGATTTTAAAAACACTCTAAATTAAAATATATTTCTTGTTCTCTAAGTTGAGAGGAAGGTGTAAAACTTGAGGCAAAAGAAAGTTATTGCCATAGTAATTAGTTTCCTTCTATGTATAAATTTAGTGTCCTGTAAGAAAAAAAGTGCAGAAGAAAATGAAGATAAGAAAAAAACTTTAAATATTTATGTAGATATTAAAGACAAGAATACTTTAAACATAATTAAGTTTTTAACTGAAGAATATAAAAAAGCAAATCCAAAATCTGAACTTAAAATTAATGATGTATTAGGTGGTGGGACTAACATTATTGAAGATATTAGCAAAGGCACGGAGGCGGATTTAGTACTTACCTCTAGAAATACAATGATAGAATTAGCACAAAAAGGTCTTCTAAGTGATATGAGTCAGCAATTTGAAAAAAACAAGATAAGTGAAAAATACTATAATATTGTGGCAGCTTATGGAAGAATAGGAGAAAAATATTATGGCATAGGTGTTATACCTTATACAGTAGAATTTTTTTATAATACAGATGCTATAAATAAATTAGGAATTAATCCTCCAGGTAATATTCAGGATGCGTTAGCTTTGATGAAAAAGTTAAACAGCAGCAATATAAAAGTTCCTATAGTAGTTACTGAGGACTTAGATATTAACTGTGCTTTATCTTCCATAATTGCAAGCAATAAAGTAAAGGCTTCTGCTTTAGATACTGCCTATGACAATAATGAGGTCTATAAAAACATAAAAGAAATGCAGGGAATTTTTGATGATATAAATACAGCTGTTAAGGAAACAGGAATAAATAAAAGTTTCTTTGAATTAGGAAATGAAAATACTTTGGCTTATTTAACAAATGGAAGTATTCCATTTGTTATCAGCACATCTTATTACTATAATAATTTAAAAGAAAGCAATATAAAGCTTATAGAAGAGTTTCAGTTAGGTAATGGCATGAAAGGTAATATGCCAGTTATAATAAATGCTTTACTATGTATGCCTACTAATAGCAAAAATTCAGAGGATGCAGGAAAGTTTATCAAATTTTTATTAAGTGATGAAACACAGGAAAATATAGTGAAAAAAGGATATATATCTGGCAGTAAAAAAGCAAATGCAGAGCTTTTAGGTTTAGGTGAAAGCATTGTTAAACATTTATCTAATGCAAATGATAACAGTATTGTATATATTTATAATCTTCCTAAAAAATTTCAAAAACATATAAGTGGAAAAGTTGATAGTATTTTAGCAGGCAAGTATACTAAAAATGAGTGGCAAGAAATATTAAATGAAGTTTATTAATAAAAAAAAAGGATATGTAAGAGGTATAGAATTATATTATACTTCTTACATATCCTTTTTTTATGTTAATTATCAAATTAATCTTCTTTATTTCTTTTTATTTTTGCAGTCTTTACATAATCCATAGAAATAAACTTGATTTGTTAGAACTTCATAATCAGTATACTGTTTTATTGATGTATTTAAGTCAGTGAAACAGAAACCTTCAATGTCATCTACTCTTCCACAGCTTAAACATTGAATGTGTGGATGATTACATATATTACCATCATATCTGAAGTTACCTTCTCCTACATTTAATTCCTGAACTAAACCAACTTCTACAAGAGTTTTTAATGCCTTATAAACTGTAGCAAGGCTCATTGTAGGATACTCTGGTTGAAGAGCTTTATATATAGTTTCTGCAGATGGATGTTCTTTTGATGATTTTAAATACTTGTATACTGCAATACGCTGAGGAGTAAGCTTGAGTTTCTTTTCTTTAAAAATCTCGGTTAAATTATTCATGGTCACCATCCTAATTAAATAATTAATTATATTATATAATAAAAATTATTTGTTGTCAAAAAGCTTTAAGGCTAAATTTAATAATAAATTAATATTTAGAATAAATTAATACAATCTATACTTTTAATCATATTATAGTAATAATAAACATTTTTCTCAATAGCAAATATTAATGAGCAGTGGGTATAATTAAAGGTTAGGTATCCATAAGCTTGAAAAAAGGAGGATAATAGCTTGAAGAGGACATATGTGTTAGATACTAATGTTATCCTGTACATGCCAAATGCCATATTTTCCTTTGGAGACAATGATGTGGTTATACCAGAGGTAGTGCTTGAGGAACTAGATGCTTTTAAAAAAGATAAAAGTGATTTAGGCTCAAATGCAAGATATGCAGCAAGAATTATAGACAAATTACGAAAACAAGGTAAGCTTAATAAGGGAATACAGCTGCCTGGAGGTGGAAGACTTAGAGTTGAGATGAATCATTATGATGCGGAAATACCGCCTCTTTGGAGCAGGCAAAAACCTGATAATAGAATAATTCAGGTATGCAAAGGCTTAAAAGAGCAAGGAGAGGATGTATGTTTAGTTACTAAAGATATTTTTGAAAGGATAAAAGCTGATACAGTAGACATAGATGCTGAAGATTTTTATGAAAAGATGGTTCCTGAATATGAAAGCCAATATACTGGAAGACTTGATGTGTTTGTATCATCAGAAAAAATTGATGAATTTTATGCTCAGAAATATTTAGAGCCTAAAGAGCTTTTATATTATTCCAATGAATTAAATGAATACTCTATTCCAGAACTTTATGTAAATCAGTTTTTAATTATACATGCTATTGAAAATACGAGAAAAACAGCACTGGGCCGCTTTGATGGAAAGCTTATTGTACCTCTTTTATTTAAGGATATGGTACCTTTAGGTATTACACCTAGAAATGTAGGACAGAAGTTTATGCTTGAAGCTCTTTATATGGATGCAGACAAGATACCTCTTGTTATAATAAAAGGGCCGGCAGGTACTGCTAAAACATTATTTTCTCTTGCAGTAGGTCTTCAAAAGGTAATGGAGGAAAATGCTCAGCAATATAGGAGAATTTTAGTTTGCAGACCAAATGTTACTATGGATGAAGAAATAGGTTTTCTTCCAGGCACAGAGCAAGAAAAAATATCACCTTTTATGCGACCAATTTTTGATAATCTTCAAATATTAGTAGATTCAGATGAAAAAGAAAGATATAAAAATGAAAAGGAATTAGATGATAAAGTAAGAGAATTATTTGATAGAAAGATTATAACTACAGAAGCAGTGGCATATTTAAGAGGACGTTCCATTGTTAAGAACTGGGTTATTATAGACGAAGCTCAGAACTTGTCGCCAAAGCAGATTAAGGCTATAATAACTAGAGTAGGAGAAGGAACAAAACTTATACTAATAGGAGATCCTGAGCAAATAGATCATGCGTTTTTAGATTCCAGGTCTAACGGTTTATGCTATGCAGCAGAAAAAATGAAAGGCAGCGAGCTTTGCTGCCAGGTAACATTGAAGTATGATGAGTGTGAAAGATCACCGCTAGCTTATGAGTCTTCTAGAAGATTATAATTGTTTAAAAAGAGTAAGGCTTTTATGCTTTACTCTTTATATTTAAAAAATAATGCATCAGAAGCAACTTATTGATATAATATAGATAAAATATCATGAAACATTAAAGACATAAGGATTGATAATCCTTATGTGCTACAAAGAAATACAGGAGGGATTTTTTTGAACAACATGTTATTTACTATACTTCTTATTCCAGGAATTTTAGCAGGAATTACTTTTCATGAATATGCTCATGCATTAACAGCTGATAGATTAGGAGATAAAACTCCAAGGCTTCAAGGAAGGCTTACTTTAAATCCGTTAACTCACATTGATCCTATAGGGTTTATTGCACTTCTTGTATTTAAATTTGGCTGGGCTAAGCCTGTTCAAATTAATTCAAGTGCATTTAAAAGCTATTATAAAGACGATTTAAAAGTTTCTATTGCTGGGCCATTAGCTAATCTTGCAGTAGCTTTTGTATCTGCTGTTATACTAGCTTTATTTTCTAAATTTGCAATGAATGATTCAACCTTGGCAGAAATAATATATAATATTTTGTTTTTATCACTGCTTGTAAATTGCAATTTATTTGTTTTAAATTTACTTCCATTGCCTGGCTTTGATGGGTTTAATATTTTGAGAGATTTATTTCCAAAATTATTTTATAATTTTGCAGAATCAATATATAGATATCAGTTTATAATAATTATTATTTTTTTAATGAGTCCTCTTTCGAGTATTTTAGTTGGTGTACCAGCGAGATTTGTAAGAAATATAATAATTAATATTGTAAATTTAATATAACAGGAGGAAACATAGTAATGAGACTAAGGAAAAAATGGTGGGCAAGACCTGAGCTTGAAAGCAGCTCATTTTTTATAACACGCCCTTTAGAATACTGTGGAAAGTGGAAAGAGGAGTTCAGGAATGATAATGAAATACATTTAGAACTTGGCTGTGGCAGAGGAAAATTTATAAGTGAAAAGGCAAAAGCAAATCCTAATATAAATTATGTAGCAATAGATTTGAAGGATGAAGTGCTTGTTTATGCTCTTAGAAAAGTTATAGAAGCAGAAGTTTCTAATGTAAGAATAGTTCCGCTGAACATACAGTTAATTGAAGGGGTTTTTGTTAAAGACGAAATATCAAAAATATATATAAACTTCTGTAATCCTTGGCCTAAGGACAGACATAAGAAAAGAAGGCTAACTCACACAAGATTTTTATCTGAGTATAAAAAATTTCTTAAAATAGGAGGAGAAGTCTGGTTTAAGACTGATGATACAGGCCTTTTCGAAGAGTCTATAGAATATTTTAAGTCTAGTGGGTTTAACATAGAATATATTACTTATGACCTTCATAACTGCGATTTTAAAGAAAATATAACTACAGAGTATGAAAGCAAATTTGCGTCTCAAGGCATGAAAATTATGTTTTTGATTGCAAAGCTAATGCCTTATAAAGAATAATAAAAAAACACAATTATAAGAGTCAGCACCTTATAATTGTGTTTTTTATCATAAGAGAAATAATACACAATTAACTCTTATTTTTTAGTATTAACAGTTATTAAACTACGTTCAGCTCAATTTCTTCATCAGCATCCAGACTAAATTTACTGTGAAGGCTTTGAAGTGCTTCATTAGCTTTTTCTTGGTCTATTATGCAGGAAATTTTAAGCTCAGAGGTACTTATCATCTGAACATTGATTCCTAATTCATAAAGGCACTCAAAAAAGCCAGATACTATATCAGGGTCTCCTAAAATACTTGAACCCACTACAGATAGCTTAACCACAGAACTATCGTATACAACCTTATCTGCACCAATTTCAGTCATAACATTTCCCAATACTTGAATAGCGTGATTTAAATCATCTTTTGCTACAGTAAAGGATATATCATTAACTTCATTGGTATTTACGTTTTGTATAATCATATCAACACCTATATTATTCGATGCCAAATGTGAAAATAGCTTAAATGCTATACCTGGTTTATCTGGAACTTTAAGAACAGAAACCTTTGCAATATTATCATCTAGTGTTATTCCTCTTACAACTGCTTTTTCCATAGCTTCAACCCCCATAATTTTTGTTCCTGGTTTATCATTAAAACTTGATCTTACTACAAGAGGAACCTTATACCTTCTTGCTATTTCAACTGACCTAGGATGAAGCACTTTTGCACCAAGCCTGGCGAGCTCAAGCATTTCATCATAGGCAACCTTATCCATAAGCTTTGCTTTAGGCACTACCCTTGGATCTGTAGTATAAACACCATCTACATCTGTATAAATTTCACATAATTCTGCTTCAACTGCTGCAGCTAGTGCCACTGCAGAGGTATCAGAACCGCCTCTGCCAAGTGTTGTTACATCACCGTTATCACTTATGCCCTGAAAACCAGCCACCACCACAATATTACCTTCTTCTAATTCTTTTTCAATCCTTGTTTTATCAATTTTTTCAATTCTGGCTGATTTGTAATTGCCATTAGTAAATACACCGCATTGAGAGCCTGTAAGAGAAATAGCTTTATGACCTTGAGCTTGAATTGCCATAGCTAAAAGAGATATAGAAACTTGTTCACCAGTAGATAAAAGCATGTCAAGTTCCCTAGGCGAAGGATTTGGTGTAATCTGTTTTGTTTTTTCTATTAAATCGTCAGTTGTATCTCCCATGGCAGAGACAACAGCAATCACTTTCTTTCCATTATTTTTAGCAGCAATAATTCGTTTGGCTACATTATTTATGCGTTCTATGGAGCCTACAGAGGTGCCTCCATATTTTTGAACGATTATACCTTTCATTATTGTTCACCCCCTAAGTTTTTACGTTTTATACAAAGTTACATCATGAAAAATATGTACTTGTATAAAATACACTTGTATTTATATGAAAAACATTATATCATATAAATGAAAAAAACAACATACTTTTATAAATTTTTTATTTTATAATTTCAAAATTAAAAAAGAACAAGTAAAATATAGATATGTGTTTAAAACAATTATGTGGTGAAATTATATAGAGGGGATACTATGAGAGATAAATACTTAGTTATAGATAAGCAAATACTGCCTGATATTTTTCAGAAAGTTATCGATGCTAAGGAGCTTCTTAGGACAGGAAAAGTGAAAGAAGTTACGGAGGCAGTAAAAAGTGTCGGTATAAGCAGAAGTGCTTTTTATAAATACAAAGATTATGTATTTACTTTATCGGAGGAGAGAAAGGGAAAAAAAGTAACTTTATTCTTTTTATTAAATCATGAAGCTGGAGTATTATCTAATATACTAAATTTAATATCTAGTTATAAAGGCAACATACTTACTATAAATCAGGATATTCCTATTAATAATGTTGCAAATGTCAGTATAACCTTTGATATTTCAGATATAGAAATTAGCGTTGAGGATATATTCAGCAGACTGAAAGAAATAAAAGGAGTAGATAAAGTTGAACTTATAGGAATGGAATAATTTAGAATAATTAAAAGTAAAAACTTATGAATGCAGAATTTATAATAATTTGTATTCATAAGTTTTGTATTTAAATATAAACCTATTGTTAAATTTTACAAAACAGCATATTTATGTTCCAGCTTAAAAGGCTGATAAGAAAGCTTCGCCTTTCTTAAGCCTTCTATACCTAAATCCTGCTCGCGATTTATATAAGGAACATCTTTAAAGCAGGTTTCAACAAAAGTTTTATTAATAAAGGTATATAGTCCATTTATATTTGTATCAGCTTTTTCAATGTGAATTATTGCCATATTAGCATTCATCTTTTCACCAATAGTAAAAGCAGAAAGAATATTATTAACATATATGGCAATGCCAACAAAATCAAGTTTTTCTCTGTTGATTAAAAGTTCCTGTATGGATTTTAATTCATGTTTGACATATCCCTTGCAGCCTATTCTATTACACCATTCACAAGCGGCCTTCATACATTCGTTAATATTTTCTTCATTGATAGGTACAACATTATAAATATTATTTTTTACAAAATGATTATAATGATTTTTCTTAGAATGAAGTTTTTTTCCAGATAAGGATATTAGTTTTGAACTTTCATAAATATAATCGAAATTATCTCTATCTTCTTCATAGCTTAAGTTCTCTCCATAAATAGATTTTAATTCTTCTATAAAAGGAGTTTCACAGTCTTTAAAGAGATATTTAAGTCCAAATTCCTTTCTATAGTTTATTAAAATGTCCAAGATTTGTGTCAAAAATTCCCTGTTGTAACCTATAGGCTGCATAAAATGATAATTATCACTAAAATCTTTCTTTTTGATTATTAGGGCGTCTTTATATACAGTATATTGTATGTCTAAGGCTTTTCTCCAAATAAATAAGTTTGTGAAAGAATATTCACTTGTTAAAAATTTATAGGGCTTTAAATATGTATCAAATAATTTTTTATCATCAAGAGTCAATGGTTTAAAATCGAGCACAATAACACTCCTAACTTTATAATTACTATTTAATAATATATTATTTAATAGTAATTATAAAATAAATTGTTAGAGGTTACAAATTTTAAATTTTAAATTTAGCCTAAAATTAGATAATTATTACATAAATATTCTGTACAATTATAAAAAAGCTTATATATAAAGTATGGTTATTGCTTTTTAAAAATGGAAATAACATATTTGCGAAAATTATGTTTTAAATTAAAAAAAGAAAACGTTTGTCTAAATCAAATTAATAATAAAATTCAGATTAGCTTATTTAAATTTAATTAGTTAAAAAAGAAAAATGAAATTACGAACAATAATCATTGATTTTATAAAAAATTCATGGTATTATTTTAAAATATAAAGTATTATTATAAAGTGGATTATGATAAAAGGGGGCTTCTAAAATGAAGAAAAAAGTATTGCTATGCGTTTTAGCAGTAGCTGTTGCAGCGACTACTATGGTTGGCTGTAAGAAGAATGGTACTACTGGTAGTGCTGAGGGAGATGTAATTAAAATTGGTATGTTTGGGCCATTATCAGGTCCTGTAGCTACATACGGACTATCTGTTAAAGAGGCTGTTCAATTAGCTGAAAAAGAAGTAAATGCAAAGGGTGGAATCAATGGTAAGAAGGTTCAGGTTATTTTTGAAGATGACCAAGCTAACCCTAACCAAGCAGTTAATGCTTTTAATAAGTTAGTTGATAGTGAAAAGGTTAGTGCAATTATAGGTGGAGTTACATCTGGGGCCACTGCAGCTGTTGCACAAAAAGCAACTCAAAGAAAAATACCAATGCTTACACCAACTGCTACAGAACCATCAATAACAAAGGTTGGTGGAGAATATGTATTTAGAAGCTGTTATTTAGATTCCTTCCAAGGAATATCAATGGCTAAGTATGCAGCTAATGATCTTGGAAAGAAAACAGCAGCAGTTCTTTATAATGTTGGAGATGACTATTCAAAAGGTATAGCTGAATCCTTTAAAAAGGAATTTGAAGCTCAAGGTGGTAAAGTAGTTGAATATATGAGCTATAACAAGGATGATAAGGACTTTAACGCTCAGCTTACAAAGATAAAAGGTTCAAATCCAGAAGTGTTAATGCTTCCAGATTATTACAATGTTGTTGGTGTTATAGCTAAACAAGCTAAGTCATTAGGAATTACTTCACAACTTATCGGGGTTGACGGCTGGGATTCTTCTGACTTATATAAAATCGGTGGAGACAGTGTAAAAGGTGGACAGTTTATAAACCACTATTTCCAAGGAGATACTGCAGAACAAGTTAAGAGTTTTGTTGATGCATATAGCAAGGAATATAATAAAAAGCCAGATGCTTTAGCAGCTTTAGGTTATGACGCTGCAAAATTGATGTTTAAAGCATTAGAAGATGCTAAAACTACTGACGGAGCAAAGGTAAGAGATGCTCTTGCTAAGCTGACTCTTGATGGAGCAACTGGTAAAATAAGCTTTGACAGTGATAGAAATGCAGTAAAAGGAGCATCAATTCTTAAGGTAGAAGGAGAGAATTACTCCCTAGTTAAGAAGATTAATCCTTAATATATAACTATATCAGGGGAGGATTACTATGGAATTTCTTCAGCAAATAATAAATGGATTATCTTTGGGCAGCATGTATGCTTTAATTGCTCTTGGGTATACAATGGTATATGGAATAATTAAGCTAATCAATTTTGCCCATGGAGATATATATATGATAGGGGCATTTACAGGATTTTATGTTACAGTTTATCTAAATCTGCCATTTTTGCCTACATTGCTTTTATCTATGTTAGGTTCGGTTATAGTAGGTATTATTGTAGAAAAGGTTGCATATAAGCCTCTTAGAAAATCTCCAAGAATAACTTTGCTTATAACAGCAATTGGAGTTTCTCTGCTTCTTGAAAATTTAATGAGATATTTTGTTGGACCTAATCCTAAGACCTTCCCAAGTTTAATAAAGGATAAAACTTATGCATTTGGAGGACTTCAAATCAGCAATATTCAAATGCTTACAATAGTTGTATCAGTTGTGCTTATGATACTGCTTCAATTTATAGTTTTTAAAACAAAAACAGGAAAGGCTATGAGAGCAGCTTCTTATGATATAGAAGCTGCTGCCTTAATGGGTATAAACGTAGATAATACTATTTCTTTTACATTTGCTATAGGCTCTGCACTAGCAGGAGCTGCTGGAGTATTAGTTGCGTTAGCATGGACAACTATTGATCCTTATATGGGTATAATGCCTGGGTTAAAGGCCTTTGTTGCAGCAGTTTTAGGTGGTATTGGTGTTATTCCCGGGGCTCTTCTTGGAGGAGTAGTTATGGGAATGATAGAAACCTTATCAAAGGCGTCTAATGTTACTTCAAGATTGTCGGATGTAATTGCCTTTTCAATACTAATAATAATCCTTCTAATAAAGCCAGCAGGTTTATTAGGAAAAGTCACTAGGGAGAAGGTATAGCCTATGAAAATATCAGTGAAATCTATAATTTATACAATTTTAGTTTTGGCATTATTCTTTTTGCTTAACATCTTAATGGATTCAGGAATAATAGACGGTTATTATAGTGGTATCATAATGATTGTTTGTGTTAATGTAATATTGGCAGTTTCATTAAATCTTATAACTGGTTTTACAGGTCAATTATGTTTAGGACATGCAGGTTTTATGGCTGTAGGTGCATACAGTTCTGCAATAATAACTGCCAAATTTGAGCTGCCTTTTATTGTTGCAATATTTGTATCTGGAGTTGCAGCTTCATTAATTGCTTTAGTTGTAGGAATCCCAACATTAAAACTTAAGGGGGATTATTTTGCAATTACTACTCTTGGAGTAGGAGAAGTTATAAGAGGTGCTTTAGTTAATATTGATTATGTAGGGGGACCTAGAGGGTTTAGAGTTCCTATGAACACAACCTTTACCTGGAGCTTTTTCCTAATGGTAATAACAATTTTAGTTATATATAATATCATACATTCTGTTCAAGGAAGAAATATGATAGCTATTAGAGAAAATGAAATTGCTGCAGAGGCTATGGGAGTAAATACAGCAAAGTATAAAGTAATGGCATTTATAACAGCTGCATTTTTTGCTGGAATTGCTGGTGCACTTTATGCTCATTATAACGGATTTATTGATCCTCCAACTTTTAATTTCCTAAAATCTGTTGAAATACTGACATTTGTTGTATTAGGCGGTATGGGTTCACTTACAGGATCCATAATTGCAGCAGTTATACTTACATTCCTGCCGGAAGTATTTAGAGAGTTCCAAGATTTCAGAATGATAGTTTATTCATTATCATTAATACTTCTTATGCTTTTCAGGCCAAAGGGGTTAATGGGAACAAAGGAATTGAGCTTTAAATTTTTAGATAACATTTTAAAAAAAGATAAAGTTTAGAAAGGAGGAAGATGAATGCTTAAAGTTAATGAGCTTTCTATTCAATTTGGAGGATTAAAAGCCGTAGATAACTTTGATTTATTCATAGGTGAGAAGGAAGTAGTTGGACTTATAGGTCCTAATGGAGCAGGTAAGACTACTGTTTTTAATATGCTTACCGGAGTTTATGCTCCAACGAATGGAAGCATAAATTATAAGGGTGATGATATTCATGGTTTAAAGCCTTATGTAATCACTCAAAAGAAAATAGCAAGAACTTTTCAGAATATAAGATTATTTTCAAACTTGACTATTTTAGATAATATAAAAATATCCTATGGATTTAAAGCACAATATAATATATTTTCAGCCATATTCAGAACACCTAAATTCAGAAAAGAAGAACAGAAAATTGAAAAGGAAGCTATGGAGCTTTTAAAGCTTTTTAATCTTGACTCCAAAGCAGATGAATTGGCGAGCAATCTATCTTATGGTGAGCAAAGAAGGTTAGAAATAGCAAGAGCCTTAGCAACAAAACCAGACTTGCTGCTTCTAGATGAGCCTGCTGCAGGAATGAATCCTCAGGAAACTATGGAGCTTATGAATCATATCAGATGGATAAGAGATAAGTTCAATTTATCTGTACTTCTTATAGAGCATGATATGAAACTTGTAATGGGTGTATGTGAAAGAATTGCAGTACTTGATTACGGCAAGAAGATTGCAGAGGGTACACCAGAACAAATAAAGAAAGACAAGAGGGTTATAGCTGCTTATCTTGGTGGTAGCAACGGAGGTGAACTGCTGAATGCTTAGCATAAAGGATTTGAACTTATATTATGGGAGCATTCATGCGCTTAAGGATATTAATATAGAGGTTAAACAAGGTGAAATAGTTACTTTAATAGGTGCTAATGGTGCAGGTAAGACATCAACACTGAGGGCTATCTCTGGATTGACTCCTTTTAAAAGCGGGGATATCCTTTATAATGGTTCTTCAATCAAAGGTATTCCTATACACAAGCTAGTAGGTGCAGGTATAGGGCATGTACCTGAAGGAAGAAAAATATTTGCTAATTTAACAGTTAAGGAAAACTTAGAAATGGGAGCTTATCTTAGAAAGGATAAGCACGAAATAAAAAAAGACTTTGAATTGATATTTGATAAGTTTCCAAGACTTAAGGAAAGAATAACACAGGTAGCAGGAACATTATCTGGCGGAGAGCAGCAGATGCTGGCCATCGGAAGAGCTATGATGAACAGGCCTAAGCTTTTAATTCTTGATGAGCCTTCTATGGGATTAGCTCCCATAGTAGTAAGAGAGATTTTTAATACTATTGTGGAAATAAATAAAGCTGGAACAACTATACTTCTAGTAGAACAAAACGCTAATTTAGCGCTAGAGATAGCTGACAGAGCTTATGTTCTTGAAACAGGAAAAGTTGTACTGAGCGGTAGTGCACAAGATTTATTAAATGATGAGAGCGTAAAAAATGCATATTTAGGAGAATAAAAAAGTATCCATAATGAGGAGTAGTCATTATGGATACTTTTTCTATTATAACTATTAATAAAATGATAAAAAATTCTTTTACAATGTTGTCACAAGTAATTTTTTGAAAAAATTTCGACTGTTCTGATGAAAAAATGATAAAAAATAATAAATGCTTTATATATTAATGATAAAGTTCTGCAGTTAATGTATAATTACAAAACTAGATACACTAAATACTTTAATTTTTTTGCAGAATTATATTGAAAATATGGGGGGATTAGAATGAACTTTTCATACTTTATAAATAGTAATTTAAAGGACAAATCAGAAAAGATATTTGAAGGTATCGCCAGAGGAAGAAAAAAGGCATTGGATAATTGGTTTAAAGATACGTGGCTTGCTTTAGAACTTATAAGAGATTCTCTTTTAGCTTATTTTGATGAAAATGAGATTAATTATAAGGAATTAATAAAATTACTGGAAGAAAAAAGAGGACAATTCCAAGATTTTTCTGAACTGTTTATTATTAATCAGGACGGAATAGTAAATGTTTCTACTTCTGAATTAAATATTAATAAAAACATGAGTCATTTACCAAATTACGTTAAAGGTATGGAGCTTAAACCTTTAATGTATGGACCATATTGTGATCCAGATACAGAGAGGATTGGAAATTTTAATTCTAAATTTTCAGATGAAGTTACATTAATGTTTTCATTACCCTATTTTAACAAGAAAACTGGGAGAAAAGCTGTTTTATGTGGAAGAATTCCTAACGATGTTATGAGTGATGTTATACAGGATGAAGATACTCATGTATATAAGGATTCTGGAGATAATTATCTTTTTATGATTAAATCCAATAGAGGAATAGCTCCTGGTACAGCTATTTCAAGAAGTCGTTTTGAAGATGATACTTTTACTTTGGGAGATAATTTAAAACAGGGAGTGAAGACTAAAAGTTTCGGAGTTATAAAAATTACAAAGCATACTGAATTTGAAATTGTATTTACTGACCCTGCTACCGGTTATCTTCATATAGGTGTAAATAATACAATAAAAAATGGTGAAAATTTGGATACATGGCCGGGATATCCTGATTATAGGCACATACTTGTAGGCGGAAAAGGCGTTGTAATTCAGCCGCCGTATTGCGAAGAAACCTGGGGTATGATGTGTGAAGGCGACATTGATGAAATATATAATTTCAGAAGTTTAAGTTTAAAAATGACTATGATTTTAGGTTTAACTAATGCAGCTTTAATGTTTTCAAGCTTTTTGTTTTCAAAATTTAGTAATTCTTTTGAGCTTTTAAGATTATTTTTAACGTGGCTTATGATTACTAGTGCGGCTGTATATATAATTAAAAGACTTATAATAAATCCATTAAATAGTACGATTTCAATACTTCAAGAATTAGCAGAAGGAGAAGGAGATCTTACACTTCGTGTAAAAAAGAGTTCTAATGATGAGATTGGAGAGCTGGCAAGATGGTTTAACAAGTTTATAAGTAATCAAATGAACATGATTAAACGTATTGGAAGAGCTTCAGAGGATTCTAAAAGTTCGGCTCACTCTTTATCTGGTCTTGCAGAAAGCGTACAAAGCAGCTCAGGAACAATAGAAAGTTCTATTACAGAATTTGTATCCGCAGCACAAACACAGAATAAAATTTTTCAGCAAACGCAGCAAAAATTAAGTTTTATATCATCTGCAATTAATGATATGGAGAATTTGATTACAAATGTTAGCAACAATATAAAAAATACAAATGAATTTGCTTCTTTTAATTCTGAAGTTTCTAAAGAGGTTTTAAGAAAGATGAGTGAACTAGAAGAAGAAATGAAAAATACATTAGATAGTATAACAGTATTGCAGAAGTATTCAAAGGAGATTAGTTCAGTTACAAATGTAATAAGCAATATAAGTAAGCAGACACATTTGTTATCTTTAAATGCTTCCATTGAATCTGCTCGTGCTGGGGAAGCAGGCAAAGGGTTTGCTGTGGTTGCACAGGAAATAGCAAAGCTTGCGATAGGTTCAACAGAAGCAGCAGTTTCTATAGCAAAGCTAATTTCTTCAGTACAAACTGAAACTGAAAATACAATAGCAAAGGTGCGTAATATAGGAACAAAAATAGATAGTGAAAGTAAAATATTAACAGAATCAATAAATACATTTAACAAAATCCAAAAAGATGTTAATTATGTGGCTGAGGATATTCAATCTATTACAAATTTGATTCAGCTTCAATCTAAGGAAATTGAACAGATTACATCAAGTATAAGAGAAGCAGCAGTAGAAATTGATAAAGATACACTAAAAAATGCTAATAAAAGTGAAACTGTTCTTGAAATGGTGGGTCTTATTTTAAAACAAACTGCTCAGTTTGAACAAGCCTCTAAGATTCTTTCTCATTCTTCAGAGAATCTGAGTGATGTTGTAAGAGCATTCAAGTTAATGTAATTATAATAAGTGAATTTAAGTATTGTGAAAAAATATATAAGGAGAAAAAATATTATTAATACAATACTTAGCAGATTAGTTCATAGTGAATAATCTGCTTTTATTTGTTATAATGGTAAAAAAGTACGTAAGGGGTGAATTGTATGAACTTAAGAGGAAAGGCTGCACTTGTTACCGGATCTTCAGGAGGAATAGGAAAGAGCATAGCTTTGGAGCTTGCTAAAGCTGGTGCAGCAGTAGCTGTAAATTACAATAAAAATGAGCAGGGAGCTTTGGAAACTTTGAGACTTATTAAAGATAACGGAGGATATGGAATTATTATAAAGGGTGATGTAAGCAGGTATAACGAAGCGAGAGATATTATTTGTGAAATTGTAAAAAGATTTGGAAGTATAGATATATTAGTTAATAATGCAGGAATATCAAAAGTAGGGCTATTTATGGATATGAGTGAAGAAGAATGGAGTAGTCTGATAGATACAAATTTAAAGGGAGTTATAAACTGCTCACATTGTGCTGTTAAATATATGATTGCTAAAAAGCACGGCAGTATAATAAATATTTCTTCAATCTGGGGAAATGCTGGGGCTTCCTGCGAAGTAATTTACTCAGCAACAAAAGGAGCCGTTAACAGCTTTACAAAAGCACTGGCAAAGGAACTGGCTGCTTCTAATGTCAGAGTAAATGCTATAGCTCCGGGAGTTATAGATACTGAGATGAATAACCATCTTTCAAATGAAGAGAAGGAAAGTCTGAAATTAGAAATACCTATGATGAAGTTCGGCTCTGGTGAGGATATAGGGAGGCTTGCTGTTTTTTTAGCAAGCGATGCGTCTAAATATATAACGGGGCAGGTTATTACTGTAGACGGCGGGATGATATAATTATACACATAATATATTGACTTAAAGTGCACTTAAAGGTGTAATATTTAATTATCACATAGTTAATACAAGAAAATTTATTTAAATTGAATTTATATACAAAAATATTATACTGACAACTTAATTTTCATAATGTTTACAAGTAGGAGGAATAATTTTGGAAGAATTTATTACAATTAAAGAAGCAGCTAGCATAGTAAATCTGCCTACACATACGGTTCGTTATTATGAACAAGAAGGATTATTGCATCCTATAAAGAGAGATGGAAATGGAAACAGATTATTTACTGCAGATGATATTGAATGGCTGAAGTTTATATGCTGTTTACGGGAAACAGGTATGTCTATATCTGAAATGAAAAAATTTGTCGCTTTTTACTCAAGTGGTGATCCTTCAATGGAGAAACGTATGAAAATATTATGTGATCATAAAGAAGCACTACTGAAAAAAATAAAGGAAATGAATAGTCTTCTTGATAAAATTAACAATAAAATACAATGGTATGATATGCAAAGAAAAAAATATTTAAATAAATAATCATTTTTATTTTTGGGGGTAAGAGAGATGTTATACAGGAAATTTGGAAAAACTAATGAAATGGTTTCAATTTTAGGATTTGGATGTATGAGACTTCCGATTATTGAAGGAGATGTATCTAAAATTGATGAAGAAAAAGCTAAAAATTTAATAAGAAAGGCTATTGATGAAGGAGTTAATTACATAGATACTGCATTCCCTTATCATGGAACAGGAATGGAGCGAGGTGGTGAAAGTGAACCTTTTATTGGACGAGTTCTAAAAGATGGTTATAGAGAAAAGGTTAAGCTTGCTACAAAACTTCCTAGCTGGTTAATTAATACAAGAGAAGATATGGATAAATATTTAAATTTACAACTTGAAAGATTAGATACAGATCATATTGACTTTTATTTAGTTCATGCATTAGAAAAGAAAACTTGGGACAAACTTAAAAAATTAGGTATAGATGATTTTTTAGATTGTGCAATAAAAGATGGAAGAATAAAATATGCAGGATTTTCTTTTCATGACAAATTAGAGGTTTTTAAAGAAATCGTTGATTATTATGATTGGTCATTTTGTCTGATTCAATATAATTATTTAGATGAATATAATCAGGCAGGTATTGAAGGTTTACGATATGCTGCAGGAAAAGGTCTTGGGGTTGTAGTAATGGAACCGCTTAGAGGTGGAAGACTAGTAAATTCAATTCCTGATGAAGCACAAAAAATATTTAAAAAAGCAAATCCTGATAGAACTTTTGTTGAATGGGCATTGAAATGGATCTACAATCATCCGGAAGTTTCTGTAGTTTTAAGTGGTATGAATGATCCTCTTCAAGTAGAAGAAAATATAAAAATAGCTTCAACTTCTGAGCCTAATTCTTTATCAGAAGAAGAACTTGATGTTATGAATAAAGTGAAAGAAATATTTAAATCAAAAATCAAAGTAAATTGTACAGCGTGTGAATATTGTATGCCATGTCCAGTTGGTATAAATATTCCAAGGAATTTTACTTATTATAATGAATATCATATGTTTGTAAATAAAGAAAACGAACAACAGCTTAAGGCAAGATATTTTTCTTTAAAAGAAGAGCAAAGATCAAATAAATGTGTAAAATGCGGCAAATGTGAAACACATTGTCCTCAAGGAATCGCAATCAGGGAAGAATTAGAAAAGGTTACAGCAACTTTTCTATAAAAATTTATTAAATTTTAATAGGAAAAAGTACAAATTAATTATACACAAACATAAAATGATATATAAAACTTAATTATTTTTTGGAGGAGTTTTATGCATATACCAGATAATTATTTAAGTCCATCAACTTGTGCTGTTTTTGGAGCCGTTATGCTTCCAATATGGAAAAGAGCAAGTCTAAAAATAAAAAAAGAAATAACAAGACAAAAAATGCCTCTTCTTGGGGTTATAGCGGCTTTTTCTTTTTTAATAATGATGTTTAATATTCCTCTTCCAGGTGGAACTACAGGACATGCAGTTGGAGGAGCTTTAGCTGCTATTTTGCTTGGACCTTATGCAGCTGTTTTTGCAGTTACAATTGCTCTTTTAATTCAGGCATTGTTTTTTGGAGATGGGGGAATTTTAGCATTAGGAGTTAATTGTTTTAATATGGCTTTTGTAATGCCATTCACTGCATTTTATTTTTTTAAACTTACAAAAAAAATTATAAATAGTGGAAAATCAGATTATATTGGAGCTTTCCTAGGTGGTTATTTTGCTGTTAATATGGCTGCTTTATTTACTGCAATTGAGTTTGGAGTTCAGCCATTGCTTTTTAAAGACGCTTCAGGATTTCCGCTATATAGTCCGTATGACCTGACTGTATCTATTCCAGCTATGATGATACCTCACTTATTAGTAGTAGGATTATTAGAAGGAATAATTACTTTAGGAGCCTATAGTTACATTAAAAAAGCATTGCCAGATGTGATTTATAAAGGAGAGGCAGAAAAGTTAAAAGCTCTATATGTTATTATAGGAATTATTATTGCAGTTACCCCTTTAGGACTTTTAGCAAGCGGCACTGCTTGGGGTGAATGGGGTATTGATGAAATCAAAGAACTTTTGGGATTTGTTCCTAAGGGAATGGAAAATGGAGTTCAGTTTAATTCTCCATTACCTGATTATAGTTTTGGATATTTAAATGAATACTTGGGCTATATTTTATCAGCACTTATTGGAGCAGCATTAATCCTGATTATTTTTAAGTTTTTAGGAAAAATAAATTTAAAGAAATTTATAAAAGGAGATTAGATGATTCCACAATGGCTTTTTGAAAAAGATAATTACATTCCAAAGAAAGAAAAAAATACATATATTGAAAAAAGTATTTTTTCTTTAATTAAAATAATATCCATAATCAGACAAAATAAAAGTTCAGATAAATTAATTTATTTAATAAATCCAACGTTAAAGGTTATAAGTGTTTTAGTTATGATAATTTGTATATCTATTTCAAGAAGTTTTATTTATTTATTAATAATAGATATATATGTGTTGATTAATCTTTTATTGATGGAAAAGAAAATAAGAAAAATTATATTAATAAAAAGTTTTATATTTCCATTAATAACTTTAATAGCTTTAATACCATCTATATTTCATGGGAATATTTATAACAGTCTGCTACTTTTTCAAAAAATATTTATTACTATATTACTTGTGAATTTGTTATCTCATAATACCAAATGGAACGAAATTAATAAATCATTAAAGTTATTATTTGTACCAGATATGTTTATTTGGATTATGGACATAACCATAAGATATATTGTTTTATTAGGTGAATATTCTATAAATCTTTTTCATGCATTAAAACTCAGATCAATCGGAATAACTTCTAATAAATATAATTCTCTCACAGGGATTATGGGAAAGTTATTTATTAAATCTTATATAATGAGTGAAGAGATGTTTTATGCTATGGAATGCAGGTGTTTTTCAGGAGAATATTCTGCAAAGGTAAATTTAAAATTCAAAAAAGCAGATTTTGGATACTTATTTATTAATATATTTTTGTTAAGTTTATTTATATATTTTAATATTTAATAAAGATAATTTTTTTAATTGAATTTATTAGAATATAAAAAAGTGTAAATATAAGCATTAATAGCCATATATTTCTTAAAAAACAGGAGAATTCTTCATGATAAAATTAGAAAATATTACATTTACATACAAGAATAAAATAGCTCTTGATAATATTAATATATATATAGAAGAAGGAGAATCTGTAGCTATTATAGGACCAAATGGAAGTGGAAAATCAACTTTATTAAAATTATTGAATGGAATTATATTTTCTAAAAGTGGAAAATATATTTTTGATAATAACGAAATAACTGAACATAAATTAAGAGATAATAAGTTTTTGAAATTATTTCATAAAAGGTTAGGATTTGTATTTCAAAATTCTGATGCTCAGTTATTTTGTTCTACTGTATTTGAAGAAGTAGCATTTGGACTTATGCAGATGGGATTACCAGAAAATGAAATAAACAAAAGAGTAAGCGATTGTCTTAAACTTCTTAATATTGAGAAGTTAAAGGAGGAACATCCTTATAATTTAAGTGGAGGAGAAAAAAAAAGAGTTGCAATTGCCAGTGTTTTAGCTATGAATCCAGAAGTAATAACTTTAGACGAACCAATGAACGGAATAGATCCAAAAGGAAAGAAATTTTTAAAAAATTTACTGGTAGCACTTAACAAGAGCGGAAAGACTATAATTTGTGCAACCCATGATTTTGAATATATAGAAGGTGTTTTTAATAGAGCTATTGTTTTTTCAGAAGAACACAAAATCATTAAGGATGATAAGTATGAAAATATCATAAATGATTGCGAGTTTTTAAAAAAATATAACATTATATAATTTTTTATTATTTTAAAGTATTAATATAAGAGGGGATAATTCGTGATAACTAATGAAAAATATAATGAATTAATAAATTACTTAAAAAATTTAGGGAAAGTAGTAGTTGCTTTTTCAGGGGGAGTAGACAGTACTTTTTTGCTTAGAGCTGCAAAAGAAGCTCTTGGCGATAATGTAAAAGCAGTAACAATTTTATCCCCATATATTCCTAAATGGGAAGTAGAAGAAGCTGAAAAATTAGTTAAAGAATTGGGAGTGAATCATGAAATTATAAAATCTCCAATTATTGATTCAATTAGATATAATCCTGAAGATAGATGCTATCTTTGTAAGACTGCTGTATTTAAAATGATTTTAGAGACAGCTGAAAAACAAGGATATAATTATGTTGTTGATGGAACAAATTTTGATGACATAGGAGATTATAGACCAGGTCTAAAAGCTTTAAAAGAACTAAAAGTAAAAAGTCCGCTTTTAGAATGCAAATTAACTAAAGCAGAAATAAGAGCTTTTTCAAAACAGTTAGGCTTAAACACTTGGGACAAACCTCCATATGCTTGTCTTTTAACAAGAATACCTTATGGAAATGAACTTAAAGTTGAAGATTTTGAGAAGATAGAAAAGGCAGAAAAATACATGATGAGTGTAGGATTTAGGGCTGTCAGAGTAAGATGTCATGGAGATTTAGCAAGAGTTGAAGTAGACAGACAAGACAGAAAAAGATTATTTGATGAACAGCTTTTAGACAATATTTATCAAAAAATTAAAGAGTTTGGATTTAAATATGTAACACTTGATATGCAAGGTTATAGAGTAGGAAGTTTTAATGAAAGTATAATAAAAAATGGTTGACAAATGTATATAAAGCATAATTTTTAATTATGCTTTATATACATTTATAATTTTTTAAACATAGTGATATAATGAGTTAGAAGGATTCTATTGAAGTTATAGAGATTTTGGATTTGGTGAAAAATAGTGAAAAAAGCCCTTAATATAATATTATAAACTTTAATTTAATATATTTATTCTGGAGGTAAAGAATGCTTACTATTGGTTATATTGGAAACGGAAAGAGTGTTAATAGATACCATCTGCCATTTGTTCTTCAAAGAAAAAATATTAAGGTAAAAACCATTTATCAAAGACATCCTGAAAATGAAAGTTGGGATAGGATTGCAGGTGTAAATTATACTTCTGATTTGGCTGAACTATTAAATGACAGGGAAATTCAATTAATTGCAGTTTGTACAAGACATGACAGTCACTATGAATATGCTAAAATGGTATTAAATCATAATAAGCATTGTTTAGTTGAAAAACCATTTGTGGAGACATCTAAACAGGCAAGGGAATTATTTGAAATTGCAAAAGAAAGAGGATTGATTATTCAACCATATCAAAACAGGCGTTTTGATAGTGATTTTTTAACAGTACAGAAAGTTATTGAAGAAGGAAAACTGGGAGATTTAATAGAAGTAGAAATGCATTATGATTATTATCGTCCAGAAATACCAGAATCAATTACTAAATTTGAACCAGCGATGTCTTTTTTATATGGTCATGGCTGTCACACCCTTGACCAAGTTATCAGTTATTTTGGCAAACCAGATTATATTCATTATGATGTAAGACAATTATTGGGGTCAGGCAGAATGAATGATTATTTTGATTTAGATTTATACTACGGAATTTTAAAGGTATCTGTAAAATCCAGTTACTTTAGATTAAAAGAAAGACCAAGCTTTGCAGTTTACGGTAAAAAAGGATGTTTTATTAAGAAAACTAAGGATCGGCAGGAAGAACATTTAAAATTGTTCTACATGCCAGGAAATGATGGATTTGGAATTGATACTCTTAAACATTATGGTGTATTGACTTATATTGATGATGAAGGCGTAATTCATGAAGAAAAAGTGAAATCAGTTAAAGGTGATTATGGAAGAGTGTATGATGATTTATATGAAGTAATTTTAAAGGGTAAAGATAAGACAATTACTGATGAGCAGATATTATTACAGATGGAAATATTAGAAAAAGGGATAAAAGATTTAAAATAATAAGTAAATTCAAGTAACTAAAACTGCCTATATCTTATTTTTAAAAAAGATATAGGCAGTTTTGAGCAGCAAAATTAAAATTTTTCTTTTTTCACTTCAATAGGTGAAATTATGTGAATTGTTATAGTTGTCATAATTATTTATAATAAAAGTGTAATAAATATTTGAAAATTTATCAGAGCAGTTTGAAAATTATGAGAAGGATTTGTGAACAAGGAGGAACAAACATGAAGTTAGGTATTATTGGTGCAGGAATGATTGTAAAGGATTTTTTAACAATTACTCCATATTTAAAAGATTTACAATTAGCAGGAATTTGCGGAACTGAAAAAAGTAAAGCTTCAATGATTGAATTTAAGAATAAATATCAAATTAAAAATATTTATTATAATTATGATGAATTATTAAATAGTGAAGTAGATACAATTTATATAGCAGTACCTAACAACTTGCATTTTGAATTTGCAAAAAAGGCTTTAGAAGCAAATAAAAATGTTATTATTGAAAAACCAATTACATCAACATATAAAGAAGCTGTTATTTTAAGTGATTTAGCTAAAGAAAAACAATTATTTATATTTGAAGCAATCACAAATCAATATCTGCCTAATTATAAAAAAATTAAAGAATTACTTCCTTCTTTAGGAAATATAAAAATTGTTCAATGTAATTATTCACAATATTCCAGCAGATATGATAGTTTTAAAGCTGGCAATATTTTACCTGCTTTTGATCCTAAATTTTCAGGTGGTGCATTAATGGATTTAAATATTTATAATATCCATTATGTTGTGGGACTCTTTGGTAAACCTAAAAATGTAGAGTATTATCCCAATATTGAAAAAGGAATAGATACTTCAGGGATTTTATTATTAGACTATGGAACATTTAAATCTATTTGTATTGGTGCAAAAGATTGTAAAGCACCTATAGCAAATAATATACAAGGAGATAAGGGGTGCATTTATCAAAATACTCCAACTAATGTATGTTCAAATTTTGAACTAATAATGAATGATGGTACAAGTTTTAATATAAATGAAAATAATTATGAACACCGTATGATTAATGAGTTTATTGAATTTAATGATATGATAAAAAATAATAATTTAAATAAATGTTATGAAATGTTAGAGCATAGTTTAATAGTTAGTGAAGTTCAAACAATTGCAAGATATAAAGGTGGAATTAAATTTCCAGCAGATGTTGACATAGAATTATAATTTTAAATTATGGTTTTTATGTCTAAAATAAAATATATTATAATATTTAAAAAGATAAATCCTACACAAATTTAAAATTATTTATAATGGTAGTATGCTATTTTAGAGGGTACTTTTATATTAATATTTTTTTCTAACAGGGAAATTATGTAGAAAAGTTACATCTTATTCCACTCTTGAATAATATAAATATTAAGGAAAGATATATTTTTATATATAGATATTTATATTATACAAATTAAGAAGAAGGAGTTGTATGAGAGTGGGACATAGACGAAAGCCAGCATTAATAACAGATGTCAAAGTTGAAAATCCAGGGCTTAACCTCACTTATCCTAAAGTAAGCGGCCTAAAGCATAAAAGTGCAGAATCAGGTATAAATAGATACATTAAAAAAGAAGTTCATCGACTGCTTAAGGAAGAAGGATATGGAACAGAAAAAGAGAAAAAATTTAATGGAGGATATACTGTTAAGCTTAATAAAAGAGGCACATTAAGTATAATTATTGAAATTTTTTCCTATGTTAAGGGTGGAGAAAAAGGAACAACTATAAGAAAAACTATTAATGTTAGTTTAAAGGATGCAAGGGTTTATTATCTTCATGATTTATTTAGCAGAAGAATAAGAAAATCTAAATATATAGGTGTACTTAATGAAATTATAAAATCCCAAATAAAATCAAGAGAAATAAAAACTACTGAAGAATTTAATACTATTTCTATAAATCAAGATTATTATCTTACAGAACACTCTCTTGTTATTTATTTTCAAATGTTTGAATTTACTCCTTTTGAGTATGGTTTTCCGGAGTTTGAAATAGATTTTCAAGATATTGCGGATATAATTAATAGTAAAGGTCCTATAGGAAGACTTTTAAAGGATAAAGAAAACAGTAATGAAACAGCAGACGAATAAAGGTCTGCTGTTTCATTTTACAGTTTTGAATCATCTATACTATGAAGATATCTTTTAATATGTTCTATTACAGATTGGATACATTCATCTTCAAAAGGAGAGATAAGATTTGCTAATTTAACAAGGTTTAAAAATGAGAGGCTTCCTCCTGCTTTACAAAGTCTTAAATAATCAGACCAAGCTGCTTCTCTGTTTTCATTTGCTTTTTTCCAAAATTGGAATGCACAAATCTGAGCTAAAGTATAATCTATATAGTAAAAAGGGTTTCCAAAAATATGACTTTGCTGATGCCAAAAGCCGCCATTTTCTAAGTAAGTATTTTCTTCATAATCTCTATGAGGAAGATACTTTTTTTCTATTTTTCTCCAAGCCTTTTTTCTTTCTTCAATAGTTGCTTCAGGGTTTTCATAAACAAAATGCTGAAATTCGTCAACTGTTACTCCGTAAGGAATAAACAATAAAGCTTCGCTTAAATGAGAAAATGTATATTTAGGAGTATCTTCCTTAAAAAATAAATCCATCCAAGGATAAGTGAAAAATTCCATGCTCATAGAATGAATTTCACAAGCTTCATAGGTTGGGAAGTTATACTCAGGAATTTCATAGTTTCGGCTGCTGTATACCTGAAAAGCATGACCTGCTTCGTGAGTAAGCACATCTACATCATCTGAAGTTCCATTAAAGTTAGAGAATATAAATGGGGCCTTGTATTTACTGATAAAGGTGCAGTAGCCTCCTCCAGCCTTTCCTTTTTTGCTTACTAAGTCCATCAGTTCATTTTCTGTCATAAAGTTAAAGAATTCCTTTGTTTCAGGAGACAGCTCATTATACATTTTCTTTCCACAGTTTAATATGAATTGTGGATCTCCCTTAGGTTTAGCATTTCCGCTTTTAAAACTAAATTTTTCATCGTAATATTTTAATCTGTCTAAGCCTAAACGTACTCTTTGTCTTTCTCTAAGTTCAGTAGCTATAGGAACTATATATTGATGAACTTGTTTTCTAAAATTAGAAACCATATCTGCATTGTAGTCTGCCCTAAGCATACGGGCATAACCTAATTCTACAAAGTTTTTATAACCAAGCTTTTTAGCAATCTTAGTTCTAACTTTAACTAAACTATCATAAATTTTATCAAATTCAGCTTCATGCTCACTCATAAAAGCAGTCTTAGCTTCATTTGCCTTTTTCCTCACAGTTCTATCTACAGATTGAGTAAAAGGTGTAAGTTGGGAAAGGGTTCTTTCTTCACCCTCAAACATTATTTTAGCTGAAGCAATAAGTTTTGTATATTCGCTAGACAGCTTGTTTTCAATCTGTAAATCCTCAATTATTTCTTCTTTAAATGTCTTTAAGGTTAATTTTGCAATATTAAATAACTGTTTACCGCATTTTTTTTCAAGTTCTGCTTTGTATTTTGAATTTATAAGTGAAGTATAATACTTTGAAATTAATCCCTGATAAATAGGCATCGTTTCATCAAAAAAATTTTGTTCTTCTTCATAATATTTATCAGTAGTATCAATTGTATGTCTAATTTCTACAATCTGAGCCATTGACTCAAATTCGCTTCTTAACTTATTTATTTCACCCAAAACTTTGTTTTGGTATTCAAAGCTTACAGCAGAGTCAAATTTGTTTAAAAGCTCATTGAATTCTGCTTCAATTTTCTTTATATCAGGCCTTAAATACTTAAACTCACTAAACTTCATTTTTATACCTTCCTTTTTATAATATTAAAAATATATTACAATTATATGTTTATGAGGATAATTTTACAAGGTATGCTTTATAATTAGCATATTTTTATATACTGAATCTTATATTATAAATATATATAGAAAAAATCGAGGAGGGAAAATCTATGCCTGATTTATTTACAGTAGATAATAAAAAAAATATCTTTGCATTTATAATAAATATTATTATTACAGAGGGGTGTGGAGTTTTAAGCTGGTATCTTGGAATGTCTAATCCAGAAACTTATGCTGGTTTAATTAAGCCAAGCCTTATGCCGCATTCTTTGGTGTTTTATATAGTATGGCCGATTCTTTATTTTCTAATTGCTATTGCAGCTTATAGAATCTGGCTTAAAGGAAAAGGAAAGGTAAAAATATGCAAGGCAAAAATACTTTATATAGTTCAGCTTATATTAAATTTTTTATGGACAATAATATTTTTTAGATTCAGGCTTATAGGGCTTGCTTTTATTGAGCTTATGTTGATGCTAATATTTATATTGCTTACTACTTTTGAGTTTTTTAGATTAGATAAAACTTCTGGAATTTTAATGATACCTTATATACTTTGGGTATCCTTTGCGGGAGTATTAAACTTTACCTATTGGATGCTGAATAATATGTAAACTTTAGAAATAATTTTGTAATATTATGGAATTTATAAGTAAAACCCTACGATTTTAACATCATAGGGTTTTAATAATTACTTTAATTCGTTCATCATAGTATTAGCATCATCTTTAACTTTTTGAACATCAGCATCGGCGGCATCTTTAGTTGTATACCAGCCCTTTTGTCTCATAGCATCAAAAACCTTATATTGAGTATCTTGAGCATTTTTAAAGTTTGTAACTAATGTATTTCTTAAATTAGGGCAGGATGTTTCTGTTATACCAACGCTGTAAGCAGATATAACCTGTTTTTCTGTAGCAAGCAAATCATGCATTAAATCTTTTTCAGATAATTTAGTAATCATAATGTATCCCTCCGAAAATTTATTGATGAGAATCTAAATAAGTTTTTAAGCTGTCAAAATTCTGTTTATGAGTCTGGCTAGCTTGAGTGCATAAATTTTTTAAATTCTGATCAGTACACATTCCAGCATATTCATTATACTTTTTAGTAAGTAACGCTTCATAATTTATTTGATCTTGTATAACTTTTAGGTTATTACTTTCTAATTGTGGTTTTTGAGTAGCTTGTGTATTAGCCATGATTGTTTCCCTCCTCGAAATCTTTTACAAGATTATTATTTACAAATATGATTTTAATATAAGTGGTAATTATTAAGTTTAAAGTTTTATATCGTTAGCATTGGAATGTTAAGTATCTATATTGATTATTAACTTTGTTGGAAAATATTTTAATAATAAAAATGAATTTATTGTATTAATTTCAAGAAAATTATTGTATTATTTTATTAATACTACAATAAAAAGTTAATAGTTTTATGAAACTATTTGTTTTTTTAATAAGTGCATACAAAAGTAAGGGTGGTAAGAAGGTAAATGAAAAAATATTTTTTTGTAGTTACTTTAATTATAATTATTGTATTTTCATATATTAAAGTGATACCATTAGTAAGAGATAAATTTTCAGTATACAAAGATGAGGTTTCCTATGTGTCAATGGTAGACAATAAATATTTTTATTTTTACCAGTTTGGTGAGTGGAAAAAGGAATTTATAAAAGGAGTAAATATAGGAGCAGGTAAGCCAGGCTCTTTTCCAGGAGAGCTTTCTATAACTAAAGAGGAATATTTAAGGTGGCTTAAGTACATTGGAAAAATGAATGCCAATACTATAAGGGTTTATACTATCTTAAAACCCGCCTTTTATGAAGCTCTCTATGAATACAACAGAAATAATGCAGAGCCTATTTATGTAATGCATGGAGTGTGGGTAAACGAGGAAGATATTTCAAGCCTTGAGGATGCTTATAATTCGAAAATAACAGAAAGATTTAAGCAAGATATTAAAAGTATTATAGATATTATTCATGGAAATGCTGTAATTTCAGAAGAAAAAGGTCATGCAAGCGGTATTTATACAAAAGATGTATCTCAATACGTATCAGCATGGATATTAGGTATTGAGTGGGATCCTGATTTTGTACTTGAAACAAATAAAAAAAATGCCGATAAAACTAATTTTAATGGTCAATATCTTTTTACAAAAGAGGCTTCTCCTTTTGAAGCCTGGCTTGCTATGATAGGAGATTATGCAATTAGTTACGAAACAGAAAAATATAAAATGCAAAGACCTTTAAGCTTTACCAATTGGGTTACTACAGATATGTTAAGTCATCCAAACGAACCTTTAAAAGATGAGGACAAGGCAGTAGTAAATACAGAACATATTAAAAGGAATGAAAGTTTTAAACCAGGATTATTTGCTTCTTATCATATTTATCCATATTATCCTGATTTTATGAATTATGATAAAAAATATATCAATTTTAAAGACGAAGATGGAAGGATAAATACATACAGAGCCTATCTTAAGGATTTAATAAAGGAACACAGCGTACCTGTATTGGTTGCTGAATTTGGTGTTCCAGCTTCAAGGGGAAAGGCACATGAAAATATTCATATGGGTTTTAACCAAGGAAATATAGATGAGAAGTCTCAAGGTGAAATGAATGTTTTTATGCTGAATAATATTTTTCAAGAAGGCTATGCAGGAGGTTTAGTATTTACCTGGCAGGATGAATGGTTTAAAAGAACATGGAATACTATGGACTTTGATATTGCAGACAGGAGACCATATTGGTCTAATCCTCAGACAAATGAGCAGGAATTTGGTATATTAGCTTTTGATCCTGGTGAAAATGAGAGCATATGCTATGTAGACGGAGATATAGAGGATTGGAAGAAGGATACTCCTTTAGTGGTTGCAGAAAACAGCAGTTTATATGTAAAGTGTGATGAAAAATATGTGTATTTTATGATAAATTTAAAGGGTTATGATTTTAATAAAGACAAAATAATTATACCTATAGATTTATTAAATAATCAAGGAAACATGGAAGCAAAAGATTTAAAATTAAATTTTAATAGAGCAGTAGATTTTTTAATAACTTTAGATGGAAAAGATAATTCCAGAATACTTGTAGACAGTTATTACGATTCTTTTTATTATACATATTCAAGATTAAAAATGCTGCCTGTTAATAGTGATTACGAAAAGAAAAATAGCGGATTTTTTAATTCAATGTATTTGTGTTTAAACAGGGAGCTGTATCTTCCGGAAGATAAAATAACTCTGCCTTTATCAAAATACGAAACAGGTAAGTTAGTATTTGGTGATGGTAATCCTTCACACAAGGAGTATAACTCTTTAACAGATTATAGTGTAAAAGGAGAAAATATTGAGATAAGAATTCCTTGGCAGCTGTTAAATATCATGGATCCTTCAACGAAAATGGCTATGGACGATTTATATAAAGATGGTATAATGCCTATTAAAATTGATGGGATATACTCAGGAGTTATTGTTCAAAGGGATGGAAAAAACATTATTGAAAGTACTATGAATTTTTATTCCTGGAAAGAATGGGAGCAGCCAAAGTACCATGAGAGATTAAAACCTTCATATTATATTTTGAAAGAAGCATTTAAAAAATTGAGGTGAATATGCATGAATGAGGAAAATAAAAAAGTATGTAAAAGAAGCTTAGTGATATATTCAAGACACCTTGAGGATATAAGAGAAGTACTTCAGGAATTAGAGAGAGAAAATATAGATATTACTGTAGAAAGTTGTGAAAGGGGCATAATAGATTTAGATAAATGTATTTTAGATACCTTAATAGAAAATAAACCTAGTATAGTGCTTATTGATAATGACAAAACCAATAACGGTCTTTTACTTTATAGAATGATTAAAGACAAACAAAATCTTAAAAACATACCTGTAATATTTGTGGGATTGGATGATAAAGAGTCAAAACTATATGCTTTAAAGCTTGGAGCTTTAGATTACATTGCAAAACCAATTATAAAGGAAGAGGCAGTTATAAAGATAAAAAACTTTATTGAATTAGGTAACAAATATATAAATCATCATAATAACCGCAGCTGTAAATTTTGTAATACTGAAGATTCTGCAAAAATTAATACAGAAACCTGTATTTTAATAATAAATGAAGATAATATTATATTGGAAATATTGAGTATGAGATATAGAAATAAAGGGTTTAAGGTATTTACGGCTGAAGATGCAGAAACTGCTGAGAAAATTATAAAAGAGAATAGTATAGATTTATTAATAACAGATTATGTAATCTCAGGTGCAACAGGTATAGAATTTATAAAAAAGGTGAAAAGACTTAATGAAAAATTAAAAATAATGGTTTTATCTTCTCAAAAAAATGAACAGATTATTGAACGTGCACTTAATTCTGGAGCAGACGACTATGTTATAAAACCTTTTTCTCCTGTAGAGTTGGATTCTAGAATTAAAAGATTATTAGAATAGCGGTGATATTATGGAGGGTTATGTTTACTATTCAATAGTACTTTTTTCATTTTTTATTTTTTTGCTGTATGTTTATTTATTTTATGAAAAAATATTGGATTTATATTCTTTAAGAAAGAAACACTTTTATGAAAAAGAGGTTATACCATTTATAGATAATTTATTTTTAACTCTTGAAACTAGATATGTAAATAAAAAACAGATGCAAAAGCTCAGAAAAATGGTGAAAAATAAAACTAAGAGAAATATTATAATTGAAAGAATTATACATTATAACGAAATTTATTCTGGAACTATTAGAGAAAGGTTAACAATGCTTTGCGAAAATTCTGGATTGGTATATTACGAAACAAAAAAGCTAAAAAGCAGGGATCACTTTAAAACTGCCTTAGCTTGCAAGAATCTAGGAGAATTCAGGAGCGAAAGAGCAATTCCAAGCTTATTAAAAGTGTTTAAAAGGTCTTCTTTAGATATTAAGTATCATAGTTTGATGGCACTTGCTAAAATAGGGAATTTAGAGGCTTTTACACAAGCATTTAATTTACTGGATAATAAATATTTTTTTAGCGAAAGAAGTCTTACAGAAATTATAGACAGTTATGAAGGAGACAAGCTAAAATTATACAAAGCTATGATTCAGTCTGAAAATATATTTGTTTCTACAGTATTTATAAACTCGGCAGGTAATTATATGGATATAGAATTGAATAATATTATTTTAAAATATATAGATGATAATGATAAAGAGAGAAGAATAGCTGCTATAAAAGCCATAGGTAAAAACGGAGATATTAGGTATATTGATGAAATTATTAAAATGCTTTACGACAAGGAATGGGAAGTTAGAGCTGCTGCTGCAAAGAGTCTGGGCAGATTTGAGGATGAAAGGGCATTATATCCTTTGATTAAAGTTCTTTCAGATTCGGTTTGGTGGGTCAGGTATAATGCTGCTAATTCATTAATAAAAATAAAGAATGGTATTGATGAGCTTGAAATTATTTTGTCTGGAGAAGATAGATTTGCAAAGGATATTATTATTTCGGCTTTAGAAGATAGCGGAGTTATACAGGATATATATCTATACGAACAATCAAAAGATGAAAGCAGAAAAAGGCTTTCTGAGTTAATAAAAAAATATATTGAAAGTAAAGAAACTTATAGGTGATATTATGGATTGGCTTCTGATTAAGAGAATTATACTTTACTTTAACAATTTTGTATTATATTATGTACTTTGTATAAATTTTATTTATTTTCTTCAGCTGATACTATCAGCTTTCAGTTTATCTGATTATATAAGGAAAATACTTTATTCCGATTTCAAGAAATATGTTGCTTCGGATAATATGATACTTATTTCTGTTTTAGTGCCTGCTTTTAATGAAGAGGAGACTATCGTAGAAAATATCAAGTCGTTACTTTCACTTAATTATCCTACTTTTGAAATAGTAGTGGTAAATGATGGTTCTAAGGATGAAACTTTAAATAAGGTTTTGAAATCATTTAATTTAAAGCTTGTAAATCAGCCTATTAGAAGTATTATTAAAACAAAAAAGGTACGAGGTATTTACAAAAGTTTAGATATTCCTAATTTAGTTGTGATTGACAAAGAGAATGGGGGCAAAGCGGATGCTTTAAATGTAGGAATAAATGTATCCAGGTATCCTATATTTGCAGCTATAGATGCAGACTCAATATTAGAAAATGATTCCCTTGTTAGGGTAATTATGCCTTTTATTGAGAATAGGAAAACTATAGCAGTAGGTGGAATAGTAAGAATAGCTAATGGAAGTAGTGTTAAAGGCGGGATGATTAAAAATGTAGGACTTCCTAAAAACAATGTAGCTATGTTTCAAATAGTAGAATATTTAAGAGCATTTTTAACAGGTAGAATGGGATGGGATTCTATGGGTTCATTACTTATAATATCTGGAGCTTTTGGTGCATTTAAAAAATCTAATGTTATAGAAGTTGGAGGATATACTGCTAATACTATAGGGGAGGATATGGAACTGGTAGTAAAGCTACATGAGTATATGAGAAAGAATAAAAGGGAATATAATATAAAGTTTATTCCAGACCCTGTCTGCTGGACTCAGGCTCCAGAAAGGCTTAAGGATTTAAGAAGCCAAAGAAGAAGATGGCAGATTGGTTTAATGGACAGTCTTTTAAGACATAAAAAAATACTGTTTAATCCTAAATATGGTTCTATAGGACTTATAGCTGCACCTTATTTTTGGTTATTTGAAATGTTTGGGCCAGTTATTGAAATACTAGGATATATTTTAATACCATTATCTTATATTGTAGGTATTTTGAATGTAAGATTTTTTATCTTATTTTTAGCTGCTTCAATATTATACGGGGTTATTTTATCTATTGGTGCAATACTTCTTGAAGAATATACTTTTAATAAATATCCAACTTTACGTCAGCTATTTAAGCTTACTTTTTACGGAATAATTGAAAACTTTGGATATAGACAGCTTACTGTATTGTATAGGATAGAGGGAATCATCAGGTTTCAAAGACTTAAGCATAGCTGGGGAAAATTTAAAAGGCAGAACTTTAATAAAAAGATTAGTAAATAGTAAAAATATTTTTAAATATTTGTTGACACTAATATCCTTTTGCTGTATCATAATATTGTAAGCTATAAAAAGCTAATAACCGGTGTTGTATTTTAAAATTGAATTTGAACGTGCTAAACCAAGAGCCCATCTGGAAACAGATGGGCTTTTAGTATTAACTTAATATTTAAAGGCAAAAGTTTAATTTATACCATAAAAATACTGCGTCTAACGTTATTTAGCATTAGACACAGTATTTTTATTATCATTAAAACAAATCTGTAATAGCTTTAGTAGGACATTTAGATACACATACTTTACATTGTGTACACTTGCTAAAGTCTATTACTGGCAAATTATCTACCATGGTTATAGCATTTTCAGGACAGTTTTTAGCACAGATTGTGCAGCCGATACAGCCTGCTGAGCAGCTGTCTTTTACAGTTTTTCCTTTTTCTTTTGAGTTACATGCTATACGAACACTCTTTGAAGCAGGAACGAGTTCTATAACATTTTTTGGACAAATCTGTACGCAAGCATTGCAGCCAGTACAAGTATTTTGGTTAACAACAGCTATTCCATCTTTAATCTGAATACTGTCAAACTTACAAGCAGTAACGCAGCTGCCAAGACCAAGACAGCCAAAATCGCAGGCTTTAGAACCTCCTCCTGGAGCAACAACTGCCTGACGACAGTCCAAAACACCATAGTATTTATACTTTTCTTTTGCATTACTGCAGGTACCTTTACATTTCACAAAAGCAACCATTGGGTCAGCTGCATCTACAGATATACCTAAAACTGAACCAATCTTTTCAGCAGCTGCGGCACCACCAGGTGTACATAAATTAGCTGGAGCAGCACCATCAACTACAGCTTGAGCATAAGAATCGCAGCCTGCATAGCCGCAGCCTCCGCAGTTTGCACCAGGCAAGCATTCTCTTACCTTAGAAACTCTTTCATCTACTTGAACAGCAAATTTCTTTGAAGCATATCCGAGAAGAGCTCCAAAGGTGAGACCTAAGCCACCGAGACTTATAACAGGAAAAAGTATTTCATTTACTGCCATTTGGGCACCCCCTTAACGTATTAGGCCTTGGAAGCCTAGAAATGCTATTGACATAAGTCCAGCTGTAATAAGTGTTATTGGAAGTCCTTGCAGTGCAAGAGGCATTTTATCATTAGCTTCCATTCTTTCTCTAATACCGGCAAGAAGAACGATAGCAAGGAAATAACCTAAAGCTGCACTAATTCCATTTACCATGGATTCTAATAAATTATAGTTGGAAGTCATATTTAAAACTGCAACTGCCAGCACAGCACAGTTTGTTGTAATTAGAGGCAGGTATATACCTAAAGCTTTATAAAGCCCTGGAAAATTCTTTTTTATAACCATTTCAACAAATTGAACTAAAGCAGCAATAACAAGTATGAAGGCTATAGTATACAAATACTCAATATGAAGAGGAACTAATATTAATTTGTATACAATGAATGACATAAAAGAAGCCAGAGCCATAACAAAAGTTACTGCAAATCCCATTCCGGTAGCGGTCTCAACCTTTTTAGAAACTCCAAGGAAAGAGCATATACCGAGGAATCTGGACATTACAAAGTTGTTTATAAGTAAACCGCCCAGGAAAATAGCAAAAATTTTCATAGCTTATCCACCTTTCTTTTATAATATACTATTTGTCCATCTTAAAAGCTTGGCCGCAGGTTGCAGCATGAGCACAGTGGCTGCAGTCATAGTTTGCTAGTCTTGTATTTGCCTGTTTTGTTTTTGATATTTGCACTGCATTCATTATTGCCATTATTATTCCAAGAGCGAAGAAGGCGCCTGGAGCAAGTATCATGATTAATGCCGGCTTATAGGAGGCAGGAAGTACATGAAATCCAAATAGTGTTCCAGCACCAAGAACTTCTCTCACAGTTCCAAGAACCACTAAAGCCAAGGTAAAGCCAAGACCCATGCCTAATCCATCAAAAAGGGAAGCAAATACGTTATTTTTAGAAGCATACGCTTCAGCTCTTCCAAGTATTACGCAGTTAACAACTATAAGAGGGATAAATAGACCTAGTGCCTGATAAAGTGCTGGTACATAGCCTTTCATTAAGAACTCAAGAAGCGTAACAAAGCTTGCTATTACAACTATGAAAGCTGGGATACGGATTTTATCAGGAATAACCTTTCTAAGAGCTGATATAACTACATTAGCTCCAACAAGAACTGCAGTAGTTGCTAGACCCATACCTATGCCATTAGTAGCACTAGTTGTAACAGCTAGAGTAGGGCACATAGCTATAACCTGTACAAATATGGCATTTTCTTTAAATAGACCATTTTTTAATCTTTCTAAAATAACACCCATTATTTTGCAGCTCCTTTCAATTTAGTATTGTAGAAATTAACTGCTTCGTTAACTCCACTTGTAACAGCCTTTGAGGTTATTGTTGCTCCAGTGATAGCTTCTATTTGATTATCAGAAGAAGGGGTTTGTTTAACAACCTGAAGCACTTTATCTATAGGTTTATTTTTAAATTGATTAGAGAATTTTGGCTGTGGAGCATTAGCACCAAGTCCTGGAGTTTCAGAGTGAGAAAGAATTTTTATCCCTTTAATCTTTCCATCAGTTGAAATTCCAACCATCAATTGAATTGCTCCACCATAACCTTTTGGAGCTACTTTTATAGCATAGCCAGCTGTTTTTCCAGAAGCTATTCCTTCGTTAACTTCTTGAACTATTCCTTCTAAAGCTATGTCTTTAACTTTAAATTCTTCAGCTTCTGGAAGGATTTCCTTCATAGCTAAATTTTTTGTCATTTGCTCCTGCTTTGCAATAGGTTCCTTTGTTATTGAGTGAGCAGCACCTAAAAGAAGTCCTGCTATGGCTGTAATAATTAAAAGAATTCCACCTAGTTTTAAGTTTTCTTTCATTACTTAGCACCTCCAAACACGCGAGGAGTTGTAAATTTGTCTATTAGTGGTACAAATAAGTTCATAAATATTATTGAGTATGAAACACCTTCTGGGTAACCTCCATAAATTCTTATAACAGAAGTTAAAATACCGCAGCCTAAAGCAAAAATAATTTGTCCTTTTTTAGTCATTGGTGAAGTTGTATAGTCTGTTGCCATAAAGAAAGCTCCAAGCATAAGACCTCCGACGAAAAGCTCGTAAAAGGCGTTTCCAGACATAAAGCCATTTCTTCCTAATACTAAGGTTAATATGAAAACAGTTCCTATATAAACACCAGGAATATGCCAGCTTATAATTTTTTTATAAAGTAAGTAAGCCCCACCTAGAAGTAAAGCTAGTGCAGAAGTTTCACCTATACATCCTCCTATATTTCCTATAAATACGTTCCATAATGAAGGCAAAGCTCCATTTCCTTCTTTTAAAATACCTAGTGGAGTAGCAGAAGATACTCCGTCAACTGTCCAAGTAGTCATTTGTACTGGCCAAGAGGCAAGTAAGAAAGCTCTTGCCGCAAGAGCAGGGTTCATGATATTTTGTCCAATTCCACCAAAAAATTGTTTAACAATAATTACAGCAAAAACTCCACCAACTACTGGAAGCCACAGCGGGACAGCAACAGGTAAGTTAAATGCTAATAAAAGCCCAGTTACTGCAGCACTTAAATCTGAAATAGTTATTTTTTGATGAGTAAGTTTCTGCCATAGAGCCTCAGCCCCTACACAGGAACCAACAGACAAAATTATTATTAAAAGAGCTCGTACTTTAAAAAAGTATATACCTGCTAGAGTAGCTGGTAATAAAGCAATTAATACATCTCTCATCATAGTTTGTACAGTTGTATTTGAACGAATATGAGGAGAGGAAGACACTGTATACATTGTTTCAGCCATAGTTAAAACCTCCCTTTAATTAGCCTTTTTTCTATTTGCAAGTACAGTTCTTTTACCTTCTCGACAGGATTGTGTTAAATGGCGTTTTGCAGGACAAACTAATGTACAGCAGCCACATTCGATACAATCCATACCATTGTTTTTTTCGAAGGTATCGTATTCTCTTCTCTTGACTAAGGAGTCAAGTATGGATGGAATTAAGTTCATTGGACATGCCTCCACACATCTTCCGCATCTTATACAGCTTGACTCTTGTGGAAGCACAGCTTGTTTCTTTGTTAGAGCCAGTATTCCTGAAGTTCCTTTCATTACAGGCAAATCAAGTGTTTGAACGGTAGTTCCCATAAGAGGACCGCCGGATATAACCTTAACTGGATCTTCTTTAAAACCTCCACAAGCTTCAATTAATTCTTTAAAGGAAGTTCCAAACTTAACTCTTAAGTTTTTAGGCTCCTTTACAGCTTCACCAGTAACTGTAACTATTCTTTCCATGAGAGGTCTTCCTTTTACTACTGCATTATAAATTTCAAATATAGTACCTACATTTTGAACGATGCATCCAGCATCAGCAGGCAGTTTTCCTGAAGGTACCTCGCGGCCTGTTACTGCATATATAAGTTGTTTTTCAGCTCCTTGAGGATACTTTGTCTTTAAAACAACAACTTCAATATTTGAAACACCTTTAACAGCTTCTTTCATTACTTTAACTGCATTCATTTTATTGTTTTCAATTCCTATATAACCTTTTACACCTGGGAACATTTTAAGAACTATTTTTAAGCCTTCAACTATTTCCTTTGTATTTTCAAGCATAAGACGATGGTCGCAGGTTAAATAAGGTTCACACTCTGCTCCATTTACTATAATGGCATCAATTTTTTTATCTGGAGGTGGTGCAAGTTTAACATGGGTTGGGAAACAAGCTCCTCCCATACCAACAATACCCGCTTCTGCAATAATTTTTAAAAGTTCATCTTTAGAAAGTTTGCTGTAGTCTTCTCTTGGCACTAAGCCTTCAATTTCTTCATAAAGTCCATCATTTTCAATTATTACTGACATTACTTTAGAGCCGTTTGCATGAGGCATTAATGCTACATTTTTTACTGTTCCTGAAACACTGCTGTAAATTGGAGAAGAAACAAAGCCTTTAGCAGCACCTATCTTTTGTCCAACTAGTACTCTATCCCCCTTTTTAACTAAAGGTTCACAAGGAGCACCTATGTGTTGAGACATAGGGAAAATCAAATCTCCTTTTGGAAGCAAGTCTTCAATTTTTTTGTCTTCAGTAAAGTGTTTACCGTGTGGCGGATAAGCACCTTTCTTAAATGTCAAAAGTTTCATACTATCCCTCCTGTATTTAAATTCACTATAATGGTCTAAATTCGTAAGGTCACTGTTACATATCGTTATTAGGCTCTGTTTAAGACTCTTGGAAATGATTTCATTGATTTATTTAAATAGTTATAACAAAGTCTAATAATAATAAAATAATACACAAGAAAAATTCTGTTTCACATTAATTATTATACATCACTAACTGTAGATATTCAATTTTGCTTTTTTTTTAACAGGAATGATATATATTTAACAAATAAAGGAATAAATTATAAATTAATATTTGTTAACCTGTTTTATCATTTTTTGAAATTTGTTATGTATATCTGATAATTAGATAAAACAAGTTGATGCGAACAAAAGTTCGGTGTATAATATTTATTGAAAGAAGGTGGGGAATATGGTAAATCATATTTTAAAAGCATCTTATGAAAGAAATTTAATTATTACCATAATGTATCAAAAGGGCAATGACATTACTATGAGGAATATAAGGGTACTAGAGATTAAAGAGGATAGAATAATGGCTTATTGTTATTTAAGAAGAGAAAACAGGGTGTTTAAAAAGGAAAACATTTTATCAGCAGCGTTTTTAAATATAAATAGGCTTAAAGCAAATGTTATGAGGGATGTGTAGTATTAATTATAGGTATAGGCAGCAGTAGTCAGCTATAAAAAATTTACAATTTCGCTGATTGCAGCTTACTTATTAGTTTAAACATAAAACTTCCAAAAAATATTAAAATCCGTAATATATGTTACGGATTTAATCCGACTATTTTGATAATATATAAGTCGAAAGTTATGTAAAACGCAGAGACGTAAAACGAAAGACTTAAATATATTGTATAAAATAGGAGGGTTTATAATGAGTATGTTTTGTTACCAATGTCAAGAAACAGCAGGTGGAAAGGCTTGTACAGTAAGAGGGGTTTGTGGAAAGACTTCAGATCTTGCAAATTTACAGGACCTACTAATGTATGTATTAAAGGGAGTAGCAGTTGCTAATGTAAAAGCTAGAGAGCTTGGAGTTAACAAAGCTGCAACTGATAAATTTATATTCAACGGATTATTTATGACTATTACAAATGCTAACTGGGATAAAGCTAGATTTTTAAACGAAGTTAAAGCAGGGCTTAAGCTAAGAGATGAAATTAAAGCTGCAGTAGCTGAAGTTGGAGGAAATATAGAAAGCAGCTATGAAGGTTTAACTTGGACAGTAGAAACTGATGCTGAACTTGAAGCTAAGACTGAATCAGGAGATGTAAGCATTCTTCAAACTAAGGACGAAGATATAAGATCCTTAAGAGAATTATTGACTTATGGATTAAAGGGTATGGCTGCTTATGCTGAACATGCATTTAACTTAGGTTTTGAAGATCAGAGCATTTATGAATTTATGCAAAAAGGACTTGCAGCAACAACTGATGACAATCTAGGAGTTAATGATTATGTAGGTATAGTATTAGAGTGTGGTAAGTATGGTGTTGATGTTATGGCATTACTAGACAAGGCTAATACTGAGAGATTCGGAAATCCAGAAATAACTAAGGTTAATATCGGTGTTAGAAACAATCCTGGAATACTCATAAGCGGACACGATTTAAGAGATTTGGAGATGTTATTACAACAAACAGAAGGAACTGGAGTAGACGTATATACTCACTCAGAAATGCTTCCAGCTCACTACTATCCAGCATTCAAAAAATACCCGCACTTTGCAGGAAACTATGGAAATGCTTGGTGGTTACAAGATAAGGAATTTGAAAGTTTTAATGGTGTTATTTTAATGACAACTAATTGTATAGTACCACCAAAGGCTTCTTACAAAGATAGAATGTTCACAACAGGTGCAACAGGTGTTGAAGGTGTAAAGCATATAGAATTAAAGGAAGACGGAACAAAGGATTTTTCAGAGTTAATAGCTCTTGCTAAGACTTTACCTGCTCCAACAGAAATTGAAAAGGGAGAAATCGTTGGTGGATTTGCTCATGCTCAGGTATTAGCTCTTGCTGATGCTGTTGTAGATGCAGTTAAGACTGGTGCTATTAAAAGATTCTTTGTAATGGCTGGATGCGACGGAAGAATGAAGAGCAGAAACTATTACACAGAATTTGCTCAAAAGCTTCCTAAGGATACAGTAATCCTTACAGCAGGATGTGCTAAATATAAATACAACAAACTAGATCTTGGAGATATCAATGGAATTCCAAGAGTACTTGATGCAGGACAATGTAATGACTCTTACTCTTTAGCTGTAATAGCTCTTAAACTTAAGGAAGTATTTGGTTTAGACAATATAAATGAACTTCCAATCTCTTACAATATTGCGTGGTATGAGCAAAAAGCTGTTATCGTATTACTTGCTTTACTACACCTAGGAGTGAAGAATATTCACTTAGGACCAACATTACCAGGCTTTTTATCACCAAATGTAGCTAAGGTACTTGTTGAAAACTTCGGAATCGGTGGAATAACAAATGTAGAAGACGATATGAAGATGTTTATGGGTGCATAATTCAATTCTATGCAAAATCGACTTTGATTGGTGGTTCCGGCTCCGGAGCAACCATATAGAGGAAACACGGTTAATGGTCAAGAGGTTCAGGGCTTTAATTTTGCAGTACCTGTAGATACAGTAAAAGAGTTTGTAGCTCAGGCAGGAGCTAAAAATGAAGCTGGGGATATAGACATTATGTATAAAGAAGCACTTGAACTTTACTGGGGAGGTTACTATAAGGATGCCTTGGTAAAATTTGAAGATGTGCAAAGACTATATCCAGCACATTCGGAAATCAAAAAATATATAACTGAAAGTCAGCAAAATATTGTAAAAAGTAAAATATTATGGTCTAAATATAAAAATATGTTTATTGTTTATGATGTTGCTGCCGGAGTTTCAATAATTGTATTATTAGTATTTGCTTTTATTGTAAAGCCTAAAAAGAACAATAATGGTTAAAATGTAAATATTGATTCAAGTAAATCAGAAAATAATTAAAAATAGTATAATATTTATTTAAAAGGTTATATTAATTATTGTGGGACTAAAAGTTGTATATTTAATACTCCTTTTAAAAAGGCATAGGTTTTTGTTTAGGCCTATGCTTTTTTAATTTTAGAAAAATTTTCTATGGATAAAGCTTCACACATTAACTCTATTTTCATAGGATATAGATGTTTTTTTTGAGCAAACTTATAATACAAAGCAACACCAAATAAAAAATTACAGATTAAAAGGAGGAATTTAATATGTCAAGAAATAAAATTTTAGTTCCACAAGCTAAAGCAGGATTAGATAGATTCAAGATGGAATCAGCAAAAGAAGTAGGAGTTAATCTTAAAGAAGGTTATAATGGAGATTTAACTTCAAGAGAAGCTGGCTCAATAGGTGGACAGATGGTTAAGAAAATGGTTGAAGCTTATGAAAGAAATCTATAAATAATATTTAGGCAATATTAAGGCCGGGCATTTGCCTGGCTTTGTTATTTTTAATTGGAAAAAATTTAGTAAAATATAACTAACGCTTCTGTGCATAATAAAAAGGCATTGATAATTTTTATTGGGAGGACGGCTCATGTGTAAAGAAGCAAAAATTTTACTGATAATAAGTGCTTTATTTACGTTTGCAGTAGGTTTATCGGGAATATTTGTAAATGTGTTCTTTTGGAAACAAACTAGCAGTTTTATAACTATAGTACTTTTCAATCTAGTACAATATATAGCAACTCCTTTTACTTTTTTATTAGGAGGAATAATAGCAAAAAGGAAAAATGGAATATGGTCTCTTCGATTAGGTTTAATGATGTATGTTATAGCATATGCATTCATATTATTTTCAGGAAATAGAGGAAGATTGTACATTAATATTGTGGGGCTGCTTTTAGGATTTGCAGCAGGTTTTTATTGGCTGGCTTTTAACACACTTTGCTTTGATTTTACCTGTTTAGATAATAGAGATACATTTTATGGCTTCAATGGAAGCTGTGCAGGTATAGCTGCCGCAGTAGCACCAATTACTTCTGCTTTTTTAATTAGCAAATTTAATGGATCAAGAGGATATCATGTTGTATTTTTTGCTGCCTTATCTTTGTTTGTGGTTTTAATATTAATAAGCTTAATGTTAAAATGTAAAAATTATAGCGGTAAACTAGAGTTTAAAAAAATTTTTTCGAAAAACTGTGAAGAATGGAGTACTATAAGAAAAGCAACATTTCTTTGGGGATTTAGAGATGTAATAATTGGATTTATCGTCAATATACTAATAATCGAGACAACAAAAAGTGAACTTTCTTTAGGAAAGCTTACACTTATAGCTTCTCTATTAACATCTTCATCCTATATACTCGTTCAAAAGATAATAAAGCCAAAAAGGAGAAGAATGGCTATATTTATTGGTACAATGGCATCTTTTGCTGCTGTCTGGGGTATAGCTTATAAAGTAACTTATACTACTCTTTTTATATATGTTGTTTTGGATGCTATCTTCCTTCCATTTTTTCTAATACAGATGTCTTCCTCTACTTTTAATGTAATAAACAGGGCACATGATGAGGACAAGAGAATAGAGTATCTGATTAATAAGGATATAGCAATTAACAGCGGAAGAAGTATAAGTGCAGTTATATTGATAGCATTGTTATCTATTTTTAAAAACATTTCAATATTAAAAGTATATTTAATATTCATAGGTTTGGCACCTGTAATAGCGGGATATTTTTTATCTAGGTTAAAACATGTGCTAGATGGTACTTGTGAGTGTAAGTGCAAAGGAAAATAAGCTTTCTACAAAGCTTATTTTAAGTTTTAGCTGTTTAATTTGTAAAAGGTAAAATATATTATTAAAAATATGCTTTGATTTTCATTGTAAATAATTTTTAAATAAAAATTAAGAAAATTTAGCTTGTCGAATTTAGTAGAATTATGTATTATATAATTAATAAAAAATTAATAAATATTTAATATTTAAATTTTAAATTTTGTATCTAAAAATAAGGAGAGTATGCAAATATGAAAATCAAAAGCATAAGCACAAAAATCTTTCTTTCATTACTTCCGATTGTTATTTTATCTATGATTTTATTAACTGTTTCAAGTTATTATGGAAGCAGAAAAATTATTAATAATGAAATTGATCATAATATGAGTAACTTGCTTAATTACAATGTTAAAGAAATTGAAAAAGCTTTAGAAAAACATTCCAAAGTAGCTGTTGATATATCAAAAAGTGTTCAAGCCTCCTATTTATCTTTAAATAAAGAAGATTATTTTTATTTTCTTAAAGAAATGATTAATAGTAATAAAGATACTTTAGGAGCTGGTATTTGGTTTGAACCAAATAAATATAGAGATAATATAAAATATTTTGGTCCTTATGCTTATAAAAATAATGGAGGTGTTGTTCTTACTGATGAATACAGCACTGAAGAGTATGATTATTTTAAATATGATTGGTATAAAATAGGAGTAAATACACAAAATCCTGTTGAATGGTCAAAGGCGTATCTCGATGAGGTTTCTAAAATTGTAATGGTTACTGCAACTGCTCCTTTTTATGATAAAAATAAAAACTTTCTTGGTGTTTCAACAGCAGATGTAGATTTAACTTCTATTCAGGAAACAGTTGAAAGTATTAGCATAGGTAAAGAAGGAAGAGCTTTTCTTATTGATAGTAGTGGAATGTATCTTGCAGGTTCACATATTGATAAAAGTAAAATATTAAAAAATAAGATATCAGAAGATGAAAATGATTCATTAAAGGCTTTTGGTACTAAAATGCTTTCTATGCAGGAAGGAAAATCTGATTTTAATTTAGCTTCCGGTAAAAATATAGCTTTTTTCTCTGCAATTCCTCAAACTAATTGGAAACTGGCAATTTATATACCTGAAAAAGAATTATATTCTCCTGTAAAAGATTTAGTTGTTAAAATGATTATAATTACAGCTATTACTATATTGATTGTAATTTTATCAATAATTATGTTTGTAAGATACTTAAAAAATAATATAAAGAAGGTAAATAATTTAGCTTTAAGTATAGGAAATGGTAATTTAACCGAAGTTATAGAAATTAAATCTTCAGATGAATTTGGGGAAATGTCTAAAAATTTAAATTCTATGGTTAGCAATGTAAAAGAAGTTATTCAGACGATTTTAGATTATTCAAGTGATTTAAGTGCTTCTAGTGAGGAACTGTCTGCAACAGTTGAAGAAATGAGTTCGCAGTTTGATTTAATTGACAGTTCAGTAAAAGATATTAATGAAGTAATACAGGATAACAGTGCAACATCAGAAGAAATGTCTGCATCTATACAAGAAATAAATGCAAATATAATTACTCTTTCAAATAAAGCTGGTGAAGGAAGCAATAATGCTATTGCTATTAAAGAAAGGGCATCAAAAATTCAAGAAAACAGCCAAAAAGCATTAGCAGATATGGAAAAAATTTATCGAGAAAAACAAGAAAAAATATTATGTTCTATTGAAGAAGGTAAAATTGTAAATGAAATAAAAGCTATGGCTGATATTATTGCCAGAGTATCAGAACAAACCAATCTTCTTGCTTTAAATGCTGCTATAGAAGCAGCCAGAGCAGGTGAACATGGTAAAGGCTTTGCTGTTGTTGCAGAAGAGGTTAGAAAACTTGCTGAACAATCTTCTAGTGCAGTAGAAAATATAAAAAATGTAATAATAAAAGTACAGGAATCTTTTACTAATTTATCAAGTAACAGTAGTGATTTACTTACATTTATGAATGAAAATATAAATTATCAGTTTAAAAATTTTTCAAAAATAGGAAGTCAATATGAAACTGATGCTAATTTTGTAAGTTCAATGTCTGAAGAATTAGCAAAAATGACAGAACAAATTACAGTAACTATTAATGAAATTAGTAAAGTTATAGATAATTTAACGACTATGACTCAAAAATCCTCAGAAAATTCCGATGGAATAAAGCAAAGTGTTAGTGAATCAGCTCAGGCAATAATTCAAGTAGCTGAAACTGCTCAAAGCCAGGCAGAACTTGCACAAAAATTAAATGATATAGTTAATAAATTTAAGATTTAACTTTAAAAGTATTATTTTTAAGCCCCCTAATCACTATAGATAGTTTATCTAAAGTGATTAGGGGGCTTGCCAATACCCAAAAGAAAATATAGATGAATAAAAAGCTTTAATTACTAAAGGATGTGAGAAAGTTAGTGAATATTAGTGTAATTATACAATTTTTACAGGAGTACCAATAGGTACAATATTATAAAGTTCAATTATATTACTGTTATAGGTTCGTATACATCCATTTGATACAGCCTTTCCGATAGAAGAAGGATTATTTGTTCCATGAATGCCATAGCCTTTTTTATTTAATCCAAGCCATCTGGCACCAAAAGGACCTCCAGGGTTAAAAACTTTATTTATTATCCTAAAATTTCCTTTTGGAGTTGGGGTAGAAGGTTTACCTACAGCTATTGGATAAGTTTTGAATAATTTACCATCTTTAAATAAAGTAAGTTTTTTAGCAGCGGTATTAATATTTATACTGTACCTTAGAGTGCGATAAAGGTCTTGTTCGTAGAAATAACGGATAAACATATTACCTCCATAACAGAGTGGTCTTTTTTATAATATGTTTGTTACGTGGATTATGATACAGCGATGCTTAACATTTGACTGAAAAAATCAGTTCCATATCAATAGCCTTAATTTACAAGCAATTGAAAACATAATATTAATTGTTTCAAAAAATTATTCATATTTGTTAAATAGCAATAATTGAGAACGATTAAGCAATTAGTGGCAAGAAAATAATTTTCTAATTTAATACAATTAATTATGTAAGACAAGTTTATTAGATGTCAATAAAGACATCATAGTTAAATTTTATTAATATTGAGAAAGGAAGTGAAGAACTGACTTAAGATTATATTTTTTGTAATCAAGCAAGTCAGTAATAATTGTGATAAACGTATGTAATGAAAGAAAATTGAAGGTTGCAATTATAGGTTGCGGAGGTATTGCAAATGGAAAACACATGCCTGCAATTAAAAAAAATGGGAATATAGAAATCGAAGCCTTCTGTGATTTAATAGAAGAAAGAGCTGTAGAGGCAAAAGCTAAATACGGCAGGGAAGATTCTAGAATTTATACTGATTACAAAGTGCTGTTAGCAAAAGAAAAGAGTATTGAGGCTGTTTATGTTTTAACTCCAAATAAATCCCATAGTTTTATAGCTATTGATGCAATGAAGGCTGGCAAACATGTAATGTGTGAAAAACCAATGGCTAAAACTTATTCAGAAGCTAAAGCTATGGTTGAAGTAGCAAAAGAAACAGGCAAGATATTGACTATAGGTTATCAAAATAGATATAGATCAGATTCTACATATTTAAAGGCTGCCTGTGAAAATGGTGATTTAGGAGAAATTTACTATGCAAAAGGTCATGCTATAAGACGCAGAGCTGTTCCAACCTGGGGCGTATTTTTAAATGAAGAAGAACAAGGGGGAGGGCCATTAATTGATATAGGTACTCATGCTCTTGATTTGACACTGTGGATGATGGATAATTATGAACCAGAATGTGTATTAGGTTCTGTTTATCATAAATTAGGGGATCAAACAAACACAGGTAATACCTGGGGTGATTGGGATAGAGAAAAATTCACAGTAGAAGATTCTGCCTTTGGTTTTATTAAAATGAAAAATGGTGCCACAATAAATTTAGAAGCAAGCTGGGCATTAAACAGTCTTGATGTAGATGAAGCTAAAACTACTTTATGCGGTACTAAGGCTGGTGCCGATATGAAGGATGGTTTAAGAATTAATTATGTTAAGTACAATAAACAATGTATAGAAAAACCTGCCTTAGACGCAGCTGGAGTTGCATTCTATGATGGAGATACAGAAGATGCTGCTGATATTGAGCAGAGAGTATTTTATAATGCAATCGTTAATGGTGGTGAATTAGTAGTAAAGCCAGAACAAGCTTTAGTAGTTACACAAATATTAGAAGCAATATATGAGTCTGCAAAAACGGGTAAAGCTGTTTACTTTAACAGATAAGATTTGCTGTGATGAGAAGAAACAATTAATATGAAAAGAAATATTAAAATTACAGTATGGAATGAGTATAGACAAGAAAAACAAAGTTAGGAGGATGATTATGAAATTAGGTGTTTTTGCAGTTTTATTAGGAAACAAAAGCCTTGATGAAGCTTTAGATTATTTAACAAAATCAGGAATTCAAGCGGTTGAACTTGGTACAGGCGGGTATCCAGGAAAAGCTCATGTTAATCCTGAAGAATTATTAAAAGATGAAGAGAAATTAAATGAATTTATTAAAACCATAGAAAAATATAAAGTTACTGTCAGCTGCTTAAGTGTGCATGGTAATCCAGTACATCCTCAAAAGGAAATTGCAGAAAAATTTCACAAAGATTTTGAAAACACTGTACTTTTGGCTGAAAAGTTAGGCATTAAACTTGTAACTACTTTTTCAGGCTGTCCTGGAGATTTTGAAGGTGCAAAATACCCAAACTGGGTAACTTGCTCATGGCCTGAAGATTTTTCAGAAATACTAAAGTATCAATGGAATGATGTGTTGATACCTTATTGGAAAGAAACAGTTAAATTTGCAAATGAACATGGAGTTGAAAAGATTGCACTTGAGATGCACCCTGGTTTTTGTGTTTATAACCCGGAAACTTTATTAAAACTAAGAGAAGCTGTTGGTCCAACTATTGGTGCTAATTTTGATCCAAGCCATCTTTTCTGGCAGGGAATAGACCCTGTAGCAGCAATAAGAAAACTTGGTTCTGCAATTTATCATTTTCATGCAAAAGATACAAAAATAGATTTTATAAATTGCAGCGTAAATGGAGTTCTTGATACAAAGCACTATGGTGATGAAATAAATCGTTCATGGATATTCCGTTCTGTAGGCTATGGTCATGATTATGCTGTTTGGAAAGATATTGTAAGTGCATTAAGAATGGTAGGCTATGATTATGTTATGAGCATAGAGCATGAGGACAGCTTGATGACTCCAAATGAAGGACTTCAAAAAGCGATTTCTTTCTTAAAGGAAGTTATGGTATTTGAAGAAAAAGGCGAAATGTGGTGGGCATAAAATGAGCGATAAAAAATGCAAAATAGCAATTATTGGTTATGGTGGTATGGGTACCTGGCATGCAAGGCAATTAATGACTATGGATGAAGTGAAGTTATGTGGTATCTATGATATTTCTTCTAAAAGATTAGAAGCTGCTAAAAAAGAGGGTATACATGCATATGAATCCTTTGAGGAACTTTTAGCGGATAAAGATATTGAATTAGTTACTATAGCAACGCCTAATGATTTACATAAGGAACTTGCAATAAAAGCTATGCAGGAAAAAAAGAATGTTATTTGTGAAAAGCCTGTTGCATTAAGCAGCGTGGAACTTTTACAAATGATAGAAGCCTCAAAAGAATATAATGTAATTTTCACAGTACATCAAAATAGACGTTGGGATGAAGATTATCTTGTAATTAAAAAATTGTATGAAGAGGGGACACTTGGTAAGATATTTAACATCGAGTCTCGTGTTCATGGCTCTCGTGGAATTCCTGGTGACTGGAGAAATACTAAGGAACATGGCGGCGGTATGGTACTAGATTGGGGAGTTCATCTATTTGATCAGATTTTAATGTTAATAGAAAAAAAGGTTGTTTCAACTTATGCCAATCTTACAAATGTTACAAATGAGGCAGTAGATGATGGATTTAAAATAATCTTGCATTTTGAAGACGGGTTAACCTGTCATGTGGAAGTTGGAACAAGTAATTTTATTAACCTTCCAAGATGGTATATGCAAGGAGAAAATGGGACAGCAATTATTAATGATTGGAATCTAAATGGTAAAATTATTCAGGTTTCTAATTGGGAGAAACGAGATGCAGTACCTGTTGTAACTGCAGCAGGACTTACAAAAACAATGGCACCGAGAACAAGTGAAACAATAAAAGAATATCCTCTTCCAAGAGTTCAGTCTGATGTTCGAGATTTTTATAGAAATGTGATAAGAGCAATAAATGGACAAGAAGAAATTATTGTAAAGCATAGTGAACTTATGAGAGTGATGAAGCTTATGGAAACTGTTTTTCATTCAGCGGAAATTGGTCAAGTAATACATGATATTATTTAGGTATTCTAAAAAAATAACAAAAGCATCTATTAATTATATAAAATAATAGGTAAAATAAAGCTGTACAGCTAAATAAAAAGGAATACGAGATGAAATCAACTTGTATATCTTTTTATTTAGCTGATTTGTATATTTTAGTGGAGGATGTTATGCAAGGCAGCTTTGAAAAAACCGTATTGGAACCAGATTTTCCTTTTAGACTGTTTTTCAACGATGGATATGCAAATGTACCCCATCACTGGCATGAAGATATTGAAATTATTTATTTGGTAGAAGGTACTCTTAGAGTTGGGACAAATAAAAATATTTGGAAATTAATGCAAGGAGATATACTTATAATTGGTTCAGGAGAAATACATTATTTTTTTCAGGAAAAAGATTTTAGTAATAGAGCAGTTATACAATTTAGAACTTCTATATATGATAGTTTTCTTTCATGTACAAAAGATACAAAAGTAATAAAACCAATGTTATCTCATTCTATATGTTTAACTAAAGGAAATGAAATTCATACTTTGATGGAAAAACATATAAAAGATATTATTAAGGAGCATAGTGAGGCAAAGGAAGGATATAAACTAATATTAAAGGCCAGGCTGTATGATTTAGCAGGTATTTTGCTTAGACATATTCCTAAGCAGGAATATTCATCTCAAGAGTTAAGTCATGAGCAGGAAAGGCTTAAAAAAATAGAGAGTGTTTTTCAATTTGTAGAAGCTAACTATCAAAATTCTATTGATCTAGATGATATTTCAAAGGCTGCTGGTTTCAGCAAGTATTATTTTACAAGGTTTTTTAAGGAAAATACAGGTATGACTTTTTTGGAATACTTAAATAATTTTAGAGTAACAAAAGCTCAGTGGCTTATAATGGAAGAGGAAAGCTCTATAGCAGAAATTGCTTATAAATCTGGGTTTAACAGTATTAAGACATTTAATAGAGTATTTAAAAATATAACAGGTCGTACTCCTATGGAGTATAAAAGGACTAACAAGAGTTAAAAGTAAAAAAACTTTTTTAAAATAGAGGGTATCTCCTAATGTACAAAAGTAATTCATTAAATAACTATAAGGTGTTAGGAAATACCCTAAATTCAGTTAATTATATTGATAAAAATGCATAATAAATATTTCTAATTTAACTTCATCTGATTGAACGTACTGAAGCACGTTCAATCAGATGAACATCAAGAACAATACTTTCTGATGGAAGACTGAGATCATTCATATGTCTGAATAGAATATCACTTGCAAGTTTTGCTTTAAGGTTTATATCTTGTGCAATAGTTGTAAGTTTTGGTGTAACGTAATAACTCAAAGGAAGATTATCAAATCCAATTATGGAATAATCTTTTGGAACTTGTAAACCCATACTTGTTATTTTATCAATTAAATCAATAGCTATCATATCAGAGGTTGCAAATATTGCAGTTATGGGTTCATTGGAATGAAGAATTTTCTCTATTACGTTGATATCTTCGTCTACTGAAAGTATATGTTCAGATTTAAGAGTTAGACCAGCATTTGTAATGGTATCTTTAAACCCTTGCAGACGATGCTGAACAACACCGCTAAAGTTAATGCCAAGGGAAGGTCCCACAAACGCAAAATTACGATGACCCCGTTCTATGAAATGCTTTGCTGCAAGAACCCCACCTTTGTAATCATCAATTCCAACATTTGTAATCTGTCTAACAGGGCTATAGCTATCTGTAAATACTAGTGGAATTTGATTATCCTCTTTAATCTTTAGGATATCATTATCAAAGATTCCAAGGAAAATAGCACCATCAGCGTTCCATGTGTGAAGAAGCCTTGTAATATCATGATAATCATTCACATAATTTACCATGGTATGGTAACCATGAGACTGAACGTGTTGTGTGATACCACTAAACATGGTAGAAAAATAAGCATCTGTAAGATAATTTCCATATCCTCCAAATATAACAGAAACTATACGTGAATTTTTAGATGATAGACTACGTGCAGAAGAATTTGGAACGTAGTTATATTTTTTTATGATCTCCATAATTTTTCTAGCAGTTTCTTCAGATACTTTAGATTTATTTCCATTAATAACTCGAGAAACCGTCATAATGCTTACACCGGCTTCTTTTGCAATATCTTTTAATGTAGTCATGATGTACTCCTTTTTAACGTGAAATAAGAATTAACAAAAAATAGATTTTATTTGATATATTCTACAATAATTATAATAGATATAATTTATACTTGCAACAATAAATAAGGTTATCGATAACATAAAACATCTAAGTTATAAGTTTAATGAATAGTATATGGTAGCGTAAAGTTATAATTATTTAATAATTATCGAATAAAAATATAAAAACATGTTGACGTTTTCTTATAAAAATGATAATATAAATATAGGGTTAGCGTTAACCTGATTATAAACATTAAAATAACAATAGTATCTTCAAAACTTTAATAAAAATGGTAATATAACAAAAGAAAAAGAAACTGTTTATTATGATAATAGGGGGAATTTTTGTGATTAAATCAAGTCAAATGATTGAATCGTGTTTAAAGATAAGTACAAGCAAATCTAATTTTAATAAGATTAAACAAAATATAGGCTTATATTTATTACTAATGCCGGCTGTAGTGTTATTGATCTTATTTACATATAAACCTATGTACGGAGTTATTATTGCATTTAAGGAATATCAACCGGTTAACGGTATCCTAGAAAGTCCGTGGGCTAATCCTTGGTACAAGTACTTTACAAAGTTCTTTAATTCATATCAATTTGGAAATACCATTAAAAATACCTTAGTTATCAATATATATAGTATGATTGTTTCATTTCCATTTCCAATTATACTAGCTTTAGTGATAAATCAAATGAGAGCTAAACGATTTAAAAAAACATTTCAGACTATAACGTACATGCCTCACTTTATTTCAACTGTAGTAATGGTTGGATTAATTATGATAATTTTATCACCTGATTCTGGAATACTAAATCATTTAAGTAAATTGTTTGGTGTACAAGCTCCTAATTTAATGGGGAGTGCAAAGGCTTTTAGTCACATTTATGTTTGGTCAGATGTTTGGCAGCATACTGGTTGGGATAGCATAATATATTTAGCGGCACTTTCCGCTGTTGATCCAAGCCTTTATGAGGCTGCAACTATAGATGGAGCAAATAATTGGCAAAAAATACATCATATAGATATCCCAATGTTAGCATCTACAGCGGGTATTCTATTAATACTAAGAGTAGGTGGATTAATGGGATTAGGATTTGAAAAAGTTTATTTGATGCAGAACACTTTAAATATTGGAAGTAGTGAAGTTATTTCAACTTACGTTTATAAAATAGGGTTGCTTAGTGCACAGTATAGTTATTCTGCTGCTATCAATTTATTCAGTACAATTATTAATTTCATTCTTCTCATTTTAGTAAATCAAATTTCTAAAAGAGTTAGTAATAGCAGTTTATGGTAAAGGAGAAACAAATCACATGAAAAATACAGTGTCAAGAAAAATTAAAATTTCAAAGCAGGATACTATTTTTAACGTTGTTACTTATGGTATATCGGTTTTAGTTTTGTTAATTGTACTTTATCCTTTATATTTTGTGGTAATTGCTTCTTTTAGTGACCCATATGCAGTAACAAATGGTCAAGTATTGTTGTTTCCTAAAAGTTTTACTCTCGATGGTTATAAAGAAATTCTAAAGCACTCTGACATTTGGAGAGGCTACGGTAATACGATTATGTACACCATTGTTGGAACATTAGTGGGACTTGCTGTTAATGTTTTTGCAGCTTATGCCTTATCAAGAAAAGATTTAGTTGGTAGGAAATTTTTTATGTTAATGTTTGTTTTTACCATGTTCTTTAACGGTGGTTTAATTCCTACTTTCCTGACTATTAAGGAGTTTAATCTGTATAATACCTTTACTGTAATGGTGTTACCATTTTCAGTTAATGTTTTTAATATTATTGTTGCCCGTACATTCTTTCAAAGCAGTATTCCAAATGATCTGTGGGAGGCAGCTCAGATAGATGGATGTGGAAACTTGAGATATTTCTTTATGATTGTATTGCCTTTATCAAGAGCCGTTATTGCTGTTTTAGCTTTATGGACAGCTGTAGGAATGTGGAATTCATATTTTAATGCATTAATTTATCTAAAGGATAGTTCATTATATCCACTACAGTTAATATTGCGTAATATTTTAATAGTCAATACTACGCAAGCTGCTATGGGAACAGGCGAAGCGGCACAAGTTCAGCTTAGACTTGCTAATATGATGCGTTATTCAGTAATCATTGTTTCTACAGTTCCAATTATGTGTATTTATCCGTTTATACAAAAACATTTTAATCAAGGTGTAATGATTGGCGCAGTTAAAGGTTAAGCGCTTTATCATATAAAAAATTTAGGGGGAATAAAACAATGAAAAAATCAGTATTGAAAGTAACTTCCATGTTATTGTTAACTGGAATAGTAGCTGGAACTTTGAGTGGCTGCAAAACTAAGCAAGAAGTCAAAACTAGTGGCAATGTAACAGCTGGATTCCACGCTACAGGGCTTCCTATTGTAGATAACCCAGTAACTTTGAAAGTTCTTACTACACGTTGGGGGAATATGGGTGATAGCTTTACAAAGAACCAATGGTTAATAGACTTGGAAGCTAAAACTAATGTTAAGATTGAATGGCAGGTGGAATCTCTTAATGACTGGGGTACAAAAAAGTCAACTTTACTTGCCTCTGGTGATCTTCCAGACATTATTATTGGAAGTCAGACTTTTAATGATGCTGACATTTTAAATAATCTGAGTTTATTTGTTCCTGTTGACGATTTAGTAAAAAAATATATGCCCAATTATAGTGAAGCTTTAAATAAGTTACCTGAACTAAAGAAGGCTGTAACATTTCCGGATGGAAAAATGTATTCATTTGGAAAAAATCTTCCAAAACGTCCTAAAACACGTAACCAACCTATTATTAATAAAACATGGCTAGACAGGCTTGGTTTAAAAGAGCCAACTAATTTAGATGAATTATATAATGTGTTATTAGCATTTAAGACAAAAGACCCAAATGGTAATGGTAAAGCTGATGAAATTCCGATAACTGGTAATGGTAATTTAAATGGTGATCTATTAAATCCATTTGGAATTACGGATATTAATGATTCCAATATGATAGTAAATAATGATGGAACTCTTACTTTTTATCCTACTTCAGAACAATATAAAGATGGTCTTAAATGGCTTAATAAGTTATATATTGCAGGAATCATTGATCCGCAGGCTTTTACACAGGACAATACAATGATGACATCGAAAAATCAAGATCCTAATGCTGCTAGAGTTGGTTTTACATATGCATGGACACCAGATGCTGATTTTGGGAAATGGTCAAGTCAATACATAGCAATTGCACCTATAAAAGGACCAGATGGAAAACAATATGCTGGCGGAGATGTTAATGGAGTATACAGTATAAATAGAAATGAAGCATTAATTACTACTAATTGTAAAAATCCAGAGATAGCTGCTAGATGGATAGATGAATTTTATACTGGTGAAGCGAGTATTCAAAACTTCTGGGGTGCTATAGGAACAGTAATCAATAAAAACAGTGATGGTACTTATACTTTAAATAGTCCACCAGCAGGTACTAGTGCAGATGCATGGTATTGGGATCAAAGTTTGCGTGATTTCGGTCCTAAGTATGTTAGTGCTGATTTCCAGCAGAAGATTAAATTATCTCCACAAAGTGGTGATGGTTTAAAAGTAGAACTTAGTAAACTTGCTGATCCTTATGTTGTAACTTCTTATCCTAACGTAATGTACACAAATGAAGAAAATCAAGAGCTTCCGACTTTAACTACTGATATTAATACTTATGTTGGACAGATGCGTGCACAGTTTGTAATAAAAGGCGGTATTGATGAAGGTTGGGATGCATATGTAAAGAAGCTAAAAGATATGGGACTTGAAAAGTTAATTAAAATTCGTACTGATGCTTACAACAGATATCAAAATGTTAAATAGAATTTAAGTTATAAAAGGGCAAGTATTAACAGTATCTGTATAATTTTGCCCTTTTGTGTTAAGTAAAAAATTAAAGACCAGGATATAGAAAGGAAATAATTATGGACAAAAATATTAGCGAAAAATATAAAATATTATTACAGCCTATTGCTCATGAAGAAGCAATTGTAAAAGGAGATAAGTATAGATTTACTGTTTTGACATCTAGAATGATTCGTGTTGAGTATGATGAGGAGGGTATATTTGAAAATAATGCAACTCAAAGTGTTATAAATAGAAACTTTCCTGTACCAGAATATAGGTTAATTGATGGGGAAGACTGCTTGGAAATTATTACGAGTGATATTCATTTGATTTATTATAAGAAAAGAGGCAAATTCGCAAAAAATAATTTAAGTATTCAAGTAACCAGTATTTCAAGGGGATGGGGAGCGACTTGGCATTTTGGAGAGGAAACTAATGATTTAAAGGGAACAGCAAGAACATTGGATGAAGCTAATGGTGCTATTCCACTTGAAAGAGGTCTTTTATCTAAGTTTGGCTTTTCAATTATTGATGATAGTAAGTCCTTATTGATTACTGAAGACGGCTGGGTAGAACCTCGCAAAGAGAGTATTATAGATATTTATTTTTTAGGATATGGAAGAGACTTTTTAGGATGTTTGAAAGATTTTTATCATTTATGCGGAAGCACTCCATTATTACCGAGGTTTGTTTTTGGTAACTGGTGGAGTCGTTATTATAGATATTCCGAGGTGGAATATAAAGAATTAATGGAAAGATTTGAAAGGGAAAATATACCTTTTTCAGTTGCGGTAATAGATATGGATTGGCATTTGGTTGACATTGATTCAAAGTATGGAAGTGGATGGACTGGTTATACATGGAACCGTGAATTGTTTCCTGATCCTAAAAAGTTTATGGAGTGGCTTCATGATAAAGGATTAAAAGTAACACTAAACGTACATCCTGCTGATGGTGTTAGGGCATATGAAGAGATGTATGTTGAAATGGCTAAGGAACTCGAGGTTGATTATGAAAATGAACAAAAAATTAATTTTGACATTGCAAATCCCAGATTTCTTGATGCCTATTTTAAATATCTGCATCATCCAAATGAAGAAAATGGAGTTGATTTTTGGTGGGTTGATTGGCAACAGGGTGGAGTTTCAAAAATACCAGGACTTGATCCATTATGGATGTTAAATCATTATCATTATTTGGATAGTAAAAGAAATGGAAAACGTGGACTTACTTTTTCAAGATATGCAGGTATTGGAAGTCATCGTTATCCAATAGGATTTTCTGGTGATTCAATTATTTCTTGGGAAACCCTAGATTTTCAGCCTTACTTTACTGCAAATGCTTCCAATGTAGGCTATGGATGGTGGAGCCATGATATTGGTGGACATATGGGAGGATATAAAGATGACGAATTAGCTGTACGCTGGTTGCAGTTTGGTGTATTTTCACCAATCAATCGTCTTCACAGTTCTTGCAGTCCATTTAATGGTAAAGAACCATGGCGTTATAATATAATAGCAGAAAAGGTTATGAAAGATTATTTGCGTCTTCGTCATAAACTAGTTCCTTATTTATATACAATGAATTATTTAAGCCATAAAGAAGGGCTTCCTCTTATGCAGCCTATGTACTATCACTCACCATGGGAAGAAGATGCTTACAATGTAAAAAATCAGTATTATTATGGAACAGAGTTAATTGTATGTCCTATTACAACAAAAATAAATAATAAGATAAATCAAGCTGGTGTAGCAGCATGGCTTCCAAAAGGAATCTGGTTTGACTTCTTTACAGGTAGAGTTTATGAAGGAGATAGAAAGATTAACTTTTATCGTACAATTGATAAGATTCCAGTTCTCGCAAAAGCTGGAGCTATTGTTCCGTTGACTGGAGATTCAGCAGTAGGAAACTTTGTTAACAATCCTGAAGAATTAGAAATTCATGTTTTTGCTGGAGCAGATGGAAGCTTTATTATGTACGAAGATGATGGAATAAGCAGTGAAGAAACAAATAAAGGTTTTGCAAAAACAAAAATGATTATTGATTGGAATAAAGAAAATCAAGTTACTACTTTTTCTATTATAAAACCTGAAGGGAATGTAGAAGTATTACCAGAGGAAAGAAAGTATAAATTGGTTTTTATTGGGTTTAAGATTAAAAATAAACCTGATGTATTCTGTAATGGTGAAAAAATTAAGGCTGATATTTTTATAGAAGAAGAGAAAAATAAAATAGTTATAAAATTACATGATGTAAATATAAATACAGAAGTAAAAGTATTATTTAAAGAAGCAACTATAAGAGGAAATAATTATGAAAAAGAAATATTTGATTTCCTTAATAAAGCCCAAATTTCTTTTGATCTTAAAGGTCAGATTTATTCAGCGGTGAAAAAATACAAAAACACACCAAAATTAATGAGTGAGCTTCAAGTATTGAATTTAGAAACTGAGTTATTAGAAGCTGTTAGTGAAATTATTTGGGCTTATTGTGAATAGCATAGAAAGCAGAAGATTTATAGTATTGTTTGGTAATTTATAAATTATTTTTATAAATGGAAAGTAAATTTTTAAATTTATTTATGACAAAATTAAAACCTTCCTATATAATAGTAAAGTACTAAAAATTTTTGGGAAGAGGTAAAAGTTACCATGAAAAGAATAAATGAAATTTTTAGTGACTATAATGCAGGGGGAAACTTAGCTGCTGCTATGGTGGAAGGGGTAGTATTAAGTAAAAAAACTAAAACCCTTGAACTTAAAATCAGCTCTGATAAATATATTGATATAAGAGAATTTGAAGGTCTTAATAATTTTATAAAAGAAAGATTTGACTTGGAAAATTCTATAGTCAGTGTAAAGTATGCTGATGGAACAAATAAAAAGCCTATAGAGGCAGAGCTAAAAAATATTATACTTTCATTGTCAGAGAAATATCCTGCATTGAAAGCAGTGCTATGCAACAGTGAATATGAAGTAGCTGACAATGCCATAAATTTTAATTTTAAAATGGCAGTATCAGGTTTTTTAAAATCTATGAACTATGATAAAAAAGTTCATGATACTATAAAAAATCTATATGGTACAGCCTATAAAATAAATTTTATTGACAAAGTAAGCACTGAGAAAATGATAAGGATTGAAGAAGAAGCGAAGCCAAAGGAAATGCTGTTTATTCAAAAGGAAGTAAAGGCAGTACCCGTAAGCAGTGTTTCTAAACCTCATAAGGAAGCTTTAGAAGCGAAACAGGAAGTAAAAGCAGAACCTGATGTTAAAAAAGTAGATCCATCTTTAATATTAGGAAGAAACGCTAAATTTAAGGAACCAGTAATAAAAATTACTGATATTACACCAGACGAGGGAAGGATTGCTATAGAGGGCGAAATATCCAATATAGAAACAAAAGAATTAAAGAGTGGAAAAACACTAGTTTCTTTTGATTTGTATGATGGCTCAAGTTCCATGACCTGTAAAGCATTCTTGAAGCCTAGTGAAGATGGTGAGGTATTAGAAAGGCTTAAAAAGGCTAAGGGTGTTAGACTTTTAGGAAATGCATCCTACAGCAAGTTTTCCGGAGAAGTAGAGCTTATCGCAAATATTATAGTGGAAACAGAAGGTTTGAAGAAAACTAAGAGAATGGATAATGCAGAGGTTAAAAGAGTAGAGCTTCATATGCATACTCAGATGAGTCAGATGGATGGTATGACTAGTGCCACTGATTTAATAAAGAGAGCTATGAGCTGGGGTATGAAGTCTATTGCCATAACGGATCATGGGGTAGTGCAGTCCTTTCCTGAAGCTCATAAGCTCCTAGGAAGAAATAATCCCGATATGAAGGTTATTTATGGAATGGAGGCTTATTTAGCACCAGATAAAAAGCCTGCTGTAACAAATTCTAAGGGGCAGAGCATTGATACAACTTACTGCGTATTAGACCTTGAAACTACAGGTTTTTCGCCTGTAACTGAAAAAATAACTGAAATAGGAATTATGAAGGTTAAGGATGGAAAGGTAATTGATAAGTTTTGGTGCTTTGTAAATCCTGAAAAATCTATTCCGGCAAGGGTTGTTGAAGTTACGAACATAACCGATGATATGGTAAAGGATGCAGAAACTATAGATAAGGTGTTTCCTAAAATACTTGACTTTATTAAGGATAGTGTTTTAGTTGCACATAATGCTGCCTTTGATATGAACTTCTTAAAGCATAATGCCAAAGTTTTAGGTTATGACTTTGATTTTACATATGTGGATACTTTAACTTTAGCACAGGAGGTATTCCCTGATTTTAAGACATATAAATTAGGAAGAATTGCTAAAAGTCTTGGAATAAAGGTAGAGGTTGCTCACAGGGCTTTAGACGATGTGGATACAACAGTTAAAGTATTTAATATAATGCTTGAAAAGTTAAAGGAAAAGGGAGTAAGAACACTGGAAGATATAGATATACTAGGTTCTGATGAAGAAGCTAAAAAGGAAGAGTTTAAAAAGCTTAAAACTTATCATGCCATAATACTTGCTAAAGACTATACAGGTTTAAAGAATTTATATAGATTAGTGTCTTATTCTAACTTGGATTATTTTTATAAAAAGCCGCGCATATTAAAGAGCCTTTATAAAAAATATTCCGAAGGGTTAATTCTAGGAAGTGCCTGCAGTGAAGGTGAGCTTTATCAGGCAATACTTCTTGGAAAATCTGACGAAGAAATTGAACAATTAGCAGAGGAGTACGATTATTTGGAAATCCAGCCTCTAGGCAATAATGATTATTTAGTAAGGACAGAGCAGGTACAAAGCAGGGAATATTTAAAGGAAATAAACAAAAAAATTGTAGCTTTGGGAGAAAAGCTAAATAAACCTGTAGTTGCCACTGGAGATGTTCACTTTCTAGATCCTGAGGATGAAGTTTACAGACGTATTCTTGAGGCAGGGCAGGGCTTTAAGGATGCAGATAATCAGGCACCATTGTATCTAAGAACTACAGAGGAGATGCTTAAGGAATTTTCTTATTTAGGAGAGGAAAAGGCTTATGAGGTAGTAGTAACAAATACTAATATTATAGCGGATATGTGCGAGCAGATAAGTCCTATTTCACCTGAAAAAGCAACACCACACATAGAGGGTTGTGAGCAGACCATTAGGGATATTACCTATGGGAAGGCTCATGAGCTTTATGGAGATCCGCTGCCGGAACTTGTTCAGGCAAGACTGGAAAAAGAGCTGGACTCTATTATAAAAAATGGTTTTTCAGTAATGTATATAATTGCTCAAAAACTTGTGTGGAAATCTAACGAAGATGGTTATTTAGTGGGTTCCAGAGGTTCCGTTGGTTCCTCCGTTGTTGCCTATATGACAGGTATAACTGAAGTAAATGCCCTGCCGCCTCATTACAGATGTCCTAAATGCAAGTATTCTGACTTTACAGATTACGGCTATAATATTGGTTTTGATCTGCCAGATAAAAATTGTCCTGTTTGTGGAGAAGCACTTGCTAAGGATGGTATAGATATTCCTTTTGAAACATTCTTAGGTTTCAATGGAGATAAGGAGCCGGATATAGACTTAAACTTCTCAGGAGAATATCAGGCAAAGGCACATAAATATACTGAGGTTATCTTTGGCAAAGGCACAACCTTTAAGGCAGGAACCATAGGTACCATAGCAGAAAAAACAGCCTTTGGATATGTAAAAAAGTATTTCGATGAAAAAGGTGTTTCAGTAAACAAGGCTGAAATCATGAGACTTTCAAAGGGCTGTACAGGTATAAAAAGAACAACTGGTCAGCACCCTGGAGGAATTATAGTTGTACCTAAGGGGCGTGAAATATTTGAATTTTGCCCCGTACAGCATCCTGCTGATGACCCTAATTCAGACATTATAACAACGCATTTTGATTATCACTCTATCGACCAGAACCTATTGAAGCTTGATATACTAGGTCACGATGATCCTACAGTTATAAGAATGCTGCAGGATATTACAGGGGTGGATCCTAAAACTATACCATTAGATGATAAGGCTACTATGTCAATATTTTCATCTACGGAAGCTTTAGGGGTAACACCAGAGCAGATAAATTCAAAAGTTGGAAGTTTTGGTATTCCAGAGTTTGGTACTAAGTTTGTAAGAGGAATGCTTTTAGATACTATGCCAAAAACTTTTATGGATTTAATATGTATATCTGGACTTTCTCATGGTACAGATGTATGGCTTGGAAATGCAAAGGACTTAATCGATTCAGGAATAGTAACCAGCATAAGTGAAGCTGTCTGTACAAGAGATGATATTATGGTTTATCTTATAAAAAAAGGTCTTCCTCCAAACACTGCATTTAAGATAATGGAGACAGTTCGTAAAGGAAAGGCACTGAAGGATCCTAAATTTCCAGAGTATGAAGCATTAATGAGGGAACATGAAGTTCCCGAATGGTATATACAATCCTGTAAAAAGATAAAATATATGTTTCCTAAGGCTCATGCTGCAGCTTACGTAATGATGGCGTTTAGAATAGCTTGGTTTAAGGTTCACATACCAAAGGCTTATTACGCAGCATATTTTTCAATAAGAGCAAAGGCTTTTGACGCAGAGTGTATGATTTTCGGAAAAGAAAAGGTTAGAGAGAAGATGAGGGAAATTGAATTGATGGGTAGCGGAGCTGCTCCTAAGGATAAGGATATGTATGATGATCTTGAATTGGTTTTAGAGATGTACGAGAGAGGAATTAAGTTTCTTCCTATTGATTTATATAAGTCTCATGCTACAAAATTCCTTGTAGAAGAAGATGGTTTAAGACCACCATTAAATAGTATTGCTGGCATGGGAAATGTGGCAGCAGAAAGTATATACAATGCAATACAGGAAGCAGAGCAAGGTGGAATACCAATAAGTTCTATAGAAGATTTAAGAAAACGTGCCAAAATTGGAAATTCTGCTGTAGATTTACTTAAAAAGTTTGATTGTTTAAAAGGACTTCCAGAAAGTGATCAATTAAGTTTATTTGATTTAATTTAATGAAACTCTAATAAAATCTTAAAATACCGTATTATTCAGAAATGGATATTACGGTATTTTTACGTTTATAATTTTCAAGTTAAAGGTTTTAAATAAGTAAAACTAATTTTATAGTTTTAGCACAATGAATTACAAATTCATATAATATATCAAACAATGCTTAAGAAGGGGGATAAAATGGACTTAAAGCAAAAACTTGATACTTTGCTAAGAGAGCTTGATTGCAGCATAGCATATTTTGCAGCTAAGCATAAAAAGACAAAGTTAAGAGCTAATATTATAAAAATTACATCTGTAACTTTTAGTGCCTTAATTACAGTAGTATTAGGGTTAAACAGCGGATATTTGGTTGATGTCTTCAGAAATATGGCAATTATATTAGGAGCTGTAGTTACAATAATAAATGCTGTTGATGCATATTATAATTTTGGGGCCTTGTGGGTTAAAAATACTATTACTTTATCGAAACTTAGAGAGCTAAAACGAGAGTTGTATTTTTATGCTTCAGGACGAAATTCAGAGGATATTACAGAAAGTATTTTAAATGAGTATTTGGATAAGATGCAGAAAATATTAAGAGATGATATCAGGCAGTGGATTAGGATAAGAGAGAGAATTAATTCTTCAGATCAAAATAAAGAAGAGTCAAAAGCAAGTACAAGTATAGATGCAAATATCCATACAAAAACAGACGAGCTGATTATAGACCCAGATAAATTTAGAGTGAAAAAAAATACAGATGAACATTCAGAAGCAGAATAATAAAAGTAAAAGAAGGTCTTTACTTAAAAATCACAAGTAAAGACCTTTTTTCAAAATTATAAAGAAGCTTTATATTCTAAGTATTCGTCATAACGCATTCTTTTGTCAACAATACCATTTTCTGTTATGTCAATAATTCTGTTTGCAACAGTCTGTATAAACTGATGGTCATGGGAAGCAAACAGTATTACGCTTTTGTAGTCAATAAGACCATTGTTAAGTGCGGTTATGGATTCAAGGTCTAAGTGGTTTGTAGGCTGATCCAAAATTAATACATTTGCATTGCTGAGCATCATTCTTGAAAGCATACATCTAACTCTTTCGCCGCCAGATAATACCTTTGCCTGCTTTAAAGCTTCATCTCCAGAGAAAAGCATTCTGCCAAGAAAGCCTCTTAAATAGCTTTCTGACTTTTCATCAGAGAATTGACGCAGCCAGTCTACAAGACTTAGTTCAACATCATTAAAGAATTCAGAGTTATCTTTTGGGAAATAAGCTTTTGTTATAGTAATACCCCACTTAAACTCTCCGCTGTCAGGCTCCATTTCACCAGTTAGGATTTTGAAAAGAGTAGTATTAGCAATTTCATTTTCTGAAGTAAAAGCTATTTTGTCGCCTTTAGCTACAGTAAAGCTGACGTTGTTTAAAACTTTCACTCCATCTATTGTTTTACATATTCTGTCAACGGTTAAAATATCATTTCCTACTTCTCTTTCAGGTTTAAATCCTACAAAAGGGTAGCGTCTGCTGGAAGGCTGAATATCTTCGATAGTTATTTTCTCCAGCAGCTTCTTACGAGAAGTAGCCTGCTTGGATTTAGAGGCATTAGCACTAAATCTTGCAATAAATTCTTGAAGCTCTTTAATTTTTTCTTCCTTTTTTTTGTTTTGATCCTTCATCATAGCAAGTGCTAGTTGACTTGACTCGTACCAGAAATCGTAGTTTCCAACATAAAGTTTAATCTTTCCAAAGTCAACATCAGCCATATGAGTACATACTTTATTTAAAAAGTGTCTGTCGTGGGAAACAACTATAACTGTACCTTCAAATTCTATTAGAAATTCTTCAAGCCAGTTTATAGACTTAATATCTAGGTGGTTAGTAGGCTCGTCCAAAATAAGAACACCAGGATTTCCAAATAAAGCTTGTGCAAGAAGTACTTTAACTTTATCAGCACCAGATAAATCAGCCATTTTTTTATAATGAAGTTCTGTTCCGATTCCAAGACCCTGAAGCAGTGTTGCAGCTTCAGCTTCAGCTTCCCATCCATTAAGTTCTGCAAATTCAAATTCAAGTTCAGAAGCTTTTATACCATCTTCATCAGTAAAGTCTGGTTTAGCATAAAGGGCGTCTTTTTCTTTCATTATTTCATATAATCTGGCATTACCCATTATAACTGTCTCAAGAACTTCATATTCATCATATTGATAGTGATCCTGCTTTAAAACGGACATTCTAACACCGGGAGCTATGCTTACATCCCCTGTATTTGGTTCAATTTCTCCTGAAAGTATCTTTAAAAAAGTACTCTTTCCTGCACCATTAGCTCCAATAACACCATAGCAGTTACCAGGAGTAAATTTTATGTTTACATCTTCAAAAAGTTTTCTTTCTCCGTATCTTAAACCTACATTAGTTACTGTAATCAAATTAATATCCTCCATTTTTTATATTATAGCAGTTATTAGCTGCTTAATAGATTGTTAAAAAATATTATCAATAAAGCAACATGAAAAATTATAACATAAATCTACAAGTTTTTCATTAGTAATCTAAGTAATATTTAAGATACGAAATAAAATATTCTTCTGAAATCACAGAGGAAGTTATCAAGAAATGTTTAGCTGAACGCCTGGCTAAGTAATTTTAATAAGTCTGCCAATTCAATTTGCTGACTTAAATTTTTTTCTAAAACATGAAAATGAATAACAAAACTGTATTGGTACAGTTGGCAATATTGGGCGTTGTCTTGTGTTAATAATAGGTATAATATATTTTTTGTAAAGATAAATTAATCGTTTAAAAGGAGAGTGTGGGATATGAAAAAGGATAAGCTAAAAATAGTTACTATTGGAGGGGGATCCAGCTATACCCCAGAACTTATTGAAGGTTATATAAAAAGAAAGGACGAGCTACCTATAGGTGAGATTTGGCTTGTAGATATAGAAGAAGGAAAAGAAAAACTAGAAATTGTTGGAGCTATGGCTCAAAGAATGGTAAAGGCTGCAGGACTTGATTGGGAAGTTCATCTGACTTTAGATAGAAGAGCTGCATTAAAGGATGCAGACTTTGTTTCCACTCAGTTCCGTGTTGGTTTGCTTGATGCCCGTATAAAAGATGAAAGAATTCCATTAAGCCACGGAATTATTGGACAGGAAACTAATGGTGCAGGGGGAATGTTTAAAGCATTCAGAACTGTTCCAGTTATACTTGAAATAGTTGAAGATATGAAGGAGTTATGTCCAGATGCATGGCTTATTAATTTCACAAATCCATCTGGTATGATTACAGAAGCAGTTATTAGATATGGAAAGTGGGACAAAGTTGTTGGTTTATGTAATGTTCCTATATCTGCTAGAAAGCTTGCTGCATCAGCATTGGAAAGAAAGGAAGAGGAGCTATATTTCAAGTTTGCAGGGTTAAATCATTTTCATTGGCATAGAGTTTGGGATAATAATGGTAATGAGCTGACAAAGGAATGCATTGAAAAGCTTTATGGCGAAGAAAAGGATTTCATGAAAATGTATAAACCAGAACACTTGAAGGAAAAGGAAGAAAAAGAGAAAAAATTAGGTGTTGCCAACATTAAAAATGTTGCTTTTATGTCACAGCAGATAAGAGACTTAGGAATTTTACCTTGCTCATATCATCGCTATTACTATATTACAGATGATATGCTCCAGGAAGAATTAGAAGACTTTAAGAATAATGGAACAAGAGCTGAAGTTGTTAAACGTACCGAAGCTGAATTGTTTGAATTATATAAGGATCCAAAACTTGATTATAAGCCAGAGCAGTTAATGAAACGTGGCGGTGCATATTACAGTGATGCTGCCTGTGAAGTAATCAATTCAATTTACAACGATAAAAGAGCAGATATGGTTGTAAGTACAAGAAATAATGGTGCTATAAAGGACTTGCCAGATGATGTTGTTGTAGAAGTATCATCAATTATCACCGCAGCTGGACCACAGCCAATTGCCTGGGGTGAGTTTAAACCAGCAGCAAGAGGTATGCTTCAAATTATGAAGGCTATGGAGCTTACTACTATTGAAGCTGCTGTTACCGGTAACTATGGTACTGCACTACATGCATTTACAATTAATCCATTAGTACCAAGCGGAAAGATAGCAAGACAGCTATTAAATGAAATGCTTGTTGCTCATAAAAAGCACCTGCCGCAATTTAAAGATTCAATAGAAGCAATAGAAAAAGGTGAATTAAAATAATAGAAATAGGGAAAGTCTTTTGACTTTCCCTATTTCTATTATTTTTCACTTAGAAAAAAGTTCATCATATAACAAATTTCACTGTCAGTTATGTCTACACAATATTTGCTGCACAATAAATCACAGGTTTCCTTAATCTTATTATAAATATTAGTGTATTTCATAATAAATTCAGACTTTTTAGGATAATCAACAGAATTATCTCCGTTTTTAAGTTTACTAACCAATAATGCAATATGCATAACCAGTCCAATTAGTTTTTCATCTTTAAGTTTAACTTCAAGTTTGCTTTCAAATCTTTTTATAGTATTCATGACATCAATACAAAGCTCTTCTCCATCTAGGTTCATTATGTTTTCTTTTAATATCTGGGGCATTTTTATTAAAGTTGTTTTTAAATCCACAGTTTCCTGTAATTCATCTATTATTTTTAAATTTATTACATCATACATATTATACTGGGGTATGTCTATGTCAACAAAGAAGGAAGTAACTATGAATAAAATTTCTTTTTTCTCTTGTATGTTCATAAGCCTCTGCTTAAAGTAATTTTTATCAAGGCAGTTAAGTGTAATTATCTCAAACAAGTCCTTATCATACTTAAGGTTATTATTTAAGAAACTTTTAAGAGCTACTGATCCGCCTTCACCAGTAAGACAAGCTGTTATTATAGATACCTTTTTACTGTTGTTTTTAGTTTCCATATGTATACGATTCATCTCAAAATATGAATTTACTTGCAGAACTTCTTTGTAAATGTTATCAAGAGAAAAGCCAAGCAGGGCTTTTCTCGCAGCTTCCAGTACGTGCAGAGTTGATACAAGAGGAATAACCTTTACTGGTATATTAAATTCCGATTCTATTGTATTTCCAAATGTAGTAAGTGAACCCATATCTACAAGCAGTAAGTAACCTGCTGAATTAGTATCCTCAGCTACTAACTTTCTAAACTTGTCCAAAATCTCTAAAGGGCTGACATCAATTGGTGCATTAATTCCAATTACATAGTTTTCTCCAAGAAGTTTGTTCGCTACATCTGCCATTGATGTTGCAGTAGCTTCTCCATGTGCTATCAGTACAACCTTTACTTTTTCTTTATTTTTATTATTAATTTCCTCTTCAGGAAGCAGAAAAATAGTTAAAAATCCTGCTTCATCATCAGCAATAGAATGTCTTATATGTTTTTCTATAATTTCTTTAGCACCAAAAGCTGCAGCAAATTCTTTAGGATATAGTTCCATAATTTTAGTTAACTTAGGGTTAGTAATAGGTTTATTGCAAAGAACTCTTTTTATAAGAGTATTAATATGAAGAGCTAAAGCAGTATACATATTGTTATTAAAGTTTCTTTTTAAAGTTGAAGAAAGGTAGTAAATAACCTTGTCAATACAATCAAGAATATCTTTGTCTATAATGCTCATAAGGCTTTTCTTATTTAAGTCTTCAGAAATTCCACTTATATTATTATCAAAATACCTGAAGATGTCATTTTCAAGTATATTTTCTATAGCAATGTCTGCTATTCCCTGGGATCTTAAACTTTTAAGCTTTTGATCTATAATTGTATAAATACTGTTACCATTGTTATTTATAATATCTTCTGAGGATTCAGGGGAACTAGTGAACTTAAAATATTCTATTTCTTCACCAACAAGTTTATTCCAAAGCACCCTGTGTTCTTTTTCTTTATAAAGCCCTTCTTTAATATAATGAGGAAGACCAGCACTATTTATTCTAACATCAGATTTCATATTAGTAAGAAATTCTGAGTAGGCTTTGGCACATATAAGCTGAACATCGCTTTTTAATTGACCGACGTTATTTGGGCAGTCATAAGAAAGAAATGCTCTCATAGTGTTTAAAGATACATATATTTCTCTATTTAATTTTACACTTTCCTGCTTGAAAAAGTTCTTTATAAGATAAAGCCTTTCTTCCAAAGATCTTTCTTTCAAGGATGGTATTTTAATAATCATAGGAATTCTTCTTGTAAATGTTTTCAGTAATGAGGAACCAGGATCTTCAGTAGTAGCACAGATTATTAGAACATCAGATTTTCTGACTTCATAATCTCCAATTCTTCTGAAAGTACCAGTATCCAGAAAAGTAAAAAGTATCTCCTGACCTTCAGGAGGGAGTCTATGGATTTCATCAAGGAAAAGTATGCCGCCATTTGCTTTTTCAATTAATCCAATTCTATCTGATTCGGCTCCGGTGTATGCACCTTTTTTAACTCCGAAAAGCTGAGAAGTAAGCAGTTGAGGATTATTGCTGTAATCTGCACAGTTAAAGACTATATAAGGTGAATTTTCTGCCCTTACTCCCATATCTACTGAATATTCATACATTAATGAAGCAAACATTGATTTTCCTACTCCAGTATCCCCAAGAAGCAGTGATGGGATTCCTTTTGGAGGATATAAAATAGCAGCTTTCATCTGTTCAATAGCTTTGGTTAAGCAAATATTTTTTTTCTTTAACTGATCAAGTTTACTTTCTTTATATGAATTATTTTTTCTCTTAGGGATAAAAAACAGTACAGGACGGCCAGATGATTTGCAAACTTTTCCTTCTTTATAAAGAGCATTTAACTCATAACTCACATTAGATCTTGTCATTCCAATCATAGAAGCTAGAGTTTGAGCATCGATACCATTACTATCGTTAAGTTCTATAAGTTTTTTGTATATTAAATCCTTGTTAGTCATAATGACCTCCAATTAAAACGTTTAATATATCTGTAGATATTATAACTTATAAAATATGGAATTTCAATATAGTGTCTAAATCTGTTAGACACAAAAGTGTAATAATAAGTTTTTATACTGAAATTTCAGACACTAGGATAGGAATGGTCAGACACTAGATAAAAATCCAGACACTAAATATTCAATAAATTTATTATAATTTAGGAATTAATTATGTTTGTAGCGGCAGGACTCTTAATAATACAAGCAATATTACAGAAAGATAATTAAAAATTGGGAGTATATGTTAGAGTTTGGCATTATATTTGCTATATATAAAAGTGACTTGCAGTAAAAAATATTTAAGGAGGGAAAAGCATGAAAATATTGTTAGTGTGTGCTGCTGGTATGAGCACAAGTCTTCTAGTTCAAAAAATGGAAAAGGAGGTTAAGCCTGAAGATGGTGAGGTTATCATCAAAGCAGTTCCAATGGAGGAATTTGAAGAAAATATTGGGAAATTTGATGTAGTTCTTTTAGCGCCACAAATCAGCTTTAAAAAGAAACCGTTTACCAAAATAGCAGAAGAGCACAATGTTCCTATTGGGTGTATATCCTCTATTCAATATGGGAGGCTGATGGCTAAAGAGATATTAAAAAGTGCTTATGATTTAGTAAAAAAATAGTTTCAATAAAAACAATACCTGCTTGGAACAGATATTGATAATTTTATTGAAACTAAGAACTGGTTCAATTAGTAATTTTATCAAAAAGTATACTCAGTTACAAGATTAGAATTTATATATTTTTATCATGAAATAGTATATAATAGGGGGAAGGAAAATGAGTATTACTCAAAAATTTATGGATTTTATTGAAGAGAAGATGGTGCCTGTTGCTGCTGCATTTGCAAATCAAAGGCATCTTAAAGCAATGCGTGACGGTCTCATTCAAACTATTCCAATTACAATACTTGGTGGTATAATATTAATGATTGCAAATCCGCCAATAGCAGCAAATGTTAAAGCTACAAACTGGTTTTTATCTATTATGGTAGCCTGGAGAGATTGGGCTGCTCATTGGAAACCGCTTTTACTTGTACCATATCAGATGTCTTTTGCATTATTAGGTTTATTTGCTTGTATTAATATAGCTTATTCTTTAGCAGCTTCATATAAAATGAATACATTGTCGGCGGTTATGACAGCAATTATATCTTTTCTTGTAACTTGTGTTACTGTAAATAAGGATGGTTCTTTTGTTGTAACATATTTAGATGCTAAAGGAATGTTTACAGGTATATTAATTGCAATGCTTACTGTAGAAGTTACTAGATTTTTAATTAAAAAGAATATTACTATAAAAATGCCTGATGGGGTTCCGCCTTCAGTTACAAAATCCTTTGAAGCTCTTATACCAGTTGCGGTCAATGTACTTTTAATATATGAAATAAGTTTAACAGTTAAGAATTTATCTGGTCTTAATGTACCTGCAGCAATAATGAAACTTCTTGCACCAGCTTTTACAGCTGTTGACAGTGCAGGCGGAGTTTTCTTTAGCGGACTTTTAGCACAGATTTTATGGTTTGCGGGAATACATGGTGCTTCAACAGTAAAAACTGGAGTTCTTCAGCCGTTTTTAAATCAATACATTACTGCAAATGCTGATGCAGCATTGAATGGACAGGCATTACCTCATGTATTTACAGATCCATTCTGGAGTGCTTTTATGACAGTAGGAGGCTCAGGAGCAACTTTAGCTTTAGTTATTCTAATGCTCATAAGATCAAGATCGGTTCAGATGAAATCTATAGGTAAGATAGCAATATTACCAGGATTATTTAATATTAATGAACCAGTTATATTTGGTACACCTATGGTGTTAAATCCCTTATTTATAGTACCATTTTTATTAATTGAACCAATAAACGGAATAATTGCATTTTTTGCAACAAAAGCAGGATTAATATCACCAGCTTATATAGTTGTACCATGGACAACACCGGGATTTATATCAGCTTTTCTTGCAAGCTTTGACTGGAGAAATACAATAATGGTATTATTTTTAATAGTATTAGACATGGCATTATATTATCCTTTCTTTGCTATTTATGATAAGAGGCTTGCAAAGGAAGAAAAAGATGCACAAGCTGAGGTGGATGCTGGGACACAAACAGTTGGAGCTAAATAAAATATTTTACTTATAATTAAAATAAATTTTAAAGGAGCATCATGAGTATGGACATGGAAGCAATTGTATTTGAAATAATAGGATGTGCCGGTACTGCCAAAAGTCTAGTGTTTGAAGCTATCGGCGAAGCTAAAGAGGGGAACTTTGATGAAGCAGAAAAACTTTTGGGGGATGCAAAAGCAGAGCTTCTCAAAGCACATGATGTACAAAATGATCTAATATTTCAGGAATCAAGCGGAAATGATATTCCTATGAAGCTTTTGCTTGTACATGCAGAAGATCACCTTATGGCTGCAATATTAGCCAAGGATTTAGGTGAAGAAATGATAAATCTATATAAACTAAACAGAGTTAAGTAAGTTTTAGGAAAACTTACCCAAAAGCAAAGCTTTTTAAAACCTATAATTAAATTAATATTATAACTTAGCGGCTTAGGATATCTAAGCCGCTAAAAAGCAGGTCTAAACTTAAAAATAGTATACTGAATGGGAGGTTATAATGAGCAATATTTATGAAGTTATAATTAAAGCTATAGAAGAGGATATAAACAGAGGATTATACAAGCCAGGCAAAAGGCTGCCTTCCGTTAGGGAATTAAGTATAAAATATAATTGTTCAAAAAATACTGTTGTTAAAGCTTATGAGACTTTGAGAAGCAATCATATAATTTATTCAATTCCACAGAGTGGTTATTATATTGTTGAAAAGCTGATCAGTAATACTCCAAAGCAATCCGAAGTTATTAATTTTTATTCTGGAAATCCAATCGTTGGAAATATGAACACTCCAGATCTCAAGCATTGTCTTGATAGAGCTGTTGATATATATAAGGATAATTCATTAAGCAGTAGTGCTTATGGTGTTGAGTCTTTAAGGGAGATATTACCTAAATATCTTTCTGATTTTCAAATTTTTACCTCTGCAAACAATATATTTGTAAATTTAGGAATTCAACAAGCATTAAGTATATTAACACAGATACCTTTTCCTAATGGTAAAGATGTAATACTAATAGAACAGCCTACTTACAGTTATTTTATAAATTTTTTGAAATACTGCGGGACGAAAGTAATAGGAATTGAAAGAGATGAACAGGGGATAGATTTAAATAAATTGGAGCATATATTTAAAAACGAAAAAATTAAGTTTTTTTATACTGTTCCACGGAATCACAGTCCTCTTGGGACATCTTACAGTAAAAAACAAAGGCAGGCTATTGCAAGACTTGCAGATAAATATGACGTGTATATCGTTGAAGATGATTACTTTGCAGATATATCCTTTGACAGAAAGTATGATCCGATATATAGCTACTCAGAGCATTCTCGTAACTTTTATTTAAAGAGTTTTTCAAAAATACTTCCCTGGATGAGAATAGGACTGATTGTAGCACCTACCCATATGATTAATGTTTTGGAGCAATACAGAACAGTATCGTACTATTACTCTTATTTTTCAGCTTCTTTAATTTCTCAGGCAACTCTGGAGATTTATATAAGAAGCAATATTCTTAAGAAACATGTAGATCATATGGTAAAGGAACTTCAGGAAAAACAAAAAAAACTTAACAGTAATTTTCAAAGGCTTGAAGAATTAGGAGTAAGGTGTATTGGCGGTAATTCGGGTTTTTATTCATATTTGCTGCTGCAAGACTATATTGATGAGAATAAATTTGCAGAAGATTTAAAAAATGATGGCGTGCTTGTATCTAAAGGAAAAAGGTTTTTTTTAGATAAATCCTTTTATAAAAAAGGAATAAGGCTTAGTATAGCAAGTGTAAGCTGTGAAGACATTGATAAAGGCTTAAATATAATAACTAATAAACTTGAAAAATATTTAAAATAATATAATGGTTTGGAGAAGGATATATGATAATAGTACTAACAAAAGCATTAGCTTTTATTCTTATAATTATTTTAGGTTATTTGTTGAAAAAAATAGGATTTTTCGAGAAAAAAGACTATAAAATTATTTCAAAGATAATGATTAATATTACTTTGCCTGCAGCTATAATTACTGCATATGATAACTTCAAAATAAATAATTCCCTTTTATTTGTAGTGCTTCTAGGTTTTTTATTTAATGTAATTATGCTATCACTAGGGTATTTCGTAAGCAAAAATAAGGAGAAAAGTACTAGGGCTTATTACATGCTTAATTTTCCAGGTTATAACATAGGTTCTTTTACATTGCCTTATGTACAAAGTTTTCTTGGATCATTTGGTGTTATAATAACATGTATGTTTGATACAGGAAATGCTATAATGTGTACAGGTGGTTCTTATGCAATTACTTCAAGTGTTACAGGTACTGAAAAAGGCGGGGGTATTAAGGAAATAGCAAAAAAGCTATTATCTTCAACGCCTTTTGTTGTTTATATGTCCTTGCTATTAACAACTATGCTTGGAATTCGTATTCCTAAAGTAATTATTAGTATTACTTCAGTTGTAGGTGCTGCCAATGCATTTCTTGCAATGCTGGCTATTGGTATGATGTTTGAGTTGAATTTTGAGATGAAATATTTTAAACATATTGCTGTAACACTGCTTGTTAGATACATAATGGCAGCGGTTTTTTCTGCATTAATTTATTTTTACATGCCATTTTCCAAGGAAATCAGGCAGGTATTAGCTATTGTTTTGTTTGCTCCAATACCTTCTTTATCTCCAGTATTTACAGAGAGGTGCTGTGGTGATGGTTCTGTAGCAAGTGTTACAAATTCTATATCAATTGTTTTAAGTATAGCTATTATAACAACTGTATTAATGTTTATGAATATTTAAAATTTTATATTAAAACTGTATTAATTTTTAAAAGCTGTTTTTAAATAGTGAGACAGCCATCAAGATAACTTTTGGCAGTGAGCATAGTGCAGTTTAGGAAAAAGCTTCATTAACCAGCGTATATATTTAGAGAAAGGAGACAAACTAATAATAACACGGAGGTGTTATTTATGAGCAGAAGAAATCCTTTAGTTCCAGAAGCTAAAAAAGCACTTGATAAAATGAAAACAGAATTTGCGGAAGAAACCGGCTTAAAAACTGATAATGCCTACAAAGGAAATGTACCTTCAAAATTAAATGGTTACATAGGCGGTCCAGTTGGTGGGATGATGGTTAAGAAGATGGTGGAGGATTTTGAAAAGAGGCTGATTGATAAATAGCTGTTTATAAGTGATATTAAAAAGGTGCACTAGTATTAGTTCTAGTACACCTTTTAAGTTTATGTGCTTTATAATAAACTTAAAAATGCTGTAAAGCTGGTTTTAATTTAGTTATATTAAATATATATAGAAATATTTAATTATGATAATATATATTTAAATTGGAAATAAAAAAGGTGGTACTATATATGAAAAAGATATTTAAAAAAATAGGTACTCATGATGGAAAATTTCATGCAGATGAGGTAGTAGCAACAGCAATACTTAAAGAACTTTTTAACGTTGAAATTATAAGAATAAGAGATGAAAAACTGCTTAAAGATTTAGATATAGTTTATGATGTTGGCGGGGGGGAACTAGATCATCATGGTATTAATAAAACCTACAGAGAAAGCGGAACTCCCTATGCTGCTTGTGGATTAATATGGAAAAAGTTTGGATTAGAGGTACTTCGTTTTATGAATCCAAGCTTAAACAGTGATGAAGTGGAAGGTGTATTTAATTACATTGATAAAAACTTTATTGAAGGTATAGATGCCTTGGACAATGGAATATGGATTGATAGAACAGAAATCCCTTTAATGCATATAAGTTCAATTATAGAGAATTTTAATCCTGCCTGGAACTCTGATAAAGATGAAAATAAAGCTTTCAATGAGGCAGTAGAAATTGCAGCAATTGTTTTAAGAAACATGATAGAGAATAGATTTGCTGTATTAGATGCTAAAAGTCATGTAGAAAAAGCATACAAAAATAGAAGTGTGCCAGAAATACTTGTTTTAAATATTCATTGTCCTTATGCAGATACCCTTAGAGAGTTAGATGAAAGGGGGGAAGTTTTATACGTAGTGTACCCAAGAAAAGACAGCTATGCAATGCAGTCTGTAAGAGATGAAAATGGAGATGATAAAAAAAAGCTTCCTAAAGCTTGGGCGGGACTAAGAGATAAAGAACTTGCAGAAGTAACAGGAGTTTCTGATGCAGTATTCTGTCATACAGGAAGGTTTATCGCAGTAGCAGGTTCATATGAAGGAATAATGAAGCTTGCAAGGCTTGCTGTTTTAGAGTCTTAGAAATTTATAAAGGCGTAGAAAACTTTCTACGCCATAGATAAGCTATAATAGTTTCAGCTTTTATTTAAATAATGTCTAGTTATCAGCTTTTAGTGGTTTTTGTGCTGTGTTTGTTATTTTCAGCTGCTTTTAAAGCATCAAGTGTAGCGCTTTTTTCACTATGTTTAATTGCTTTATTCTGTTTAACTGCATCATGTCTTTTGTTTGTGTTCATATTTATTCTCCTATTCTGTAAAAATTTATTACTTTTATATTATTTACATATTAAAGATAAGTATGTACTATTACAGAATAAAAAATTTTCTTAACACTGCTGCAGTTTTTACACAAACATTAATGTATGTTAATATCTATTATGCTTTCATATTGATCTGCTTTTTCCGATTAATAAATAGTGTCAAATAAGTTGTACGAGCATAAACTGATATATTAAGAGGTGGTTTGTATGAGTAAATTAAGAGTAATGTTTTTTAAGAAAGGCTATTCAGAGCCATTATATACTGCAAAGGAGATAGCAGAGAGAAGTGTAAAGGAACAAAAGGAATTACCGCCAATTGAATGCGGTTTCGAGGATTTGGACACTCTTACAGATGCAACAATTATAGAAATGTATATGAACTCAGATAAATTGGAGTTAAAAGATGGACTTTACAAAATAAACAGCAGAAGATTTAAAGCAACAGAACCTAGAGCTTTATGGATAGAAGTAGAGCTTCTTGAAGCATGGGAAAGAAGGGCTGTCAGGCAGAAAAAATAGGATTATATAAAATAATGAAAAGTTTAAAACATATAGGAAATTCCTATATGTTTTAAACTTTACTTGTTAGAAAATAAATATATCTGATATTGCTTATTCTTTTACTTTTCTCTTAATGCGATTTTTCTGAGGACGTAGTGTTATGTCATTTACAACAAGATTATTTGAATTGCTTAATACATATTCTACTGCATCGGCTATTTGCTCCTGAAGTAAAAAAGCATCCTCATCTTCTTCATATGTAAAATCTAGAGCATCGTAAAAACTGCTTTTTGTTATGTCAGGATGAATTGTTGTGACTTTAACGCCATGCTTTCTTACTTCTTCAAACAGGCTTGTAAAAAAATGAGTAAGTCCAGCCTTTGATGCAGAATAAGCACATCCATAAGTGCTGACTTTTTTGGCTGTTACTGAAGAGATAGAAATAATCATTCCTTTACTCTTTTTTAAATCTCTTAAAAGAAGCTGGCATAGGATTAATGGAGCTTCTAAATTGGTACGGAGCATATTTTGAATATCTTTTATTTTTAATTGCTCGTGGGGGCCGAAATATCCTACCCCTGCATTGTTTACTAAAAGATTAATTTCCCTTTCTTTTTCTTTAATTGTGTCTAACACTTTTATGAGCTCACTAGTGTTTTGCACATCGCACTCAATTTTAATAAAATTATTGTCTTCATAAGAAGTGCCTTGAAATGAACGGGATATGCCGTATACCTTATAGTTTAAGGAAATAAGCCTTTTGGTAATTTCAAGGCCTATACCTTTTGAAGCACCTGTTAAAATTGCTGTCTTCATAATGAAAAAATTTTCTCCTTTTCTATATATTGAGTTAAAATTTCATAGTGTTTTGATTTTATCTTTTCCTGAAGCTCTTTCTCATAAGAAACCACGTTATCAATTATAGAATAGTCTTCAGAGAAGAGTTTAGAACCTATATGCTGCTTTTCAATTCTTTTAAAAAAGTCTTTAGACATACGAAAAAATCCATAGCCTATATCAACTATCTTGTTTGGATCAATCTGGGTAAAAATATACTTATAAAACGGCTCGTATAAGGCATCTACTTCAGTATTTATGAATATAGGATCCAGACAAATTCTGACTTTAAAACCTTGCTTTATAGCTGTTTGAACTGTTTTAATACGGGCTTTCAGGCTTGGAGTATATTTTTCATATTTTTCAACAACTTCTTCTGGCGAAAGAGTAAAGGCAACTATAAGGTTATTAAGTAGAATATGATTTTTATAAAAAGCTTCATTGGCACTTTTCGTACGAATTTCAACAAAAATATTAGACTGCCTTGTAAAAAAATCATAAAAATAATCTAAGTATGGAAGAATATTATGAAACGCAATTAAATCAGTATCATAGGATGCTGCTAAAAAAACAGGTTCCTTTGAAATAACATTTAGCATTTCATTTTTAAAGTCTTCAATATTTACAAAAGCTACAATATTTGCTGAAGGGTACATGCCTTGAAGATAGCAGTATTCACAATCATAAATACAATTCAGTAAAAAGGAAGTATAGTAAAAATTAGAATATCCGAAATTTTGGCATACTTCAGGTCCTTTATATAAAAATGGTGCATCCTTAACTGCCAAGATTAAAGCCTGATGCTGCTTTTGTATTAGGAAATGCTGATTTGTTCTATTAAAAACATCTTTATAATGACGTATGGTTATAACAGTACAATCAGCGTATTTTTGTAATAGTTCTTTTGTAAGAGGATATTTAAAAGCTGCTTCTTCTACATAAATTATGTTAAACAAGCCTTTTTTTGAATTTTTCATTGATTTGTTCAAAAATATTCTTCCCTTCTAATTTTGAGTTTACATTTATTTTCATAAATGGTTCTAGAACTTTTAAAGGCTCCAGTCCTCTAATCTTAGCCTTTTTTATTTCTTTAAAAAGCAATTGTTTCATAGCTGTTGTAAATCGTAGATTTTTTGAAATATAGTTAAGAAGCTTTTCTTCTTCTTCAAGAGAAAATTCATCAAAGTTATTATTTAATTGTATTAATTCTTCTATAACCTGTTTTATATATGTTAGGTTCTTTTTTATATAGCCTTGAAGAATGTCTTTATTTAAGTTTTCTGGCTTTAAAAAATCTGAAATAATTTTTAAAATAATTACTTGATGAGCGTAAGTAAACTTTTGAGAAACTTCCATAATTCCAGCTGATTCCATGTCGCAGAAAATATCTTTATCTGTATCTAAGGCTTCTTTTTTTAAAAGTTTAGAATAACAGCAGAGAGCCACCTTAGGAATATTGCTGCCTGCAAAAATATCTGGATAATAGTCTTTACCAGTATCCATATCAGTAATTTTATGAGCAGCAAGCAGACTTCCAAGTTCAAACTTATTACTGCTTGAACCGCAAAAACCTATATTTAATAGGATATCTTTCACTGTAAATTTATAATTTGAAAGCAGATATACCGCTGCCATGGCGCTTTTTACTTTTCCAACACCACTTATAATAAGTGTAATCTCAGAATTTTTGTAAACAGGATAGGCATGTATTGTCATATCTTTTTTTAATTTATAGTGCTCAATTATAGGAGCGGCTTCTATCATAAGTGCAGTTACAATAAAAATCATGAAGAAGAAATCCCCCTATTCGTATTATATATCTCCTAAATTTTATCAAATAGCTTAACTTGTGTAAACGCTGAAGTTGAATTTAGTAAATGGAAAAGAGCATCATTAGATTTTTGCTAATGCTGTTATATAACTAGAAAAATTAGTAAATAATATATAAGTGTTTAATATCAAAAGCGAATTGATACAAAAAACAGCACTTTGATAGAATATTTTGAAATATTTTCAAAAAACCAGGCATGGATTCAAGAGATAATTCACCCTTCGGGGCTATCCCTTTTCAATAAGATTCAACGATATTTATTATATCTCATCTTATTTACTCTTATCAAACCCACACCTATCAGGAAATATTAATTTAGTATAATTATGCTAAATTATGTTTAGATATTTAAGGTATTTTGTTTTTTCCACTCATTAACATATTCCTCAAGTATTTGATGAAGCATTCTGCCTATTTTTGAGTAAGATTCGTCGCTTAGATTGGCCAGCGAAATTCTAATAGACCACTCTGGGCCTTGAAAGCCGCTGCCGCTTAATAGTATTATTGAAAATTCTTTTGCTAAACGGTACAATACGTGAACTGGTTTATGATTAGCTTTAAGATAGCTTGCAAATTCGCTGCCGTAGTAGTGGCTGGCCCATTCAAGTAAATCAAATTCTGTATAGTAAGCAGCATCATAAATATCTTTTCTTAAGTCTAGGCCAAGACCTTCAAATAAAAGTTTTTGACGACGGCGGCATATGTTCATAGTAAGTTTTTTATAATTATTTTCTTTGTCAAGCAGAGCAAAGGCTGAAAAAAAGCACATCTGAACCTGTTGTGGTGTAGATAAGCCTGCAGTATGATTAAGAGCCACCTGCCTGCTGTCGGCTACAATTCTATCTATAAATGGAACTTTCTCAGGATTTGTAGATAGTCCAGCATAGCGCTGTCTAAGTTCTGCCTTTAAATTCTCAGGCAGTTTTTTTAAAAGCTTATCAAATACATTTTTTTCATGAAGAGCAATTGTGCCAAGCCTCCAGCCAGTTACTCCAAAGTATTTTGAATAAGAATACACTCCAATTGTGTTGTAAGGCAAGTCAGCCATTAAAGAGCGAAAACCGTCAACAAAGGTACCATATACGTCATCAGATATAATCATTAAATTAGGGTTATGATTTTCAACAATATCTATTAAATAATCCACACTTTCACGTTTTAATGCAACAGAAGGAGGGTTGCTGGGGTTTACAACGAAAAGTGCCTTTATGCTGGTGTCTTTTAGTTTATCAAGCTCACTGTCAGGGTATTGCCAGGTGTGGGTACCGTCAGGAGTTAATTCAGAAGCATGTATATAAACAACTTCAAAATTATAGCGAGGCAAATGAGGTATTTCAAGATAAGGAGTAAAAATTGGAGTCATAAGCGCAATTTTATCTCCTCTTGATAGTAGCTCATTAGCAATTAAGGTATCAAAAATATAGCACATAGCTGCAGTAGCTCCTTCTACTGCAAAGATGTTGAATTTTCCTACTGGCGGTTTGTTGTAGCACATTTCTTGAACAAGATATTCGTGAACTACTTTTTCTATATGCACAAGCATTCTGTCTGGAACAGGATAGTTATCTCCGATAATAGCATCAGTTAACTCAAACACCCAGCAATCAGGATTGAAGTTTAATTTTTTTATGCCATAGTCGATAATTTTTTTTAAAAGATTTGCCCCTTTTGCATTAGAATGTTTGTTAAGATAATCTTCTAATCTTTCAGCTATACCTTCTTTTGTAGGCATTCCAGCCAAGTCGCCATCATTCCAGACTCTACGAGTTTCTTCTACTGCAAATAAGCCAAAGGTAAAAAAAGCTTCACGAGCAGTGGCACAGGTCCAGTTAGGATTACCTCTGCCAGCATCTAACAGGGCATGAGCACTTCTTTCTTTCTGCCCTTCTTCTGCAAGATGTATCAATTTATTTTTGAATTCAAAAGGACTTACCTTTCCGTATATTTTTTCAATTTCTTCACGCTGAAAATTTTTCATATCCATATATTAGCTTTCCTTTCAATAGAATATATAATTTATATTGCTCAATATTTTAAAGTGATATTCCACATTAAATTTACTCAAAATTCATATAATCTGTGTAGCATTAAAACAGTAATAAAATTATAATAGGGATATAATAAACTAAGAAAAGCGAGGTGATTATATGTTTTTTATAGGTGGAGTATCTTCTAAACAAAAGAAGTTAGACTTTAATCAGACTATTATTTGTGTAAACTGCGGAAGGTATGGTAGATATGAAATTTTTATGGAATATATGTATTTAAGTTTATTTTTTATTCCAACTTTAAAGTGGAATAAAAAATATTATGCTGTAAGCAGCTGCTGTAGTAGTGTTTATTCTATTAGCAATGAGCTTGGTGATCGTATTGCAAGAGGAGAGCAGGTAACCTTATCTGAGCAGGATCTCCATTTTATTCATAATGGGCGGACATATTTTGCAAAACAATGCCCCAATTGTGGATTTGAAACTCAGGAGGATTTTCAGTATTGTCCAAGGTGTGCTTCGCCGCTTAAATAATTAAAAAAGGTTTAATATAATGATATCTTCTTATCTTTTAGGTAAGAAGATTTTTATTTTGTAAATTATAAATAGAGAATTAATTGTTGAATTGCATAATATGTAATGTTATACTGTTAACAGGTGTATATACACTTGTTAACAGTATAATGAAAGGGGTGTAATAGTGAAGATGGATTTAATTAATGAAATATTAAAGTTAAAACAGGAGAAAAATGCTATAATCTTAGCTCACTATTATCAAAGACCTGAGATTCAAGATATTGCTGACGCAGTTGGTGATTCCTATAATCTTAGCAGGGTTGCACAGGAGTGTAAGGAAAAGGTAGTTGTTTTTTGCGGGGTAAAATTCATGGCTGAAAGTGCAAAAATTTTATCACCTGAGAAAATTGTACTGCTGCCTGTTATGGATGCAGGCTGTCCAATGGCAGAAATGGCTGAAGCTCAAGAAGTTCTTAAAATGAAACAGGAGCATCCAAATGCATTAGTTGTAACTTATATAAATTCAACTACAGAGGTAAAGGCTTTAACTGATGTTTGTGTAACTTCTTCCAGTGCTATGAAAATCATTTCAAATATACCTAATGATGAAATTATATTCCTGCCAGATAAGAATCTTGGTGAGTATATAGCAGAACAATTTCCAAACAAAAAATTTTATCTCTGGGATGGTTTTTGTATAACACATAGAAAGGTTAAAAAGGAAAATATTTTATATATAAAGGATATAAAAAGAGATGTGAAGGTTCTGGTACATCCTGAATGCGAAGCTGAAATCAGAGCTATGGCAGATTTTATAGGAAGTACTGGAGATATAATAAAATATGCTGATGAGTGTATAAAAACTGAATATATTGTTGTTACAGAACAAGGTGTTATTCATCAAATGAAAAAAAGAAATCCTCATAAGAATTTTTATGTTCCAGGTACTTCAATGACTTGTTTTAATATGAAGAAAACTACTCTTCAGGATGTGTATGAATGTCTTGTAGATATGAAAAATGAAATTATTATTGATGAAGATATAAGAATAAAAGCTTATACGGCTCTAATGAACATGCACAAGTTGGCAAGGTGATTATATGGAGATTAATGCAGATGTATTAATTGTAGGATCAGGAGTAGCTGGTTTATATTGTGCATTGAATCTTAGAGAAGATTTAAATATTGTGATTGTTTCTAAGACTAAGATAACTGAAACAAATACGTACCTTGCTCAGGGAGGTATTTCTACAGCCAGAGATGAAAAAGACATTATACCATTTATAGAAGATACTTTAAGGGCTGGCAGATATAAAAATAAAAAAGAATCTGTTAGCGTAATGGCGGAGGAGTCTATTGATAATATTTTAAGTATTATAGAACTTGGGGTGAATTTGGATAAGGTTAATGGTAATCTTCTCTTTACACGTGAAGGAGCTCACAGCATAAACAGAATTGTTCACAGTAAGGATATGACAGGTAAAGTTTTAGCTGATACTTTTATTAAACAGGTTAAAAAGAGAAAAAATATAACTTTTTATGAGGATACTTATTTAATTGATATATTAAAATGCAAAGGGAAATGTGCTGGAGGTATTCTGATTAAGGACAACAAGCAGTTAAATCTTCATTCAAAGGTTGTTGTTTTAGCTACTGGAGGCATTGGAGGCATATTTAATAATTCAACTAATCAAAGACATTTAACTGGAGACGGTATTGCAATTGCATTAAAAAACAATATTAAACTAAAAGATCTTCAATATATTCAATTTCACCCTACAGCGTTGTATGATTCTAATATAGAAAATAGAAGGTTTTTAATATCTGAAGCTGTAAGAGGTGAAGGGGGGAAGCTTCTTAACTTAAAGGGTGAGAGATTTGTAAATGAACTCCTTCCAAGAGATGTAGTAGCTGAAGCTATTTATAAAGAGATTAGTAAGTCTGGATTACCATATGTTTTTTTGGATATTTCTTTTCTTAATGCAGACTATATAAAAAATAGGTTCCCATCAATTTTTAAAGAATGTCTGTCAAGAGGAATAGATATAACAAGAGAGCCAATACCTGTATCACCTGCTCAGCATTATTTTATGGGTGGTATAGAAGTTGATTTGAAATCAAGAACTTCAATGGAAGATTTATACGCAGTAGGAGAAACAAGCTGCACTGGAGTACATGGTGCTAATAGATTGGCTAGCAATTCGCTGCTTGAAGGTCTGGTATTTTCAAAACGTGCTGCACAATCAATAAATAAAAAAATTGATAAGACAGAGTTTGTAAAAGTATTTACTAAAAGGATTTACCATGATGTTGATATTCTAAAGAAACAAACAAGAAAGCTTGTTATTGAGGAATTTAAAAGGAGGTCAAGCAAATTAAATGATGAATTATTTAATTATAGATAAGTATTTAATAGATGCTTTAAAAGAAGATATACCAAATGAAGATATAACTACAAATTCAGTTATAGATGAAAGCTCCAATTCTATAGTAGACCTGATTGCAAAGGAGGAAGGAATAATTGCAGGGCTTAAGGTGTTTGAGAGGGTTTTTTGTTTGCTTGGAAAGGTTGATGTTGAATTTTATAAAAAAGATGGAGATGAAGTAAAACCAGGTGATTTAGTAGCTTCAATTAAGGGTAATACAAGGAATATACTTATGGGTGAAAGAACAGCATTGAATTTTCTGCAAAGAATGAGCGGCATAGCTACAATAACAAGAAAGTTTACGTGTAAACTCAATGGTACAAGCACAAAACTTTTAGATACTAGAAAAACAACACCAAATATGAGAATTTTTGAAAAGTATTCTGTTAAGGTTGGTGGAGGTTGTAATCATAGATTCAATCTATCAGATGGAGTTTTGTTAAAGGATAATCATATAAGTGCTGCAGGAGGAGTAAAAAAAGCAATACAGGCAGTAAGAGATAATGCATCCTTTGTAAGAAGAATTGAAGTAGAAGTTGAAAATCTTGATATGGTCAAAGAGGCTATTGAGGCAGGGGCAGATATAATTATGCTTGACAATATGGATTTTGAATCTATCAAAAAGGCTGTAGAGATTGTTGGTAAAAGAGCCGTTATTGAGGTTTCTGGAAATGTAAATTTACAAACTATTGAAAGCATTGCTAAGATAGGAGTTGATTATATTTCTACAGGTGCTATTACTCATTCAGCAGGAATTTTAGATTTAAGCATGAAAAATTTAAGAAATCTTTAATTTTAAAATCCATTTATAATATTTATTTTATATAAACTATTACTTAGCTTTTTAATTGTGTTGTTACAATATTTGAAAGTAGATGCCAGCAACCATTTTTGTTCTGAAAGGTACAGTAAAGTGAACTTATAGCTTAAATATTGCTCTTATTTATGTGTGAATATTCAAAATATATACTATACAATATGAATAATATATTATATAGTATATATTATAGCGTTTTTATTGGTTTAAAACTAATATAATAACGTTATTGTAATATAAAAATAGGGGGGCTAACATGAAAAATTTCAAAAGAGTTCTTGTGGCTAACAGAGGTGAAATTGCTATAAGAGTTTTCAGAGCATGCCAGGAACTTGGTATCAGAACAGTGGCTATTTATTCTAATGAGGATAAGTATTCCTTATTCAGAACAAAGGCAGATGAGGCTTACTTGATTGGGGAAAACAGGGGGCCTGTTGAAGCTTATTTAAACATTGACGAGATTATACAGCTGGCGAAAAAAAAGGGTGTGGATGCAATTCATCCAGGATATGGTTTTCTTTCTGAAAATCCTGAATTTGTAAAAAAATGTATACAAGCTGGCATTGAATTTATTGGACCTACAGCACAGATGATGGATAAGCTCGGGGATAAAATTAAGTCTAAAATTGTTGCAAAAAGTGTAGGCGTACCCATAATTCCAGGCTTTGAAAAAGGTGTTGAAACTATAGAGGAGGCAAAGGTACTGGCGTCTCAGTGCGGATATCCAATAATGCTTAAAGCAGCAGCTGGCGGTGGCGGAAGAGGGATGAGAATTGTAAGAAATGAAGAGGAGCTTAATTCTGCTTTCAGAAGTGCTAAAAATGAGGCTAAGAAAGCTTTTGGTATAGACCTTATTTTTATTGAAAAGTATATTGAAAAACCAAAACATATAGAGGTTCAGGTGTTAGGAGATAAGTATGGAAATATTGTTCATCTATATGAAAGAGACTGTTCTATACAAAGAAGACACCAGAAGGTTGTAGAATTTACTCCAGCTTTCTCACTTTCAGAGGCAAAGAGAAATGAAATATGCAGCGATGCATTAAAAATTGCAAAGTCCGTTAATTATTTAAGTGCTGGAACTTTAGAGTTTTTAGTTGACATGTACGGTAATCATTATTTTATAGAAATGAATCCAAGAATACAGGTGGAACATACGGTAACTGAAATGACAACTGGTATAGATATTGTGAGAAGCCAGATTCTCATTGCACAGGGGTATCCTTTAAATTCTCCTGAGGTGGGTATATATTCTCAGGAGGATATAAAGCCAAGAGGTTATTCTATCCAATGCAGAATAACAACGGAAGATCCATCAAATAATTTTGCTCCGGATACAGGTAAGATAGAAACCTATAGAACTGGTTCAGGCTTCGGGGTGAGACTAGATGGTGGTAATGGTTATGCAGGAGCAATAATAAGCCCGTACTATGACAGCCTTTTAGTTAAAAATATAGCCTGGAGCAGAACCTTTGAAGATTGTATAAAAAAATCCATCCGTTCTATTAAAGAAACAACAGTTACGGGTGTTAAAACTAACATAGATTTTTTAGTAAATGTATTAAATCACCCAACCTTTGCAAAGGGTGAATGTCATACAGGCTTTATAGAGGAAAATCCAGAACTTTTAAATATTCAGCATCAAACTGATGAGGAGAGCAGAATATTAAGATTTATAGGAGAAAAGGTAGTAAATGAAACTAACGGTGTAAAGAAGCTTTATGATGTTCCGGTAGTGCCAAAGGTTGAAGTGCCTGAAAATTTAGAGGGTACGAAAAATATTCTTGATAAATATGGTGCTGAGGGTCTGGTAAAATGGATAAAGGAGCAGAATAAGCTGCTATTAACAGACACAACTATGAGAGATGCACATCAGTCCTTAATGGCAACAAGGGTAAGGACAAGGGATATGCTTAAGATAGCTGAGGCAACCTCGGTTTATGGTAAAGATTTATTTTCACTTGAAATGTGGGGCGGAGCTACCTTTGATGTAGCCTATAGATTTCTTAAAGAGTCCCCATGGACAAGGCTTGAACTGCTTAGAAAAAAAATACCTAATGTACTATTCCAGATGCTTATTCGTGGTGCTAATGCGGTAGGTTATAAAAATTACCCAGATAATGTAATACGAAGCTTTATTAAAGAATCTGCACAGAGAGGCATTGATGTGTTTAGAATCTTTGACTCGCTGAACTGGCTGAAGGGAATGGAAATTTCTATAGAAGAAGTTTTAAATAGTGGGAAGATTGCAGAGGCTTGCATTTGTTATACTGGTGATATTTTGGATAATAAAAAGGATAAGTATAATCTAGACTATTATGTAAAATTAGCAAAAGAGATAGAAAAAACAGGAGCACATATTCTTGGCATTAAGGATATGTCTGCCTTGCTTAAGCCTCATGCTGCCTTTAAATTAATAAAAGCTTTAAAAGAGGAAATAGGCATACCAATACATCTTCACACCCACGATACTACAGGAAATGGTGTTGCTACTGTATTAATGGCTGCTGAAGCTGGAGTTGACATAGTAGATACAGCCTTCAACAGCATGTCAGGTCTTACAAGTCAGCCTGCATTAAATTCAGTAGTAGCTGCCTTAAGAAATACTGATAGAGATACAGGTATACATTTATCAGGTATACAAAAGATTTCAGATTATTGGGATGCGGTAAGACCAGTTTATGATAAATATGAATCAGGGTTAAAATCTGGTTCTGCAGAAATATACAGATATGAAATACCAGGTGGACAATATTCAAATTTAAAGCCTCAGGTGGCAAGCTTTGGTCTGGCTCATAAGTTTGATGAAATAAAGGAAGCTTATAAGGTTGTAAATGAAATGGTGGGAGATATAGTAAAGGTAACACCATCTTCCAAAATGGTAGGAGATTTTGCAATCTTTATGGTGCAAAATGAACTTACCCCTGAAAACATATATGAAAAGGCTGCTAACATGTCCTTCCCTGATTCAGTAGTTTCTTACTTTAAAGGTATGATGGGACAGCCTATGGGTGGATTTCCTAAAAAGCTTCAGGATTTAGTTTTAAAGGGAGAGAAGCCGATTACCTGCAGACCTGGAGAACTGCTGCCCGATGAAGATTTTGGAAAGATTGAAAAGTATTTAAGTGAGACCTATGGTTTTACACCTGATAATAGAGATGTACTAAGTTACGCATTGTATCCAGATGTGTTTGAAAGTTACTTAAAACACCTTAAAGAGTACGGAGATTTGAGCAGAATAGGCAGTGATGTATTTTTCCACGGTCTTTATGAGGGAGAAACCTGTGAGGCAGAGATAGCAGATGGTAAAGTTTTCATGATAAAGCTTTTAAAAATTGGTAAGCTTGATAATGAAGGCAACAAGCTGCTAGAATTTGAGGTCAACGGCAACCGTACGGAAATTAAGATTAAAGATAAAAATAGCACTGCTAGTAACAATATTGTTACAACTTTAATGGCAGACCCTGAAAATCCTTTGGAGATAGGAGCAAGCATTCCAGGAACAGTACTGAAGGTGCTTGTTTCAAATGGAGAAAAGGTTGCTGAAGGTCAGCCGCTTATGGTTATAGAGGCTATGAAGATGGAAACACAAATAACTGCACCTTCTTCAGCAGTTATAGAGTCTATAAAAGTAAAGGAAGGACAGAGAGTTAAAACAGGTGAACTTCTATTAGTTCTAAAATAATTTTATTAAAAAGTAATATAAATATAGAAAATCCTCCGAATTTTCGGAGGATTTTCTATATTGCTCCAGTTGTGCATCAATGTTAAAATAATATTAGCAGTATTCCAGAAAATCCAAAGAAACTATATAATGAATATAACATTATAAGAAGTGGAAGCTTTATGTTAGAAATATTATACAAGTATTGTAATAAAGCTGCAGGACTAGAAAAGCTGCCTAAGCATCTAAGAGTAATAGTAGAAGAAATAATAGCAGTAAAAGATGCAGAAAATGATATAGAAAGGAAGATTTATATGCCATACATAAATTCAAGATTAACCTTAAAATTATCTGAAGAAGATAAGGAAACTTTAAAAACTCAGATGGGAAAGATTGTATCTGAAATACCAGGTAAATCTGAAGAATGGCTTATGATAAGCTTTGATGATGATAAGACTATATATTTTAGAGGCAAGGAGATGGAAAAGGCAGCTTTTATAGAGGTAAAGATAGCTGGAACCACTGAAAGAGAATACAAAAATAAGGTTACAAATTTATTATGCAGCCTTTATGAAACTAAACTTAATATTCCAAAACACAACATTTTTATAACCTTCAGTGAAGTTTTAGACTGGGGCTGGAACGGAGAGCTTTTTTAAAATATTTAAGAGCCTACAAATTTACAGGCTCTTTTTTAATGTATTTATGGTTGTAATAAAATATAATTGTAAGAATTAAGCAGAGGTGGTACAATAAATTATGCAAATATATAAAGCTAGTTATATTTTCATTTGCTTTGTTTGCAGATAATAAGAAAGGATGTAAAATAATATGGAAAGTATATCTTTAGTACTAAAATCAATTATACTAGGAATTATTGAAGGAATAACAGAATTCCTGCCTGTATCTTCCACAGGTCATTTAGTTATTTTTCAAAATTTAATGGGTTTTAAGAGCAGTACACAAAATTATGTTGAGATGTATACATATGTAATACAGCTTGGTGCTATATTGGCAGTGCTTATTCTTTACTTCAATAAGATTAAAGAAACTATTGCAAACTTCTTTCCTCAAAAGGTTGGTTATGAAAGATCTGGTTTTAGATTTTGGTTTATGATTTTTATTGCTTGTATACCTGGTGGAATTTTAGGTGTTCTTTTTGATGATTTAGCAGAACAATATTTATTTACACCTGTATCTGTAGCTATAACTTTGTTTTTAGGCGGTATATGGATGGTATATGCTGAAAAAAAATTTAGAAATAATAAGTATTATGGAAATGATTTAAAGGTTACTGCAAGACAAGCACTCGTAATTGGATTGTTTCAATGCCTTGCTATAATTCCAGGAATGTCACGTTCAGCATCAACAATTATTGGTGGATGGGTAGCTGGTCTTTCTACTGTTGCTTCTGCAGAATTTTCCTTCTTTCTTGCAATACCTGTTATGGTAGGAATGAGTTTTTTAAAGTTATTAAAAATAGGAGGATTAGCTGCTTTGACATCTACAGAGCTAATTTCCCTTGCAGTAGGTTTTTTAGTTTCTTTTGGAGTAGCTTTAATAGTAATCAATAGTTTTATATCATATTTAAAGAGAAAACCAATGAAAATATTTGCAGTATATAGAATGATATTTGCAGTTGTTGTGCTTTTAGCAGGATTTTTAGGAGTGTTTTATTAAAATAAAGGAAAGTTATGTAAGATAAAGCGGCAGGCTTTTATGCCACCGCTTTTTATTATTTATCTTATACCTAATTCATCTAAAACACGACCTAAATTATCTGCACTTTGCTTCAATTGACCAACTTCTTCCTGAGATAAAGGAACTTCCAATCTTTTTTTAATACCTTCATTTGATATGATGCAAGGTATGCTAAGTGCAACCTTTGATATTCCGTATTCGCCTTCAAGAGTAGTGGATACAGGAACAATGCTTAATTCGTTAAGCAGGATTGCTTTTACTAATCTGCTGACGCTCATGGCAATTCCTGAGCTTGTATAGCCTTTCAGCCTTACTATTTCAAGTCCTGCATCTTTTGCTTCATGGAGAACTGATTCTTTATCTAAAGGTTCAGTGCTTCCAAGAAGTTTATCAAATTTTTCAGCTGGAATACCTGCTATATTAACCAAGCTCCAGGCTGCAAAAGCTGAGCCGCCATGCTCGCCTAATATGTATCCATGAACATTCTTAGTATCTACCATGTATTTAAGAGCAAGTATTCTTCTTAAACGAGCGGTGTCAAGAAGTGTACCTGTGCCGATAATCTTTTCCTTAGGATAATCAAAATGATTTTGGGCTAAATAGGTAACTATGTCTACTGGATTTGTTACAATAATTATAATTGCATCTTTTGTGTACTTTGTAATTTCTTTCATTACATCTTTCATAACTTTGACATTTATGTCTGCCAGTCTTAAGCGGTCTAAAGTTTCACCAGGCTTAATACTAGGGCCTGCAGTCATAATGATTAACTGTGCATCTGCACAATCCTCATAATTCCCGGTTCTTACACCCACATTAGGACTATAGGCAAAGGAGGTAGTATGAAAAGCATCAAGCGCTTCTCCTTTTGCACGATTCATATTCATATCAATTACAGCAATTTCTGCAATTAAATCTAAAGTTAATAGGGAATTTAAAACTGCACTTCCTACCATTCCTGCACCAATGACAACTACTTTGTTTCTTATAGGTTTTATTTCAATCGCCTCCTAACTGTTATGCTTCGTCTTATTATTATAAGTAAAAATTATAAATAGTAAACAGATATTTTCAGTTTTGTAAACTTAATTACTGTCACTAATTTTACACTTTTAATTATTTGAAAATGTATTAAAGTGATACCCCAGGGTTTTTTTATGAATTTTTCCCTGGGGTATGATTAAGCACCTATGCTTCCTTTATTATAATTATACTTTTTAAAGTAATTTTTAGTTTCCGATATTATTACTGCTCGTAAACCTATTAGGGCAATCAAATTTGGGATTGCCATAAGTGCGTTTACAATATCTGCCAATATCCATACTAAATCAAGTTTTAAATAAGCTCCTATAGCTACTAATGCTATAAATATATATTTATATACTTTTATTCCTTTAACTCCAAATAAGTATTCAGTACAGCGTTCTCCGTAATAATTCCAGCCTATTATAGTAGTAAAAGCAAAGAAAATAAGACCAACTGTTACAATAAATTTGCCTAAGGAAGCTACAGGCAATCCTGTTGAGAAGGCATAATTTGTTAAAGCAGCACCTTCATAGTTTAAGTTCCAGGATCCTGTGGATATTAATACTAAGCCGGTCATAGTACAAACAATAATAGTATCAATAAAGGTACCTGTCATAGATATTAAACCTTGACGCACACAGGATTTTGTTTTAGCTGCAGCTGCAGCTATTGGAGCACTTCCTAGGCCTGATTCATTTGAGAAAACACCTCTAGCTACACCATTTTGTATAGCTTGTTTTACAGTAGCACCTAAAAATCCACCAGCTGCTGCGGCAGGGGTAAATGCACTTTTTATAACTAAGGCTATTGCATGCGGAAGTGCCGAAGCATTAAGGACTAAAATTATTACTGATCCTAATATATAAAAGACAGCCATGAAAGGAACTATAAGCTCTGCTACCTTTGAAATGCTTTTTATACCTTTTAAAGTTACAAGTGCCACAAGAATCGTTATTATAGTTGAGGTAACGGCTATAGGTACATTATAAGCTGTTTGGGTAGCTTGTGTTATAGAATTAATCTGTGCAAAAGTTCCAATTCCAAGGCAGGCTACACATATTCCGAAGAAAGCAAATAACTTAGCAAGCCATTTAATGCCTAAACCTCTTTCGATATAATACATAGGTCCGCCGGACATTTGTCCATTTTTATCTATCACTCTATATTTTACTGCCAGCAAACCTTCAGCATATTTAGTTGCCATACCAAAGAAAGCAGCCATCCACATCCAGAAAAGAGCTCCAGGACCACCGGTTTTAATTGCAGTAGCAACTCCGACGATGTTTCCTGTACCTATAGTAGCTGCCAATGCAGTACATAATGCAGCAAAACTTGTTACGTCGCCTTCTCCGCTGTCGTCATTTTCATCCTTAGAAAAAAGAAATTTTAAGGCAAGAGGTAATTTAAATAATTGAAGTAATTGCAGGCGTATGGTGAGGTAAATTCCTGTTCCGATAAGTAGTATTAAAAGCGGAGCCCCCCATACTAAAGAGTCGATTTGATTGAGTATTTTTGTTAGTTGATCCATTTTATCCCTCCATCTGATTTGAAGTACACATTTTATTGTGCCACTTCTTTAATAAATATTAAGTAATATTGGGACATAAATGGGAAAAGATATGACTTGAGAGTCAAATACGAAAAATGTATGACTTACCTAAGACATGTTATCTATCCCCTGTCCTTTTACCTGAGAGTTTCGCCTTGCGGCTTTCTCCTTCGGTGCTCAATAAGAGTCTCTCCAGAGGCTCATCCAATAGCGGTCATCTCTAATTTAATAGGTACCTGAAAGATTGACTTCTTCGGTGGATGACAATAGTCATCACTCTCCCACTATCTTCATCTGAACTATGAATTTTTATAAGCTATATTTTAATATATAATTCAGCATATTGCAATATGTAAAAAAATATATTGCATTTTTAAATTTTTGTATTTTTATTAAGACAATTTAAGATAATAATATGGAATAAGAAATTTTTAGCTGTACAAAATAAATAATGTTGACAATAATAACGTAATAAATTGTTTAGTATGTAGGAGAAAAGTATTTTATTTATAAATTTCTGACATATACTACTCCAGGTGTATCAACATCAGAGATTTTGAATAATACTGAGAAAAATGTGTTTAAATAATATATAATTCGATTAAACGAGCATTAAATATAAATTGTATTTTGTAGTACGTGATATTATATTATTCGTCGCTGACATAAAACGACAAAAACTTATGAAATTACTTTGTTTAATAACTTGCTTTAAGGTTAAAAATTACCAGTAAAAATGTTGTTGACAAAGTAATTTAAAGCTGATAAACTATAAAAGCTGTCAGATGACAGCAAAAATAATTGGTCTTTGAAAATTA
>NZ_JAMSKT010000030.1 GCF_023806125.1 Clostridium caldaquaticum
TCCATGGTCTACGTGTCCTATTGTTCCAATGTTTACGTGTGGCTTATTTCTTTCAAATTTTGCCTTTGACATTTTTGTTTCCTCCCTTGTTTACATTAATTTTCAATTATTATTTTGATTTTGAATATATGTATTTAAGCAAAAGCTAATATAATTAGCTTTTTGCTTAAAGATAATTTTAATTTTTACTTCCTATTACTTGTTCCTGAATGCTCTTTGGAGTTTCTTCATAGTGATCAAACTCCATAGCATATACACCTCTACCTTGAGTTCTAGATCTAAGTGTAGTAGCATATCCAAACATTTCAGCTAGTGGTACAAAAGCTCTTATAACTTGAGCTCCTGCTCTAGCTTCCATACCTTCAATTCTTCCTCTTCTAGAGTTAAGATCTCCTATAACGTCTCCCATGTACTCTTCAGGTACAGTTACCTCAACCTTCATCATTGGTTCTAAAAGTACTGGGTCTGCCTTAGCCATAGCATTTTTAAATGCCATTGATCCAGCTATCTTGAAGGCCATTTCAGATGAGTCTACATCATGGTAAGAACCATCATATAGCTTAACCTTGAAGTTCATAACTTCATATCCTCCAAGTATACCGCTCTGAGCAGCTTCTCTTATACCATTATCTATAGCAGGAATGTATTCTTTTGGAATAACTCCACCAACTATAGCATTTTCAAATTCATATTCGCCTTGAGTTGGTATCATTTCTATCCAGCAATGACCATATTGACCACGACCACCAGACTGTCTTACAAACTTACCTTCAGCTTTAACAGCTTTTCTGATAGTTTCTTTATAAGCAACTTGTGGAGCACCAACATTACATTCTACTTTAAACTCTCTTTGAAGTCTGTCAACAATTATCTCAAGGTGAAGCTCACCCATACCAGCTATAATTGTTTGACCAGTTTCTTGATCTGTATAAGTTTTAAATGTTGGGTCTTCTTCAGCAAGCTTAGCAAGTGCAATACCCATTTTTTCTTGGCCAGCCTTTGTTTTTGGCTCAATAGCTACTCTTATAACTGGCTCTGGGAATTCCATGCTTTCAAGAATTATTGGATGAGTTTCTACACATAGAGTATCTCCAGTAGTAGTATCTTTTAATCCAACAATAGCTCCTAAATCTCCTGCTCTTAATTCTTCAACTTCTTCTCTGTGATTAGCATGCATTTTAACAAGTCTGCCTAGTCTTTCTTTCTTACCCTTTGTAGAGTTAATTACATAGCTACCGCTTGTCATAACACCAGAATAAACTCTTGTAAATGCTAATCTTCCAATAAATGGGTCAGTTGCTATTTTAAATGCTAATGCTGACATTGGAGCGTTATCATCTGCAGGTCTTTCATCCTCTTCACCAGTATCTGGATTTACACCCTTAATTGCAGGTATGTCTAAAGGTGATGGCATATATGCAACAACTGCATCTAACATTTCTTGAACACCTTTATTTTTATATGATGAACCACATATAACTGGTACAAGAGTATTAGCTATAACTGCTTTTCTTATAGCTTTATAAAGCTCTTCTTCAGTTATTTCTTCTCCTTCAAGGTATTTCATCATAAGTTCTTCATCTGTATCTGCAACAGCTTCTACCATTGCTGCTCTGTATTCAGCTGCTTGCTCCTTAAGATTATCAGGAATTTCCACTTCCTCAATTTCGGTTCCAAGGTCATTTTTATGTAGTATTGCTACATTTCTTATTAGATCAACCATACCTACAAATTCTGATTCTTGACCTACTGGTATTTGAATTGGAACAGCATTTGCTTTTAATCTGTCTCTTAATGTTTGAACACAACGGAAGAAATCTGCTCCTGTTGCATCCATCTTATTTACATATACCATTCTTGGTACTCCATACTTATCTGCCTGTCTCCATACGGTTTCAGTTTGTGGTTCAACCCCACTTTTTGCATCAAGTACTGTAACTGCACCATCTAGTACTCTTAATGATCTTTCTACTTCAACTGTAAAGTCTACGTGTCCAGGTGTGTCAATAATATTTATCGCATGACCTTTCCATTGGCAGGTTGTTGCTGCTGAAGTAATTGTTATACCTCTTTCCTGCTCCTGCACCATCCAGTCCATTGTAGCTGCGCCTTCATGAACTTCACCAATTTTATGTGTTTTTCCTGTATAAAACAGAATACGTTCAGTTGTTGTGGTTTTACCAGCATCAATATGTGCCATAATACCTATGTTTCTGAACTTTTCTAACGGAAACTGTCTAGCCACTCTTTTTCCTCCTCTCGATGCTTATAATTTATTAAAATTCTAAATTTTATAAAACTGTTTTGGCAAAGCCAAAACAGTTTCAATATTAATATCTGTAATGAGCGAAAGCCTTATTCGCTTCAGCCATCTTATGCATATCTTCTCTCTTCTTAACAGCAGCTCCAGTGTTATTAGCCGCATCCATTAGCTCACCAGCTAACTTAAGATACATGTACTTTTCGCCTCTTTTTCTAGCTGCTTCAAGTAAATGTCTTATTCCTAGAGTCTGTCTTCTCTCTGGTCTAACTTCCATTGGAACTTGGTAAGTAGCTCCACCTATTCTTCTTGCTTTTACCTCAAGTAGTGGCATTATGTTGTTCATTGCTGCTTCAAAAACTTCTAAAGCATCTTTTCCTGTTCTTTCAGCTATTAAAGCGAAAGCATCATAAGCAACTTTTTGAGCTACTCCTCTTTTACCATCTACCATTATATTGTTTATTAGTTTAGTAACAACCTTGCTATTATATATTGGATCTGGTAATACATCTCTTTTAGCTACATATCCTTTTCTTGGCACTTTGCTTCCCTCCTTAACATTTAATATTTAAGTTCATCGGTACTCGGTATTTACTACCGACAAGTGCTCTGTACTTCAAAATTTATTAATATTATATATAAATGCTGAAGACTTTGCACTATCAGTTTTAAGAAACTACTTCTTAGCTTTTGGTTTCTTTGCACCATACTTAGATCTTCCTTGTAATCTGTTAGCTACTCCAGCTGAGTCTAATGCTCCTCTGATAATGTGGTATCTAACACCAGGAAGGTCCTTAACTCTACCACCTCTTATAAGAACTACACTGTGCTCTTGTAAGTTGTGTCCTATTCCAGGAATATAAGCTAGAACTTCATATCCGTTAGTAAGTCTAACCTTTGCTATTTTTCTAAGAGCTGAGTTAGGCTTCTTTGGAGTAGTAGTTTTAACTACTGTACACACACCTCTTTTTTGTGGTGATCCTTTAAGTGCTGGTGCTGTAGATTTCTCTGCAACGTCTTTTCTGCCCTTTCTTACTAATTGGCTAATAGTTGGCATATTTACACCTCCTTTAAATTTGTGCTATATAAATTAGTTATTAACATAATTTAATCTTTAAGCAACACCGCTGTTGCGGCTCCAACATCTATACCGCAAAGTCTGCCTAAATCTTTCATGGTGTTAACATATTGAATTTCTAGGGAATTTTCTTTTGCTAGTTTAACCACAGGCTCAATTAACTTTGTATCTGCATCGATAGCTGCATATAATGTTTTAGCTTCACCATTTTTAATAGCCTTTATACTTTGCTTTAATCCTACAACTTTTTTACCTACTAGCCTTTCTACCATAGTGCAACCCCCTAAAATAATTTCACAGGGATATAAGTAATATACCTATATCCCTAAGAAATCACACAAATTGTATTTTATCATTTTAGTTCTATTCTGTCAACAAACTAAATATAATCATATAAATTAAGCTTCAACAGCTGTTTCTTTATCAGCATTACTTTTCTCGGTATTAATTCTTATAGATCTATACCTGGTCATACCAGTACCTGCAGGTATAAGCTTACCAATAAGAACATTTTCTTTTAATCCAACTAATGGATCTATCTTACCCTTAATTGCTGCATCAGTTAGAACTCTTGTAGTTTCTTGGAAAGAAGCAGCTGATAAGAAGGATTCTGTAGCAAGAGCTGCTTTAGTTATACCTAAAAGCGCAACTTTTCCTTCCGCAGGCTTTCCACCTAAGGCTTCAACTCTCGCATTCTCTTCCTCGAAATCAAAAATATCAATCATTGTACCTGGAAGTAAATCAGTATCTCCTGATTCTTCTATTTTTATCTTTCTAGTCATCTGTCTAATAACTACCTCCAAGTGTTTATCATTAATATCAACACCCTGTAGTCTATAAACTTTCTGAACTTCCGAAAGTAAATAATTTTTAACTCCATTTACTCCCTTAATTCTTAAAATATCATGTGGATTAACTGAACCTTCAGTTATTTCATCTCCAGCACCTATTACATCACCATTATTTACCCTTAATCTTGAACCGAATGGTATATCATAGCTGTGTTCTTCTCCTGTTTCAGTTGTCACATAAACAATTCTCTTCTTTTTAGTTTCTTCAATTCTAATTATTCCTGCAACTTCGCTAACAATTGCAAGACCTTTTGGTTTTCTAGCTTCAAATAATTCTTCAACTCTTGGAAGACCTTGAGTAATATCTGCACCAGCAACTCCACCTGTATGGAATGTTCTCATTGTAAGCTGTGTTCCAGGTTCTCCTATGGATTGAGCAGCGATTATACCAACAGCTTCACCATTGTTTATTTTTTCAGCTGTAGCCATGTTCATTCCATAACATTTTGCACATACTCCAAACTTTGCCTTACAAGTGAATACAGACCTTATTTTTACTTTATTTATACCTGCTTTTTCTATTTTTTCAGCCATATAAGCATCCATGTAAGTATCCTTTGGAACCAAAACTTCCCCTGTTTCAGGATGAATTATGTCTTCTGCACTATATCTGCCTGTAAGTCTTTCATTTAAAGACTCAATAATTTCATTTCCTTCTCTAATTTCAGATACTTCCAAGCCTTCTGTACTTCCGCAATCTTCACTTCTTACTATAACATCTTGGCTTACATCAACAAGTCTTCTTGTTAAATATCCAGAGTCTGCTGTCTTAAGAGCTGTATCCGCATTACCTTTTCTAGCACCGTGAGTAGATATAAAATATTGCAGAACGTCAAGACCTTCTCTGAAGGAAGCTCTAATTGGAAGCTCAATAATCTTACCTGATGGATTAGCCATAAGTCCTCTCATACCTGCAAGCTGCTTAATCTGGCTCTTTGAACCTCTCGCACCTGAATCTGCCATCATAAATATCGGATTGAACTTATCCAAGCTATCCATAAGTGCATCTGCTACATCTTCTGTAGTTTTACTCCAGGTTTCAATAACTCTTTCATATCTTTCTTCTTCTGATATGAAGCCTCTTCTGTACATTTTTTCAATTTTATCTACTGCAGCATCTGCTTCTTCAAGAAGTTTCTTCTTTTCTTGCGGAACTATCATATCAGAAGTAGAAACAGTAATAGCCCCTATAGTTGAATAATGGTAACCCTTAGCCTTTATATTATCAAGCATTATAGATGTTTGACTAGTACCATACTTCATATAACATTTGTCTATTATTTTACCGAGATTTTTCTTATTAACTAAAAAGTCAACCTCTAGTTTAAACTCATTTTCAGGAAGGCTTCTATCTACAAAACCTAAGTCCTGCGGAATTGATTCATTAAAAATTATTTTCCCTGGTGTAGTAGTTATTATTCCACTTCTTTTTACACCATCAATAATCTTAGTCATCTTAACCTTAATTTTAGCATGAAGCTCTACTTCTCCAAGCTGATAGGCCATAAGAACTTCTTCGACGGAATGGAACTCTTTACCTTCTCCCTTGGCTCCTTCTTTATCCATAGTTAGATAATAAGAACCAAGTACCATGTCCTGTGTAGGAACGCTTACTGGTTTACCGTCAGATGGCTTTAAAATATTATTTGCAGCCAGCATTAAAAATCTAGCCTCTGATTGAGCTTCTACAGATAACGGAACATGCACTGCCATCTGGTCTCCATCAAAGTCAGCATTATACGCTGTACATACAAGAGGATGAAGCTTAATAGCTCTGCCTTCAACCAATACCGGCTGGAATGCCTGTATACCAAGTCTATGAAGAGTAGGAGCACGATTTAAAAGAACTGGATGATGTTCTATTACTTCTTCAAGTACATCCCAAACTTCAGTCTGAACTCTTTCAACCATTCTCTTTGCACTCTTAATATTATGTGCAACTCCACTTTCTACAAGCTTCTTCATTACAAATGGCTTAAATAACTCTAGTGCCATTTCCTTTGGAAGTCCGCATTGATACATCTTTAATTCAGGTCCTACAACTATAACGGAACGTCCTGAATAGTCAACACGCTTTCCAAGAAGATTTTGTCTAAATCTTCCTTGCTTACCTTTTAACATATCTGAAAGTGATTTTAAAGGTCTGTTTCCAGGTCCTGTAACTGGTCTTCCTCTTCTGCCATTATCAATTAAAGCGTCAACTGCTTCCTGAAGCATTCTTTTTTCGTTTCTTACAATTATATCTGGTGCTCCTAAATCAAGCAGCTTCTTAAGTCTGTTATTTCTGTTTATAACTCTTCTATATAAATCGTTCAAGTCTGAAGTAGCAAACCTGCCTCCATCTAATTGAACCATTGGTCTTAAATCCGGAGGAATAACAGGAATAACATCTACTATCATCCACTCTGGTCTATTTCCTGACTTTCTAAAGGATTCAACTACTTCCAATCTTCTTATAATTCTTATTCTTTTTTGACCATTAGCATCCTTTAATTCTCTTTTCAATTCCTGTGATAAGAGTTCTAAATCTATCTCTTGAAGTAATATCTTTACTGATTCAGCACCCATTCCAGCAACAAAGCTTTCATAGCCATATTTATCTACAGCTTCTCTATATTCTTTTTCATTTAGAAGCTGTTTCTTTAATAATGGTGTTTCTTTAGGGTCTAAAACTACATAGGATGCAAAATAGAGAATCTTTTCTAAAGACCTTGGAGACATATCCAAAATAAGACCCATACGTGATGGTATACCTTTAAAATACCATATATGAGATACTGGGGCAGCAAGTTCTATATGCCCCATTCTCTCACGTCTTACTTTAGCCTTTGTAACCTCAACTCCGCATCTGTCGCAAACTATACCCTTATATCTAACTCTTTTATACTTACCACAATGACATTCCCAGTCCTTCTGAGGTCCAAATATTCTTTCACAGAATAGACCATCTCTTTCTGGTTTTAACGTCCTGTAATTAATAGTTTCTGGTTTTTTAACCTCACCTCTTGACCATTCTCTAATCTTTTCTGGTGAAGCTAATCCTATCTGTATGGCATCAAAATTATCTAAATCAAACAAGGGTACATCCTCCCTTCAAATTAGTGTTCATCATTAAAATCATCTAGCTCTAAATCATCTCCAAAGCTATCTAATGGAAGGTCATCATAATCTAAATCTACGTCTTCTTCAATATCATCATCTGTTTCAAAGTATTCTTCACTTGGAGCAGGTGGAACAAAGTCTTCTGTACCCTCCATATTGACATCTAGTTCCTCTAATTCTTCTTCTACAGATTCTTTAAGCTTAACTTCCTGATTATTATCATTAAGAACTTTTACATCTAAACATAAAGCTTGTAATTCCTTGATAAGAACCTTGAAAGATTCAGGAACTCCTGGTTCTGGTATATTTTCACCTTTAACGATTGATTCGTAAGTCTTAACTCTACCGACAACGTCATCTGATTTAACTGTTAATATTTCCTGTAAAGTATAAGCAGCACCATAAGCCTCTAATGCCCAAACTTCCATCTCACCAAACCTCTGGCCACCAAACTGAGCTTTACCTCCTAGAGGCTGTTGAGTAACTAAGGAGTAAGGACCAGTTGAACGTGCGTGAATCTTATCATCAACAAGGTGCGCAAGCTTTAAGATATACATGTAGCCTACTGTAACTCTGTTATCAAAAGGTTCCCCGGTTCTTCCATCATAGAGAATTGTTTTACCGTCTGCATCATAACCAGCCTTTTGAAGACATTCTGTAATATCTTCTTCAGTAGCTCCATCAAATACAGGAGTAGCAATATGCCAACCTAAGTTAGCCGCTGCCCATCCTAAGTGAACTTCTAATACCTGACCGATATTCATACGTGAAGGAACCCCAAGTGGATTTAAACATATTTCTAGTGGTCTTCCATCTGGTAAAAATGGCATATCTTCCTCTGGCAATACTCTAGATATAACACCTTTATTACCATGTCTTCCTGCCATCTTATCCCCAACAGATATCTTTCTCTTTTGAGCTATATAACATCTTACTAATTTATTAACTCCAGGAGGAAGTTCATCTCCGTTTTCTCTTGTAAATACTTTAACGTCAACAATTATACCTGCTTCACCGTGTGGAACTCTTAAAGAAGTATCTCTAACCTCTCTTGCTTTTTCTCCAAATATTGCACGTAGCAGTCTTTCTTCTGCAGTTAATTCTGTTTCTCCCTTTGGAGTAACTTTTCCTACAAGGATATCACCTGATCTAACTTCAGCTCCGATTCTGATTATACCTCTTTCATCTATATCTTTTAGAGCATCTTCGCCAACATTTGGAATATCTCTTGTTATTTCTTCTGGTCCTAACTTTGTATCTCTTGCTTCAGCTTCGTATTCTTCTATGTGTATAGATGTAAATACGTCATCAGCAACCAACCTTTCAGATATAAGCATAGCATCTTCGTAGTTATATCCTTCCCAGGTTATAAAACCTATTCGAATATTTTTACCTAATGCTATTTCTCCCATATCAGTTGATGGTCCATCAGCTAAAACTGTACCTACTTCAATTCTTTCACCTTTTGTTACTATCGGTTTTTGATTTATACAGGTTCCTTGATTGGATCTTTTAAACTTTAATAATCTATAAGTATCTGTTCCGCCATCAGAATCTCTCTTAACCCTTATTTCGTTAGCACTAACATAAGTAACTACACCAGCATTTTTAGCCTTTGGAAGAACTCCTGAATCTACTGCTGCCTTATACTCTATTCCTGTACCAACTACTGGAGCACTGGCTCTTAAAAGCGGAACCGCTTGACGCTGCATGTTCGATCCCATAAGAGCACGGCTGGCGTCATCATTTTCAAGGAAAGGAATCATAGCTGTAGCAACAGAAACTAACTGCCTTGGAGATACATCCATAAGGTCAACATCTTCTCTTGGAACAACTATAACTTCTTCCTTAGCTCTTACCGTAACTCTTTTATCAATGAATCTTCCTTCTTCATCTAAAGGTTCATTAGATTGAGCAATTAAATATTCATCTTCTTCGTTTGCTGTAAAATAAACTATTTTATTACTTACTTTACCTGTCTTTTTATCTACAACTCTATAAGGAGTTTCAATAAATCCATATTCATTAACTCTTGCATAAGTTGCAAGTGAATTTATAAGTCCTATATTAGGACCTTCAGGAGTTTCTATTGGACACATTCTACCATAGTGTGAATGGTGAACGTCTCTTACTTCAAATCCCGCTCTTTCTCTAGATAATCCTCCTGGACCTAGTGCAGAAAGCCTTCTCTTATGAGTAAGCTCAGAAAGAGGATTAGTTTGATCCATAAACTGAGACAGCTGTGAACTACCAAAGAATTCTTTTATAGCTGCTGCAACTGGCCTGATATTTATAAGAGCCTGTGGAGTTATTACTTCCTGGTCTTGAATAGTCATTCTTTCCTTAACTACTCTTTCCATTCTTGAAAGACCGATTCTAAATTGATTTTGTAAAAGTTCTCCTACAGATCTAAGTCTTCTATTACCTAAATGATCTATATCATCAACGTGACCAATATTGTACGCTAATCCTAATTCGTAACTGATAGTTGCAAATATATCATCTTTAATAATGTGTTTTGGTATCAATCTATGTATATTTTTCTTTATTTCTTCTTTTATAACATTTTCATCTGTATAGTTATCTAATATTTCCTTAAGTGTTGGGTAATGAACTAACTCTCTAATGTTAAGGTCTTCTACATTAAAATCCACTACCTTATCCAGCTTAACAAAATTGTTACCTATTACTCTGACAATTTTATCATCTACAACTATGTCTACAGAATTGATACCTGCATCTTGAATTTCAAGAGCTTTTTCTCTATCTATCTTTTCACCTTTTTGAAGTAATATTTCTCCTGTAAGAGGATGCACAATATCCTTAGCTGTTATTTGATTTGCTATTCTAAGGTGAAGAGCTAATTTTTTATTAAACTTATATCTTCCAACTCTGGACAAATCATATCTTTTTGCATCAAAGAATAACGAATCTATTAAAGATACAGCACTATCAACAGTTGGAGGCTCACCTGGTCTTAACCTTTTGTAAATTTCTAATAAAGCTTCTTCTTTTGTCTTAGTGCTATCTTTTTCAATTGTAGCTCTAAGCCTTTCTTCATCACCAAAAAATGTTGTAAGTTCATTATCGCTGCCATACCCCATAGCTCTCGCTAGGATAGTTATTGGAAGCTTTCTTGTTTTATCAATTCTTACATATATTACATCATTTGAGTCAGTTTCGTATTCAAGCCATGCACCTCTATTAGGTATTACAGTAGAGGCATAAAGTTTTTTTCCTGTTTTATCTACTGAATAACTATAATAAACTCCTGGTGACCTCACCAGCTGGCTTACTATGACTCTTTCTGCTCCATTAATTACAAAAGTACCCTGTTCAGTCATAAGAGGGAAGTCTCCCATAAAAACTTCCTGTTCTTTAACTTCTCCAGTTTCCTTGTTTAGAAGTCTGACTTTAACTTTTAATGGTGCTGCATAAGTAGCATCTCTCTCCTTGCACTCTTCGACAGAATACTTGATATTGTCTAAATCAAGTTTATAACCTACAAATTCAAGTACAAGATTACCAGTGTAGTCACTTATAGGGTTTATGTCATCAAAAACTTCTTGAAGACCTTCGTCTAAAAACCACTTATAAGAGTCTAACTGCACTTCGATTAAATTTGGCATATCTGCTACTTCTTTAAGTTTGGAAAAACTCATTCTTGTTCTCTTTCCAACTTGGACAGGATGTACCATGGATTATCACCCCTTACATAAAGTAAAAATAACCAAAAGCACATAATATCCCCTAGGATATAGTGCATTTGGAAAATCTCATATCATTCATCGTATTAGTATAACCAAGAATGTCAAAATAATTCATAATTTTTAAAATCAAGTAATAAATATTAAATATACTACTCCATTATTCAATAATCAATGCAATTAATTATGTTATCACAATAAGATATATATGTCAAGAAGAATAGCTAAAAAAAAGACACTTTGTAGAAAAGTGCCTTTTTAATATGTTGAATTACTTTATTTCAACTGTAGCTCCTACTTCAGCAAGTTTAGCTTTCATTGCTTCAGCATCTTCCTTGCTTACACCTTCTTTTAATGTCTTAGGAGCTCCATCAACTACTTCTTTAGCTTCCTTTAAGCCAAGACCAGTTAATTCTCTAACTACCTTTATAACCTTTATCTTTTCAGCACCAGCATTAGCTAATATTACATCAAATTCTGTCTTTTCTTCAGCAGCTGGAGCAGCAGCACCTGCAGCAACACCTGCAACTGCAACTGGAGCAGCAGCACTTACTCCAAATTCTTCTTCACATGCTTTTACTAACTCATTTAATTCTAAAACAGTCATATTCTTTATAGCTTGAATAATTTCTTCTCTTGTCATTTTAAGAGCACCTCCAAAATTTTTCATTCTTTTTACTATTCAGCTGAACCTTGTTTTTCAGCAATTGCATTTAATAAGTATGCAAGGTTTGATAACGGAGCCTTGAAGCTTCCAAGTAATTGAGCGATAAGAACTTCTCTTGATGGTATTGAAGCTAACTTTTCAACTCCCTTAGCATCGTATACGTCTCCCTCAACTATACCAGCCTTTAACTCAAGCTTCTTGTGAGTTTTTGCAAAATCATTAAGAATTCTAGCTGGTGCAGTTGCATCTTCATAACCAAAAGCAACAGATACTGGTCCTTCAAGATAAGGAACTATACCCTCTAAACCAAGTTCTCTAGCAGCTAATGTAGTTAAAGTATTTTTGTATACTTTATACTCAATTCCTGCTTCTCTTAACTTTTTTCTTAGTTCTGTATCTTCTTCAACAGTTAATCCTTGGTACTTAGCAAATACCATACCTTGAGCTTTTTGCATTTTATCTTTTATTTCAAGAACTTTAGCCTTTTTAATATCTAAATTATTACCCACTGTGTGTCCACCTCCTCACAGTCTAGAACTGCTTTATAAAATTAAAAATCTCTCCGCAGACGTGGAGAGACCAACAAATATCTATATTGGAACCCTCGGTAGGTTGGGAACTCCCTTTATGCATGTGCACCTACTGTCTACGGAATATTTACATATTTATTTATACAACTCTGATATTATATCAAAAGTTGCGATTAAAATCAATACTAATCTAACACCTTAGCTGGATTAATTTTTATTCCAGGCCCCATTGTGCTTGATATTGATACTGATTTAACATATTGTCCTTTTGCTGCTGCTGGCTTAGCCTTGATTATTGCTTCCATCATAGTACGGAAGTTATCTGCTAGTTTTTCAGCTCCAAAAGATCTCTTTCCGATTGGAACGTGAACTATAGCAGTTTTATCAACTCTATACTCAACTTTACCAGCTTTTATTTCAGCTATAGCTTTAGAAACATCAAATGTAACTGTTCCTGACTTTGGATTTGGCATTAAACCTTTAGGTCCAAGTATTCTACCAAGTCTTCCTACTACACCCATCATATCTGGAGTAGCAACAACTACATCATAGTCAAACCAATTTTCCTTCTGGATTTTATCAACTAGTTCTTCAGCACCAACGAATTCAGCACCTGCAGCTTGAGCTTCTCTAGCTTTATCGCCCTTAGCAAATACTAAAACCTTAACTGATTTACCAGTTCCATGAGGAAGTACAACAGCTCCTCTAACTTGTTGATCTGCATGTCTTGGGTCAACACCAAGTCTTACAGCAAGTTCTATAGTTTCATCAAACTTAGCTTTTGAAGTCTTTACAGCTAATTCAACAGCTTCAGCTACAGAATATAGAACACTTTTGTCAACAAGCTTAGCACTCTCTATATAATTCTTTCCCATTTTGCTAAACCTCCTTTGTGGTATTAACGGTTTTTACCTCCCACCGATAACGTAATATATACGTTTAAGTTGGTAGATATTAAACTCTAATTTGTATTATTCTTCAACAGTTATTCCCATGCTTCTAGCTGTTCCAGCTATCATGCTCATTGCAGCTTCTACTGATGCAGCATTTAAATCTGGCATCTTAGTTTCTGCAATTTCTCTAAGCTTGGCTTTTGAAATTTTAGCAACTTTATTCTTATTTGGCACACCAGAACCGCTCTCGATTCCAACTGCTTTCTTTAATAGAACTGCTGCTGGTGGAGTTTTTAGTATAAAACTAAAACTTCTGTCCTGATATACTGTAATAACAACTGGGATTATATATCCTGCTTGATTAGCAGTCTTTGCATTAAATTCCTTACAAAATCCCATGATGTTAACACCATGCTGACCAAGTGCTGGACCAACTGGTGGTGCTGGAGTTGCTTTTCCTGCAGGAAGTTGAAGCTTAATCATTCCTGTTACTTTTTTAGCCATGAGTTTACACCTCCTATAATGTGGTAATACGGACTTTTGTCCTCCCACTTATTAAGATTCAGGGATAACCTAAATCCTATAAGCCTTAGTCTAGTTTTTCCAATTGGTTGTATTCAAGTTCTGCAAGGGTTTCACGCCCAAACATATTAACTAGAACTTTCACTTTATGCTTCTCAGTATTTAATTCCTGAATTGTAGCAATAAAGTTTTCTAGAGGACCTGATACAACTTTAACAGTTTCTCCTACCTCAAGATCAATTACTACAGGTTTCTCTGTTACTCCCATAGTTTTAATCTCTTCATCGGTAAGTGGTACAGGCTTTGATCCTGGACCCACAAATCCTGTAACTCCTCTGGTATTTCTTACTATATACCAAGAATCATCGTTCATTATCATTTTAACAAGAACATACCCTGGGAATATCTTCTTTAGGGTAGTTTTCTTTTTACCATCTTTAATTTCAACCTGTTCTTCCATAGGAACCTGAATATCATGAATCAAATGATGAAAGTTTCTATTCTCTACAGTTTTTTCCAGGTTGGCTTTTACTTTATTCTCATACCCTGAGTATGTGTGAACCACATACCACCTAGCTCTCTCTGCCATAATCAAAGGGAAGGACTTATTTTTCCATCCCTACCTCCTTTTTAGTTTATTTGAAAATCAACTTGAAGAGGTTGCTGAACCCATAATCTAGTATTCCAACTACTATTACATAAATAACACAGAAGGTTACCACAGCTGCCAGTGCTTTTTTTAGTTCTTTTTTGGGTGCCCAAGTTATTCTCTTTGATTCTGCTTTAATACCACTAAAAAATCTTACAAAAATATTTGCATTTGATCCTTTAGCTTCCTTAACTTTCCCATTAACAGCCATTTTATCCACATCCTTAAAAATAATCTGTGTTACTTTGTCTCTCTATGAGATGTATGTTTGTGGCAGAATTTACAATACTTCTTCATTTCTAATCTATCTGGGTCATTCTTCTTATTTTTCATTGAATTATAATTTCTCTGCTTACACTCTGTACATGCTAGTGTTATTTTTACTCTCACAATCTACACCTCCGTCTCTTTATCATATCAAACCATCGATATTATATTTCCACAGTGCATTACCTAAATAATCTATCACAAGTTAACATTTATGTCAACAAGTTTAAAATTACCAAAATGCATCCATTAATATTATATCCACTTTTTAACTTTATAAAAGGACCAGGTCTAGAAACCCAGTCCCATTTTACTTAAATTAATTACTCAACTATTTTAGTAACAACACCTGAACCAACTGTTCTTCCGCCTTCTCTTATAGCGAATCTTAATCCTTCATCCATTGCTACTGGTGTTA
>NZ_JAMSKT010000031.1 GCF_023806125.1 Clostridium caldaquaticum
GGATATTTAACTCCTCAAAAATGCGAAGATTTAGCTAGAAAAATTGCATAAAAGGTTCAACTTTTTGTGTCTAATATATTGACATAGATCCAGTTTATGGTATGTGCTGTTTTTAGTACATATCATAAACACCTTTGTTGTTTGAATTATAAAATATATGCAAAATAACTAACCTTTTTTAGAGGAATTACCAAAAACGCATAGAATAATATAATTTATAAATGAATATTTTAAAGCAGGGTGAAAGAGATGTATTTAAGACGAAATATGTTCCTGACACGAATGATTATGTTTGTAATAAATTTTATATTTATATTATTTATGTCTATAATTATTTATAATACAACAGAACTAATATGCGACTATGATATTAGTCGTGAATTCATTGAAAAAATAAAGTACATTCCAACGATACCGTGGAAAGTACCTGTGTATTCAATACTTCTTTTAATGCTGCTTTTTATGAGTGTAATTGTAAGAGAACGTATATCAAAAGACAAACAGATGGTTTTTTATATTTTTAGTTTACTGGACATTATAATCTGCGTAGGTATAATGTACTGTCTTAATATGAGCTATAAGGGAATTTTGCTTATAGCAATTGCTAATATAATAATATACATAGGTGGCATGAAAAAGAGAGGATTTTTTATTGCTGCGGTTATAATAATTTATGTTCTATTAGACTATGATATTTTATCAATTAAAAAAAATATGTTTTCAATCAATGATTATGTTCAGTATTATACTTCAATGCAAAGACTTTATATATTTGGAATCAGAAATATTTTAAATTCAACTAATGAAATTATTTTTATTCTATTTATGATATTAGTAATACAGAATCATATTGAAGAAAATAATAAAATCAAAGAGCTTTATAGCAAGTTGTATAAGACAGCTGAAGAACTAAAGATTGTTAATATACAGCTTCAGGACTATGCAAGGAAATCCGAAGATATGGCTAAGACAAAGGAAAGAAACAGACTGGCAAGGGAAATCCATGATACTTTAGGACATTCACTAACTGGGATATCTACAGGGTTGGAAGCCTGTATAGAATTATTTGATATAGATAAGGAAAAGATGAAATCACAGCTAATAAAAATCTCTGAACTTGCGAGAAAAGGACTTTTGGATGTAAGGAGATCTGTAAGTGAATTGAGGCCGGATGCTCTTGAAAGATTTTCTCTCATACCTGCGCTTTTGAAACTTTCTGAAGATATTAATGAGTGTACTAAGACAAGAGTTAATCTTAAGGTAAAAGGTAAAGTATTAAAGCTAGGTGCTGATGAGGAGGAAACCGTATACAGAGTAGTGCAGGAAGGTATTACAAATGCAGTAAGGCACGGGAATGCAGCTTGTATTGATGTGCTTCTTGAATTTATTGATTTTGAGCTGCATATAAAAATAGATGATGATGGAATAGGCTGTTGCGATATTAAAGAAGGTTTTGGACTTAAACATATTAAAGAAAGAGTGGACATGCTAGGCGGAGAAGCTAGTTTCCGTAATAATGATGGAAAAGGCTTCAGTATTTATGTACTTATACCTATAAGAAGGAGAGATGTTAAATGATTAGAGTCATGATAGCAGAGGATCAGGAGCTTATCAGACAGAGTCTTGAAATAATACTTGGAAATAAGCAGGATATGGAGCTTGTAGGTGTTGCTGAAAATGGAAAAGAAGCAGTTGAGCTTGCTAAAAAACTTATACCGGATATTATTTTGATGGATATTCGTATGCCCGAAATTGATGGTGTTAAATGCATTAAGCTAATAAAGGAGAGGCATCCTCAAATTAAAATAATAGTACTTACAACCTTTGATGATGATGAATATGTGTATAATGCCTTAAAAAATGGTGCCAGCGGCTATCTGCTTAAAGGAATTTCTTCAAATGAACTTGTAGAGTCAATTAGGACAGTTAATCAGGGAGGAGCATTAATAAACCCTAACATAGCTGTTAAAGTAGTAGAGTTTTTTTCTAAAATGGCTAATGCTGATTTTAAAATAAAAGTGGATGAAACAGCTCTGAAAGGCTTAAGCAGAAATGAGCTGAAAATAATTCAACTTATTGGAAGAGGTATGTCAAATAAGGAAATTACAGAAAAGCTTAATTTCAGTGAAGGTACTATAAGAAACTATATAAGCGGGATTTTAAGTAAATTAAACCTAAGAGATAGAACTCAAATAGCTATTTTTGCAGTTCAATCAGGTTTGGAGATGATGAATATAGATGGCTAATAAACGAATAACATCAGATAAATTATTAAAGTTTTGTTTTATAATTGCATTAATAGCTGTAGTATTGACTTTTATATTTATTTATTATGAAAAAAAGAAAATTGTGGTGCTGGAGTTTGGTACCTTTGCAGGAAGCATATATGATGTGCCTGACTGGCAGTCGTATAAGGCACTGGATAAAGCTATAGATAAGTTTGAGAAATTGCATCCTAATATTAAAATAAAATATAAGAGTGGAATTCTTAAAAGCGATTATTCTGAAAGGCTTTCACAGAGTATCATAAAAGGGAATGAACCAGATGTGTTTTGTGTGCTTCCTGGAGATTTTAATACTTTTACATCTATTGGTATTTTAGAAAAGCTCGATAACTTTATAAAAAAGGACAGTTCTTTTGATATAAACAAAATATACGAAAATGCTGTTCAAGCAGGACAGTCTCAAGGCTATCAATATGCATTGCCAAAGGAACTAGATCCAGAATTGATGTTTGTTAACAAAACCCTTCTTGAAAAAGAAGGTATTGAGGTTCCTAGCGGTAATTGGAATTGGCAGGATTTTTACAATATATGCAAAAAAATTACTAAAGATACTGATGGTGATGGCAGGCTAGATCAGTTTGGAGTTGTTGGCTTTCAGTGGCAGCATGCTGTTTATACAAACGGGCAGCAGCTCTTTGATCTGAATGGAAATAGCGCAGATTTTAATAAGGAAGGCATTATTGAAGCTATTAGTTTTATAACTTCTCTTAATAAGTTAAACCAAAATTACACGGTTACTTTGCAGGATTTTGATGCAGGAAAGGTTGCATTTAAGCCTTTTCTTTTTTCCTCCTACAGAGCCTATAAGATATATCCATACAAGGTTATAAGATATGGAAAGTTTGAATGGGAATGCATTAAGCTTCCACGGGGTCCTAAAGGGAACAATGCATCTCAGTTAAATAGCTTTCTTATTGGTATGAGCTCAAGAAGTAAGCATAAAAAAGAAGCCTGGGAGTTTCTAAAGTTTTTAACTTATAATAAGGATATCCAGCTGGATGTTTTTAGGTATTCTTATGGTATGCCTGTGATAAAGGATATAGTAGGCAGCATAGAAGCGGAAAATGAGTTATTAAAATACAGCTCTGGTGAAAAGTTCTTTATGGACAAGAAGTCCCTTGAGGAAATTGTAGAGCAGTCTTTGCCAACTCCAAGGTTTCATAAGTATGAGGAAGCTATGGATATAGCTGATAAAGAGATATATCAGCTTATTAATAGTGGTAAAGACGCAGAAGGAACTATCGCTAAGCTTAATAATAAAATAAACAACTTATTAAAACAATAGCATTAGGTTAATAGCTTTCGAAAGGGGGACAGACTGTGTCTAGAAGACTGATTAAAGTTTTATTAATCAATATTTTTATTATAGTGTTTCTTTTCGGTTGTTATCCTAAAATGCAGACAGGTTCTGCGGTAAGTGGAAAAAGACTTAAATTTGGTGCTAGCTATATGAATATGAATAATCCATTCTTTGTTAAATTAAATGATGGAATAAAAAAGGTAGTTGATAGTAATAATGGAAAGCTTATTGCTCTCGATTCTCAACTTGATAACAATAAGCAGCTGGCACAGATTGATGACCTTATAGCTCAAAAAGTTGATATGATTTTTTTAAATCCTGTGGATTGGAAAGGAGTAAAGCCTGGACTTGAAGCTGCCAGTAAGGCAAATATTCCTGTAATTGTAGTAGATTCACCAGTCTATGATGACAGTTTGGTAACAAGCACTATAGTATCTGATAATTATAATGCAGGTGTACTATGTGCTCAGGATATGGTAAAAAGATTGAATGGAAAAGGGAATATAGTCTTACTTGAGCATCCTACTGCAAAGTCAGCCATGGACAGAATAGAGGGTTTTGTAAGCACTATAAAAAGGTATTCTGATATTAATATTGTTATGAAGGATAATTCAAACGGACAGCTTGAAATTGCCATGGATACTATGTCACGAATTATGAAAAATATAAAAAGCTTTGATGCTGTTATGTGTCTTAATGATCCAACAGCCATGGGGGTTATAGCAGCACTTCAAAATAGTAATAAAAAAGAAAAGGTGCTTGTATATGGTATTGACGGTTCAGAGGAAGCTATAAAAATGATAGAAAATGGCAGTTTAACAGCAACTGCTGCTCAATTTCCCTATAAAATCGGAAAGGCAGCTGCAGAAACAGCTTTAAAGAAGCTGAAGGGGGAAGTTGTTGAGACATATATAAAAATTCCAGTGGAACTTATAGATAAAAAAAATTTAAATAAATATTATGAAAACTAGAAACCTGCTTTAATTGTTAGCAGGTTTTATTATTTTTGTCATTAATTATATGACAAATGTAATGTAAAACTAGTGACAAAGTACAGGTGAATGTAAACGTTGAGTGTGTGATAATAAGGACAAGATGAAAAACGGTTTCACAAACTGATATCGTTGACATCGAATAGATATAAAAATTTTAGGAGGGGTTTTTTTATGACAGCAAAAAAAATACTATCTATTATTTTAACAGGGGCACTTACTTTAATAACTTTGGCAGGATGCAGTTCAAAGCCTGCAGCAACAACTAATACCAATGATTCAAAGAATTCCGCTGAAGCTGGGAAAAAGCATTATAAGTTTGGAGCTACATATATGACAATGAACAATCCGTTTTTTGTAGCTCTTAACGATGGTATAAAGGCTGTAGTTGAGGCTAATGGAGATACACTAGTTGCTCTAGATCCTGCACTTGATCAAAATAAACAGATAAGCCAAATTGAAGACCTTATAGCTCAGAAGGTTGATGCAATATTTTTAAATCCAGTTGACTGGAAGGGAGTAAAACCAGCACTTGAAGCAGCTAAAAAAGCTGGTATACCAATAATTAATGTTGACGCACCAGTATTTGATGAAGATTTAGTAACAAGCATTGTTGCATCAGACAATTATAATGCAGGTGTGCTTGTAGCACAGGATGTTATGAAGAAATTGAAGGAAGCAAATGTAGTTCTTCTTGAGCACCCAACTGCAAAGTCTGCTATAGATAGAACAAAGTCTTTTGAAGACACTGTAAAAGATAAGCCAGAATACAAGATAGTTGCAAAACAATCTTCAAATGGTCAGTTAGAACAAGCAATGCCGGTTATGGAAAATATAATTCAAGCTCAAAAGAAGATAGATGTAGTTATGGGATTAAATGACCCAACTGCACTTGGAGCTTTAGCTGCTCTTCAAGCCGCAAAGAGAGAACAAGGCGTACTTATTTATGGAGTTGATGGAGCTCCAGAAGCTAAAAAGATGGTTAAAGAAGGCAAGATTACAGGTACAGCAGCACAATCTCCAAAGGGTATAGGAAAAACTGCAGCAGAAACTGTATACAAGGTATTAAAGGGTGAAAAAGTTGAGAAGAACATAAAGGTACCAGTAACTCTTATAACTAAAGAAAATGTTGATCAGTTTGGAGTAGATGGATGGCAATAAGCTAATAGTTATCGTTCTGCCTAGTTTTAGGCAGAACGATAACATCATTTAAGAAACTACTGTGAAAGTTGGTGAAGGGCTTATATGGATAATGTAATTTTACGAATGGAAAATATCCATAAACGGTTTCCAGGGGTATATGCCTTATGTGGAGTAAATTTTGAATTGAGGTATGGAGAAGTTCATGCACTCCTTGGAGAAAATGGAGCAGGAAAATCTACGCTTATAAAAGTACTTGCTGGAATTCATCCTGTAGATGAAGGTTCTATTTATATAAAGGGTGAAAAACGTAATATTGACAGTGTTAAAGCATCTCAAGCAAACGGCATAAGCGTTATACATCAGGAATTGTGTCTTGTTCCTCACATGACTGTTAGTGAAAATATATTTTTAGGCAGAGAAAAGCTCAAAGGTAAATTTAAAGCTGTAGATAAAATTGGACAGAATAGAAAGGCTCAAGAAATATTGAACTCATTAGGCTTGGAAATCAAAGCTACTGATATGGTTGCAAAGCTAAGCGTTGCTCAGCAGCAAATGGTGGAAATAGCTAAGGCTTTATCAGTTGACTCAGAAATAATAGTTATGGACGAACCTACTTCTTCATTGTCAGAAAAAGAAGTGGATATGCTTTTTAAAACTATTGATAATCTAAAAAAGAGAAATATAGCTATTATATATATATCCCACAGGATGGAAGAGCTGTACCAAATAACAGACAGAATAACTGTTATGAGGGACGGCAAGTATATTGGAACAAGAGAAACAAAAGATGTTACTATGGATGAACTTATATCAATGATGGTTGGAAGAGAGTTAAAGGATTTATATATAAGAAATTTCCATGAACTTGGAGAAAAAGTTTTCGAAGTTAAAAATCTAAGCAGAGATAATGTTTTAAACAATATCAGCTTCTCATTAAATAAAGGTGAGATACTAGGAATAGCAGGGCTTGTTGGAGCTGGAAGAACGGAGCTTGCCAGAGCAATATTTGGCGTTGACAGCTTTAAGTCCGGAAAAGTGATTATTGAAGGAAAAGAAGTAACAATAAATTCTCCTCAGGATGCAATGAATAATGGAATTGTTTTAGTTCCTGAAAGCAGAAAAGAGCAGGGACTTATTCTTATAAAAAGTGTGGGCTACAATATCACTCTTTGTGTATTAAATGAATTTATGAAAACATTTAGTAATGATAAGCATAAGGAAGAAAGTATAATATCAGATTATATAAATAAGCTTTCCATTAAAACTCCATCTTCTAAACAGTTGGTAGGTAATTTAAGCGGTGGAAATCAGCAGAAGATAGTTATAGCAAAATGGCTTGCAACTAAGCCTAAGGTGCTCATTTTAGACGAGCCTACAAGGGGTGTAGATGTTGTTGCAAAGGCAGAAATCTATTCCATAATAGATATGCTTTCAAATCAAGGGGTAAGTATTATAATGATTTCTTCAGACTTGCCTGAAGTAACGAACATGAGCGACAGAGTAATGGTTATGTGCAGAGGAGAAATTGCTGGTATTTTAGAGAGAAAAGACATTACTCAGGAAAGAATAATGAAATTAGCTACTGGAGGTGCAAAGCATGCAAGTTAGTACAGCAAAAATTGATGGTGAATCAGCTCTTAAAAGATATTTTATAAATCCTGTTATTAGTTATATTAAAGAAAATCTAGGTATATTGATTGGACTTATAGTAATGTGCATAGTATTAAGTATTATGTCTCCTGCATTTTTAACAAAGAGCAATGTGCTTAATATATTAAGACAGGTATCAACTAATGCAAACCTAGCTTTTGGAATGACTTTAGCAATTATAATCTGCGGAATTGACTTATCAGTAGGTTCTATTCTGGCACTAGCAGGTACCTTAACTGCAGGACTTATTACTGTTAACCATATGCCTTCAGTCCTTGCTATACTCATAGGCTTAGTAGTAGGAACTCTTTTGGGGTTATTTAATGGTGTTGTTATAGCAAAGACAGGGATACCGCCTTTTATTGTTACCCTGGCAATGTATAATATTGCAAGAGGTGCTGCCTATGTTTATACAGGGGGTAATCCTATCAGAACAATAGATCCAGTTTTTAACTTTATAGGCAATGGATATTTGGGACCAGTTCCGCTTCCAGTTATTTATACTGTAATATTTTTTATTGCTGTTTCATATATGATGAATAGGACACAATTTGGAAGGCATATTTACGCCTTAGGTGGAAATAAGGAAGCAGCTAAGTTTTCAGGAATTAATATAAATAAAGTACAAATAGGAGTGTACACCTTACTAGGATTTCTAGCTTCTTTCAGCGGAATAGTACTTTGTGGTAGAATGTATTCAGGGCAGCCAACTGTTGGTGTTGGTTTTGAACTTGATGCTATAGCAGCCGTAGTTCTTGGTGGAACAAGTATGATGGGCGGAATTGGAAAGATGGGCGGAACAGTTTTGGGAGTACTTGTTATAGGAGTACTAAACAATGGACTTAACCTGCTTAATATAAATTCCTTCTGGCAGCTCATAGCAAAAGGTATAGTAATCTTATTAGCTGTTTATGTTGATATTCTAAAAAAGAAGAAAAGATAACATGCTGGTAAAACAAATATAAGCTTAGAAGGAGAGAAATGAATGTTTGATGTTGTTGCTTTAGGAGAACTACTTATAGATTTCACACCTTATGGCGTTTCAGAACAAGGAAACATATTGTTTGAAAGAAATCCTGGAGGTGCTCCTGCAAATGTAGCAGTTGCTTTAGCAAAGCTTAAGAATAAAACAGCCTTTATAGGCATGGTAGGAAATGATGAATTTGGAACATTTCTTAAAAATGTACTAGAAGATAATGGAGTGAATACTGATGGACTGAAGTTTAACAAAGAGGTAAATACAACCTTGGCTTTTGTTCATCTTAATAATGGAGATAGAAATTTCAGCTTTTATAGAAATCCTGGTGCAGATATGATGATAAGCACCGAGGATATAGATTTTAATATAATAAAAAACTCTAAGATTTTTCACTTTGGTTCCTTATCTTTAACTGATGAGCCGTCAAAAAGTGCTGCACTGGCTGCAGTAAAATATGCTAAAGATAATGGAATTGTTATATCCTACGATCCTAATCTTCGCCCTCCGTTATGGAAAAGCTTAGAGCATGCAAAAGAAATGATAACCTTAGGACTTAACTTTGCAGATATATTAAAGGTATCAGAGGAAGAGTTGGAATTTATTACTGACACAAAGGACTTAAAGGAAGGAACCGATATTTTATTTAAAAAAGGTATAAAATTAATCTTCGTTACTTTGGGCGAAAAAGGATGCTTCTACAGATATGAAGGAGGCTTTGGGCTTGTAGAAGCATATAAGGTAAATGCTATAGATACAACCGGTGCAGGAGATGCATTTTTAGGTGCAGTTTTGCATAAAATCAGCGACAAAAGCTTAAAACAGATGACTGATATGAAAAAAGAAGAAATGGAAGAAATTATAAAATTTGCAAATAAGGCTGGAGCCTTGGCAACAACTAAAAAGGGAGCTATTCCTGCAATGGTAACTATGGAGGAAATTATGAGAGGAATTTAATATTTTAAATAATCTGCATTATAATATAAATTGCTTTCAATACAATAGAAAAATGCACTTTTGCTTTTATAACAGCAAAGGTGCATTTTTGTTATAAGTATATATATCATAAACACTTTTTTGCATATTTATAAAAATGCTGTGTTTTACATTAATTAGAAATTTTGTATAAAACATTGAAATTTTTAGTCGAAACAAATAAAATATTATTGTATAAATTAAATAGTATAATTGCATTAATTATGATTGGGTATAGAACTGCTCATTAAGAAGGAGACAGAGGGGGATATATATGTCTAATTTCACTTTTTTAAATAATAAATGGTCAACGTTAGCAAAATTAGGCAGTCAGGCTGAAAATTATTTGCATACAGATAATAATGCATCAATGCTGAAGATGCGTATGTTTGGAGAGCAGATAATTGATTATATACTTACAGCTTTGAAAGTTGAAATACCTAAATTTGCAACTCAAGATGATAAAATTAAGCTTTTAAGAGCTACAGGAATAAATGGAGCTATTCCCGATCTTTTTGATATAGTAAGACGTTATGGCAATAAGGCTAATCATGAAGGATATGAAAATAAAAAACATGCTTTAGAGTGTCTCGTTTCTATGTATAAGGTAGCTGCATGGTTTTATATAAAAGTAACAAAGGATACTTCAATAAAGCCATTAACTTTCAAAGTGCCAAAAGCTTCAATAGCTAAAGCACCAGTATATGATATTGAAGATTATGATAATGAGAAGAAAGAAATCATAGAAGAGCATACTAAGGAAGTAAATAAAATTAAGGAAGAGGTAAAAACAGCTGTTGAAACTGAAGAAGATAAAGTTATAGAGAAAGAAACAGAAGTAAGCTTAGAGCTTAATGAAGCAGAAACTAGAAAGAAGCTTATAGATATAATGCTTAAGGATGCTGGATGGGATGTTAATAATACTGAATTAGTTAAAATAGAGTTTCATCTAGAGAACCATAAAGAAGCAGGTAAAAAAGGTTTTGCTGACTATGTACTGTTTAACAAAAAAGGCAAACCAGTTGCAGTTATTGAGGCTAAAAAATCTTCTGTTGATGCTATTATAGGTCGCCAGCAGGCAGTTGAGTATGCTAATACTATTGAAAGAGATTATGGGATTCGTCCAATAGTTTTTTATACAAATGGATATGAAATATATATGTGGGATGATAAATACAGTGAGCCAAGGCAGCTTTGGGGATTCTACACTTTAGAGGATTTAGAGGAATTATTCTTTAAACACAAGTATAAGAAAGACTTAAATAAAGTTCACATAGATAAAAATATTGCAGGAAGACCCTATCAAATAGAAGGTATTAAAAGAGTATATGAAAGATATGAAAGCGGGTCTAGAAAAGCGCTTTTAGTTATGGCAACGGGAACAGGAAAGACAAGAACTGTTATTGCGCTTACTAAAGGTATGATGGAGGCAAACTGGGTTAAGAGAGTTTTATTTTTAGCGGATAGAGATGAACTTGTCAGGCAGGCTAAGGAGGATAAGAACAGTTTTAAAACTTTTATGCCTCAGCAGATATCCTGCAGGTTTACCGGTAAAAATTCAGAAAATAGAGAAGCTACTCTTTACTTTTCAACCTATCAGACTATGATTAATTATTTCAGCAGGTTCAGTGTAGGCTTTTTTGATCTTATTATTTGTGATGAGTCTCATAGAAGTATATACAAAACATATAGAGATATATTGGAATATTTTGATGCATACATTATTGGTCTTACAGCCACACCGGTAGATTTTATAGAAAGAAATACTTTTGATTTATTTAATTGTGACAATGGAAATCCTACATTTAATTTTTCTGCTCAAGAAGCCTGGAATCATGTACCGCCATATCTTATTGAGCCTAGAGTAATTGATGCTACTACTGAATTTTTAAGAAAAGGTATAAAGTACAGTCAGATGACAGAAGAACAAAGAAGACAGGTAGATGAAGAAGGATATGATGGTTATGAATTTGAATTTGATAAAGATGCTTTAGAAAAACAGATTACGAACAAAGATACAAACAGATATATATTAAAAACACTTATGGATAATGGAATTAAGGTTGGAGATTACATTGGAAAAACAATTATATTTGCAAAAAATAAAGTCCATGCCAATAGTTTAGATTCCTTATTTAATGAAATGTATCCACAATACAAAGGTAAGATGACTGCCGTTATTTATTCAGGTGTTAAGGATAAAGAAATACTTATTGAGAACTTTAAAAATGAAGAATTCCCTAGAATAGCTATATCAGTTGATTTATTAGATACAGGAATAGATGTACCTGAAATAGTTAACCTAGTATTTGCAAAGCCTGTTTATTCAAAGGTTAAGTTCTGGCAGATGATAGGCAGAGGAACTAGAAGATGTGATAACTTGTTTGGAGATGGAGTAGATAAAAAAGAGTTTGCTATTTTTGACTCATACAAAAACTTTGAATTCTTTGAGATGAATCCAAAAGGATTTGTACCAAGCCCTCAAAAAACCTCTATACAGGTTAGATTTGAGCTTATGTGCAAGCTTTTAGAAGTTTATAAGTCAAAGCATAAAACGGATATATGCAATGCTTTTATAGAAAAGTTAAAGGCAAGCATAGAGGAACTTCCATCAGAGAGTATTGAAATAAAGAAGAATAGAAAGAAGATAGAGCAAGTTAAAAGAGAGGAATATTGGAATAATTTAAGTGAAGATTTCATTAAAAAGCTGAAATTAGAGATAGCTCCTCTTATGCAATGGATTGAAGCAAAGGTCAATCAGGATGCTGTTTTGTTTGATAACTCAATTTATAGAATACTTCAATGCTTTGAAACTAATGATAAGGACGGATTAGTCAGAGAAATAAATAGCACCATGGAAAAACTTGCAAGATTAAAAACAAATATAAATCAGTTTGATGGTAAGAGAGAACTTGTAAAATCATTATTAGAGCCTTCAGGCTGGGATAATCTAAGTTATGAAAAGCTAGAAGAGATAAGAATAGATTTAAGAGATTTAATGAAACATAAGGGGTCTGTAGCAAGCTCTTTTGTAGTAATTGATATAAAAGATACTGGATCAGTAGTGAAAGAAATAAGTGCAGGTTCAGTACTTTATGGAGCTAACATGGAACCTTATGAAAAAAGAGTAAGGACAGCTATCGAAGATAAATTAAAGGACCAGCTAGTAATTCATAAAATTAGAAAAGGGGAAAAGCTTTCTCAAACAGAGATTGATGGTATCTATTCAATATTTAGTGATGATTTTGTTTATAGTATAGATGAGCTTTCAAGTAAAACTGATATAGATAAAGAGGATATAGTTGGTATTATCAGAAAGTTTGTTGGTGTTGATGAAATAGAATTAAATAAAAGGTTTGAAGAGTTCATTCAAAAGCATCATAATAAGATGAGTGCAACACAGATTAAGACTTTAGAAATAATTAAGAATGATATTGCTAAAAATAAAGGAATATCCTTTGCAGCATTATTTGCAGCTCCGTATACATCCTTTAATCCAAATGGAGTTGACGGAATATTTGGCAAGATGGCTGATGAAGTGTTTGAACTAATAGCACCCTTTAGAGTAAGTGTTATATCATAAACTTAGAAAGGAAGATACAAATGTTAAATGCAGAAATTAAGAGCAAAATAGATAAACTATGGAATAACTTCTGGTCAGGGGGAATATCAAACCCTTTAACTGTAATAGAACAGATATCATATCTATTATTTATAAAAAGATTAGATGACGTGGATAATGCTAATGAAAAGAAAGCTAATAGAATAGGCAGACCCTTTAAATCAGTATTT
>NZ_JAMSKT010000032.1 GCF_023806125.1 Clostridium caldaquaticum
GCTACATATTGTATTATATGTTCAACATTAAAATTTCTTACTAATATTTTTCTTTCACTTCTATACTCACTTTTTTCATCTTTAAATTCTGTTTCTTCTTTCGTTATATTGTCTATTAAAACTGTCCTTGTCCTTATAACAAGTTTCACATATCTTTCTTTTGATTTGATTTTATCTTTACCAAATAAATTTAATATAAATTGTTTATCTATAATATCAAACTCATCTTTTCTTAACTCTAGATATATCCCTAAACTAGAATAGTAATAGTTTTCTGGGTTATTCTCGTAACCTATAATATCTAATGGATTATTATGAATATAAGCCGATAAAGCTACTAAATACCTATCATCTTTCACTATTTTACTTTTAAATCTATCTTGAAAAAGATGTCCATGCCTTTTATGTATTGTATTATAATATCTAGCATATTTAAAATTTATGCAGTGCATTATTTTAGATATATCTGCTCCATTACAGTCTACTATTAAATGGATATGATTATCCATAAGGCAATAAGCATATATTTTAAAATTATAAATTTTTTGATATTCCTTTATAAGAAACATGTATTTTTTCTTATCAGCATCTGTTTTAAACAGCTCTACTTCACTTATGCTTCTTGCCATAACATGATATATTGCTCCTTCTTGCTTTTGCCTTGCTATTCTCGGCATAAAACACACCCCGCTTATGTATAATTTTATCTTTAATTCTATCCATAAGCAGGGTGTTATAAACAATGGTTTGTTGTTAACCGTCCCTTTTTCCTTTTTCCTATTTCTAATTGAATGCCTTCCAAAACTCCCCGTTAGTATTGATTATGCTCATAATATTCTTATAAGGTATTTTAAAAGTAGGAAACCCTGCAGAATAAGGTGCAATCTCATAAGGGAAGAAATAAATATACAGTACATCTTTACCAATATAAAAAGGCTGGTCAGGCTTAATTCCCTTATAGGCATCAGGAAAAACATATTCGTACTCAGGATCTGTTTTAATCATCTCTCCTATAATATCACTCAATACCTTTACGTAATTGCTGCCAGGCTTAAACAAATCCTTCAGCTCATAAAACCTTCCAGTTACTAAGTCTATATGAGGATAAATCTTTGAAGGCATACCGTGAGCTGCTCCAAAAGGAAACTCATAGGCGTTAAGTTCTATAACTAAAAGCTGCTTTTGGAAAAATTCTATATTAAAATCTCCTGTATAACTAGTTTCAGTTTCAAAGGTTAATTTATATTCTTTAACCTTTGACAGCTTTTCAAGCTCAATATTTACTTTCTGCTGTGCTGCCTTATCTTTCATACCTTGAACCTGTGCATAATACACTATATAATTTCTGTCTGGTCTGAACTTTTCTTCTTTTACTCTATAATCATAATTCAACGGAATAACAGTATTCTGCTTCCACACAAGCTCTGAAGCTTTATTATAATAACTTATCCTATAATCTACAAAAGCTTTTATCAAATCTCCTTGAATAGTCAAGCTGCCACCTCCGCTTAAAACAGGTAATTCTGTTACTATCTTGCCTGTTTTATCAATAAAAAATGTATTTCTGTCATCAGTAGCTGAAGCTAAACTATTTTTATAACAACCCACATCAAAGTATATAAAATCTGTAAGGAATCTGCCTTCAGTATCAGCAATAGCATATTTTAAACCTAAATATGGCTTTTCTTCATTAATGGCTTTTAAAACAGCTACCCTATTTTCCCCTAATTGATTTATGCTGTTATACTCTGGCTTTATAATAAAATTACCGTTTTTATCTATAAGTCCATATTTATTAATAATATCCTCTCCTATATTTACTACTGCTCTGGCCTCAGCAAAAACCCCACCGCTTGTAAACTGAGGCTTAATAACTACATTTCCATCTACATCAATATATCCGGATTTGCCATCAGAAGTTTCCTTAAATTCTAATAACCCATCTCCAAGTCCCCCAACATAAGGATAATTATAATATTGTATTATATTTCCGTTTAAATCAATAAGTGCATATACATTTTCTTTTACATGAACTACAGCCTTCCCATCCTTAAAATCAGAAGCATTTAAATACTTTGCAGGAATTACTTCTTTTCCTTCTCTATCTAAATATCCATATAAATAATTTCCATGCGCATCACTCAAAGCAAAATAGGCTCTTCCATTACTAAAATTACTTATAAAGCTATAAGATTTACAAGTAATCTCTCTGCCCGTCTCATCAATAACCTTAAAGCCGCTCTTATCAATAACTACTGCCAAACCTTCCGAAAAATCCATTATATTTTCGTATTTTGGTCTTACTACATATCTTCTCAAGCTGTTTATTATTCCATCAACATTATTTAAAGTAACAATAGCAAGACCATTATTCTGAAAATCCTTAGCATACTCAAATTGAGGCAAAATTTTAAATCTTCCTCTGCTGTTTATATATCCCCACTTTGTTCCATGTAAAGTTTTTACTGATGCCGTAAATAGATTTACTCTTCTTTCACTACTCATTATAAAATTTCTCCTAAAATTCTTTTACAATTATTATATAAAGAATTTTTATAATGTGTGCATACCAAAAAATTAATATTGCCCGCAGGTTATGCAGGCAATTATATATTATTATACAGCTTTATCTTCCAAATCAGCTCCTGCGAACTGACTGTTATATAGGTCGGCATAAAAACCGCCTTTTTTAAGAAGCTCATGATGATTACCCTGCTCAATTATACTTCCATTATTCATAACTAAAATTAAATCTGCATCCCGAATAGTTGAAAGTCTATGAGCAATAACAAAGCTTGTTCTTCCATTCATAAGATTCTTCATAGCTTTTTGTATCTGTACTTCTGTTCTTGTATCTACACTTGAAGTTGCTTCATCCAATATTAATATAGCTGGGTCAGCCAATATTGCACGGGCAATAGTTAAAAGCTGCTTTTGACCTTGTGATATATTTGAAGCTTCTTCATTTAATATTGTGTTATACCCTTCTGGAAGAGTTCTAATAAAATGGTCTGCGTGAGCTGCTTTTGCTGCACGGACAACTTCCTCAAAGGATGCTCCCTTTTTGCTATAGGCGATATTATCCTTTATAGAACCTGTAAATAACCAAGTATCTTGAAGCACCATACCAAACATAGTTCTTAAATCTCCACGATTTAAATCTCTAATGTCTACTCCATCAATTGTAATTTTTCCGCCTTGAATCTCATAAAAACGCATAAGAAGATTTACAAGAGTAGTTTTCCCTGCACCAGTTGGCCCAACTATAGCAATAGTCTGTCCCTGCTTAACATCTATATTCATATTTTCCATAAGAGTTACTGTTTCCTTGTAACCGAATTTAACATTTTCAAATTTAACTTCACCCTTAGGCTTTTCTATAACTATAGCATCTACTTTATTTGGCAGTTCTTCAACTTCATCAAGTATTTCAAACACACGTTCAGCTGCTGCTACAGTTGATTGAAGAATGTTTGCAATATTTGCAGTTTGTACTATAGGATGACCAAACTGCCTTGAATATTGAATAAAAGCTTGAATATCACCTACTGCAATTCTCCCCTTCGTTACAAACAATCCGCCAACAACGCTTACTAAAACATAACCAATATTATTAACAACCATCATCATAGGCATTATTATTCCTGATATAAATTGTGCCTTCCAACCAACAGTATAAAGCTTCTCGTTCAATTCATCAAATTGTTTAACAGCCTTATCCTCATGACCAAAAGCTTTAACTATTTTATGTCCAGTATACATTTCTTCTATATGACCATTTAGCTCTCCAAGAATCTTCTGCTGATCCTTAAAGTAGTTTTGTGATTTTTTTGCTATTGCCATTGTTATAAACACAGAAACAGGTAACGTTACTATTGTGACAAGAGTTAATACAGGACTTATTGTAAGCATCATTATTATAATACCTATAATAGTTACTACAGAAGTAATAAGCTGTGTTAAGCTCTGCTGAAGAGTATTTGCTACAGTATCTAAGTCATTTGTAACACGGCTTAGTATTTCCCCATGAGTACGTGAATCAAAATATTTAAGAGGAAGTTTATTAAGTTTTTCATTTACATCACTTCTCATGTCATACACAGTATTTTGAGCAACCCCTGCCATAATATACTGCTGAATATATCCAAATGCTGCACTTACTATATAAAGTCCTATAAGAAGCAGAACTATTTTTCCTATATAAGTAAAATCAATTTCCGGACCGTGCTTGCTTATAAAATTCCAAATTTCCGGATCGATACTTGTAATATCCATCTTTGGCATAGAACCGCTTTGTACAGCCTTTGGATTTGCCATCATTTCTTCAATCAATTTTCTTAAAGATTTAGGCAAATCTTCCATTTTTAATAAACTAGGGATATTCTCTGGTTTAAACAAATTCATGGCATACTGCCCTTTAGCCATTAGTCCTTCAAAAAGCTTTGTCGTAGCCTTTCCCATTATCTTAGGGCTTACTATATTAAATATTGTACTTATTATAGCAGTTACAAAAACTGCAATTAAATTAATTTTTCGAGGCATCAAATACTTTACAAGCCTCTTCATAGTTCCTTTAAAGTCCTTTGCCTTTTCTGCAGGTCTTCCCATTGGAGGTCCGCCTGCCATAGGACCTCTGCCTAATCTATGTTGTCCTCTATTTTCACTCATATCACTTCCCCCTTCCTTATGCCAGCTCTTCTTCGCTAAGCTGTGAAGAAACAATTTCACGATATACTTCATTATTTTGCAGAAGTTCTTTATGCTTACCTATTCCTACAATTTTACCTTCATCTAAAACTATAATCCTGTCTGCATCCATTACTGTACTTACTCTTTGTGCAACTATTATAACTGTTGCATCTTTAGTTTCACTTTTAAGAGCTTTTCTAAGCTTTGCATCTGTTTTAAAATCAAGAGCAGAAAAACTATCATCAAATATATAAATTTCCGGCTTTCTAACTAAAGCACGAGCTATAGAAAGTCTTTGTTTCTGTCCTCCTGAAACATTATTTCCGCCTTGGGAAATCAGCGAATCATAACCTTCCTTCATTTTTGATATAAAATCAGCTGATTGAGATACTTCAGCAGCATGCCTTACTTCCTCATCACTAGCCTCTTCTTTTCCATACCTGATATTATCTGCAATAGTTCCGGTAAATAGTACAGCTTTTTGTGGAACAAACCCAATCTTTGATCTGAGATTTTCTTGAGTCATCTCGCGGACATCCACCCCGTCAACTAAAATACTTCCGCTTTGAATATCGTAAAAACGAGGTATAAGGCTTATGAGTGTAGATTTTCCAGAACCTGTACCTCCAATTATAGCTGTAGTCTCTCCGGGCTTTGCACTAAAGCTTATATTTTCAATAGCTGGCTGCTCAGCTCCTGGGTAGCTGAAAGTTACATTCCTGAACTCTACATAGCCCCTTTCTCTATCAGCTTTATTAGGACTTTCAGGGTCAACAATCTCTGGTTCCATCTCTAAAATTTCATTTATTCTAACTGCTGAAGCTTCTGCACGAGGAATCATAACAAACATCATTGCCACCATTAAAAAAGAGAACATGATATGCATTGCGTATTGGATAAAAGCCATCATATCTCCAACCTGCATCTCACCAAGGTCAATGCGTTTTCCTCCAAACCAGATAATTGCAATGCTTGTAAAGTTCATAACAAGCATCATAACAGGCATAACAAAAGCCATCATTTTATTTACTTTAATAGCTGTTTCAGTTAAATCCAAACTTGCTTCATTAAAACGTCTTTTCTCATCATCAATTCTGTTAAATGCACGAATTACTCTTATACCTGTTAAATTTTCTCTTAAAACCCCGTTTATCTTATCAATTTTTACCTGCATTGATTTAAAAAGAGGCATAGCCTTCTTCGCCACAATAACTATAAGCATTATAAGAACAGGAATTGAAACAGCAAATACAAGTGTCAGCTTTCTATCTTTTGAAAGCGCCATAATAAACCCTCCAATAGCCATTATTGGAGCACCTATCATAAAGCGCATCATCATAATTGTCACTTGCTGAACCTGAGTAATATCATTTGTAGTTCTTGTAATCATTGAAGAAGTTCCAACTTTATCAAACTCATGAAGTGAAAAACTTTCACCTTTTATAAAAAGCTCTCTCCTTATATCACGTCCAAAAGCTGAGGCAGCCTTTGAAGAGAGATAACTTGCCAGTATTGTGCAGATACCGCTTCCCGCAGCAACCAGCAGCATGAAACCTCCAATTTTTATAATATAGCTTGTATCTCCGTTGTATATACCTTTATCAACTATATCAGACATTAAAGTCGGCAGATAAAGCTCTGCCATAGTCTGAAAAAAAATAAGCACTAATACAGCAGCAGCAAAGCCTGCATAAGGTTTTAAAAATCTTATTAATTTAAGCACAAATATTCATCTCCTATAATTTTAATATTTTAATTCATCAATCTGTTTTTTTATCCATTGCTTTATTTAAGTTATCAATCATTTGAAGAAAAAATCGTCGGATAAGTACTTTTTCTTCTTCAGTAAAATTAGTAAACACTTCATCATTTATAGTATTTATACTATCTTTTACCTTAAGTCCCACTTCCCTGCCTTTTTCAGTTAAGTACACTCTTGATTTTCTTTGATCTTCCGTGTCCTGTCTGCGTTCTACTAATCCTGATTTCTCCATTCTGTTAATCATAACAGTGATAGTAGCAGGCTTAATCTTCAGCTTGTCGGCTAATTCCCTTTGCGTCTGTCCGTTGTTATGTCCTAAAGCCATTAAAAGAGGAGGCTGCCCTGGATAAATTCCTATTTCATCAAGCAGCACGTGTATCCTGTGGTAATGTAATCTTATAACCTGTGAAAACGCATAATATAAAGAGTCAGGATTATGACAATTCATCTGTAGTTCACCTCTATTTATTTAGTCGACTAATTATATAAATATATTACTACTGCAATATGTTTTAGTCAATATATTATTTTTTGAACAAATTATTACAAATCAAAATGCAGAGCCATTGATTCTTCTGCACTAAAATATTATTAAATTTTTTAGCTAATACATTTACCTATATTAACTTAAATAATTTTATATAATTATTTTATTAGACGGCTAATTTTTTATGTAAAACAAAAGCAGCCTTAGTAGACTGCTTAAATTATGTTATAGTAACATTTAATATTTTTTATTTATAAAGAACTGCTTTATGTTTTCCTTTTGGCAAGACAATAACGTACTTATCATTATTTTGTTTAATTTCTGCATTAAAAACATATCCATCAAGCTTTATTTGTGCAGGCTTTTTATTTACTATCATATAAAATCTTCCTTCACTTGTATAACTGAAGCTCAAATTCTTATCTTGAGATACATCTGTTATTTCACCGCTTATACTTTCTATAAATAGTTCAGAACTATTTTCTATATCTTTTATCTTAAGTTTATGCTCACCACCTGGTATAATAACCCCCTGTTTTGAAACAAAAGGCCACTTTTCTCCATCTATATAATAAGTTTTACCCTCTGTATTTACGTTCCATATAAATCTTTTATCAGCCTTTATTATATACTCGTTCTCTGACACTTCCTGAACTTTAATGTCGCTGCTTCTAGTGTAAGGCGCAAGCTCCATATCAGTCTTTTCAAAAGTAGCTAATGCATATAATATAACTTTATCCGTATACTTTGAGGCATTATTTATAAGCTGATAAAGCTCTACTCCCCTTTGTTTCTTAGTAGGATAAACTTCCCCTCCTCTATCAATAACATTTATATCAATAGAAAGCTGATTCCCTTCAGACATTATATCTCTATATTCTTCTCCAATAACTTTATACCTATCCGGGCCAAGATTCCAGAGAGTAAATGGGTCTTCAATTTCAAGTATAAAATGATACTTATCCTGCAGTTTTGCAATAGCCTGTGCATCTACTCCTATGTTTTCTCTCATGCTTTTATCTGCAATACTGTCAATAACTGTTACATTAGTCTTAAGATAAGGCTTCTCTTTTTTTATATTTTCACAAAGCTGTAAAAATTCTTCATGAAGCTTTGTTACAAGTTCCACCCTGTAATCAATTATATTCTGTTTCATTTCCTTATTATATATCCAGTAATATCTGGAAAAAGGATTAAAGGCCTTTTTAGGATCAACTCCATACTTCTCTTTAAAAGCCTGCCTGAAGCTGTCATTCATTGGCGTAAATTTACTCATATCTTTAAAGCCTTTTCCTGGAGACTCAAAATAAATTTCTGCAATATCTACCCCATCCCAGTCAAAACTTTTTATAAAGCTTTCCGTATATTTTTTTATTTCCTCTAAAGCTTCTGGATTGCTAAGAGCCATAAGCCTTCTCCAATCAATAAAAGCATCCTTGCCTGAAGCTGTCTTTTCTCTCCACTCAGGATGTTTGTCCCAAAATTCAATGCTTACTAAAGGAAGCTCAAACCATGCAAATACTTCAATTCCTCTTTTATGACACGCATCTATTATTTCTTTATAAAGATTTCCATATTTCTCTGGTGAGTACCAAGCACTTAAGTTAATTTGGTTTCCCCCATAACTTTTAACTTTTTGTGCAATATCTTCAGGAGTATCCTGTGTATGATAAGAAATATCCACATAAAAAGCTAAGTCATCCCTTGCAAAAGAAGGCATTATCTTAAACTCTTCTTTTACTGCTTCTGTTATAAGAGGGAAATAATCATAGCTTAAACCGCTGCTTCCTACAAGCGATATTCCTGAATAAATAAAATTGCCTTTACCATAGCTAACTGCAGCCATTACTGGATTTTTATCCTTCTCCTCTGCAAGCACCTTAAAATTACCTTCTATAGAAAACAGCTCAAAGACTGCAGAATTCTTAAAGGTAATTGGTACTTTACTTTCATTATTCCATGTATATCCATTAATCTCCTTATTGCCGTTTAGAAAGGTTATACCTAATTCTTTGCTTAAATATGTTTTTCCCCAGGTTATAAGCTTTTGTCCTGTTTTAATTTTTTCAGATATGTATGTGCTCTTTTCACTATCTAACAAAGCTGCTTCTTTTTCAGGAACTATTAAAATAAAATTAATGCCCTTTAACTTTTTATAATCTTCAAAACTTCCTTCTGCAATATCATATCCCACGCTTGCAAAAATATTTTCAACTGCTCCGTAGCTTTCACCTGTTTCATTTAATATAAATATCCCCGAAACTAATGAGTTAAAGCTTTTTACTTTGTTTATAGAAGGTACCGTTTTGTTTATAGCAGGTGCTTCTTTTTTTGAATTGACCTTAAAATAAAATAGCAGCCCTGAAGCTGCTATTATTATAATAATTAAGTACAGCTTGTATCTTTTGAAAAATTCTTTCATTTGTATTCCCCTTTATGCTTATTAACATATTTTCTATGGTGGATTTATAATACTTAATAGACTTTTCTGAGCAACCTTCTACACGCTTTGCACAAATAAATAAATTGCAATAATCCACTTCTTCGTTCTCACAATCCTTATTATTAGCTTCATCTATTAAAGTAGCGCCTTGTAGCTTTTTTAATAAAACTTTATGAAGCTCTTCCATCTGCATATTATTAAGTATCTTTATCATTTCCTGTTCAATTTCAATAATAAGCTTTTCTACCATAATCACCAGCTCCTAAACTTTAATATATTATGGTATATTGCCACATCTTACATTGTTATACAACTTGTCAAATTATTTAGTTAAAAGCGTTATTATCCAGCACTTTTAACCAAATTATATTTATTAGCAAATTTATCATTCATTACAACAACTTCACTTTTCCAAATAGTATTTTGATATGATAGCTTCCTTTTTAATGCCTCTGAAATGGGTAATAGCCATTCTATATCATGGCCTTTAATAACGAGAATAAATTTAAATTTTATTCCACTATTATCCAATTCGAAAAAATTGTTATCTAGTTCGCCATAAACTTTATTTCTCCCTAAAATAGCGGAATAAAATAAATTAAAAGAATGTATAAACTTATCTGAAATCTCATCTATAAACTCATTAAAACGTATAGTGTTCTGCTTTGTAGGCCTTGGTGAGCTTGATTTTGCTTCAACAAAGTTCAATTCATTTTCACTTCTTAAGAGGAGGAACTCTACAGTTTTTATTCCATTTCCTACTTTTCCATGAAGTTTAGACTTTTCAATTTCAAATACCTTATCTTCCTCAAAATCACCAAAAATCATATTAGATTCAATTATTTGTACCATTATTCCATCGCCCTCTCAACTTCGTCCTTATACAATTGAATAAAGGTATCCATTATTGTATTGTTTTTTAAATCTCCAAAGTTAACATTGTTCTCACATATCACACCTTCATTAGTTTTATAAAATGAATAATACATAATTTCATCATTCTCGGAACGCTTAACTTCAAAATACTTTGCAAAAATATAATCATGTGTAGTAAGGAAAATTTGAACACCATTTTTTTGTAATTCAATTAAAATCTCTACTAAATCCGGAATAAATTTAGGATTAATATTAGCCTCTGGCTCATCCCATAAAAGAATACTATTCTCTGTAATATTTTCATTCATTAAAAGCTGCCACAACAACCCTATTTTCTTAAACCCTTCCGCTTCAACTGCAAAATTAACCATCTCGCCATTATTTTTCTTAACATAAAATTCTTCATTTTCAATGACAACCCTGCCATCCATCATCTTTTCAAGAATTGGTAGTATCTTTAATGCAACCTTAGGAGGCTCTTTTAATTGCCACTGCTCAGCTATTTTTATAATATCAATCAATGTTTTATCAAATGGAAATTCACTAAATTTATCAGCCATTGCTACAAGACCTTTTGAATGTGTAAGCATCTCTTTTGCCGGAATAAATGTACAATTTATTTCTTTTGCTGGATATGATATTTCATATGAGCATTCATCATTACTTCCAAATGTTGAAGTTATTCCATTAATATTTAAATTCAATTTACCCATTAAATATTTTTTATCTGACTTGTTATCAATATTTGAAGCTTTTACCTCCAAAAATAATGGTTTAAGCTGTTTAACAAAAAAACTATTATTTACATTAACAGATTTAAAATACTTTGAAATATCATCTATATTATTACTTTTAGAAATTTGAATATCTGCATAAATTGCCTTAAGTAATTGGGTTTTTCCTGTTCCGTTTTCCCCCACAATTATATTTATACCCTTTGAAAAATTAACTTTTAAACTTTTAAAAACTGTAAAATTTCTCAATTCAATACTTTCAATACTCACAATGTATCACTCCCTATACCTCTTAGGTATATTATCTATTTTTCTTATATTATATCCTTAAATTTACATGCTAATTATTCCAAGAAAACTTACATATTAATTAAATAATTCGCCTTTGAAGGCTTTTTGCATCAACGAATTAAAGTTGTTCTCTAATTCTTTCAAACTACTCTCCATTGCAAATTTCAATTTGTCGACTTGATTAACGAAGGCGGCAAATTGGTTTTGTAGTTCTATTGGAGGATAAATTATAGGAAACTCCTCCAAATGTTCTTTATTTATCTGTCTCTTATCAATTCCTCCAACACATACACTTCTTATATAGTCTCTATATTCATTAGTAGTAAGAATAAATAATACAAATTCATTTATTTCACCCTCTTGTAGCCTTATCAAATAAACGTGTCCATTAATATTTGCACTATTATCTTCTCCTACAAACATAGCTGCTCTACCTAAGCTACTATTTTCAGTATTTATTCTACCAGTTTTAGTCATTAAAATATCTCTATTCTTCAAACTGCTTTTTAACATTTTGTTATGAGTTTCTTTATCTATATATGCTATATCATCAAGTACCAATTTATTTTTCCAAACATTTTGACTTCTAAAAAACATAATTCCTTCATCAACATAAACTTCACTACCCCCTTTTGGAGTATTTCCGCTTAGTATTTTAGTTGATATATTTTTTAATTTCTTAACATCCCATCCCATAGGATTATTTATAGGATCCCCAAACATCTCGATAAATCTCGATTTGACTAATTCATCTAAAGCTTCTATTTGTTCTTTTCTTTTATCTATTAATTCTTGAGCTTTGTCTAATATTTTTATTATCCTCTGTTGCTCTTCAGAGCTTACCTCAATAAATTCAGCATCAAGGATATCTTCACGCGTTACTCCTGGAATCATTCCTTTAGCTTTTTCTTTTAGTCTGTCTAAATAATATTTCATATAATAAAACACAAATTTGACATCATATCCCTCTTTAGGTCTTATTGCCATAACCTGTCTGCTTAAATGAACTTTCTCTTCCTCTAAGATTAATAACTCACCAACCGTTCCCTTTACTGAGATTATTAGATCACCTTTTTCTCCAATTACAGTAGGTTCATTTGTCCATCTTTCAATATTTAGTTTTCCATTAGTCATATTACTTGCTCCCATAATGTAAGGGATACCCTTATTTTTATCATTATATTGAGCTTTCGTTAAATCTCTTCCTGAAATTAACTCTATATAATTTCTTAACTTAACATATTCCATCACTTACACCTCAAGCATTCCTTTTAATTCTGATAGCCCCTTAGAAATCTCCTCCTCTAAAGCCTCTATTCTTTCTAAAATAACACTTGGTGCATCATATACTACTTCTTCATATTCAATTTCCTTATACTTATTTATAGACAAATCATAATCATTGTCAGCAATCTCTTCTTTCTCTACCCAGAACCATTTCTCTTCTTTAGCAGGCTCTAAAGTTTTATCCTTCTTTATAGCTCTCCACTTTTCAATTATATCTGGTATGTCTCCTTCATTATCAAGCTTTGTCCTCTTATCATCAAGAGAATAACCATCGCTTTGCATATCGTAAAACCATACTTTGTTTGTTTCTCCGCCTTTAGTGAATATAAGTATAGCTGTTGACACTCCTGCATAAGGTTTGAATACTCCTGAAGGCATGGATATGACACCTTCTAGTGCATTTTCTTCAACTAAAGTTTTTCTTATATCCTTATGTGCTTTAGTTGAGCCAAATAAAACTCCATCTGGTACTATAACAGCACAT
>NZ_JAMSKT010000033.1 GCF_023806125.1 Clostridium caldaquaticum
AAATACTGATTTAAAGGGTCTGCCTATTCTATTAGCTTTCTTTTCATTAGCATTATCCACGTCATCTAATCTTTTTATAAATAATAGATATGATATCTGCTCTATTACAGTTAAAGGATTTGAAATTCCCCCTGACCAGAAGTTATTCCATAGTTTATCTATTTTGCTCTTAATTTCTGCATTTAACATTTCTTCAGTTCCTCTCAAAATTAATAATGCTCTATTTTTTTGATGTATACAATAATATTCTATTTGTTTCAGCTAAAACTTTCAATCTTTTATACAAAATTTCCAATTAATTCAAATCATAAAGACTGCACTAAAGCATAAAACAGCTTTTAGTGCAGCCTTTATGAATTTATAGACCAACCTTACTTAAAGCTCTGTCAAATTCAGCAATTAAATCCTCTGAATTTTCAAGACCTGAAGAAACACGAATTAACCCCTTAGATATTCCAGCTTTTTCAAGTTCTGCATCGCTTAAAGCTCTATGTGAGGTTTTTGCCGGATAAGAAACTGTAGTTCCTACACCAGCTAAGCTTGGAACAAACTTTATAGTTTCTAGTTCTCTTATTAAGTCATATGCTCCCTTTTCCCCATGTTTTAAGTCTATACTTAACATTCCTCCATAAAGATTATTATAAAAGCTTCTATCTGCTAAAGCTTTAAATGGAGAGCTGTCTAATCCTGGGTAATATACTCTCTCAATCTTTTCATGCTTCTCTAAAAACTGAGCAAGCTTTAAAGCATTATTAGAATGTTGAATTACTCTAAGCTCTAAAGTTCTTAAACTTCTTACAAGAAGCCAGGCATCAAACGGACTCATCATTGTTCCATAAAGCACTGCTGTGCTTGTAATTTTTTGCATAGTATCTTTATCTGCAATAGCAATTCCGCCTGTTACATCACTATGTCCGCAAAGATATTTAGTAGCACTGTATACTACTACGTCTGCCCCTAGTTTTAATGGCTGACAGATAACTGGAGTTGCAAAAGTATTATCAACAATAAGTTTTGCATTATGAGCATGAGCTTTCTTAGCAATAGTTTCAATATCAATTACTTCCATTAAAGGATTTGAAATAGTCTCTACATATACTAATTTTGTATTGGGCTTGAAATACTTATCAATATCTTCATTTATTACATCTACAAAAGTTGTTTCAATATTAAATTTTATAAGTTCTGATTTTAAAAACTGATAGCTGCCTCCATAAAGCACATTTGCTGCAATAATATGATCTCCTGCCTGCACATGAGCTAATATAGACATATTTATAGCTCCCATTCCTGATGAAAAAGCCTGTGCTGCTTCTCCGCCTTCTATATTAAACATTATTTCCTGAAGTGCATCCTGAGTAGGATTTGCCATTCTTGAATAAATATATCCCTTCTCCTTCCCTTCATACACCATATCTAAAGTTTCTACGTCATCATATACAAAAACAGAAGTCATTGAAATAGGCAGTGTTTTTGTTCTTGAAACAGAAGGAGGGTTTTTTTCTCCTAAATGCACAAGCTGTGTTGCAAAACTTTTTTCCACTGTAATTCCCCCAGTACTAACATAATTTATTACAAACATTATAAACTTATTACAAATCTATTATAAATAAAAAACCTCTTCCTAAGAAGAGGTTTAATACAAACTAACCAATACTTCCTCTAAGCTTACCCATTCTAATAATCCACTCGTTAAGAATCTTTAATTCCTCTGTTTTATTATGAATTAAATCTTCTTCCATTCCAATTAAATGCATTAAAATAGGTCTTGTTGTTTTTAACAGAGTATGATAAAACTCATTGTCACTAAGAAAATCAAAATCAAATCCAAGCTCTAATATTTCATTTACTAAGTTAAGATCTTCTTCGTATTCCAGTCGTGCTGCTTCATCTATTATTTTTCTTGACACCTTAGCATTTGCAAATTGAGCTGCAAATCTAAAATCTTCTCTTATTTGAGGATAAAATTCTTTAAGTTTTAAAATACCTTCTTGTCCATACTTTTCTTTAATCTCTTTTAAACCTCTTCCCATTCCCATAAATTCCGGAGGCATCCCTAAAGTATACATTGCCGCTGTAAATGAAATAGCTCTTGGAACAGAGTACTCTACATTTGTATCTATAGATAAAAGCTCCTTTTTAAGCTCTTCATTATTAATTATTCTGGCAATATTTTCAAGGTTAGGTACTTCTCTTACATAATCCAATCCTGTCTTTGCTTTTGTAAGTCTGTCACGATTTTTAGGTATAAAGTCTGCTACAAAGTTTACAGTATTAACAACTTTTATAAAAGTTTTAATATAATGCTTTGTGAAAATACCTATAAAATCCTGCATAAGTTCTATATCTTCTTCTGAAAAGTTTCTGTGAACAGATTCTTTAATATACTGCTTTAATTTATTTACTGCTTCTTTTGTCTTTTCATCACCATGGTCATATCTTAATGCAGATTGTATAGTGAAAGTTTTTACTCCTGAGTAGGTTCTTACCATATTTTCTACATTTTCCGCTGTAAAATGTCCTCTGAAAGGAAGAGAACCACATCCAAGAATTGGAGAAATTTCAACTCCATGTTCCTTACCCCATTTATAAGCTTTATCTATTGCAATAATTACCGACAGTACTCCAGTAATCATCCCATAAGACATGGCAGAATCTGAACGTGCAATCATAAATCTTAAATAATCTATCTTATGGCCTTTTTCCTCTGAAATATGATAAAACTCCTCTAAAATTTTGTCCACTTCAACAAGGGATGGTACACTCTCAATAAGGGGTATTATTCTTATACTGTTTAAAGGGAATTGAATATCATAATTTTTATTTCCTAGTTCAATAACAGAATTAATTCTATCTTGAAAATGAGAAATCTCAATTCCAGTTTCCACCATAGGAACTATAGTCTCTGTAATTGCCTGAACTTTTGTATGTTTATAAGCTTGAACATTAGTCTCTACTAAAGACATTATGCTCATAAGCTGTCTGAAAACAGATTCCTTATTTGCATTTGGTATCCTTGGAGTTATTGCTACATCTTTTCCTGGAATAATTCCTTTACTGATTAATCCCAGGGCAATTTGAGAAGTCTGATGATAAGGAGTAAGCTTTCCTTCAAAATCAATCATTACCTCTTCAATTCCAAGTCCCCCTTCATCTTGTGAGGTTAATCCTCTAATAGCCTCTTCCGGCTCCTGCTGTATTGATATATATGTGTCTACATTGTCTGGATGCTGCGTCATCATAGAACTTGGAAATCTATCCACTTATACCACTCCTAAAATGAATTTTTAAAATTTGCTTTATTCAATTTTAGCATAAAAATTAATTATTTTAAAGTATTTTCCATTAAAATTAACACAAATTTTGCAACATAAATATATTTTGTATTCAATTTTCTCATTTTGAATTTATCCATTTTCCTGTTCCATCTTCTCCGCTTTATTAAGCACCATTTCTTCTAAATCATTCTTATATTTTACTACAGCATTATATATAGCTTCATCATTTATTCCTAAAATCTGTGCAGCTAAAATACCCGCATTTTTCGCCCCGTTAATTGCAACAGTAGCTACCGGAATACCAGGGGGCATCTGCACTATTGAGTATAGAGAGTCTACACCGCTTAAACTGCTTGTTTTAACTGGAACCCCAATTACAGGAAGAGATGTTAATGCTGCTGTCATACCTGGCAGATGAGCTGCTCCACCTGCTCCTGCAATAATAACTTTAATTCCTCTATCTTTAGCTTCCTTTGCATAAGAATAAAGTCTATCTGGAGTTCTATGGGCTGATACTATTGTCATCTCATAGCAAATTCCAAACTCTTTTAAAATATCTGCAGCTTCCTTCATTACTGGCAAATCCGAATCGCTGCCCATTATTATTCCAACTTTTGCACTCATATTATTAACCTCCAAACTTACTTAGAAATTATTTTAACTAAACTATGTGCCCTTTCTGCTTTTTCTCTAGCTTCCTTAACTGATGGAGCAGTTACTGTAATATGCCCCATTTTCCTTTGAGAAGCTGTATACTTTTTACCATATATATGAATACTTACCTCTGGTATTTTTAAAGCTTCATAAATGCCTACTGCCTTTGCTTCCCCACTGAAACCTTCCTCGCCAAGCAGGTTTCTCATAACCGTTGGTCTTAATAACTCAGTACTTCCAAGAGGAAGTCCCATTACTGCTCTAAGATGATTTTCAAACTGTGATGTTATACAGCCTTCTATTGTATAGTGTCCTGAATTATGTGGTCTTGGTGCAATTTCATTTACAAGCACCTCTCCCTTATCAGTTAAAAACATTTCTATACAAAACATTCCAACACCTTCAAAAATTTCACATACTTTCTTCGCAATTTCCATAGCTTTCTCTTTTTCTTCAAAGCTTATTTCTGCCGGAACAGAAGTTTCGAATAATATGCTGTTTTTATGCTTATTCTCTGCAACTGGATACACTACCGTTTCACCATTATCTCCCCTGCAGCAAAGTACAGATATTTCTTTTATAAAAGGTACATACTTTTCTACATAAAGAGGCAGGCTCCCACATCCAAGCTCCTTAAATGCCTTTACTATTTCTTCTTCACATTTTATCAGACTGTTACCTTTACCATCATAAGCACCGAGAGCACATTTAAGCATTATAGGGTAACCAAAATTCTCTGCACTCTTCTTAATATCTTCAATGCTTTCAACCTTTATAAAATCTCCTAAAGGAATATCTTCTTTTTTAAGCTTCATCTTTTGATTATATTTATTTTGTATTATCTCAAGACTTTTTACACTCGGATAAATTACATAGCCCTTAGCTTCAAGTGTCTTTAAAGCTTCAATAGATATATGCTCAAATTCATAAGTTATTACATCAACCCTTTCAGCTAATTCCTCTAATGCCCTTTTATCATCAAAACCTGCAACTATAAGTTCATTAGTTAAGGAACTTGCCGGGCAGTCCTTGCTTGGATCAAGAACAACAGTATAAATAGACATCTTCTTTGCTTCGTTTAATATCATCTTGCCTAGCTGGCCGCCGCCGATTATTCCTACCTTTTTTGAAATAAAATTTTCTTTTAGCATAGCTGTACCCCTTTTAAAAATTTTAGTAAAAAACCCTGGAAACAATTGTCCCAGGGTGATAGTTTTCAAATACAAATAAAGCATCAGAATAAGCTGCTGCCCTTATTTTAAAAACTCACCCATAGTCAGATAGTTTACGGCAATCTGTAGAAACTCCTAAACCATATTATTAGGATTATATGGATGCAATATTTTATTTTTAATATCTATAATTCTAACATTAATACTGCATATCATCAATATTAATATATAAAGCAAAAAACGGTAAACAACTTTTATCACTTTTAATTGCAAAATGTTGTTAACCGTTTATAATCTACATATACATATGTTCTTCCTTTAATATTCCGTTATTCATGGATAAAATTCTATCAGCCACCTGGCTTCCAAAAGCCATATCATGTGTAATGATTAAAACCGTCATAGACTTTTCCCGGCTTAATTTTTTTATTAAATTTGCAACCTCACCTGTCATGCCTGGATCTAAGGCAGAGGTAGGCTCATCAAAACATATAAGCTTAGGCTCCATAGCAAGTGCTCTTCCTATAGCAACTCTCTGCTTTTGCCCTCCTGAAAGCTCATAAGGGTAATTAAGCTGTTTATCTTCAAGACCTAAAAAACCTAATATTTCTCTTCCTCTCTTCTCTGCTTCGCTTTTTTCAATGCCTAGTACTACCCTTGGTGCTTCTGTGATATTTTCAAGAACATTCATATGAGGAAACAAATTAAAACTTTGAAATACTAAACCTATATCTTTTCTTATCTCTAATTCATCTTTTTTATCTGCTGCTTTTCCATCTTTAAATAAGTATTTTCCATTTATTGATATTGAGCCATTATCAGGAGCTGTAAGTCCGTTAATACATCTTAAAAGAGTTGTTTTACCACCACCAGAAGGGCCTACTATTACAGTAATTTCACCTTCCTTAAGTTCAAGATTTACACCCTTTAAAACTTTATTTTTACCAAAGTTTTTCTCCAATCCTTCTACTTTAAGCATGACTATCTCTCCTTATTGATAATAGCTGTACCTTTTTTCTATTCTCTTAAATAGCTCTGTAAATATACCGATTAAGCCTAAGTATACAACTCCCACCACTATTAAAGGCACCAAAGATGCTTCCTTGTTTGAAGCTATCTTGCCAATTTTTAAAAGCTCGTCCAATCCTACTACATATACTAAAGCAGTATCTTTAACAAGTGTAATAACCTCATTTGCTACTGCAGGCAGAATTCTTTTAACAGCCTGAGGAAGTATAATTTTGAAAAACACATACTTCTGGGGAAATCCAAGAACCTTGGCACCTTCGTACTGCCCCTCATCTATAGAAGCTATTCCCGCTCTAAATATTTCTGCAAAATAAGCTGCATAATTAAGGGTAAAAGCTAATATAGCTGCTGGAAACCTATCAAAGACTATGCCTACAACAGGCAGCCCAAAGAATACAAATACAATTTGAAGTAAAAGAGGAGTTCCTCTCATTATTAAAACATAAAAACCTGTTACCTTGCTTATTATTTTATTTTTAGCTAATCTTCCTAGAGACACCACTATACCGAGAGGTATTGAAAAAACTAATGTCAGTATAAATACCTGAAGCGTCACCTTTAATCCTTCAAATACCTGAGGCAGCAGGTTAATTATGTTATCCATGAAAATCCTCCTCTATAGGCTCTTATTTAAAAATATCTTCTCCAAACCATTTTTCAGAGATAGCTTTAGCAGTACCATCTTTTTTCATTTCATCAAAAGTCTTATTAAGCTTTTCTAATAAATCAGTATCTTCTTTTCTTACACCAACACCATAAGTTTCGCTACCAAAGTCATCCTTTAATATTTTGTACTTATCTGCACCCTTTTTATTTATATAATATCTTACTAAAATCTCATCTGCAACTACTGCATCTATTCTTTTTGCTTCCAAATCCATCAAAGCGTCATTGTTAGTTTCAAAAGTATAAATCTTTCCGTCTTTAAAACTCTTTACAAGGTCAGCTTCCTTATTTATTGCATCAACTGCACTGGATTGATTTTGTGCTCCCACCTTAGCACCCTTTAAGTCAGCTTTGCTGTTTATTTTTGAATCAGCTAAAGTTATTATAACTTGTCTGTTATCTAAGTATGGTCTTGTAAATGCAACCTTTTCTTTTCTCTCATCAGTTATAGTATAACCATTCCAAATTAAGTCTATCTTCTTTGAGTTAAGCTCTGATTCTTTCATTGACCAATCTCTATAGGCTGAAATACTATTTCTTTTCCTATTCTCTTTGCTACTTCTTTAGCAAGGTCTATATCAAAACCTACTACCTCTCCCTTATCATCCTTAAAACCCATTGGGACAAAGGTATCATCAAAACCTAAAACAAGCTTTTCTTTTACTGCAGGCTCTTGTGACTTTTTGCTGCATCCTATTGCGCTTAATGCTGTTACAGCTATAATTCCAACTGCTAATATATTTCTTAACTTCTTATTCATTTTAACATCTCCCGTTCTTTTAATCAATTTATACTTTTACTTTATCATGTTAAATTGTTAAAGTCAATATGTAATATTAAATTTCATAGAGGCAGTCTCTATGAAATTTATACCAATTAAAAATTCTATAAACTTACTCCTAAAAATATTAAATATGAAATGTAAATTGTAAGCACAGTAATACCTTGCCAGCGTTTTAACTTTCCAAACAGCATAGCTGGTAAAACAACTATTATCATTTGTAATAAGGAAACAGGAATGTCTATATATAATGTTTGTGGTATTACATAAACATTGTTAAAAATATTTAATGTCCTATTATTTATAACTAATCCATTTGAAGAAAAAATAGATGAAGTACCTAAAATCATAGTAACATTTAATATATTAGCTCCAATTATGTTTCCTACAGATATATCATAATGTTTTTTAACTATAGCAGTTATAGTAGTTATAAGCTCTGGAAGTGATGTTCCTAGAGCAATTAAAGTTAAACTTACAACAGCCTGAGGAACTTTTAAAAATTCCGCAATTTTAATACCATTATCTACTAAAAGTCTTGCTCCAAATACTATTAATACTGATCCAAGTACAAACTTACTTATATTGGTAATTACTATTTTTCTATCTCTTTGTATTTCTTCAGAAGATATTGATTCAACAGCTATTTCCTTATTGCTTTTAACTTCTTTTATATTTAAGTATACATAAAAAATCAAGAGTAAAAGCAGAATTAAACCTTCATAAAAATACATAACTTTATCTAAACTTAAAAGCATAACTACAATTGTTGATCCTATCATCAGCAACCCTTTATTTCTTACCGACGTCTTATCTACATTACCCGGCATAAATATCATAGATAAAGCTAGTATTAATCCTATATTACATATAGTTGAGCCTATAGCATTACCTATAGCTACTTCTGGCGCTCCATTAAAAGAAGCAATTGTAGAAACGAAAAGTTCCGGCAAAGTTGTAGCCAAACTTACAACTGTAGCTCCAATAAGAATATTCGGCATACCTGTAACTTTAGCAAACCATACAGCAGCATCTACAAATATGTCTCCGCCTTTAATAATGATAAATAATCCTAAAGCAAATAGTAAAAATACCAACAACATTTAAAAACCTCCAATATTTTATAATCATAATAATACCATTAAATAATAACATTAATATTATATTATGAAAATATATAAGAGCATTTATCCATTAAGATAAACGCTCTTATAAACATCTTTCATTATTTAATTGACTTTCTAAACTTATCTGTAGCTTAGTATTAATTACATATTTAAATTCTCATTGTTTAAAACTTTTTTCATAGTTCTCATGGAACACATTTTTCCACACATAGTACAGCTGTCTGAATGTTCAGGAGAAGATTCCTCTCTATATTTTCTTGCCTTTTCCTCATCAATAGATAATTCAAACATTTTATCCCAATCCAAATCTGCTCTTGCCTTACTCATAGCATTATCCCATTCAACAGCACCTTTAATTCCTTTGGCAATATCCGCTGCATGTGCTGCTATTTTTGACGCAATTATACCTTCTTTCATATCTTCAAGAGTAGGCAGTCTTAGATGTTCAGCTGGTGTAACATAGCAAAGAAAATCTGCTCCGCTTGCAGCTGCTATTGCTCCTCCTATTGCTGATGTGATATGGTCATATCCTGGAGCAACATCTGTTACTAATGGCCCTAATACATAAAAAGGAGCTCCATGACATAACTTTTTCTCAAGAAGCATATTAGCTTGAATTTCATTTATAGGCATATGCCCCGGTCCCTCAATCATTACCTGCACATTTCTCTCCCAAGCTCTCTTTGTAAGTTCACCTAAAACAATAAGTTCTTTTATTTGTGATGCATCAGTAGCATCCTTTATTGATCCCGGTCTGCAGGCATCTCCCAGCGATATTGTCATATCGTATTTTTCGCATATATCTAAAAGTCTATCAAAATATTCATAAAATGGATTCTCAGCTTTATTTAATTCCATCCAGGCAAATAAAAGCGAACCCCCTCTTGAAACTATATTTGTAAGTCTTGGATTTCTCTTAAAAGTTTCAGCTGTTTCCTTATTTAAACCAGCATGTATTGTTATAAAATCTACACCATCTTCTCCATGTTTTTCTACAACCTTGAAAAATTCGTCCACAGTAATATCTTTTAATTCCTTTTCATAAAAACCAATAGCATCATATACAGGCACTGTTCCCAGCATAGCTGTAGACATGTTTACTATTTTTCTTCTCAATTGTTCTGTTTTTCCGTAATTTGATAAGTCCATTATTGCCTCTGCTTTCATGGATAAAGCTATCTTAACCTTTTCCAGTTCTTTTTCCATGCTGCAGCAATCTTTTGATATTCCTAAATTAACATTTATCTTTGTTCTTAAACCTTGTCCAACACCTTCCGGACTTAAAGATTTATGATTTTTGTTTGCTGGTATTACAACCTTTCCTTCTGCAACTAATTTTCTAAGTTCTTGAACATCCATCTTTTCCTTATCAGCAACTATTCTCATCTCTTCTGTAATTATACCCTTTTTAGCTGCATCCATTTGTGTTGTATAACTCACTATTATCACTCCCTTATAAAAATAATAGAACACCCCTATACTGTGAATGCATAAGGCTGTTCTATCTAAAATTCCAAATAAAAAAGCTTGCCAAAAGCAAGCTCTGTTTTGCAATCAGACCTCCTGCTTCCCTACGGTGGTTCTAACCACATCAGGTTCCTAGAGTTAGGAAATTCCTTCTCAGCCTTACGGCACCCCCAGCAAGTAGATTAACTATTCTATTTACTATAATTATACATTATATCGATATATTTGTAAAATAATTTCTATACGCTTGAATTAATAAGTAATCGTCACAGAATTTTTTATGTTATTATCATTCCAAAATATTGAAGTAATAATATGATAATTTTACGCTGCAATTTTTATCAATTTAAAAATCAATCAACTTAAGTAAACTATTGCAGGTAGCAAAAATAAAAATTTCAAAAAATCAAATAATTTTTACTTAAATTCCACTTGTATATTTATATAATAAGATTATAATTATTGTTTTATTTGAATTATTAGAAGGCAATAATAATACAAATCCTTCTATATATGAAATAAATAAAAGTCTATTGGAACGTTTAAGGAGAGGAGTTTAAAAATGAGCAAAATAAGTGAAATTTTCGGTTCAAACGTATTTAGTGATGCTGTTATGAAGGAACGTCTTCCTAAAGCTACTTACAAAGCTTTGAAAAAGACAATAGATCAAGGATTACCATTAACATCGGAAGTTGCTGAAGTTGTAGCAGGTGCAATGAAAGATTGGGCTATTGAAAAAGGTGCAACACACTTTACTCACTGGTTCCAGCCTCTAACTGGTATAACTGCAGAAAAACATGATTCCTTTATATCCCCAACAGGAGATGGAAAAGTAATAATGGAATTCTCCGGTAAAGAATTGATTAAAGGTGAACCTGACGCCTCTTCATTCCCTTCCGGCGGATTAAGAGCTACTTTTGAAGCTAGAGGATATACTGCTTGGGATTGTACTTCACCAGCATTTATAAAAGACGGTTCATTATGTATTCCTACTGCTTTCTGTTCTTATACAGGTGAAGCACTTGATAAAAAGACTCCATTACTTCGTTCAATGGAAGCTTTATCAAAGCAGGCTATTCGTGTTTTAAGAGCACTTGGCAATACGACTTCTAACAGAGTTATAACTACAGTTGGACCTGAACAGGAATATTTTATTATAGATAAAAAATACTACGATCAACGTAAAGATCTTATATTTACAGGAAGAACATTATTTGGTGCAAAACCTCCAAAAGGACAGGAGTTAGAAGATCATTATTTTGGTTCATTAAAACAAAGAATCTCTGATTTTATGAAGGAAGTAGACGAAGAACTCTGGAAACTTGGAATTACTGTTAAAACAAAACACAATGAAGTTGCTCCTGCTCAGCACGAGCTTGCTCCAATTTTCAGTACAACTAATATAGCAACTGATCACAATCAGCTTACAATGGAAATATTAAAGAAAGTTGCACTAAAACACGGTCTTGTGTGCCTGCTTCATGAAAAACCATTTGCAGGAGTTAATGGTTCTGGTAAGCATAATAACTGGTCAATGGCTACTGATGATGGAATGAATCTTCTTGAACCAGGAAGTACTCCACATGATAATGAGCAATTCCTAGTATTCCTTTGTGCAGTTATAAAAGCTGTTGATGAATATGCAGATTTATTAAGAGTTTCTGCTGCTAACCCAGGAAACGATCATCGTTTAGGTGCAAATGAAGCTCCTCCAGCAATTATTTCAATATTCCTTGGAGATCAATTACAAGATATATTAGAGCAGCTTGAAAACGGAAGTGCAACAAGCTCAAAAGGTACATCAGAATTAAAAATCGGTGTTACAACTTTACCTGCTCTTCCAAAAGATGCAACTGACAGAAACAGAACTTCACCATTTGCATTCACAGGAAATAAATTCGAATTCAGAATGGTACCTTCATCAGCTTCAATTGCTGCAGCAAACTTTACATTAAATACTATAGTTGCAGAAACTTTAAGTCAGATTGCTGACAGACTTGAAAAAGCTACTGATGTAGATGCTGAAGTACAGCAAATTCTTAAAGAAATAGTTAAAAACCATAAGAGAATTATATTTAATGGAAATGGTTATTCTGATGAATGGGTTGAAGAAGCTCAAAGAAGAGGTCTTCCAAATATAAAAACAACTGTTGAATCTATAAAAGCTATAATAAATGAAAAGAATTTAGCAGTTATGGAAAAACACGGTGTTCTAAGCAGAGTAGAAATGCAATCAAGATACGAAATTTCACTTGAGCATTACATTAAAACTATAAATATTGAAGCTCTTACAATGGTTGATATGGCTAAACGTGAAATACTTCCAGCTGTTATTAAATTTGCAACACAGCTTGCTACTTCAATAAATACAATAAATGCAACAGGTGTTGCTGCTGATGTATCAGCACAGGCTGAACTTTTAACAGAAGTATCAACTTTAACAGCTTCCTTAAAGAAAAATATTTCTGCTCTTGAAGAAGCTATTGAAAAGGCTGCTTCATTACATGGAGATAGTTACGAACAAGCTGCAGCTTACAGATTCGACGTATTTGAAAAAATGGCTGTTTTAAGAACTGATGCTGACAAGCTTGAAACTTTAGTAGATAAAGACATATGGCCATTACCAACTTACGCTGATATGTTATTTAATGTTTAATAAAGATTTTAAAAAGAACCTGTACTAAGTTTAGTGCAGGTTCTTTTATTTGTGCGCCCGGCATGGGCGTAATCTTGTCGGTGAAAGTCCGATACGGGGGTTGATAGTACCAACCGTTAGCTTAAGACAAGGGTGTCCACCGTGAGGTG
>NZ_JAMSKT010000034.1 GCF_023806125.1 Clostridium caldaquaticum
TGTGCACATTAATTTCTATTGAACCGCCGTGTACCGAACGGTACGCACGGTGGTGTGAGAGGACGCTGAATAAAATAATTATTCAGCTCCTACTCGATTGCTTTTAAAGTTATATTTCAATCAATGTTTGTTCGACCAAACTGGGTATTTTTAGTTCGAATTTTAATTTTGATAATAAAATATTTTTCACAGCCACTCCAAAATAATATATTAGTAAGATTGCAGTTTTTATTATTCAATTTTACCAGTAACATATATGGATAATAGTTTAAAATATGCTTAAAATAATTTATGAAATTAAATATATTTATAAGGATGATAATTATGCATGCACTAGAGAAATCTTATTCGTTTATGTTTAAGAATATACTAAAAGCTGTTAATCCAGTGAAAAAAAGAATAATGAAAACTGAATGTAAAGTTCATAAATTTATAAACAATCAATCTTTAGTAATATTAAAAAACGATGGACACATAGAAGCTTATAAACTTATGTCTTCATATATAAACGATATAAATGCAGGAGTGGTTTGGGCTGATCAGGATTTAAAAAGCAGCAATCATTTTTACAACCCTTACACGAGCAAAGGATTATACGGTAACAGTAATGCAAAAAAAGAATGCATGCTTTACTATACTGGAGCATTAAATGAGTACTTTCATGGCCATATAAGAAATGCAATGTTTTATTTAGGTGCAACTGCTCACTTACTTCAGGATTTAACAGTTCCTCAGCATGCTAATGTTAATTTATTAAATAATCATAGAGGTTATGAAAAATGGGTAATCAGAGTCCATAAACATCATGATGAGTTTAAAATTAATAAAGGTGGAATTTATCTAAATTCTTTACACCATTATATTGATTTAAACAGCAAAAAAGCAATAAATACTTATAATAAATATTCACATGAGAAAAATCGGCATATAAGGTTTTATAAAATTACTTCAATAGTTCTCGTAATGGCTCAACAGACAACTGCAGGTCTAATGTTAAAGTTCTTTAAAGATATTCAGAAAATCAAACCGATTATGATTGTAAACCAAAAAAATCAATTTCAAAAAATAGTCAATATGTCATTATAAAAAGCGTGGAGCAAGCGGCAAATAAATGCTGCTAACCTCACGCTTTTTGTGTATTATTGTGCATTTAATTTGATTTTTGTATCTTTTCTGTTCTATTTTAATAAAAAACTCCAAATTGGAATTGAAACAACTGAAACAAGTGTAGAAAAGATAATACACTGAGAAGCAAATAAATAATCCCCATCATATTTAGCAGCTAATATTCCCGTTGTAGTTCCAGCTGGCATAGCTGTTAATATAACTGCAACTCCTGTTACAAGAGAATTGATTTTAAATATCATACATACAATCCAAACTATAAGGGGCAGTACAAAAAGCCTTAATACTGTGTAATATAGAACTGTTTTATTAAATAATGTCTTAAAATCTACATCCGCTAGGATTGTTCCAATTACTACCATAGAAAGTGCTGTACTACTGGTGCTGAAACTTTTAAGAGGGTTGTCCAAAAACACTGGAAGGTGCACCTTAGCAAACATAAACAGCAATCCGATAAAAACAGCTACAATACAAGGGTGTGTAAGTACCCTTTTTATCAATGTCTTACTATCTGGTGATTCAGTAAATGTGGCTACCCCGGCAGACCACATAACAATACGCTGAGGAATTAAAAATATAGAAGCATACAAAAGTCCCATCATTCCAAAAACACTTTCTGCAATAGGATTTCCTAAAAAACCAGCATTAGAACATACTGTTCCATATTGCAGCACTTTTCTCTGCTCAGGCTCACATTTAACATATAAAATCTTTCCCAGAAAAGAGCACATAAACTGTATGAATATAGATATAACTAACATCACTCCAAAATTCATTAAAATGTTTTTATCAAAAGTAATCATAAATGATTTAATTATATTGCAGGGCAATAATACATATATAACTAAATTCGTCAGACTTTCCTTTCCGCTTTGTGAAATTACATTTAATTTTTTAAGAATCAAGCCTGTTATTACCATCAAAAACATGGTTAACTGCAAGTCAATTAATTCCTTTATTGCCATAGTCATCACCTGCTTCCCATTAACCATTATACTTGTATTAAAAAATATTCTCAACACTTATGCCAATAAAACATTATAAAAAATATACCTTCCGAAGTTAAAGTTCTTACAGTAACTGTATATGATACATTTACACAATGTATATTTTTATTACTTTAACATATACTCTCTTAAATGTGATTTTAATTATATACAGTAAATATTGTAAAAATCTTTGCAGCTTACTCTACTGGATTTATTTTATCATAGGACAAATAGTCAGTGAATACTGAAATTTCTTGACGCTTACAACCAAACTTCCTAATATTTTTATTTTTCTTACTTCATTTATTTTTGTTTTACCCCAAAAAATTAATACCTATATAACATCACATTTATTATGATTGTTACATAAGTATTTAACTAAAATACTAAATCTTATTTATATTAATCATTATAATTAAAAAAGAAACCGCATTATTAATTTTAATCAATAACTTGAGCTATAACAAATGCAGTTGCAAAATTACATTCTGTTGTTAATGATATTAGTATGTTATTAACCCCAGCGTCAATTAAAATTTTCTTAAGTTCTCCTTCCATATTAACATATGGTCTTCCATCTGCTTCATTTAATGTCTCCACAATCCTAAAATCGAAACTCTTTGATTTTGTAAGATGTGCGACTGCCTTAAAAACTGCTTCTTTTGCGGCAAATCGTGTAGCAAGAAATTCCGTTTGATTCGGTACTTTTAAAGATGCTTCTATTTCTTTTTTTGTAAAAACTTTATCCAAAAAAGCATCTCCTCTTATCTTAAGAAGTCTATCTACTTCATTAATATCTGTAGTGTCAATTCCAATACCTTTAACCATTTTTATCTCCTAATCAAAGAAATCAAAACCTTTCCAAATTGGGTTACTAGTATACTTTTTTAATTCTTCTTCACCTAATACTCTAACTGCTTCAGCTGCCACTTAACCAATGCATTTTCAATCTGATAAATCATGATGTATAATCCTATGTACCCCTTTCATTCCTGTCATTCTAGCTAAATCTTGTGTTTCTTAATAAAAATCCTCTATTAATTAGTTTTCATTCCTGCTGCTCTTACTGCACTGATTACAATATTTCCCTTAATTTCAGATACAGGTGCACTTCTTGAACAATCACACACCACTTGATTAAAACCTTGCAGTATTGGACCATATGCATTTGCATGTCCAATTTGCTGAATTATCTTAACTCCAATATTTCCAACGTTCAGGTCTGGCCAAATAATTATGTTAGCTTTTCCAGCTACTTTACTTTGACGTTTTACTTTCTTCTCAGCAACTAATGGTGAAATTGCTGAGTCAAACTGAAATTCTCCATCAATAGCAAGATCAGGACGCCTCTCATTTGCTATTTTCACGGCTTTTGCGACTTTATCAATTAATTCTCCTTGTCCACTACCAAGAGTTGAGTAACTTACCATAGCACATCTTGGCTCCCATTCAAGCAAAGCCTTCACAGTATCACATGCAGAAATTGCAATGCTAGCTAATTGCTCCTCATTTGGATTAGTACATACCGCACTATCTCCAACAGCTAAAAGGTTTCCTTCACTCCCCATAAATCCAGGAATATCACAAAGTCCTATGCTTGAAATAGTGCTGATTCCAGGTTGCATTCCAATAATCATCTGTCCTGCCATCAAAACATCTTCGGTTGTGTAATTAATTCCAGCAAACGTTACTTCAGCTTCATTTACTGCCTGCATAACCATTGCAAAATACAGTGGATTTTCCATCCTGCGTCCCAGTGCTTTTTCTTTTAAAAATCTGCCTGGCTGTGCTACATAGTCTTGAATCAATTTATTTTTATATTCTTCATTATGAATATCAATAAATTGAAATACGCTATTGTCATATCCACGCTCTTTGCTTAATACCTTTAATGCCTCTGCATCACCAACAAGAATGGGAACAATATATCCTTCCTTCCCTGTTTCATAAGCTGCCTGCATCATCTTTTCATTTTCTGCTTCTGGAAATACTACTCTCTGAGGATTCAGTTTTGCTTTTTTATAAATCTGCTCTAACACACTCATCGATAATTCCTTTCTGCTACATCAATGCTTCTACTTTGTCTACAATTTCTCCGATTGTCTTTGCAGCGGCTGCATCTGGAAGCTGAATTAGAACATCTAATTCATTTTCAATTAAAGAAACTAATCCAACCATAAGGATTGATGCTCCACCTAAATCTTCTTTTATTCTTGTATCAACAGATAATTCACTTTTATCTTTGCTATATGAAATGCTTACACATTCAATAATTTTTTCTTCTAAACTCTTTCTATCCATGATTTACTTTTCTCCTTCTTCTAATGAAAATATTACTGTCTTATATCCATCTCTCTGTACAATCTCAGCACGAACTGACACTGGCAATTTTTCTAACAACTCGGATCTATTTTTCTTCGTTATTCCACGAACAAGAGCATTTATGCTTGCACCTTCCTCAATCTCTACATCACCAAAAGCATATGGCGCAAAGGAATTGTAATCTGGTCTTGACGAAAGTACTGATGGCATAATTATAGATTTCAGCTTACCTTTTCCGCTTAACTCCACCCATTCAGTATCTGTACTTCCACATGAGTTGCATGCATAGACAGGTGGAAACTCAACAGCTCCGCAACTCTTACACTTACGTCCTGTTATCTTGCCTTGCTCTAAATTATCATAAAATGTTTTTACTACTCGTTCTAACTTAATACTCATGTTATCAACTCCTCCTAATTAATCTAATGTTCTGATAATAGTAGCTGTTACGTTCTGACTTCCGCCATATCCACGAAGCATTGTTGTCTTAGGCAATTTTTTAACTTGTCTTTCACCACATAGTCCCCTCATTTGCATTACTGCTTCATAAAGGTCGGCTAAACCGGATGCAGAATGTGCATGTCCAAATGAAGTTCTTCCTCCATTTGTATTAATTGGCTTATCTCCATCATATGCAGTACGCCCATCACTCACATACTTCCATCCTTCACCTTTTGGTAAATATCCTGCAATTTCCGCTGAAATAAGATGAGATGTAATGATAAAGTCATTGGCAAAGAATAAATCTAATTCTTCTGGTTTCACTCCTGTTAATTCATATACCTGACGAACAGCTTCTTTTGTTGCTTTAATCTCAAGATGAGGAGTACTTGCTTCAAGAGCTGAACTACCTATACCAATTACTTCAATTGGTTTATTCTTTGTAAACTGAGACACCATATCAGTTGCACATACAATCACTGCTGCTGCTCCATCACACTTAAGTTCCATTCCACTAACACGTAAGTAATCTCCCATCTTTGGATTGTATGGAGACTTCATAAATGCCATAACATCATCAAAACCTGCTTCTTTTGCAATTTCTGCATATTCTTTTCTCATAATTGCCAACGGATTTTTAGCAGCATTTCGACGATTATTTATTGCCATATGGTTCAAAATATCATCCATCTGCGCATCAGTTAAATTATTTGTTCTCTTATAATATTCTGCAGCATCATCAAAAATCAGTGCTGGTCCTGCAATAAGACTACGGGTATATGCTCTATCATAAATCCAAGCTGTTGTTTCCAAAAACTTTTCCATTGGCATCTTTTCACGATTATACGGATGTGTTGGTACAGCCACACTATCTCCAAATTCTACACATCCAGATAAAACACAATTATATTTTCCAGATGCTACTGCGTTTACAGCCTGCTCCAAAGCAAGATATCCTGTACAACATGCTTCAGAATGATGAATAGAACCTTTTCCTTTCATTCCAAACCAGTTTGCCACCTGTATATTAGGAGTAATATAGTTAGATGAATTTAACGGGCTTGCTTCCCCATGAAAATAATAGTCTACATCCTTCGGCGTAATTCCTGCATCCTCCATGGCCTTTAATGCCGCATATCCAAACAGCTCCCCTTCTGTCAGACCATTTGTCTCAGGATTATCTACTGTATACATAAAAGGTGTGCATCCTACACCAATGATAGAGACACTTCTGCTATACTTATTTAACTTTGTTTGATTCATAAAAACAGCTCCCTTTCTTTTTATTTTTATTAACTATTTTCTTAATTTTCTCAAAACGTTTACTTTTTTAACAGAACACTCATCCTTAATTTATACATAAAAAAATAGACACTTTCTTTTAAAGTGTCTATTTAAAATTATTATTTTATATAAATTATTTGCTAATTTTGTTATATAATTTATATATAATATAGCTAAATTCATAAAATATTTTCTCCTATTGAAAGGAGTTTATATATGAAAAATGCAAAAGCACAAATTCAACAACAGCTTCTTGAAAAGATGAAACAACAAGATATCCATACAATAAAAGTCAATCATCTTGTTGAATCTATAAACATAAGCCGAAGTACCTTCTATCTATATTACGATTCAGTTTTCTCTGTACTTCAAGATATCGAGGATACTTTTTTTGATGAATTAAAGTCAATCGCAAATAACTTTTGGTCTTATCCACCTAATAGTCATTACTTAACTGAACCACATCCGATTATTTTAAAGGTAATGCTTTATCTTCGTGATCACAAAGAAATTTCAAAAATCTTGTGGGGACCATATGGAGACCAAACATTTAAAATTCGATGTCGTAAAATGGTAAAACAAGCCTTTTTCCCAGAACACATATTTCAAACCTCTCAAAATTCAGACATAATTTATAATATAGCTTTTATGATAGGAGGACACCTGGAATTAGTTAATTGTTGGATTAACAATGATTGCTCATACGATATTAAAGAATTAACATTGTTAATCTATAAACTTATGTATGGAGAATATAATTGTAAGCGTAAAAAAATAGACGCCTAGATATATACAGATACCCTTTATAAAAGTACAGATGTAAAAAATATGATATATCTGTGACTGCATTTTGATGAAGGCTTCTGGCTGTAGGCAGGCTTAAATAGGAAATGACAAAGGCAGAAGCCTTCCTTAAAAAAGGATAAATGAGCAGTTAATACAAAAATTTTTTCACGCTTACAAAATATCATAAACATTGTCTTTTTTTTATAATTAATAAAGTATTTCTGTATATTTTCATAAAAGTGTTTCTCTAATCATTAAAATTCTTTAAATCTTGAATGAAAGCTAAAATTGCATCTTGTCTAGTAGCCCAAGATGTAACAAGCCTAATAACAGAATTGTTATCGTCAGTTTTTGACCATACATAAAATGAGTACTTTTCTTGTAATTTCTCAATTATCCTATTAGGTAAAATAGGAAATATCTGATTTGTTTTTGAATCAATTAAAAACTTAAACCCCATTATTCTGATATTGTCGCTAAGCAGCTTAGCCATTTCATTTGCATGTCTTGCAATATCAAAGTAAAGATTATCCTTAAATAATTCGTAAAACTGTACACCCATAAGCCTTCCTTTAGCAAGCAGTGCACCTCTTTGCTTCATATTAAATCTAAAATCTCTTTTTAACGACTCTTTGCATATAACTAAAGCTTCACCAAGTAATGCTCCATTTTTTGTTCCACCGATATAAAAAGCATCTGCTAATCTGCCAAGATCTGAAAGCTGTAGATCATTTTCATCTGAACTTAGAGCTGAACCCAGTCTTGCTCCATCTATAAAAAGAATTAAGTTATTATTCCTGCAATAGCTGCTTAATTGCTCAAGTTCATCCTTTCTATATATGGATCCTATTTCTGTAGGGTTGGAAATATAAACCAACTTAGGCTTTACCATATGCTCATCAGTATGATTATCTATTACATCTTTTATATGCTTTGTATTAAGTTTTCCATCATTGACTTCAACGGAAATTACTTTGTGACCTGTAGCTTCTATAGCTCCAGTTTCGTGAACAAAAATATGACCTGAATTTGCTGAAATAGCTGCTTCATGTGGTCTTAAAAAAGCTGAAATTGCAGTAAGATTAGTCTGAGTACCTCCTGCAAAAAAATGAATATCAATATTGTTTAACCCAATTAGCTTTTTTAACAATTCAACGGCTCTAACTGTATACTTATCCTCTCCATATCCATCAACTTGCTCAAGATTAGATTCTATTAGTGCATTTAGTATTCTTGGATGAGCACCCTCACTATAATCATTCTTAAAACTGTACATTTGCTTGTACCTCCTTTTAATTTAATTATTAATCTTATTCAAAACAAAAAATAAAAAGCACCCATCCGCCAAAGATTAGGGACGGTTCTTAATTATTTCATATAAAGTATATTATTATAATAACTGGCAGCTGTATATTAATCAATTAAGTATATTAATCAATTAAGTGTTTTAATTTATGTTTTCTTTTATAAATTAAACGCAAAAGATTTTGTATGTTTCTTTCGCATTTTTAAGCTGCTTGTCCACTTTTAGTATATTAAAAACAAATTTTTCTTTTACACTTTTTTTAAAATTTAATTATCTTTGCTTCTACTATAACTATACAACTTTATACTTCAAAAAATCTTCCATTATATTTTTATACCGCTCATCTTTTTCAATAAGTTCAACGCCTATATCTTCATTGATAATGTAACCCTTCCTATTATTCTACATATATCTTTGTATGTTAAGTCACAATAGTGCCTTATTAACAAATTAAATATTTGAAGTTTTCCTGGCATGTTTTACATTCTTCAATATCAATTCTTTAGTTTGTTTTGTTGATATTTTTACTATAAATAACAATTGTTATTCTATACGGAATATTTAAGAACTGTCCCTAATGGCGTGGCGCACACAATGAGAAAATAAAAAAGCATCCTTCTCTGAAGATAGTGCTTTTCTCTGTAGTTTAATATCTTTTTAATTTATTCCAATGATACTAAAACAAATTTTAATTATATATTAATATAGATATTTATTTTTCCCCTCTATTCTTATAATACTCCATAACCCTATACTCAACACTATCCTTAAAATGATCCACAAAACTTTGGATATCAGTAAAACGCTCTATATCAGACATAATACAGATCTTCTCATTATCATTATAGAAGAATTCTCTATGAGTTTTTAATAATGCAGCTCTTGGATTTTTCTTTGCAAGATCATTATATTCTTTTGAATTCCAGCTCTCAAAGTCCCTAGTATTTTTATCCTTTAGCATATCCACCTTATTAGAGCCTTTACTATAAAAGTCCTTAAAACTCTTATAAATATCCTCTTCATTAATCTTTAGCTTCATATTCCCATTATTATAGAAAGCTAATAACAATGGCATTTTATAAGTTTTTGACATTATGGTATTTTCTACCATTTTAATAAAATCACTGCCTCTAGAGTTAAACCAACTCAACTCTTCTTCATTAAGCTCCCCTAAGTCATTAAGATATGATAAATAATCTTTGAAAGGATTTAATGCTTTTTTATCCTTTACATTGAAATAAATATCATCATCGATGTAGGTAATAAATTCGACCCTAGAAGGTCTGTGGCCTAAGTCTTCCCTAATCCTATAGAACTCTTCCTTCACAAGATCCTTTATACTCATTTCTTTCTCAGCCATCTTTTTGAATATATCAATTAGCTGAAAATCAAAATCTACAATACAATCCTCTGGATATTCAAATTGCTGTGGATTTCTATTTTTGCTTTCGGTCTTATCATATTGCTTAGAGCTTAATAAGAATGGCACCAAATTAGCCTTTTTAAAGTTACCGATGAAGTCTAGCACTATTAGATATTTTTTATCTCTATATTTTCTAAGACCTCTACCAAGCTGCTGCAGAAATACTGTTGGCGATTCTGTAGGTCTTAAGAACATCACCAGATCAATTGCTGGTACATCTAACCCCTCATTGAACATATCTACAGAGAAAATTATTTTAATTTCTCCTTTGTTAAGCTTACTTAAAGCCTCTTCTCTTTCAATAGAATAATCTCCATTCACACTGCTATACACTGCAGCTGCTGGAACATTATTTTCATTAAAATACTTAGCCATGTACTCTGCATGATTTTTGGAAGCGCAAAAGCCCATTGCTACCTTAGAATTATGCTTTAAATAATGCTTTAATATAAGATCTGCTCTTCTATTTATCATTAATGCTTCTTCTAGTTTAGCTGCATCATACTTACCATTTTTAAAGTCTATTTCTTGATAATTAACTGTTTCATCATATATGCCATAATATCTAAAAGGGACTAAAAGATCTTTGTTTATAGCTTCCTTAAGCCTTATTTCATATACAACATTATAATCACAAAGGGCAAATACATCCTTGTTATCTAATCTTTCAGGAGTTGCAGTTAATCCTAATAAGAACTTAGGTTTAAAATAATCCATTATCCTTTTATAGTTTCCAGCTACTGCATGATGAAATTCATCTACCACAATATAATCAAAAGCATCTGAGGCAAAATAATTTTCATTTAAATACTCTTCTTTTCCTAATGTTTGAACTAATGCAAATATAACTTCCTTATCTGTTTCTTTATTAGTTGAGTAGAAAAATCCTATGCTATCATTTCCTCTTACATTTCTAAAGCTAGTTGCAGCTTGTTTCAAGATTTCTTCTCTATGAGCTACAAATAGTATTCTATTATAATCCTTAGAATCAAAGGCAGAAAGATAAGTTTTACCTATACCTGTAGCTGCAATTATAATTACCTTATCCAAGCCCTCATCTCTAGCCTTCTTCAGAGCATATAAAGCCTCTATTTGCGCTCCTCTTGGTTCAAATAGTTCCAAGACATTATTATTCCCCTCAATCTTCCCATATTTATCCTCTTCATTTGATATCATAGTTTGCTTAAAGATTTTAGTAGCCTTCCAAGTCTTAGAATAATTTTTCATAACCTCTTCAGTTACTTCTATGGAATGATTATCAAACAGATCCCTATATGTATTATAAAAAAACTTAAAGTCAGCTTCATTTGAACTTTCCCTCAGCCTATAATTCCACTCAATTCCCTTAGTCAATGCTGATCTTGAAAGATTAGAAGACCCAACGAAAACTTCCGCTTCACCATTTTCATAATGAAAAAAATACGCCTTTGGATGAAATGATTTATTTTCAACATTATAAAATTTTAATCTTACCTTATCACCCAAAATATCCTTCAATAGATAAAGCGCTCCAGGCTCAGTTATGTTAAGGTAGTTTCCAGTTAAGATATTTATCTCAACATTTCTCTTAAGTAAACTTTCAAGCTCTTTTTTTATTATCTTAACTCCACTTTCCATGAGGAATGAAACTATTATATCCACTCTCTTAGCTTTACTAAAGGCTTCTTTCAATCTATATAAAAGATAGTTTCTATCTCCTGTAATTGCATTTACATTGATATTTTCCTCTATTGCCTTAGTTTCAATAGAGTTTATATGATGCACGACAGCATTCTTTTCACTTATAACTATTTCCATATTACCACTAATCTTCGTCAATTCATTCACCTCATTCCTTATTTACTTAACTCACATATCAGCATCCTATAAAAAAGTACCTAATGAAAAAGCTATACAAATCGTACAGCTTTTACTTATATAAAAATCACCTTATTTAACTTCCTTTAAAACAATTCCTTCTTTAAAACCACCACGTTCGCTTTTCTTTTGCTGTCTTTTTTGAAGAAGGTCCTCTTCACTATAACCTAAATTGTCTGCTAACCCAAATAACACTTCCATAATATCTGCAAGCTCTTCTAAACTATTATCAACCTTAAATTCCCCTACTTCTTCATCAAGCTTTTTAACTAAAAGTTCTAAATGTTCTTCCTTTGATGCAATTTCATAGTCGCAGTTTTTCCCAGTAGCTTTAATAACGTCTGGTATAAGATCTCTCACTAACTTATCATACTTCATTTTAAATTCTCCTCCAAAACATAAAAAATATTTCTAAACTACTTTTAATACTATTTTACCTTTTAGAGAATTTATAAACAAGGAAACTAGTAAAATCAGGGATGGTTCTTAATTATTTCATATAAAGTATATTATTATAATAACTGGCAGCTGTATATTAATCAATTAAGTGTTTTAATTTATGTTTTCTTTTATAAATTAA
>NZ_JAMSKT010000035.1 GCF_023806125.1 Clostridium caldaquaticum
ACCTCACGGTGGACACCCTTGTCTTAAGCTAACGGTTGGTACTATCAACCCCCGTATCGGACTTTCACCGACAAGATTACGCCCATGCCGGGCGCACAATAAAAAACCTATGATTTGCAAAGTATCATAGGTTTTTTAGGGCTCTGTATTATTTTTTATGTTTCTTTGTAATTATTAATTTATTACTCTGCTAAAGCAATAGCTTCTATTTCTACTACTGCATCCTTAGGAAGCTTAGCAGCCTGTACACAGCTTCTTGCTGGAGCATTTTCCGGGAAATACTTTGCATAAACTTCATTCATAGCTGCAAAATCATTCATATCCCTTAAAAATACAACTGTCTTTACAACCTTATCTAAGGAAGTTCCTGCCTCTTCAAGTATTGCTTTTACGTTATTAAGACTCTGAGCTGTAGCTTCCTTTATATCACTTAAAAGTTCCCCAGTTGCAGGATTTACTGGAATCTGCCCTGAAGTGAAAACAAAGCTGCCTGCTTTTATAGCTTGAGAATATGGACCTATAGCTCCTGGAGCATTTGCAGTTCTAATAACTTTTTTTTCCATAGACTTTTTATCCCTCCTCTATAAATTATATAATGATATATAAATATTATCATTATCTCTCTTTATTTTGAATTTCCTCAACTATTCTATCCACAAATGCCTGTAAATCCATTGACCCTTCATCATCATTTTTACGGCTTCTTACAGAAACAGTATTTTCATATGCTTCCTTTTCTCCTACAATAAGCATATAAGGAATTCTTTGCAAACGAGCCTCTCTTATCTTATAGCCTATCTTTTCAGCTCTATAGTCAGGTTCTACTCTTACTCCTCTGTTTTGAAGTATTTTAACTACTTTTTCTACATAATCATGATACTTTTCAGATATTGGAAGCACTTTAACCTGAACAGGTGCAAGCCAAGTTGGGAAAGCTCCTGCATATTTTTCAATAAGCATTGCTAAAGTTCTTTCGTAGCACCCTATGGAAGTTCTGTGTATAATATATGGATGTTTCTTTTCACCATCTCTATCTACATAAGTCATATTGAATCTCTTTGCAAGAGCAAAGTCTATTTGAACAGTAATTATAGTATCTTCTTTTCCATGAACATTTTTAAATTGAATATCAAGCTTTGGTCCATAGAAAGCAGCTTCTCCTTCCGCTTCCTTATAATTAATTCCAATATGATCAAGTATATTTTTCATTATACCTTGAGTTCTTTCCCATTCTTCTTTTGAACCTATATATTTTTCTTTATTGTTTGGATCCCACTTTGAGAATCTATAAGTTATATCTTCTTTTATTCCTAAAGTATCCATCATGAAATTAATTAAATCTACTACACCCTTAAACTCTTCTTCAAGCTGGTCTGGTCTAACAACTAAGTGCCCTTCAGAAATTGTAAACTGTCTAACTCTTATAAGACCATGCATTTCTCCTGAAGACTCGTTTCTAAACAGTGTAGAAGTTTCAGCATATCTTATTGGTAAATCTCTATAGCTTTTTTGATCATTGTTATAGATTGTAAATTGAAAAGGACAAGTCATAGGTCTTAAAGCAAATACGTCTTCATCCTTCTCTTCATCACCTAAAACAAACATTCCATCTTTATAATGATCCCAGTGTCCAGAAACCTTGTATAAATCATTTTTTGCCATAAGAGGAGTTTTAGTTAAAACATACCCTCTCTTTTCTTCTTCATCCTCAACAAACCTTTGTAAAATTTGAACTACCTTAGCACCCTTAGGCATTAAAAGCGGAAGTCCTTGGCCTATAATATCTGAAGTTGTAAAAAGTCCGAGTTCTCTTCCTAATTTATTATGGTCTCTCTTTTTAGCTTCTTCAACTTTTGCTAAATGTTCATCAAGCTCATTTTTCTTTGGGAAAGAAGTTCCATAAATACGGCTGAGCATCTTATTCTTTTCGCTGCCTCTCCAGTATGCTCCTGCAACCTGAGTTAATTTAAAAGCTTTAACAAATTTAGTATTCATTAAATGTGGTCCTGCACAAAGGTCAACAAATTCCCCCATCTTATAAAATGAAATTACAGAACCCTCTGGCAAATCATTTATTAATTCAATTTTATAAGTTTCTCCTTTTTCCTCCATAAGCTTTAAAGCTTCTTCTCTTGAAAGCTCAAATTTTTCTATAGGAAGTTCTTCTTTTACTATCTTCTTCATTTCAGCTTCCAGCTTTTCAAGGTCTTCTGCTGAAAAAGAACCTTCCTTGTCAAAATCATAGTAAAAACCATCTTCAATAGCTGGTCCTATAGCTAATTTAGCTTCTTTAAAAACTCTTTTAACTGCCTGAGCAAGTATATGAGAAGCTGTATGTCTAAAAGCCTTCTTTCCTTCCTCATCGTTAAAAGTTAAAATATTTAAATCACAATTCTCATTTAACTTAGTTCTCAAATCTACTGTTTTTCCATTTACGCTACCTGCACATGCAGCTCTTGCTAAACCTTCGCTTAAATCTTTAGCAACTTCTAAAACTGATATACCAGCTTCATACTGTTTTTCTGAACCATCTTTTAATCTGATTTTAATCATATCAAGTACTCCCTCCAAAATTTATTAAAAATAAAAAAACTCTCGTCCCACATCCTAAAGAAATGGGACGAGAGTATGTACTTCTCCCGCGGTTCCACCCAAATTGTTCATGATAACACGAACCACTTGAAAAATGATAACGGAATTACCGGACTTTATTAGAGTCTCTCTGAGGTGGTCTTCAGCTGCCTTTCATTTAAGGATAATTTCAGCTATTTTATCCTCTCTCTGTAAACTACAAACAGCTTACTCTTCTCATCATAGAATTAATACTATTTTATTAAAGACATTATAACACTTCAAAATATACTGTCAAGCATATTTTAAAGTAATTGTATCATTTTTTCAAAATTATTTACAAACTTTCTAACATATTCTTGGCAGCATATTACTCTCTAATGATGATAAAACTCTCTTTCCTCCGAAATAATTTTCTATCAGTATAATATTTTGTGGTTCTTTAACAAATTCACCTATAATATTAGCTTGTTTTCCTTGGTCAATTGATTGAATTGACTCTAAAATTTTTTGTGATTCTGCTTCTTTAACAACAAGTACCATTCTCCCTTCACAAGCCATATATAATGGATCTAATCCTAAAAGTTTATTTGCAGCCATAACTTCTGCACTAATTGGAATATCCTCTTCAAATAAGTGAATACCTAGCCTGCAAAACTCAGTAAACTCATTTAATACAGTCGCCAGTCCCCCACGGGTAGGATCTCTCATTATTTTTATTGACGAGAAATGTCCTTTAAGCTTTTCAATAAAAGGAGTAAGTGCTGCACAATCACTTTTGAAATTACCTTTTAGTTTAATATCATATCGTTCTAATGCAATTGTTGTGCCATGTTCTCCAATTGGACCTGTAACAATAATCTTATCTCCTGACTCAATAGGTTTTATCTCATATTCATCAATAATACTTCCAATGCCGCTGGTATTAATAAAAATTCCATCTACACTTCCCTTTTCTACAACCTTTGTATCACCTGTTACTATTTTCACACCTGATTGCAAACAAGCTTTGCCCATAGCCTTTACAATTTCTTCAAGCTTATTTAGCAGAAACCCTTCCTCAATTATAAAACCAGCACTTATATAAAGAGGCTTAGCTCCTGATACTACTAAATCGTTAACTGTTCCGCAAATTGCAAGAGTTCCTATATTTCCACCTGAAAAAAATATTGGCTTTACTACAAAAGAATCAGTAGTAAAAGCCATTTTTCCTTCTAAATTTTCAAAAACTGCTGCATCCTGTCCATCTAAAAGCATCTCATTATCAAAATACTTGTAAAAAAGTTCTTTTATTAATATTCGTGTATATTTACCACCATTACCATGAGCAAGGCTAATTACTTCATTCATATTTTTCACTTCCTTTATATTTATAAAAAATAGAGCACGCTCCCTCTGCAGAAACCATACAAGGTCCTACTGGTGATTCTGGTGTACAACTTTTCCCAAAAAGCTCGCACTTACTGGGCGGCTTTTTACCAAGCAGTATTTCACTGCAAACACAAGCTTTTACTGTATTTATACCTGACTTTATTCCAAATTTTACAGCAGCATCATAATTCTTATAGTTTTCTCTTAAAGAAAACCCTGAAGCTTTAATTCTCCCTATACCTCTCCATTCACTTTCACAATATGTAAACATTTCATCCATCAGTTGATTTGCTTTTTCATTACCATAAGGTTTAACACAGTCTTTATATAAATTTTTAAAGCTCTTTTTATCTTTATCCTGCTGCTTTATCAAAAATAATAAAGCTCCAATAATATCTATTGCTTCAAAGCCTGCTATTACAGCTGGAATATTATATTGCTCTGTAATAAATTTAAAATATTCCTCACCTTTTATAACTGCTACATGACCAGGACAAATTAATCCTTGTATATTATGATGGGCATCTGAAAGAATATGATGTAAAATCGGCTCCATTCTCTTCATGCCTATTAAAAAAGAAACATTTTTTAAAGCTTTTGCCTTTGCTGTTTTTACAGCTAGTGCAATTAAAGGTGCAGTAGTTTCAAAACCAACAGCTAAAAATACAATCTCTTTATCACTATTTTCTTCTGCAAGCTTTATTGAATCCAAAGGAGAATATACTACACGAATATCTTTTCCTTTTTCCCTTTGCTCAGTCAAATTTTCTTTACTACCTTTTACTTTCATCATGTCACCAAAAGTAGTCAAGATTACATTTGGCTGCTGCAATAATTCTATAGCTGAATTAATATAAGTTTCTGAAGTAACACAAACAGGACATCCAGGACCTGACATCAAATTAATTTTTTGTTCAATAATGTTTCTGATACCTAATTTTGAAATAGCATAGGTATGAGTTCCACAAACCTCCATTACATTAAAATCCTTAATAGAGGCCTTCTGAATTTTTAAAATCATATCTTTAATTAAAGCCTGTTTGTTCATTTTCCTTCTTTACCTCCAGCATTGACTGAAATACTTCCTGTAAATAATCATAATAATCAGTGTCAATCTTTTGAATAGCACAGCCTGCATGAACTAAAATATAATCTCCTGCTTTAGGACTCTCTATAAGCTGTATATTAATTTCGCTTTCTACTCCCATAATATTTACTTTTGCAGCATTTCCCTTTATATCTATAATTTCCCCTGGTATAGCAAGACACATATTTAATTACCTTCCTTTTTTTATAATTGCACTGGCAGCATTAAGCTGTCCAAAAGAAATCCCCCCATCGTTAATAGGAATCTGCTTATTAAAAAAAACCTGAAAACCCTTCTTTCTCAAGTTTATATATATTTTTTTTAGTAAGTATTCATTTTCAAACACACCGCCGCTAAGCACAACCTTATTAATGCCTTCATTTTCTCTTACCCTGCAGACTAAATAACAGGAAGCCTCTGCTAATGAATTATGAAACTTTGCGGAAATTTTTGAAGCCAACTCTTTTTCTTTTACATCTTTTAATATACCTTCAATAATACCCTTATATTGTAGATGAAAAATTCCTTCTCTTTCTTCAACATTCCATGGGTAACTTTCTTCTATTTCTTTATCAATAATATTCTCAAGTTCTATAGCTGCTTGTCCGTCATAAGAAATATAATTTCTAATTCCAATAAGTGATGCTACTGCATCAAAAAGCCTTCCAATACTGGAGGATAAAAAGCAATTAAAATCTGAATTTAAAGCCTGCAAAACTACTTCAATACTTTCTTTTGCAACATCCTGTATAATTTCTGATGGTTTATAATTAAGACTATACAGATAACTTGCAGCACATCTCCAAGGCTCTTTTACAGCTTTATCACCGCCCTGAATATTTACATATTCTAAATGACCAGCTCTTTTGAAAAATTCTCGATTTCCTATAAAAAACTCGCCCCCCCATACAGCACCGTCTAATCCAAAGCCTGTACCATCAAATATAATTCCAATTACAATATCATCAATTGAATGCTCAGCCATACAGCTTACCATATGAGCATGATGATGCTGTACTGCGATTTTTCTTCCTTTCAGGCTTATAGCAAACTGAGTGCTTAAATATGAAGGGTGTATGTCATGTACAATAACATCTGGATTTATATTAAAAAGCTTTATAAAATGCTTAAGTACATATTTAAAATTCTCGTAACATTCAAATTCCTTTAAGTCTCCTAAATACTGGCTTAAATAAGAATACCCATTTTTAGAAACACAAATGCTATTCTTCTGTTCACCACCAAGTGCTATAATTTGCAGCTTTGTATCAACTTTTAAATTATATGGAGTATAACCTCTTGCTCTTCGTGATACTATCTCTTCTTCATCTATTACCTTAACTACAGAATCATCTATTGGGATATAGATATCTCTATTATTTACCAAAAAGAAATCTGCTGCTTTGCCTAAATGCTTTAACGCTTCTTCATTTTTATATTCAATAGGCATACCGCTGATATTACCGCTTGTCATAACTAAAAGGTTCAATTTTTCATTGAATAATAAATGATGCAAAGGAGTATAAGGCAGCATTACTCCTAATTTTTTTTGTTTTGCTGCCAAAGCATATGGTAATAAAAATTCACATTTCTTTTTTAAAAGCACAATAGGTCTTTTGCTGCTTGTTAAAACTTCTTCCTCTTTTTCTGATACATAGCAAAATTCTTTAATTGTATTAATATCTTTTGCCATTAAAGCTAACGGCTTATCTCTTCTGTGCTTTCTAGCTCTAAGCAGAAGAACCGTCTTCTCATTTTTACCATCACAAACTAAATGAAACCCGCCTATTCCTTTAATAGCCAATATCTTTCCATCCATAAGAAGCTTAATAGTTTCTTCAATTATATCATTACATTCAACTTGTTCACCTTTATTATCTAGAAGTAAAAGGGTTGGTCCGCATTTTTCACAGCAGTTTGGCTGAGCATGAAAACGCCTGTTTAAAGGATTATCATATTCTTTTTGGCAGTCCTCACACATATGAAAATTTTCCATAACAGTACGAGGTCTATCATAGGGCAAGCCCTTAATAATAGAATACCTAGGACCACACTCTGTGCAGTTAGTAAAAGCGTATCTATAACGGGAAGTATTCTTCTTTTTAATATCCTCTAAACATTTAGAACAAACTGAAACATCAGGTGAAACAAACCTTACCTTATTCTGCTCCTCACTACTTTGCTTAATCTCAAAGCCTCCCCTGTTAATATCATTATTATTAAATAATAACTTCTCTGTCATATCTGTACATTCAACTTTTTCTATCTTTGAAAGACTAGGAGGCTTTTTTATAATATCTAATAAAAAATGTTTAATATTATCTTTAAAACCAGTACAGTCAATACCTACAGCGCCTCCTGTATTTTCAACCCATCCCTGTATTTGATATTCCTTTGCTTTTTTATATACATAAGGTCGAAATCCCACACCTTGCACTATGCCGTATATTTTTACAAGGTATCTTCTCACATCTTTTTCTATTTTATTCCTCACCCCTGTCACCTTCAATACTGTGAAGGATAGCAGTTTGTTCTTCTATATCCTCTCTCTCTACTTTAATCTTTGTCCATAACCCAATTAAATCTTTATTTTCATATTTAAGATGTTCATAAAGATTATTCTCATTAACATGACTTCTATGATTTACAACTACAGTTAATCTGTTCACTTTTCTAATGTTATTAACTGAGCATACCTGCTTTACTGCCTGAGAAATCTTATTTAACAAAATAGTATCATGCATATCTTATCTCCCCTTTATTAGTATTTAATAAGTTCAATTCTTCTAAATCTTTTTCTATGTTGTATAAAATCTCTTTAGAAATATCTATCAGTTTTTCTTCAAGCTTAGAACTTAAACCAAAGCCAAGTTCTATTTCCTTAGCTTCAATAGCAAAAATTTTTCCTTCAACATAAGGATAATAAAGCTTTAGTAAATCTAAAAAACTATAATTATGCTGTGTATAACCATTTTTATTAATTGTATAACTATTAAGCGGTATTACAGTAATTTCACCTGCATTTTTTCCATAAGAAGCTGCATCTAATATAAATAGAACATCATCTTTTTTAATCTTAGAAAGACAATATTCAAAATCTGCTTCTCCATAAATAACTTCAATACCTTTTTCATTAAGCCTTTCTTCTATTAGTCTTGCTGCCTCTATACCTATAGCGTCATCCTTCATTAAAACATTTCCTATTGCAATAAGTTTAACACTCATATAAGCACCTCTATATGTTGATTGTATTTATTTAGTAAAAATATTATTAACAATTATATAATAATCTTAACTGGGCTAAACCTATCACTTACTACATGAGTTGCACAAGATATGCACGGATCAAAAGACCTTACTATTCTTCCGATTTCAACTGGATGCATCATATCTTTAATCTCTGTACCAATAATTGCTTGTTCTATTACTCCTTTTACGCCAACATTATCAGCTGGAGAACAATTCCATACACTAGGTGTAATAATATTATATCTATTAATTTTTTTATTCTTTATATATATCCAGTGTCCTAAAGCTCCTCTAGTAGTATCTATAAGGCCAGAGCCATAAGCTTCTTCAGGAATGTTATATTGATTTTGCGATGCTTTTTTAAAAGCTATTCTATCTAAAAGCTGCTCCATGATTTCTAGTACCTTTTTAGTTTCTAAAACTCTTGCAATAGTTCTATCCATAGTTGAAACCTTATTATCATAATTATTACTTAAAATCATTCTTGCTAAAGGACCGACTTCTAAAGGATATCCATTATATCGAGGTGCTTTCACAAAGCTGTATGCTCCTTCTTTATCTAAATCTGGTTCAACATCATTTTTATTGCTGCTTTTCAAATCTTGAATAAACCATGAATTATAAATACTCTCTGTTATTTTGTCCGGATTAAATGATAAAAAGCTGCCATTAATATATACTCCTGGTTTTACATAACTTAAATCAGCCTCTAAATATTTATCATAAACACCGTAAGAAAGCAGATTACCATAACCCTTTCCAATATTAAAATAGTCTTTATAGTATTCTGATATGGTATATACATCTTCTATCATATTGTTTTCTACAAAATTTTTAATTTCTTTTACTATAGATTTCACTTTTACAATTTTATATGCATCTATATTTACAGTAGTCCCACCTACAAATATTCCATGACTATGAGGCGCCTTTCCCCCGAGCTCTGCTAATGCTGTATGAGCTAGTCTGCTATATTTAATTGCATTAATATAATTATCAGTTATTCTATCATTTATATCTTTTGGTAATCTAAAATCCGTGTGATTATTATTGTAAACTGGTTCCAGCTTAGGGCCTGTAGCAAAATCAGGAATAGTGTATAAATAGAAGTGTCTTATATGATTTTGAACATATTCACAGCCGTGCATGAAATCTCTAATCATTCTGTCGTTTTCATTTGGTAAAATACCTAACGCACTTTCTAAAGCTAAACTTGAAGCCATGGAATGAGCATTAGAACATATCCCGCATATCCTTTGCGTAAAATAAACTGCATCTAGCGGTTCTCTATCCTGAAGCATTTTCTCAAATCCCCTGAATAATAATCCGCTGCTTTTTGCATCTACTGCTTTATTATTTTCCACCTTAACTTCTATTTCTAAAAAGCCACTGATTCTTGTAAGTGGGTTTATTGTAATTATACTCATATTAACTATCATTCCTTTCGCTGTGCTCAAGGCACAAAAATTTATGAAAATGTATATTCTGTACAAACTCTGTCAATAATATAGGCAAGTATGCA
>NZ_JAMSKT010000036.1 GCF_023806125.1 Clostridium caldaquaticum
GTAATATCTTGCCATCAAGTAGTAAAGTCCTGTTGCTTCATCATATCTGTATCCTGCATATCTTAATGGGTTAGCTGATGCCATTGAGCCTGATTGAGATACAATATTTCCATAAGCATCATAATTATACTCTGCAACAACATTACCACTTTCATCAGTTAAAGCCATAACATCTCCGCTTTTATCGTATCCATATTTTTTAATTTAATTCATTAGAATGCTTCAATACAATATATTTGGTAGGTTTAATGTAATCAAATACACTCTCCACCTTTATAAAATACAAAAGTGTATGCATCCAAATCAATAAGTCAACTTAACAATCATCATAAATCCCACTTAATTTTTTCCATAAAACAAAAATAGCCTCAAAGCTCAATGCTTCAAGGCTATTGTATCAAGCAGATAGAACATATAAAACAGCAAGCAAATAAAGAATTTTTCTAAGTTTTTTGTATAAAGTCTCATTCTTGCTTTAATTATCTAAAATATATAAGTTAAATTACACTCCCAAAATCCAGAAATAATCATATAAATCATTCTTATTTTCAAGCCACTTATCAATCTCTATAAAAAATTTCGTAATTGATTCGTGTGTTTCTTTAGACAATTCATAAACTTTTTTTACTTTTTTCCAATCTTCAAGTTTAACTTTTTGAGGTCCATAATAATTATAATCATCAAACACTTTATCTAAATAAGTTGATAATAAAGAAAAGTCTTCTGTTGATAAGAATAAAGAGTTTTGGTTCCAATTGTTTAATCCATTTTCAGCATATGAAAACTCATAAACATCATGTCCTTTTAGTTCTTGTAATTTCATCAAATTCATTTATTTAAATTTCCCCTCCTAACTTCATTTTACCAAAACAAAAAAGACTAAACAACCATAACCTCAAATACAAAAATTCTTTTTCCATCACCATTACCAATCACATTATATCTATTTTAACCCCAAATCCTTTAATATCTCATCCCAAGGTATGTTTCCTTCTACAACTGGAGGATGTAAACCAAAGGCTTTCTCAGAGTGAATAATATAGGTATCATTTTGTTTTGTCATTCCAACCTCATTTACATTATATCTTAAAACCTGCATTTTAGGGTATTTATTTGCCATTTCTATTATTGATTCGGCATGAATATCAGCTGTTGCCCCCTCTGTCTCTACAAAAGGTACTAACTTTCCATCTTTAACCATAGCCTGTGCATAAGAAAGTGATGTTGTATGATATGCCTCTTTATCAGAGCATATGGCCATAACAAGTGAATCTAAAGCAGGATTCCCCATTGCATCTTTAGCAGTAGCTTGGGAAGGATATAATTTAAAATCTTTTGGCAGTGATCTTGTATCAAACTTTACATAAAACTCACATATTACTTTGCCTTTATAATTTTGATAAAGCCCTGTACCATCAGATACAAAAAGCCTAAACTTACCTATACTTTTTCCATCATTTAAAGGAAAAGTTTTCTCATAGGGAAGTTTTGCATTAAAGCTGCTGTTTGATGGTTTTTTTACATTAGTATTATCCTTTTTACCATCTATCGGAGATGTAAATGTCATAATCAAAAGTAGAATAAAAGCCATTATTATCCATAAAATAATGCTTAATAAGCACCCTTTTTTTGAAGTCTTTTTTTGAAGTATAAAGAAAAATATTATTGTTGCTGCTCCCAAAATCCAACCTGTAAAATTAACAGACATAAGCATAAATATTAAAATAGCAAATATCGATAGAAGTATAAAACCTATAATCCCTAACTTATTTCCTTTTTTATCTTTATCTTCCTTATACTTTATACTATTGACTTTCCCCAAATCCGAATACTGTTTTTCCCAATATTCTTTGCTTTTCAATGGTTTTCCGCACTTTTCACAGAAATTAGCACTTTTTTTAATTTTAAAACCACAATTCATACAAAATATCATGTCTTCTTCCTTGTTTTCTCCATAGTTATTTTGCATTGCATTTCCCATCGGAACATATCCTATAGGAAACATTGCCTTTTCCTTCTTAATTACAGTTTTAAACTTCCATCCATATTGATTTGTAATTTCTTTTACTGTTTTTGGTATTTGACCTAAATCAAGAGTATACTCATAAACTTTTCCGTCTGGAGCATACTGCACACTTTTTACCTTACGAAAAAGCGTTTTACCCATTTGAAAAGATGAACCGCTTTCTCCTCCAAAGGATAGCCCATAACCTATTTCCTTTGTCATCTCCCACATATAAACTGTATTTGATGACTCATCTGCAAAAATTGAAGCCTCATAACTTATTTTCTTGCTTCCTGTACTCCATCCTGCATCAAGAAATTCAGTAAAAACTAAAATGTCTGTACCATTTCCCACTTCAAAGTTTATTCCCATCTCTTTAAATTTAGATGCTACTTTGTTTATTATTTCTTGCTTTACCATTAACATCCCTTCCTTTAACTTATAAAATTACAAAACCTTCATACATATATCTTTAAACCTTTTAACATCAGCATCTTCCATAAATGCACTTTCATTTTCAATTACAAAACACCATGAATTATATCTACTTGTTACAACATAAATAATGCATATATTACCTTTCTTATCGTATCTTAAAACTGCAAGACGGTTTTTTAAATCTTGAAATATATTTAATAACCCCCTATAATCCACATCAAATGAATATAATGAAACATTATCAATATAATCTACACAAAGCAGCCCGTCTTTTACCATATCATCTAATACATCCTTTACATCCTTTAAAGATATTGAATTATATAAAACATCCCTTGCAACATATGATATAGGAAAAAATATTCTTTCAAAATTATCATCATTATAAATATCAAAGGCATTATAAACTGAAGTTACCGTAAACCATGCCCCCTCATATTTATTTTGATATGCCACATCACAGCAGGCTAAGATTATAGCAAGATACATAGGTGATATTTTTATAGTTGTGATTTCATCTTTTTCATCTTTTATGCCTGAAAGTTCAAGAAGTATTTCACTTATTCTTTCTTTACTTTCATAACTAATATATCCTCCCTCACCTGCTACATAGTAAATAGGGTATTTATCCTCAAATATACTTTTAGGCTTTGCAAAACGAAAACGCAGGCATTTATCCTCAATCAAAGAAAATACATTAAAGTACGTGTCTGCATCTGCAAAAGTACTTTCAACATATTCTTTAATTTTATCAAAATTTTCTTTTTTTAAAGCTTCATCTGCTATATTATCATATAACATATACTATTGCCCCCTTTTTAATGTATCATTTAATCTTTCAACCACTCCTTAAAATGATTATCAATATCCTTAACCTTATCTACAATTCCATCTGTTAAACCTGTATCTTGAGCAATTCCCTGAACTATATTTGATGCTGAACTTTCTGCTGAAGCAACTAAAGCCTTTAACGCCTTCCCAGCATTTTCTATCTTGTATTTCTCTTTACCCAAATCAAAAACTTTGCTAACTCCCTTTGATATTGTCTTATTTACTCCAAACTCTGTTACAACAGATAAAAGGTCTTTCTTTTTAACAATACCATCTGCTACAGCACCAGCTATTTCCTTCGCTAAAGATAACGATTCTAAAGTTGCTTTACAGGATGTAAGAGCAGTTGATACACCAGCTGTTCCTATCGAAAGAGCAATATCCGATGCAAAACTTATTGTATTTGCTACATTTTCAGCTGTTTCAAGTTCATCAGCATAACTACTCCATCTTTTTGCACTATTTTGAAGCCTTTCCTCATTTTCAAAGGTTTGTGCCCTTTTTATTGCTATTGTATCCTCTTCATAGGCTTTAAGCTCTCTAAGATTTCGTTTCAATTCATCCTTTGCAATTTCAAGCCTTAATTTATCATTATTTTGAGAATATCTTTGTATATCTGATTCTAATTTTGATATAACATTTTTAATAGAATTAACTTGAAGTTCAGGATAAAATTCATTCTGCCAGCCATGGTTTTTAGTATATATCTTTCCATCTTCCCTTCGCGTCCCTATAGGATGATTATTTTTAGCATAATCATTTTGACTTTCAATTGGCTTTTCTATATTACTATTATTCATTACCGTAGTGTTATTAGGAATAAAGTCTGACATAGTACCGCTTACAGTAGTGCCTGCTGAATTAGCTGCATCTTTTACAAAGGATGATATAAGACTTATTAGGTAAGAAAAACCTGCTAAAATTCCTCCTATATTTGAAGCCTTAGATGCATCTTCATTTGAAATAGGTTTAGGAATAAAAGGATTTTTATCATCGCTTTCGTCTTTTTTACCATCATTGGTTAAAGCGCTGCCAGATGAATTAACTTTTTCTGCTGTCCAAAGCCCATCAAGATATGTTCTATATTCTGCTTCACTATCTGCTTTTACTTGCCATGAAAAAGTTCCTCTCATGAAATTACCATCTTTTTCTACTATACCAGAGTAAGTAAGTCTTTTAAGAGAAGAGGCATTACGTGCATATTGTGTTATTAAAACATTATTATTATCTAATTTCAGTTCAAAACTTTCATCTTTATAAAATGGTACTACCTGATTGTTTTTTATTTCAAATTGTTCTGTTAAACTTCCACTTGAAAACTGAGGCAAATTATCTTTAGGTACATACCATTTAGTAACTGTAATCTTAACATCCCAAGTACCATCTAAGTTTAAATCACTATTTACTTCGTTTTGTTTATTTAGTTTAGATAAATTAACACCTAAAAAATTCCCTTTTACTAATAAAGAACCGTTAGAATTATACACACTAAATGTTCCTACTAATTGATCACCATTTGAATTAATATCAAAGAAATATGAATATCCTATATCTATTTTAACTTCTAATTTATTTTCTTTATAGTTTATCATATCAGTAATGTCCAAACCACTAAGAAAAAGTCTTTTACCGCCTGGCATTTTTATCCATCCTATATTCCATCTGTCATTAAGGCTATCCATTATTTTATTTTTCTCCGCTTCCTTAACATACCATGTTTCTGCACTATATATAATCTTCCATTCGCCTTCAAACTTACTCAAATCATCATTAGAAGCACTAACTTTATTTATAGGAGATAACTTGAAAATGAAAACCATAAATGAAGGCACACAAATAAGACCCATTCCTTTTGTTCGAAAAAAAGAGGATCTCTTATAGGATCTATACAAAATA
>NZ_JAMSKT010000037.1 GCF_023806125.1 Clostridium caldaquaticum
CTCTCAATTTAAAAGTTTGAATCTTTATGCTCATTTTTTAATTCAAAAGAATTGCTGGTTTATCTTAATTATTCTCTGTTTAATTTTCAAAGACCAATTGTTGTATAACAACGCATAAGTTATTGTACAACACATTTAAACACTTGTCAACATTTTTCTTCATGATTTTTTATCAGCAGTTTTAAATGTTTTTGACGAGCATGTTGAATTTTATCACTATTTAAATAATAACACATTATTATTATTAATTAATATTAATAAATATATTCATAAATCTTTAAATTTCTCATAAATTCTCTAAAATTATTATAATGATACTCTAGGAATAGTTGATGCTGGATTTATATATAAAAAAAGATGAGAAGTCATAATAACTTTTCACCTTTATGTGATTAAATCTTATAATTACTTTAATTCTACTTTATAAATTTGCTTTAAATCCTGAGTAAATTCCATATATTTGTAGCTTTCCCTCTCATTACGCAATTGTCTTTCTATGATTGGGTAAACCTCTTCTAGTGATTTTACAGTGTCTTTTGTTTTATTTTCAACCTTTATTAAATGATATCCAAATTGAGTTTGCACAGGTTCGCTCACTACACCAACTTCTAATTCGAAAGCAGCTTTTTCAAATTCTGGTACCATTCTTCCTCTTGTAAAACTTCCAAGGTTTCCCCCCTGCTCTTTAGATGGACAGCTTGAATAAGTAATTGCAGCCATTTCAAAATTCATTCCGTTATCTATTTTCTTTTTAATTTCATTTGCTTCCTCTAAGGAATCTACTAAAATATGTCTTGCAGTTACACTTTCCTGATTTTTAAACAGGTGGCTGTTTACCTCGTAATAATCTTTAATTTCGCTATCAGTAACTGTTACTTCAGCAAGTATTTTATTAATAGCAGTTTGAGTTAACAATTCTTTCTTTGCAGCTTCAAGACTTCTTAAATAATTTTCATCCTTATGAATATCATTATCTTTTGCATAGTTATAAATAAGCTCAAAAGAAACAATTTGATCTAACAATTGCTTTCTTCCTTCTTCATTCATAAAATAAGCTTGTCTTTCCCTAGGAAATCTTGATATTGCAATATCTAAATCTCTTTGAGTTATTTCTTGACCATTTACAACAGCTAATACTTTATTATCCATACATTTTCTCCTTTGAATTTATATTAAAATGTTTACTTAAACATTTTAACATATATAATAAATTAATTCACTAATATCATTATAATAACATTAAAAAGATATTTTTTACTCAATTATCTGCAATAGAATATCCATAAAGCTCATCCAAATTCTTACCTTGAGTTAATCCAATGCGCCAGTATGTATTATTGTTCATAGCTGAATAATAAAGCTTGTATATTCCATTAACATTAACAAAAGAAGACCGATATATCTGTTTATTATCCCAATTATTAGTTCCTACTGTTGGTTTTAAAACTGTAGTGATATTATTATAATTTAAACCATCCCCAGATACACCATATTCAAGAACCATATTATTAAATTCTCTTTCTCCTCTCTTAAAAGTAGTAAGAAGCATTTCATACCCCTTCTCTGTATGAATCATATCCAAATGCCAAGGTAAATATGGCTCATTTAAATTCAAGTTAACCTTCAAATCTGGACTCCAATTAACTGTATTTTCACTTTCCCTATATAATAATTCATATTTTTCATTAACATACCACATTTTATATCTTTTATTGTCATAAATAATTGTAGGACTATACCCTCTCTTATCTCCATCAAAAGTAGTAACTAACTGGGGATCAGACCATTCTATACCATTATTTAAAAAAATGCGAAATATTTTATCTTGTATATTATGAAACGTAAATCTATACCATAATTCTAGCTGCTTATTATCTGAATTATATACTAAATGCGGATCACTAAAATATTCACCTTTAACAACTGGAGGCACAACTAACGGATTTTTTAATCCTTTAGGTACTACCCAATTTATTCCGTCATTAGAGCATACTATTGATGGATTTTCGAATAAATCATTTCCTCTTGGATATGGTGTATAACACATCCAATAATTCCATCCACTAAATTTTTCAGGAAAATATAATACTTTAGGATGAACGCTTTGATTACTTCCATCATATGTAGGTATATTTAAGTATGTTTTAGCATTTGCTTGTCCTTCATTTTCACTAAAGTATGCTATGCTGCTAGGAACTACAGCTTCTCCACCTAATAAATTTATATCCTTTATCACAGGTATATGTGAATATAGTAAATTTTTAGCATTTTCATCATTATATAAACTAGTTAAAACTATTGGTGAAGATGTAGTCTGTGCTAAGGCAGCACCTGCCAGAGCATCTGGAAAATCTTGTCCAGTAGCTATATAGATTGTACTAAAATTTAAATCACCATAGAATTTATTTATAATTTTCATATTAGTCTCATATCTATCTTTTCCATATATCCTAGTGCTATCTTTAAAACTGTCAACTGCATAGTCTCCTATCAATGTTTGTCCACCAATTATAAACGCTTTGCTAATAGATTTTTTATCTAAATAACTCTTGATACTGCTTGGCCATGTTCGATGATTAGTTAAAAGTATAGGTGCATTTTTTTTAGCAGCTATAGGAGCAACTGACAGAGCATCTGGAAAATTTTCACCTGTAACAACATATACTGAATCTACACTGCCAATTTTCTCTGCAATCTTAGCTGAAGTTTCATATCTATCTAACCCACCTATTCTTTCAAAAGAAATCCCTAAACCTTTAAGTTGCTTTTCAACACCCTCTGATATTACACCTAAACCTCCTATAATATAAACCTGCTTTACTTGCAGCCTTTTTAACTCTTTTAATGTACTATTTTCTAAGGAATCTTTTAAAGTTAGTAATATAGGTGCTCTTAATTTTTCAGCTAACGGCACTGAACAAAGTGCATCTGGAAAATCATTTCCTGTTACTAATATTGCATTGTTAGAATTATTTTTCCATCCATAACTGGAAACAAATGCAGCAGTTTCATATCTATCTTTTCCACCTAGTCTGTTGTTATTTATACTCTTTATATTATCAGCTGCGTACACATCTAAATTACTAAAAACATTTAGTATACCTATAGATATAGCAATTGTTAATATATATTTAATTTTTCTATTCATGTTATATCTCATCCTCCTATAGGTAGCAATATTGGTATTTTTTCCACATATACTACTAAAAAGATAAAATATTACAGTATATGCTAAAAAAACACTTTAGAGCTTTACTCTAAAGTGTTTTTGGTGGCCAGACCAGGAATCGAACCAGGGACACGAGGATTTTCAGTCCTCTGCTCTACCGACTGAGCTAGTGAACCTTAAAATCTGGCAACGACCTACTCTTCCACAGAGCCTCCCCTACAGTACCATCGGCACTGTGAAGCTTAACCATCGTGTTCGGAATGGGAACGGGTGTAACCTTCACGTTATGGTCACCAGATTACTAACAATTTTACTTTTTATATACAGAGAACAAATTATTCTCTGAAAATTGCACAGATTAATATTTTGGTCAAGCCCTCGACCTATTAGTATTAGTCAGCTGAACATGTTACCAT
>NZ_JAMSKT010000038.1 GCF_023806125.1 Clostridium caldaquaticum
ACTTCACTTATGCTTCTTGCCATAACATGATATATTGCTCCTTCTTGCTTTTGCCTTGCTATTCTCGGCATAAAACACACCCCGCTTATGTATAATTTTTTCTTTAATTCTATCCATAAGCAGGGTGTTATAAACAATGGTTTGTTGTTAACCGTCCCTTTTTCCTTTTTCCCTATTTCCTCTGGATAATTTTTTAACAAAGTGATATATTTATATCAGAAAAAACATTTTTTTCAAGGAGAGATTGCTTATGCTTACTATCAGCGTCTGTGTAGGAAGTTCCTGTCATTTAAAAGGTTCTTATAATGTAATTAAAGAGCTTCAAAGTGAGATAGCAAAATTAAACATAGAAAAAAAAATTGAACTGAAGGCTTCCTTCTGCCTTGGCCATTGTACTAGTGCTGTTTCAGTTAAAATAAATGATGAACCCGTACTTTCTCTAAGTGCAGATAATGTTCCAGAATTTTTACAAACACATGTATTAAGCAGACTATAATAAAGGAGGTTGCACATGGAATTAATAAATTTTAGCAAAGCAAACTGCAGAAGCTGCTATAAATGTCTTCGCTCCTGCCCTGTTAAAGCTATCAGAATTAAAAACGATCAGGCAAAGATAGACGAAAAACGCTGCGTTACCTGCGGTCAATGTCTTAAAGTATGTCCTCAAAACGCAAGAAAAATAAAGTCTGATATTTACAAAATAAAAAATGCTATAAAATCAAATAGAACTGTACTTGCTATTGTAGCTCCTTCCTTTGCAGGAGCCTTTGAATTAAAGTTTCCAGGTCAGCTAGCTGCTTCACTTAAAATACTTGGTTTTGATAAAGTATTAGAAGTTGCCTTAGGTGCACAGCTGGTTACAAAACTTTATAATGATTACGTTAATGAAAATCATAATGAAAATTATATTACTACTAGTTGTCCTTCTATAAATCATTTAATTCAAACTTATTATCCTTCATTAATAAATTATTTAATTCCAGTGGATTCACCTATGATTGCCCTTGGAAAAATATTAAAAAGAAACTTTGACAATTGTTTCATAACTTTTATTGGTCCTTGTTATTCAAAAAAATTTGAAAGCGTTGAAGATGATACTATAGGAATTATAGATGCAGTTTTAACATTTGATGAATTATCAAAATGGCTTGATGAAAATTCTATTGTCTTAAACGAGTTAGAACCAGTTTCATTTGACGATGAGGCTGATTATACAGGCAGACTATTTCCTGTTCCAGGAAAATTAGATATAGCTTTTAAAAATAATGCTGACTTCAACTATGATTATATAAGTGCAGATGGTATAGATAGATGTATTGAACTTTTTAAATCTATTGAAGACGGAAATCTAAATAAAGTTTTTATTGAAGCTCTAGCCTGTAGAGGCGGATGTATTAACGGACCTGCAATGCCTAAGAATGATACAGATTATTTTGTTCGCCAAAGAAATATTATTAAATACATTAAAACTAATACCAGTAATTTAAAAGCAGCTTGTTTAGAAAATATAAATGATATAGATTTTTGTAAAACATTTAAAGACAAAAGCTTAAATAAAACATTATATAATGAAGAAGAGATTAAACAAGTTTTAAGAAAAATGGGGAAAAATTCTCCTTTAGATGAGCTCAATTGCGGAGTATGCGGTTATAATACTTGCCGTGAGAAAGCACAAGCTGTACTGGATGGCATGGCAGAAATAAATATGTGTATTCATTATATTCGAAATAAAGCTGAAAGTATTACAAATGTAGTTTTTGAAACTTCTCCAAATGCTATTTTTACATTAGATGAAGATTTTCTTATTAAAGATTTTAATCCTGCTTCTGAAAAAATGTTTAATATTAAATATGAAGATATTAAAGATAAGCCTGTTTGTATGATTATGGATGACAACGACTTTTATAAAGTAAAGAATACAAAAGAAAATATAATTGGTCGCAAAGTCTCCTTATCAGAATACGATTTAGTTGTATTAGAAAATATTATATACCTGCAAAACCATGGAGTATTTTTGGTTATTATAAATGATATTACAATGCAGGAGAAAAGTAAGGGTGAGCTTGCTCGAGTTAAAGAAAAAACCATAGATGCTGCACAGGCTGTAATAGAAAAACAGATGAGAGTTGCACAAGAAATAGCAAGCCTTTTAGGTGAGACTACAGCTGAAACAAAGGTAATATTAACTAAGCTCAAGGCTATAGCTTTAGGAGAGGTGAATGACAATAAATGAATTTTTTTATAGATATCTCTTATAATAGTCTAAATAAAGCTGGTGAGGAACTGTGCGGCGATAAGGTTGAAGTAATTAAAACTCCAGATGAGGTAATTATAGTACTGGCAGATGGTCTAGGAAGCGGGGTAAAAGCTAATATCCTGGCAACACTTACCTGTAAAATTGCTGGTACCATGCTAAAAGAAGGTTTAAGCTTATATGAAACTGTAGACACTATAGTTCACACTCTTCCTGTGTGCAGTGTAAGACAGCTGGCTTACTGCACCTTTACTATAATCAAGATTAACAAGAATGGAAACGTACATGCTTTAGAATATGACAACCCACCTTTCTTTCTTGTAAAGAATAATATACTTTCCATTCCTCCTAAAAAAGAAATAATAATTAAAGACAAAATAATAAAAGAAAGTAATTTTAAACTTAAGATTGATGATGTTCTTACCATAGTAAGCGATGGAGCTATTCACGCTGGTGTAGGAGCAATACTCAACCTTGGCTGGCAGTGGGATAATGTTGCAGAATATTTAGAAAATCTTATATCTACTGAAAAGAGAGCTAGTAATATATGCAAGGACTTAATATTTACATGTCAAAAACTATATGATGGAATGCCAGGAGATGATACTACTGTAGTAACTGTTGCTTTAAGAAAGCCCGAATTAATAAATATTTTCACCGGTCCTCCAATGGACAAAAAAAATGATAGTATTATAATAAAAAAGCTTATGAATAGCAGCGGAAAAAAAATTGTCTGTGGCGGTACTGCAGCTAATATTGCAGCCAGAGAACTTGAAGAAACCATATCTGTGAATTTTGAGTATTTCGATCCATCAGTACCACCTACCGCAGTAATCAAAGGAATCGATCTTGTTACAGAAGGAGTATTAACTCTTAGCAAAGCTGTAGAAAAAATTAAAACTTATTTAAGCAATTCTATTGAAGATAAAATATCTTTAAATCTTGAAGGAAAGGATGGAGCATCAAAACTTGCTAAAATTCTTATAGAAGATTGTACTCACTTAAATCTTTTTGTTGGAAAAGCTATAAATCCAGCTCATCAAAATCCAGATTTTCCTTCATATTTAAGCATAAAAGTAAATATTATCGAACTTCTAATAGAAACTATGAAAAAACTTGGCAAAGAAGTTCATGTTGAATATTTTTAATCGAGTAGGAGCTGAATAATTATTTTATTCAGCGTCCTCTCACACCACCGTGCGTACCGTTCGGTACACGGCGGTTCAATAGAAATTAATGTG
>NZ_JAMSKT010000039.1:0-1570 GCF_023806125.1 Clostridium caldaquaticum
AGGTCAAGCTACGAAGAGCGCATGGTGAATGCCTTGGCACTAGGAGCCGAAGAAGGACGTGATAAGCTGCGATAAGCTTCGGGTAGGCGCAAATAGCCTGTGATCCGGAGATTTCCGAATGGGGCAACCCACACAGCTAAAGCTGTGTATCCTGTACTGAATCCATAGGTACAGGAAGGTAACCCAGGGAACTGAAACATCTAAGTACCTGGAGGAAGAGAAAGAAACATCGATTTCCTAAGTAGCGGCGAGCGAAAGGGAAAGAGCCCAAACCAATCCCTTACGGGATTGGGGTTGCGGACAGAACATAAAATTGAGATGTCACTAATCGAAGAAAGCTGGAAAGCTTCGCTATAAAGTGTAATAGCCACGTAGATGAAAGTGAATAATCAAAAGTTCTGATCCAGAGTACCACGAGACACGTGAAACCTTGTGGGAAGCAGGGAGGACCACCTCCCAAGGCTAAATACTACCTAGTGACCGATAGTGGAGCAGTACCGTGAGGGAAAGGTGAAAAGAACCCCGGGAGGGGAGTGAAATAGAACCTGAAACCGTGTGCTTACAAACAGTGGAAGGACGTTAATGTCTAACCGCGTGCTTTTTGTAGAACGAGCCAGCGAGTTACGATGTGCAGCAAGGTTAAGTACTTAAGGTATGGAGCCGAAGGGAAACCGAGTCTGAACAGGGCAATTAGTTGCATGTCGTAGACCCGAAACCGGGTGACCTATCCATGGACAGGTTGAAGCGGAAGTAAAATTCCGTGGAGGACCGAACCACGTTGGTGTTGAAAAACCATGGGATGAGCTGTGGATAGCGGAGAAATTCCAATCGAACTCGGAGATAGCTGGTTCTCCTCGAAATATCTTTAGGGATAGCGTCGGGTAAAATAAGTAGTGGAGGTAGAGCACTGAATGGGCTAGGGGCCTTTTAGGTTACCGAACCCTATCAAACTCCGAATGCCATATACTTGTACCCCGGCAGTCAGACTGCGAGTGATAAGATCCGTAGTCAAAAGGGAAACAGCCCAGACCATCAGCTAAGGTCCCAAAGTGTAAGTTAAGTGGAAAAGGATGTGGGATTTCTAAGACAACTAGGATGTTGGCTTAGAAGCAGCCACTCATTTAAAGAGTGCGTAATAGCTCACTAGTCGAGAGATCCTGCGCCGAAGATGTCCGGGGCTAAAACTTACCACCGAAGCTATGGGCTCGAAAGAGCGGTAGAGGAGCTTTCTGCATTGGCTGAAGTCATACCGTGAGGAGTGGTGGACGATGCAGAAGTGAGTATGCTGGCATAAGTAGCGAGAAATGAGTGAGAATCTCATTGGTCGAAAACCTAAGGTTTCCTGAGGAAGGCTCGTCCGCTCAGGGTTAGTCGGGACCTAAGCCGAGGCCGAAAGGCGTAGGTGATGGACAATCGGTTGATATTCCGATACCGGAAGTGGCGTTATCAGAGATGGGGTGACGCAGAAGGATAGGGTGTGCGCACTTTTGGATTAGTGCGTCTAAGCATTTAGGTTTCCAGATAGGCAAATCCGTCTGGAGTAACTGAGGTGTGATGGGGAGCGAAATTA
>NZ_JAMSKT010000039.1:1670-3025 GCF_023806125.1 Clostridium caldaquaticum
AGTAGCGAAGTACCTGATTCCATGCTGCCAAGAAAAGCCTCTATCGAGGTAGCTTCCGCCCGTACCGCAAACCGACACAGGTAGGTGAGGAGAGAATCCTAAGACCAGCGGAAGAATCGTTGTTAAGGAACTCGGCAAATTGACCCCGTAACTTCGGGAGAAGGGGTGCCTACGAAAGTAGGCCGCAGAGAATAGTCCCAAGCAACTGTTTAGCAAAAACACAGGTCTCTGCTAAAGCGAAAGCTGATGTATAGGGGCTGACGCCTGCCCGGTGCTGGAAGGTTAAGGGGACTGGTTAGCTAATAGCGAAGCCATGAACTTAAGCCCCAGTAAACGGCGGCCGTAACTATAACGGTCCTAAGGTAGCGAAATTCCTTGTCAGGTAAGTTCTGACCCGCACGAATGGCGTAATGACTTGGGAACTGTCTCAACAACGAATCCGGCGAAATTGTATTGCGAGTGAAGATGCTCGCTACCCGCGATTGGACGGAAAGACCCCGTAGAGCTTTACTGTAGCTTAGCATTGAGGCTTGGTATTGTCTGTACAGGATAGGTGGGAGACTTGGAAGCAGGGTCGTCAGGCTCTGTGGAGTCAACCTTGGGATACCACCCTGACAGTACTGAGCTTCTAACCGGATGCCATGAAACTGGTAACGGGACATTGTTAGGCGGGCAGTTTGACTGGGGCGGTCGCCTCCTAAAAAGTAACGGAGGCGCTCAAAGGTTCCCTCAGAGCGGTTGGAAATCGCTCGAAGAGTGTAAAGGCAGAAGGGAGCCTGACTGCGACACCAACAAGTGGAGCAGGTACGAAAGTAGGACTTAGTGATCCGGTGGTTCCTCGTGGGAGGGCCATCGCTCAACGGATAAAAGCTACCTCGGGGATAACAGGCTGATCTCCCCCAAGAGTCCACATCGACGGGGAGGTTTGGCACCTCGATGTCGGCTCGTCGCATCCTGGGGCTGAAGTAGGTCCCAAGGGTTGGGCTGTTCGCCCATTAAAGCGGCACGCGAGCTGGGTTCAGAACGTCGTGAGACAGTTCGGTCCCTATCCGTCGCGGGCGCAGGAAGTTTGAGAGGAGCTGTCCTTAGTACGAGAGGACCGGGATGGACTGACCTCTGGTGCACCAGTTGTTCCGCCAGGAGCACGGCTGGGTAGCTATGTCAGGACGGGATAAACGCTGAAAGCATCTAAGCGTGAAGCCCACCTCAAGATAAGACTTCCCATAACGTTAAGTTAGTAAGACCCCTAGAAGAACACTAGGTTGATAGGTTAGAGGTGTAAGCATGGTAACATGTTCAGCTGACTAATACTAATAGGTCGAGGGCTTGACCAAAATATTAATCTGTGCAATTTT
>NZ_JAMSKT010000003.1 GCF_023806125.1 Clostridium caldaquaticum
CTATCCATCTGTAATCCCCCTTTGGCTTACTATTCTTCACAGCAGCCGCAGCCGCCCTCATGTTTGTGTTCTTTTCTAAACTCTGCCTGAGCTTCTTCGCTCTTATACATTGTCTGTCTTCTCATAGCCTCATCAAAATCTACTAAATGTCCGTTAAACTCAGGTCCGTCTACACAGGCAAACTTAGTTTCTCCGCCTACTGTAACTCTGCAGGCTCCGCACATGCCTGTTCCGTCAACCATTATTGGATTTAAGCTTACTATTGTAGGTATGTCTAATTCTTTAGTAAGCTTTGCCACAAATTTCATCATTATCATAGGTCCTATAGCAACTACTAAATCGTAGCGTTTTCCATCTTCTAAAACAAGCTTCTTTAAACAGTCTGTAACCATTCCTTTAAAGCCATAGGAGCCATCATCCGTAGCCACATATAAATTACCTGCTACCTTTTTCATTTCATCTTCAAGTATAAGCATGTCCTTATTCTTGCATCCAACTATAACATCAGCTTTTATTCCTCTTTCATAAAGCCACTTAACCTGAGGATAAACAGGAGCAGTACCCACGCCTCCTGCAATAAACATAATCCTCTTGTTCTTTAAGCTTTCTAAATCCTCATGCACCATTTCTGATGGCTGTCCAAGAGGTCCTGCAAAATCTGCAAAGCTGTCTCCTTTTTCAAATGCTGCCATTTCCTTTGTAGATTTTCCTAAGGTTTGAAACACTATAGTAACAGTTCCTTTATCAGCATCATAATCGCAAATTGTAAGAGGTATTCTCTCACCTTTTTCATGCATTTTTACAATTAAAAACTGTCCAGGCTTAGCTGCTTTTGCTAACCTTGGTGCTTCTACATCCATAAGATAAATATTTGGTGCTAATATTCTTTTGTCTACTATTTTATACATATTACTCCTCCGTATTTCTTACTATCTGACTTTCAAATCAGATTTTACAAATAGTCTAAAAATTTCCTCTAATAAATTCTATTATAACATATTATCTTATAATTTCATTATTTAAAAAGTAAATTTTCTAGTAAAATATTGAAATTTATGTTTAAAAATGCATAAAAATACATTAAAAACTCCCCTTGAGCTTTATAAACAAAGGAGAGTTTTATAAATATACAGCTAGTTATTTTCTTCCTCTTTATCTTTTAAAAGATAAGTAAGTGTAAGAAGACTTTCACTTAAGTGAACATTTTCTACTACTACATCATCAGGAACAATTAAATCAGTTGGTGCAAAGTTCCAAATTCCTTTTATTCCATTTTCAACCAGAAGATTGCAAACCTTTTGAGCATTATTCTTAGGAACACATATTACCCCTATATCTATTTTATGTGTCTTAAGAAAACTAGTAAGGTTATCTATATCCTGAATTTCAATATCTCTTATCTTAAGTCCAATAAGTTTAGGATTTGCATCAAAAATTCCTTCTAATTCAAATCCTAATTTATCAAACCTTGTATAATTTGCTATTGCTTGGCCTATATTACCAGCACCGATAATAATATGTTTATATTCTTTGGAAAGACCTAATATTGCACTTATCTCATTATATAAGTCTTTTACATTGTAACCATAACCTTGCTGACCAAAATCGCCGAAACAATTTAAATCCTGCCTGATTTGCGAAGCTGTAAAACCTATTTTTTCGCTTAATTCCTTAGAAGAAATTCTGTCAACATCATTTTTCAATAATTCACTTAAATATCTATGATATTTAGGCAGTCTTTTAATGACAGCCATTGAAATATTGCTTTTTTTCTTTTCCATAACGCACCTCTCACTTTTTAGTTATATCTTATAGTATTAACTAATTTATCTTTGATGTCAATATTTTAACATATATATGTAAAAATGAAATAACTTTACTAACAAAATACAATAAATTATAATAAATAACTATTAAATTTATCTTTTCCATAGTAAAATATACTTTATACTTATTTTGATTTTTATACTTTTATCTTATCAAAATATTGGGAAAGGTGAGAAAAATTGATAGTTTTAAGCTGTAAAGATATTCATAAAAGTTATGGTATAGATATAATTTTAGACAAAGTAACCTTTAATATAAATGAAGGCGAAAAAGCAGGATTAATAGGTGCAAACGGAGCAGGAAAAACCACTCTTTTTAAAATACTTACTGGTCAATTAGAGCAAGATAGCGGAGATTTATTTATAGACAAAAATAAAGTTGTAGGTTATTTATCTCAGCATCTCTCTTTAGATAGCAGCAATACAATTTATGAAGAACTATTAAAGGTATTTAAAGATTTGCTGGATATAGAAACTAAGCTTAAAGATTTAGAAGCAAAACTTAATGAACCCTATGATAGTTCTAAACATAAGTATCATGAAAAACTCATTGAAGAATATACAACCCTATCAGAGCTGTATAACCATAGAGGAGGTTATACCTATAAAGGAGAAATAAGCAGAGTTTTAAAAGGATTAGGATTTACTCAGGAAGACTTTGATAAAAAAATAGGTATCTTAAGCGGCGGGCAGAAAACAAGATTAGCACTTTGTAAGCTTCTTTTGACAGCACCTGAAATACTTCTTCTTGATGAACCTACAAATCATCTTGATTTAGATGCTATTGAATGGCTGGAAGAATATTTAAAGGCATACAAAGGTACTATCATAATTATATCCCATGACAGATTTTTTCTTGACTCAATAACAAATAAAACTTTAGAAATGATTAACGGTCATGTTAATACTTATAATGGCAACTATACAGCTTTTATAGAGCAGAAAAAGAAAAATTATGAGGTTCAGCTAAAGGCTTATAATCTTCAGCAGGCTGAAATTAAAAGACAAGAAGAAATTATTGAGCGGTATAGATCCTTTAACAGAGAAAAAAGCATAAAAGCAGCTGAAAGCAGGGAAAAAGCACTTCAGAAAATAGAAAGGATAGAAGCACCTGATGCAGACACAAAGGTTTCAAAAATAAAGTTTGAAACAAGAATTAAATCTGGTAATGATGTTCTTCACATAGAAAATTTAAGTAAAAGCTATGGAGATAAAAAGCTTTTTTATAATTTAAACATGGATATTAAAAAGGGTGAAAAAACTGCTCTTATAGGAGAAAATGGACGAGGTAAAACTACTTTATTTAAAATTATAATGGATAAAATTGAAAAAGACAGCGGTATAAAGGTTCTTGGCAAAAATGTATTTATTGGTTACTACGACCAGGAACAATCGGATTTAAATCCTGAGAAGTCTATACTAGATGAGGTATGGGATGAATTTCCTGATATGACTACTACTCAGCTTAGAAATGCTTTAGCAGCTTTTTTGTTTACAGGAGATGATGTATTTAAAAAAATTTCTACACTTAGCGGTGGAGAAAAGTGCAGAATTAATCTTTTGAAACTTATGCTTTCAAAAGCAAACTTTCTGCTTCTTGATGAACCTACAAACCATCTTGATATTGTGTCTCGTGAAGCTTTGGAGGACTCTCTTTTAAATTATGATGGAACAGTGCTTGTAATATCTCATGATAGATATTTCTTAAATAAGGTAATAAACAAAATTTATGAACTTAAGGAAGATGGAATAAAAGAGTATCTTGGAAATTATAGTTACTATGTTGAAAAAAAGAAAAATCCATTAAGATATGAAGAAGAAATTGCAAATCAAGGTAAAACTAAAACTCAAATACAAGAGGAAAGGAAGAAAAAGAAAAATTTAGAAAAGGCACAAAAAGAAAAACAATCTAGAATAAAAGATATAGAAACTGCTATAAGCAATAATGAAAAAAAACTTTTAGATCTTCAAAATCAGCTTTGTCTTGAAGAGGTTTATTCTAATCCTTTAAAAAGTGAAGAAGTTAATAAAGAAATTGCATCTACCGAGGCTGCTTTGGAAAAGCTATATAGTGAATGGGAAGAACTATTATAAAACAAAAAATTAATTATAAATTTTTGAAATTGGGTATATATAGCTAAAATTCAAAACACATTTTATATTGGAATAGTTTAATTGTTTAAATAACCTAAAATAATCACATAATAATTTTGTAAACTTCTTTTTTAAGGAAGGTGAATTTTATGGGAAGAAAAGAATATGAAAACAGAGAACGCAGCTCTGGTCCTAATAGTGCTAAATATCATTCAAGAAGTGCAGGTTTTAAGCAGGAAAACAAAGCTCATGAGCAAAACGGAAAGGAAAAATTTCAAAATAGCGCAGAATAATTAATAAATCTATAAGCTGCAGACTTTTCATACTTATATAAAATAAGCCTTAGCCATGCAAATAATCTGGCTAAGGTTTATTTTATGATATTTAAATAAATAAATAATAAATTATCGGTATAAAAATAGCAGGAAGCATATTTGCAACTTTTATTTTTCCAATGTTCATCATATTAAAGGCAAGACCCATAATAAGAAGACTTCCTACCGCTGACATTTCTGTAATTACCGGCTGTGTAAGTATTCCCTGAAGAAGAGAAGCCGCAACTGTTATAACTCCTTGATACAGAAAAACACAAACAGCTGAAAGTGCTACTCCAATACCTAAAGTTGAAGTAAACATTATAGATGATATTCCATCCAACATTGCCTTAGTATATAGTATCTCATGGTCTCCCTTAAGTCCGCTGTTTAATGAACCTACAATAGCCATAGCACCAACACAGAATATTAAGCTTGCAGTTACAAAACCTTCAGAAACTTTTCCACCCTTACCCTGAAGCCTGCTTTCTATACTGTCTCCAAGCCTTTTAAGCCACTTATCTATATCAATAATTTCACCGATAAAAGCTCCAATTACTACCGAACAAATAACAAGCAATGTATTTTCACTTTTTATAGCACCTGTTACCCCTATTATTAGTATACAAAGCGCTAACCCCTTCATAATAGTTTCATTAATCCGCTCTGGTATTCCCCCTTTAAAAATAAAGCCTACCAAGCTTCCTAAAATAATTGCTGCACAATTTACTATTGTCCCCAGCATTATATCCCCCCTTTTTTTTGCAAAGTCTATTATAACCTGTACAAAGCAGCTATAAAAGACTAAACTGTAACTAGGCAGTTTAGTCTAAATTTAACCTTATCTATAGTTTGTAAATTGAAGCTCTATTCCAAAATCCTTAGATTTTAATAATGCGATTGTTTCCTGAAGATCATCTTTATTTTTACCAGAAACTCTTAATTGATCTTCCATTATTTGTGCTTGAACCTTTATCTTGCTGGCTTTTATTTCAGCAGCTATAGCCTTTGCCTTTTCCTTTGAAATGCCTTTAACAATTTTGGCAGTCTGCCTTACTGTTCCCAAAGCCGCCTTATCTATTTTACCAAAATCTAAAGCTTTTGGAGATATTCCTCTTTTAATGAATTTTGCCTTTAAAATCTCGATAACGGATTTTAGCTTATATTCATCATCAGAAGTTATTTTTATTTCATCATCCTTTACTTCTATTTCGGTTTTACTTCCTTTAAAATCATATCTCTGTTCAATTTCTTTTTTAGCTTGATTTACAGCGTTATCCACTTCCTGCATATTAACTTCTGAAACAACATCAAATGAATATGAACCTGCCATTCTACCCTCTCCTCTCTACATAATACTTATATTAATAGAATTCCCTTATTTTATCAATATTAAATTCAACATTTACCTTAAACTCAACTTCCATTTAGTTACATCACTAATTGGCTCAAATACAAGCAACAATATTTATATTATATAACAAAAATAAAAAATTTACATGGGGTGTTTAAATAATATTGAATTTTATGTTAAGTATGTTATAATAATTATTGAGCGAAGCTCATATATATTTTTTTGGGTCAATTTTTCAAGGCACTTTTACCCCTTTAATCATATAAAGAGGAATGTGGTCCATGAACAATTAGTCCCTATGATTAAAGGAGGTTTTTTATAATGGCAGACAAGAACATCGTATGTAAAGACTGCGGAAAAGAATTTGTATTTACTGAAGGAGAACAAGCTTTCTACAAGGAAAAAGGATTTGAAAACGATCCAGTAAGATGCCCTGAGTGCAGAAAAGCTAGAAAAGCTCAAAAGAACAATCAAAGAGAAAAGAGATTTTAATTAAAAGAGAGGATTTAAATCCTCTCTTTATTAATTTGTCTTAAGTTTTGCAAGCTTTAAAGCTTTAATAACAGGTAGTGCAATAACTATACCTGCAGCAACTTGAATTATATTTCCAGTTATATCTCCTATAGCAGTAATAAAGCTTTTATATATTACTCCCCCTGCAAAGAAATACCCTGCAATCATCCATATTCCTGCAACTGTAAATGCAAATATATTATTTACTAAATTATTCCCGTTATAATCTTTTCTATAAGCAATTGCTCCTGCTATATAACCCATAAGTCCTTTAATTACAAAAGTAAACGGTGCCCAGACTGCATAAGGTGATAGAATATCAAATAATGCCATTCCTATTGCTGAGGCTAAAGCCGCTTTTCTTTTTCCAAGTATTACAGCTCCTGCAAAAACCATACTGTCTCCTATGTGTAGTACTGCCTTAGTTCCTACAGGTATTTCAATTACATAAGTTGCCACAAAAATCATTGCAGCCATAAAAGCTACTTGTACAACAGCAGCTGTACTTAAATTCTTAGTTTTATTTTGTTGTGTTTCCATTTTTGAACCCTCCATTAATTATATTTAATCTAGTGCACTATATTATCTGTATTCATTATACTAAAGAACTTTAATTAAATAAAGTGTATGGGTACAATCACTGTAAAGAGTAAATTTCATATTTTGTAATAATTTAAAAATTAGTGCTAATACTAAGTAACAAGTAGAGTAGTTGTTTCAAGCACAAAGCATTAGGAGAAAAGTATTATCAATTTTAAGCTTAAGGAGGGCTTACAATGACAGTTTTACGTTGGATAGGCGGATTCGTTGTTTTATTCTGGCTTATAGGTCTTATATTCAGAATTGGTGGCGGTCTAATTAACATATTGCTTATAGCTGCTGCTGTAATATTTATAGTTGATGCTTTATTGGGACGAAAAAAAACAATGTAGGCTTCAGCAAAAAAGTGAAGGGTATACTTTAAATAAACCCTTCACTTTTTTATTATGCATTATTTTTTGCTATATCAGAAAGTACCAATCCTTTATTATGTTCCAAAGCCCAGCTTATAGCCCAATCACTTTGGAATATAAGCAGGTTTCTATCTCTGAAATCTTTAACTCTTTTAGTATCACTGGTTAAATTTAATTTTTCTACATCAATTTCTGTATTTTCAATCCATCTTATATATTTAAAAGGAAGCCTATCCATCTTGATATCAACGCCGTATTCATGCTTTAATCTATATTCTAAAACTTCAAACTGAAGAACTCCTACAACTCCAACTATTATTTCTTCAATTCCTATAAAAAGCTCTTTAAATACCTGTATTGCTCCCTCTTGTGCAATCTGAGTTACACCTTTTATAAACTGCTTTCTTTTCATTGTATCTACAGTTCTGATTCTAGCAAAATATTCCGGAGCAAAAGTTGGAATTCCTTCAAATTTAAACTTCTTAGAGCTTTCACATAAAGTGTCCCCTATATTGAATATTCCTGGATCAAAAACACCTATTATATCTCCGGCATAAGCCTCATCTACAATTTCCCTGTCCTGAGCCAGAAACTGCTGGGGCTGTGCAAGTTTAACCTTATTGCCAGCCTGCACATGATAAACTTCCATTCCCTTTTTAAACTTTCCTGAACAGATTCTCATAAAAGCAATTCTATCTCTGTGAGCAGGATTCATATTAGCCTGTATTTTAAACACAAAAGCTGAAAACTCCGGATTAAAAACATCTACTTCTCCTATATCTGCTGTTCTTGGAAGAGGCGGAGAAGTTAAATTTAAAAATGCCTCAAGAAATGGCTCAACCCCAAAGTTAGTTAAAGCACTTCCAAAGAAAACAGGAGTAAGCTCTCCCTTTTTTACCTTTTCAATGTTAAATTCATCTCCTGCTATATCTAACAGCTCAATATCTTCTATTAGTTTATTATGAAGACTTTCCCCAAGAACATCCTTAAACACATTGTCTTCTATATTTCCTTCAACAGATTCAACTAGTGTTTGACCATGATTTCCACCGTTAAAGGCCTGAATAACGTTTCTTTCTCTGTCATATACACCTTTAAAATCTGCTCCGGAACCTATAGGCCAATTCATAGGATAAGATTTTATACCAAGTTCGTTTTCTATATCTTCTAAAAGTTCAAAAGGATCTTTTGTTTCTCTATCCATTTTATTTATAAAAGTAAAAATAGGAATCCCTCTTATGCTGCATACATGAAAAAGCTTTTTAGTCTGCTCCTCCACACCTTTTGCTCCGTCAATAACCATAACAGCACTGTCAGCTGCCATAAGCGTTCTATAAGTATCCTCACTAAAGTCCTGGTGGCCAGGTGTATCTAGAATATTTATGCAATACCCTTCATAGTTAAACTGCATAACTGATGAAGTAACAGAAATACCTCTCTGCTTTTCAATTTCCATCCAGTCTGAAACTGCATGTTTTGATGCCTTTCTAGCTTTAACAGAACCTGCTAATCTAATAGCTCCCCCATAAAGCAGAAGTTTTTCCGTAAGTGTAGTTTTTCCTGCATCTGGGTGTGAGATTATAGCAAAGGTTCTTCTTCTCTCTATTTCTCTGATTAAATCTGCCAAAACTGCTCTCTCCTTCTTTATTTTATATGAATATAATTATTTCAATCTTTACATTGGGTTAAGCCTCCGATTTTATATACAAAAGTCTGCTTTTTGCAGCAGACTTATCAGTTTTATTATCTTAAACTTAGTAGATTATATCAGTTTATAGTGTTTTTTTCAATAAAACCTATTATATTTATAAAAATTATTTTTCAGCAAACAATTATGATAACATTTACATTGCAATTAGTGCCATTTATTTTCTTGTTAATAATGTTATAATAAAATTGGCTAATAAAAAGGAGGTTGGTTTTATGTACAAGTTAATAGCGCTTGATATGGATGGTACACTTTTAAAAGATGACAGAACTATATCAAAAGAAACCTTTAAAGCTATACAAAGAGCTAAAGCTAAAGGTGTTAAAGTAGTTTTATCAACAGGAAGACCTATGATTGGCATTAAAAATTATTTAAAGCAGTTAGACCTTGTAAATGAAGATGATTATGCGGTTGCCTATAACGGTGCTCTAGTTCAAAATACAAAAACCGGCAGGATTGTTGCACAAAACCCAATGACCTTAGAGGATTTGAATTACTTATATGATTTAAGCAAAAAATTAGAGGTTAACATACATTTTTTAACCGATTCTTCTTGTGTAACTCCAAAATGGAGTAAGTACAGCCAAGTAGAATGCGACATTAACAATATACCTATGGAGATTGTTGACTTTACTAAAATAGATGAAAACACCAGCATTGTAAAGATTATGTTCATAGATGAGCCTCATATTTTAGATAGAGTTATAAATCAGCTTCCAGAGGAAGTATACAATAAATTTTCAGTACTTAGAAGCGCCCCATATTTTCTTGAATTTTTAAATAAAAAGGTAAATAAGGGTTACGGTATCGAATTACTTGCTAAAACCTTAGGCATAAAACGCGAAGAAATTATATGCGTTGGAGATGCAGGAAATGATATAGCCATGATTCAGTTTGCCGGCCTTGGAGTAGCCATGGGTAATGCCTTCCCTGAAGTTAAGGATATTGCAGATTATGTAACTCTTTCCAATGAAGAACATGGAGTAGCACATGTTATAAACAAATTTGTATTAGGTATTGAAAAGGCAAGCTAAAAGGGACTGTTTTTACAGCCCCTTTTCTTTATTTTTCTTTACGTAATATCTTTTTTACCAAGCCAAAAAATTAGTATAAAACCTATTACAAAAGCTGCCGCGGACCACAATATAGTAAGCCCTTGCGGTAATCCTGGGTAAGCCGGCATTAAAGAGCCTGCTACAAAACCTAAAATCAGCATATAAGTTTTTCCCGGATGCTTTTGAAGCAGATTTTCTATAGTTTTTGCAGTACCTAAAGTTCCTAAAGCTAAACCTAGTCCCAGTGGAATTAAAAAAGGTATATTCCTGTTATTTATAGCATTTAAAGTAATATCATAAAGTCCTAAAGTATAAAGCATAAAAGAAGCACTTATTCCTGGCAAAATTAATGCTATAGCTATTATAATACCAGCGATTAAAAGAAAAATTATGCTTGTTAGACCTTGTGCGGTGGCTAAAGTAGTTGTAGCTGTTGTATCCTCTGACATAAAAAATACAATTATAAAACCAATAATTAGGTATATGAAATCTATAGAATTTCTTTTTACCTCTCTTGATTTTCTATACAATACCGGCAATCCCCCGCATATAACGCCTATAAAGAAAAATTTCATTACAAAAGGATATTTTTTAAGAGCCTCTTCCATCAATCTGCTAAATAGCAAAATTCCTGTAATACCGCCAAGTCCTATCTGAAAAAGTATCCCAATCTGATTTTTCCAATCTTTAAAAAATGAACTTACAGCATGAATTAAATCATCGTAAACCCCAAGTATAATAGCCATTGTACCTCCGCTTACACCTGGAACCAAGGTGGCTACACCTATTACTATTCCTTTTAAATAATTAATTATATATCTCACTTTATCCTCCTTAATTTCGTAAATATCTTGTCCTAAAGCTTTAACAAACATAATTATAGAATTTTAATATAAGCTTGTAAAGAGCGATATTATCCTTCCAAAGCTTATATTTACTTTAGTTTATTAATAATATTATTAATAGTATCATATTCTTCACTTCTGCCCAGTATTGCCAAATGCTTATTAAAATTACAATCAAAAATTTCATATTTCAGTTCATCACTTAATTCCTTATCATAATCCCGCTGCAGCTTATCTAACAAATCCTCTTTGCAATATTCACTGTTATATAAATAGTAATAAACATTAAATATATTAAGAATATGTTTTATTTGTTTAAGCTCAGCTAAATCTATAATAAAACCTAATATGTATTCTTTATGCTTTTTTTTGCTGTCAATTCTCATTGGCATTCCAAATATTTTCATATCTTCATCCGTCTTTACCACAATTTTCTTATATTTAATACTTAGAGCCTCAATTTCTGTTATTAATTCATCTAAAATAACATCATAATCTTTTTTAGGTTCCTTGTAAGTTAATTTAGTATCAACAATTACAAAACAAGTTTTCCCACTAATCATTTCCTTTAACAGTTTAACAGTAAAATCTTCATTTTTTATATTATTATAATCAATATAAAACTTAACTTCATCGTCTGTAAATTCACTTCTTACTTTTAACTTATCTCTGCTGAAAAATTTCATTGTTATCCCCTCACTGCCGCTTAATTTCAACTATAAGCTGTTTTTATATATTTCTTCAATAACTTTAACATCTACATCCTCTGGGTGATTTTTTAATTTATTTTTGTTCTGAGCAAAACTTAAAGCATATTTATTTATTTCTTCATAAGTAAGCTTTATATGAACTTTAAATAAGTTGTCGAATATAGTCTTCAAACCATTTAAATCTTTAATTTCCATTATACCTAACATTTTTGTAAGTTTTTCTTTATTTCTAAAGGCTTTTAAATATTCTACAGTAAGCACCCCATTAGCAAGACCATGGGGAAGATTTTTATAGTATGTAAGTGCATATCCCATCCCATGCGGCAGCGAGGTTCCGCACTGGGCAATAGCTACCCCGCCAAACATAGAGGCTAGCATTACCTTCTCTCTGAATTCTTCAGTAAGCTCCTTTTTTATAAGGCTTTCAAAACAGGACTTAAATAGCGCAAAACCTTTTTCAGCATAAGTATCGGACAAAATATTGGCGTTAGTATTTAAATAGCTTTCAACAAGGTGAGTAAAAGCATCTACAGCTGTATTTACAGTAATATCATATGGTAAATCATCAGTATAACTGCTGTCCATAAAGGCAATTACAGGAAAAATTCTTTGACCTAAATTTTTCTTAGTCTGCTCCTTATGAACTGTAACTATGCTGTAAGGAGTAACCTCCGAGCCTGTTCCTGAAGTTGTAGGAACTGCAACCACTGAAAGACTTTCAAGTTTCCCGCTTATAAATATATTATCCTTATTAATTTCTGGATTTTTAATAAATAATGCTACTGCTTTAGCTGCATCTAAAGGTGAACCCCCTCCAATACCTATGACAAAATCTGCTTTTAACTCTTTTCCCATAGCAGAAGCTATCTCTATAGTTTCAAGAGAAGGGTTTTCCTCTACATCATCAAAAACTCTGTATTTAATGCTTAATGCTTCTAGAGCATCTGTCATATCCTTTAAAGAACCGTTTCTTTTTGAGGAACTTTTCCCTGTAACAATCAAAGCTTTACTGCCAAGCTTTAACATGGCACTTTTATTATTTTCAACAGCCCCTCTTTCAAAATAAATTTCTGTTGGCATAGAATAATTAAATTTCATATATAAAACACCGCCTGTTGTTATTAATAATACCTTATAGAAATAATTTTCTATGATATTAATTTTACCATATAACAGCGGTGATTTTACAATATTTATATAAAAATAAAAATCATTTAATTTTTATAACCATTTAAATACCACCATGCCCAAATTGATGTTATTGATATAGTAACTAAACTTAAAGTATAATGTTAATGAATACTTGTAAGATATTACGTCTCTTAGAGGAGGACATGTTATGAAAATTTCAAAAAAAGATGCGCTTATGTGGTTTGAATTTTTCTCAATATTGCCAGAGGATGAGGAGCCAATGACAAAACAAAAGGAAATCATCTACTCTACCTTTGCGCAAATTGAGGCAGCCATAGAACATAGAAATAATATATTAATGTCTGAAATTAAGGGTTTAAAAACCTTGAAAAATAGAACTTATTTTGTAGGAAATGAAAACAAATTTCCCAAAGGATGTTGTTCTTGTCTGTTAGGCACTGGCCTAGGTGCAATCAGGAAAACAAACAAATGCAATATTGAGTGTAAGTTCTGTTATAATTATGGTGAACTCAATGATATTCCTCCAATTGGGGAAGGCATGTGGGAAATTGGAGGCACAAAATTTTACGAAAAAGATATAGATTTGCTTCTTTCCATCCACAAGAAGCCTACTGGAGTTGCTTACGTTTATTTAGAGCCATTCATGGAAATTGAAAAATACTATTCCGTAATAAAAAAATTCAGTGATGCAGGAATTCATCAACATTTATATACAAATGGCACTTTAGCTACGGAAGAAACATTAAAAGCATTAGGTGAAGCCGGTCTTAACGAAATACGGTTCAACCTAGGTGCTTCTAAGTGTTCAGACAAAGTTATTGAAAATATTAAAATAGCTAAAAAATATATTGAAAATGTAGGTATTGAAACACCAATGACGCCTGAGTTTTTCAAAGCTTTTTTTGAAAAAAAGCAAGCAATTTTAGATACAAAGCTTGATTTTATCAATTGTGCAGAATTACATTTAAATGCCAATAACATAAACAATTATTACGGAGAAAACATGTATATTTCAAGGCTCGGTTATATATCTCCCATTTGGAGCAGAGAATTAACTCTGAAATTCATGAAAATAGCAGATGAAGAAAAATGGGACTTAGCAGTTCATGATTGCTCAAACAATACAAAATTTGTAAGAGATTTAAATTTAAGCAGCAAAGAGGGTAAGTGGTTCGGAGCCAGTAATTATGGCTGTGAATTTTCAAAAATTCCATACGAAGTATTTCTACCAATACTTCGTGATGACAATTTCAAGTTTTTAAATGAAGAAGAATTACCTGAGGGCTATAAACCCGGAGAATTAATTTTTTAGTAATAATTTAAAGCATTTAAAAAACGAGCCGTACAGCTACTGTATGGCTCGTTAATACTTTATTCTTAATTTAGAACTTATTTTACTTTGACACTGGTATAAATCCAATCTTTTTCTGCATTTTTCTAAGTGTCTTCGTTGCTACATAATTAGCTTTTTCTGCACCTGCTTTATAGATGCTTTCAAGGTAAGCTTTATTTTCTAAAAGTTCTTTTACTTTCTTTTGGATTGGCTCTAGTTCAGTAATAATAGCTTCTGCAACGTCTTTTTTAAACTGAGCATACCCTTGTCCTTCATACTTTTTCTCAATATCTTCAAAAGACTGACCTGTTATTGTGCTTAGTATTGTCATTAAATTTTTAACTCCCGGCTGTTCGTCGCTATACTTAACAACACCAATACTGTCAGTTACTGCTCTATTTATCTTCTTTCTTATTACTTCCGGAGGATCCATAACTAATATATAGCTGTTTGGGTTGTCATCTGATTTAGACATCTTTTTGGCAGGATCTTGAAGACTCATTATTCTAGCTCCATTTTGAGCTATATAAGGTTCTGGAACTACAAAAGTTTCACTATATGTATTATTAAACCTTACAGCAATATCTCTTGCCAGCTCTAAATGCTGCTTTTGATCGCTTCCAACAGGAACTAAATCTGTTTGATATAAAAGTATATCTGCAGCCATCAGTACAGGATAATTATAAAGTCCAGCACTAATTGATTCTCCATATCTTTGGGATTTATCTTTAAATTGTGTCATTCTTCCAAGTTCACCCATATAAGTATAGCAGTTTAAAAGCCATGCAGCTTCACAGTGAGCCGGAACATGAGATTGAATAAATATAGTATTTTTTTGAGGATCTATTCCAGCTGCTATATATATAGACATAACTTCCAGTGTTCTTGCTCTTAAATTTTTAGGTTCCTGTTTTACTGTTATAGCATGCAGGTCTACTACACAAAAGTAGCACTCATACTCATCTTGAAGCTTAACCCAATTCTTTATAGCTCCCAGATAATTGCCTAATGTTAATTCTCCTGAAGGTTGAATTCCGCTGAATATAACCTTTCTCTTGTCTTCCATAGCGTGTGCCTCCTAATAGTTTATGAAATATAAAAACCCTATAGTAAAACTACAGGGCTAAACATCCATTGATTACCTAATTATATATTATTCCCAATGAAAAGGAATGTCAATATACTTATTAACATTCCTTCAAAAATAAACTTTTCTGCCTTATGCCTTCCATAGTCCGTGAAGATTACAGTATTCTCTTACAAATAAAATCTCTTCATTAAGTGCAAAAAAAGCTTCTGGTTTTTCTCCTGAATTTAAATATTTTCTATAAACTTTATTTGCTGTATGAACTTCTATCCATTCAATATAATGATTGTCAAGCATTGGGTGTTCAACTGAACCAACCTTAACTAATACCCCACCTTCTGCTTTTTCAACAAATGGAACATGTTTTTCTTTAGCTCCATCAGAAGTGTTTTCTGCTTTTAAAGTCATTGGCTGACCACAGCATACTAATGTTCCACCTGCAGCATGAACTACTTCAACTATGTTTCCACAGCTTGCACATTTATAGACTTGCCTTAATTCTGTCATTTTAAAACCCTCCTAAAAATATATTTTTATATAATAATGATTATTAATATTATTCTACATTTATTTAGGAAATCCTTCTAAATAATAAAAATATTTAACCACCTTCAATTATACTTTTGAAGATGGTTAAATATAATTTTAATTTTTAGATACTTATATTATCACTTCAACTACATGTTCTCCAGAATCTAAATAAGGTATAAGATTATCTTCTAACTGCTTTCCGTCAAGATAAATCTCTTTTTTATCTCCTCTTTTTATTTGTATATTATACTTAGCCTCACCCTTTCTATAATAGATTTCATATCCATTCCATTCCTGTGGAATAGTAGGCTCAACTTTAAAGCCTTTTCCACCTTCAAGCTTTAAGCCGAGAATTCCTTCAATTCCTACTCTGTACATCCAGCCTGAAGCACCAGTGTACCAGCTCCATCCTCCTCTTCCCTCATGTCCTTCTGTATAATATACATCTGCGGTCATAACATAAGGCTCTACCTTGTATCTTTCTGCATTAAGATAAGATTTTGAATGATTAATAGGATTTATCATGTGGTAAATTCTCCATGCCTTATATCCGTAGCCTAGTTTAGCCATAGCAAGCACTACCCAGGTTGCTGCATGAGTATACTGTCCTCCATTTTCTCTGACTCCAGGAACATAGCCCTTTATATATCCTGGTTCCAGCTTTGAATTATTAAAAGCTGGAGTTAATAGAAGCACAATACCTTTATCTTCTTTCACAAGATGTCTTTCAAGAGCTTCCATAGCTTCTTCAATACGGGAACGTTTTGCAGCTCCAGAAATAACTGCCCAGGATTGTGATAAAGAATCTATTTGACACTCGTCATTTTCCATAGAACCAAGCGGAGTTCCATCATCAAAGTATGCTCTTCTGTACCATCCGCCATCCCAAGCATTCTTTTCAAGATTTTCTCCAATAAAATCTCTCATCTTTTCATATTTTTCAGCTCTTTCTTCATCACCTTTATATCTGCAAAGTTCCTTAAAATTATCCAATATCTTATAAAGAAACCATCCAAGCCATACGCTTTCTCCCTTACCTTCATTTCCTACAGTACTCATACCATCGTTCCAATCTCCGCTGCCCATTAATGGTATGTTGTGGCTTCCAAATCTTAAAGAAATATCTATAGCTTTAATGCAGTGCTCATATATAGAACCTTTTTTATCTGAAACTGGTGTAACCTTATATCTTTCATCTTCCCCTTCTTTAAGAGGTTCTTCTTCAAGATAGCTTGCTTCCTCATCTAAAATACTGTAGTCTCCAGTATTTTTTATATAATCTGCAGTTACAAAAGGAAGCCATAAAAGGTCATCTGAAAATCTAGTTCTTATACCGCTGTTAACAACAGGATGCCACCAATGCTGTACATCACCTTCTAAAAACTGTCTTGAAGCACTATGAAGTATTTGTTCTTTAGTAAATTCAGGCTTTAAATATCCTGCCGCCATAACATCCTGAAGCTGATCTCTAAAACCCATGGCTCCACCTGATTGATAAAATGCTGTTCTTGACCAGTATCTGCAGGATATAGTCTGATACATAAGCCAGCCGTTAAGCATAATATCCATTGTTTTATCTGGAGTTTTAACCTGTATTCTGTGAAGTAAATCCTTCCAGAAATTTTTAACTTCTATAAGTTTTTCTTCCACTCTTTCTATATTGCTGTAATTTTCGCAAATCCTTTTTATATCTTCCAGGCTTTCCTTTTGCCCAAGCATAACTATAAGATTAACCTCTTCCTCTGGAGCTATGCTTACTTTTGTATTTACTGTCAAACATGGATCAAAGCCTGAACCTACATTATTTGAAAAAGCTTTGTATTTCAGTCCTTCAGGAGCAGCTGTACTTCCTCCTCTTCCAAGAAACTCTGTTCTGTCTCCTGTGTAAGAAACTTCCTCTCCTCCAGCAATTCTTAAATAAGCATAAGCTCTTCCAAAATGCTCGCTGTAAGGATTTTGAGCGTATATAAAATTCTTTTCCTCATCAAGATAAGTTGATATATATTGTGCAGTACTTTGCGGTACAACTCCTAATACAAGCTGTGCATAATATGTAAGAGACAGCCTTCTTGAATATTTTGTATTGTTCTTAAGTTTAACTATACCAAGCTTTACACTTTCATCAATTGCTGCAAAAACTGTCAGCTCTCCTAAAACTCCTTCCGCTTCATGTTTAAAAACAGAATATCCAAAGCCATGCTGTATTCTATACTCACCTTCATCTCTTACAGGCTTCGAAGTTATGCTCCATATTTTACCTGTTATTTCATCTCTTAAGTATAAAGCTTCCGTAGGCGGATCAGTAATGGGATCATTAGACCATGTAGTTATCTTATTTTCTCTGCTGTTTTTAAACCAGGTATAACTGCTTCCGCTTTCAGATATATGGAAACCGAATTCCCCGTTTGAAATTACATTTATCCAAGGAGCTGGAGTATTTTTATAATCCTTTAATATTATTGTATACTCATCATTTTCTGTATCAAAGCCTCCATAACCATTAAAAAATTCTAAATTTACATGTGGAAACTTATAAGGCTTTATATCATACTTTTCTTCTTTTACAGAAAGAAGCTCTAGAGTTTCTGATATATCTTCATCTTTTATCTGCTGAAGCAGATTTCCTTTTTCTGCATCTACTACAAGTCTTGCTACAGAGATTAAAAAATTCACATCTTCAGCTGCCATACTTCCTCTGCTGTGAAGGAATACACCTCCTGTCTTATTCATTTTATCTCTTGCATGACTTGATGAAATTAAATCCCTAACAGAATCTAAAAGAGGCTGAACATAGAGTGTATTTTGAAGATTTAATATAACTAAATCTACTTTTAATCCCTTAATACTCCAATACTCGTGAGCCTGAAGCACCTGTCTTACCAAATCTACATCCTTCTCGCTTCTTATAATAATTAAAAGAATAGGTACATCTCCTGATATTCCATAAGGCCATAGGGATGATTGAAATTTTTTGATATTTTTTATATAACTTTCTCTAGCTCTAAGATTTGAGTTTATAAATAGTATTTTAGAAGCTATATGCTGGTACAAATTTGCCTGAGTTGATTTTATTCCCAGGTACTTAAGCTCTACCTGAGTCTGAGTCCAAGCAAGCTCGAAGACTCTGTTTATGTTGTGCATTTCACTGTACTTTCTTGCAAGCTCAACTGCCTCTTCCCTTGAATCTGCAACTGCTGTAGTGTATGCAATCTTTACTGTTTCCCCAGGTCTTATCTTAAGCCTTCTCCTTATGCTTATTATTGGGTCAAGTACTGCACCCACACTGTTTTTTAATGGAGCGTCATTTTCCATAACTAATGGATTTGATACATCTCTGCCTCTTCCTAAAAAATTTGCCCTGCTGGTTTCAAACTGCATACTTCCTACAGTTTCACCTGACACTGCAATTGTCTGTATTAAGTGAGGCTTTTTCTGTCCCTTTGCCCTTGGTCTTCTGTTTGCAATTATGCATCCTGGATTTTCAACAAACTCTGTTCTTATAAAAAGATTGCTGAAAGCAGGGTGCACTATATCAGCATTATAAGGTGCCAGAGTTACTTCTAAATAACTTGTTATCTCAACTGTTCGTGAATGTTCGCTATGGTTTGTTATAGATATCCTTCTGACTTCAGCATTATCCTCCTGAGATACAGCTATTTCAGTATGAGTAACTAAATTACCGTCTTTTCTCTTAAACTCTGCCTTATCCAGAGAAAAAATAACTTCATAATTTTCTCCTTCAGTCTTAGAAGGCTCATAGGCACTGCTCCAGAATTCATTTGAATTCAGATTCTTTATATAAAAGAACATACCTGTATTATCTAAGGTAGGATCTTCTCTCCATCTGTATACAGTCATATCATTAAGCTTTCCATAACCACTTCCGCTGTTAGTAAGCATTAAAGAATAACTTCCATTAGATAATATATGAGTTTCCGGAAGCTTTGTTTTTGCAGTATTAAAGCTTCTAACCACTATATTCTGTTTTTCAGAAGTTACATCAACAACTTCAAATTTTTGTTCTCTGTCATATACAACTCTTCGTGGAATCCTTTCTTGCAGTAAAAGTTCTGTTGCTTTAACACAAGGTATCCTATGAAATCTTTCCTGTAGTATGTTGCTGTTTAATACGTTATTTAATGCCATTAAACTCATACCTTCATGATGAACCATAAAACACTTTATAATAGCTTTGTTTTTACCCTTAGGAAGTCTTTCTTTTGTATAATCTACTGCTTCATAAAAGCCGTATCTTCCTTCAAGACCTTCTTCAACAAGATTTTTCATATTTTTTATAGCTCCATCAAAATCTATCTGTAGAGCCATAACTGTTGAATAAGGTGATATTACAAGCTCATTTACAAGCCCTCTTTTAAGACCAATTCCAGGTACACCAAAAGCTTTATATTGATAATTAAGTGCCGGGTCGAAAGTATGATAAGCTGACTCAGATATTCCCCAAGGAACCTTTCTTTCTGCTGCATATCTTTTTTGCCCGTCTACTACTGCTTTATAAGTTTCATTTAAAAGAGTATCTGGATAGTTTTTCATTATAAGAAGGGGCATAAAATATTCAAACATTGTTCCGCTCCAAGATACTAAACCCTTGCTCTTTCCCATGATTGTCATTGCTCTTGATAATTTAAACCAATGCTTCTGCTCTACATCTTTTTTTGCTATAGCCACAAAGCTTGCTTGCCTTGATTCAGAAGCTAATAAATCATAATAAGAGTTTCCTAAAGTATCCTTCTCTATATCATACCCTATTGCAAAAAGCCCTCTCTTTTTATCATAGAGCATAGAAAAATCTGTTGACTCCGCCATGTTATTTAATCTTTCACGCAGGTTCTCAATTTTTTTTAACAGATTAATTATTTCATTTCTGCTGGAATCTAATAATGTATTTAACTGTTCCAGCCATTCACTTTCTGAAACATCTCCTTTTTTATCTATACAGCTTTGTGTTATTTCGCCTGATATTTTATCTATTTCATCTATTACAGTTTTTAATGAAGCCTGTGATGCAATAGTTTTAAGTTTTTCACATAAGCCTTCCCAATTGTCTGGTCTTTCAATTATTAAATCTGTCCAGGGAAAAAGTTTTTGCAGCTCTGTTAAGTACTTAATCACTGAATGTTTACACTTAGAATTCCAATATAAATTTTCGCAGCCTTTTACCTTTTCAATTTCTAATGCTTTACTCCAAACATCCATAAGTATTTTCTTCCAGGATATTATATCTAAGTCTGCTTTCTTTATATTGTTTATTGTATTTGAATAAAAATCTTTAATTTCAGCAGAACTTTCAATTTCTCCACTGCATAGATTTAAAGTATCGATTAATCCATAAGCTTTATTTTTACATATAACTGGATTATTAATGTATTCCTTGAGGCTTTCTGCAGTAAGCCATAGATAACCTACCAAATTTCCGCTGTCTACAGTAGATATATATCTTGGATGCAGAGGCTCTTTTGAAACTGTATCATACCAATTATAAAAGTGACCCTTATATCTTTTGATATCTTCCATACTGTTTAGTATTTTCTCAATTCTTTCTACAGCTTCAAGAATCCCTATATAACCTAAATCGTAAGCGGCTAAATTAGAAGTAAGTCCCATACCCATATTAGTAGGAGAGGTTCTTGTAGCAACTCCATTTAAAGGATCTTCCTGAAAATTATCAGGTGCCAGATAGTTATTTTTATCATCCACAAAATCCTCAAAATAAGCCCAGGTTTTTCTGCTAAATCTTCTAAGCATATCAATCTGTTCACTGCTGATTTGTACAGACTTTAACTTTATTTCTCTGCTTATATAGTAAGCTATAACAGGACTTACAAACCACAAAATACAGGAAGGCAGCATTAAAATCCCGCTGCTTGCAGAATTATTGAAAGCTAATATTAATACAATTACCGATATTAAACTTCCCGGCCACATAGCTGCAATAAAATTACCAAGCTTTCTTCCGAGCTTTGCCTCAACATCTGCTGCAGTCTGCCATTCCAGCAGCTTTCTTTTACTTATAGTTAACCTGTAAATTGTCCTTACTATAGCATCTAACATCAAATAAGCTTGATAAGGCAGAAAACAAAATATCAAAAATACCTGTTCTACTGCAATCTTTTCATTATTTATTTTTCCAGATAGACTTATACCTTTAATGGGAGATACTACCGCCTCCGATACATCAAAAAAGATTGGACAAAGTATAGCTAAAAATGCCACTATAAGCCACTGGTCGCTGCGTGGAAGAACAGCAAAAGATAAAATCACCAAAAGCATAATGGATGGTGCTAAAAGACTCCTTCTTAAATTATCAAGTATCTTCCACTTTGAAAGTGTATTAAGCGGTGATTTTTTAGCAAGCCATCTTATTATCTGCCAGTCTCCCCTGGTCCATCTGTGCAGTCTCATGGCACTTGAATTATAGTAGGCAGGATAACCATCTATAAGCTCAACGTCAGTAACTAATGCAGTTCTTACGTAAGACCCTTCAAGCAAATCATGGCTTAGAACAGTATTTTCAGGTATTTCATCCTTAAGCATGTAGTTAAATACATCTACATCATATATTCCCTTTCCTGTAAAAATACCTTCTCCAAAAAGGTCTTGATAAACATCGGAAACTGCAGTAGTATACATATCAATACCAGTTTCACCTGAAAAAATCTTAGAAAACATTGTCTTGTTTGCTGCAATAGTACTTACGCTAACCCTTGGCTGCATAAGTCCATAACCTCTTAATACTCTCTTATTCTTATAATCTATATGAGGTTTGTTTAACACATGGCTCATAGCACCTATAAGCTTTTTAGCTATATCTCTTGGAAGCTGTGTATCCGCATCTAGAGTTATAACATATTTTGCTTTACGCAATGTGTTAATATCTCCGCTTATTACATTATAGCTTGTGCTGTTGTCTCCTCTAAGCAAAGCGTTAAACTCCATTAACTTTCCGCGTTTTCTTTCCCAGCCAAGCCAAATTCCTTCCTTTTCATTGTATTGTCTGTATCTGTTTAAAAAGAAGAATATCTCTTCTCCATTTTTTGAATACTTTTCATTTAAAGCCTTAACATCTGCTAAAGCAGCTTTTACTATATTACTGTCATTTTCTTCATGCTCTTTAGCACTGTCTTTAAAATCTCCAAGAAGTGCAAAATAAATATTCTTTTCCTGATTTGCAAGATAATATACTTCCAAATCAGCTATTAATTCATGCACTCTGCTTTGGTTATTCAAAAGAGTTGGGATTACAACTACAGTGCTGCATTCTTCTGGTATTCCCTGCTCAAACTCCATCTTTGGAATAAACCTTGGAGAAAACAGATGGTTTATACTCCAATTAAATATAGAAATAACAATTTCACTGCAGGGTATTATAAGCACTATAAATGCTGTAACAAGCTTCCAAACAGGTATATTATTATTTTCAGCTATTATGGAACAAATAACTGCAAAACATAATAGTACTACAGAAGTTAATATGGTTCCAATATAAAACCCGATTTTATTTTTATTAATAACACCTTTCAGTTTTCCAAATCCTTTTTCCTTAAAATTAAGCCTTGTTTTTAAAATTTCCATACCATCATCTATAAGATAATATCCGATGTGGCTTAAGTAATCTTTATTCTTTTCTGCTAAAGCTGCACATTCCAGTGCTTTTTTAGCAACAAATATTTCATCTGCATTTATGTGCTTAGCTAACTTTTCAACCTTATGTCTATAGTAGTCTCTTGATTCAAAATCCATATACTTATAAATATTTGCAGGATCTTCCTTCAATATCTGTTCAACAAAGCTTAACTTTTCAAAAGCATCTCTCCAATTGATTGCCTCTACCTCTCTTATACTTGTAATAGAATTTCCTATTGAAATTTGGAAAGCAGCCTGCTTTTGATGTTCTGTACTTATCATTTTTTCAGCAGTAACTTGCTGAAACTCCAGCTTTTCATCCAGCCATTTATATAATTCTGCACTATCTACACCATTATCTCTTATAATCTTTAAAAATCTTTCTACAAAATGTGAGCTGAAAGTCATATTTTCAAATGTTGATTTATTTAATTCCTCCTGAAGCCTGTTTTCGTTATAAGCATTAATGAACCTTTCAGCTAATAAATCTCCTCTTTTCTTTTCTTCCTGAGAATAAATTATTCTCTCTGAAATTTTGCTTATATTCTGTATAAGAGCTATTCTTATCATTATAGGAAGAGCCCAAAGCTCACCTATAGTAAGTATAGTATTTTTTTGATAAGCATTTATAAATAGTTCTATAGTTTTTTCATCTACTCTTCCATCTGTATGTGAGACTAACTCTACAGCAATATGGTAAATTCTCGGATATCCCTTTAAAATTCCTTTATTTATTACAGGAAGCCCTCTGTAATAAGAACTAGGCATATTGTGTTTAATATCCTTATATTCTTTTTCTATTAAATAAAGATTGTCAAGCATCCATTCAGCTGCAGGAACTACATCTCTCTTATATTTTACATCTTTATCTATGTACTCATAAGTCTTTAATATGTCTGCATAGCTTTTATCTAGACTTTTCATAAGCTTTCTTCTGCAATTTGACTTTCTTGTTACTTTTGAATAAAACTGAGAAATTTGTGCTGCGTGCTTTTCCAGATCTTCTTTGTTTACACTTATAGTTGGAACATCCTCCATTAAGTTATGCTCATCATCATTCGTGTCCTTAATCATCATGTATAAAACAAGTAATACTAAAAATATTAATACAGCTATATATAAATAGAACATTCCACCCACTCCTTACTTTATTCATAGCATAATTTAGTATTACCGAAGAAGTTAAAATTTATAATAAAAAAAAGCAGAATTTGCATAGAATGCAAATTCTGCTTTTTTTATTATAAAGGCAGTTCATTACTAATTACATCTTCATAACTCTGTCTTCTGCAAACAAGCTTTGATTTACCATCTTTAACAAACACTACTGCAGCTCTTGGGATTTTATTGTAGTTACTGGACATAGAATAACCGTAAGCACCTGTAGAAAGTACTGCCAGAATATCTCCGCTCTGAGCTTTTGGTATTTGCACGTCATTTAAAAGTATATCCCCAGATTCACAGCATTTACCAGATATTGTTACAGTTTCTTCAGTTTTATCTTGAACTCTGTTTGCTATGACACACTCATACTCAGCCTTGTAAAGTGCTGGTCTTATGTTATCAGTCATACCGCCATCTACTGCTACATATTTTCTAACCTCTGGAATTTCTTTAATTGAACCTACAGTATATAGCGTTGTTCCTGCTTTACCTATAATAGACCTTCCTGGCTCTATAGTTAAGCTTGGCAGTTTTATATTCAGCTTTTCAGCCATTTTGTCAGCCTTATTTATTATGGCACTACAGAATTCTTCTATGGTTCTAGGCTTATCTCCACTTCTATAGTGTATTCCAAAACCTCCGCCTAAATCTAATTCTGTTATTTCATAATTTAATTGTTCCTTGATATTTGCAATTAAAGACATCATAACTTCTACTGCATCTTCATAAGGAGTTATATCAAATATTTGCGAGCCGATATGGCAGTGAAGTCCAACAAGCTCTATATTAGGAAGCTCTACAGCTTTTTTTACCGCATTAAGAGTATTATTGTTCAATATTGTAAAGCCGAATTTTGAATCAATCTGCCCTGTTTTGATATATTCGTGTGTATGTGCTTCAATACCTGGAGTAACTCTAAGAAGTATTTTTTGAACTTTGTTATAACTTTTAGCAATTTCATTTATCTTTTCAATCTCATAAAAGTTATCTACAACAAACTTGCCAACTCCACTCTTTATTCCCATATCTATTTCTTCCAAAGTCTTGTTATTTCCATGGAAATATACCTTTTCAAGGGGAAAGCCGCTCTTAATTGCAGTATAAAGCTCTCCGCCAGATACTACATCCAGGCAAAGACCTTCTTCGCTAATTAGCTGGCACATAGCAAGTGTTAAAAAAGCCTTGCCAGCATAAGCAACTCTGTTTCCTCTTTCCTGAACTTTAAAGGCTTTATAGTACCTGCTGCATTTTAATCTGACAAAAGCTTCATCAATAACATAAAGAGGAGTTCCGTATTCTTTTGCAAGTTCAGTAGTGCTTACACCGCCTATATAAAGTACATTGTCTTTAACCTTTGTAGTACCAAAAAATTCCATAATGCCACCTCTTTTTTTTAATAACCTATAGATTAAATTCCTCTGCTACTATATTAATTGCTTTAATCTTATCTTCCTGCTTTATTGCACAAGTAATTCTTATCTCTGATGTAGTAATCATTTTAACACAAATGTTATTATCACTGAAAAGCTTAAACATTCTAGCTGCTACACCAGAAGTTGTTTTCATTCCTATTCCAACTATTGAGAATTTTGTTATGTCTTCATCAATTTTTATATTTTCATCTTTTGCAAAATCTCTGGCTATACCTAAACATTCTTTTAAATCATCCTTAGGTATTGTAAAGGATATATTTACCTTTCCATTCATAGGTGCAGTCTGGCTGATAATATCCACATTTATCCTTCTGCTTGCAAGGCTCTCAAATAAATTTGAAAGTATATTTATATCACTATCTATGTCCACTATTGTAATAGCCACATCATCATCGCTAGTTGCTAGTCCTGTTACTGGTTTGCTTTCCATATTCATATTTTTTACCTCCCTAATTACAGTTCCTTTTATATCGCTTGTGCTTAATCCTACATATATAGGTGTTTTATATTTTTCACCAAGTTCTATAGATCTTGAATGCATAACCTGTGCTCCAAGGCTTGCAAGCTCAAGCATTTCCTCATAATCTATTTCATCAAGTTTTTTAGCCTTAGGATATTTTCTCGGGTCAACACTATATATTCCATCTACATCTGTATATATTTCACATATTCCATTTAACTTGACTGCTATTGCTACTGCAGTAGTATCAGAGCCCCCTCTTCCAAGGGTAGTTATATCTCCATCTTCATTTATCCCCTGGAATCCAGCTACTATAACTATCTTTCCTTCTTCAATACTTTCTTTTATTTTACTTCCATCAATATCATCTATAAGTGATTTACCATATTGCCCGGTAGTTCTGATTCCTATTTGATAAGCTGTATAACTTACAGCATCATGCCCCATCTCTTTAAGAGTCATTGCAAGAAGAGATGCTGAAATCATCTCACCTGTAGAAAGTAATGCATCCAGCTCTCTTTTATCTGGATTGTCTGAAATTTTCTTTGCAAGTGCTATTAAATCGTCTGTAGTATCTCCCATTGCAGATACTACAACTACCAGACTATCTCCATTATTTTTTCTTTTAATAATAGTTTCTGCTACTTTTTTTATTTTGTCAATTGTACCTACGGAGCTCCCGCCGTATTTTTGAACAACTATTGACATGTAAATTCGCCCCCTTTTATTGCTTATCAGCATATAAGAATTAATAATCCTTATGCATTTTATAAAAATAAATGCAGCAAAGGAACACCTTTGCTGCACTATAACACAAATGTATTATGCAACTTCGTGTACCTTGTAGCTCTCCACCATTTTCATGATGACAGCCTTGCGCATGTTTTACGCAAAGCCAGGAAAAATACCTGCAAAGCATATTTTCCTTCGGCCATAACTCCTTTTTCCATACATCATCGCATGCCTGCTTCTTATGGATACTATTAGTTACAGCACCTCTACCCTAGGTAAGCTTAAACACTTTATTAAGTTAAAGTAAGTTTATCATAAATTTTTAAATAATGCAATAGAATTTTTATAATTTATAAAATTCTTCAAAAGATTTGGCTGCATAACTATGATCTTTTACTCCTCCAAGTTCCCTTACTGAGTGCATAGCAAGTATAGGAGTCCCCATATCCACAGAGCGCACAGCTAAATGTGTAGAAGATATAGGTCCGATAGTTGAACCGCCTGGAGAATCTGAACGGTTAACAAATTTTTGTACAGGTACTCCAGCTATCTTACATACTTGTTCATAAACTGCTGCTGAATTACTGTCTGTTGTATAACTTTGGTTAGCTGCAAGCTTTATAACAGGTCCTTTATTTAAAATAGGTCTGTTTATCGGATCTGCCTTTTCACTAGCATTTGGATGAACAGCATGAGCTAAATCTGCTGAAATCATGAAACTTTTCGATACAGCTCTAAAAAAATCTTCTCTATCTCCACCTAGACTTATAACTATTCTCTCAATTATATTTGAAAGAATTTCTGAATCTGCCCCTTGTTTTGTTGAACTTCCAACTTCTTCATTATCAAAACATGCCATTATATTAGTACTCTTTGAAGTTCCTGCATTAATTAAAGCTGTAATTCCTGCATGAACCATTGCTAAATCATCAAGCCTTGAACTGCTTATAAACTCATTATTAAGTCCTATGATTTTTCCTTTTTCATACTCATATAAGAAAAGATCAAAATCTAAAATATCAGCTGCGTTAACCTTTAACTCATCTGCAACAGCATTTAGAAGATAGTTTCCTTTTTGAAGTTCCTCATTTATAAGAGACAGCAGCGGAAGTGTATCTCTCTGCCTGTTAAGTTCGTAACCTTTATTAACTTCTCTGTTCATATGTATTGAAATATTTGGAATTATCATTACAGGTCTATTTATATTTACTAGTTTAATTAAAGGATATAGTGGATTTTCACCCTTAAAAATTACCCTTCCTGCAACTGAAAGCGGCCTATCAAGCCAAGTATTTAAAATAGGACCTCCATAAACTTCTGTATTAAGCTTTACATAAGCATTCTCTGCTGTAATTTCTGGATCAGGCTTTATTCTAAAACCTGGGGAATCTGTATGTGCTCCAATTATTTTAAAGCCATTTTCTGTAGTATTTCCACTGCCTACTGCAAAAGCAAATATTGCTGAATTATTTTTAGTTACAAAGTATTTTGAGCCTTTTTTTAATTCCCATCTTTCTTCTTCCTTAAGCTCATTAAAACCGCTGTTTAAGAGAAGTTTTTTTACAGTTTCTACTGCATGAAAAGCTGTAGGACTTTTATATATAAAATCGATAAGCTCCTGTGCAAATTTAAGTTCTTCTGACATTTGTATCCCTCCTGTATTCCTTTTAAGCACATAAAGATTATCAATCTTTATGCCTCCTGTATTCCTTTTAAGCACATAAAGATTATCAATCTTTATGCCTCATGTATTCTTTTACGCCTCCAAATTTATACATAATACAATTACTAGAAGTAAATCATATTAACAGTATAACAAATAAATAGTTATAATTTCATAAATAGTTATAATTTCCATGTTTTTATTTATTTACTTGCATTATTGGTATTATGTGCTATATTAAAATTATTATTATTTTAAGGAGTGTTATTGTGTTATCTCAATTTTTAGTTTCACGTTTTATAAAAAATCATGAGAATACTAAAGATACTAAGGTTCGAGATTCTTATGGTTACCTTGGAGGAATAGTTGGTGTTTGTGTAAATGCTGTTCTATTTGCAATAAAGCTCTCTGTTGGTTTAATCTCTGACAGTATAGCTGTAATTGCTGATGCCTTTAATAATTTATCTGATGCAGCCTCTTCAATTATAACCATTGCAGGTTTTAAGCTGGCCAGCAAGCCTGCAGATGAGGAGCATCCCTTTGGTCATGGAAGAATTGAATATATCTCTGCACTTATAGTATCTTTCATGGTTATGCTTGTAGGCTTTCAATTTATTAAAGCTTCTTTTGACAGAATAGTCAATCCTTCACCAGTTACTTTTGAATTAATTCCTTTTATACTTCTTTTAGTATCTATAGCTGCAAAAATCTGGCTCAGCAGTTTTAATAAATTTATCGGTAAATCCATAAATTCAGATGCCCTTGAGGCTTCATCCTTAGATGCACTCGGAGATGTATTTACATCAAGCTGCGTTGCACTATCACTTTTAGTATCAAAATGGACTGCTTTTCCAATAGACGGTTACATAGGTATATTGGTAGCTTTATTTATTTTGTACTCTGGTTTTACACTAACAAGAGATACATTAAGTCCCCTTTTAGGAGAAGCTCCAGATGCTGAACTCGTTGAAAGTATAAAATCCGGAGTTTTAAGCTATGAACATATAAGCGGCGTACATGATTTAATAATACATAACTACGGACCGGGACGCTGTATGGCTTCTATCCACGCAGAAATTCCCTGCGATATTTCTGTTGTTACAATACATGAAATTATAGATAAAGCAGAAAGAGAGCTTTCAAAAAAGCTTAATATTTTTCTAGTTATACACATGGATCCAATAAATACAGACAGTAAGGAAGTTAACAAAGCAAGAGAGGAACTAGAAGGTATTATAAAAAATTTCCCATTAGTAAAATCCATGCATGATTTCAGAGTAGTAGGAGATGGAGAATACAAAAACTTAGTTTTTGACCTTGTAGTAGAGCATACTAAAGGTTTTAAACATGAGGACGAAGAAACTCTGAAAAAAAATATCAATAAAGAACTTAAAAAAATTCATCCCCTCTACAATGCACTGATAACTATAGATAGAGATTTTACTGTATTATAAAAAGTCCCTCTCACAAGGGACTTTTTTGCGTAAAAGGTTTATTTGTATTTGGGCAACCAATCTCCATGCACATTTTTTGCAAAAATAGTGCTGCCTGCACCTATAAAAGTAACCTTCTGCATTTTTATTCAGCTTTTATTTTCCATATGGCACTCTTATAATCTCCTTGAAGATCCGGCAAAGCAATCCCTATATTCATTAATTCATCTCCACCATATACTCCTTTTTTTCCTTCAACTATATAAGTTTTATCTGGATTTAAGCCTCTTAAAGTTAATCTTCTTACTGGAGCATCTGGTTCAGCAAGAATTCTAAAATATGCAACAAAAGCCTCTGTCTTATCTTCTGATACGTACATCCATGCAGTTTCATTTCCTTCAAATGGACTTAATAGTCTATACATATCACCAAATTGAATAAGTTCTCTTAATTCTTTATACCTAACAACCTGCTTCTTTACTTCTTCTTTTTCTTCTTCTGTAAACTTTGTAAGATCAAGCTCATATCCAAAATTTCCCGACATTGCCACATCTCCCCTCATCTTAAGAGAAGTATTTCTATGAACTTGATGATTAGGTACTGCTGAAACATGAGCTCCCATAGTGCTTGCTGGATATACAACACTTGTACCGTATTGTATTTTTAATCTTTCAACAGCATCAGTATCGTCACTAGTCCATATTTGCGGCATATAATAAAGTATACCTGCGTCGAAACGTCCACCTCCACCAGCACAGCCCTCAAATAACACATTTGGAAAAGCACTTGTTATAATTTCCATAACCTTATATAAACCAAGCATATATCTATGGGCAGTTTCCCTTTGTCTCTCAGGAGGCAGCAATGCTGATCCTATCTCTGTCATATTTCTGTTCATATCCCACTTAACATAGCTTATTGGTACAGTTCTTAATATATCTGATACAGATTTTATAATATAATTACAAACGTCCTCTCTTGATAAATCAAGAACTAATTGACTTCTTGCTGTTGAGCGTGATCTATTTGGGACATGAAGACACCAATCTGGATGCTTTCTATATAAATCACTATCTGGTGATACCATTTCCGGCTCAAACCATAAACCAAACTGCATATCTAAATCATTTATACGCTTTGCCAAATCTTTCAGTCCATTAGGCAGTTTATTTTTATCCGGCACCCAGTCTCCTAACGAACAATTATCATTATCTCTTTTTCCGAACCAGCCATCATCAAGAACAAAGAGCTCTATTCCAAGTTCTTTTGCTGTCTTTGCAATATTTTCAATCTTTTCTGCATTAAATTTAAAATAGGTAGCTTCCCAGTTATTTACCAACACAGGTCTTGTTTTATCTCTAAACTCTCCCCTGCAAAGTCTTGTACGATAAAGTTTATGATAAGTTCTTGACATTCCTCCTAAACCTTCATAAGAATATACCATAACAACTTCAGGAGTTTGAAAAGCTTGTCCTGGTTCTAAAAGCCACGAAAAATCAAATGGGTTTATCCCAATAGATATTCTAGTAGTTTTATACATATTAATCTCTGCTTGAGCTAAAAAATTTCCGCTATATACTAAATTAAACCCATAAACTTCTCCATGTTCCTCATTACAATCACTGCTTAATAGAGCAATAAATGGATTATGCTCATGACTGCTTGCCCCTCTTCTGCTGTCTATTTGATGAACTCCCGGCTTTAGTGCTTCTCTAACAATGTGTCTTTCTCTTGCCCAAGATCCAAATAAATGCATAAAATCAAAATCATCTCTTATAAAATCTACGCTCATACTTAATGCACGAAGCAGCTTTAAATTTTCTTGACCATAATTTATAAACCTAACACTCCTTGCTATTGCATTAAAATTTTCAAATACTGTATATGAAAGAATAACCTTTAATCCTATTAAAGAATCTACTAACTCTATTTCTAAAGTTTCAGCTTCATTATCATTTTCTACATAAGTAGCTGGGAGACCTTCTAACACCTTTTTTCCTTTAAAGATTCTATGTGATTCATATCTTAAATCTGTTATTGTACTTCCATTTTTCAACTGCAATTGATATGCAGGAGTTCGAAAATCTGTATTCCCATATGCAGGATATTCTTGAGGAAGAATATCTAATGAAAACACTTTATCATTAAGATCCGGATTTGCTGAAAAAGATGTTCTTCCTTTTAATATTATAAGTTCCTCTGAATTAATATTTTTTATCTTCCTGCCCCAATACAAGTGAGCAAGATACCCATCTCTATATACCTGCATAACATAACTTGTGTTTCCAGCCTGCAAATGAAAAACTTTATTAAATTCATTATACATTATTCCCATAAAAACTTCTTCCCTTCTTAAATGCGTAACATTATACTTTATTGTATCAATAATTAAATTATAGCGAATTTTAACTAAAACGTATACATTGAAATTCTATGAAAAATTATAAAATACTATAATCTTATAATAAAAAAGAAAGGTTAGAAAACAAACTAACCTTTTCCTAATGTAATAGAATCTGCTTCCTCTTTTTTTATTATTGGAAGTGTCATAACAATGGTAGTACCTTCCGAAGGAACACTTTTAACATTAGCTCCATAATTATCTCCAAAAAATAATTTTATTCTTTTTATCACATTTCTAAAACCATATCCTTTTTCTATATCTTTATACGATGTTATGCTGTTAAACATATCTACTGCATCTTTACTCATTCCTATTCCATCATCAGAAACCAATACTTCTATTTTATCTTCTTCATTATAAATACTAAGTACTATTGTACCGCTTTTTTTAGGCTTTATCCCATGAACTATAGCATTTTCAATTACAGGCTGAAGTAAAAGCTTTAATGTATATAAACTATATACTGTTTCATCTATATCAAAAATAACATCAATTTGAATACTATAAACGTATCTGATTAAATCTACATAAATTTTAACCATATCTACTTCTTCCTTAAAACTGCATAATGTTTTGCCTCGGCTTAAAATTCCCTTATAAAAGTTAGAAAGGCTGTCAGTTATATGAACTATTTCAAGCCTGCCTTCTTTTTTTGCCGTGTAACTTACCATTGCTAAAGTATTATACAAAAGATGCGGATTTATCTGCTCTTGAAGAAGCTCAAGTTTAACCCTATTTATCATTATTTGAGATTTGTATTCTGTTTCTATCAAATTATTAATTCTTTCCACCATTTTATCAAATGTTCTATCCAACTTTCCAAGCTCATCATTTCCTTTGAGTGATAAAGTTGTTTTTAAATTATTCTCACCAATCATATTAGCTTTCTTTACAAGTATTTTTATTCTTCTAGTAATAATATCAGACAGACTATATGCAATGGCTGCACAAAGCAATAACGCTAAAAGCATTAATACTGCATTTAAAATAATCATTGTTTGAGTCTTTCGGGTTATCTCCTCTATAGGCACAAGGTAAATTATTTTCCAGCCTGTGGTTCCAGACTTTAAAAAACCTACTAAAAAATTTTTATGGTTTAATGTAATACTACTTGTTCCCTCGGGCAAATTTATAAACTTTAACTTATCAAAATCATTATCTTTTTCTAAACCCTTCTCTTGAGTTCCTATTATATTATTGTTATTATCATCAACATAGTAAACCTTGTGGCTATTGCTGCCAACGATGGATTTTATGACATTGTTTATTCTTTGTACTGGTATAAACACTTGAAGCAGCCCTTTTGTTTCTGAACTATCGAAATTTACAAGCCTTCTGCTTAAAGACACATAAAACTCCCCATTAATAATTTCGTTACCTTTCCATTTAAAGGTTCTAGTTTCAACCTCAAAATCTTTATACCAATCTTCTTTTACTATATTTCTAAGTGGCTTAGTTTGACCTCCAAATGATGTAAAACTATCGTTATCTAAATATAACCTATAAAATATATTTCCTCCGTAATAGTAAGAATTTTTAAGTTCTGGATATTTATTATCATTTTCTATATAATCACATAAATACTTTATTTTTTTATCAATTTCAACAGCCTGTCCAATATTAAAAACAGGAGTTTTCATTATATATTGAAGCTCATCACTCATAAACACAAGATTAGTTCTATCCATATATATTTCAAAAAAATAGTCTAAACCATTATTTAACTGAATCATATTTTGCTCAATATTAGCTTTTTCACTTTCTATAAGATATTTTCTTGAAAAATATATTGAAATTACTCCAATTATCAATACAGTTAAAACTATAAGGGCAGAAAAAGCTAGTATTAATTTTCGAGTTAATGTTATATCATTAAGATAATCTATTATTTTATTTTTAAACCTATTCATCATGATTTATGCCTTTCCCTATATTCCTTTGGTGTCATTAAAGTAAATTTTTTAAACACACTGCAAAAATACGCTGTATTACTAAAGCCTAATGCCTCAGAAACACTATAAATTTTATTTCGTATATCTAAAAGCATATTTTTTGCTTTTTCTATTTTAAGCTTTGTAATATAATCAGCTATTGTTTCTCCTACTTCCTGTTTAAAGATGTAACTTAAATAATTAGGGCTATAATGAAGCTCATCTGCTATAGTTTCTATGGTTATACCCTTTGCAAAATTTCTATCTATAAATTTTTTAGCTTCTTCAACTACAATCTTATGTTTAGTTCTTGCTTTACTAGTAAAATAATTATTAGCATTTAAAAGCAAATTTTTAACCCATATTTTTAAATGTTCTATAGTCTCAAACTTTAACAGTTCCTCCCAAACTAGTTTTTCATCTTTAAATATACTATTTAAACTTTCATTATTTTCATTGAAAACAAATATTACAGATATAACAATTGAAAAACTAAGGTTTCTTAAATATCTTTCAGAGACTTTCTCAAATTCATTTATAAAAAGCTTATCAACATAGCTTATTATTTCCTCCTTATTTCCTGAGTTAATTAAAAACTTTATATCTTTTTGCATTGTATTTATATCTATATCATGACTATAGGTACTAGAAGGTATATCGCTTGATTTTAATACCTTGCCATTACCTAAAGTAAATTTATATCTCATTATATAAAGGCATTGCTGATATAAAGATTTCACATTCTCAACTTTTTCACATATATCACTACAAGAAATAGTCACACTTGTATCAGATATATTGAATACTTCTATAACATTTCTAGAAAACTTCAAAATTTCTTCCTGTATCTCGCTTTTATTATAACCGCTGACTAAATAAACAAAATGACAATCATCCAGCCTTACAATAGGATAATTCCCACAACTTCTGGAAATCTCCTTAAGCTTTTCATATACTTTAATAGTAAAAAACTGCCTTTGTTCAATAGACTTATTTTCAATAACTTTTTCATAGTTATCAATCTCTATATAAGCTAAAATAAAATTCCCACTAACAAATTTAACACCTAAATAATCCGCTTTATCCATTATATTCTGATCATTTATTGTGATGCCGTTAATAATTTCTCTAATAAAATTATTTATAAGCTGAGGCCTGCTGCTTTCAATTATCTGTTTAAGTTTCTCATATTCTTTCTTAAAACCTACTTCGTTTTTTATTTCTAAAATTATGCTGTTTAAAGCTTTTTCTAACTCCTCTTTATCTATAGGTTTTAGTATATAACCATAAGTATTTAAAAAAAGTGCTTTCCTTGCATACTCAAATTCATCATATAAAGAGCAAAAGATTATTTTTATATTAGGATATTTAAAATTCACATTCCTTGCCAGCTCTAATCCATTCATAAAAGGCATCTCAATGTCGCTTATAATTATATCTACTTTATTTTCTTCAAGAAACTCCATAACCTCAATTCCATTATCACACTCACCTGCAATATTAATCGGCATATCATGAAAAGAATAAAGTATATCTCTTATGTTTTTTCTATCTATTTGAAAGTCGTCTACTATAAGCAAATTAAACATTATATTTCCTCCAATTTTTTATTATTATGCCTCTTAACATAGGTAATTAATATATCCTGCCATATCTATTAAACCATTTAATCATATCTTCTCTTGCTTTATAATACCTGCCTTTATTAATAAATAAATCAAACTGCTCTTTCCAAGCTGTTTCAAATTCTTTTTCATCCTTTGCGCTAAGTATTTTGGCAATGCCAACATTTTGAAATTCAGCCCAAAAATAAGTAGAAGTAATAGAAGTATTCATACCTCCATCACCATATGAAGCAATTCCTTTTGTATCATATCCACCTAGAGCAATTTGTCTATTTGCCATATATTTGTCAATCTTCATATCATAATTTTTTCTGCTATCAAAAGGATTAAAATCTGCTAAAACTGGTGCACATACAGCTGCTTTTGATGTAAAAAAAGTCAATTCTGAAGAATTACCTACAGGAGCCCATAATCCATACTTTTCAGGGCTTTCTTCTCTACCATTCGTACCATTTATAAGTGATTCTGCTAATTCTTTATTTTTAAACTGCTTTTTTCCATCTTTTATTTCCCAAAGCCCGGCATTCTCTGGACCCCAAGTTAATATATCCAGTCCTTCATCAGAATAAAACCAATCAAAATATTCAATAAGTCTTTTTATGTCTTTAAAATCTTTTCTTATAAGATATCTGTAAAAACCCGGCTGTGCTATGTCGTAAAATCCTAAATCCTTGTTTTTCTTTGGTAAAGGTATAAACCTTATTTTATAATTTAAATCCACCTTGCTCATAGAATTAACCGCTCTATTAAAGTCCGGAATAATCATACCAGAACTTACCTTGCCTTGTTCTATTTTTTTCTGTAATTCCTCAGCACTTTGAAGAAGAAAGTTTTTATCAATAAGCTTCTCTCTATACATGGTCCAAAGCATTTTCATCCACTCTTTTGCCTCTGGAGTTCCTAAAAAACCTTCTATATTTCCATTTTTATCTATTCTCCAATGTCCATAATCAAACATGCTTCCAAGATGAAAAGTACTCCAATTTATACTAGAAAAAGGTACAACCTCTTTATTGCCTTCTTTTATATTTAACTCTTTAACCTTCCTTAAAAAATCTAAAAACTTATACGGTGTATCTATGGGTGGGTCAATATAATAAGACTCAAGCGGAGCTATTTTGCCTTTGTCCATATACTGCTTTGCTATATCATCTAACGGAGTAAATTTATATCCAAGCTTTTTAAGCACATCCTCCCTTACCCATAAAGAATGTAAATAAGGCAGACAATAAGGATTATCCTTATAACTATCATCTGAAGGATTAATTTTAACAACTGGTATCTGATACTTTTTATCATTGTTTGTGAATCTATACCACATATTTTCTGGGAAATATTTATTGAAGTTTTGCATATCTTTTATATAATCAGTTAAATCCGCAAATTTCCCAGTGGACACAGCATAATCTGCAATATCCTTAGCTGCTACAAGCACATCAGGTATATCGTTTGCAGCTATAAACATATTAAGCCTTTCCTTAGCTGAAATCTGATCATTAGGCTGTATTACTCTGTTTACATGTATATTGAACCTATTCTCAATATATTTAGTAACAACATCATTAGGATTTTCCACAGCCTTCTGTACTTTTGTTGATATACCAAAAAATATTGAATACTCCAAAAGCTCTTTGCTAGAAGGTGTTTCATTATTATTTTCATTTGTACACGACAAAAAGCTTGTCCCTGAAAATGCAATACAAATAACAATGCTTAGTTTTTTTAAAACCTTGCCTAACATCTTGTATACCTCTTAATATATATATTTTTAATGGCTTGAAAACATTTTTATTTAATTATAACATTTATTAGAATTTATATCTCTTATTTTTTACCAAAAATTATAAACAAAAACAGGAGCTGCTGCACAGCTGATTATTAAACTAATTGTGCAGCAGCTTATTATCTTTTCTTAAAAGCTAATTTTTAGAACCTGTAGTTGCAATACCTTGAATAAATTGTTTCTGAAATATAATGAATATTAAAAGCATAGGCCAAATGGCTATCATTGAACCTGCCATAAGCTGTGGAAAGTTAGTTGAATACTGCCCTTGTAATGATGCAAGTCCTGCTGATAATGGCATTTTTTCTATGGACATATTTACTACTAAAGGCCACATTAAATCTTTCCAAGCAAATAATGAAGTAAATATTCCAAGGGCTATAAGTCCTGACCTTGTAAGAGGAAGCATAATCTTCCAGAATATCTGCCATCTGTTACAACCATCTAATAAAGCTGCTTCTTCTAATTCATTTGGGATTCCAATGAAAAATTGTCTAAGCAGGAATGTACCAAAAGCACTTACTATACCAGGTACAATTAAAGCTTTAATAGAGTTTAACCATCCTAATTTTGAAACTAAAAGGTACTGTGGAATTATAAATATTTGTCCAGGTACCATCATTTGTATAAGAACTATCATAAACAATATATTTTTTCCTGGAAATTTTAATCTTGCAAAAGCATAGGCTGCCATGGAACTGAAAAATACTGAGCCTGCTATTCTGCCTAAAAGCATTAATATAGTATTTATATAAAATTTTGGAAAAGGCAGTATATCCCATACATCTTTGTAATTATACCATCTCGTTTCTTTAGGCAATATCGTCGGTGGTATTGATGTAGATTCTGTAAGAGATTTTAATGAAGTTAAAATCATCCAAATAAATGGAAGCAACATGGCTATCGAGCCGACTATAAGTACAGTGTGTATTATATAATTATTTTTAGTTGATTTTACACTCACTGGTTACACCTCCTTGATTTATTGATAATGAACCCATTTCTTTTGCAGGTAAAGTTGAATTACTGTAATTATCAGTATTACTGCAAGCAAGAACATTACAATAGTTGAACCATATCCTTTATCATACATAACAAATGAATATTTATAAAATAAATAAACTAATGATTGTGTTTTTTCAAGAGCTATATTAGTCTTGTCAATCATCATAAATATATGATCAAACACTTGCAATGATCCTATAATTGTTGTAATAACAACAAAGAACATTGTTGGTGATACTAGCGGAAGTGTTATTGTGAAAAACTGACGAACAGACCCTGCACCATCAATTTCTGCGGCTTCATAGAAAGTTCCCGGTATTTCTTGAAGTCCTGCAAGAAGTATAACCATGTTATATCCTAGTGTACTCCATATACCTACAATTATTACTGAAACTAGCGAAAATTTAGGATCTGTAAGCCAATTTATTCCTTTAACCCCAATTAAAGAAAGCAAGTAATTAAATAAACCAAATTCACCATTATACATCCATCTCCAAACCATAGCTATAGCTGCTGGAGCAGAAACCATTGGCAGAAAGTAGATTGTACGATATAAAGATTTACCTTTAATATGAGAATTTATTAGTACCGCAATTAAAAGCGAAAGAATTATTCCTATTGGAACAGATACTATAGAATACATAAAAGTATTAGCAATAGCTTGTATTACTATTTTATCTTGAAATAATTGTTTATAATTATCAAAACCAACAAATTCATTTAAACCAAAATCGCCGGTTTTATGCAAGCTTAACCAAAAGGTTTGAATTATAGGCCATACATTTAAAATTATAAGACCGATTATTGTAGGGGCAATCATAAAATAAGCCCATGCGTAATCCTTTAAATCCTTCTTACTTGCTTTTATTTTTGTATATGAAGACGTTGATATATTGCTTTCAGCCTCTAACTTCAATCTTTTCATCCCCTTTATGCTTATTCTAAATAAAGGACTTAACTTAACATATAGATAAATTTATTAGAAGAATAGCAATTAGTAATTTAGTACTAATTGCTATTTTTAAAGTAACTTATTTTTCAGTTGCTAAAAGTTCATCTATTTGCTTAGCAAGTTGATTTGCTCCTTCTTCAACTGTAAGCTCTTTCATCCATACTTTCTTTAAAATATCTGTTTCTATTTCCTGCCATTTATTTCTTGTCTTAGAATTAGCCATTATTACTGCATAATCTAACATTTCCGGATAAACCTTTAAATTAAACTCTTTTGAGAAATCAACCCAAGCCTGTTCAGTTCCTTTAAATGCTGGTATCGCAGCACCTTTTTCAGCCTGAATTTGATTAGCTTCTTTTGTTCCTAAGAACTCTAAGAACTTCCATACTTGCTCTGGATACTTAGTTTTAGCATAAGCAACATTTGCAAGCCCGTTGTAAATAGTGGCTCTTTGTTTTCCTTGTGGAATTACTGCTACATTACAATTTTCTCTTACATAGTCATTAGCTTTAAACTCACTTACCATCCATGAACCAAAAAGACCCATTGCAGCTTTTCCTGATTCGAAATATTGAGTAAAGCTTGTATCAGCAAACTTGTCCTGAGTAGGAGATACTTTATATTTTTGACTTAAATCAACTAACCATTGAATAGCTTCTTTTGCTTCTGGCTGATCATAACCTGACTTCTTCTTATCTTGTGAAAGTATATACCCACCATTTTGATGTATAAAATTATAATATCCTTGTTGTGCATCTGCTGGAGCAACAAATCCATAAACTCCCTTAGCTGGATCATTTAATTTTTGAGCAGCTTCTAAAAGTTTGTTCCAGTCCCAAGTTGCATCTGGATAAGTAATCTTCTTTTCATCAAACATTTTCTTATTATACCAAAGTGCTATTGTGTCATAATCCTTTGGAATACCATAAGTTTTCCCATCAAATGTGTACAAATCAACAAGTCCCTTAGGGAAGTTATCCATACTCATATCCTTACTGTTTTTAACCTTATCAGTTAAATCTAATAACTGTTTTGCTGAAGCATACTTTACAAAGTTGTTTGAGTGCATCCAAAATATATCTGGAACAGATCCGCCAGTAGCACCTGCTTCTAGTTTTGTCCAATATTGTTCCCAAGGTGTAACCTCTACCTTAATTTTTATATCAGTATTTTTAGCTTCAAATGCATCAGCTATAGCTCTCATACCTGGCTCTTGGTTCTTATCCCAAATTGCGTAAGTAAGAGTTACAGGCCCTGATGATTTTCCCTGAGAAGATGTATTTGTTCCTTTTGTACTACAGCCTGTAAATGCTGTAATACCTGCCGTTAAAGAAAGTGCTAATGCCACTAATTTCTTTAAATTTTTTTTCATTAATAAGTTCCCCCTTTATTTTATATTTATTTTTACACCTTGTGTTTACGATTACATTTTATCAACTAACATAAGCATACGTATACAATAAAATTCTATGAAAAATTATAATATTCTATCGAAATAAAAAATTCAAATATAATAATGCTAAACTTATAACAACAAAATTTACCTCAATACACAAATAAACAACTTTATATTCTAAAACTAAATATCTATACACACCTTGCCAACAACCTTTTGAAAAGTAATGCAATAAAAAGTTTCACACAATACCTGTTTACTACATAGTATATAGTGATTAGATTTTTAGGAGTGTGAGCTATGAAAGGAAAAACAATTGACTTATTCCCTGGTGGAAACACATCCAAAGGCTTTTATTCTTTCTACAGGTATATTTTAAATCAAGAAGAAGCTAGAAGAATAATATGTATTAAAGGCGGACCAGGCACAGGAAAGTCTTCACTTATGAAAAAAGTAGCTGCTTTTTTTAATGATAAAGGCTACGATATAGAGTATCATCACTGTTCGTCAGATAATAACTCATTGGATGGAGTTGTTATTAAAGGTTTGAATGTTGCTATTTTAGATGGAACTGCACCACATGTGGTTGACCCTTTAAATCCAGGAGCAGTTGACGAAATTCTGAATATGGGCGACTGCTGGAATGAAGAAGGCTTTAAAAAATACAGAAAAAATATAATAGAAATAAATAAAGAAGTTGGTAAGACATTCAAACGTGCTTATAGATTTATTGGAGCTGCCAGAGCTGTACATGATGATTGGAGCAATTTTAACAACGAAGCTTTAAACCCAGGCAAGCTTAATAAACTTAAAGATGAGCTTAAAGCCAAAATTTTTACAGCTTCTAAAAATACTTACGGCTCAGAGAGGCATCTTTTTTTAACAGCCTTTACACCAAATGGCATTGTAACTTATGTGGAAACTATAATAAAAGACTGCGGCACAGTTTATGTACTTAATGGAGGTCCTGGTACAGGCAAAACTGAAGTTCTTGATTTTCTATCTAAAGAAGCTCTTAAAAGAGGCTATAACGTTCAATTTTTCCACGACCCGCTTATTCCGGAAAGAATTGAACATATTTTCATTCCAGAACTAAATACAGCTGTTGTTACTTCTAATGAGATTAATAATAGAAAGCTTGAAGGCAAGCAAATATATATGGATAACTACTTAAACTCTAATGTACTTGGTAAAAACAGAGAAGAAATTAAACAGGTCTCTGAAATATTTTATGAGCTGCTTAACAAAGGACTTAAAATTATAGCTTCCGCAAAAATTCTTCATGATCAGATGGAAACTTATTATATTCCTAATATGAATTTTGATAAAGTAAATAAGATAAGTGAAAATATTATTAATAAGCTTTTAGGATATGAGAAAGATTATTTAAGTGAAAAGTAAAATAAATAAAGTGTAAGCTATAAAACAATACGCTCCTCTCTATAATAAACAGTTTTATTATAGAGAGGAGCGTATCAAATTTTATTTTAAATTATTATTTCACCTTTATAATCTTAAAACTTATAAACCTCAACATAAAAACAGCTCGGCATATCCTTTAAATTCAATGCTATTTTTTCATCACCATTTAACCTGCGTCTACTCTTCCATTCACCTTTATAGAAATCCCCTTCTTCAAATTTCAGAATCTCAACTTTAACATTTTCACCCGGCTTTGGCAGAATTTTAATAGAACACATCATACCTATAATATAAAAACTATTTTCAGATATTTCATATATCATTCCTGCAGCTACTGGTTTATATGGCTGTTTAGGTGCATAAGCTATCTGCATATCGTATTTTTGAAAGTGTAAAAATGCTCCAAAATCATATTCTGACTTTTTCACAAAGCTTTGAAGTTTAGATGTACCACGATATTTGAAATACAAGGGCTTAATATTTTCCATCAACTCATATACCCTTGAAAGGTAAGCTTTACTTCCTTTTATATCAAATGCTGAAGGATCAATGTTTAATGCAATCATTACTTCCATAGGAGGCTTGTCAATATCCTCCGGATCCATAGATAATTCCTCTACAGCAAAAGGTGAATATCCAATAGCATTATATTTTCCAAAGGCATACAACGCATAGGAAGCTGTTACTGCATCTTTACGTACTTCTGGAATAAAAAGAGGATTGCCCTTTTGCGAATACTCTTCCATAATCTGCGGTACATATGGAACATATATATCCGGTGCAAAGCAGAACAAAGATGGAGCCATAAGCTTCCACATCTTATACATAGATATAATAGGTCCTCCGCTTGGATAAGACCCAGCGTACCATGGATACTGCTTTAACCAGGCATTTGCATAACATGGAAGATTGTATTCTTTTTGTGCTGCTTTCGTAATATATTCTACAGCCTTAGCAAAATGATATGCCATAAAGTATTCTCCAGCTTCATCTCCAAAACAATCCTTCCAGCTGCCAGAAACAGAAAATTCCTTTTCTATCTCAGGTGGCACATGTTTTGCAAATTCACTTTCTGCCTCTTTCGAATAATCTCTGTCAGTTCCAAGAAGACCAATTTCATTTTCCACCTGAATTGCAATTACTGTATTTTCTTCTTGGTCAATTTCTTTTAAATGTGCCATAATATGAGCTAATGCATTAGCATCCTTATCAATAGCAGCCTGGCATAAAGGAGATATAGTGTTAATTGCTTCCCCATTTACTTTTCGAGCATGAAAATAAGTATCAACATCTCTTTTTATCCATGCTGGTACATAAGAAGATTCTGAATTCTTCCACAAACCAAACCACAATAAAATTAAATGCATTTTATTTTCTCTTGCTTGGGAAACAATACCGTCTAAAATAGAATAATCAAAAACTCCTTCTTTCTCTTCAATAAGTTCCCAATATATTGGAATAATAACTGTATTCATATTTAAGCCTTGTAAATTCGGCCAAACATTTTTCTTCATAAACTCAAGACTGCTGGCACTTGAATTGTGTATTTCCCCTGATAGTACAATAAAAGGTTCATCCTTAACAAATAAAGTATCAATGCCATTGTACTTTCTAATTTCAGGCAAACTTTTCATAACTTTTCCCTCTTTCTCCTTATCAGCTTTGTTTATTTCTCTCCTCTATACTCAAACCAATCAAAATCAGCCATATTATCACTATGTTTTCCATTACTTGAAGCAAACATGCCTATATAAGTTCCTGAGCATCCCCCTGCTATTTCAGGACTTAATATTCTTCCATCCACATTTTCTATAAGAGGTTTCATTGATTCTAAACTGTCTCCATAATAAAAGCTGTAATCTTGACCTCTGGCAGTTACTTTTAAATATATTACTTCTGAAGCAAAAGCTTTCTGCGCCAGTTTTTCTTCTAGATTTTCGTAATTAAATGTTTTTGCTGCAAAATCAAGTTCAACTTTAGAAGTATGCTTAATTAGGCGAATAACCTTCTCACCATTTTCAACTGTATATTCAAATCTGAATTGATGATTGTTATTTTGAATTAATGCGGCTCCTGCAGCTTCATTTTCACCTTGAGGCTTAAACTCCATTTTTACATGAGCCTCAAAGTTCATATGCTGCTGACGTCTTCCTATAAAGCTAGGACAATCTAAAATTATTTCCTTTCTTCTTTCGTATTTAGCATCATATGGAGGCATTTTAAGAATTTCAACTAATCCTAAAGAACTAAGCTTTAATCTTAAATGTCCTTTTCTTTCTGTAAGACTCCAGAAATTTTCTCTCGGGGTGTGGTAAAAATTCCATACATAGTCTAAGGTTTCCTTATCAAAATCATCACGATTTTCTCTTTTATCAATTTTATATTCAGGAAGATTAGGAAATGGGTAAGTAAATTCAATACGACCCGTTCCCGGGCTTACAATAGGCCAGCCGTCTTCCCACTCAACAGGCATTAAAAATGTTTCTCTGCATAGATTTTTATAATACCCTCCATAAGGACGGGAAGCTAAAGCTACCATATACCATTGTCCATTTTGAGTTTCCACAATATCTGCATGTCCTGGATTTGATATGGGATAACCTTTACCAATATGTCTGTGAGTTAATATAGGATTGCCTGGATTTCCTTCATATGGTCCTAATATACTTTTACTTCTTGCAATAGTAACTGAGTGATAGTGGTCTGTGCCTCCTTCAGCAATCATAAGATAATAATATCCATTAATTTTATATAGATGAGGACCTTCAGGGAAAAATGCATTTTTTAAAGCTCCATCCCAAAGTGCATAGCTTTCGCCAACAAGCTTCATTGTATTTAAATCAAGCTCTTGAAGCCAAATTTCCTGATCTCCGAAATACTTTGGCTCCTTTTTACTTCTTGTTCCTATATAATAAGCCCTGCCGTCATCATCAAAAAACAAAGAAGGATCTATTCCCGGTGCATCATCAAGCCAATAAGGGTCTGACCATGGTCCTTTCGGATTTTCCGCTGTTACAATGAAATTCCCTCCATTATCTACATTTGTAGTAATTACATAAAATGTTCCATTATGATACCTTATTGTAGGTGCAAATATTCCTCCAGTATATGCAGCTCCATCTAAGTTTAACTGAGATGGTCTGTCTAATACATGACCAATCTGTTTCCAATTAACAAGATCCTTGCTTTTGAATATCGGTATCCCAGGAAAAAAAGAGAAACTTGAATTAATCAGATAATAGTATTCTCCTGCCCTGCAGATTGACGGATCAGGATAAAATCCTGGAAGAATTGGGTTATTAAAAATTTTACTACTCATAAACGTTAAACTCTCCTTCTAAACCTTCTTTTGAGTTTGGTCCAGCATATATCTTAAATAATCCTGGTTCCACAATATATTCTAGATTTTCATTGTAAAACCCAAGTTCACTGACATTAAGCTCTATACTTACAGTTTCGCATTGACCTGGCTGAAGCAGTATCTTTTTAAAACCTTTAAGTTCTTTAACAGGTCTTACTCTGCTTGCAGTTACATCTGATACATAAACCTGTACTATTTCTTCCCCAGCTACATTTCCTGTATTTGTTACATCAACACTTATTATTAATTTTTCATTTGCTTTAACTTCTGTTGATGATAAAACTAAATTATTATAACTGAAAGTTGTATAGCTTAATCCAAATCCAAAAGGATATAATGGTTCTACAGGTCCATCTATATATTTTGATGTAAATTTTATCTTACCAGCAGGTCTGCCTGTCATAGGATGATTATAATAAATAGGTACTTGCCCTACTGAATACGGAAATGTAACTACTAACTTTCCGCTTGGATTATAATCTCCAAATAATACATCTGCAACAGCAGGACCACTTTGTATACCTAATTGCCATGCTTCTACTATAGAAGCTGCATTTTCTGAAACCCATGGAATAGTTAAAGGTCTTCCGTTAATTAAAACTACAATTAACGGTTTATTAGTTTCATGAAGTGCTTTTAAAAGCTCCTCCTGTTTTCCCGGTAAATCAAGATACATTCTGCTTGAAGCTTCTCCGCTCATGTCTGACTTTTCACCAACTACTGCTATAACAACATCAGCCTTGCTTGCAGCTTCAACTGCTTCTTTAAAGTCAGCATCTTTATCACCAGTTATTTCACAGCCTTTAGCATATAAAATTTCAGTTTCGCTGCTTACTTTAGATTTTATTCCTGATAAAATAGTAACTACATCCTCTGCTCTTCCTGTAACAGCCCAGGTTCCAAGCATTTCTTCAGCATTATCTGCAAGAGGACCTACAACTGCAATTTTCTTTAAGTTCTTTTTTAATGGAAGAATATTATTTTCATTCTTTAAAAGCACTATTGAACGCTTTGCCATCTCTCTTGCAGCTTCAATATGTTCAGCACATAATATAGTCTTTTCTTCTTTTTCTTTACTTGTTCTATAAGGATTATCAAATAACCCCATCATAAATTTTATTCTTAGTATTCTTCTTACTGCTTCATTTAAAACCTCTTCTGGTATAGTTCCATCAGCTGCCTGGTCAGGCAGGTCTTCTCTGAAAGTTCCATGGCTCATATCCATATCCAGTCCAGCCAGTAATGCTTTTCTGCTGGCTTCCTTTCTGTCAGCTGAATGTCCATGTACAACACATTCAGCTACAGAATTTGCATCACTTACAACAAATCCATTAAATCCAAATTTACCTCTTAAAACATCAGTTAAAAGATATTTATTTGCAGTACTAGGCACTCCATTTATATCGTTAAAAGAACTCATAAAGGTTGCTGCCCCAGCCTTTGCTGCTGCTTCAAAAGGAGGCAGATAAACCTCATGTAAAGTCTGCAGGGACATATCTACCGTATTATAATCTCTTCCTGCAACTGCTGCACCATAGGCTGCAAAATGCTTAGCACAGGCAAGTATGCTTTCTGTGTCGGATAAATCATCCCCTTGAAAACCCTCTACTCTTGCTGCAGCAATAACGCTGCCTAAATAAGTATCTTCACCAGCTCCTTCTGCTATTCTTCCCCAGCGTGGATCTCTGGATATATCCACCATTGGTGCAAAAGTCCAATGAATCCCTGCTGCTGAAGCTTCTTTTGCTGCAATTCGGGCACTCTTTTTAATCATATCAATATCAAAACTGCAAGCTTCAGCTAAAGGTATGGGAAATACAGTTCTAAAGCCATGTATAACATCAAGTCCAAAAAGCATTGGAATACCAAGTCTAGACTCTTCAATTGCAATTCTTTGAAGTTCATTGCTCTTTTCAGCTCCAATTACTCCTCCCATGGAACCAATTATTCCTTCACGTATTTCATCTTCGTGATAATCTCTATCAAGCTTTTCAAATTCTTCTGGAGATAACTCCCCATTAACAAGCTTTTGAATTAATTCATCTACTGTTAGTCCAAATGCTCCAAACAGTGATGGAGATATCTGAACTAACTGCCCTATCTTTTCCTTTAGCGTCATTTTTGCTATAAGTTCGTCTATTTTCTTTTCATAATCTTCACGAATAAACTTTTCCTGCTTATTTGTCATAATCATATAAAATCACCTGTCCTTTATATCTATAAATATAAATTTACCCTTCCAAACATACCAGTTGGATCAATTATATCGTGCGATAAAATAAATGGAGGTTCCGGATGGTTAAATTTATCCCTGTCTAATGTTGTTGCTACTTCTACTCGTATTGTATTTTTACCCCTCTTTAAATACTTTGAAATCTCATAAATATAAGGACAGCTTATCTTCATTCCAACATATTCATTATTTATCCATAGTTCCATTGTTTCATATACATATTCAAAACTTAAATATGCTTTATCTTCTACACTGTTAAGTTCTATTTCCTTTTCATATCTTATTATTCCTGCAAAATAAGGGTTTTCTTTTGAAACTGGAATAAGCTTATGCATGTTTTTTGTTTCACTGAAAGCAGGGTATAATTTACTCTTTACTAAAAAATACTTCCAGTCTGAAGATAAATCTATTTCTTCCTTAAATTCAAGAAGTCTTTCTGATAAAGACCTATAACTTTCTATATCCATATTTTCTGAATCCGCCTTTTCAAATATAATGCAAGATTCAAATGGTTTAAGTTCTAATCTAATGCTTGTCTTACCTTGTTCTTCAATTACTTCCAAGGCTTCAAATCTATTATCCAATCCGTAATATATAACAGCATCTTTTCCAATAGATAATTCAATCTCTCCGCTGAAAGTTTCAAAAGCCGACTCATTTTGGAACATGTATATATTTCCTTCTTTATAATAGTGATAATAAGTTAAAGATGAAAATTCATTTTTAAGTGTTATATCATAAATTCCACAAGTTTTAAGTTCTTCTGCAAGTTTTTCTAATTCTAAAGCTCTACACTTTCTAACAATATTCATTAATTCTGAAGCAGCAGCCTCATTAGTTTCATTGGATATTCCCTGTGGCAAATCGTCAACAAATATTACATTAAAATCTTTGGAATTTTTTATGAATATAGCTAATTCCTTTGTAATGTATTGAGAATAAGGAATTATCAGACATTTAAATTCTTCACCATTTATTTTTAATGTGTTATTATCTATACTTCCATTGTAGGAATTCAAATCAGCAAGCATATCTAAAGATACAAAATCAAAATCTATCTGGTTTTCCGTTAATATTCTTGCAGGCACCTGCATCTTCATGTACTCCCCAGTCCATTCACTCTCTCCATGATATAAAATTGCTGCTGGTGCAATATGTCTGCCGCCATTAAAAATATGACATAAACGGTTAGCATATTTCATAAGATGCGCAAAAGCTTTAAACTGAGGATTATTTCCTCTTGCATAAAAATGAGGAGGACAATCTACGTCTGGATATTCCGCCATTGAAAAAGCATGAGGAACAAGGTAGTTAATTCCTCTCACAACCAAATGATCTAAAATATATTTCATATCTCTTACTCCCAATTTCCAGCCATAGGCTCCAAAAAGCTCGCACATTGTTCTTCCTTTTTTATTAGGCTCAAGATGTCCGCAAGATGAACCTAATTTCCCTAATGCATAATGATAAAATTCTCCGTCTCCCTTTGTAATTCCCATTATTTCCATACCTGCACCTCCAGGAATTACCTGACCGCCGATAACATCTATACCAGCCATATGCTGCCCTGACATTGCCCTGAAGTAATGACCGGTACCGCATCCTAACCTGCTGTGCTGATTGTTGTCCTCAACTACGTGACCTATATACTCTACATTATGTTCTTCACACCATTTTCCTAATTGACCGCTGAAGTTCTTTTCATATAATCTAGTTACTACATTCATGTAAGTATATCGTGTATTTACACACTGCTTCATTTCCATTGTATCTACCCACAAGAATGGCAGTAATGATTTCCACTCACTCCCAAGTTCATCTTTCATCATAATTTTTGCTTCTTCATTCCAAGGAAGAGGCATGTCTCTTTTACCTATTGATTCGTTAAAATCATAACCAACAGTATTTCCGAAGGATGTTTCATCTGAAAAAAATCCTGCAAATGTTTTTCCAAAATCTTTCTTATAATGCTCGTAGTGTGGTTCATACACTGCTTCTATTTGAGTACTTACAGATTCTTTATCGATTACATTTATATATCTGTTGTCACCGCCATCTGTTTTAGTCTCATATACAACATAAATCCTCCATACACCTTCTGGAAGTCTGCAGGTTAAAAAACCGTCTTCTACCTTACCTGTTAAATCTATAAATTCTTCTTTAACTATACCATTTTTAACCATTCTTACAGCTGTAACACTAATAAGCTTATTCCTCTTTTGCTCTTCAACCTCTTTTTTCTTGCCAAAATCTAAAAAAGAAGTTTTAGGCTTTAACATTGGTGTAATATGAACAGTAAATTCACTTTGAGCTGCAAATACATCTAATGAATTATAGTTTATATAAGTTTTCCTTCTTTCAGGATACTTCTTCTCAATAAGTCCATTAGCATATCCTGTTGGGAAATGAGCATCGTCTAAAACCCATACTTTCATTCCCCTTTGCCTTGCTTCTTCCATTACAATATCTAAATCATGCCACCATTTTGGTCCTGCAAAATCAGGATGTGGTCTTGCTTCAACACATATTCCTCTTATTCCGCACTCATATATCTTACTTATTTCTTCTCTGATAATATGTTCTTCTTCCCCACGCATCCATAAGAAAGGAAGTATATAGTTATCATTTTTACCATCAATTAAATCCCTAATTATCTTTTTCATTCTTAATCCACTTACCTTTCACTTAATATTATTATAGTACTCTAATCTTTTTATTAACTAATCATACATAGTAAACCAAAGGGACATTTCCTTGACACATAAATATGCCAGAGGAACCGTCCCCTTTTTCCATGTCACTAATTATTAGCCTTTTACCGCTCCAAGCGCTATACCCTTAACAAAATATTTCTGGAAGAATGGATATGCACACAATATCGGAACTACACCAATTGCTGCCATTGCCATTCTTACGGTCTCAGCAGGTATTGTCTGTGATGTAGATTTGTTTCCCATATTTGTTGATGCCAGTACCTGAATATCTGCCATAATTCTGTTTAAAAGATTCTGAAGACTGAATAATCTTTGATCTGTAAGGTAAATAAGACCATTGAACCAATCATTCCAATACGCCAGCCCTGCAAGCAATCCGATTGTTGCCAGAATAGGAAGTGACATTGGAATAATAATTTTAACAAATGTTTTTATCTCTCCTGCTCCATCTATTTTTGCAGACTCGATAAGTTCCACAGGAATATTTGTAGCAAAGAAAGTCCTCATAAGCATTACTCCAAAACCATTTATAAGTAAGTTTGGTATTAAAAGTGCCCATATAGTATTTTTAATATGAAAAAACTGTGTATATACTAAATAGGTTGGAACCAAACCTCCATTGAAAAGCATGGTAAAAACAACATAAAAAGAGAAAATGTTACGGTGAGGCAAATCCTTTCTAGACAGCGGATAAGCAAGCATGGAAGTCAGTACTAATGTACCTATAACGCCGACTACTGTTATAAATATTGAAATAAAATATGCATGTCCAATTTGTGTCCACTTTGCAGCTAAATAATTATATGCTTGAATACTAAAAACTTTAGGAAAAAAAGAATATCCGTCATTTTGAATAGCCATTTCATCTGTAAATGATGAAATTATCAATAACACAAAAGGTAGGACACATGCTAAAGAAAATAAACCTAAAATAATATGTCCAGCTATCTGAGTTCCTTTATCTTCAGATTTTTTCATAAATAATACACATCTCCTTTCTAAAACAATGCGTCCTCTTTGCTTACTTTTCGCACAATTAAATTAGATACAAGCACTAATATAAATCCTACTAAAGATTGATAAAATCCTGCTGCTGAAGACATACCGATATCTCCAAGCTGCATAAGGGAACGATATACATATGTGTCAATTGTATTTGTAACATTATATAGCTGCCCAGAATCCATAGGCACCTGATAAAATAACCCGAAGTCTGAATAAAATATTTTACCGATAGCAAGAATAGTAAGCATGATTATTACAGGTTTAAGCAGTGGAATAGTTATTTTTGTAATCTGCTGCCACTTAGTAGCTCCATCAAGTTTAGCAGCTTCATAATACTCAGGACTTATACCTACTATTGAAGCTAGATAAATAATACAGCCAAAGCCCGAATTTTTCCATACATTTACTAATATTAAAATCACAGGCCAATATTTAGATTCTGCATACCAGGCCACAGGTTCCATACCAAGTGCAGGAAGAATTGATTTATTGAAAAGACCTGTATTTATGCTTAAGCCTGCATAAACAAGATAGGCAACAATTACCATTGAAATAAGTGACGGTAGAATAATTAGACTTTGATATAATCTTGAAAAAAACTTTTGTTTTATCTCATTAAGCAGTATGGCAAAAGCCAACTGAACTATTGTTCCAATTATAATAAAAGCTACATTATACAAAATGGTGTTTCTTGTAATTATTAACGCGTCTGACGTTGCAAATAAATATTTAAAATTATCAAAACCAGCCCAATCACTGGCGAATATTCCTTTTTGAAAATCTACATTTTTAAAAGCTATAACAAGGCCAAACATTGGCAGATAATTATTTATAAAAAAGTAAACTAATCCTGGTGCCATTAAAAGAAAAAGCGGAATATACCTTTTATACTGAATTTTCTTTTTAGTCTTAAGGGGCTTTTGGACATTTACTGCTACGGTATTATTTTTTTGTACTACCTCTTTCATATTCAACCCTTCCCTATAATAAAATCATATAACCCAACCAACATTGTGTCAGTTGGGCTAAAAATTTATAAAAATTATTATTTTACATTGTTTGCTGCAGCCCATTCATCAAGCTGTTTCTGCTTTGCAGCTATAACCTTGTCAATACCTGCTGCTTTTAGTTTTTGAATAAATTCTGGATATGTCTTGTCAGGATCAACAGTACCTGACTCTAATCCAAGTTTATACTGAGTCCAAACGTTTGAAAGTGCTGCAATCTCAGTCTTTACAGAAGTCGCATCGTAAGTAAAGCCAAAAGCTTTTGATATTGAAGCTGAATCATTGAATTTCTTTGTCTGCTCCCTAATGTCAGCAGGATTTCCCTGCCATACTTTTGAAAGGAACTCATTACCAAACATCCAAGAAGTATTTAAATAATAACCTGAATTCTTCTCAGAAACACCTGATGGGAATCCAATAGTTCCGTCTGATTTCTTTTCATAATGCTTTCCTTCAATACCCCATGCAAATAAATTCTGCACTTCAGCATCTGTATACATTAAGTTGAGTAATTGAACAGATTTATCAGGAGTTTTAGCTGCATTTGGTACTACCCATGAAAACACTGCACTTCCAGCCATTGGTTTAGCAAATTCTATAACAGTCATTTCATAACCATTTTGTGCTGATTCCTGTTGTGCTATACCAGGCTTTGTTGCACTGAAATAACCTAAAGCTTTACCAGATTTTACAAGTGTATGTTGATCTTCTTTAGCGTATGCTACATCTTTCATCACGTAGCCTTTTTGATACCAGTCCCTCATAGTTTTAAGTAAATCTTTGTATTCCTGTGTTTCAAACATATTTACAACCTTAAGCTCCTGGCCGTAATTCATAAGTACACCAAAATAATCGCTAAGCCAGTCTATACTTGAACCAAGAACTGATTCCGCAAAACCAATACCTTGAGATCCATAAGTAAGAGGATATAAATTTGGCTCTTTTTCCTTTATTATTTTAAAAATATTGCCTAAATCTGCAAAGCTCTTAACCTGAGTTGTATCTATATTATATTTATCTATAATGTCTTTACGAATAATTAATCCATTTCCTCCTGCCATGTCACACAACGGTCTTACCCCATATATCTTACCGTTAACATAATTTGACTTTAGATATCTTCCTAAATTATCTTTTATACCTTGTCCATATTTATCAAGCAGCGGTCCTATTTCCTGTACCTTCTTTTGAGCAACTAAACTCTGATAAGTGTTAGGGAATGTAAGCAATAAGTCGATTTTTTCATTACTTGCAAGCATTACGTTATACTGCTGCATAGCTGCACCAAAATTTATAGGCATAAGCTTAACTTTTACATTAATTTTAGGTGTAACTACTTTATTAAGTGCTTCTTCCACCAATGCCTGATCCGCTGGCTGAGGACCTGTAGTTAAGAATACTACTGTTAATTCTGTAGGTGCTTCCTGACTTGTCTTATTTTTTGAGTTGTCTGCAGATGTTCCTGATGAACTCTTATTTCCACAAGCTGAAAAAGTCATCATTGCAGATAGTGCCAATGCTAAAATGCTGGTGATTTTAGTTTTCTTCATTTTAATCCCCCTTAAAATTTTTAGCACATGAAGATTATTAATCTTCATGTCCATTGATTTTTTATACTTTAAATGTTTACAATCACATTTTAATCCTTTTCTTAAATATACACTGCTCCAAATAAAACTTTTAATTTGCACTTTTGAAACTTTTCGGACTATTCTAATTTTTCGCTGTATTTTTTCTATAATCAACAGGGGAAATGCCTAAAGCTTTTCTGAACATCCTTGAAAAATGAGAAAAATTTGTATATCCAACCTGTGCAGCTATTGAGCTTACTGGCATATTTGACTTTGATAAAAGTTCTTTTGCTACTTTTAAACGTTCCTTCTGAATATATTCAGATAGTGGTATACCTGTTTCTTTTTTAAAAATACGTGCTAAATATATTGGATTTAAGTAAACCTGGTCTGCAATATATTCTCTTGTCAATTCCTTATCGATATTTAACTTAATGAAACTTTTCACCTTGCCGACTAAAGACTTGGATTTTTCAATTTCAGCTACGTAGGATAAGGCTTTTTCTATTCCGTATTCTGCAAACTTAATCATATGTGCAATTGAGCGTGTAGCCTTGTTGTATAATTCTGCAGACTGATTATCACTATAAAGCATATGAGCCAGTACTCCTTTTCCTTTTAAATAAGAATGGAGTACCTGTATAAAATCCTGCTGAAACTGATACAATACATTTGCATTAACTTCTTTAGAGTTAGTAAGTTCTTTCATAAAAACATAAATTTCTTCAAGCACCAGGTCTTTTTTTCCGCTTTCAAGCATTGGCAGCCACATGCCCATATCAGGCAGTCTGATATCTTGTGACACTTCTCTTTTTTCATCAAGAGAAAATACTTTGTTAGTAAAAATAACATTATTTTTATCAAGTTCCAGCAGTTTGTTAACTGTTTCAAATAATTCATGATTGCTGATACGGCTTCCCAGATAACAGGATAAATCACAGCCTAAGTATTTGCTGCACTCTGTTATATATTTTTTGCAGTCCTCCTTAAGTAAACTTAAATCCTTATCTTCAAATTCGTCCAGATAAATAAGGATAAGCACTGTTTCTTTATCAAGCTCAAGAGTGATGCCGTTACTTTCTTCCTTTAATATTAAATTTTGAGCAATATTTCCTATTGCAAATTCCATAAGCTTTTCATCTCTCATATTCATTTCTCTATTCCAATTTTGAACTTTTACAAGTATTGGAATAACATTCATATCCTCAAGTCCTGGAAAATTAATTTCTAAAGCCGCTTTTCTTATTTCTTCATGGGTGGAAGGTATTGTCTGATTAATTATATCAAGCCAAAAACGTTCTATTATAAGAGGCTGATGCTTAACCCACAGCTTGCTGAAACGGCTATGCTGAAGCTGTTCATTAGCCATTTTAATTTTTTCCATTGCTTTAACTACTACTTTTTCTAATTCCTCTGGCATTGCCGGCTTTAGTATATAGTCAAGACTTCCAAGTTGTATAGCCTTGATGGAATAATTAAAATCAGCATGGCAGGTTATGAATATGCACTCAGTTTTCGGGAAATTTTCACGAACCCATTCAAGTAGTTCAATTCCGCTGCCTTGCGGCATCTCTATATCACAAAACATTAAATCAATTGAATTATTTAAGAATAATTCTTTTGCCTGACGTATATTATTAGCCTCAAAAATCTCTGTAATACCTAATTTATAAAAATCTACAGTTGATTTTATTCCCTCAATTTCTAATTTTTCATCATCTACAATAATTAAATTAGCCATAATATCACCTTCTTCATTATATCTCAGGCTGCAGCGGAAGCGTTATTTTAATAATTGCACCCTTTTGATTACCGTTTGAAAATTCAATACTTGCACTTCCCTTGTATAAAAGCTGCAGTCTTCTCTGCACATTCCAAATTCCGATATGCTCTCCATCCTTGCTTATAACTCGTTGCCCTGCTTGTATTTGTTTTAAAATTTCTTCAGGAAATCCTTTTCCTGTATCTTGTATAATAATTTCAAGTTTATCCTGTCCTTTTTCCTTTACAAAATCTGCTTTAATTAAAATATGCAGAGGCTCGTCCAATGTTACAGCATATTTTATAGAGTTTTCCACAAAATTTTGTATAATAAGGGGCGGCACAGGAGTATTCAGTATAAATTCCGGTACCTCTATATTATAATTAAGGCTTTCAGGAAACCTTAATTCCTGTATGTGAATATAGTTTTTAACATGCTTAAGCTCATCTTTTAAAAAAACAAAGCCGGAGTTTTCTCTGAACATATATCGAAAATATTGAAGCAGACAAAGAGCCATCTCCTTAATTAGCTCATATTTTCCTGTTTGAGCCATTCTATAAATAATGTTTAGAGAATTTAAAAAAAAGTGAGGATTTACCTGCAGCTGTAAATGCTTCAGCTCCGCCTTCTGTTTACTTAGCTGCTCTTCATATATACTAATTTTCAAATCATGTATTTGATCAACCATTTTATTAAAAGTATCATAGGCTATCTGAAACTCATCTGAAGTTTTATAGTTTTTAATACGTACTTCAATATTACCATCTCTTATCTTTTTCATAGCAGTCATCATACGATTTATTGGAATTAAAACAACTTTACGAAGAAATACTAAGCATAATGGAAGTAAAAGTATTGAAGCAAAAGCGATAATGTTAATAATATTTTTAAGATAAGGAAGCTTCTCTAGAATTTCTTCATCAGGTATAACTGCTACCAGATTAAAATCTCCTTTAGTTGAGTTTTCTCCTACAACAATATACTTGTTTTTATCTCCTGTTATATAGTAATTCTGTAAATCTCCAGTTAAATCTATATCTATATTGTTAGTTTCAACGGAGCTTGCCATAATTGTTCCTTCGCTGCTAGTTAAAGCAGATTTTCCCCCTTCACCAAGATTAATTAATCCTAATGGAATTAAAAGCCTTTTAGTATTTACCCAGGCTCCTATATAAGAATCCCCTGCTTTAAATATTTTAATTAAATAAAATTGCCCGTCTATTTTGACAGGAGTCCATTTTTTTACATTTAAATCATCAGATTGAGTACTTTTATCTAATAAATTAATAATATATTTTTTTACTATTTCACGTTCTTCAAAATCATTTTTATAATTAAGTGCATACAAGAATTCTTTGCTGATTGTATTATAAACAAAAACAACATCTATTGCCTTATAAGAACCAATATTTTCCGAAAGCCTGTTAGATACTTTTATTTGAGCCAATGACCTGTAATTTGGGTCAATATCTGCCCCTATGAGCTTTAAATCATTATCAAGTGCTGCCATGTATGCCATATTTTCATCTGCAGCATCAAGGCTGTCATCTATCTGTCTCATATATAAAGTTAATAAATTCTTATAAGATTCAGCTACCTGATTGTGTATAACTTTAATTGAATAAATGTTATTATAAATAAGCAGAAATATCAAAGGCAGCAATACTGCAAAAACACCTGCTGTTAGTTTAAAACTGATAGAATTTAAAGGAATCTTTGAAATAAACTTTCTCATAGCTTCTGTTCTCCCTTAATTTTTAATAAATTTACAAAACGTTTTCTCGATTTATTATAACATTTATAAAAATCTATAAATAGTTCTAAGTCTCAAATACTGTATAAGTATAACAAACTTCTTTATAATTATAAAGCGGACATAGATTATACACATCCTTGTCCGCTGATTATTAATAGAAAATTTATTTCAAAGAAACCTTCCGTTATTTTATGCATTCAGTTCTACTGCTGATTTTTGTGCACCCTTTTTAGAAACAGCTACTAAAATTCCAAGCAATACAGACAGGAATGCTGAAGCTAAAACTCTGTACTGAGGAGGTAGCAGGAACACAATAGTATGACATGGTATCCAGATTAAAGTACATGTTTTTAGCCAGGAAAAGCTTACTAATGTATACCAGTCAATTCTGTCTACCATTTCTTTTACTGTAAATTTATTGCCATTTTTCTCAATTTTCAAATCAATATATAAATCTCCAAACTTATGGTATATATACAGCATCGGCCCGAAAGTCAGATTCATTATGGTGCTACCGAAAAATGCCTGTGCAAACTTTGAGCCTGCAAAAGGAAGTCTTCCTAAAGATTGGGCTACACCTGCACCAGCAGTAAATACAGTAAATACTAAAGTAATAGCCATGCCTAAAATTCCCCATACCACTGCCTTGGCAATAAATCCTTTTGGCAATATCCATTCACCTTTTAGTATTCTTACTCCAAGAAGGTCACCCATTGTAGCCAGTATAAAAAACTTAACAAATCCTCCTATATAGGGATGTGCTTCAGTTACAGCTATAAAAACAGTACGAGCTGCAGGAACTACTAAAACTAGTATCCAGAGCAGTAATACAAATCCCCATAGAAAATCTCCTTTTTTATTATTCATTTTTAACACTCCTTTTTATACCCAGTCCAAACAGGTTTACCAGTATAGGTTTTAATTTCTTCTGTACCTTTTAAAGCTCGTTCTGCTCCTGCAGCCATAGCTTCCATTTCAAACTCACCTGGATATGCAGTAACTGGTGCAATAAAAGAACATGCCTCTGTAATTGTTTGAACTAAACCTTTATTATGAGCCATGCCTCCACCCAGCAAAATGCCATCCACCTTTCCATGAAGAACTGCTGCCATAGAGCCGATTTGTTTTATTATCTGGTAAATCATAGCGTCCCATATAAGTTTAGCGTAGGAGTCTCCTTTACTTGCCATTTCAATAACCTCAATAGCATCAGAGGTACCAAGATGGTCAACAAAACCACCTGTCTTTGTGCATTTTTCAAGCATTTCCTTCTGGCTGTACTTACCGCTGAAGCATAATCTGATAAGCTGATCAGCAGGTACTGCACCTGCTCTTGTAGGTGCCATAGGTCCTTCTCCACCAACAATATCATTACCATCAATCATTCTGCCCATGCGGTGTGCAGCCACTGACACCCCGCCGCCAATATGACATACTATGAAATTACAGTCAGTATATTTTTTACCTATAGCTTCTGCATGACGCTGAGCGGTTTCTTTCTGATTTAGCGCATGAATGTGACTTGTACGATTGATTTCTTTAATACCTGTTACTCTGGCTACTTCCTCAAATTCATCTACATCTGGCGGATTTACAACAAAAGCCTGCCCGCCATATTGCTCACAAAATTCATTTGCCAGAAGGCTCCCTAGATTTGCAGGGTGCAATACACCATTTGCACAATTTGCAGCGTGATTGAGCATTATGTCATTAACTGCATAAACTCCGCCTTCCATAGAAAGAAGTCCTCCTCCACGCCCAACAAAAGCATCACAGCCATCTAAACTAATATTCTCTTCTTCTAAAATATTAATAATAGTCTGTTTCCTGTAAGGCAGCTGTTCTGACAGATTTTTATATTTCGCAAGTTCTGATGCTTCATGTTTAACATTTTTTATAAATATGCATCTATCATTATTAAAAAGAGCAATTTTTGTTGATGTTGATCCAGGATTAATTGCAAAAATCTTCATATAATAGCTCCTCCCTATTTCTTTTCTGCTGCAGCACGGATTATTAGCATAGCTACATTGCCAAGCATTTCCTCAACTGGTGCACTACGTGAAAAATCGCATACAGGCTGTTTAAAACCTTGTAAAATAGGTCCATACGCATTAGCATGACCGAAAATCTGTATCAGCTTAACGCCAATGTTTCCTGCATGTAAATTTGGGAATATAAGCACGTTAGCTTTTCCGGCTACATCACTTTCTCTCGGTACTTTCTTAGCTGCCACCTTTGGAAGAAGAGCTGAATCCAACTGAAATTCACCATCACATTTTATATCCGGACGCTTTTCGTGTACAATTTTAATCGCTTCACGAATTACTTCTATGCTCTCATGCTCTGCACTTCCGCAAGTAGAGAAAGCAAGCATAGCAACACGAGGCTCCCATCCAAGTAAGGTGCTTACTGTATTAGCTGATGCAATAGCTATTCCTGCCAAATCTTTTGCATCAGGCTGTGCAGTAATAGCACAGTCAGCCACCCCAAACATCTGACCCTCTGAACCTAGAAAACCAGGTACATCTGCAATACCCAGGCTTGATGGGCTTTCTACTCCCTCCATGAGACCAACAATACTCATAGCCTCGAATACTACATCTCCTGTTGAATATTCTTTACCAGCAGCTACGCAATCAACTTTACCGAGTTTTAACAAAAACATAGCACAGCGAACTGCATCTTTTATTTTACGTATTACTGCCTTTTCGCTGAAATCGTCAAACTTGGAGCAGTATTCATAAGCCAAAGCAGCTTTAGCTTCTTCATTTGTATTATCAAAGTAAGTAAATCCCTCAGTGGACACATTATTCTGTGCAGCAAGAGTTTCAATCTCCGCCTGATTACCTACTAATAACGGATAACCGATTCCTGTTAATACAACTTGTTCTGCGGTGCGTAAAATATCTACATTTAACGCCTCTGGGAAAGCTACTCTTTGCGGAGACTGCTTTGCCCTTTTAGTCATTTCTTGAATAAATTGGTTCATAATTATACCTCCTGTATTTCATTTAATTCAGGTGCTCGTTACACAAAATGCTATAGCATAATCTTTATCATAAGAAAGGCTTAACATGATTTGCTGTATCCCTTTTTCCTCTGCTGCCTTTTTCATATTGCCATGCAGCCTTACATAAGGTGCTCCATTATCACTATTTAAAATTTCTATTTCATTCCAGTGTTTAAGCCTATCAGGGTAAGTATTAAGTGCCTTAAACACTGCTTCTTTTGCCGCAAACCTCATACAAAAATATATGTGCGGAACATCATTAAGTGCACCCAGGCGCTGTTCTTCCTCGGTAAAGGTTTTGCAGAAAAATGGATCATCGAATTTTAAAAATTGTCTGCTTAGTGTGCTCATATGCAGAATGTCTGTACCGATGCCAACTATCATTGTTTTCACCTTCCTTTTATAAAATGACGGGAACCTTTTAAGCAGCCTATAAGGTGCATCAGGGTTCCCGCCGTTACTTTTAACTTGTATTATTCTTCCATTAACTCTACTACATAATCAGCTGCTTCGCCTAAAGTCTTACATCTCTTAAAACCCATATATGGTACTTCCAAATCAAATTCATCCTCTAAAGCAGTTGTAATTTGGGAGATGTGACCTGATTTAGCATTAACTTCTGCAAAAGTAGTATCAGCACTTAATTCGCTAGCGTCCTTTCCCCATAAATAAGCTCCACGCTCAATTATTTTTGCTAAAACTTTTTCTCTCATTTTTTTCCCTCCTGTATTCCTTTCTCGCACATAACAATTATCAATTGTTATGCCTCCTGTATTCCTTTTAAGCACGTAAAGATTATCAATCTTTACGCCTCATATATTCTTTGATTATTAACGATATATATAGTCGCCATCTTGATAACGTGGTGGTATAACAGGTATTTGCAAGTAAGAATCGTATTTACCACCAGTGTAAATTAAATGTCTTCCCTTATTATCAGTATCCCATACTAATGGCTCAAACCAGTTTTCACGAATATATCTGCCTGCAATTTGAACACGAATCTTCTGACCTTTGTGCCAAATCCAGCTTGTTGGATTAATTTCAATATCAACAGGTACTATTTGACCTGGCTCTAATTTTTCATCAACAGTATGAGCTTGTACAGGATTGTAGTGAGTACTAAGTTTCTCATCAAGTTTTCTACGAGAAACTCGCATCTTACCCCATACACCAGGATGAGGTTCTCCAAATACTGTAATTGGAAGCCATTCTCCTTTTGTACTTAGTTTCTGCACGTTAATGAACAAGTCCATATCGTTATAGCTTTCTGCTGCAACCCAAAGACGTAATTTCATGTAACCAGTTAACTCTGTCTCTTCTTCAAAAGTATAGTCAAAAGTAACCTCTCCATCTGCACTTTCATAAGCTGCCATAGCTTCCTCAGCAACCGGCTGTGCTTTCATTGACATATCTGTAGCATCCAGATACAACTTTTCATACTTTGTACGTTTTAAAGGGAAGTTTTCTTCTGGTCTGTTTATCTGATAACAGTAATTAAAAGCGTCCTGTACTTCTATACGTACTCTTGGAGTAAGCTCCCAGCCGTTTCTTTCAAGTTTAAGATAACGTGCAAAGAAACGTTCAAGTTCTTCCAAATTCTTATTATTATATGCATCCGGCCATTCAAAATCACGATGTGCACGAAGCCACTTCTTGCTGGACTTTATCTTACGGAAAGCATTAATAGAACCTCTTAAATGAAAGTGATTCCAGCAGGCAGTAACATAAACAGGAATTTTTATATTTTCCCAGATTGGATCTTTATCTTTCCAATAAGCACAATTAATAAACGGATATTTTTTTGCATTTTCTGCAGTATTGTCTATATAATTATATCCAACTGCATCACCCATTACTAAACCTACAAATGTTGTTGCAGGAATTCCTCCCTCATATAAGGATTCACGATACAAGTCGCTTGTACCTTCCCATGGAGCAATACAAGCAAGGTGAGGCGGACATTGGGAAGCAATACGCCATTGAGTCATTGCTACAGCACTGTTTCCGGACAAAGCACATCTTCCATTACACCAAGGCTGCTGAGCTGCCCATTCTATAAAGTCATATCCATCACGTCCATCCTGTGAACCAAACTGTATATAGTCACCTTCAGAATGACCAATACCACGTGGATCTACATTTGCTACTGCATAACCTCTGCGGCACCAATATCCAGGGTCAGGACTTTCAAACTTGGACATATTTGATATAGTTTGAGGTGGTACACCCATAACCTGCCACTCACTTTGTCCTTCAAACGGACGTTTCCCATAAAAACTCCAGCTTATTATAAGCGGAACCTTTACATCACCAACAGGTTTGTATATGTCAACATAAATAGTAACACCATCTCTCATTTTTACCGGCACATCCTGCATGCATTCAATACCATCTTCAGCAATATATGTGCGAATATTAAGCGGAGAAAGGTATTTATAACGGGAACGGGTTTCAGGATCCATAGCGTCCAATTCCTCACGGGATGCAGGGCGAACCATCTCAGTCATTATAATATCAACTTGCTCGCCGCACATTTCAACAGTTTTAATAATTTTTTTTACTTCAGACATATTTTTCCTCCTCTTTATCAAACACAGGGCAGCCATAAAACACTTGGTGCTGCACACCAGTCTGCCCGCAGCAAACTTGAAACATTAAAAGAAATAAGCTATAATAAATTAATAATTGCTGCTTTTCTTTAAATTCAGTTTATAATAAAATGGTTTACATATATAGAACACTTTCTATTCAAAGTGTTCAATTTAGACATAAAGCGCAAAAGTGTTCAATTTTTATAGCTGCTTTGCACTATCAGAAAGGAGGCTTTTCATTATGGGCGAATCACGAAATACTGTAAGCAAAACAAAGAAAAGTGCCCAGACGCAAGCACGTATTATATCTTCTTATTTGTCTTTAATGCAGGAAAAACATTTTGAAAAGATAACTGTAAAAGAAGTAGTTGATAAAGCAAACATTACCCGTGGTACTTTTTATTTATATTTCAATGATATCTATGAAATGCAGCAATATATCGAAGATGAACTGCTGGCTCATTTTAATAGCTTCTGTCTGGACGTACAAGAACCTTCCTGTGCCTTGCAATGTAACTTGACAGACTGGGGTTTTTCTCTTAATCCTCCTGCAGCACTTATGCGATGGTTTGAGTATTGTAAACAGCATGGAGAAGCAATTAAAGCTCTGCTGGGTTCTTACGGCGATCCGTATTTTGTAATAAAACTGCGAAACCAGATGCGGGTGTTTGTTAATCAGTTAATGGATAAAGATAATATGCCTCATGATCAGCTTCGTGAATATTATCTTGAAACTTTTGTGGAACTAAACTTTTTACTTGCAAGACAATGGCTTAATGAAAGTTCCGAATCTTCCCTTACAATTGAAAGGATGACTACCATTTTAAACACAATAAGAGTGGGTGCAAATACTCTAAGTTATTTTGAACGTAAGCAAAATAAATGACGTTTTGTATGGCATATGCTTTTACCATATAAAACGTCATTCTGATTTTAGCTCAGTTCTTCTTTATAACTTTTCTGCTCATATTTCGTTTTTATAACAGTAATAAGAAAAATTGCCATCATTGCAATAGCTGATATCATAAACTTTTCTTTTACTCCTCCATCAAACACTGAATTAATTTGATTTACTATGACCGGAGATAGAGCGTTGCCAAAATTACAAAAGGCAAACACAATTGCAATACCTATAGATAGGTTTTGTTCTGTTAGATATTCTGATACAAGAAATGATAGTGATGGTGCAAATATTCCAAGGGCGAAACCTACCAAAAATCCACCAACACAAATAACTGATAAATTGCCAGCTATGGAGATTAACCCAAGTCCTATGGCTGCCATTACTACTGAAAACGAAATTATATACTTATTAAATACTGACAATGTCTTCTTTAATGTAATCCCTGCAAGTATACCACCTAAAGTGCTGAACGTAGATGCAGTACTAGCTTGCACAGTACTTCCAAGCTTTTGTTCAGCTACATATAGGGATATGTTTGTATTATAAGTATTAATGAAGATACATAAAAGAAAACCTATAACAGCAAGATAGAAAACATTTATCCCAATATTGTTATTGTCAGCTTTATTAATCTTTTCTTCAATTCTCCCCCGTGGGAGCAATAACGCAACTGCTAATATTGCGGGTAAAGTAATTAGATAGGAGCCATATGCAAATTTCCAGCCAATTCTAGAAAACTGTCCTCCTAGAATACTGAAAATCATTGCTCCTGAATTTACTACCGCAGCCTGTATTCCCATTAAACTGCCTCGTTCTTCTCCATCAAAGTATTCACAAATCAAGGCTGAAGTAGCAGGAATCAGTGCACCCATACCAATTCCTATAAAACAGCTTGCAATTATTAAAAAGACTATATTGCTGGAAACAATCAGTGGAATACAGCCCCCAAAAAATACAGCCCCAATTGAAAACATTATAATAGTTTTCTTAGTAAATGTTGAGGCTAACCTTCCCGCTAAAAGTGAAAAAGGTACAGTCATTAGCTGTGATATGGTTATAAGCATCTGTATAATAGACACGCTTACATTAGGAAAGCTTGCTGAAATATCAGCAAGAGCAGGGGCTATAGCTATATTAGAGGACATAAATAAGCATCCTGTCAAAATTCCAATTTTGATTTTTGTCAAACTAACTTTTTTTAAGACCTTTTCAGTTGGATTAATCATAATATCTCCTATAACTTAAAACTTCGGGCAAAATTCCTTAACATTCACCCGAAGTTTTCAATTCTGTTTATTATCCTAGTATTTTTTTATTTAATGCCACATATCTCTGAAGCTGTACAGCAGAATCTATAGTTTCATCAAAATGATGTCCTTCGTATTCACTGGCAATATAACCGTTATAACCAAGATCTCTTATTGTTGTAAGGATCTCCTCGTATGGAATACATGGATCATGTTCTCCATCTGCAAGGTAGTAGAACTTTCCGTGAATATAGAAAACACAATCTATAATATCTTTAAGCTGTTCAATACGAGCAGGTGCACTGAATTTATGATAAATTTCTTCAGCAACATGTTTTTCTATCTCTAAAAGATCATCTTTAAGTACTTCCTCTAGAGGTACATTCTGATCATGCTTTTTAATAATCTCATTTAATTTATCTTCTCTGCATCCAAAGGAAATAGATTGGTTTATATATAGCTGGTGCGGTCTTTTCTGGAATATACTGAAATCAGGAACAAAGCCTAAAACTCCCTTGCCTTCCCCCTTCATTATTTCAAAGAATTCCTTCCAAACTGGAACGTCTGGGTGATGAGGGTGATGCATTTCTATTGTAAGCTTTACACCAAGCTGTTTACAGTATGGTATCATTGCTCTGAATATCTTTGGTGATATAGCGTGCTGAGTTCTAACCATTGGGAACCCGGCTTTTTTAGCGTATATTAAATCATTAAGCGTATACTGGATTATTTCTTCCTCTGTTAAATCACGGTCGCTTCTTATACCCATGTCTATATATGCACTCCAGCACACTGGTGTTAATTCATATTTAGCAAGTAAACCTTTAAATTCTTCTATCCATTCATCTGACAGATAAGGATACTCTGGAGCCATTTGTGCCGGTATCATTTCAATACCTTCAAAACCAAGTTCCTTTACCTTTTTTAATAAACCTTCCAAATCTAATTGTTCTGATATATATTCTGTTGAAAAGCTGTAAAGTGATACACCAAGCTTTATTTTATTCTCCATTTTATGTACTCCTTTCTGTTATATAGCATTAAGTGTTTTAGTTACATTGCTGTCTAATACTAGATACTGGCCGAAATATCCTGTATAAGGAACTCTGTGCTTCATAAATACGTTTACCTGATGCTCACCGCTTGTAATTCCTCCATCCTTTAATACTAAGATAGTAGCCTTGTCTCTAACAAACCAATATTCCTTAAATAACTCAGGAAGTTCATCAATTAAAAACTGTTTTCCATTCAGGTAGAATAAAACATCTTTCTTATCAATTTTTTCTCCATCTATCTGAAACTCCAGTTGTTCAATACAACTTAAAAATGCTCCACGGTATGATGGATATTTTATCTTGAACTCATAACCTATAGTTACGCCTTCAACTACTACATTAGTGATTTCATCGTCACAAATAAGTATTTTATTATAAGCCTGAAAATCCATATTATCTCTCCTTGCCTTGTACTTTTTATGTTTCTGCTTCTTAAATTAATTTTATCATTTACTTAGCTTTTTTTAGACATCCATATGGGAGTAAAAGTTTCAGAATATAATTATTAGTTTCTAAAAACAAAACAAGGTTTCAAAATCTGAAACCTTGTTAATCCAAATACATGCTTCTATATTGTATTGATAACAAACTTAAAAACATCTGCAATATATACATATCTATAAGATGAAGCTCCCCTTCAAAGGTAAAACTTAAGTCTGCCTTTTTTAAAATGGAAAAATGTTTAGTATCTGTAATTACACATAGCTTAGCTCCACGTTCTTTTATGGCTGTAATAGTTTTATCAACGGCAGAACTTTCAATACATTTTGGTATAACTAAAATAACTATGCATTGCTTGTCTAATGTTTGTGCATTTTCAAACTGGCTTTTATCATCATTATAAACATCACATATAATACCGCTCATAAATAAATCTGACTGAAGATAAAACTCTGCAAAATTAACTCCGTAGGTATAGATACTAACCCTTTTGCTTCTATGAATCTCTTCAGCTAATCTTCTAAGCTGAGCTTTATCAATTTGTTTCCTGAAATTGACTATTAAATTTTCAAGAGTGTTTAAAAATGCCTCCTGCAAATCTTCCTTTTCTTCTATTTCCTCCATTTTGATATATCTATTAAGATGTTCATATTTTTTAACACAGTCCGACAAATCTTTTTGAAAGTAAGTATAATTCTTATACCCTAATTTTTTTACAAGACGGCTTATTGTTGCTGGAGACGTAAAACACATATTTGCAAGATCATATATATTATAATTTTCAACTTTATCTAAATTAGTTAATATATTGCGTAATACAGAATGAAACATATTATCTTCAGGGGTATTGTTATAAAACGCAATTATATTTTCAAGACCGGTCATAAGCTACACCTCCAAATGCTATATCTATATTATATCCTCTAAAAAATGCTGTAAGCAATATAAATATATGATATAATAAAAAAGGATTTCAGCTGATAAAGTTAATTAGTCTCATAAGATAATTTAGAGGTGAAAACATATGAATATACTAAACAATTTATTCTCATTATATAATAATACTGAAGAAGATAATATATATCATATTGCAATTAAAAATCTGCTTAAGCATTTCGATGAAGTAGAAAATTGCACTATATATGATTTAGCAGAAATATGTTCAGTTTCGAAATCCACCATAGGCAGACTTATACAAAAATTAGGATACAGCAATTTATCTGAATTCAGACATGATATTAAGCTGATACATCAAAAATATACATATTTTAATCGTATTTTGCCTGCAGAAATGCTCCAGTCAGATGAAATGATAGTTATATCATATATTGAAAACATGAAAAACATCTTAACAGATTTAGAAAAAAACATTAATATTGCAGAACTATCCAAAATTGTTGATGCCATGCACGAAGCAAAAATAATAAAATTTTACCCTGGAGGCAAAGTTTTTGCTGAAATTGCTCTGCAGATTAATCTTACAATAGATAATAAAGAGACACTTGCGCTTTCCAGATACGCTGAACAGCTTGAGGATGTAAAAAATCTTGATAATTCCTGTGTCGTGTTTATTACCGGCTTTGATATACCCAACTCAGTGGATATGATGCCCATATTTAAGGGAGCTTATGAGCGCGGTGCCAGAATTGTACTCTTAACAGATACAACTAAATCTCAGTATCAGAAATACTCAGAGTTTACCATAGTTTTAAAAGGACTTCCAACTATGATGCGCTCCTATGGTTCTCTTATGCACCTTGATATACTCAGCGAGTTATATAGAAGGAAATATATTGATAGTAAATAGCTAAAAACCATGGAAATTAGAGCAGTTTCCATGGTCTTTTTATAATTATTCATTATTCATTAAATATAATTTAATCCCCTTTTCCAATCGTTTTAATCCATCTAACAATCGTTCTCTTGGACAGGCAATATTCATTCTTATAAATGTTTTGCCATTAGGTCCATATTCTTCTCCATCAGTTACATATAAACCAGTATTTTCTCTTATAAAACTAGTCAATTTAGCACTTCTTGAACATACTTTTGAGCAGTCTATCCACAATAAATAAGTAGCCCGTGATGGAACAACATAGAGATTTGGAATATTCTCTCTTATAAAATTATTTACTGTATTCTTATTTTCCTTAATATATTCTCTTAATTCATCCAGCCACTCTTCACCTTTAGTATATGCAGCAACTAAAGCTGTAACTGCAAAGCTATTAGGTTCTGCTATCTCGTCTGTATTTATTCCTCGATTAACTTTATGACGAAGCCTTTCATCAGGAACAACAATACAGGCTGTCTGCAGTCCTGCTATATTAAATGTTTTTGTAGGTGCTATACATGTAATGCTGTTTTTAAGGCATTTTTCTGATACGCTTGCAAATGGTATATATTCATGACCAGGTTCAACCAGGTCGCAGTGTATTTCATCTGATAAAACTAAAACATTATGCTTATAACATAACTCTCCAATTCTTTCTAAAGTTTCTTTATCCCATAGTTTTCCAATAGGATTATGAGGATTGCATAAAATCATTAAAGTTGTTTGAGGTAAAGCAAGCTTTTTTTCTAAATCATCAAAATCAATATGATATTCTTGTCCATCATAAACTAAATCACTTGATAAAACATGTCTTCCGTTATTCAATATGGAATTATAAAAAATATTATAAACTGGTGATTGAATTAATACATTTTCACCAACTGTTGTCACTTTCCTTACTATTGAAGAAACTGCAGGAACAACTCCAGTGCAAAACATCATCCAATCCTTTTCTATTTTAAAGTGATGTCGTTTATCCCACCAATTAGCAATAGCCTGAAAAAACTCATGGGGAACAATATTGTAGCCGAAAATTCCATGATTGGCTCTTTTTAAAATAGCTTCAATTATTTCCGGAGCTGTTTGAAAATCCATATCAGCAACCCACATGGGAAGCTCATTTTCTTTTACGTCCCACTTTAAAGAATTAGTATTTCTGCGATTTGTCATTAATGAAAAATTATACTTCACAATTATCTTCCTTTCCGTAATTTATCATTAATTAAATTATATTAACATCTTATGTAATAAAATAGTATACTTTTAATAATCTTCTAAAGTTATAATTTTAGTCTGTTCCGGATTAATTTTAGTTTCGTCCAATATAAGCTCTCCAATACTTTTGGCTTTAATAATTCCACTGATTGGATTCATCACACTGTCAATATTTGATATAACCTCTGCATTAACTGTAGAATACTCAAAAGCAAGTGTAGTATTTAATAATTTACAGTTTTTAAGTACAAGATTTTCTATGTAACAAAGTCCCTGCAAACTGTCAATAGTACAATTAATAAAAGTTAGATTTTTTGAATTCCATCCTAAATATTCACCAATAATTAATGAATCATACACAACAACATCTTCGCAGTTCCAAAATGCATCTTTAGAAAGCATTTTAGCATTATAAATTTCAATATTTTTGCAGCCGTCAAATGCATAATTTCCAGTTAAATGAAAGTTATTTGCTTTAATATTTTTGCTGTTCATGCCGAAGTAGTCACCTCTGGCTGTTACATTTGTTAATTTTATTCCTTCGCAATTCCATAGCGTTTCTTGAGATATAGGCATACTTACATTTTCTAAAGTAATATTTTTAGATCTTCTGAAAGTTTTTGGAGCTTCAATTGTACTTTCTTTTATATTAATATTTTTTGTATACCAAATTCCTGAACGTGCTGTTTCTAATAAAGTTGAGTTTAAAACAGTAACATCAGAACAATACCATAGTGGATATTTCCACTTAAAAATACTGTTTTCAATTATTAAGTTTTCACTTTCTTTTAATGGAGACTCCCCCTCAGCAAAGGTACAATCTATTATTTTTAAATCTTTGCTTTTAAAAAGAGCTCTTTCTCCTGTTAAATATTTTTGCTGAACTAATTCCATATATATTTAACCTCCATAATTTTCAATACTTTATGTTTTTTAATTGACTACATCTTATCTTTTTTCAAAATAAATCCAGTAGAATAAGCTGTAAGCCTTCTACTGGATTTATTTTTTTAATTTATTTCAACAAGCTCATAATCCATTGTTCCTAATCCAATTTTTTCTGCATGTCTAAGAGCCGGCCTGCCTTTTTCAAAAAGTTTCTTCCCGCTGCTTTTCTGAACTAAGTCAAGGCATGCAGCATCTAAGGCAACAGGATCTTTTCCTGCAAGAATACCAATATTATCTGCAATTGGTTTCATATGCGCACCAACACAGTCACACTCCTCAGTAATATTGTGAACAAAAGTTATGTATATAATATCTTTGTCTTTTGCGGCTCCGTAAGCATACTCTGCAAGTTTCTCAAGAAAATTCGAGCCGCTCCAGGTGTTTTCAATTGCACCTTTAGGACAAACAGCAATACATCCAGCACAGCCAATACATTTACTCTCATCAATTACTGCAGTCTCTTCAATTTGGATAGCACTATAGTTGCATTTTTTCACACAAATACCACAGGATACACATCTTTCAGCATCTACTACAGGTGATATTCCTGAATGCTGTTCCAGCTTGCCGCCTCTAGCAGCAAATCCCATAGCAAGCTGCTTAATTGCACCACCGAATCCAGCAGCTATGTGTCCTTTAAAATGACTTACAACAATAAATTGTTTATATTTCCCGTATCCTCTGCCTATTTTACATTTCTTTATATATTCTTTATTTATTTCTATTTCATCATACTCTGTTCCAATATCTCCATCTGCTATTATTATTGGAATCTGTGTAAAGCCATGAGCTTTTGCTGTTTCAATATGACTCTCTGTGGTAGTCCTTGATCCTCTATAGAGCACATTGGTTTCAATATAAGATGGAGATACTCCCTTTTCTTTCAAATAATTTATGACTTCATCGTAGCATTTTGCAGGTATAAAAGTTTTGTTTCCCTTTTCACCGAAATGAACCTTTATAGGTACTTCTTTTTCAAACTGATGTCCAGTTTCTGATACTACTTTTTTAACAAGTTCCAAAGCATCTTTTCCAAGCTTATTATAATCAGACTGTAAATTTTTAATAAAATATACTTTACTCATCTTTGCACCTTCCATTTCCACAATTTAATTTTATTATTTACTTAAAATCCTTCTACATTATTGTTGAATTCATACATATTTATGTTTTTTAATCTGACTCCTAAAGCCAGGCAAATTACACAAATAAAAGAAATAAGCTTAAATAGTGTAAATATTGTAATATGTTCAAGAAGCATTCCTCCAGCTATATTCCCCAAAAATGTTCCAATACCACAGGAAGCAAAATACATTGTCATAGCAGTAGTTTTCATTTTTTGGTGAACTGTTCTATTTAAATAATTAAGTGAAGCTATTAAAAATAAAGGATAGGTTAATGAATGTATTACTTGTATAGCAATTACAAAAATATAAGAATAACTTATTGAGTCTAAAAAAAATCTTAATGCAAAAAATATAATTGCCAATATAAATAAATTTAAATCACTGAATTTTTTTAACAATTTATTTCCTAAAAATAAGATTGGTATTTCACTTATTGCCATAACAAACCAAAGTAAACCAAGTTTTGAAACATCTCCTCCTGTATTTTGTATCAATATTGTAATGTATGAATTATTACAGCCAAAAGAAATATTCACAATAATAACCATAATCAGAAATATTGAAAATTTATTATTTTTAATTATATCGGCAATATCACTTGTATCAATTTTTTCATGAATGCTTTTACCTTTAAATTTAATGCTGATTACAATTAATGCTCCTAAAAACATGACTACTGAAAAAAGAATAAAGGCACTATTTATACCAATAACCTTTACAGCCTGCCCTATACATAGCGTTGTTACACCATATCCTAAAGAACCCATAAGTCTTATCTTGCCATACTGAATTTCTTTATGTTGTTCAATTATTTCATATGTATAAGCATCCGACAAAGGCATGACTGAACTTTGAAAACACAATACTAATATCATACTTATGATAATAAAATAAAACCCTTCAGCAATAATGAATATATAAATAGTTAAAGAGCTTAAAAGCATAGCTGTCATTAAAGAAGTTTTTTTATTTAAGTACTTATCTGTAATAAATCCCCAAACAGGCTGTGCAATTACACCAGCTATAGAATAAAATGCAAGTGCAATTCCTATCTGTGTGTAACTAAAGCCTTTCTGCTGAAAGTAAAATGTGAGAAAAGGAAAAAAACAAGCTATTGCTGCACATACAAAAATATAAAGAAATTTCAATTTAGCTGATAATATATTAGAATTATTCATAAAGCACTCCTTTCTTTACATTAAGTTACTAATCGCATTTTAAACACTTATAATCATATCATAAAGGATAAAGTTAACTTTAAGTCAATATATTATTTTACTTTTTTTAATTTATTAAAATATTGAAGCATCTTATTAAATTTTTGAATTTAATATCTTTATAATTATATTGAATATTAATAAATAAAAAAGAACCGCTTACTTAAAAACGATCCTCTGAAATCTATAGTTTATATAATTATAGATACTTATATATTATAATTCTTCTTTTTATAAGTGTACACAAAATGATAATAACTATATGACATTATGACTCTCACCTTGAAATATTTTTACTTATCACTTACAATGAGTTTGTCCTTTTCTAATATATGTTTTACCAGCCAATCAACTATAAAGTTGATAATTTCCAATAGATATTTATCTTGATTGTAATCTATCTTATTTAAATCAACACTCTTTATCTTTTGAATAAACTCCTCATGCTCGATTTTATGTGAAAAAAACTTTTTATACCCTATTTGACGCATATAATTTTCTTCATCATTAAAATGAAATACTGTATAATCCTCAAGTTCTTTTAAAATTTCTACTATTTTATCATATTTGTCAATATAAAAATTATTATTTAAAATTTCATATGCTCTATTCGCTATTTCCACTAATTTCTTGTGTTCATCATCAATTCTGTCAATACCAATTGAATATTCGTCTTTCCACTTAATCATTGCCTCACTCCACCTTTCTTAACTACTTCTATTTTATATTTTATAATTTTAAAATATAAATATAAGTATAGACGATTTATTTTTTTTTATTTTTTAAAACTTGTGCAATAATTTCTGTGATAAAACCTAAAATTACTCCTATTACTATAATTTCAATATAAATTACTGTACCGATTAAATCTTGCCACCCACTCAAATTCCTAATATATGAAAAAGATGCAAATATTACAGCTACTATATTTGCTATAAAAATTATCATAAAAAAATATTTAAATCCATAATAACCAAAAACACAAATAAATATAGATATTACGCAAGAAATACCTAAAAACACTAAACTCATTTTAGTTATGAATTCCTGCTTAGTTCCAAAACTATAAAAAAAATTTAAAATAATAGTTACTATAATTATCATTATTGGTAATATTTTAAACCAAGTTCTGCTCTTTTTTTCTGGAATAATGTTTTTCAAACTGTTCTCCCCCTCTTTATCATAAAAGTTAAAATAAATCTATAAAAATTCAATAATCTAACTTCATTATAATATTTACAGTATTAGAATACTACATTAAATAATATTTTTTATGCATTTTTTCATAGATTATATTTTTTGTTATTTCTCAATAACATTTATATTTATATAATGAGTATCTTTATATATCTAAGAATATATTTTAACTTTACTTTATATAAGTTATTAAAATAATCCTTTTTCTTCTATTTCTTTAGTAAGCTCTTGTATAACATTTTCTACAAGACTGCTACTATCCTCTTCTATAGCTAATTCACCAATAGCATTTATTAATTCAAAATAAAACTTAGGGTTTCCTGTTAATCTATGCCAAAAATCTTGTCCAACTATTACAGGATAAGTTTCGTTTACTTTCTTATAATGGACGCTTAGCTGCTTTTCAGTACCATAAAATACACCAACAACTAAATCATCTACACTAACCCTTAATCCATTTGTACGAGCTAAATTTTTAACTGCTTTAAAATGATTGTTAATAGTTTCAACATCATCTTTATTAATTGTATTCGGCCCTGATTTAATTTGACAATATTTTTTTCTACCATCAACTTGATCAATAAATTCAATATCTATACCAGATGTAGTTGAAGCAAATCCACCTAAAACATAACTGCAGAACTTCTGCATGTTATTACCAAATGTAGTAGTAATAGAAGTTCCGAGTATGCGTGGATATATTAAAGCTCTTGCCAAACTCTCAGAATTACTGTTTCCTGTCAAATAATTGGATAAATAACTTACTAAAAAAGGATTAATATTAAAATTAGAAAGTTTTTTACACTTTATAGTATTCTTTTTATGGCTTTCTATAACGGATTCCTTAAAAAATTCCTTTGCTTTAACTAAAATCTCATATCTTTGTTGCTCGTCCATATATATCATCCTTTCCCCCTATGCTAACAATATTATAGCATACAGCTTTAAACAGTTCAGCATTTTTATGCTCAATAATACCTTTACTTCAATAAAATAACATTATAAAATTAATATACTTACTTTAATTTATTTTCTTTGTGAAATAATTACAACAAAAAAATAGCCCTATTTTAAAAGGCTAATTTTATTAATCTAATTGATTTAATACGTTTATTATTGATAATCCTACCGCTTTAGCAAACTTTACCGGTACAGCATTTCCTATTTGTTTATATTGTTCACCCATGGAGCCGGTAAATTGCCATGAATCAGGAAAGCTTTGAATTCTGGCATATTCTCTAACTGTAAAAGGTCTCGTTTCATCTGGATGACACCTCTCCGTTTGTTTTTGTGCAGGACTGCAAGTTAGCGTTAGACAAGGCTCTTCCCAAGAAATTCTTCTTGCCATTCCTGTTCTTCCTCCACCTGAATAATAACTCTTGCCCATATATTCCATTGCAATTTCATCCGGCAAATCTTTCCAATAACCTCCAGGTGGAACAAGTTCTAAAACCTTTCGTTTAGTCTCAGGATATTTTGCACCAATAGAATTTGGAACATTGGCTAATGCGTCTCTCAATGTAGGAATATAATCAAATGGTTTAGGATATTTATATTTAATACCTGTAATATCTTCTCTAATCCCTACAATAATTATCCTTTGTCTTTTTTGAGCAACACCATAATTCATGGCATTTAAAACTCTATATTCAACTCTATACCCAATTTCCATAAATACATTCAGCATTGTCCTAAGCGTCTTTCCACCGTCGTGGGATACTAACCCTTTAACATTTTCAGCTAGAAACATTTTAGGTTTTAATTCTCTTAGTATTTCTGCATAATAATAAAACATTGTACCCCTAACGTCCTCTAATCCAAGCTTCTTACCTGCATAACTAAATGCTTGACAAGGATACCCGCCCGATAATACATCAATTTCTATATTTTTATCTATATAATTTCTTATACCCTTTTCTACAACAGTCACTATATTTTCTTCAATAACATTCCAATTTGGTCTATTTATTCTTAAAGTATTACAGCAATGTTTATCTACCTCTACTAGTCCAACAGTATTAAAACCAGCTTCTTCTAAACCTAAAGCTAATCCTCCACCACCCGCAAATAATTCTAAAACATTATAACGTCTTTTAGGCACAATATTCATTATATCAACATAATCATTGTCAGAAGCATATTGTGGCTTATAAATATCATATTTTTCTAATTCTTCGTTTATAAAAGAGTTTTCAGCAGAATAATATTTATTTCGTTCAAATTCTTCACATTCATTTAATTCAGCTATTTCCATAAAATTGACACCCAGAGTATCACAAAGCAGTCGTACATTACTTTTGATAGGGTCAAATTTATCTGATAGTAAAACAGATAACTGATTCTTAGTTATTCCCAAACGTTTAGCCAATTCTGTTTGAGTAGATATATCTTTTTGTTTCATAATGTACCTTACTTTTTCTTTGCTGATTTTTAATTCTTCCATACAAAACGCTCCTAACCCTTATATAAGTTATGAAAATATCTTAACAAAACAAAAGGTTTTTGTAAATGAATTTTTCATAAATTCTGCTAACATGATACTCATCCTCATGGAAAAATTGAAAAATATAAATATTACAATAATTTATCTTTTTTAAGCTTTAATAGTGTAACCATAAAAAACTAACCGTATTTAATTTTTAATCTAACTATATAGTAACAGCTTCTTTCGGTGTCAAAAGTAAATAATACCACAAACAACTTGTGGTGTCTGCTGTGTATTGGCAATAGAAATCACTGCAAATATTATCAATTGTTATCAATATAATTATCAAATTTTATGACAAAGGATAGCATAATTCCCTCTGCTATCCGATGTTATAATTGTATTTTTCTTTATTTTAATAAGATAACTATAAAGCTCATTTAAAAACTGAAACGCAAAAAAAAGCCGGTTTCTTTATACCATCTCTTGTGAGAAGTCCTGAGCCTCCGTTAATAGGCTCAACTGAATCATTTGCAGAAGTAAATTGATCAGAACCAACCCAAAACCCAATCAGATCTACTTTTTCTAATACATCTGCAGCATTCTTTACACAGTATGCAGCCTGATAGCAGGAGTCATTTTGATAATTTCTGCTTGAAACAGTAGAATTCCACTCTGTTACATAAATCTTACAATTCATATTTATCCTTCCTTGAGATATAATAATATTGTATCAGAGTTTCTGACACATAAATCTTTTATCTCTGAGCTTACTTCAAGATTAAATTCATAGCTGTTATAAATATATTTCATGCCAAAACAACCTCTTATAACTAATAAATTCTAAATAACATAACCTTATACTGATAAATTATTATTACTTATTCAATTATACATAAATTTAATACAAAAATGCAGATAACACTGCTGTATTAGAATGAAATCTGCATTTCTTTATTAATTATATAATTAAATAAAACTAAATTCTAATTTTTACTTTGTAACTATACGTCAAATTCCATAACAAAGGGATTTTTCTCTGAACAAGGCTTCCATTCCGGCAAATTTATTGAATTTGGATTTCCTTTTTTCATAAAATTCGTCCAATAATCAAGCATTTTTTCAGAAAGCTCATAATCCTTATCAGTTAATGGACGCCAGCAGTTTTTTAATGTTCCAAACATGTACCACAATTCAGCAGAATGAAATGCACCTGCATTATCACCTGGCATGCATCTTTTAAAATAATATACATAAGCCGGCTTTCTCCCGAGTTTTTCCTGCATTAAACTCCATCCAAGGCATCCTTGCTGCAGTCTGCTGTTACACTCTTTTGCTTCTTTCTCAGTAACAGTTATATCATGACGGGTAGAACCTATCATTACAGGCACATCATGAGTCCTTCCGCCTGCAGCTAAATTATCATAGCTATCCTCAACAACATAGCCATTCATTACTGGTTTATATATAAGTCCTTTGCCTGCCTGCATTACTTCAGCTACTATTTGTTTTTGTAATTGAAGAATTTTTTCCATAGGAAGCTTTCTTAGTTCATAAAGAGAAGATACTCCTGAAAGCTCAACTATACGATTACCGAAAGTAAAAGCTTCATCCAATGTAATATCTTCGTCAAGAATTTTAGGATATCCTCCACCGCTCTGTATTATTGCTTTAGAAAATTTCCCCTTTGTATATGTTGATGATAAAAGTGTCTGAACACTAATAGCACCAGCTGACTGGCCGAAAATTGTAATATTATCAGCATCTCCGCCAAATTCTGCAATATTGTCTCTAACCCAGTTCAGTGCTGCTATCTGATCCAGTATTCCATAGTTTCCACAGGCAGCTGCATCTTCTTCATAAACCCAAGGATGTGCAAAAAAACCCAAAAGTCCGCAGCGATAATTAATTGTTACAAGAATAACATCTCTTTTTGCATATGCATTAGTTCTAAATTCTAATTCATGTCCGGTTCCACCTGAAAACGCACCTCCATGAATATAAAAAGCTACCGGCAGCTTTTCTGTAACTTCTTTATCTGGTACCCATATATTTAAATACAAACAATCTTCGTCTATAGGTGTAGCATATATAGAATCACTATAAAATTCTTTCTTGAAAAAGTTATCAGGTAAATCCCATTCTGTCTGTGGAGAACGATTACCAAAATGATCTGCTTTATAAATTCCTTCAAAAGGTGCTAAAGGTTTTGGGGCTGAAAATCTTAAGTCTCCGATTGGTGGTTTAGCATAAGGAATCCCTTTAAATACTATGCAACCGTCTTCACGGACGCCCTCTATTAATCCTAATTTTGTTTTCACAACCACTTGTCTCATAATACCCTCCTTTTTTTCTGAAGCATGCAAAGATTTTTAAACTTTGTATCTCCTATATTTTATATTTTCAAATATAATTACTTAAGTTCATTATATCAGAATAAGAAAAACATAGCTTTATTAAACTAGTCCAATTATTTTTAAATTCTTGTGGACTAGTTGTTTTAAACTCACAGCACGGTAAAATTTTGCAAATTGTTAGTGCAAAATCTGCAAATAATTTAAACTCCCCTTATAGCTGAAGGTATATTACCTAAACTAACTACTATAAGGAGAGCCTTTTATAACTATTCAGTATTAATCTTTATTATTTTATCTACTTTGTCAGCTTATCAAAATCTTTATATCTTTGCAGTAATGCTGGCAATCTATCCTTTGCAGCCTGAAGCTTAGGACCTGCTATAGCTCCAAAACCTGTGATTTCTAAATAATGTTCTAAAAGTCCTTCATAGGTTCCTCTAGCTCTTGCCTGCTGCTCTTTAGAGAAGGTTACATTTACTTTATCACCATCTACTGAAAGTTTTCCTTCAATTCCACAAACAGGACATTCTACTGTAGTTGTACCATTTAAAGTAATTAAATTTTGATGACAGACTGGACATGTTCCTTCTTCACCATACCATTCTATTTCTTCATCTGGTTTTCCAACTGCTTCTGTTACTTTAACTCCAAGTGTATTAGCATTAGCTATTAGAGCTTCATCTAATACCGGATTTCCTGTTTCACCCATTTTATATGCATCAATTTCACCAACAGCCTTCATTCCTGATGATATGCCGAAAAGGTGAAGTGTTGGAAGTCCCATAGATACCCAGTTTTTAGTTGTAGCACCACCCACTGAAATATAACCAACATATCTCTTTTTGAAATATCTTGGATCAACTGGATTGTCAGTTTCTCCTCTTTCCATACGTTTATCCTGTTCTGCCTTCATTGCTGCCATGTCATGCATAGGTCCAAATCTATCTACGAAATCTTTAAATTGTCCAACTGGCTGAAGAACATAAACTGGAGCTCCTACTATTATTGCATCTGCATCAAGAACTTTTTGCTCAAGCTCATGATAGTCATCTTTAATTATACACTTTGCATCTTTTCCTTGTCTAAATCCTGAACTGCATGCTCCGCAGCCTATACATCTGCCTATGTTCATGCTGACAGTATTAACAAATTCAACTTCTGCACCTTTAGACTTAGCTCCAAACAATGCCTCCTTTACTAATATATCTGTATTACCCATTTTTCTTCCGAATGAAATTCCTAATACTTTCATGTTCTAACTCCTTTTTATAAATAATTTTTTATTTGAATTTTCCAACTTTAGTCAGTTTCTTCGGCAGTCTAGGCTTGATTGCTCCCATAATCATAATAGCGCCTTCAGGACAAGCTGTTCTGCATTTATCACATTTAGTACATAAATCAGTATCTATCATGTGAATAAAACCATCCTTGCCTTCAATTGCATCTTCTGGACACGCATCTAAACATTCTTCACAGCCTGTACAATCAGCAGGTGAGATATAATAATTCAAAAAGCTTTTGCATACAGATGCAGCACATTTCTTTTTTCTTATGTGATCCTTATATTCTTCATCAAACAATTCAATTGAAGAAACAACAGGCTCTATCATAGTTCTGCCAAATTCACAAAATGTACCGATTTTAATTATTTCAGAAGTTTCTTTTATTAAATCCAGATCTTCAATTTTACCTTTTCCTTTTGTTATATCTCCTAAAATCATCTTGTACTGCGTAGTTCCTTCTCTGCATAAAACACATTTTCCACAGGACTGCTCATAAGAACCTGTAATAACCTTTAATGTTTCATCCACCATACAAGCAGAATCATCAAAAATCTGAATGCTGGAATATAACGGATTATTTTCTATAAAAATCTTGTTTAAATCTGCAGCGGTGATAAATTTTCCTAACATATCACCTAAAAGAATACCTTTCAGCCTGCCAGTTTCAATGCCAAGTTCTTCAAATAAATCTGATAATTTTGTACCTAACTTCACTTCCGCTATATAAGACAGATTATCTTTGCTTCTTATATATATTAGCTTTCCAAAAGTATTTTCATTAATTGCTTCGAAAACACTGCAGGCTGTTTCACCATCTATAACAAGAGCAGGCTTTCCATTATACTCATTTATTTTACTGTCGGAGAAAAAAGGCCTAATGTACTTTCCATCTAAAGCCTGAAACAAAGCAGTTTCGTTTCTTAATACCAATGTTTCTTCCCCTGCAGAAAGCTTAATGCAAAAGATTTCTTCATATGCCTTTACCTTCTCTGTCATTTCTTCACTTAAACTATTTGCTGGTAAATATAAAATACCTTCCTTAGTATTTAATATTTTTGCCAGAACGCACATACCTGCAATAATTTTCTCAAAATGATTTTTCAAAAGATACTTTGAAATACTATTACTTCCATCAGAACTTCCGCAATTGCAGATTATAACAGGGTTATTATCTAAGCTTATTAAATCATTTATTTTTTTATCAAGACATAAAGAATCCTGAGCCTTCAAATTTGCTTTGCTTACTTTTTGAAGCAAACTATTTGGTTCTTCTTTTATATTTTTTTTCAACTGTTCTAAAACATTGATATCATCATTTAAAATTGTTCTTAACTGTGAATTTGTTTCTTTAATAATTTCTATACTCATTTATCCTCTCCTCCTTTTGGAACTTGTACATAATCGCTCCAAAACTTTTGAGGTGCGATTTTAAGACGAAGATCACACTGTAGGCATCTATCAGCTTCACGCTTTGCACTTTCTTCATCAAAACCTAAATCCATCTCACAGAAACTTGAACATCTAATTTCTGGATCTACTACTTTTGTATGAACACGCTTTTTATATGCAAAGCCTTTTTCTTTTCCAAGCCATGCAGATGAATTCTGGTCTGGTGACAATTTTTCCTCTATATCACCGTTACCTCCAAGATAAATATCAATGTTTGAAGCTGCTATTCTTGCATTAGCAATAGCCTGAATAACAGATTTTGTTCCAGTAACAGCATCCCCTGCAGCATATATACCTTCTTTTGCTGTAGCCATAGTCTTTTCATCTGCAATAATTCTATTTCCACGGCCTAGCTCTAAACCGAAGGTCACATCAATATCGGGTACTTGTCCAACCGCAAAAATTATATTATCAGCTAATATAATTTCCTGACTGTTTTCTTCTTTTTCAATAACAGCTCTTCCCTGCTCATCAAAACAGAAGGATTTCACTTTAGAAATCTGAATTCCTGTTACTTTTCCGTTTTCACCAATAATTCTTTCAAAAGTTCTAGAATTGTGAATCAGTATTCCTTCCTCTTTAGCCCAAGCTATTTCTTCCGGATCTGCAGTCATAGCTTCTGCAGATTCTAAACAAGCCATATGAACTTCTTTAGCACCTAAGCGTTTTGCTACCCCTGCACAGTCAATTGCAACATTACCTCCACCTAAAACTACAACCTTCTCACCAATAGTATTGATTTCTTTCAGACTTACGCCTCTTAAAAATTCAGTATTTACTAAAACTCCCTCTAAGTCATTACCCTCTAATGGAAGTCTTACTCCCTTGTGAGTTCCTACTGCCGCAAATACAGCATCAAAGCCTTGATTTTTAAGCTGCTCACAGGATTCAATTTTTGTATTAAATATAATTTCAACCCCAATATTTCTGATTTCATCTACTTCTTTTTCAATAACTTCACGAGGCAGACGATATTCAGGTATTCCTACACGCATCATTCCGCCAGCATAAGGCAGTTTTTCAAAAACCGTTACTTTATGCCCAGACTTAGCTAAATAGTATGCTGCAGTAAGTCCTGCAGGACCTGCACCAATTATTCCAACCTTTTTACCAGATTGAGGCTTCTTATAGGAATATTGTCTAAAACTTCCATCATCATGACTTGCAGCAAATCTTTTTAAGTTTCTGATAGACATTGTCTCATTAACACTTTTTCTTCGGCAGAACATTTCACAGTTATGAGTACAAATATGACCTAAAGAATTTGGAAATGGTGCTTTTTCTCTTACAACAGCAGCTGCAGCTGGATAATTCCCTTCTCTTATAAATCTGATATATTTTGGAATATTGATTCCAGCAGGACATCCTTCAGTACATGGTACTAAAGCCTTTTCTCTTGAAACTCCCTGTTTAATTACACCTTCCTGATCTCTTATAGAGCCTGTAGGACATACTTCAATACAGGCGCCGCAAAAACGACAATCCGCATCCTTTAAACTATCACCATCTATAACAACCTGCAGTCTTCCATCTATCTTTTTAAACTTTAAAACGCCAACACCGCGCACTTCCTCACAAACTCTTACACACCTGCCGCATAATATACATCTATACATTTCATGTAAAATAAGCGGATTTGATTTATTAGAAGGTGCTTTTAAAGCATAATGCCTGAAATTACGTCCCGTATCTCCTACATACTGTGATATAGACTGGAACTGACATTTTCCAAACTTAGGACAGCCTGTACATTCCTCTGGATGTGCTTTAAACATAAGATCAACAGACAGCTTACGTACTTTTTCTGCAGCTTCAGCCTTTGTATTTATAACCATTCCTTCCTTTACCTTAGTAACACATGATGTGATAACTCCTTCTACACCTTCCTGACCAACAACGCACATCCTGCAGCCTCCTGAAGGATGTAAGTTTTCATGATGGCATAGGTGTGGAATATAAATACCATTTTCAAGTGCTGCCTGTAAAATTGTCTTATCTTCAGTTGTTATTATCTCTTTATTATCTATGACTATTTTTACTTCTTTCATGGTACCTCCACTAAACTCTAATTTTTGACATTCCTCTGGCATATACTGCTCAGCTATCTTCAGCAAACTTTGCTGTATTTATACAATATTCCTAAGAAAAATTCTTTCAACCTATGTCTAAATTATATCAATCTTTAAGCTTGTAAGCGTTTCGAGTAAAAATCATCATGGTTCTATATTATATACTGATGTTTCTTACTAGGGGACTTGTCCCAGGATGAGAGAACTAAGGTTTACTGCTCTAATATCCTCTTTTCCATTGCAATATGTCTTTTTACCATATTTACAGCATTTTCATTTGCTTCATATTCAGACATAATGTAACCTTCAAAATTTGACTCCTTTATAACAGGAAGAATTTCATCATAAGGAATACTTGCCTCAGTATCATCTTCCAACAGGTAATGAAATTTTCCATGGAAGTGGAAACAATATGGCAATATTTCTTTTAATCCTTCTAAATCAGGTTTTTTATGAAACTGAACAAATCCGTACATTCCTTCAAAAGCCTTAAATACTGGTGCCCCTGCCCCTGCTTCTATTAGTTTTTTTCTAGCCTCTTCTTTAGGAACACCGTTATATCTTAGTTCTGCTGCTAACTCTAAATGTTCCAGCTTAGCCCCTGCTTTTAACGCCTGCTCCCAATGAAGTCTATTAGGCTTTGTAGCAAATGATCCAAAGTCTGGAATTAATCCGATAAATTTAGAACCAGATTCTTTTATTACTTTAAGATATTTTTTAACAATTGGAGTTGATGGAGTTTCTGGGTTATGAATTTCAACGCCAACCTTTATTCCGTATGCCTCTGCATATGGAGCTAACCTGCCAAATGCTTCTGGAGATAATAAGTACTGTACTCTCATTACTTTACAGCCAAGTTTATGTGCACTTTTTAAATCTGTAACAGCATTTGCCAGCATTTCATCTTCTGTTAAACTACGCCCTGGAATCATACCTCTATCCTGATTTGCTCCATAACAAATTGGTTTAATACCGTATTTTTTCGTGCAGGCTTCAACTACTCCTAAAAAGTTATCGCTTACATATGGATAAGAAGGAACCATTTGTGCACCTACAATCTCATATCCTTCAGCACCTATTTCTGCTGCAGCTTTTACGCAGCCTTCAAAAGATAAATTTCCTTTTGCATATTCAGCTGTAAAGCTGAATAATGATACACCTAACTTTATATTACTCATTCTGTAGCCCCCTTAAAATTCCTTAATGCATAATACTTTTTCACCGCAGCTGTCTAACGGCATATATTCTGTATCTTCTGCAGAAGCAGACAATGGCATATATGGTATTCTTAGCATTAAGTGTACTTTAATATTATGCTCTCCTGCACTTAAACCTCCTGGTCTATGCACCTTAATATGAGCAGGTTCTAATAATTGCCAGAACTCACTAATCAAATAAGGAAATTGTTTAACGTTGAATTCCTTATTATTTATACCAAATGTTACATCTTCATCTGCAATTTCTTCACCATCAACTGTGATTTTGAATTCATCAATGCAGGAAAGATAATGCCCTCTATAATAACTTAAGCGTATACAAAATTCAAAACCTGTTTTTTTCCCATTTACATAAGTATTTTTAAGACTGTCATCACAGACTACATCCACGTAATTTATTCTCATAGCAAAAGCCATACTAACTTACCTCCATATAAAAATATTACATCTTCCTGAGTGTCACTGATTTAACTATTATTCACCAATAAGCCTTTTAAGCATTTCATGGTGTCTTCTGACTTGTTCAACTTCATCAGCTAAATATTCAATACCTCTGTCCTGCTGATCTCTTTGTCCTTCATACTCTGAATTTATATAACCATTAAATCCATGTTCTTTTAAATACTTTATTGGTGTTTCATAATCTATGGACTTATCTTCGTAACATCCTGGTTTCCCTGGAATTTCGGTCATGTCGTAGAATTTACCATGTATACTTACAATGTAAGGAATAATATCAATAATATCTTCTGGCTTTGCAGAGGATTCATGAAGACTCATTCTTTCAATTGTACCAATATCAAGCCCATGAGCTGGATATTTTTCATCAACAACCTTGAAAATTTCATCAAAACCATAATTTTTGCTGTTTTCCAGTATAAAATCAATTACTTCAGGATTTTTAGCATGACGTTTTGCATATTCAACTGCTACCCTGGAAGGAGAATGCTGAAAAATTCCAAAGTCAGGTACAAGTCCTACATGTTTACTGCCGGTACGGTCAGCCAGCTCAATAATCTGCTCTGCCATTCTAAAATCAAGAGCTGCAGCCATACCTGTTTTAGGTTGTTTTTTAGTACCAGGTTTTATTGGGAGCGGTGCATGAATTTCCTTACCAATTCGTACATCATATTTTTCTGCTGTTTCTAAAGCCATTTCTATAACATCAATAGGCACAAGGCATAATGCACGAACATTTTTAAATCCCATCCTTGCAGCAATCTTAATATCATTTTTTAGTCTTTCTGCCGCTTCTCTATGTGTCATTATGTGGTCTCGGAACTGATGGACATCCAGATATACATCCATTGTTACTGCCTGCATATTATATCTTGCCATTTCATTATTCCAGTCAAAAATAAACTCTTCTGATGGAAAAGGATAATTCCTTATAATTGCCTCATCTATAATTTCAATTCCATCTGTTTGAAGATTATCATGTACTTCACGAATCATATCCTTCCAATTCATTTGTTTAAAAAATTGTGCTTGCTGATAGCTATATAAAGAAACTCCTCGTTTTATTGCCATTTATCCCACCCCTTATACTTATACTAATTCTAATTCAAACATGCATATATTGGCAGTCTTTCCTGCACCAGCACCGCTTCCTGGTACTGGAGGATTTTTTAACCACTCTTCATCCCATGGCATATATCCATACTGAGCAAGCACTGACTGCTGAAGACCTATAATATGTTTTCCTTTTGAAAGTCCTCCTTCTTTTTGTACATAAACGTAACCTTCATCATCATAATTCCAATGCTCCCATACGCATTTTTTTATCTCCTCAAAATCTCTTGGAGGCTTACCGTTTATTTCAAACTTCTGAACTGATTTAGGATACTCTATTCCATCACAGATAATATAGTATCCATTGTGTAAAGATAAAAAACAGCCTCTGTAATCCGCAATACGAACAGCAAACTTAAATCCTACCGCTTTTCCGTTTTCATATACATTTTCAAGGCTGTCTTTTCTGATTAAATACTGATCAAACATATTTATTCTCCTTTCAAATAACTTTTTTCACCCATCTTTATCTTGCTAAAATAATTATATCTTTTAAAATATGTAAACGCATTCTGAAAATTATTCTCTTTATGTTTGTTTTTTAGTTTAAATTGAGTATGTATAATTACTACTTTTCAAAAAGATTAATATTTTATAAAAATTTTTAATCTTTTTCACGCAAAAAAATACTAACAAGTTTTATATCTTGTCAGTAAACTAATGTGTAAATATTAACTATTAATATTTACTTTATATTCTTTTGTCTGTCATATGCAGTCTGAATTATAGCAATTGCTTCGTCTATTTTCATAGCTTTAATATGTCTAGCCTGAACTTCCATCCAGTTTTCCGCTATAGCTGGTACTAAAACAGCTTTAATTGTCTGTTCGTAAGTATAACTTACAATATCATCCATAATTCTTGTTAGTTTTTCACCTTCTTCTGCAGTAAGCTGATAGTCTAAATAAATTATCCTGCTGGAATCGTAAAAAACATCTCTCTGTGCCAAATTATATGGTGAAAATAATTGCTTAATTAAATTCTCGCTGTACTGTAAACTGAAAGGGCGAAAATTACCAGTATAAATATCAAGAGCCACAGATGCACCTAAGGGACTTTTTATCACCTTATCTGTGAGCTTTAGCATATTATTTTCTACTATATAAGTATCCCCTGAAATTCCATAGTTTACCTGAATTAAACCTTCATCAGTACACAAATAATCAAAAAATTTTATAAGAAGCTCCGGCTGTTTACAGGCAGATGTTATAGAAACAGGCTCTGTTGTATATTTAGGTCTAGTTATTGGTACTGTAACAATTTTACCTCCAGTAATGCTTGGAAAAGGTGCTGCAACAAGTTTAAAGTTTGGATCATCTGCAGCTGATTTAAACATATCTATCCAGTTTATATATATAGCAGTAGCTCCAGCTTTATTGTTTCCCACAAGCTTTGCCCGTGATGTTAAATCATAGTAACCCCGGGTCATGAAGTCCCTATCCAAAAGTCCTTCCTTGTACCATTTACTCATTGTTTTAAGGTATTCCTGATACCCAGTTTCTATACCTCCATATCGTATTCTGCCATTTTCATCAGGATAAAAATACTGATGAAGTGCATTTGCACCAAAAGGTTCAGCATAAATGCCGAAAGCGGATAAAAAAGCCTGTTCAACCCCATATGTTGCTCCTACTAATAATGGAAAAACTGCTTTTTTCTTTTCTTTAAAAGCTTTTAACGTAACATACCATTCATCAATTGTTTTTGGTATAGGCAAATTTAACTCTTCCAGCCAATCGCCACGAAGCATCATCCCTCTTATCAGACCTGGCTTGTCTTTATATAATTCCTGTATCTGATATATACCTGGTATATATCCTTTATTGGTAGTAATCTCATTCATTATATCTTTATTTGTACTTATTTTTGACCAATAATTCGGTGCATATTCCTGAAGTTTATCTTTAAGATCTATATATACACCATTATCTACTGCTTTTTCCAAACCTCCAGGATACGTGAAATTTACAGAACTGAAAACCAAATCAGGAAGCTGCTGAGATGCTAAAAGCAGTTCAAAAGCCTGAGCAGCATTTTCAGGTCCTATAGGATTCTGCCACTCAAAATATATTCCAGTCTTTTCAGACAACCTCTTCCAAGATTCATTTTTATTCATATCATATTCTTCAGTATTAGCCATTTTAAAAGCTTTAAAAGTAACCTTTTTATCCGTCAATTTGAAATTTTTGCTTTCTTCAGTCAGGGTAGCTTTGCTATTTAAATCTATATCTAAGTTTGCAGATGCAGTACTTAATTTCCTGCATCCCATAAAAGATGCATATAGTAATATTACAGCAGCGATAAAAGCTGATTTTTTCTTATAATTCATACCTTCCCCCCTAACTGTGATTTAAAGCTTCTGCATTACTGCCTACTTTTCTTAACTGCTCCCGATATTGAGTTGCAGTTATTCCTTCTGTTCTTTTGAAAACATAATTCATGGAACGAAAATTATAATACCCTACACGCATCGATATCTCATTTACACTTAGATTAGTTTCAACCAGTAATTTTTTAACAGCAGCAATTCGTCTATCCTGTATATATTCCAAAGCCCCCATACCCATTTTACTTCGCATCATACGTGTTAAATAAGATACGCTTATACCAACACTATCTGCAACCATAGTAACAGATAGATTAGGGTCTGTAAGATTGTTATCGATATACTGAAGAATTTGATTAATCTTTTCATTTGATTTTAAAATTTCATCTTTTTCCCTATTCATCTTATGGAACAAAGAAAACAGCTTTTGAATGAGAGAAGTATACTGTTCAAAATTCCTGCAGTTAGCAAGTTCTAATATTACATTATATGCTTCCTGCCAAAGCTCCTTTGATGAATCTTCTGAAAGCATGTCCAATACACAATAAAGATCATCTAAAAGACTGTATCTTTGTAATTCATTTTTCTTTGGAAAAGCTTTATGTTTTTTATCAAACTGAATAATTTCCTTTACTAACTGCTCAGCCTTTTCAAAATTTCCAGCCATAAAGTTATTTAATAATTTATATCTTAATTCAATTCGTAAATATCCAAGCTGTTTGTTTCCTGTTTCATAATTTAATTCAGCAAACTTTGTTACTATACGGCCTCTATCAAATAATAGTGTTCTATCCAAGGCAATTTGAGCTTCTACATAACATTTTCTAATTCCAAGTAAAGAAGAATGTATTTTACTTATAGAACAAAATATGTGCATATTAAATTTATCTTTTATAAAATATATAGCTTTTTCTATATTTTCCTCAACATATTTTTGAACTTTCTCATCTTTTTCATATACACTTATAATACATGCCAGCACTGTATCAATTTCAACAACATAAACCTGATAGCCATCTCCTAACATATTTTCCAATATATTTTGAACTACTATATAAGCAAGTCCCACAGCTTCATTTACATCTGGATCTTCAGAGTCATCTTTAAATAATTTACCGTAATCTTCTATTGATATATTAACAACTATAAATTTATCCGTTTTAAAGCTAACGTTTTCAGTGGACATAACATCCTTAATCTCCTCTAGTGAAGAAATACGTCCTTTAAGTAATTGTATAAGCAAAGAATTTAAAACAGCACTTTTCTGCCTGCTTAAACGCTGTGAAAAGCTTTCTTTCTCTTCAAATAAGATATTGAAGGAATTTTCAATACATTGAAGCTCATTTGTGCCTAGCGAACTAGTATTATTTAATTTTCCGTTTATATTTCCCATAATACGCTGCAAAGGACTATAATTTCGTTTTGCAAAAAAATATGATGCTATAATACCTATCAATAAAAATACAGCCAAAAGCAGAATTGTCATATTTCTCACTTTATAAATATTACTAAGATATTTATCTTCATTGTATATTAGAACATACTTCCATTTACTTATATCAGATTCAGTAGAATAAACCATATAATCGTCTATTTTCTGCTGATAATTATTAGACTTACCTGTTAACTCATTATAAAGGGGCAGCTTTATATTATAATTTTTCCTTATCACATGCAGCTGCTGTCCATTTGAATCTACTATTACTAATCCTGCATTTGACATTACATCAGTTCCATTTATAAGATCAAGTAATTTTTCTGTATTTATTTCAACAACAATAATACCGTCATTGCTGTCGATTCGCTGGGAAACCGGGTATAAAAATAAAATATGTTCAGAGTCTGTACCTTGTGAAGGAGGTAAAATTACATATTTATATGAAGGCTTATCTTTCAATAATTTATAAAACTCATCCAGTGTTATACCAAAAGTTTCTTCAGAGGGAAAGTTAGAGTTATCATTTTCACTTAGTCCATATTTATTTGACAAAATAATACCGCTTTGAAAAGAATATAAATAAACGTTTGATATGTATGAATTATAATTAATAGTTCGTGTGAATAAATCCAGAGATTTACGAAAAGCAACCATTGTATCTGCCTCACTAAAGGGAGACTCTGACTTAGCAACAGCTCTAATACTATTATCAGCTTCAAGCATAGATATAGCAGCACCTAACTCTCTCAATTTACCATCTAACAAAGTCTTAATGTTTTCAAGAGACCCTTTGCTCACAGTTTCAACCTCTCTGTTTAAAACAGAGACTGCGTTGGAATAGATAATAATACTGGTTATTAAAGAACAAAACAGTATTACTAAATATGAGATTGTCCAGGAAAACAAAATCTTGCTCTTAATTTTGGGTATTCTCATAATTTATTCTCCGCCTTTTATTTTTACTATATGTAAATAATTTCAAAATATATAAATTAATTATAATAGCTTAATTATTGTCCGTCAATTCAATATGCAGTTTTCATAAACCTTGTTCAGTTTTTTATACATTACAACCATTATTTTTCCTAATCACGCTCAAAAAAATAAAAAGCCACACGATGTGCGGCTGCTTAAAATTAGTACTAAATTTTTTCAATTTGCTTAACTTATTTATTCTTTAACACCACCTAAGGTAATACCTGCAATAAATGCTTTCTGGAAAAATGGATACAATACCATGATTGGAATTATCCCTACAACAGCCAAAGCCATTCTAATACTGCTTCCAGGCATTCCAGCAGCAAGGGCAGCTGCATCAGCGCTGTCACTCATTGAAGATAAGGCGCTTATATTGTCAATAATAGTCTTTAAATATTGTTGTAACGGATACATTTTTGTATCACTTATGTAATATAAACTGTTAGTCCAGTCATTCCAATAACCAATACCTACCATCAAGCCTATTGTAGCAATAATCGGCAGTGACAGCGGAAGTACTATTTTAAAATATATATAAAATTCTCCTGCTCCATCAATTCTTGCAGCCTCAATTAAAGAGTTATGAATTGCTGATGAAAAATAATTTTTATATAGTATAATATAAAAACCATTAAATAATAAACTTGGAAAAATCAGAGCAAAAATTGTATTTTTAATATGAAAAATCTGTGTCCACATAATATACGAAGGAACAATACCTCCGTTAAACAACATAGTAAAAAATACCATAAAAGTTAATATTTTAGATCTTTTATAATCACTTCTTGATAAAGGCCATGCCAGCATTGGTCCTATGAGCAGACTTAAAGCAGTTCCTGCAATAGTTATAAAAAAGGTTATTCCATATGCTCTGAATACTTTTGCTGCATTTGTGCTAAATAGATATACATAAGAATAAAAAGATATCTCAATAGGAATAAATGAATAGCCTTTGCTTAATAGTGTACTTTCATCTGTAATTGAGGAAGAAAGCAGTAATAAAAACGGTAATAATGCACATAATGCTAAAATTGAAAGAAAAAATACAATTATAAACTGATATATTCGATCTTCCCTAGTCTTTACACTTGAATTTTCCATTTTCTTCCCCTTTCTAGAACAATGCGTTCTCTTTATCTAGTCTGCGTACTATTAAATTAACTGCTAGTACAATAACAAATCCTACAACTGCCTGGTATGTACTGGCTGCAGATGCAGTTGAAATATTATTTGATACCATTAAACTTCTATATACATAAGTGTCAATAGTATTAGTTACATTGTATAATGCACCTGAATCCATTGGAACCTGATAAAATAATCCAAAATCAGAATAGAATATTCTGCCTATCTGTAAAAGAGTTAAGGTAATAATAGTAGGCTTTAACAAAGGAAGAGTTATATATCTTATCTGCTTCCATCTCGTTATACCGTCTACCTTTGCAGCCTCATATATAGACTGGTCAATTCCAACTATAGAAGACAGAAAAATAATAGCACTGTAACCTAACTGTTTCCATATATATACAAATATCAAAATAAATGGCCAGTATTTTTCAGTAGAATAGAAATTAATTGGATTATCACCTAGCATTTTGTTAACCATACCCGCTTCATTGCTTATAAAACCATACACAATATATGCAACGATAACCATAGAAATTAGTTGTGGCAGCAGAATTGCTGTCTGAAAAAATTTCTGTAAAGTTTTGCTGAAAACTTCTGCCAGAAAAATACCTGCAATAATTCCAACTACGGTGCCAATCACGATAAATGCTGTATTATAAAGCAGTGTGTTTCTAGTTATGATAAATGCGTCACTTTTAAAAAAGTTTCCATTACTTGCAAAAAGAATCTTAAAATTACTGAAGCCTACCCATGGGCTTTTAAGTATACCTAAACTGTAATCTATTTTCTTAAAAGCAATGGATATTCCTAACATTGGTATATAATTATTTATAATAAAATATAACATACCGGGAATAATCATAAAGTCATAAGTTACAAGAACTTTTTCTTTCCACAGTATATATAAGCTTCGAATTAAAATTATCATTCCTAATAAAACTATTATCAAACTACCATAAGAAGCATGTACTCCTTTTGCACCTGTAAGCAGCTTAGTTACAGATGATCCCATAAATACATATAAAACTACTGAAATAATTGATAAAATACTTAAAGCACCTGCACCTGCCTTAACCTTCAGCTTAGAATATAAAATAGAAGTTATAAGTATTAAAGTATTAGCAGCAACAGCTATACATAACACTTTATCTGTAGTAAGTACAACTTTTCCCCCAGCTATAATCTTTCCTGTTAAAAGATCTATACCTGTTACTGTATATTTTTCGTTTCCATATACATAAGATGCAAAAGGAAGCACATTGGAAACCAGCATTAAGATAGCAATAATCATAATATAGTTAAACCTGTGTTTCCTTTTAACAGTACTTTCTAATTGTAATTTCACTTTTACATCTCTCCTTCAAAACATAAGTTTTTGTGAAGGTATGGCATATCTAGTGCACCTAGATATGCCCCTTCAATCATAATGAATTTATACATTATTTTCCATTTTTTACTAACCATTCATCAAGCTGTTTCTGATAAGTTTGAATTACTTTATCTATTCCAGCTGCTTTTAACTTATCAATAAATTCTGGATATACTTTTTTGTAGTCTGCAGAACCAGACACTAATGCAGGCTTATATTGTCTAACAACATTAGCGCAGGCAGTAACTTCATTTTCAATACCAGTGTCATCAACACTGAATCCCAGGTACTTGGAAACAGGTGCTTTTTCATTTTCTTTCTTCTGAATTTCTCTAATATTTTCAGGACTTCCTGCCCAAGGTGTAATTAAGAAACGATTACCGTATAAGAAATCTGCAGTATGATAATTAACTGTATCAGCAGTAACTCCTTTTGGATATTCAGCCATACCCTTATCATTTTTAACCCAATCTTTTCCTTCAATCCCCCATGTAAGTGTATTAACAAATTCTTGATCAGAATAAAGCAAATTAAGGAACTTAGCTGCTGCTTCAGGTTCTGTAGCTGTAACAGGTACAGCAAATCCAAATTTTGTAAAAATACCTGTTCCAACTTTACTTTGTGTAACTTTTGCAGTAACGATATCAAAGCCTGTAGATGCCTTTATTCCAACTTCATTACCCTCCTCCAGTTGAGCAATATATGAAAAACCGACTTTATTTTTAATTAAAGTTTGACCATAATCTTTAGCTGTTGCTGCATCTTTATAAATCAATCCTTGCTTGTACCAATTATTAGCACGTTCAATTACTTTCTGAAATTCCTCAGAAGAAAAGGTAGATATTACTTTATTCGTATTTTCATCAATCATAACTAATGAATTCATATCAAACCTATCATAATAATAATTTTCTTTAAAATTATTACTTCCATTCATATATGGCATTGGTGAAATTACAGTTCCTTCAGCATCAGAATTAACAATACCTGCAATTTTAGCTTTTGAAACAACTTCTTTCAAAATTGCTTCATAATCTGTCCAGGTTTTCATATTTTGTGCTTTCTCTGTTAATCCTAACTGATCTAATATATCTTTTCTCATTACAATAGTTTCATATCCTGAGAAAGGACCAAGATTAGGAACACCTAATACTCCTTTAGAGGTTGTTGTACCTTTTAAGTAATCTCCTAATGTTTTAACTACATCCGGAGCATTTTTCTTTAATATATCCCCTATGTCCATAAGCTGATTCTGGGACATAAAAGAATTAAAACTGGCCGTTGGAACTGGAGTATACATCATTAAATCTAATTTTTCTTTAGCCTGAATTTTCATTGGAATTTGTGTTCCGTATGTTGCAGCATCATACCAATGAATATCTGCAATAACATTAATTTTTTTCTGTGCAATCTTGTTGATGGCTGCTTCTACCTCGTCTGTCTTGCTGGAATCCATAGGCCTTAACGTCATTAGTGCTACTACAATCTTAGTTGGTTCAGCGCTAGTTTCATTACCTTTAGAATTATTTCCATTTGAAACTGTTTCTGATTTTCCACAGCCTGCTAACATAGATACTGTCATACCTGCTGCTAATAAAATTGATAACAGCTTTTTTGTTTTCATATAAAAATACCCCCTCTGTTTTCTATTATTGTCAATTAATGTTTTAAAATATTATGTAACCTTAATATAAGCCAGTTTATTAAAGATCGATCTTTATTGTTATAATACCTTATGTAAACATTTTCGAATAGAACAAATATCTGAACCTATGTTAAAAATATAAAAATTATGTATAAATTAACAAACTATAAACTTGCTCATTCATTGATAACCTAAGTAAAAAAGTATTTTTTATAGATTTATGTTTAAAATCTGCTATGTACAGTAAATTTCACTGATGTTCAAAAATCTGTAATAGTTAAATATTTGTGCACTCAAAAAATTAAGAAGCCATACTATGTATGACTTCTATAAATATATTTACATCTTGTTTTTTGAACCTATTTTAACTTATTTTTATTCTGCGTAACCAATATATTTCTCAAGTAATTCTTTTTTATTTGGAATTTGTCCTGATCCAACTGCTTTTGTAGATATCTCAACATAATGCTCTAATTTACCATCATAAAATAATCGGGAGCGTTTTTGTTCTTCTTCACTGAATTCTACTTTAATTTCTCCATCTGCTAAAGCTAAGCTGCCGCTTATTCCACAAACTGGACATTCTACTTTGTTTTTATTATGAACTACAGTAAGCATATCACAATGGCATACTGGACAAACACCTTCTTCATCTCCTCTCCACTTACTCATATCTTCCTCGCTGCTAAAAACAGCCTCTGCTACATTTTGTCCCAATCTTATCATTCTATCCATAACTTTTTTATTTCCTACAACATGCTCATAAGCCATAGCACCAAAGTACTCATACTTATCAATTACATCTATACCCATAGACATTGTAAATTCATACATTGTTGGCATAGCAAAAGATAACCAGTTTTGTGTCATTGCACCGCCAACTGTAATGAGAGCTGCAACTCTTTTCTTAAATGACCTTTCATCTGGTAACTTAGATAAGTCTTTTCCCATTTTGATTCCATTTTCTTTAGCATTAGTTCTGAAAGATATATCATGAGATGGTCCAAGTCTGTCGCATACTGTTTTAAACTTACCTGTTGGTGATAAAACATAAGTTGGAGAGCCTACAATTACTGCATCACACTCCATTAATGCCTCATCAATAATTTTAAAATCATCCTTTAAATGACAATTTCCGTTTCCTCCATGTAATAAACTTATTACACAAGCAATACAGCCTGTACAATCTTTTATGTCTAAATCATCTGCGCGAATAAACTTTACATCAGCTCCTGCTTTTTCGCACTCCATAAGAGCTGTCTTAATCATTACTTCTGTATTGCTCATCTTTCTTCCAAAGGAAATTCCTAGTACTTTCTTTTTCACTTTTATACCTCCTGTAAATATACTGTATTGCAAATTTTAACATTAATAAATTTTATAAATCCTTGATTAAATTATAACAATGTTTAAATTTCAAAGTATCTCGAAAAAAAATCCCCAGATATCTAAAACACAAATTTTTATTTCTTATCTTGGTACTTAGTACCTCATTAAGAGATTATAAAATATTTTTTATAATTGTTCTAAAAACGTTTAACTGATATAATTAAAATGAAAATTACTTTATGTTTTTTAGACAAAAAAATAAGATGTCATAATTGGACATCCTTTTCAATAAACTTTGAAAGGTGTGTTTTTAATGTTCTACCATGAAAATAGAAAATATGAACATGGATTTCCAGTACATGCTACTGTTTTTCATAACATTAACTTCCTAGCTCACTGGCACTCTGAAGTTGAAGTTGTGCTTATATGCGAAGGAAACCTAGGAGTAGGTATTAATTCTGAATATCGTATATTAGAAAAAGGAGACATAGCCATTTGTACCAGTGGAGACATCCACTATTACAATAGCAAAGATATGGAATCAACAATTATATTAATAGTTTTTCGCCCTGAATTAACTGGAAATGTAATTAATCTATTAAATAATACGAGATTTACATACCCTTTTATCAACTCTTCTACTTTGGAACAAATTAACATTAACACATCTATTCTTAATGATATTAAAACCTGCTTAAGTAGCATTTTAAATGAAATTAATACAAAGGATAATTACTATCAGATTTTAATAAAAAGTCATCTTATAAAACTTGTGGGTCTGCTTCTTAGGCATTTTCCTCACTCTATGGCGAGCTCCAGCGATAAAATCAGTAGCGAAAACAGTTTAGGAATAGTACAAAAGGCAATAAACTATTTAGAAAACAATTATACTCAGGATGTAACGCTAGAAGATGTATCGGTATTTTTAGGCATAACTCCGTTCTATTTTTCTAAAATTTTCAAAAAAACAACGGGGCTAAACTTTAAAACTTATTTAAACTCCTTAAGAGTAGAAAAAGCCTATCATCTGCTTAAAACAACTGATGATCCTATAATTGATATAGCTTATGAATGCGGCTTTAACAGCATACGTACTTTTAACAGAGTTTTCAAAGCTAATAAAGGTATTACCCCGTCGTCTCTACGTTAGAAACTATTTATTCACTTTGTTATCTTTCAAGATTAAGCCAGGAAAGTTCTTCACTTGTAAGTTTAATATCTAATACTTCCAAATTAGATTTCATTTCTTCCCTGTTAGCTGCACCAACTATAGGGAATACATTCATCTTTTGGTTTAATATATATGCAAGTGCAATTTGAGGAACAGAAACACCTTTTTCTTCAGCAAGCTTAAATACTCTATCTAGACGCTTAAAATTCTGTTCATGACAATAAGCAGTTAAGCATGCTTGATCAATAGTTTCCTTTGATTTTTCATAAACTTCTCTTGTAATACGTCCCGAGAAGAATCCTCTTGCCAGACTGGAATATGCAAATACAGGCATCTGATTATTTTCATACCATTCTCTGGCCTTTGTTTCATTAGGACCGCTTATTGCAATGCAGCCAGGTGCCCAAGGTTCTTCTACCTGTTCTGCTAAGCTGTAGTGAGGACTGCTGGCTATAAATGGAACAAGCCCATGTGCTTTTGCATAGTCATTTGCTTCCTGAATGCGTTCATGAGTCCAGTTTGAACCTCCAAAAGCACGAATTTTTCCTGCTCTGTAATGTTCGTTTAATATTTCTACTATAGGACCTACTGGAAGATCAGTATCATCTCTGTGAAGAAGATACAAATCAATATAATCTGTTTTAAGCCTTGCAAGTGAATCATGTAAATCAGCTGTTATGTCAAAAGGAGTTACACGTTTGCGATCACGACTTGGATGGGCTCCTTTAGTAATAATAACAACTTTTTCTCTTGCTTTTCTGCTTTCCATCCATTGACCTATAGGCCATTCACTTTGATAACCATGCGCAGTATCAAAAGTGGTATAACCTAATTCAACTGCTTCATCTAAAAGTTTAAAGCTTTTTTCAAGTTCATTTGAATTAATAATCATTGTTCCAAGAACAAGGCGAGCAACTGGTTTATCAATTCCTTCAATTTTTGAATATTGCATTATTATACCTCCTCCATTGGATAAACAAATCCCCAATCTTTTCTTATTTTATCCATTACTTCTAACACTTCTAATGTCTGCTCCAAAGGCATCAAATCGCAGCTCTTTTTACCTTCTTCTAGACATTTAATAACTGCCATTGCTTCATATTCATATCCTGTTGCTTTAAATGGCATTTCAACTACTTTTGGTTCTTCACCATTTACTAATAATGCTGCGCTTGTAGGATGCCAGAAATCTTTTATATGTATACATCCTTTAGAGCCGTAAATGTATGCATCCTGTGGCATATTAACATTAATTGAAGCATATAGCATTGCCATTTTTCCTTTACCATAATCAAATAACATAGCTTCGTCTACATCTACAGCAGTTTGTCCCATATTTTTTATTGTTTGAATATTCTTTGGCTTTTCTCCAAAGACAAACTGTGCAAAAGAAACTAAATAAATTCCAATATCTAAAAGTACTCCTCCAGCAAGATTTATATTCACATGTCTATCTTCCGCAGGCCATGGTGCATAATATGCAAAATCAGCCTTTAACAGATGAATATCTCCTATTGCACCTGACTGAAGCCACTTGCGAAGTTCTGCATATACAGGAAGAAATCTTGACCATACTGCTTCCATAAAGAAAACATTGTTCTTTTTTGCGCATTCTATCATTTTAGCTGCTGTTTTTGCATTTAAAGTAAGTGGTTTTTCACACAAAACATTTTTCCCAGCATTCATACAAAGTATTGAATTTTCATAGTGATAAGGGTGTGGTGTTGCTATATAAACTACATCAACATCAGGATCATTAGCTAAAGCTTCATAGGAACTATATCTTTTTGTTACTCCATATTTTTCTCCAAAAACATCTGCGCTTTCCTGACTTCTTGAACCAACTGCATAAATTTCTGCATTTTCAATTGATTGTAATCCTTTGGCAAACTGGTTTGCAATAAAACCTGTCCCTAAAATTCCCCATTTGATTTTTTTACTCATTTCAAATTCCTCCTTTTTATCTAATTTAAGTAAAAATATATTAACACTTTATTTACCTGAAATGAGCTTCAGGAGGTTTAGGGGTACAATTAATTTTATTAATGCTTGTTAAATCATTAATTAAATTTATCATATTGAACTCCCTCTTTCCTTTATAAAAATTATTTTTTATATTAACTTAGCATTTCAATTATTATTTTAAGTGATACAACATTTACATTCTTGCCAATAATTGAACTTAGATTGGTCATTTTTTGTTAATAACTACAAAGTGATAAAAGTCTATCTTTTTGCCGATAAAATAATTATGAAATGCTTAAGTAATACTTTGGTATAACACTTAACTTAATTAATATGCTGATACATTATTTCTGTTTGAAGTTTGCAATATTATCTATATCGATTTCATCAACTGTTGCATAATCATCTTTTTCAATTTTTTCACCTTTCAGCAGGCTTATTGATTTACTAACTATTTTATCAAACATAGCCATAATATCTCCGCCTAATAGAGCTGTTCCACGGAGTACTGACTTATTATCCTTAGAATCTTCTATAGCTTTTGAAACTTCAGTTGTAAGCTCTGAGCCAAATACTCCAAACTTTGATTTGTCTTTTATAAGTGAATTAGGACTCATTGCATAAGAGTTAACTCCTATAGCCATTGACCCGTTGTAGCATAATATCAGGTTTGTCTCTGGGTTTGTCTGCATTAAATTTTCAGTTGCCTTTAATGCTGTATCAGTATTATAATCCCCAAGCTCAACAACTTTTGTAATCTTAACTTTCTTGTTTTTGTCTGCTATACTAGATAAAGCCTTTGAACGTGCTGCAGCATCAGGATTATTATTTAAAGAGAATATAACTGTATTAACTGTACCGTCACCAGCATTTTTAAAAGCCTTGTCCACCCATTTTGAAGCAATATTAGCAATTGATTCACCTACCTTTGTTTCATTGCTGCCCATAAAAGCATCATAATTTCCAGTATTGGCAGTGAAAGCAAGTATTTTAACCCCTTTATCCATAGCCTTTTTACAAACATCCGGCAAACTTGACGGCTCTACAGCCACAACTATAATTTCATCAGCACCCATAGTAACAAAGTTTTCTATCTGTTCTATCTGTTTTTGAGCATTTCCATCTGCTGAAGCAGATTCAAACTTATATCCTGCAGCTTTAAATCTATCGCCTAATTGTTTCTGAATTAATGCCATGAAGTCATTTTGTGTAGTTGAGATTGCCAGTGCTACTAAAGTATCTTTAGGTTCTTTAACCTTTTTTTCATTTGAATTAGAACTGCTTGAAGATGCATTTGAAGTTTATTGTCCACACCCTGCAAACAATCCAATTACCATAATGCACATAGTTAATAGACTTAATAGTTTTTTCATCACTTTTACTCCTCTCCCACATTACAATGAAATATTTTACATTTTTATTGTAAACGTTAATATTTGTATATTCACGCCATTTTTATTTTGTATATAGACATTTTTTGTCATAACTTAAAATTAAACACAAAAAAGCCAAGCAATAAAGCAGGCATTTACACCTTTTATTTGCTTAGCTTTTAAAAAGTATATATTAATATTAATTCAATATGCTTATTTAAAGACCTGATGAAATTTTATCAGGTATCTTTTAAAATTATTACTTTTTATTCATAAATTGGTGATAGAACATGGTTTATATAATACTTAGAAAGCAGCATTGTAGCCATTGGATCTGGGGTACCGTCTGTTTCAACACCTATCCATCCCTTATATTGATGTTTCTTTAATTTATGCCATAAGCCTACAAAGTCTACCTTACCTGCCCCTATTTCCCAGAACCAGCGGTCTCCATTATCCTGAAACTCAGCTCCTGCCTTTAGCCTTAATTCATCAGGTGCATAGGCAAAGGTAGTATCTTTAAGATGGAAATACTTTACAAAATCATGATATTTGTCATACATTTCTACAGGGTCAAACCCCATAATAAGAACCTGTGCAGTATCTAAGCAGAATCCTACATAGTCAGGATCTAAAAGTTCAATATATCTTTCTAATTCATTTTTATTAATAGCTCCCCAAAATTCAGTATGAACACATGGTATTATACCTTTATCAGCACAACGTCTGCCAAATTCATTCATATATACAGCACAATTTTCTACTTGTTCTTTACTAAGTGGTCCAAGTCCGTAATATCCGCCGCAAGGCATAATATTAATTCTCTTACCACCTAAATCAGCCGTAAAATCAATTATTTTTTGAGCGTTTTCCAAAGAACTTTTATGCAGACTTTTATCTTGTGAATTAAATGCTATGCTGAAAGTACCTGTTACTTCTTCAATTCCGCGCTGCTGTACAAATTCAGTAAATTTCTTAGCTTCACCGAAAAACTGTTCTATATAAGGCTGCATATGAAACATTAGTTCAATTCCCTTAAATCCAGCACCTACATGATACTTAATTATCTGATCCCAATCTAAATAGTAAACTGAATTACTGAAATCCCCTTTATAAAATTCACTCCAATTATTTATTTTTGGATATTGAACCATTAATCCCCACATATTAGTCTGATAAGAGTATTTCAAGTTTCCCATTATAGATCTCCTCCTAACTTGCCTACAATTTCATGATCTACAAACCAACGCATCTTTAAAAGAGCTTTATATACATTAAGTGTTTTCTTTGATTCGCAAATCACCCAGCCATCATAATTACTGTCTTTTAATATCTTTGCTACACCGAGAAGATCTACCTCTCCGTCTCCTAAATCAGAAAATACCTTTTGGCTTCCTTCTACAGGAATTTCTGCATTCACTTTTTTATAATTGCAAACCTCATCAGTAAAATCTGTATCGCTGAACCTTAAATAAGCAATTTCGTTTTTATGTGCATTTACTACCACTTTAGGATCGTCTCCAGTTATCTTAATATGAGCAAGATCTGGGCTAAATAGTGCACCTTCAACTTGTTTTAGAAGCTGTGCAATTTTATTTCCTCTCATTAAGCTCCAATATTCATTTTTAACAGCTACGATAATTCCCTTCTCTTTGGCTGCGGAAACAAGCTTTTTTAAAACTTCGATGGTTTTTGCAGTAAATTCACCATCTAAATCACCATCTGGCATTATGTTAAGCCATCCAATTTCAGGTGTAGGTGAAACAACCAACCCTTTACTTCCAAGTGAAACTAAAAACTCAATTGCTTCCATTCCCATTTTTTCAAAGAGAGTAAAATAGTTAGACATAGGTTGTCCTGAAGCAACGATTTCTAACATTACGTCATTAGCATTGATATGAACTCCTGTTACTTCTTCAATTCCCACATCATTTAAAAAGCTCATAAACTCCTTTGGTGAACCGTATTTTGCATTTACTGCGAATTTGCTTATAGGCACTCCGCACCTTCCAATTTCAAATGCCATAGGGTCGCTTGAAAATGGATTATAAGGCAGTTCAATTCCCTTAAACCCTGCAGCAGCAACAAATTTAAATAAATCAACCCAAAAGGATTTAGATTGCATATATATAAAATTTGGACCGCTTGTCTTTAAATTTACTGTTTCTAAACTTAAACCAAATTTCACAATAACAACTCCATTCTATTAAAGTCTTTTTTTATGCGCCATCAAAAGTAAATTTGAATGGCGCATAATCACAATTTTATTAAAAAATCAACTAATCTAATTCTCCTACTTCTAGTCCTAGAGGAATTGGTTTTGGTATTTCGCAAGTGCTTGTCATTTTATAAATCATACCCTCATTTGCTGATTTATCAAAACTTGTAAGTGCCTCTGTTACATGGTACATAAGTTCACCATTAGCTCTATGTTTACGTCCTTTAACTAAAGAATAAGCCATATCTAATAGACCTAACCCACGAGCATTCATGGCAATATGATGATACATTAATGGAATTTCTTTTACAAAATTAAGCATTTCAGGTGAATGTATTTTTACTACTGCTTCACCAGTACTTAGCCCTTCAACGCTGTCTAACATATTTTCACCTCTTAAGATCTTAACCGGACCACCAAACATATTTGGATCAGGAACGATAAGAGTACCTGCTGTACCATAAATTTCTAAACACGGTAAATTAGAATGCCAAATATCAAAACTCATATTAATATTGGCAATTACACCATTTTTAAACTCCATAGTACCTGAATAGTGTGTAAGAACATCAACATCTACCTTTTTACCTTTTAAAGGTGATGTGCTGGTAATAGTTCTTTGATTGAAGCTCTTCTTTGCAAAACAATGGGTTTTACTTATAGGTCCAAGTAATGACACTAATGCTGTAATATAATACGGTCCCATATCCATCATTGGGCCAGCACCTTCTTTATAATAAAACTCTGGTGCAGGATGCCAGGATTCATGGCCATGGCAAATCATATTTGCAGTTGCCGCAACAGGTTCACCTATCCATCCTTCATCAATTATTTTTTTACAAGTTTGAATACCAGCTCCTAAAAATGTATCTGGTGCACAGCCAACCATCAAACCTTTATTTTTTGCTATCTCTAAAGTTTTCTTAGCATCTTCTAAATTTAAAGCCAGCGGTTTTTCACAATATACATGCTTTCCAGCTTCCAGTGCAGCTATATTTATTTCTGTATGCGCTGCTGGAATTGTAAGATTTAATACTATTTCTATTTCTGGATTTGCAAGTAATTCACTTACAGTACATGAATTAGGAATATTAAACCTTTTTGCTGTTTCTTCAGCCTTTTCCTTAAACATATCTGCAACAGCTACAACTTCAAGAGTCTTATACATATTGGTAATATTAGTTAAATAAGTATTACTTATTACTCCGCAGCCAATAACTCCAATTTTAACTTTCCTCATATTTTCCGTCCTCCAATTTTTTATCGTATTTTTCTCTTTTAAGCATTTTTTAATGCGCCATCAAAAGCAACTTTGGATGGCTCAAAATCACACTTTCTTACAAAAGCAGCTGCTTCTGTTGCACCAAATATACGATCCATACCGCTATCTTCCCATTCAACAGATAATGGTCCTGTATAGTTTGCTGCATTCAGTTCGCGAATAATCTTATCAAAATCAACATCTCCATGTCCCAGAGAAACAAAGTTCCAGCCTCTTCTTGTATCTCCAAAGGTAAGATGTGAGCCTAAAATACCTGCTTTTCCATCTAGATTAACATAAGCATCTTTCATATGAACGTGATATACTTTATCAATAAAATCATGAAGGAAAATTGTAGGATTAACCCCCTGCCATATTAAATGACTTGGGTCAAAATTTAAACCTAAAGTAGGTCTATTTTTAAATACCTTAAACAGTCTTTCTGTAGTATAATAGTCAAATGCGATTTCTGTAGGATGTACCTCTAAAGCAAACTTAATACCGTTTTCATCAAACACATCAAAAATTGGTGACCATAAATCTACCTGCTCCTGATATGCTGCTTCAATCATTTTCTCACTAGTTTGCGGGAATGAATAAAAGTACTTCCAAACAGCAGAACCCATAAATCCTGTAACAACTTTTGCACCTATATTTTTAGCAGCTCTTGCAGTATTTTTCATAGCTTCAATAGCCCATTTTCTTATTTCATCTGGTTTTCCTGCTAAGTTAGCTGGAGCAAAGCCATCTAAACGCGGATCCCATAAATCTCCCACACATTGACCTATTAAATGTGACGCAATTGCATAACATTTAAGACCATTTTTTTCAAGAACACCCTGTACATATTTTACATATTCCATATCAGATGCTGCTTTATCTACATCTATATGTCCCCATGTAGCAAGTTCAACACCATCATACCCCATTTTTTTTACTAATGGACATAATTCCTCAAGCGGAATGTCCGCCCATTGTCCTGTCATTAATGTTAATAGTCTACCCATAATATATTCCTCCTCTTATTTTTTAAAGATTAACCCACTGAGCATCATTGTCTCCGCTTTTAATTACAGCATGTATAAACTTAACACCATTCAAACCATCAAGAGCCTTAGGGAAATCTAAATCGTTTGCAGTCAATTCTTCGCCATTAATCTTCTTTAAAACAGCTCCAATATAGGTTTTATAAAGATTTGCAAAAGCTTCATAATAACCTTCCGGATGTCCGCATGGAATTCTTTTTAATTCTGCAGCCCTTCCATAAACATATTGATTTCCTCTAGCTAAAATTTGCGGTGCTTCGCCTTTTGGTATAAATGTCAGATATTCTGGTTTTTCCTGATCCCATTCTATTGCTCCTAATGTACCGTATATTCTAATTCTCAAACCATTCATATTGCCCACTGCAACTTGTGAACACCAATAATTACCGCAGCTTCCATTATCGTATTCAACAAGCATATTTGCATTTAAGTCTAATTCATGTCCAAATCTATCAACTCTTGCTGCCACTCTCTTTATCTTTAAACCAGTAATATAAGCTACTGTATTTTCAATATGGGAGCCTATGTCACCAACACAATTAGAAATACCGGCAACCTTAGGATCTGTTCTCCATCCAGATAATTTGCTTGTTCTGCTTACTACATCGCTTAATTCATCAATTAACCATTCCTGTGGATATTCAGCACTTACATTGATAACTTCCCCAATTTTACCGTCATCAACTAACTGTTTTGCAAATTTAACCATTGGGTAACCTGAATAAGCATAAGTAACTGCAAATAAAACGTCTTTCTCTTCAGCAAGCCTTTTCAATTCTTCTGCCTGTCCCACTTCAAAACACAGCGGTTTTTCACATACTATGTTTATACCATGCAAAATAAACTCTTTAGCAATTTCATAATGTGAGTTGTTTGGAGTTACTATGGAAACAAAATCAATTCCATCTTCTCTTTGACTTTCTTTCTCAGCCATTTCTTTGTAACTTGAATATACTCTGTCAGAATCTAACCTGTAAGCTTCTCCTGTTTCCTTGTTTAACACAGGATTAGTGCTGAAGCAGCCTGCTGATAAGACTGCACAGGATTCAAAATTAATAGCATTTCTATGAACTCCGCCTATAAATGCATTCAAGCTCCCTCCAACCATGCCGTAACGTACAATTTTTCTTTTCATTGATATACCCCCTAACTTATATAGTAAAATAACTTTATATCATTATTCTAAACAAATGTTATTGTGCTTTCTTGCCAGTTCTTAATATGATATGGTCATTTTTTGTTGTTAATACCAAAAATATCAAATGAAAAATTATAAAATCAAAGCTATTATAAAATTACTCAAAAAATTAAAGCACATAGAGAAAGACTCTCAGTATGATTTGCTGTGAGTCTTTCTTTATATGCTAATAAATTGATTTGCAATGAAATTTTATTTTAATACAAACGAGTATCCCACATATTGCAGAAAGGATCTACCGGGCTTTTACCTTTAAATTCACTCTTTCCTTGAAGCTTCTCAATTAATGTTTCCATAACGCATTGAGATGAGCCATAAGTATTAATATAGGTTCTAATTCTAGGTACATCAACCAAATGATAAGGATTTTCCAAGGAAATAAAAATTGTAGGAACTTCATGTATAAAAATCGGACAGTCTGCCCCCATTGGTTGAGCCCACTCAATTCGTACAGTAGTCTGATTTGATTTAGTTGCCATATTTGCCAGATAAATCAATAAATCATATTTATCTGTTGTATCAGCCATTGGTGCTACAACTCCTTCAAATCCAGGAGCAGGAACATATAAATCTACCTGATATCCTTCTTTCCTGAGCATATCCACAAAAATTCCTGCTTTGCTTTCCGTTCCAAATCCATCGGCTGTCATTCCATTTTCTTTTCCATAAACCAATATCCTAGGATACTTTTCTGGACTTAAAGGCAGTACACCCTTTTCTTCTTTTACTAAAGTAATAGCATTGTCAGCTATTTCTTTTGAAATTCTCAGATGTTCTTTACATCCAACTACTTTCTCAGCTTCACTTAAATCAGGATAAATAGAACCATCAGCTTTTTTCTCAGGTAATTTCAATGCAGCTTTTAAAGCTAATATATTAGTAACTGCTTCATTCAAGCGTTCCTGTGTTATTATTCCTTTTTCTACTCCATCAGTTATATACTTTAAATCCTCTTCCTCATTTTTAGTAAACAAAATCATGTCACAGCCTGCAGCAACACAAAGAGGCAATGCATCTTTCCTAGCCATAGCACATCCAAGTCCAGCCATGGCAGAAGAATCCGTTACTGTGGTTCCATTAAAATTAAGTTTTCCTCTTAAAAGTCCCATAATTAATTCTTTAGAAAGTGTTGCAGGCATAATTTCTTCATCTTTTAGCTCAGGATTTAATGCTTTTGACCATGCTGGCTGCATAATATGACCAATCATAACTGTTAATACTCCTGCATCTATACTTCTTTTATACGCTTCTCCAAATGTTTTCATCCAATCCTCTTTAGATAAAGAGTTAATAGAAGTTACTAAATGCTGATCTCTTTCATCTACACCGTCACCAGGAAAATGTTTAATTGAAGCTGCAATATCGTACTTTTGCAGAGCAGTCACATACTCTTCTCCCATTTGAGCAACTAATTTTGGATCAGAACCATAGGTTCTAGTATTTGTGATCGGATTTCTCCAGTTATAGTCAATATCAATAACTGGTGCAAAAGCCCAGTTTAAGCCAAGTCTACTAGCTTCTTCGCCTATAATTCTTCCTAATTCTGAAGCATATTTAGTATTTCCAGTTGCTCCAATTGACATTTGAGTTCCTACATAAGTTCCAGTAGTACATGTTTGATTCATCCCCGCTTCCATATTTGCAGCTATAAGAAAAGGGATTTTGGAATATTTTTGAAGAACTGTAGCAGTATTAATTAGCTCTTTTTTGCTCATAGGTCTGCACATTAATCCTCCATAGCCTTTTTCTGCCATTCCTTTTAAATATTCTTCATTGTCAGAATAAGTAATCATACAAAATAATTGTCTTATTTTCTCTTCCTGAGTCATGTTTGATAAAGTATTTTTTACCCATTGTATTTGTACATCATTTAAGTAGTAAGGTTTTTGTGATAATCTATCTTTCAGTACCATTTCATCAATTCTCCAATTCTATTTTAAAATATTTTTTCTCTAACTTGCCAACTAATCTTCCTATTTTAGAAAATTGAGCAGTTAATGAGTAAAAACTTAGCATGAAACAACCTAGAATTATTTGCTGCCAGCCTCCTGCACCAAGACCAATACAATTCAAACCATAATTCAGTATTTCCATTCCAAATGATGCCATTACTACTCCAACAGCATCATTACCTGCCAAACCGATGAACATCCCCATATAAGCTGGTGCTATATATGAAAATAAAGTATTAGCAGTAGATAGCCCAGATTGAGGTGCAATTGTGTTTTGAGAACCATAAATAACTCCAGCTAGTCCCAAAAGTAATCCGCAACAGATAAATGTCTGAAGAACGTTCTTTTCTTCCTTAATACCAATATTCACACCCGCTTGTTGATTATTAGAAAGGATTTTTGCTTGTTTACCTGGTACTGTAAAATTACAATACCCTATAAATATGACTAATGCTAATATTAGTACAAATAGTATATAAGGCATCTTTCCAAAAATAGTCAAACTAGCATTACTCATTATACTTAATCCTTGTGAATTAAATATAAGATATGTAAAAGACTCATAAAGCAATGCTACACCAATAGTACATATGATAATTGGTAGACGACCAAATATATATATTATTCCTGTAATTAAACAAAATCCAACCCCAAATACCAAGCATAAAACAAGATAAATCCAAGGATTATTATTCATACGCTGTGCTAAATTACCAGCTAGAATTGCAGATAAAAGCATGGTAGCACCACCTGAAAAATCAAATCTTCCATTTTTTAATTGAAGCCAAATGGCCACTGCTGCAACCGAAGTTGTAGCAGTATTAACCAGAACAGTTCTCCACATATCAACAGATGTACCAAAATAAGTAATATTGTTAAATCTAACAATAATAAACATTACCCAGAACATAAGAAATGGAAAAAGTATTGATAAAAATACACTTTTAATTATTTTATACGTATTTTTTCCTTTATTCATATTTTTTCTCCTATCTTACTGCTGTGAATTTAACTGCATATTTATTTATAATTTATATTTCTTTATTTTTTCATCAGATTATCTACAGTTAATGACTTAACTGTTTCTATTAATTTAGCATAAGTTGCATCTTTATTATATGAAACACATAGATTTCTTACATCTTGTGAAGTTAAAAAAGAATCCCTAAAATTAGCTGTATAGTATATTGATTTAGTTTTAACAGTTTCCATCTCTTTATCATTACTTATAATCATTAAACCGGAATCAACACGTTCGCTTACAGCAGGAGCATCACTATAAGATTTTCCATTTAATTTATCAATAAGCTGAACAAGTGGATATACTATAGCCTCAGGGCTGGAAAAAATGATTTGTTGAAAACTTCTATTTCCTAAAGAACCAAAGTTAGCTGCATCATCTTTTCCTTCAAAACCAGAAGTATATAACTTTATATTAGTTTTACCCGACGCAACTAAAGTTGGATACACATTAATTGCTCCTGCAGCTATTGAAAAAATAGCATCTAAATTTGCGTTCTTAGTAAGATATGTGGAATCTAATGGTTTAAATTCTAATACCTGTGTAGGGATAACATTAATTTTTTTACTTGCATCTGCAGTTTTGTTATACTCGTTTATTACAGTTCTAAAAGTTTCATCTACTTTTTTCTGATTAGGATATGCATACTCTGGAAAAGTTAGTACACCAATATTTTTATACCCCTTTTTAATTACATCTTCAGCTACAATCTTTCCCCAATCGCTCAAATCAATCTTACCATCAGCAACTGTTCCCACAAAATATTTATTCTTGAATACTTTATCAAATGCAGTATTATAGCTTAGATTATAATCACAAAGAAAACCTCCAAGATATACACCAGCTTTTTCACATTCCTGCAGTATAGACACTGTCCCCATATCTGCTGTCATTATAATTCCCTCAGCACCTGCAGAAATTAATTGCTGAATTTTTGATTTGTTTGTTGCTTCATCATAAACAGTTAATGTAGTATAAATAAATTCAGTATTTATATCCTTTGAAATTCCTCCAAGAAAAGCTTTTATTGCTTCTACTGCTTTCCCAGTATCTGTATATAGAGCAACTCCTATTTTATGTTTTTTTTCGTTAATATTATCAGTCTTGCTATTGCTGCTGCATCCAGTTAACAATGTTGTCATAAATAATGCACATAACAACATTAAACTCATAATTTTTTTAAAATTTCTTCTCATAATTAAATCCTCCATTAATTTTATATTTTAATTTGTCTAATTATCTCGGTAAAATACCTTCTTTTTTACGGCAAGTTAATAGAATAACCACAATAAATATAATTGCTTTTATTAAATTCAACTGTGTCAATTCAACTCCTGCCAATGTCAAACCATTTGTTAGTATTACATAAGTAAACGTACCTATAAGAGCACTGCTAATTTTCGACTTCATTCCTCCAGATAAAGGCATTCCTCCTAAAATCAGTGCAACCATTACATCCATAGCGTACCCGTCACCTGTTCCTTTTCCTGCTGTTCCTGTACGTGCTGTTAAAAACACGGTAGCAACTGCTACACAAAAACCAAGGAAAACATATGCTATAACTTTCCATCTTGTAGTATTTACTCCTGCCTGAATTGTAGCAAGTTCATTTGCCCCTATACTTTTTGTATACTTTCCCAGCTTTGTATATTTAAAAAAGTAAGCAGAAACTAACGCAATAAGTATAATTGCAGCAACCATTACTGGTGTAGAATTCCAAAATTCAAAATTGTACTCTGTTGAAACAGAGTTACTGCCACTGTTCTCCATTAACAGCATTCTTATCCCAGTAAATAAAGACGATAAAAACATTGATGTAACAATAGAAGGAAGTCCAAGCCATACTGCTACTGCTCCATTTATCACACCGCAAATCATAGCTAATATCAAGACTGTAAGAAAACCTAAAACAACACTTCCTGTCTTATTGACAATACTAATTATAAGAATACAATAAACTCCTATTTGTGCTCCAATGCTTATATCCATATATCCCATAGAATAAATAAATACTGCTCCAAGAGCTAATATTGCATAGACACATACAGATTCAACTAGAACACCTAAATTATAAGTATTCCACAATCTTCCTGAACTTAGAATTGTAAAAACAACTATGCAGAATAAAAGCCCGCCATAGGATGCAATCAACGATATATGTTTTTTATTTAACTGAAACTTATAATTATTAATTTGGTATTCTTTCATCGTAATTTCCTTCCTTTAAATCATATATTCGATTACATCAGTTTCTTTAAGATTCTGCGAACGTTCAAACTCATGACTAACTTTGAAATCTTTCATTATTATTAATCTATCAACCATACCTATCAATTCTGGTAATTCTTCACTAATCATCAATATTGCCTTACCTTCTTTTTTCATTTCTGAAATCAATCTATACATTGCTTGTTTTACTCCGATATCAACTCCTCTGGTTGGACAATCCATAATAAATACTTCACTTTCTTTTGCCAGCCATTTGGCAAAAGAAACCTTCTGCTTATTGCCACCCGATAAAGTACTCACCCATTGTGTTCTATTGCCGCATTTTATTGAAAGAAGATCTATTCCTTTTTCTGACAATTTTCTCTCTTTTATTGGATTAATAAAAGATTTACAGCTTAAGTTAACAAGGGAAGGTAATACAATATTTTCTTCAATAGATCCATTCAATATTAAAGCATCTTTATCACGGTTTTTTGAAATATATCCCATTCCATTTTTTACCGCTATATTTGGATTTATAATTTTAATGCCATTTCTAAGTACTTCACCGCTTTTAGGCTTGTCTAACCCAAAAGCAATTCTTCCAATTTCGTGCATGCCACAACCTGAAAGACCACCAATACCAATAATCTCCCCCTTATGAAGCTTAAGAGAGAAATCAATAATCGATCCGCAATTGATATTCTTTAACTCTAACGCAATTTCTTCATGATGTGATATATCATAATCTTCTCTATAGTAAGCTTCACCAATTTCACGTCCTACCATCATATTACGAATTTTTCTTGGAGCATTTTCTAAATTCATTTCATTACTAGAAACCTCTCCAATAATATTTCCATCACGTAATACAGTTAAAACAGTACATTTATCTAATATCTCATCAATATCATGGGATATAAAAATTACAGCCTTTCCATCAGCTGATAATTTATTCATTAGCTTGTACAATATTTCTCTGCCTTCAAAGGATAATGCTGTTGTTGTCTCGTCTACAATAAGCACCTCTGTATTTTCATCTATCCCTCTTATTATCTCAATAAGCTTGCGTTCTTCAAAACTATATTTATTTATATTGTCTTTACCTTTAATATGACTAATACCAAATTTATTCAGCAACTTATCTGCTTCATCATTCATTTTTTTATTACTGAAGAACCCGAATTTTGAAAATTGCTTTTCACGACCAGCAAATAAATTTTCTGCAACAGTGCAGTTAGAAATAGTATTGGCTTCTTGTAATATCATTGATATGCCATGTTTTTGCGCATCTACCATGGAACTTGGTTCCCAGAGATGTCCTTTGAAATACATTTCACCCTTTGTAGGTTTCTGCATACCAGCAATAATAGAAGTTATTGTTGACTTACCACTTCCGTTTTCACCAACTAATCCTCTAATTTCTCCTCTATTTACTGTTAAACTGACATCTTTTAATGCAATAGTTGAACCAAAAACCTTATTCATATGTTTTATCTCCAGCAAAACTTCTTTATTAGCCATATTCTACCTCCTTTCAAGAAAACATTTTCTAATACTCAACTACATACTAATTATATTTGCTAACGTTTAACTTACCAACTTATCATTTTGACAGATATTACTGCAATTTTTGATATTTTCTCTCTATTAAAAATTTATTTTTATTTATAAGTCAAAAAAACGAGGTGTAATATTTATAATTCAACAAATTATAAATATTTGATTTCTTTTATTTTTTTATTTATACTAAAAATACATTAATTTTTCCAACCACATTATTAAAGGGGTAATTACTTATGGAAGAAAGACATGAAATTATTAACTTTTCGGATAAAATTCCTGTTAAGATTTTTATAAATAAACTTGGAAACGTGCCAAAACACTGGCATAATAGTCTTGAAATTTTATTTATTCTATCTGGTACTGTTCATATTCTCGTCGATGATAAATACTATAGTTTAAATAATGAAGATTTGTTATTAATAAATAGTCAGTCTCTTCATGAGTTATATTCTGATGAATGTGAATTAATTACATTACAGATTAACCTTTCAAAATCAGAATTTTTTAATGATTATAAAAATTTATTTTTTTCCTGCTGCTCTATAGATGATACAGATAAAAATAATTACGATTATATCCGTTATCTTTTAGCAAAATTAATTAAAGTAAATGAAAGCGGTGAAAATTCTTTCTTAACTATTGCAATAACCTGTCTGCTGCTAAACGAACTTGTAACGAATTTTCAAGCTAAAAAACCAGATAAATTTACTGAAGATAAAAAAAATTTCAATCAGCTTTCAAATATTCTTGACTATATTAACAATCACTACAGAGAAGGTATTACACTTAATGATATTGCTAAAAATGAGCATTTTTCTGTGTCATATTTATCTCGTTTCTTTAAGAAATATATGGGCGTAAATTTTACTTCCTACTACAATAAAATTCGTTTAGAACATGCAGTGAATGAAATGTTATCCAGTGACGAGCCTATTTCTGCTATTGCAATCAATAACGGTTTTCCTGATTCCAGAGCCTTTGTTAGCTTGTTTAAAGAAAGCTATGGTATGCTGCCCAGTGAATACAGAAGTAAGAATACTGCTAATCATTACTTTGCTTCTGGTAAAAATGAAATAAATTATTTGGCAGTTACCACTTCTTCTTCACTTACAAATTTAGCAAAATATCTTAATATGTTTCCTGAACATAATGTTAATTTATTGCAAAGAAAACTGGATAAACAGATTGATATAGGAACTATAGATATTAATAAATGCAAAAAAATTTTAGCTCATAAATTCCGCAAACTTTGTTGTGTTGGCAGTACAAGAGATTTATTATTTTCGGAAGTTCAAGATATGCTTAAACAACTACAAAGAGAAATGCCTTTTGAATATATAAAATTCCACGGACTTTTATCCGATGACATGATGATATATGACGAACTTTCAGACGGAACCCCTATTCTAAGCTTTACATATATAGATAAAGTACTTGATTTTCTGCTAAGCGTTGGACTTAAGCCACTTATCCAGCTGTCTTTTATGCCAAAAGCTTTAGCTTCTGACAAAGAAAAAAACTCTTTTTTTATGCAGTATAATACCAGTCCTCCAAAAGATATAAATAAATGGGTTTACTTAGTAACATCACTAACCAATCATTTAATTGACCGATATTCTTTAAAGGAAGTATTAAAATGGCCTTTTTGTGTGTGGAATGAACCGGATACCCCTCCTGAAATGTTCGGATTTAAAGACACTACAAGCTTTTATAATTTTTACAAAGCTACTTATTTTGCTGTAAAACAGATAGATAAACGTATTATTTTTGGTTCTCCTTCTCTACTGCTTTTACCAGAAGATCCATTTAACTGGTATTATTCTTTTTTTGAATACTGTTATAAAAACAAATGTCTTCCTGATTTTCTTAATATTCATTACTATGATGATAATTTTGAAATATTAACGAAAAATCCAATAAACAATATTATATTAAACCGCCTCAATACAGACGAGGATTCTTTTTCAAAATACCTAGATTCACTATTTAACAGATTAGAACTTTACCATTTAAAAGATATCCCAGTCTATATGACAGAATGGAACTTAACAGTAAATCACCGTAATCTAATTAATGATACTTGTTTTAAGGCTTGCTATATCACTAAAAACCTTCTGGAAAATTATGATCGTTTAAATTCTTTTGGTTATTGGTCTTTAACAGATTTCATAAACGAACTTCAGCCATCAGAAATGTTGTTCCATGGAGGACTTGGACTTTTCACTATAAACGGTATACCAAAAGCCCATTATCATGCATTTAAGCTATTATATAAATTAGAAAATGAATTAATTGATTCAGGAAAAGGATGGTTTATAACCAAATCTTCTGAAGGTGATACTATACAGATTCTCCTATATAATTACACACATTACTCTAACTTATTTGCTACTGGTGAAATCTTTGACATGACTTCTATAAAACGTTATACTTCTTTTTCCAATTTATGCAATTCTATCTTTTCTGTCAGGCTTTCAAACATAACTTATGAAAGCTGCATCATTAAGGAGACGTTTATAAATCGTAATAATGGCTCCAGCTTTGATTCCTGGGTGCAAATGGGCGGTCAGCCGCTCACTTCAAATGAAGAATTGGAAATATTAAAATCACATTCTCAGCCTGGAATGTATATTCACAAAGAAAATATTAAATCTGGATATTTAGATTTACAAATAACACTTGAGCCTTTAGAAATTAGACTTATTGAAATAAAATTCAAGGTAAAGCAAACTACTTAAAAAGTAATTTGCTTTACCTTTTTAATACATTCATAAGTTTATAGTCATACCAGCTTTTATCTATAAATAGTACCTAATTCATGATTTATATAATAAGAGGACAATGCCATTGATGCCAGCAAATCAGGGGTACCATCAGTTTCAACAGTCACCCATCCCTTAAACTGATATTTTTTCAGTAACTTCCAAAGACCCTTGAAATCTAAAACACCTTCACCAGGCTCCCAGAACCATCGAGTGCCATCGTCAACAATTTCAATATCCTGACTATATCGTATTTCATCAGGCAGTTTTGGTGAAGCTGTGTCCTTCAGATGAAAGGTACAGATACGATCATGGTAATCATCATAGAATTTAACCATATCTTCACCAATAATAGCAATTTGAGCTGTATCAAGACAATAAAAAACCGAATTATGGTCAGTCAGTTCAATAAACTCGCGATGATTTTCTTTATTAATTGCACAAAAAAATTCATTATGCAGACCGATTTTAACGCCCTTATCAATAGCATAACGCCCCATTTCAGATATAACTTTAGCAGCTTGTTGAACCTCCTCTCTAGACAAAGGTCCAGTACCATAATAATTGTTACAAGGACAGAGATTCATATGCTGTCCGCCAAATGCAACTATAAGATCTACCATTTTCTTTGCAGTTTCAAGCACTTCATCGTACTTAGAAAGAATATGAGAGTTATCTGCACCATGAAACATACCGCTAACAGAAACTCCTCGCTCCTTCGCAAACTGTGCAAAATTCTGAGGTGTTCCAAAAAGCGCCATCATTTCTTTCATATCCCATGGAGCTAATTCAATACCTTCGTATCCTGTAGCGTAATGATATTTTAATATTCTGTCCCAGTCAGAAAAATAAGCAATGTTAGACTTTTCTTCATAATAAAATTCTCTAAAATTAACAATCTTTTTATAAGGAATCGTTTTCCAATGACTCATATGAGAAAGCTTAATATTTTTACACATACTAATTCCCTCCGTTTAAATAGCTTTCAGGAAGTGCTTTATTAATATAATAGCGAGTGCGCAGCAAAGCACGATATATATCCTTTGTATGACGACAGTTGAATATAATGCTTCCATCATAGCCAAATTCCTTTAGTTTAGCAGTAATAGCTGGAAAATCAATATTCCCTTGTCCAATATCACGAAATACATGAGTAGCATTAATAGAAGGAAACTCAGGCATGGTTTGCTCATAAACTGCTTTATCATCAACAAAAGCAGTATCTGTAAAATGCACACACCCTATTATATTTATATTTTCAGAAATTATAGAGCAAGGGTCTGTACCAGCAATAACAAGGTTTGCAGTATCTAAATCAAGCTTTATATTACTATCAAGAAAACGCAGGAAGTCTACAACCTTATGACCACGCAGCAAAGACCAATACTCATTTTTTATACAAAGCATGATATTTTTATTTTCTGCATATTTAGCAACATTCCTTAGCATTTCTGCTGTTCTGTTTAGAAACTGCTCAGAAAAACTTTCCCATTTAACATCTGCAGGACAAATTTCTTTTAAATCACCAATACATGGCGTAATAGTCAGTGTAACATAGGAAGCAGAAACTTCTTTAGCAAAATCAATTGCTTCAACAGCGTAATGATAATATGCACCAAAGTACATGTCCAAATTGCTGCTGATAAACAAGGAAGGATCTAAATGTATACCTATCATTTTATTAATACCAGAACTCTTAAGAATTGATAAATAATTTTGTGGGGTCTCAAATTTTACCTTAATAGAGCGCATAGTTAGAGGAATGCCTGAACGACCTCCAAAATCCCATTTAGGTTCATATGGGATTTCTATAGTGTCAAAGCCAGCAGCTGACACCAGGCAGTAAAGTTCATCCCAAAAGTATTTGCTCTCTCTCCTGTTACGATTGGGTTCTTGCCGATGCAAATCAACCATTTCAAAACTAATACCATAATTCATAAAAATATCTCTCCTATTATCTTAATATTATAATAAACCTTATCTGTTAAAAATCATTAGATTTATTGTAATATAAAATATAACTTTCTTCCTGCCAATTTATAATAAAACTATAGTCACTTTTTGTTCATAAGTAAATTTTATTCTTTATAAAAAGTATCTCCATCATAAGTTTCGTATGGCTCTGGAGGAATTGGTATAAGCTTCGCTATACCTTTAGTTGAATACGCTAATGTACCAAACCTTGACGGCTTATCTGATGCTGGCAGTTTTCTATCGGATGTCTCTAAACTATAATCCACCCAGGATTTATAGTAATCACAATAAATCTCAGTTGTGATAATGAAGTGCCAGAATTTCCATACACCGTCTTCTTTTATAAAATCAACAGCATACTTTCCCCAACACCAGGCAGATCTAAGTTCTCCAGTATCTTTACGGGTTTCCATTCCTGGTGACATCCATACAGCTTTGGCTGTTTTTCCATCACGGGCTACTTCAATAACTTCAGTAGTCAATGTATGAAGATTAAAAGATCCTAATTTGTCCCCATCCATATATGTATGAAAGTCATAAAAGAACTTTTTAATCCCTTCGGGACCTTCAAATATCCCAAGACTGTCATTTTCTATTCTGACACCCTCAGTTTTCAGTGCAAACAAATTAACTGTGTACATATGCTCGTGGGCATTATGATAAAAAGCATATTTACCCATTAAATTCTTAATTTCATGAATATCCCATAGTCTTTCTACTTTTTCATTAATAGACATTTCCATTTTGGTTCTCCTTTCTTAACTATCTTTAAACTGAATAATTTACTAAATAGCTTTCAATCTAAAGATTTAATGAGCTCATTTTTTTATTATTAAAGTAAATAGTAGCAAATAAAACAATCATTAAAAGAACTCCCTCAACGGCTTCAGAATATTCCGTTTTAACACCGCTAAGCTGCAGTCCGTTAACAATAATAGTCATAGTAAATGCACCAATAAGCAGTTTATAAATTTTAGCGCTAAAACCACCAGTAACCAATACTCCTCCCAAAAAAATTGCCATCATAACTTTCATTTCCATAAATTGCCCCATAGAAGCACTGGCTCCCCCTAGATTAGCCATCTGAATAATCCCAACTAAACTAGCTGTAAAACCAGATAATACGAAAGCTATTACTCTAACTCTATTAGTATCAATTCCAATAGATTTTGCAGTGGTTTCATTCTCACCCATTGCCCTGCAATATCGTCCTAATTTTGTAAATTCAAAAATATATCCTAAAACAAGAATTAAAGCTGCCAAAATAATTACTTTATAAGAAAGTTTATTTACATTTGTTAATTGAACTGGTGTGAAGATTATTGAATCAGAAATAAAATAATATAAAATTCCTTTGAGTGCAATTAACATAGCTAAAGTACACATAAAGGAAGATACTTTAAACTTGCTTATAATAATCCCATTCATTAATCCTATAGCCAAACCAATAATTATTGTACTGGGAATCATGATCCAGAAACCAAACCTGTCCACCAATAAACAGCCTATTGTTGCTGATACTGCAGCTATTCCACTTATAGATAAATCAGTACTGCCCATTGCTATAATAAATATTACACCTAAACCTCCGATTATTGTTTGAATAGTTTGATCAATTATTGTCTTCAAATTATAGGGGGATATCAATGTAAATTTTGAAGTTATTGTGAAAACAATAAATAGAACTAAAAATGCAGCAAATGCAATATTTTCCTTAAATTTAATTCGTTTTTTCATTATACCATCACCTCAATGATTGATTCTTCACTGAAATGTGAGCTTCGTGGTAATTTTGTAACAATTTTCCCGCTTTTCATTATAATAATGTTATCACACATTCCAATTGCTTCAGGTAATTCATCTGTAATAAGAATAATGCCGATACCTTTTTTCTTAATATCTTTCAGGCACTGATATAAGTATGCCTTTACACCAATATCTACGCCTCTCGTCGGACAATCTACAACTAATACTTTTATATCTTTAATCAGCCATCTGCCAAGATTTACTTTTTGTTTATTTCCGCCGCTTAAGCCCGACATTAATTGATATATTCCTACACACTTTACATTAAACAGCTTAGTTGCTTCTTCTGCCATTTTGCTGATTTTTTCATTACTTAAATAGCCAAACCTATTCTTAATTTCATCAGTGGAAGGCATAGTAAAATTCTCCCTTATAGAAGCATTCATCATAAGAGCTTCTCCGTCTCGATCTTTTGGAACATAAGCTATCCCATATTTTAATGCCTGTGAGGATTTCTTAATCCGAACATTCATAGAAGTCAAATTTACAGTACCCTTTGATACTTTAGTCAAGCCATAAACAGCCTTTCCGATTGTATGAATACCAGAATCACTCAAACCGCAGAAACCAAGAATTTCACCTTTATGAAGTTCAAAACTTATATTTTTTAATCCGTCCTGAGTTTCCAAGTCATTAACTGATAACACTATTTCATCCTCATATAACTCTTCATGATCAGCACGATAATATTCACCCTCTATTTGTCTTCCAACCATTTTTGTTTTTAATTCATCAATAGTCAGTTCTCTGCTTTGTTCAGTTGAAATTAATTCACCATCACGAAGAATTGAGATAGAATCAGTTATCTCAAGCATCTCCTCTAAATCATGTGTAATCAATATTATTGAACGTTCCATTTTTTTAAACTTTTTAATAAGCTCATATAGTTTTAATCGATTGTCGTGAGAAAGTGCCTGAGTTACTTCATCTAAAATTAATATTTCAGGGTCTGTTGAAAGAGCCCTTGCCAATTCTACCATTTTTCTATTTTCTACATTCATTTCTCCAGACTTTTTATGGAAACTTATCTCTGGAAGCTCCCACTTTTTTAATACTTCATTACATGCTTTATATATCTTTTTTAAGCTAACAATTCCAAAACTTGAAAATTGTTTTGTTTTTCCTAAATACACATTAATTCCTGCTGGAAGCGAATTAACCAAGCCCAGTTCCTGTACTACAATTGCAATACCTTTGTCATTTGCATCTAATGGTGATTTAGGTGCATATTCCTCACCTTTTAAGTACATTTTTCCAGAATCACATTTATTGATGCCTGATATCATAGATAATAATGTAGATTTTCCTGAACCATTTTCGCCAACCAAACCTCTGATTTCTCCTTTTTTTAAAGAAAAGTCAATGTGCTTATTAGCATGGGTTGGACCAAAATGCTTATCTAATCCTTCAATCTGCAATATAATCTCCTTTTCCTCCATCACTTTACAACTCCTTTCTCACCTCTTTGTGCAAGTATTCCAAAAATAATTACAATTACTCCAAGGAAAGTCTGCTGCAATGTCCCAGATGGAACTCCTAGTAATGTCAGTACATTAAAAATAGCTGTTATTATTATAGTAGCAACAGGTATAGCTATCATCAGATTAATATACTTTTCCATAACCTGTGCTAAAAGTACTGCTGCCAACGGCTGAAAAATAGTAGCAATACTTGTTAATCCTGTAGCTGCAATAGCACGTCCAGCATAGCTTTCAGTTAAAAAACCAGAAGCACCAAAGAAAGCACCTGCTATCAAGCCACCTAATAATAGTGTTTTTGAAACATTAATCCCCATCATTTTTGATACTTCTTGATTACTGCCTAAAGCTCTGACATTTAACCCAATTGTTGTCTTGTTGTAAACTACATATGCAGCAATAAGGCCGATTATTAAAATAATATTAATTGCTGGTGGCTGCCCGAATATTTTTTTATCATCATCCAACTGTATTACCTGAAGCCCGTTTTTTAACCTAGAATTAGAATATATAACGGTTATTGACTCGTAAATCATGGCCATACCCATACCTGCAATCCAAGATGTAATTTTTGTTATATTATACACTTGAAAATTAATTAATAACAAAATAAAACCAACAGCCATCCCACCAACAAGTACCCCTGCTAAGCCAAACAAATTTCCTAGTGTTCCAGTCACAGTTGCAGCTAAAATAATAACAGCACCAATTGAAAAATCAGTTATATTGCTTGCAAAAATAAAACTTAATCCCCATGCTGTGAATGTTGGTATAGTCGCACCAACAATTATAAATTTCAAGTTAAATAAAGTAAGGAATTTACCGCCTGCTATATGGTTTAAAATTAATGACGCTATTATTATGAAAAAAGCTTCAGCCAATATTCTAATATAATCTTTATGTACTTTTTTATTCATAAAATTAGTCCCCATCTAACTATACCTCCAGTATATAAGTGAGTTGCTCAAAAATATGATTAAAGAATATTTTTGAACAACCTCACAATACAACAAAATAAATGTTTATAAAAACGGCTTTAGCATTTTAAGATTACTTTAACTTTTCCATGAAAATCTTATCATAGTTTCCTATAAAATCCTTATAAGTTTGATAGCTTACGTTTGGATTATATCTATAGGTAAGATTTTTATATTCCTGCTCAGAAATAGGACTCTTATCTGCCTTCATCAAATCAATGAATGCTTGAGCCTTATCAGCTGTTAATGTTGCCATTTTAAGATTTGTAAAAACTGGAGCCTTTCCATCGGGATCCAAAATAGGATGTCCATCTAAATAATTAATAAGCAGTGTATTAGCAATTGCCCCACAAACCCATTGTCCTCCGTTCAAGCCTTTTATTTTTCCGTCTAATAAAGCTTGTGCAAGATCTGGAGTAATATCAGTTGCATATACTTTCAGGTTTGAGCTTTTATCATTTCTGCTCTTTATAGCATTTAAAGCTCCTAACGCAAAATCTCCGCCAATGCCGTATAAAGAATCTGCATCTGGATAAGCGGTAATTATATCATTAGATTTAGTTACAGCCTCTGATGGATCTGCACAGTTTACAACGCCTAGCACTTCTCCGCCGCCTGCTTTAAACGTAGCTGTAAATCCTTTTTGTCTTTCATCATGGGACATATCTCCCACAGCAGCTCTAACTAAAATAGCTTTTTTAGCTCCATCTGCTAAAGCTAATTTCGCAATACCTTCTCCTGCTGCATATTCTTCAGCTGAAACAGCTCCTACAAAATATTTACTTGCTTTAATTGGAGCAAATATTGCATCTGTTGTTGGCAGCTTATCATATAATACAAAGGGCATTTTTGCATCATTACATAATTTATTAACGGCTGTGAACTGAGTAGCAGCTATTCCAAAAAACTCTACACCATTTACACCTTTAGCAATTTGCCCTTGCAAATCAGTTATTACTTTGTCAATGGTAAATTGATTGTCTGCAACATCTAGTTTGCATCCGAAATACTGCAGTTCTGTTTTTGCTTCCTTAGCTATTATCTCAAGCGGGTATGCCCCAGATCCCCACAAATTATGTGCAAATGTATAACTCTTATTTGAAGCATTATTAGTTGAAGTGGACGTCGTATTACTGCTGGAACTGCATCCAACAAGCAAAGATGTAAGCATCACTGATGAAATTATCATACTTAGTATTTTTTTGTTCATATTGTTCCTTCCCCCTATTTTTTACAATTATCCAGATAACGGTCAAAACCATAAAAATATTTACACAAGATTCACCTCTCTCTCTTTCATTATTTGACTGATAATTTTCCTTTTCTAAAAAAGCTGGCTATATAAAATATTATACAGCCACCAATTTAGATATCGTTTACAAGCATAAGAATATAACTTAAAGAACCAATTATTCTGTGATATTATTTTAAACAAAAAAATTCTTGCAATCTTGCCAGTTCTAAACATTATATGGTCATTTTTTGTTATTATGGCAATTAAATACAAAACGGCAGAATATTTACTCTGCCGTTTTAATAATATATTTATTTTTCTAATTGTATAAATTTATTCATATTCCTTTAATATATTCTTTAACAGTACATGCTGTCGTCTTACCTGTTCAACGCTGTCTAAAATACCATACTGCTGTCCTTCATATTCGCTTGACAAATATCCTTTAAATCCATTCTTTGCTAAAATGTTAATTATTTCAGGATAGTCAATTGAAGTGTCTAAGCAATCTTCTCCCATTTTATAAAACTTAGCATGTATATGGTTAGTATAAGGTATAACCTTCATAAGCTCCTTTGGATCTGCATAAGAATAATGAAATGCATTATTAAGCCAAGCTCTATCGTTATCATTTGCACCCATTTTATTAATTTCTTCTAAAGTTGTTTCTTTTTTAGCTCTGTTTTTATAAGCTTCATTTATATAACGTACAATTTTCTCAGTAGCACCAGCTTCAATTGCAGCTTCTGCCTTATATTCAGGAACTTGCTTAACAAATATACTCATATCAGGAACAAAACCAAAATACTTTGTATTATGTTTTTCAATAAATTCAACTCTTTCAGTAAACCACTCAGAATCAATTTTAAGCGGGGAGTGTATTTCTACAGTTAGCTGCAAGTCTAAAGCTTCAGCAAGTGGAAGACATTTTTCAAAAACTTTTAATGGAGTAACCGCAATAGCACGGAAGGTTTTAAATCCCAGTTTATGAGCTAAGCGCATGTCTCTAGCCATTATATCAGCACATTCATCATCACTTAATATACGATGTCTGTACATTTTCCAGTCAATAAAAGCATCAAAACAGGTAGGTTTTGTATTATATTTTTCCATCCAATATTTCCACTTTGCTATAAACTCATCATCTGGACATGGAAAATTTGGAAGCATTTGCTCTCCTAAAAGTTCTACTCCGTCAGCACCTAAATCTGAAACTGCTTTTATACAATCTTCCAAGGTCATTTTTCTTAAAAAATATTCATGTTGATAACTATATAGTGATACACCTCGTTTAATATCTACCATAATACTTACTCCTTTTTACTAAACTAATAAAGTTAATTTCTTACAATCACGATTTATACTTGGCCAAGGCATGTAAGAAATTCTCATCTCTAAATCTAATACTACCTCATGTTCTCCAGATAATAATCCACCTTCTTTTTCAATTATAAACTTACCTACTTCTCCAAATTCGCAGCGCTTATACACAGCACTTTGAAGTTCATCATACGTAAAAGAACAGCCGCCTACCCACACTTTAATCTTATCTTTTGTAAATTCCTCACCATCAACTGTAATCTTATAGTCCTCCATACAGGAAATCATAATTCCTCTATAATAAGGAATTCTAAATCCAACTTCAAAACCACAAGTCTTTCCATTATCGTCAACTACGTTTTTAAAAACGTCTTCAACGAGCATATATTTTGCATTCATATTAATAACTCCTTTCCTATACTCTCGTTACCTTCGTTTCGTCTAATGCATGGGGAGCAGAATTCATGTCTGCATATCCAATTGCAACTGCCGCAACAAACTGATATCCTTTTGGAAATTTAAATTTTTCTTCATAATATGCTTTTTTCTCACCAGTAAAAGCTACTCTCATACCTCCAAGTATAACACTTGAAAGATTCATACTCTGTGCAGCAATAACTATATTTTCAATAGCTATACCACAATCCAGCATATCAAAATGTCCATCTAGTTTAGATGTAACAAATACTATAAGCGGTGCATCAAAGAGTATTTTCTTATTTCTTGAAAGAAGTCTTTCTATAGCAACTTTATCTCCTGAGTTCATTGCTAATTCTACTAAATAATTCTCCAAATCCAGCATACTATCTGTATCTTCTACAAAATTAAAATGCCATGGCTGTCTGTTTGCTGCACTTGGTGCTGCTAATGCAGCTTTCATTAAGGTTTGTATTTGTTCCTCATTCAGCTTTGTACTTTTAAATTTGCGAATTGAGCTTCTTGACATAATAGCATTTATTGTTTCATTCATGATCCTTCTCCTCCATAATAAAATTTTCATATACTTATAATGAAACCACCCATTTATGAGTGGCTTCAATTCTGTAGATTATTCTAATGAGTCAATATAATCAGCAGCATTTTCTCCTGCCATACGCCCGCTGTTTAAAGCATAACCCATTGTATTTCCTGGTAATAAGAACATGTAACTGTCCCCATATATTGTACAAGTATCAGTACCTGCAGCATAAAGACCTTCAATAACTTCAAAATCCTGTGTAACTACTTCTGTTTTATGATTAATCTTTATTCCACCTAATGTTCCATAAGCACCAGGGAAAAATTTAGCTGCATAGAATTTTGCTTTTTTAATTGGTCTCATATACTCTGGACGTTTACCAAAAGCTTCATCTCTGCTTTCGCAAGCGTCATTATATTCATCAATTGTATTTAATAGATTTTCGCAGTTTATTCCTGTTTTCTCAGCTAATTCTTCAATTGAATCAGCAATAAATAAATATGGATTTCCTTGTGCAATTGCAGCCTCAATTTGTTCGTCAAAACCATCTATATATTCTTTGTTCATAACCATACTTAGAACGTCTACACCTTTTTTTATGTAACGTCTTTTAATTGTTTCGTCAATTATCATAAATGCACAGCGATCCTTTTGAATATTAACTGCATTTGCTGCAAAAGTACTGTTTTCAAAGTATTCTTCATTAAAGAAACGCTCTCCCTGCAGGTTTACTAAAAGATTAGGCTGAGTAAATGCAGCATGTATTGTAGGTGTAACACCCTCTCCTGGAAGGCTTATAGCAAGCTCTGCGTTAATATCTGTTTTACCAGCCCCTACTTCCCAAGCCATTTTAATTCCATCTCCAACAAGTCCAGGAATTCTAAATCCAAAAAAGTCTTTTCCATATTCATATCCTGTATACTCTTTTACCATTTCAGCATTGTCACCAAAGCCTCCTGTTGCAATAACTACTGCTTTACAGCTTGCTTTTATCTCTTCACCATCTTTACCTTGAGCTATTACACCAGTTATTTTATTGCCTTCTTTTATAAGAGATTTACCTGGTGTTTCAAAATAAAACTCCACACCTAATTCTAAGGCACGTTCAGTCATACGCTTAATCATTGTTCCAGCAGCTCTTGGTCCTGGTTCTCCTGATTCAGGCTTAACAATATGCCATGTAGGCTCTGAACCTGGAAAGTACTTAGATGCCTTATAAAATTCAACTCCCATATCCTGAAGCCAATCTATAGTATCAGCAGATTTATCAAAATATTTCTTTACAAGATTTGCGTCTACTCTCCAATGTGTATAATTCATAAACATATCAAATGCCTTATTTTTGTCAACAGTGGATAATTCCTTTCTCTGCACACTTGTTCCAAGACCAAGGGGTCCCATTGCCATATTTGCAGCACCGCCTGCAACAGATGCCTTTTCAAATACAATAACTGATTTTCCATTTTCTGCAGCTGAAATTGCAGCCGCTAATCCTGCTGGTCCAGCAGCAACTACTACTACATCACTTCGAAGTTCTTTCATTTTACATTTCCTCCTTAAATATATATCTATTATAAACTCCAGTCTTCACTGAAGTCTTTATATTTTTGCAGCATTACCGGCAATGTATCTTTTACTGCCATTATCTTAGGAATTGCAACATCTTTCATGCCTTGAATCTCATCATAATGCTCTTGAAGACCATTCCTTGTGCTCCTTGCACGATTTTGCTGTTCTTTACTGAATTCTATCTTTAATTGTTCTCCTTGGATTGAAAGTTTGCCAGTTATACCGCAAATCGGACATTCCACTGTTGTAGTTTTATTAACTGTTATCAGGTTATTGTGACATACAGGACATGTACCTTCTTCACCAAACCACTCTACTTCCTCATATGGCTTTCCTATAGCTTCTGCTACTCGGCGTCCTAACTCTCCAGCCTTTTTCATTAAATTTTCATCAAGCACTGGATTAGCTGTTCTACCCATATCATAAGCATCAATATGTCCTACAGGTTTCATCATTAAAGAGAAACCAAATAAATGCATTGTTGGAAGTCCAAGAGAAACCCAATTTTGTGTAACAGCCCCACCCACAGAAATATAACCAACATATTTATTTTTTAATGCACGTTCATCCAACAGCTCACCTCCAGCTGCAATACGTTTCTTTTGTTCCGCTTCAAGAGCTGCACGATCGTGAGCTGGTCCAAAACGGTCAATAAAATTCTTCAACTGTCCTACTGGAGCAACTGCATATACTGGTGCAGCTACAATTATTCCATCTGCATCAAGAACAGCTTGTTCTAATATTTCATAATCATCCTTTATTATGCATTTAATCTGCTTGCCTTTATCTCTTCCAGCACTACAGGCACCACAGCCTTTACAATGTTGTATGTCCATATTTATAGTGCTTATAAATTTAACTTCAGCTCCTGCTTCTTTTGCTTTAAAAAGGGCTTCTTTCACTAAAATTTCACTACATTTCATTGTTCTTCCAAAGGATATTCCTAATACTTTCATCTTTTTTCTCCTTTTTATATTTATTTATAAAACTGGTATCAAGTCTTAATCTAATTTTATTCAACATAAGGAAAAAGTCATGAAAGCAAGCTTTTTTTTCATGACTTTATTCCATTCTGTCAGTTTAACAATCCTGCTATTGCAGTTCCAATAAGAGTGGCATTTTCAGCCTTGATAAATTCACAGTAAATGCCCATCTTGTCATTTAAATATTCCTTTACATAATAATCAAGCTTTCCTCTAAAAAGTTTGGACTTATAAAAGGTTGAACCTTCAGCTGTTACACACACTGGGCTGCAAGGATTTTTTCCTTTTCCTGTTTTCAAAATAACTGAAGCTAAATTTATAGCTACTAGCTTTGCAGATCTTTCAATGATTGCATCGATTATATAATACAATGTTTGCTTATCATTATTGCTTTCATCTATACTTCCAGAATTACTGCACTTTCCAAGTAAAGTATCATTTGAATAAGGATAGTAACAGAAATCGCTTATTTCCTTAGATGAAAGATTTTCAACATTTTTTATATTTTCTTTAAATGCAGAAGAAAATAATCCTTCATCAACTGCTTTTCTTATAACCTCTAATATAAGACCACCCTGATAAGCTCCTGAAATCATTTTCTCAAACTTTTGATTACCTGGATCTGTTGTAGTCTTATCAAAAATTGCATCAATGTTTCCTCTTGCAGCTTTGCCATATCCGCCAGATTCAATATTAATAATTGTTGATCCTTCTGATTGTGCAAGTTTCTTTGACTTCTTTATATTTGTATTTTCTTCAATATAACAGGTATTTGTACCAGTACCTAATATAAAACCAATATAACTTTCAAAGTTTCTGTCAGGGCACTCTGCCTTTCCGCCAAGAAGTGTAGCTACAGTATCGTTAAGAAGCACTATATGTTTATCATCTACATAACCTTTTTCTTTAAGTGCTTTTAATAGGGCAGCTCCTATCTCTTCGCCTATCATATCTCTTACTTTAACTTCTTTATTAAATCTAATAAGTTTACCATCTTTATTTGGAAGTATCTCAGTTGGATAGGAGAAACAGAAACCTATTTTGCTGCTTTTGTGTATAATCGGCTTTAGGTATTCAACTATTGTGTTAAAAAACTCTTCCTTTGACAACTCTCCCTTTGTACCAGGCATATCATAGACTTTGAAATCTTCTATAATCGCTTTTTTATTATCATCAAAGGTAACAACAGCTGCTCTGAAATTTGTACCGCCTGCATCCATAACTATAACAGGTTCATTAACAGGGATATCTCCTTCTGAACTTATATAAGTACAAAGCATTTTAAGAGTAGTATCTTCTTCCCCATTAAGTCCTTTTTCCATATCTTCTATGAATGTATCAATACTCTCATTAATATCTATATTGCTATAATGCATACCGTATTTTTTTAAAAATGCATCTACTTTCTCTCTTATACTAATCATAATTATCTCCTTGATTTAGTTATACAAGAAACTGCCTCATATAGTTTCTGCTTATTATTATTGATTTTTTAACTGATTCTAAAGAATCTTCAAAAGCCTTGTCTTCAACTTCAATACAGGCTGGACCTGTGTATCTTATATCAGTTAAAGCTGATACATATTTTCCCCAATCTACATCTCCAAGTCCTGGAAGTTTTGGTGAAATATATTGAAGCGGTGTAGCCATTATACCTACTTGATCCAGCTTATCCTTGTATACCTTTATATCCTTAAAATGAACATGGAATATTCTATCTTTAAATTCATACACAGGCTTTATATAATCAATCTGCTGCCATACAAAGTGTGATGGATCATAGTTTAATCCCAGGTTTGGACTTGGTATAAGCTCAAACATTCTTCTCCATATGCTTGGAGTTGTTGCAAGATTTAATCCGCCTGGCCATTCATCATTTGTAAAAAGCATAGGACAGTTTTCTATAGCTATTCTCACATTGTTTTCTTCAGCAAGTTTCACTATTGGAGTCCAAACTTCCTTGAAAATTTGAAGATTTTCTTCTACATTCTTGTTTTTATCTCTGCCTATAAAGGTTGTTACAGTATTAATACCAAGGAGACTTGCAGCCTTAATTATCTTTTTAATATGCTCAACGTAAACTTCTCTCTTTTCTAAATCTGGATCTAAAGGATTTGGATAGTATCCTAAAGCTGAAATTTCAACCCCTTTAGATTTTGCATAGTTTTTAATATATGCAGCTTTTTCTTCATTCATATCTGAAACATCTATATGAGTAACACCTGCATATCTTCTTTCAGCCTTACCAACTGGCCAGCACATCATTTCTACACAGGAAAATCCATTTTCTGATGCATATTCTATTACTTCTTCAAAGGTTAAATCTGCCAGTATTGCACTTACAAATCCTAATTTCATCATTATCCTCTCCTTAAACCAATTTATTTCATATGCTGTTATTAAAAAATCCACACAATGTGTGGATTTTTTAGTTTTTAGTCTTCAAACTTAATTTCTTTTCCTGATTCAGCTGATTTATATATTGCATCTAATATTTTTGTTACAACAAATGCCTGCTCCGGTTTAACTAGTGGCTCACCATCATTAATTATAGCTTCAAGCCATTGTTTTGCTTCAATAGTTCCTGGCTCTGATGCTCCGCCTTCAAAATAAGCAATATGTCCTGCTGCTGAATTTTTCTCTTCTGTTAACATCCCATTATGAGCTCTGTTGTAAATTAATTCGTTTTCTGCATAACTCATACCTGATTTTATTTCTGCTCCTGCTTTTGTTCCGCAAAGAGTTGTTGAAGCTTCTTTTGATTCTGTTACATTTAATGCCCAAGCAGCCTCTAAGAAAATAGTTGCTCCATTTTCCATCTTTATAAATCCAAATGCTGAGTCTTCTACTTCATAAGTTTTTGGATCCCATGGTCCAAACATGTTTCCTTCAGGACCATGCTCTAATGTTCCGAGTTTCTGGAATACAGAACCTGTTACTGATACAGGCTTATAGTTATCCATCATCCAAAGTGTTATATCAAGTGCATGTGTTCCGATATCTATTAATGGTCCGCCGCCTTGAAGTGATTTATCTGGGAAAACACCCCATGTTGGAACTGCTCTTCTTCTAACTGCATGAGCTTTAGCAAAATAAATATCACCTAGCTCGTCCTTTTCGCAGGCTGCATGTAAAGATTGTACTTCTGGACGGAATCTGTTTTGGTATCCAATTGTGAATTTCTTACCTGACTTTTTCCAAGCATCTATCATTGCCTTAGCAGCTTCTGTGTTGTGAGCCATTGGCTTTTCGCACATTACATGCTTTCCAGCTTCAAATGCAGCTACAGTTATTGGACTGTGTGATACGTTTGGAGTTAATACATGAACTACATCAATTGATTCATCTTTTAATAATTCATTATAGTCAGTATAAACCTTTGCATCTTCTGTACCATATTCTTTTGCTGCCTTTACTGCTCTTTCTTCAATTATGTCACAAAAAGCAACTATTTCGCATAAATCCTTGTTGAACTTCAATGCTGGAAGATGCTTGTTATTTGCAATACCTCCACAACCTATTATTCCCACTTTTAGTTTACCCATTTTTATTACCTCACTTTTTTATTAATTTTATTATTACTTCATTAATGCTATTATAGCTTTTTAATATATGAAAACGCATTCTATTAATTGTCCATTTATGCTAATAATTTTGTCTTTAAATGAATTTTTTTCTATATGCATTCTAAAAAGATTAAAAAATTGAATAAAATTATTAATCTAAAGCATATGACTTTTAATCTCAAAAAATAAACAAAGCGTATTACAAATAATATACATACTGCAATACGCTTTACTAATCAAATTTTATTTATTCAAAATCAACACTTTTTCCTGTTTCTGCTGATTTTCTTGCTGCTTCCATTACAGCAAGAACTCTTCTTACCTGATCTGGCTTTACAATAAATTCTTCTTCACCTTTTAATGCCTTCAGGAAGTTTTCAAAATACATGATGTGATCAACATCAACCTGTGGTAAATCCTCTGTTACTAAAACACCTGGCTGTGGCGGTCCAAAGGAACGTGTAGGACCTGATGCAGTCATAGTAGTTTTGCCAGGTACATTTGTAAGCAGTCTTGTAGTTCTTGCAATCTTTCCAACTGGATCAAAACCGTCAAGGTACATGCTTCCTTTGTTTCCTCCAATAAACCAGTGACGTTCAAACCATTTTTCTTTGTCTGCAAGGAAGTAAGTACCAAGTTCAACTTCTCCAACTATACCATTTTCGAATCTGAAAATGATTTTAAAGTAATCATCTACTTCTTCATTTATAACATTACGCACATCTGCAAAAATAGTTTTTATTTTAGAATCTACCATCCAAAGCAGCTGGTCTATTAAATGTACTCCCCAGTCATACAACATACCGCCGCCGTATTTTTTATAAACATGCCAATCGTGCATGTTTCCGTTAATTCCATAAAGCATAGTCTGAATTGTGTATACATCGCCAACCATATTATTGTCGTAAACTTCTTTTGAAATGCGGAAGTCTTTATCCCAGCGTCTCTGCTGATGAACAGAGAATTTAACACCGCTTTCTTTAACTACTTCCATCATCTCATCAAATTCTTCAACTGATAATGCTGCAGGCTTTTCCAGAAGAATATGCTTTCCTGCCTTTGCTGCTTTAATAACAGCTTCTTTGTGTACATGATTGCTGACAGATAAAATAACTACATCAATTTCTTTTATTGCAAGCAGCTCATCCATACTCTTAAATACTTTTACCCCTTCTGGTGCATCTGACAATTTTTCATCATCTATATCACAAACTGCCACTAATTCTGCTTCTTCCAATTTTGCTAAAGTATTTGCGTGAACATGTCCCATAAATCCAAATCCAATTATTCCAAACTTTATGCTCATAGCCTTATCAACTCCTTTATTTTTTATATAATCTTTTATAACCAACTATAGCTTAATTATATATCAAACTTTTATGTAATGCATTGCAAATATTATTTAATTATATATTGAAATTTAACTTAAACTTATATTACAAAATAAATATAAAAAAGCAGGTTAAAATCTAAAATATAAATTTTAACCTATTCTTTTCATAACACTAATTTTAAATTTTATATCCTTAATTATTTAACACAAGGCTGTAATACATCCCAATGCTCTGCCAGTTTTCCATCTTGTATCCTGTATATATCCACTACTCTGCATTTTGTATTACCCTCTGAGTCTATATTTTTTAAATAAACTGCAATCATATCATCTTCTGAAATCATCTTTTCAATTCTTAAACAAAATTCAGGGTTCTCAATAAATTTATTAGCAAAAGCCTCCATCAAAGCTTTTCTTCCTTGTCCTACTCCTGGATTATGCTGTATATAATCTTCTCTTACATACTTTTCAGCTGCCTCAATATTGTGATCATTAAAAAACTCTTGATAAAATGCTGTAACAAGTTCTTTATTATTCATTATTATTCTCCTCTTTTCTATCTATACTAAAATTAATGTTCTTTTATGCAGTTTACTGCTAATAAGCTCATCCATAACAGGAGGCATATAGGAAGAACTGTATGCATAGCTAAGCGTAATATCATGAACTCCCTGCTCTAAACCGCCTTCTTTGAAAACAGTAAGAGTTGCCAGTTCTAATAGTCCCCAATGAACATCTCCTAATTCATACATTTCATCCTGCTTGTAAGTCACTCCATTTATAGTCCAAGTAATCTGATCACCAGTGAAAGTTTCTCCATCAACCTTTACAGTAGCCGGACGAAGCTGTGAAAGCCATAACCCTCTATAATACAAAGACCTGATATTAAATTGAAATCCTACAACTTTTCCATCACGCTCCACGTTTCTAAATCCTCTTGATTGAATACACTCTTTTTCAAGCATAGTTTTTCTCCCTCCTTATTCACCCAATAATCGTTTCAGCATTATATGATGTCTGCGCAATTGTTCTGAAGCACCTCCAGTAATTCTTGCTTTTGGTCCCTCATACTCGCTTAACAAATATCCATCCCAATTATTTTTTATTAAAGTGTTTACAATCTCTTCATATGGAATAGTCATCTCTTTAAAATCTTCTGACATCTTCAAAAATTTAGCATGACAACAGTATACATATGGAAGCAATGGGATAATATCTTCAACCGGGCTATGATCGCAGGGAGGCATTACAAAGCCGTCAGGCCCTATTTCTCCTGGTAAAAGAGAACCAGTCTGAAATACACTAAAATCAATATTAAGCCCAAAGTACTTAGTACCTGTCTGCTCAATAAATTCTATATAATCATCAACTATTTTTGATTTTAAAACCGTAGGTGCGTGAATTTCAGGACACATTCGCACATTATATTCTTCTGCCAAAGGCAGAGCCATTTTTATAAATTCTCTCCAATTTGATACAGGTGTCAGATTATCATCAATAACACCTAATTTTGTTCGAAGTATGGTAAATCCTAATCTGTTAGCTATTTTAAAATCACGTACCAGCATATCATAGGATTCTTTAGTTGTTAGTTCTCTTCCTTTATAAAGACGTGAATCCACCCAGTGACCATATTCAACTGGTATAATATCATATTTTTCAATTAGTTTATCCCAGTTTTCCAGCCATTCTTCACTAGGGTTTGGGTAACCTTCCACATGTGAATTACCTAAGATTTCTAAACCTCTTGCTCCCATATCCTGCATTTCAGCAAGCATATCTTCTAAATTCATTGTAACTCCATATTCTCCCTGATAGCTGTAAATGGATACACCTCGTTTTGGCTTTCCTGTTTTTTTTAAATTATTATCCATATTACTTATAACCCCTTTTTTAGTATTTTTTTAATTATATATCAACTTCTAATGTAAACGCATTCTTCCTTTTGTCTAATTATATTTAAAACCTTAATATATTCTCATATTTGAACCATAATTAACAAAAAACAGGTTAAAATTTAATATGTAAATTTTAACCTGTTAAACAATTAATTATATTCAAATGTAATTTCAAATAAATTTACTTCATGTGGTTCAAGAAGACTCTCTATTTTTAACTCCTCCGCACTTTCAATATAGAAAATTGTTTGCTGCGGCACACAAATTTGCTTTAAATAGTCAATTTCAGCTTTTCTAAGATTATAAATGGCATTCATCTTCAACCATTCATCAAAAATACTTCCATGTTCTCTGTTTAATGTATATTTTTTTATTCTATAACGTCCAGTTCTTATTCCTTTTAGGATAATATTTAACTGCAGATTTTGCTGGTCTTCAAAAATACTGTAGTACTTATCCAAGCTTACAGAAGTTTCTTCATTTAAGCAGTACATATAATCAAAATGCTTGTAGTTATAAGTTATTATTTCATAATTATATAAGGATTTACTAGTTATTATGTAACCATCACCTTTTTTTATAAGTGTACTACCTAGGCTTGCTAACATCTGATAAGCATAAAATCCCGGTTTTCTAATGCCGTTTGCACTAATCAGTCCCATATCTCCATAAAGTAGTGTCTTGGAATCTTTTAATTCCCCGGAAATATCTGAACAGAACCAGTAGCCAAAGCTTTTTGCAGCATCTAAAGTATCAACAATGTTTTTTACTATATATGCTCCTTTAAAAGTTGTATCATTAGCAGGCTGTCGATGAGATACACTGCAGTTCCACTCAGTAACATGTATTTCCGGAATAACAATTCCTGAAGTTTTTAACATTTTACGAACTGCATTTAAGTACATTGTAGTATAGTTCCTGTCTCTTGAAGGAAGTAATCGCGGCAAATTACTATCTGAGTTAGCTTTTTTATCCTCAATTACATCATAAGGATATAAATATATAGAAAAGAAATCAGGTATAACTCCGCTTTTTTCCCATTGTTCTAATAACTTTGGAACCCATTTTATATTCATTTCCGGATTTAAACCTGGTCCCCCAACTTTTGCATTAGGAACTATTTGTTTTATAACCCTATAATAATTCAGGAAGATTTCCATGTATTTATCAAAACTTCCTTCCCAGAAGCTATATTGCTTTTCTCCTTCCTTCCAAATTTCAAAGTACCACTGTGATACCTCACCTATACCATATCGATTGACACAATGTATAATAAATTTTTCCAGCCTATCTAAATATTCTTTACCAGTTCTTCGTTTACGTGATGCACTTTTAAAATACATAATCTTATCAGATGCGATATTTAATACTTTTGCTTTATTTCCTAACTCAATAAACGGCTTTAATCCTATGCTGTATAAAAAATCAATAAGCTTATCTATTTTATTAAAATTATAATTTGATTCTTCCTCTTGCTGCTGTTCACCGTCTATAAGCATTTCATCACTAAAGACACCTTGAAATCTTGCATATTTAAATTTAATTGTACTTTGTATATCAATTAAATGCTGCTGCATATCAGACCTTAATCCATCAGGTGCATATCCTAAGTTTATAAGGTTTTTCCAGGAATGATTAGTTTGTCCTGCCTTATCAGCATTTATGTCTACAATTATATCTCTTTTTATTACTGAATCCTGCTGTGGAAGCCTATTATTAAGCTCCTCATCAGCAGCAACATATTTCGTTAACTGCTCAGCAGCCTTTTCATATTCAACCTGTATAATCTCTGAATATATGTTTTCGCTCTCCTCAGTAACTGATTGTTTTTTTCTGATTTGATTTCTATACTCTGCAGGTGTAGTATTATATTCTTCCTTAAAGCTTTTATTGAAAGCAACTAAATTAGGAAATCCATTGTTCATGGCAATTTTAGTAACAGAATGATCTGTTCTTATTAATTCCTTTACTGCCTGTGCTAAACGAAATCTATTTAAATACTTAGAAAACGTTATACCCATCTGTGCTTTAAAAAATTTGGATAAATATTCCGGTGTCAAATATTGTGAATTTGCAACATCGTGAAGTGAAATCTGCTGATTATAATTTTGTTTGATATAAACCAGAATATTGTTCATTCGTTCATTGTATTTATTATTTTGAACATCTGTTAAATAATTTTCCTGAGAATCAGCTATTAAAAAATTTAAATTTAACAGATATATTAGTCTATATAATAAGGACATAATCTGCAGCTCATAATTATCTTCCCTATTTGAGTATTCATACATAATTTTAGCTAATATTTTTCTTATAGTATCATATTTTTCATTTTTATTCAGAGAAGAATTACACAAATACAAGCTCTGTTCTTTTTTTGATGCCTGGCTAAAAAATTCATAATCAACCTGCATAAATAAAACTAAGTTTTCTTTAACACCTTGGATTTCATAGATATCACCATTATTAATCAATACAACATCAGCTTCAGTTAACTTGTAATGTTGATTATTTATTACTGTATTCAGCTCACCCTTTAAAACAAATAAAAATTCTATATTTTTCTGAATATTAGCAGGTATTTTCATAACATTGCTTAAATGTACTGTAAGCGGTAATCCAGAAACCATATCTTTTTTATCTTTATTGTCAAACATATGATATCCCCTCTAAACTTTAGTAAATAAGTTCATTAAATCTAGATTATTTATTATATTATATATTTAATTATAATATAAAATCTATATTTAAAAAAAACAAAAATCTTAAAAAATACTAGATTTTTATCCACCGTTTAATTATAACTATATAAGTAAGCATCTTTATTGATAAAAAGAACAGGCTAAAATTCACATAGTATTTTAACCTGTTCCTTTGCTATTTGTATTCAATTAATCTAAGAATATAAGAATTCATGTTATTGTTTTATTGCTAAGCAGCTTTCTGTGCCTTCTTTACTTTAATCTGTTTCTGGTATGTGTCATAACCGATAGCTGCAAGAAGTATTATACCTTTTGCAACATATTGCGGATAGATACCCATTCCAACAAGCTGCATTCCGTTTGCTAGTACTCCAAGTATTAAAACTGCTACAACTACATTGGATATCTTGCCTTCACCGCCGGCAAAGCTTATTCCTCCAAGTACTGCTCCTGTTATACAGGTAAATACTGCATCTCCTCCCATACCTGCATTTGCACTTCCTGTTCTTGCAGTTAATATTATACCTGCAACAGCTATAAACATACCTGCTATCATAAAGGCAGCAACAGATATGAATTCGATATTTATACCTGCAAGTCTTGCAGCTTCTTTGTTACCACCCACTGCATATATATATCTTCCAAAATAAGTCTTATTAAGTATAAAGCTTGCAATTAGTACCATAACAACCATTATGATAACACAAATTGGTATTCCGAAAACATACCGCTGTCCAATAGCTTTAAAGCTGATTGGAAGATTAAAATAAGACTTAGAATTAGATATTAAATAAGCTATACCCTGATAAATTGTCATAGTACCTAATGTAACAACCATTGTATGAACATTTAATATGTTTGAAAAATAACCATTTATAAATCCTAAAAGAGCACCTGTTACTATACCTAGTAAAACACAGAGCCAAACTGGCAGCTGAACCTGCAGCATTAATATACATGTTACTATTGACACTAATGATATTTGGTAGGAAACAGAAAGGTCTGCACCACCTGCAATCATTATTAGTGAAATACCAATTGTAGCCACTATAACATAAGCATTCTGCACAAATACATTTGTAAGGTTTGACACAGTTAAAAATTTATCTGATGCCACTCCAAATACTGCAATTGCAAGAATTAACACACATATGAGATAATATTTTTTTAATATTCTAAAAAATAATCCAGTTGATTTTTCTGATGCCATTGTTTTTCCAGTTGTAACAACTTGTCCTTTTCCACTCATTTTTTATTTCATCTCCTTCTTTATTGTCCAGAAGCCAGTTCAAGTATATAATTCTGATCAAACTGTTCCTTTTGTACTTCCCCTGCAATTTTTCCTTCACTTAAAACTATGATTCTATCTGACATTCCTAGAAGTTCTTCCATATCTGAACTAATCATAATAATTGCTTTTCCTTCATTAGCCAGCCTATTCATTAATTCATAAATTTCATGCTTTGCACCAACATCTATACCTCTTGTCGGTTCATCAAAAATTATTATATTCGAATCTGTAGCCAAAACCTTAGCAAGAACAACTTTTTGCTGGTTTCCTCCAGATAAATTCATAACTAATTGATCTATATATGGAGTCTTAATAGCTAATTCACTTATATATTTCTTAGCCTGATTTTCTGCTGCTTTTTCATCAACAACTCCATTTTTGCACAACTTTCTTATATTTGATATACATATATTCCAATCAATACCCTTAGTTAAAAAAGCCCCCTGCTGCTTTCTATCTTCCGGGATTAGTCCTATACCAAGTTCAATAGCCTCTTTTGGAGAACGTACATTAACCTTTTTACCATCTATTAAAATTTCACCGGTTTCAAGCTTATCCGCTCCAAAAATCATTCTGGCAAGCTCTGTACGTCCAGCCCCTACCAAACCGGCAAATCCAAGAATTTCACCCTTATTAACATAAAAACTTATATCTTTATCTCCGTTACCAGATAAATTTTTTACTTCCAAAGCCTTTTCATTTGTAATTCTGCTTCTTTTTGGATAACTTTCTGCAAGCTCTCTTCCAACCATAAGCTGAATAAGTTCTTTTCTATTTGTTTCTGATGTAATCTTTGTATCAATATATTTTCCGTCACGCATGATACTTACTCTGTCTGAAATACTGAAAATCTCTTCCATACGGTGTGAGATATAAACTATTGTTATCCCTCTGCTTTTTAAATTCTCTATTATCTTAAAAAGACTCTCTACTTCATTCACTGTAAGTGGTGCAGTAGGTTCATCCATAACGATAAGTTTTGCATTTTTTGAAATTGCTTTTGCTATTTCAACAAGCTGCTGCTGTGCTGTTGGCAGTTCGCTTACAAGCTTATCTGGGTCAATGCTTATATTCATTGTTTCAAAAACATCCAAAGCTTTTTTTCTAAGCACTTTAAAATCAACTAATTTTCCTGTCACTTCTCCAAAACATATATTTTCAGCTACTGTAAGTCCAGGAATAAGATTAAATTCCTGATATATAACCTCTACCCCATGCTGTCTTGAAACTTTTGGTGTCATTTTTTCATATTTCATACCGTCTACTTCAATATACCCTTCATCTGGAACAACTGCCCCGCTTATAGTTTTAATTAATGTAGACTTGCCAGCACCATTTTCTCCTACTAGAGCATGTACTTCACCTTTATAGAAAGACATTGATAAATTATCAATAGCAACAACACCTGGATACCTTTTTGTTATATTATTAAGTGATAAAGCTACTTCTTTGCCCATAACGCCTACCTTCTTTCTATTAGATTAAGTGTTTCAGTATTATTAACTGAAACACTTAATCTGAGTATTATATTTATTGATTAATGTTTAAAGCTTGCAATATTGTCTACATCAATTTCATCGATTTTTGCAAAATCGTCTTTTTGATATTGCTCACCATTAAGCATTTTAATTGAATTACTTACTATATTATCAAAAGCAGCCATAATATCTCCGCCTAACTGTGCAGTTCCACGTAATACTGACTTATTATCTTTTGAATCTTCAATAGCTTTTGTAACTTCTGTTGTTAACTCTGAACCAAAAACTCCAAATTTTGATTTATCTTTTATAAGTGAGTTTGGACTCATTGCATAGGAGTTAACTCCTATAGCCATTGATCCGTTATAGCATAATATTACATTTGTCTCTGGATTTGTCTGCATTAAATTCTCAGTTGCTTTTAATGCTGTATCTGTATTATTGTCTCCAAGCTCAACTGTTTTAGTGATTTTAACTTTCTTGTTCTTTTCAGCTATACTTGCTAAAGCCTTTGAACGTGCTGCTGCATCTGGGTTTCCGCTGTAAGAGAATATAACAGCATTAACTGTTTTATCACCTGCACTTGCAAATGCTTTATCAACCCATTTTGATGCAAGATTTGCAATTGATTCACCTACTTTACTTTCATCGCTTCCCATGAAAGCGTCATATGAACCTGTATTAGTAGTAAAAGCATAAATCTTTACGCCTTTTTCCATAGCTTTTTTACAAACATCTGTTACGCTTGTATTTTCAACAGCCATAACTATTATTTCTGATGCACCCATAGTTATAAAGTTTTCTATTTGTTCTATTTGTTTCTGTGAATTCCCATCTGCTGAAGCAGATTCAAACTTATATCCTGCAGCCTTAAATCTATCGCCTAATTGCTTTTCAACCATTGCCATAAAATCATTTTGAGTAGTTGAGATTGCTAAAGCAATTAAAGTATCCTTTGGCTCTTTTTTAGCAGCTGCTTGAGTAGATGTGCCTGAAGAGCTATTAGCTGGAGCAGTATTTGTTTTTTGTCCGCATCCTGCTAATACTCCTGTAAGCATTAATGATGCAATTAATACACTTAGAAATTTTTTCATATTTTTTATTCCCCCTTATGTTTCTATAGGACATAAAGATTATCAATCCTTATGCCACCTACGTTTTAGGTACAAGCTTATTGTAAGGTTTTCATAACATTTTAACAATGGGACTATTTTTCAAAAAGGTGGCTTCTTTTTTGATGTTTTAACGTTTTCTGAAATTATTTTCATTTAGATGAATATTTTATCCTTGGCAAAAGTTTTGAAATTTCTTTTTTCAATTTCATAAGCAGCTTTACCATTTTTTAAAATTATTATTCTATCACATATTAATGTTAAATCTTTTAGATTAACTGAGAATAAAAGCATTCCTATTTCGTTTTTCGCAAGTTCTTCATAAGCTTCTGTCAGCTCCAGCTTTAAAAGTACATCAGCTCTTACAAAGGGTTCTACACAAATTAGTACTTTAGGATTAAATAACAGCCATCTATTATAAACTATTTGATGCTTTAAGGTTGAATCCACTGAAGATGGAGAATTGTTGACCTCGCTTTGTGAAGTTTTAACTATATTTAAACATTCCTTCTTAACAAAACGCTCTATCTTTGTATTAACTAAAAACTTAAAACGGCTTGTTTTTTTAATAACTGGCAGGATAATATTATCTAGTATACTCATCTTTGAAAATATAGAATCTTCAAGTAAGTCTCCTCTAACATAGCCAACTCCATGCCTTAAAGCGTGCTGAAGATTTTTAGGCTCATATTTTTTATCATTCAAATACATATGCCCTTGCGTTCTAGAGCCTTCTCCTATTAATAATTTTTCCAAATCTCTTTTAGCTTTATTTTCTATATCTAATACACCGACAATTTCTCCTTTATTAACATTTAGACTTAATCCATGTACATATTTAGTATGAATATTTTTAAGTGATAAAACTGCTGTATCTTGAGTATGAGAGTGTCTTTCTCTTGTCTTAGAAAATTCTCTCCCAACAACGATATCCATTAAAAAATCCTTATTATACTCTTGTGGATAAACTGTCTTCACATTTTTTCCTTCCCTCATTACTACAACTCTGTCAGAAATCTTCGTAACCTCATCTAAATCAGTTGAAATCCATAGCGTTGATATATCAGACCGTTTTAATTTTTTTAAAATATGAATAATCATATTCATTTCATCTATTGTATACGAACTTGCAATATCATTTGCTACAACGAGCTTAGCCTGCTTAACATAAGCCTTAATAAGTTTTACAGCCTGCTGCTCTGCTATAGACAGTTCTTCAGCTGTTTTATCAGGTTTTATATTTAAATTAAATTCTTCCATTAAAAGTTTTGTCTGATTTATTACTTTTTTCTTACTGAAGGATATATAGCTATAATTATTTTTCCAAATTATAAATATATTTTCAGCAACTGACAATTGAGGAACTAAAATATTTCGATTATAAAGCGAGAAAATTCCTAACTTTTCAGTTGGAATTTTTCTATCAATTTTATAAGGTTTTTCATCAAATAAAATTCTTCCTTTATCAAAGCTGTAGTTACTTCCTAAAATTTCTCCTAGTTCTGTCTTTCCGCAGCCTGATAAACCTACTAAACTTACTATTTCGCCTTTAAATATATTAAGCTTGAAATCATCCAGTACCCTGTAACCTTGTATATCCTTGTAAACATGTTCTAAGCGCAATACTTCCTTTTTCATACCTTATCACCCTTTATCAAGCTATAGTCATTTATAAGCGGAAGGGTTACCTCTACCTCTGTTCCTAAATTAAGAGTACTTGAGATAGTTATCCCATATTCACTCCCCCACAGCAGTTTCAACCTTTGATTAATATTTGTAATTGCAATTCCTAGGTTATTCTTTTTTTCTTTTTCATCAACTGTAATCTTATCACTGTTTAATCTTTCATTTATTTTTTCTAAAGTTTCGCTGTCAATGCCGACTCCATTGTCACTTACAGTAATAATAAGACGCTTTTCCGTAGCAGTAATATGAATTACTACTTCGCCGCTGCCAATCTTTGTTTCTAAACCATGGTATATTGAATTCTCAATAATAGGCTGAAGGGTTAATTTAGGCATTAAACAATGCCTAACTGAAGATTCCTCTGAATGATATTCAATCCTGAAGGATATACGATTATCAAATCTATATTTTTGAATAGTAATATAATTTTCTACATTTCTAAGCTCATCACTCAGTGTAACAAAGTCTCCTTTTTTACTAATGCTGTATCTAAAATAATTAGCTAGTGCCTCTGTCATTTCAGCAATTTCATGGTTTTTTTGAATTATTGCTTCACCTCGTATTGCCTCCAGAGTATTGTATAAAAAGTGAGGGTTAATCTGACTTTGCAGCTTTGATATTTCAGCCTGCTTTCGAAGAATTTCAAGAGCATGTTCTCTTTCCATGCTTTCTTTAAGCAGAGTAATCATTCTGTTTAAAGTATAAGTAATAGAAGCAGTATCATCCTGTAAATTAAAGGATAGCTCATCCTGTGTTTCTTCTAAAAACTGCAAAGCTGAATCAATATTCATAATTGGTATATATATATATCTTATAAAATGCTGTGCCATAAATATCAATACAATAATTTCAATAACTACTGCAGTAACAATAACAGATTTTTTTGCTGTATATATATTAAGTACATTAACAAGCAAAGTTAAAATAATGCTTGAAAATATTACAGAAACATTAATTATAAGTGCCTTTTTAAAAAATTTTTTTCTTTTTTTCTTATTCTTCATACAACCCTCCTGTATTCTTTTAAAGCACGTAAAGATTATTAATCTTTACGCCTCCTAGGAATACAGCTTTCTATATTCCGATGGTTTTAAGCCTACTTTTTTGTTAAAAAGTTTACTGAAGTATTTTACATCGCTATAACCTATTTTTTCAGATATCTCAGCCATACTTTTATTTGTTTTCTTTAAGAGCTTTTTAGCTTCTTCTATTCTGCAATTAATTAGATACTCCGAAAAATTCAAGCCGGTTTCTTTTCGAAAAATAGTACTTAAATATGAGCTGCTTAAATGAATTTCCCTAGCTACTATTTCTAAACTTATGTCTTCAGCAAAATGTTCTTGTATATATTGCTTTGCCATACGTATAGGCTTTGTATCCTGAAACTCTTTTTCATTATAAATGCATGATAAAGCACTCATAATAAAACTGTGAAGTGTTTCTATAAAAGTTTCTTCACTATAAGCATTATCTATAAAATCATCATATTTTTTTTGAATATCCTCATAAGGAGCTTTATTTACCCCGACATCGTTTACGTATTGCAGTAAAGTTTCACCAATAACTTCATAAAGCTCATACAGTGCAGAGGGATTATAATCTTTCTCACTATAAATCTCACTAATACAAGTATCAATAAGCCTCCTGCAGTTATCCTGTTCATTAGATTCAAAATAACTTTTTAACTGCTCTTTTCTTTCAGCAGTTAATATGTGCTTAATATTAAGTTTTTTAAATTTATGTTTGTTATAGTCTATAATTTCTTTATTTAAAAGAATAATTCTATATTTTACAGCTTCTACAGCTGCTTTAATACAATCTGGAATATTATTAAAATCTGTTTCAGCAATACTAAGACCAATAGTAACTTTAAAACAATTAAATTTATCTACTATATCTTTTAAATTTTCATTTAATTTTTCAATAGCAGCTTCAAACTTTTGTTTATCTTCTATTGAGTAATTTACAAGAGCTATCACTCCAGATTTAGCAACTGCATAAACGTATTCGGTGCAGCATGCTTCTAGGCTATTACTAACTTTGGCAGAAACTAAATCTAAAACCACTTGGTTATTAGTCTGGTTCTGCATGATTGTATCGATTTTAATATAAATAGCTTGATAGTAACCTTCTTTAAAAACCATCTGATATTCACGGTTTATTTCCTCAAGGGATTCAATACTTGACGTTTTAAAATTTCTTCCATCAAAAATATGATTTTTAATAAAATGACGCCTCATAGTTTCCTTAGTCATTGCTATTTGATTAAGAATATTACTGTTATCGTTTAATTTTTCAATCTGCTCCATCTTACTTTTTCTTATTTTTGTCAGTGCATCACAAAGTTCTGTTTTATTAATTGGCTTTAAGAGATAATATTCTACACCATATTGAAGCGCATTATAGGCATATTCAAAATATTTATATCCACTTATTATAATAAATACAGGGTTTAGATTGTTTTCTCTAGTATGTTTTATAAGTTCAATACCATCATAGCCCGGCATACGTGCATCCGTAATTACAACATCCGGCTTATGCTCACATATCATATTAAAGGCATCTAATCCGTTGTTTACGGTTGCAATCACGTTATATCCTAATTCTGCCCAGGGAACAATATTCAAAATTAAGTTGCAGACTCTTCTTTCATCATCAGCTATTATAACTTTCAGCACTTATTCCCAACCCCTTAGCTTAAGTTATAGTAATTATATTAATTACTTATTTTACAGTTTATCATTTTTTTAATTATCTTGACAATATAAAAGCTTAACTTCATTACATAACATTAACCTTTCAATTTATAAAAGCATTTAAATTATGACAAAAATTAAGATTGAATTTTTAATCTAAACAAACTTTAAAAATTAAAAATATATTTTTTACTGCAAAAAAACATAATGATTACAGCAAATAATCATTAGTAAGGCAAAAAATAAAATGATATTCTTTTATCATAATATAGTGAAAGGAGATTTTTTAATGAGCAAAATTAAAACATGTGTAAGTTTATACAGTTTGCAGGATGAATATTTAAATAAACGTATGACTCTTGAAGATATTTTTAAATTTTTAGCAGATAATTCAGTTGAAGGAATTGAGTTTTTACCAGATCAGATGATGCATAATGCACCTCATCCTTCAGAGGAAACTCTAGCAGAGTGGGACAGACTGGTAAGCACCTACAAAATGAAGCCTGTTATTGCAGATGTTTTCCTAAATACAAATTTATATAAAAACAGAGAATTAACTAAAAGAGAATGTGTAGATTTGTTAATTGAAGAAATTAAGCTTGCAAATAGATTAGGAATGAAATTAATAAGATTAGTTTCAATGGTACCTGATTTTGTAATCGAGCCATTACTACCTTATTGCGAAAAGTACGATGTTACTATAGCATTAGAAATACATGCTGGTTTAAGTTTTGATGTTAAGAAAACTCAGGATTTCATAGCTGAAATGAAGAGAGTAAACTCTCCTTATGTGGGCCTTGTTGTTGACACAGGAATCTTCTGCCGCAGACTGCCAAGAGTAATGGCTAATTACTGCAAAAATGTTTTAGGAACAAATCAGGAGGTTATTGATTATATCAATAAAATATTTGAGGAAGGAAGAGATCCAAGAAAAGTATATATTGAGAATAATGGATTCCCAGAGGATTTGAAGAAACTAATAAAATCTGATGCTGATCAATTTTTTGCTCATTTTGCTGATGGATACGAAAATGAACCTTACAGCGTTTTAGATGAATATATGCCATATATTAAACATTTTCACTTTAAATTATTTGAAATGACAGAAAGCGGAGAAGAATATTCTATAGACTACAGAGGAATTCTTCAATATCTTCATGATAAGGGCTATGACGGCTATGTATCTACAGAATATGAAGGAAACCGCTGGGTTCTTCCTGGTAATCCAATGGTAGAAAAAGAGCAGGTCATAGCACATCAGAAATTGATTAGAGAAGCTCTTAAAGAAATTCAAGGATAGGAGGATTAGTAATATGTTTGATAACAATGTTTTTCTTGAGAACAGCTGTAAAAATGTAGTACAAGCAGGTCAAATTATTGGTTTTGAATTAAAAACTAATATTACTTACTATAGAGGCATTCCTCTATCCATGGTAAATGATATTGGAGTTGAAGTAGATGGAGTAAAAGTTCCACGTGAAAATATTTTATGCTCAGTTGATGAAGTAGACTGGTTTACTTTAGATGAAATGGAAACTGTTACAACTTACAAATGGGAGTATGGCGAACCTCTAACAGTCCGTGTCATAAAGGAAGGCGGCTTATCTAAAGGAACTCACCAGGTAGCTTTAGATGTTGTTATTCGTACAGCCTATATACCTGTTCCTTTGGCCGGGAGAAAAGTAAGAACTGTTGTGATAGCTTAATTAAAAACAGAGCATTGATTATATTAATTTAATCAATGCTCCCTTTTTATTATAATATTTCTATTGAAACTACTTCATAGCCTGCATCTTCTATAGCAGACTTAATATCCTTATCTTCAATATCTGCTTCTGCCTCAATTATTGCTGTTTTAGCTTTCAAGTTTACATCTACGCTTGTTACCCCGCTAAGCTCGCTTAATGCCTCCTTAACATGATTAACGCAGTGACCGCAGCTCATTCCTTCAACTAATATTTTCTTTTTCATTTCATAGTACCTCCATTTAATAATTGTTTTTATAATTAAAAACTAGATATTAAGCTATATTTTTATCCAGCATCTTTTATTTTGCTGGCTTAAACCCTTTTAATCTTAATGCATTTAATAATACTGATACTGAACTAAAGCTCATAGCAGCAGCTGCAATTATCGGATTTAACAGTGGTCCGCCAAAAATATAAAGTATTCCCATTGCTACAGGTATACCTAAAGTATTGTAACCAAAGGCCCAGAAAAGATTCTGTTTTATATTTGCAATTGTTTTTTTACTTAACTGAATTGCAGTTGATACATCCATAAGGTCACTTCTCATAAGAACTATATCTGCTGATTCCATAGCAACATCTGTACCCGAACCAATAGCAATTCCTATGTCTGCTTGTGCAAGTGCTGGAGCATCATTTATACCGTCTCCAACCATAGCAACCTTCCTGCCTTCTGATTGAAGCTTCTTAACTTCATTTGCCTTATCCTGAGGAAGAACTTCTGCCAGAATTCTATCTATTCCTACCTGCTTAGCTATTGCTTCTGCAGTTCTCTTATTGTCACCAGTAATCATAGCAACTTCTATGCCCATTTTATGAAGCTGTTCTATTGCTTTCTTACTGCTTTCTTTAACAGTATCTGCAACAGCTACTATACCTGCTATTTTACCATCAATTGCAGCATACATAGGTGTCTTTCCTTCTTCAGCAAGCTTGTGTGAGGTTTCCTCAAGATTTTCCAATGAAATATTGCTCTCTAGCATAAGCTTTCGATTTCCTAAAAGTATAGTTTTTTCATCTATCTTAACTTCAATTCCGTAACCAGGTATGGCTTTAAAGAAATCAAGCTTTTTAAACTCTAAACCTTTTTCTTCAGCACTTTTTACTATTGCTTCTCCAAGGGGGTGCTCTGAACCCTTTTCTGCTGATGCAGCTAATTGCAGCAATTCATCTTTTGTTATAGCATCTGTAACTATTATATCAGTCACCTTTGGCTTTCCTTCTGTTATTGTTCCTGTTTTATCAAATACTATTGTCTTTACTTTATGAGCAATTTCAAGTGCCGCACCGCTTTTTATCAAAACACCATATTCTGCACCCTTGCCAGTACCAACCATAATTGCTGTAGGTGTTGCTAAGCCTAATGCACATGGACAGGCGATAACAAGAACTGATATAAATATCGTTAAAGCAAATACTAATGTTTCTCCACCAAACCAATACCATGCAGCTGCAGAAAAAATTGCAATTGTAATAACTACTGGAACAAAGTAACCTGAAATAATATCTGCCATTTTAGCAATTGGAGCTTTAGAACCTTGCGCATCTTCAACAAGCTTAATTATTTGAGCCAGTACTGTGTCTTTACCAACTTTTGTAGCTTTATATTTTATTGTACCATTTTTATTTATACTTGCACCTATTATCTTATCACCTATAGTTTTTTCTACAGGTATACTCTCTCCTGTAAGCATTGATTCATCAACGAAAGTCATACCTTCAATAACTTCACCGTCTACAGGCATCTTTTCTCCTGGTTTAACTATGATTATATCCCCTGCTTCAACTTCTTCTATAGAAATTTCTACTTCTTTGCTATCTCTTACAACTATTGCTGTCTTAGGAGCAAGTCCCATAAGTTTTTTAATTGCCTCAGAAGTTTTTCCTTTTGCAACTGCTTCCAGATATTTTCCAAGCAATATAAGTGTAATGATTACACCTGCTGATTCAAAATATAAATCATAGGCATAGTCTATGTTTCCACCATATATCTGAACTATAGCAAATATTCCATACAAAAAAGCTGCAGAAGTTCCTATAGCTATTAAAGAATCCATATTAGGACTACCCTTAAATATTGACTTAAATCCTACAGTAAAAAACCTGTGACCTGCTATCATTACAGGTATAACTAATATTAATTGTATCATCCCAAAATTTACAGGCTTTTTCATAGGGTCTATAATATCAGGTAAGTGAAACCCTGCAGACTCAAAAAACATATGTCCCATAGTTATAACAAGCAGCGGAACTGTAAAAATTGCTGATATAATAAACTTTTTCCATAAATACTTTATTTCTTTTTCTTTTTTTTCTTTATCTCTATCTACTGTAGTTTCTTCTACAGCTTTATATCCAGCTTTTTCTATTGCTTTCCTTATATCTGAAACTTTAACTTTTGAAGAATCATAGCTGATATTTAACTTTTCCGTTGCAAAATTCACATTAGACTCTGTAACACCATCAAGTTTTCTAGTAACTCTTTCGACTGTTTTTGCGCATGCAGCACAAGTCATCCCTTCTATCTTAAGACTCTTTTTCAAAACTCACCCTCCTCTTTTACGTCTATTTTTGAATAATCTTTTCTAAAATATCTATTATCTCATCTATTTTTTCATCGCCTTTGTCATTCTTTACCGCATCTTTCACACAATGAAGTATATGCTGCTTTAATATCAGCATATTTGCCTTTTTAAGTAAAGCCTGTGCTGCTATTATTTGATTTGATATATCAACACAGTATCTACCCTCTTCAATCATCTTTATTATTCCTTCAATCTGCCCTTTAGAAGTTTTAAGAGACATTAAAGCTTTAGTTTTTTCCTCATTCATTTATATCCTCCTTCCACCCCCACCATGAGAGGGGGGTATATCTGTAGTATAATCTTCTTTAAAATAATTTTCAAGAGGTTGTTACAAAATAATTTAAAGACCTAAAGTATTGAAAACTTTAGGCCTTTAAATTATTGCAGCTTGTTTATTTCCTTAAAGGATTCTTTTAATATTGGATACAAACTATTGTATACTCTATATATATTATTATATTTTTCTACGTTCTCTGGAATAGGATCTACTGAAGCTGTAACCTTTATAAGCTTTTCGCAGGCTTCATCTACAGTTTTATACAATCCACAGCCTACTGCCGCTAAAATAGCAGCACCATATGCAGGACCTTCCTTAGAACTTATAACCTGAACCCTTACTCCAAATATATCAGATAGAATCTGTCTCCAGAGCGGACTCTTTGCTCCTCCTCCGCTTACTCTAACTGCTTCTACAGGAACATTTAAGCTCTTAAGTATTTCAAGAGAATCTCTAAGACCAAAGCATACTCCTTCAAGCACTGCTCTTGTCATATCTGCTCTGCTTGTTGTAATATTTAGACCGAAGAAAACTCCTTTTGCATCTGGATCGCTATAGGGTGTCCTCTCTCCCATTAAATATGGCAAAAATACAACCCCATTGCTGCCTGCAGGAGATTCGGAAGCTTCCTTTAAAAGACTTTCAAAAGCATCTTTTTGGACATCTTTATTTATATCTTCTACCCACCATTTTAAACAGGAAGCTGCTGAAAGCATAACCCCCATCTGATGCCACTTTCCATTTGAATGACAGAAGGAATGAAGTCTGTTTGCTTCATCTACCTCATAATTGTCGCTGCTTGCAAAAACAACCCCTGAAGTTCCTAGTGCAACAGATAGAATACCACTTTTAACTATACCAGTTCCTACTGCACCAGCTGCCTGGTCTCCAGCACCTCCAACTACTACAGTTTCCTCTGTAAGTCCAGTATATTCTGCAACCTCTTTAGTAAGTTTTCCTGTAACTTCCCAGGATTCATATACTTTAGGAAGCACCTCTTCATTTATTTGAAGTATGTCTAGCATCTCTTTTGACCATTTTCTTTCTTTTACATCAAGCATCAGCATTCCAGAAGCATCAGATACATCTGTAGCAAATTCTCTCGTTAATTTATATCTGATGTAATCCTTTGGCAAAAGTATATGAGCTATTTTATCAAAAATTTCTTTTTCATGTTTTTTTACCCATAACAGCTTTGGAGCAGTGAACCCTGTTAATGCCATATTTCCTGTATAAAGTGATATTTTATCCTGGCCAATTTCATTATTTAGATAATTACACTCTTCTTGTGTTCTTTGATCGCACCAAAGTATAGCAGGTCTTAAAACATTACCTTCTTTATCTAAAAGTACAAGTCCATGCATCTGACCGCTAAAGCCTATGCCTTTTATGCTTGCTCCGTCCACATTTGAAGATTTTACTAATTCCCTAATTCCATCTCTTGTAGCATTCCACCAGTCCTCTGGGTTTTGCTCAGCCCAATTAACCTTTGGATAACTCACATCATAATCCTTTGATATTGACGCTATTACTTGTCCAGCATCATTCATGATAACTATCTTAACCGAGGAAGTACCTAAATCTACTCCTAAAAAATTCATACAAATCCATCCTCCCTAATTTCTTTATTAAATATTATATATTACTGAAGCCAAAACTATCTAAAATAGGTATAAGCGATACACCTAATATATTTGAATCATTTCCAAGACTTGAAAATAATATTTTTACGTCCCCTTCCTTGTAAAATTCATTATTTTTAAAAATTTTACTTGAAAGCTTATGATTAAAAACATCTGAAAATTTACTAATATCTCCTCCTATAACAATATAGTCTGGATTAAATATAAAAATAAGGCTTAGTATACCTTCTGCTAAATTATCTGCATACTCATCAATTACCTGAATTGCATTTTTTTCATTTAGATTAAATCTTTGTATAATTTCATCTATGCTATTTACCGTATTCTTTGTCTTCTCATTGTAATCTTTTATTAATGCACGGCTTGAAGCATAGGTCTCCCAGCAGCCCTTTCTTCCGCAATTGCACTGCCTTCCATTTTTAACTATACACATATGTCCAATTTCCCCTGCTCTTCTGTCCCTGCCTTTATACATATCATTGTTAATAAAGATTCCTCCGCCTATCCCCTCTGTAATGGAAATATATATTAAATTATTTAAATCTCTTGCTACTCCAAGCTTTGATTCTGCCAATGCTCCTGCATTAGCTTCATTTTCCAGAAAAATAGGCACATTAAAATGAGAGTAAAGTTCTTTAAAAGAAATGTTTTTAAGTCTAAAATTCGTTGCAACCTCAAGAGTAAGCTCCTTTTCATTCACAGTACCTGGAAGAGAAAAGCCTATTCCTAAAAGCTTGGTTTTTACATTCATATTTGAATTTATTAAATCTTCTATTAATGCTTTCACTACTTTAAGAACTTCTTTTTCCGTAATAACAGTCAATTCCTTTTTTCTATCTGAAATTATTCTGCTGTTTAAATCAGTAAGAACAGCTCTTACATAATCTTTTCCTAAATCGATACCAATGCTGTATCTTGAATCAGGTAAAAATCTTATGATAACAGGCTTTCTTCCACCTGTAGAGGTGGCCATCCCAGCTTCTTCTACGATGCCTTCTTCTATAAGTTCTCCTACTATTGTTGTTACCGTTGGGACACTAATATCAAGTTTTCTTGATATATCAAGCTTAGTAAGTTCTCGTTCCTTTGATAAAAGATTTATTATTCTCTTTTTATTATTAGTTTTTATATCACTATGATCTAATGCTACCATTTCATCACCACTTATAAACATAATGTAGAGACAGTTACTGCCTCTACATTATTTTACACTATTATTCGTTAAATATATATTGATTTAATTTAGCTTCTAAAAGCTCTTGTCTTCCAGACTTATTTTTAATTACACTGTTAGCTAAAGCGTATTTTTCTAAGGATTCAAAATCTGCCTTACCTTCAACGATATCCTTACCAATTCCTTCTGTAAAGCTCTTGTATCTTTCAGCTACAGCCTTTTCGAATTCACCTTCTTCAAGCATCTTGTAAGCAATTCTTAAACCGTGAGCTAAAGTATCCATACCAGCTATATAGCCAAGGAATAAATCTTCTACTTCAAAGGAAGCTCTTCTAACCTTAGCATCAAAATTAAGACCTCCCTTTCCAATTCCACCGTTTTTAAGTACTTCATACATAAGAAGGGCAGCGTCATAAATATTTGTCGGGAATTGGTCTGTATCCCATCCTAAATTTGGATCTCCTTGATTGATATCAAGGCTTCCTAGTACTCCGTTAATTCTAGCTAATGCAACTTCGTGCTGGAAAGTATGTCCTGCTAATGTAGCATGATTTGCTTCAATATTCATCTTGAAATATTTATCTAATCCGTAATTTCTTAAGAAACCTAAAACTGTTGCTACATCAAAGTCATATTGGTGTTTTGTTGGTTCCTTTGGCTTTGGCTCTATTAAGAATTGCCCAGTAAAACCTATCTTTTGAGCATAATCTACTGCCATTTTTAAGAATCTAGCTAAGTTATCTTGCTCTAATTTTAAATCGGTGTTTAATAAAGTCTCATAACCTTCTCTTCCACCCCAGAATACATAGTTTTCTCCACCAAGCTCTTTTGTAACTTCCATAGCCTTCTTAACTTGAGCTGCTGCATAAGCAAATACATCAGCGTTGCAAGTAGTAGCTGCACCATGTACATATCTAGGATTTGAGAAAGCATTTGCTGTTCCCCAAAGAAGCTTCTTGTTATGAGTCTGCATTAACTCCTTGCAGTAAGCAACTATCTCATCAAGATATGCATTAGTTTCAGCTAAATCCTTTCCTTCTGGAGCTATATCTCTGTCATGGAATGCAAAATAATCAATTCCTAGCTTATTCATAAACTCGAAAGCTGCTTCCATTTTAGCTTTAGCAATTTTCATTGGGTCTGTCTCATTATCCCAAGGCTTTTGATATGTTCCTACTCCAAATGGATCTGAACCATTTGCAGCTAAAGTATGCCAATAAGCCATTGTGAACTTAAGATGTTCCCTCATTGTTTTTCCGCCTATAACCTCATCTGGATTATAGTATTTAAATGCAAAAGGATTTTTAGAATCTTTTCCTTCATATTTTATTACTGGTACATTTTGAAAATATTCAGCCATCTTTCCCATCCTCCTAATATTCGTTATTATGAAACTGTTTTCACTTCTCATGATTTTATTTTACAACAGCTTGTTTTATTTTTCAATATGTTTTTAAAAATATTTTAAAAAGTATTTTAAAATATTAAATATATGTATTTTTTATCATGGATAAAATTTTTTAAAAAATTATTAAGTATAAGTAATAACTTTTTGTTTACATAAGTATTAACTATCATTTATAATGTAAATTAATATGCTTAATCTACATATGTAGAACGGGGGATAAACCATTTGGGGTGAATCTTTTGAAGGTATCTCTATAGCCTAACCCGTCAACTAACCTCGTAAGCCTTATAGAGGAGGATATTATGTTAAACAGAAGAATATTTATTTTTGGTGCAGCTTCTATTTTAGCAGCTATTCTTACTGCAACTGCTATAATGACTGGCACTACAACAAAGTCTGATACAATTTCAGTAAATAGTTCAGTATTATCTGAACAGACAAAACAAAATGAACAGGCCTCTGTTACTGATGTTAAACAAGACAATTCAAACGCTTCAAATATAAATGATATAAATGACCCTAATGTAGCAGAAACTCAAAACGCTTCAAATAAAGATGCCGAAGCTAATATCATTACATATACTGTTAAATCAGGTGATACTTTAGAAAGCATAGCAAGTACATATAATCTAAAAGCAAAAAATATAGCTGAATCCAATAATCTAAAAGCTGATTCCCAGCTAAAAGAAGGACAAGTTTTAGAATTTCCTTCCATAGATGGTGTACTTTATAAAATTAAAAACGGAGAAACTCTTTGGGATTTAGCTATGTTGAATAAGATTGATTTTAACAAAATTGTTGAAGTTAATAAACTGGAATCTCCAGATAAGTTAAAATTAGATCAGAAAATAATAATGCCAGGAGTAGATGAAGTTAAATCTATAACTCCTAAAACTACCAATAAAATTACAGCTTTAAATACATCCTTAAATCGTGGAGGCTCTATATCTGCAAATACTACTATGAAGGGCTCATTACCTGTTAGAGGAAAAATTACTTCATTGTTTGGTGAACGTTGGGGCAGACAGCATGAAGGAATTGATATTGCTGCACCTGTTGGTACTAATGTTTTAGCATCTATGGATGGTACGGTATCATTTAGCGGCTGGGAAAGCGGATACGGAAATCTTATAATAATCAATCATGGAAATGGGTTACAAAGTTACTATGCTCATAACTCAAAATTATTAGTTAAAAAGGGACAAGTTGTTTCTAAAGGTACTCATATTGCTGAAGTAGGCAGTACTGGAAATTCCACAGGACCACACTGTCACTTTGAAATCAGAAAAAACGGAACTGCTGTAAATCCTTTTAATTATGTAAAGTAAAAAAAATTATGCCTTGAAATTACTTCAAGGCATTTTTCTATATAACCTTTCTAGAGGCAGAGCCTGACAAAAAAAACAAATTTAGCTCTGCCTCTAGCTTTAAACTTCAATTTATCTTTCTAATTTCCCTATATATCTTCCAGTACCACCAGCTACATTTACTATATTAAAACCATGTTCTTTTAGAATTTTACAAGTCCTTGAACTTCTTGAACCAGATTGACATATAATATGATATTCTTTTGACTTATCAAGATATTTCTCAGGCTGTTTTAAAATTGTATCCATTGTAATATTCTTAGCTGTTGGTAAATGTCCAGCTTTATATTCGTAAGGTTCTCTTATATCTATTAATTCTACTTTACCTATTAATTTATCCATTTCATTAACATCCACTGATTTTACTGAATTTTTTAACATAAATTGAAACATTATTTAACCTCCTTAAATTATATCGCTATATAACAATATTCTTATATATTTATAATATTAATTTATTTTAATTTTGTCAATAGTTATAGTATTAGATTTACATTCAATATGTTTATTATTCTTCTATCACTAATAAAATATGTTATAATTAACTCAAAATTTAATAAATAACACAGGAAGTGAATATATGGATTTATTTGATATAGCTAACCAGAAAAATAATACTAATTTAAAGCCTTTAGCAGAAAGAGTGCGACCAGAAACATTGGAAGAATACATAGGTCAGCAGCATCTGCTTGCTAAAGATAAAATGCTCTATAGAGCCATAGTAACAGATAATATATCTTCTGCTATATTTTACGGCCCCCCAGGTGTTGGAAAAACAACCCTTGCAAGAATAATAGCCAGCCAGACAAAAGCAAATTTCATAGAACTTAGTGCAGTAACTGCAGGAACTTCAGATATAAAAAAGATAGTACAGGAAGCAGAAACAAACTTAAAACTCTACAGCAGAAAAACCATACTGTTTTTAGATGAGGTTCATAGATTCAGCAAAGCCCAGCAGGATTCGCTTCTGCCTTCTGTTGAGAAAGGCGTTATAATCTTAATCGGAGCTACTACAGAAAATCCTTATTTTGAAGTTAATAATGCCTTGCTGTCTCGTTCAATGATATTTGAACTCAAAGCCTTAACTGACAGCGATGTAATAAAAGCACTTAAAAACGCAATTAAAAATCCAAAAGGCTTTGGCAATTTATCTATTGATATTGAAGAAGAAGTTTTTAATTACTTTGCTGTTCACAGCAATGGTGATATTAGAAAAGCATTAAATGCTTTAGATATGGCAGTAAAAACCTCAAAAAAAATAAACAACAAAATTATCATAACCGTAGAAGATGCCAAAGAATGTATTCAAAGAAAAATGTCTTTATATGATAAAAACGGAGATAATCATTATGACACAATAAGTGCTTTTATTAAATCAATGAGAGGAAGCGATCCTGATGCAGCAGTTTTTTACCTTGCAAAGATGCTTGATGCAGGAGAAGATCCTGTATTTATAGCAAGAAGAATTGTTATTTTCGCTTCAGAGGATATTGGAAACGCAGACCCCATGGCTCTTGTAGTTGCTACAAGCGCTATGACAGCCTGTCATATGATAGGAATGCCCGAATGCAGAATTAACCTTTCTCAAGCTGCTATTTATGCTGCCTGTGCTCCTAAATCAAACGCATCTTATAACGCTATTGATTCAGCCCTTGAAGAAGTAAGAAAACATAGAGACTCTGGTATACCGCCTCATCTTATGGATGCTCATTATAAAGGTGCCTCCAGCTTAGGACATGGAACTGGATATCTTTATCCACATGCTTTTGGGGGCTTTATAGAGCAGCAGTACCTTCCAGACTCCCATAAAAATAATATTTACTACAAACCTACTCAAAACGGAATGGAAGCAAGGATAAAAGATAGGCTGAATAAATTATGGAAAGATAAGCAAAGATAATTATTATAATTATAAAGCTATAGGCTTGGTCAAAATATATTTCCCAAGCCTAACTTGAATTACTTTTTATTAACCCTTTACAGCTCCGGCAGTCATACCGTCAATAAAATACTTCTGAAAACACATGAACAATATAAATATTGGAAGTATTGCAAAAAAGGATCCGACAATCAGTAAATCATAATTGTTACCATATGGTGTTAAAAGTGTCTTCAAACCAATAGGAAGAGTAAATTTATTCTGGTCGCCCAATACCATGAACGGCCATAACAAACTATTCCAACTGTTCATGCCATTTAATATTGCCATAGCAGCAAAAGAAGGTTTCATAACTGGTAAAATTAATCTGAAGAAAATACCGTATTCTGATGCTCCATCTACTCTACCTGCAGCAATAATCTCCTTTGGAATTCCCCTTAGATACTGCCTGAAGAAAAATATGGTACCAGCATTGGCTATACCAGGCAGAATAATTGCATTATAGCTGTTCATCATACCAAGATCATTAATTAATGTATATAAAGGAAGAAGTAAAATTTCAAAGGGCACCATCATAATTAAAAGTACGCAAATAAAGAAAAAATTTTTTCCTTTAAAATCATATGCGGCAAAGCCATAGGCTACAAAAGCACTGACAAATAAAGTTAAAGTTACCTGTATAATAGTTATGAACATGCTATTTTTAAACCAAAGAAAATAATCATGTTCTCCTGTAAAAAGAAACTTAAAATTGTCAAAACTCATTATGCTTAAATCAAATTTAAGATTTAAACCATAACGGATTAAACTTTCACCTGGTTTAAAAGATGCTAAAGTTATTGCGTAAAAAGGAAGCATAATCAAACAAAATAGTCCAATAAAAAATATAAACAGTAAAATACTAAGAGTTCTATTTTTCTTCTTTCCTACAACATTGCTTACTCTAATCGTATTCATTTTAACTAAACTAGTTTTATTCAAATTAATCCTCCTCCTTTTTAAACATTCCTGTAAATGCTAACTGAGTCAGATTAATTGTCATAGCAACAACAAGAAGAACTATTCCAACTGTAGCAGCATAGCCTAATTTGTTCTTTTCTATCCCCTGTCTATATAAATATCCAACTATTGTTAGACCAATATTTTTCGGTGAATTATTACCATTAAACATCATTAAGCTTTCAGTAAACATAGCTAAACCAGCATATATACTGATTGTTACCACGTAAATTGTTGTTGGTTTTAAAAGCGGCATTGTAATTGTCTTAAACTGCTGAAATGCTGAAGCCCCATCTATTGCTGCAGCTTCATAGTATTCATTATCTATGCTCTTTAGTCCTGAAAGAAAATATAACATATTTACACCTGTCCATCTCCAGCAGGCAAGCGTTAATAAAGCAATATAGCTAAGTGTTCCATCCTTTAAATATTTAAAAGGACCCATACCAAATACAGATAATATACTATTTAATAAAGAACCCTCCATTTCTCCGAAAATCAAGCGAAAAATTGTACCTGCAACAGCTACCGAAGTAAGAGCTGGGAGAAAAAAAGCTGATTTAAAAAATTCTCTTCCTATCATTATCTTACTGTTAATAAGAACAGCAAAAAGCATAGGAAATGGTATTAACAGTACCAAAGTACCTACCATATATTTGACACTATTTAAAACTGCCTGCAGGAAAACTGTGTCTGTTGCAAGCTTTTTATAATTCGAATAACCGATCCATTTGGGAACCTGTCCCAGCATTCTTTCCTGAAAGCTCATAACAACAGAGTTTGAAAGGGGGTATATCCAGAATATTAAAAATACTATTACAAATGGTGCAATGAAAACATAAGGTGCAGCCTTTTGGGAATATATAAATTTCTTTATCAAAACAATCACTTCCCTTATATAAATATTTTTTATAAAGCAACTGCCATATACTGTATTTAATAAAATATCGTATATGGCGTTTACTTGTATTGTTATTTTTTTATTCAATACTTTATTTATTTAAGTTCCTGTTCAATTGTCTTCTGTGCTTCATCTAGCGCTTCCTTAACATCCTTGTCATCTTCAAATATAGCATTTAGAGTTGTTGTACAAAGAACATTATTAATAGTTGGTGAAGCTTTTACTGACTTAATAAACTTAATTTCTCCTTTAATTTCATTTAATACATCAAATGGATTAGTCTTAAAATATTGAACAAATTCATTATTTGGATCATGAGTAATTGATTTGTCTGTCCATATAGCTGTATTTACCGGGTCAAATCCCAATGTCTTCCATATATTAACTTCGCCCTCAGGTGAAAGCTTAGCATAAGCAACAAACTCTTTTGCCAACTGAACATTTTTAGCTGTCTTAGTAACAACTGTTCCAGTTCCACCTAAACCAAGAGAACGAGGCTGACCTTCTTTAAACACTGGAAGCGGAGCTATAGCAAACTTACCCTTTAAGTCCTTCATTTCATTTGTAAATCTTGACATATACCATAGCGGCATAAATGCACTTGCATAATTACCCTTGTTGAATTCCCCTTTTCCTTCTTCTGTATCTGGTTGTCCACCTGGAATAGTAGCAATTACATTATTTTTCTGTAAATCCTTTAACATTTCAAGCCCCTTGATTAACTCAGGTGAGTTAACTTTCGGCTTTCCATCAGCATCTGTCAGGTCAGCCCCCTGCTCTGTTGCAAGTATTGACAGCTGCCATAAAGCTGAAGTATCCGCTGTTCCCATATACTTTCCTGTCTTTTCATATACTTTTATACCAGCTTTTTTATAGTCATCCCAGGTTTTTATTGTCTTATAATCAACACCAGCTTTTTCAAGAATTTCCGTGTTATAAAAAGCTACTGTTGCACCAACATGTGTTGGAGCACCGTATACATGTCCGTTTTTGCTGTAAATTTCAAGACGAGCTGGAACTACCGTACTCTTAAATGGAGCAATAACATCATCCAAGCTTTCTAAAGGAACATTTTCCCCTTCAAGAAAGTTAGGAAATCTCCCAAGTTCCACATCAGAGATATCAGGGGCTCCCTGTCCTGTCTGAACAGCAATTAATAATTTGTTATGCATATCATCATATGGCATAACAGTAACATTTAACTTAATCTGTTTATTGGGATTCGCTTTATTCCAAGAGTCTACCATAGTTGAAAAATGTTTTCCGTGTAAATCAACAAATGTCCAGTAGCTAAGCTCGGTTGCATTTGCACCAGCTGTTTCAGCACCTAACTGTGTTTGTTTCTGTTCTTTTCCGGATGCTGGAGCTGAGTCCCCACCTGATTTCTTCCCACATGCCGTTAATCCACCCATAGCCATTACTGACACCATTGTAACAGCTAAGAATGTTCTGGTAAATTTTCTCATAAAAATTCCCCCTTTATATAAAAAAATTTTATTTTGCTAATCTGATTACATTCCAAGATAATTTTGAAAGATTTGCTGTTAATTTTCCTTCAGTAATTTCAGCATTTCCATTTTTATTTGGAACTACGTTAAATGGATTAGCTTCTGTATTTACTGCATATACATCATCCTTTTCAAGAACGATATGCTCAATTACTCTATATCCTTCAAAATGTCTAACATCACATTCAAAGCTAAGCAAATCCTGAACATCTTTATTTAAAGCAAAAATTGTTAATTCTTCTTTTTCTTCATTAAATACAGCAGCTGCTTGAAGAATTGGAACATCAGTATAATCCTTGCTGTCATATACTGGTGAAAATATTACAGGATTTAATACAACTCCTCTACCATAAGCTGAAACATGAGCAAATGGATAAAATATTGTTTGTCTCCATGCTCCACCGCCATTGGATGTCATTATTGGAGCAATAACATTTACCAATTGAGCCAAACAAGCCATCTTAACGCGGTCAGCATGTTTTAGGAAAGTTATTAACATTCCACCTACAAGCAAAGCATCCTGAAAATCGTAAACGTCTTCAAGCTGAGGAGGTGCTATTGACCATCTTTTAATTTTTCTGTCAGCTTCATTAGAATGAAACCATACATTCCACTCGTCGAAGGAAAGGTTTATTGTCTTTTTAGATCTCTTTTTAGCCTTTACATAATCAGCAGTTGCAATTACTGACTTTATAAACGCATCTAAGTCCATTGTTTTACCTAAAAAGTTTGCTGTATCTTTTTCATGATTACCATAATATTGATGCAGTGAAATATAATCTACATGCTCATAAGTATGCTCAAGTACTGTTGCTTCCCATTGACCAAAGGTTGGCATATGAATACTTGAGCTTCCACAAGCTACTAATTCGATTGTAGGATCAACCCATTTCATAACCTTAGCCGTTTCACAAGCAAGACGTCCATACTCCTCTGCTGTCTTATGACATATCTGCCAAGGTCCGTCCATTTCATTTCCTAAACACCAAACCTTTATATTATGTGTATTTTCATATCCATGTGATCTTCTTAAATCACTCCAGTAGGTTCCGCTTGGATGATTGCAATATTCTACAAGGTTTCTTGCTGCATCTGCACCACGAGTACCTAAATTTACTGCCATCATAACTTCACTATTCACTTTCTTAGCCCAGTGTGCAAACTCATTTGTACCAATTTGATTAGTTTCTATAGTTCCCCAAGCCAGTTCAGTTCTTCTTGGCCTTTTTTCTATAGGCCCTACACCATCCTCCCAGTTATATCCAGACACAAAATTTCCGCCTGGATATCTGATTATAGGAACATTTAATTCCTTAACTAATTCCATTACATCTTTTCTAAAGCCCATTTCATCTGCTTTTGGGTGACCTGGTTCATAAATTCCACCATAAACTGCACGACCAAGATGTTCAATAAAAGAACCGTAAAGGCGCTTATCCACCTCACCAATTTTGTAATCCTTATCTAGTATCATTTTTGCTTTTTTTGTGTTTAACATGCTGTTCCCCCCTAAAAACAAATAATAGTTTTTATACAACCTAATCAATTAAGCTATTCTTTGTTTTAAAAATATTTAAAACGTTTAATTAACTTTTATGTTTATATTATGCCATTTATGGTTATTGCTGTCAATATATTTTTATAAATTGTTTTATATTTTTTTAAAATAATTTATTTTAAATTATATGTTTTAATTATTTATAATTTGTTGTATAATATACATAATTATAAAATATTGTTCTCATCTTGAACACACAATGTTTTTTATGGAATTTTATATTAGAAGTGCAAATTAATTATCAAGTTAATAAATTTATTTGTTTTTATTTTAAATTTATATAAAATAAAAAGAAGGAGTTAGGACATGATTCACATTACAAATTTAAAAGAAAGCCTGCCTCTGTTTAAGGCATTGAGTTCTGATATCAGAATTGAAATTATAGAATTACTATCGGAATATAAACAACTTAATATGAATGATATTTCAGAAAAGCTTAATCTGACAAATGGTGCTGTTACCATGCATATAAAAAAACTAGAAGAATGCGGATTAATCAAAATCAATACCCTGACAGCAAAACATGGTATTCAAAAAATCTGCTGTCTTCATGAAGATAAATTTGTTATAGATATAGGTAATCAAAATATTCCAAACTCTTATGAGTGCGAAATCGGAGTTGGTCACTACTCTGCTTACGAAATATATCCGACCTGCGGCATAGCTACAAAAGATAAGATAATCGGTGAAGTAGATAACCCAAGCTACTTTGCTGATCCAGAAAGAATAAACAGTGATATTTTATGGTTTACTAAAGGTTTTGTAGAATATAGAATTCCAAATTATCTTAAGCCCGGTCAGGAATTTTCCGAAATTCAAATCTCTATGGAGATAAGTTCTGAAGCTCCCGGCAACTGTTCTATATGGCCCTCAGATGTTAATTTCAGCTTAAACAACTTTCATTTAGGAAGCTGGACCAGTCCTGGAGATTATGCTGATACAAAGGGTTTGCTTACACCATCTTGGTGGTTTCCGACGTGGAATCAATACGGGCTTTTAAAGCTTTTAACTATTAATAAATTCGGTACCTTTATAGATGGCTTGCAAATTTCCGATGTAACTTTAGAAGATTTTAATCTAAACTATAAAAGTGATTTATTTTTTAGACTATCAGTACCTGAAAATGCAAACCATGTTGGCGGCTTAACTATTTTCGGAAAAAACTTCGGCAATTACAATCAAGGTATAAATATTAGAATTATTTATGAACAAGCTTCACAAAATTAAACCAGTACTGAACGCTTTTAGTTTTTAATTACTATCTTGCTGCAGGAGTGTCTGCTACAACTTCTCCTGCAGCTTGTTCTCAACCTTTTTTAAGCTTTTAAAATTCATTAAAAACGCTTATACTAAAAAGAAACTCATAATATAGCAAATTTCATCATCGGATATATTAATAAAATATTTATTGTATAAAAATACAAAATTTTCCTTTACTGTATCATATATTCCCTTATTTTTTAATATATAATCATCTTTTTCAGGATATTCTACTGATATATCACCTTTTTTAAGCCTGTTTATCATAAAAGCTAAATGCAGAATTAAACCAATTAAACTCTCATCTTTTAATTTTATAGATAACTTATCCTCAAGCCTTCTTATATAAATCATAATATCCTTATAAAGTTCAGTTCCATCAAGATTTTCTACGTTTTGCTTTATTATTACAGGCATTTTCATAAGAGTAGTTTTAACATCTATAGCTTCCTGAAGTGCCTTTATCTCTCTCATATTTAGCACATCATACATGCTGTATTGTTTTATATCTATATCTACATGAAATGGAGAAACAATAAACAGAATCTCTTTTTCTTGCAATATTTCATTTAACTTTTGTATATAATAATTCTTGTCTAAACAGTTCAGAGTTATTATTTCAAATAAATCTTTATCATACCTAAGATTGTTATTTAAAAAACTTTTAAGTGCTATAGAACCTCCTTCACCTGTTAAACAAGCTGTTATTATAGCCACTTTAGTTTTATCACTTTTAGGCTCTTTCAGCACTCGGCTTATTTCAAAGTAAGAGTTCACTTGCAAAACTTCCCTGTATATTTCCTCCAAAGAGAGTCCTAAAAGAGCTTTTCTAGCTGATTCCAGTACATGAAGTGTTGAAACTAAAGGTATTACTTTTACAGGAACTTTAAATTCCTGCTCTATAGCCTCCCCAAAGGTAGTCAACGACCCCATATCAACAAGTAAAAGATACCCTCTGTCATTTACTTCTTCAGCTACAAGCTTTTTTAATTTTTCAAGCACAATAACAGGACTTTCTTCTATTGGCGCATTTATACCAATTACATGATTTTCACCCAGAAGTTTATTAGCTACGGCTGCCATTGAAGTTGCTGTAGTTTCACCATGAGCAATCAGAATAATTTTAACTTTGTTAATATTATTCTTAAATTTTTCTTCTGGCAGAAGAAAAATTGTTAAATAGCCTGCCTCATCTTCCGATATAGAACGATGTACATGTTTTTCAATAATAGCTTTAGCACCAAGAGCTACCTTAAATTCTTCAGGATACAATTGCTTGATTTTATCCAGCTGAGGGTTATTTACAGTTTTATCATTATTTACTCTATTAATAAGAGTATTTATGTGTAATGCTAAAGCAGTATAAGTATTATTATTTAAATTTCTCTTCAGCTCCAAAGATACATAGTACACAACCTTATCTATACACTCTAATATATCTTCACTTACAATGCTTAATAAATTTTTTCTATTTATATCTTCAGATATTCCGCTGATATGCTTTTCAAAATATTTAGTTATATCCTTCTCTAATATATTTTCTATAGCAATTTCTGCTATACCCTCTGATTTAAGTCTTTCCAGTTTTTCTTCGATTAATTTATAAATGCCATTATCCTCGTACCTTAGCGTATTATCAACTTCTAAAGAATCTGAAAATCTGAAATACTCTATTTCTTCACCAACAAGCTTATTCCATAAAATTCTATGCTCCTTTTCTTTATAGAGTCCTTCCTTAATATAAAATGGAAGACTGCCGCTATAAATTCTTACATCATTTTTTGTATTTGTAAGAAATTCAGAATAAGCTTTGGCGCATATAAGCTGAATATCACTTTTTAATTGTCCCACATTACCTGGGCAATCATAAGATAAAAATGCTCTCATTGTGTTTAAAGATACATATATATCTTTATTTATTTTTACACTTTCTTGTCTGAAAAAATTTTTAATCAAATAAAGCCTTTCTTCCAGCGACCTTTGCTTTAAAGAAGGTATTCTTATCATCATAGGAATTCTTCGTATAAAAGTTTTAAGCAGTGCTGAATTAGGATCTTCGGTAGTAGCTGAAATAATAAGTACATCTGCTTTTCTTATTTCACAATCACCCATTCGCCTGAAACAGCCAGTATCAAGAAATGTAAATAATATTTCCTGTCCTTCTGGCGGAAGCCTATGAACTTCATCTAAAAACAGTACTCCTCCATCAGCCTTCTCCAATAAACCAGGCCTGTCCGCCTCTGCTCCTGTATAAGTACCCTTTTTAACACCAAAAAGCTGAGATGTAAGAAGTTGAGGATTATTACAATAATCAGCACAGTTAAACACTATAAAAGGTGAGTTTTCTTTTCGTCTATTCATTTCTATAGCATATTCATACATTAAAGAAGCAAACATAGATTTTCCTACACCCGTATCCCCCAATATTAAAGAAGGAATACCTTTTGGAGGATACAATATAGCTGCTTTCATCTGTTCAACAGCTTGTTTTAAACTCATATTATTTTTAACTATTTGGTCAAGCTTGCTTTCCTTGCTTATATTATTTTTATCTTTTGCAATTGTAAAAAGTACTGGACGCCCAGAAGATTTTTGTACTTTTCCTTCTTTACAAAGATTATTTAACACATGGCTTACGTTAGCTCTAGTCATGCCAAGTACAGACGCTAGTGTTTGAGCATCAATACCTTTACTATCGTTTAACTCTAATAGTCTTGTATAAATCAGTTCTTTATTATTCATAGTTATATCCCTCCTTCGTTAGTAAACTTATAAAAACTTCTGCAAAGCTAAATCCGTAATCGTTTAGTATGTTCATTATAAACATTATATTCAAATAATATTTATATTTCAATAGTGTTTAAAAAACTTAAACACTATTGAAATATAAAAAAATCAGTTCTATAAATTTAAACACTAATAATTTAAATTTTAAACACTTTTGAATTTATGTAAACATTATCAATAATCAAAGTAATTGCATATCTAAATTAAAAAAGTCGTAAAAATATTTTTTTCGGCATCAAAAACCTGTTTTTCAGTATATTTTACAAAGAAATCTAATAGCAAACATTAAAATTTAGAGTTTTGGCATAAATTTTGCTAAGTATATAAGTGAAAAATTAATATGCCAAAGACTTAATAAAAACTAATAAACAGTTAAAAGTCAGTGTTTGGCATAAATTTTGCTAATAAATATTGCATCAGATATTTATAATTATTTAAATCAACTGAGGAGGGAACACTGATGAGTGAAATGGAACAAATTATTATGAATATTATTATCTATGCAGGTGATGCAAAATCTCACGCTTATGAAGCCTTACGAAAAGTAAACGAAGGAGATTATACAGGTGCAGATGAAGAAATGAAAAAAGCAGAAGAATCACTTGAAGTAGCACATAATGCACAAACATCTCTGCTTCATAAAGAAGCTAATGGAGAAAAAATGGAAATGTCAGTTTTATTTGTTCACTCACAAGACCATTTAATGACAACAATAACAGAAAAAAATTTAATTGAACAAATCATAGAACTTAGAAAGCTCATTAATCCAATATTGAGCAAAAACAATAACTAGAAGTTATCAATAATATAAACTTAAATATATAGTATAAATTTAAAAGGAGGAATTTTTTATGATTAAAATCAGATTATTTTGTGCTGCAGGTATGTCTACTAGCGTATTAGTTAACAAAATGAAGAAGGCTGCTGAAGCAAAAGGAATTGAGGTGGATATAGAAGCTTTCTCAGAAAACACCATGGCTAAAAATTTAGATGGAGTTGATGTGGCACTGCTTGGACCTCAAGTTGGTTATACACTGCCAAAAGCTAAAAAAATATGTGGTGAAAAAGGAGTTCCAGTAGATGTAATACCTATGGTAGATTATGGAATGATGAATGGTGAAAAAGTTTTAGCTCTAGCTTTAAAATTAGCAGAAAAAAAATAGTATAAAAGCGTCAGTGCAAAGGAGTGACTTTTTAAATGAAATTTCCACACGATTTCTTATTCGGTGCAGCTTCAGCTTCCTATCAGGTAGAAGGTGCATGGAATGAGGATGGAAAGGGTATTTCAAACTGGGATGTATTCTCAAAAATACCTGGAAAAACTTATAAAAATACCAACGGAGATATTTCTGTAGATCATTATCATAGATATAAAGAAGATATTAAACTAATGTCTGAAATAGGATTGGAATCGTATAGATTTTCAATCTCTTGGCCAAGAATTATTCCGGATGGAGATGGACAAGTTAACGAAAAAGGTTTGGATTTTTACAATAATTTAATAGACGAATGTTTAAAATATGGAATTGTACCTTTTGTAACCTTATATCATTGGGATTTACCACAAACCTTAGAAGAATGCGGAGGATGGACAAACAAAAGGACTGTAGATGCATTTGTAAAATATGCTAACGTTTGTTTTAATGCCTTTGGTGATAGAGTTAAACATTGGATAACATTTAATGAAACAATTGTATTTACTTCCTTAGGGTATTTGGCAGGCGCTCATCCACCAGGCATAAAAAACGATATTAAAAAATATTTTCAGGCAACTCATAATGTGTTTACTGCACACGCAAGAGCTGTAAAAGACTATAAAGCGCTTAGGCAATTTGGAGAAATCGGTATAACTCATGTATTTTCTCCAGCCTTTAGTGCAGATGAAAAAGAAGAAAATAAGCTGGCTGCCTATCATGCAAATCAATATAGTTTAGCCTGGTATTATGATCCTGTACTAAAAGGTGAATATCCAGATTATGTTGTAAAGCAGCTTGAAGAAAAAGGCTGGACTCCAGATTGGACAGAGGAAGAATTAAGTATCATTAAAACTTCTGCTGCAAGTAATGATTTTATCGGTTTAAATTATTATCAGCCGCAAAGAGTCATTAAAAATAATAACTCAGATGAAGTTATAGAAAGAACAAGGGAAAATTCTACCGGAGCACCCGGAAACGCTTCCTTTGATGGTGTTTACAGGACAGTAAAGATGGAGGATAAAGTTTATACTAAATGGGGCTGGGAGATATCTCCTGAGGCTTTCTTTGAAGGCTTGAAAATGCTTAAGGCTCATTATGGAGATATAAAAATATATATTACAGAAAACGGATTAGGAGATGAAGATCCTATTATTGAAGGTGAAATAGTAGATGTGCCTAGAATCAAATATATTGAAACCCATTTAAAAGCAGTTAAAAATGCTATTGCTGAAGGTATAAATATAAAAGGCTACTATGCATGGTCAGCAATTGACCTATTAAGCTGGTTAAACGGCTATAAAAAACAATACGGATTCATTTATGTAGATCATAATAATAATTTAAACAGAAAGATAAAATTATCTGGTTACTGGTATAAAAAGATTATTAAAGAAAGAGGTGAAAACCTTTAATTTGAAAAACTAAGTATAAAATTAAATTAAAATATAAAGTTTCAAGGAGGTTTTAAAATATGTCAGATCAACAAAAATTAATGGACAAAGTGGTTCCTGCTGTAATGAAATTTGTTAATACTAAAGCTGTTATTGCTTTAAAAGATGGTATAATGTATACCATGCCTTTAAGTTTAGTTGGTTCAATCTTTCTTCTGTTAGCTCAGATACCTTACAAACCATTTAATGACTGGGTTGCCAGCATTTTCGGACCAAACTGGATTAATCCTCTGCTTAAAATATACAACGGTTCCTTTGCACTCATGGCTTTAGCTGCTGTTATGGGTATAGCCTATACCTATACTAAAAATGAAGGACATGAAGGTCTGCCTGCTGCAATTATAGCTTTATGTTCATTAGTAATTTTAATACCAGGTACAGTAACTGCAATTGGTGCAGATAAAAAAGAAATTATTGTAGGCGGAGTATTACCTTCAGACTGGCTTGGCGGTAAAGGTATGGTACTTTCCATAATAGTAGGGTTACTTGTAGGATATGTGTACTCATTATTCTTAACTAAGAAGATAACAATTAAAATGCCTGAAGAAGTTCCAGCAGGTGTTGCAAAACAATTTACAGCTTTAATACCAGCACTTGCTATATTCACCGGATTAATGCTTGTAAATATATTATTCTCAACTGTATTTAACAGTACTTTTGCTGAATGGATATTCAAAACACTTCAAACACCTCTGCAAGGTGTAACAGACTCATTAATAGGAGTATTTATAATGGGTGCAGTTATTCCTTTCTTCTGGTGGTTTGGTGTACATGGTGCTAACATTGTAGGCGGAGTTATGAGTCCTATTTATACAGCAAATCAGCTTGCAAACCAGGCAATACTTGACAGCGGAAAAGCTTTAACATTAGATAACGGAGCTCATATTATAACCGAACAATTCCAATCATTATTTGTAACTGTTACAGGTTCCGGACTTACTATAGGTCTTGTAATAGCTATGCTTCTGGCTGCAAAATCTGCACAGTCAAAAACTTTAGGAAAACTTGCAGTATGGCCTGCTATTTTTAATATAAACGAACCAGTTACTTTCGGTTTCCCAATAGTAATGAACCCATTTATGTTTATACCGTTTGTTTTTGTTCCTCTTGTATCAGCTGTAGCAACTTATTTTGCATTTAAAATAGGATTCCTTCACCCATTTTCAGCAGTAACAGTGCCATGGACAACTCCACCTATTATATCTGGATTTATTCTTCAAGGTTGGAAAGGTGCACTCTGGCAAATAGTGATAATAGCCTGGTCTACAGTTGCTTACTTCCCATTCTTTAAGAAACAGGATGCAATCAATCTTAAAGCAGAACAGGAATCAATGTCATAAGCACAAATAAATTTCTATAAAGCATATTAAACAAATTTTTAACCCAGCATTTTCATGAATTAAATTTCATGAAAAATGTTGGGTTAACCTTTGAACTTAATGACAAGCTTTTGAAAGGAGTTATGCAAAAATGAAATTATTCAAATTAAACGTTACAGGAAACATGGAAGAATTTAATATTAATTATACAGCCTCCTCAAATTTTATCGATTATAAGGATTGTGGATATGCTGGAAGTGAACAAGAAAAATACAGCTTGTTTCTTGAGGACTTATCAAAAAATGGAGGACCTCAGCCTGTAAATATTAAAGTAAAAATGACTACACAAACAACAGACAGAGCATTATCAAAAAATGAAGTATTATCTATAAAAGAAGTTAATGATTTTATAAAAAGACTAGGAAGGTAGTATCTTTTAAAATAAATCAATAACACAAGCTTGATAAATGCAAGATTTAACATTTATTAAGCTTGTGTTATTTTTTAGTTTTATAACTAACAAAACTTGTTAAAAACCATATTATTGCAATAAATATAAAGATTATCATGCCAATGATATCTTTAACTAAAAGTCTAGTTAATCCAATAAATAATAAAAGTAAACCAAAAAGTATCTGTATTTTCCACAGTTTTAACTTCATTATTATACGCCTCACTTCGATTAAATTACTTGCGTTATGGCTTAAATTTAACAATAGTTTACTATTTAATTATAAATTAATAACAAATAATTTGCAATTTATAAATGAGTTATTAGAATTGATATATATAATAAAAATAGTGAGTTCTAAAAATATTTTAGAACTCACTATTTTTATTATTTTAAATATCTAGAAGCTAATACTTTTATCCAATATCTTAGAACTAATGTTATTCCAGCTAGTATTTAATTCGTTTTCTAATGTTTGTATAAAAGCATTAAAACTTTTCTCAATAGTTTGACCCTTTTTAAACACACTAGAAGTTCCGCCAACTAAAATATCAGCTCCAGCTTTCACACACTTCTTTCCATTAATTACATCTATATTTCCATCTACAATTATTTCAATCTGCCTATTTGCATCTTTTATCATATTTTTTATAACTCTAATCTTTTGCAGCACAGAGGGAATAAATTTTTGTCCTGCAAACCCTGGCTCTACTGTCATAACAACTATGTAATCCAAATACTCTAAAAGATATTTAATTGTAGCTTCCGAGGTAGCCGGATTTATAGCTATGCCCGCCTTTAAACCTAACTCTTTTATTCTTTTTAAAGTTCTTATAGGACTTTTACTTGCTTCTAAATGAAAACCTATATAGGAAGCTCCTGCCTCTGCAAAAGATTCCACATACTTTTCTGGATTTTCCACCATCATGTGAACTTCAATAGGAATTTTTGCTATAGTTTTAATAGTTCTTACAACATCTTGGTTTAAAGAAAAATTTGGAACAAAATTACCATCCATAACGTCTATATGAAATAAGTATGAACCACAATCCTGTAAATCTTTAATATCCTTACCTAAGTTTAAAAAATCTGCACACATAATTGAAGGTGCAATTTTAATCATCTACCTTACCCCCTTTAAAAAATCTATAACTTCATAGTGATACGGTAGTGAGGGCTGAGCTCCAAACCTTGTTGCTGTAATAGCACCTACTGCACTAGCATAGGTAACAGCTTCCTCTATGCTGTTACCTTGGCAATACTTAATAGTAAGAGCTGCTGTAAAACTGTCTCCTGCAGCTGTAGTATCTACTGGACTTACTTTAAAAGCTTTAATAAACTTATATCCTGAATTATCTCTTATAAGAGAACCTCTTTCTCCTAGCTTCATTACTACATACTTAGCTTCTGTTTCCTTTAATATAATTTCTGAGGCTTTAACAATATCCTCTATATTGTTTATTTCAATTCCAGTAAGCTTTTCTGCTTCCGTTTCATTAGGAGAGATAATTGTAACTCCCTTAAATTTATCAAGTGGTATTACCTGTGCTGGACCCGCATCTAGTATTACCGGTATATTTAATTTCCTCGCTTTTTCAATTATATAGCAAACTGTATCTAGAGGTATTTCAAGCTGAAGCAAAACTGCATCATATTTACAGCCTTTATTTAATAATCTATCTATATCCTCAAAGCTGACACCTGAATTTGCTCCTGGATAAACTATTATTCTATTGGCTCCATTTTCTTCAAGAAGAATAACAGCAATACCTGTAGCCGACTCTTCATCTTTGAAAACTCCTGAGATATCTACTTTGTTTTCTGTAAGATTATTTATAAGCATGTCTCCCCAATTGTCAGTTCCAACTCTGCCAACTAATGTAACATTTGCATCTAGCCTTGAAACTGCAACTGCCTGATTAGCTCCTTTACCACCTGGAATATAATTTATCTCTTTTCCAAGAGTACTTTCTCCCTCTTTAGGTACATATTTAGTCTGAAGAACCATATCCATGTTTATGCTTCCAATTACCAGAATATTTGTTTTATTAATCATGTTATTCACTTCCTCATTATATCTATTGATTCATACTATTTTAACAATTCATTTTCTCGTTCAATAAAATATCTATAAGAATCTATAACAAGCTTGTCTAAAACTTTTTTATCGGGTTTTCCGTACATTGCTGGATATGGTGCTCCTCCTGGACCTAATGGTTCTGGTGTTACAAAACCTCCATATTGATTATATCCAATAAGATAAAGAGCCATTATAATTGTATCTATATCTAGGGAACCATCACCTAAAGCGCATCTATTACTGTCTGCCATATGTAAATTGAATAATCTGCTCCCTGCCTCTAATATTGCTTCTCCTATATGTTTTTCTTCAACTTGCATATGATAAACATCACCGTTTATATGCTGAACTCCTGGATGATTCACCGCATTTATATACTCTATTGCATCTTTTACTGTATGAACAAAACTAACTTCAGCAGAACGTATAGGCTCTATTGCAGCTTTAACATTATATTGAGTAAACAAATCAGCTACAAGGCTTAAAGTTTCTACACTTCTTTCAAATTCCATATCATCGTAGGCATTACTTCTTCCTACAGCTCCTGGAACCACAAGAATATACTCCCCGCCAACCTTGTTTGTAAATTCAATTTCTCTTTTCAAATAATCTATTGCAGCTTGTCTTTGCATAGCTCTATTACTGGATAGATCATTATCTTCTGAAAACATTCCACAAACACCAGCTACCTTTATACCATATTCATTTAAAATCTTTAAAGTTTCCTCTGGTTTATACCCCAAGTCTGATCCATAGTGATTGCCATGCAGCTCTATGTATTTAATCCCAGCCCTAGATAGACGTTCTGCTGAATCAGCTAACGACTCCATACCAAAACCCCAATTACTCCAAGAAAAGTTTAATCTTTTTTGAAATCTTTCTGGATTTTCTGACTTTAATTTTAAAAAAGATTCTCTAATCTTTTCATTTTTTAATTCAAAATTCTGTTTTTTCATTACAATACCCCCATATTTTACTAAATTATTCACTTTCTCCTGAAGCATAATAAAGAATTTTTTCTTTATTAGCCTCTCCTTTTTTCATTTCCTTTACAATTGTTCCTCGTCTCATAACCATTATCCTGTCGCACATGCCTAAAAGTTCTGATATATCTGAGGATATATATATTACTGAAGCTCCAGACCTTACTACCTCATTTAAAATATTGTAAACATCCACCTTAGAGGATACATCAATACCACTTGTAGGATTATTCAATATAAGTATCTTTGAACTCTTAAACAGCCATTTTGCTAATAGTACCTTTTTCTTTGTACCACCGCTTAGGTATTTTACTTTATCCTGAGGCTTGTTTACCTTAATACCTAACATTTTGATATACTTTAAAGCATTTTCATTTTTAACTTTCTCATTTATGTAAAAATAACCAGATAACCCCTCTACGTTTGAGCTTATAATATTATTTGAAACGCTCATCTGTGATATTAACCCTTCTCCATCTTTATTAGAATTAACATAACATATTCCATTTTTAACAGAGTCCTCAGTTCCCTTTGGTTCAAATTTCTTCCCTTTTACATATATAATCCCCTTAGTTTTAGTTTCAATGCCAAATAAAACGTTTGCAAGCGCAGTCTTTCCAGAACCTCTTAAGCCTGTTATCCCAAGTATTTCTCCTTTTTTTAAACTAAAAGAAACATCTTTTAATTTATCATCAACACTTAAATCCTTTACAATCAAAACTTCTTTTCCAAGCTTAACCTCTAATTTAGGATATCTGTCTTTAATTTCTTCGCCTGCTATCATTTTTATTATTTTATTTGAACTTATTTCATTTTTATTGCTAATGGATGAGGTTTTTCCATCCTTTAATACTGTAACTCTATCTGCAATATTTTTAATTTCATTAATTTGATGAGAAATATAAATAATAGAAACTCCTGAAGCCTTTAAATCCATAATAACTTTAGTTAAGCTTTCGATTTCCAAGGCATTTAAGGCTGCAGTAGGCTCATCCATAATGATTATTTTAGAATTGTTGCTTATTGCTCTTGCAACCTCAATCATCTTTTTCTTTCCAAAGTCTAAATTACTAACATAGACCTTAGGATTAACTTTTACATTAAGCTCATTTAACAATTTCACTGTCTGCTTGTACAGCTTTCTCCAACTTATAATTTTAGTAAATCCTAAATTTATGGTTGGCTCATGACCTGCAAAAATATTTTCAGCTACAGTCATATTGTCAAACAATCTGTAATCTTGAAAAACTGTTCCTATACCTAAGTTTTCAGCCTGTTTTGGATTACGGATACTTACACTCTTTCCATCTAGAATTATTTCTCCTTCATCCATACTATAAATTCCAGCAAGTATATTTATTAGTGTAGATTTACCCGAACCATTTTCTCCTACTAAGGCATGAACTTCTCCCTTATAAAGTGAAAAATTCGCACCATTTAAAACAAGGTTACCATTAAATTGTTTATGGATATTATTCATTTGCAAAAGCAATTCTTTCATGGTAGTATTTTACCTCCGAATACCACAATATAGAATTTCACAAAACTTTATTCAATTGCATAAGATGTATACAGCTTTATATAATTGTCATAATAATATTTTTTATATTCTTCTGGTACTTCTTTATTGCTAACTACCTTTTGAAACATATCCAAGTCACCAAGCTTTGTAAAACTAGGGGTATTGAATGCAGTGAAATGAGCAACTGCTATTACTTCGTTAGAAATATCCATAATTTTTTTTATTATTTCTACCACTTCATAATTTTCCATAGAATACCCAAACTTTAAATGAATACCTTCCACTTCTACAAAAGCTTTATTTACAAAAGTATTTTTTAAAACATCTAAAACATAAGGACCAACTAAAACACCTGAATTATTCAGAAGATTTCCTCCTGTAACTACTACTTTGACTTCTGGATTATCATAAAGTTCTGAAGCTACAAATATATCATTAGTTATTACTAATAAATTTTTAACGTCATTAAGCTTTTTTGCAATGTACCTGCATATTTTCCCACCAGATAAAAAAATTGCCTCATCACCCTTTATCATATTTATTACAATTTCACTAATTAATTCATAATCCTTTATGATATCTTCATCAGTTTTTTGCAAATCTTCAGATTTTGAAATAAACTCTTTATTCAATACTGCTCCACCATAAGTTTTTACAATAAGTCCTTCTTTCTGAAGCTTATCAAGGTCTCGTCTAATCGTAACCTCAGAAACACCTATTGTTTCACTTAAGTTTTGTACATCAACATATTGTTTTTCTAATATAATTTCTCTTATTTTTTCCAATCTCTGAGCACCAAACATGAAGAAGATTCTCCTTTTATTTATAAGATTTAAACATATAATTTACTTAATAAATATCCAATTTAAAAGTTAATCTTAGCAGCCTAATTAATATTATAATAAATTACAACAGCTTACAGCTAGATATATATAATTATACATAAATTTCTCTTAGATAAATAGAATTTAAGTAAAAAAAGCTCTTATAATAAGAGCTTTTTTATTCTAAATTTAGAAATTAAATTGATCTACATTATCCTTAGTAAAATCAGATGGCGCTCCCATTATAATAGTTTTACCATCTGATTCTACTTTAATTTTTCCAACGTTTGGAATATCCATTCCATCTTTTATTTCTTTATCTTCAAGCTTCATCTTTGCAAGAGCTACTGTTAAGTATCCAAGTTTTCCTGGATCCCAAAGTACTGCAGTATCTAAAGAACCATCTGATAAGTATTTCTTTGAATCATTTGGAAGTGCACTACCTACAACAGCAATTTTATCTTGTAAACCTTTTTCTTGAACAGCCTGAGCAGCTCCAAGCGGTGCTGGTGTACTAACAGCAACTATACCCTTTAAGTTTGGATATGCCTTTATAAGCTCTAAAGTCTTTTGATACGCAACTTGTTGTTTTTCATCTGTAGGAACCTTATCAGTTACAAGCTTAAGATTTGGATACTTAGTTTTAGCATAGCTGGAACCTGCTTCAATCCATCCATTTAAGTTAGCAGCTGATAAACCTCCAGTTAGAATTGCATATTCCCCACTATCTGTTCCCATTTTCTTTACCATCTCATCCCAAAGATGTTGACCATATTCTTTGTCATCAATTTGATGTACTGAAAGTGCAACCAAATCCTTATCTGCAGGAGTATCCCAGTCCATAACTAAAATACCTTTATCTTTTGCTTTCTTTAAAACTGGCTTTAATGCTGCAGCATCATTTGGTGCTACTGCAATAGCATCAACACCCTTACTAATTAAGTCTTCAATCATTTTAACTTGCTCAGCTGCATCAGCCTTTGTAGGCCCAGTATAAGTAACTTCTACACCTAAATCCTGACCTGCCTTTTTTGCACCTTCTTCTGATGCATTGAAGTAAGGGATACCTACTAGCTTAGGCATAACAACAATTTTAAATTTTTTACTTCCTGATGCTTCAGTAGTTTTAGTTTCTGTTGATTTTGTTTGTGTACCAGTTGTTGCTTTGTTTGAACTTGAGCATCCTACAAAAATAGTGCTTACAAGTGCAACTGTGAGCATAATTGACATAGCTTTTTTTAACATAATTTTTCCCCCTTAACCCTTAATTAATAAATTTTTTATTTTATCCAATCTGATTTTTAAGCAGACTGGATTAATAACATTTTTAAGAAGATACAGCATTAACTTTTTTTACTGCTTTGTTTTTCCCTTTGATTTCAGTTCTTTTTGAACTAATGAAATTTATAGTTAATACTAATATCAATATACATCCCATGATAATATCAACAACATTTCTGTTAACTCCTAGGATATTTAATCCACTTGATAAAATTTGAAGTATTAAAGCAGCAGTTACTGTTCCTGTAACCTTACCATATCCTCCTGATACATCGGTGCCACCAAGTACAGCAGCTGCTACACTTTGCATCATATAAGATGAGCCATAGTCAACTTTAGCAGAATTGTATCTTGATATCATAATTATTGCAGCTAATCCACAAAGCAATCCCGAGTACAAGTATACTTTAAGCAAAACTTTCTTTATATTTATTCCTGAGTAGTTAGTTGCAGTGGGATTACATCCAACCATATAAACTTTTAGTCCCCATGGGGTATGCTCTAATTTAATTACTGTAGCAACGATAACAAAAACAAATATATACATCTGAATAGGTATGCCTAAGAAACTCTCGTTACCAAACCACATAAATTGATCTGGGAAACCTGATATTGCTCCTCCTTGAGTAAATTTAAGACTTATACCTTCAAACAATGTCATTGTTCCTAGTGTAGTCAGTATTGGTGAAACTCCAATATATGAAACTACAGTTCCATTTATAGCACCACATACTAGTGCGGTTAAAATAATTACAAATATTGCAACCAAAACTGTAATCATTGGATTTCCAGATTGGTTAAACTTAGAAAGTACAAAAGCACCAAGTATACCAGATAATGCAGCTGTAGATGAGAGAGATAGATTAATTCCACCTGTTACTAATACTACCATCATACCAAGTGCCATTATACCAAACTCTGGCAACTGCGAAGCCATAGACTGAAGATTATCTACACTTAAAAATCTATCCGGTGATAATATAGATAAAGTTATAAACAATAATGCCAGAATGACTATTAGTAAGACTTCTTTAGTAAATTTAATTTTACGCATATTTACTCACTCCTCATATATTAAACAACTATTCAACATCAACCTTTAACATAGTCTTTTCTTTACGTTTTCTCTGGATAACATCCATACTTACAGCTGCTAGTGTAACGCCTCCAATAACAATTTTCTGCCAGAAAACCGGAATATGCATTAAAATCAAACCATTATTCATAACTGCAAGAAATAAAACACCTAGAATAGTTCCTAATACTGAGCCTTCTCCACCAAGTATATTTGCCCCGCCTAAAACTACTGCTGATATAACCTGAAGTTCAAATCCAATAAATGCATTTGGGTCAACCTGCTGCATTATAGATGTATGAACTACACCAGCAACTCCAACCATTAACCCCATATATCCGTACAAAAATATGTTTATTAAATCAGGCTTGTATCCTATACGCTCTGCTGAAACCTTGTTTCCTCCTATAGCGTATATACCTCTTCCAATAAGAGTGTACTTAAGTATAAACCATGTGAGCAGTGCAGCACCTATTAAAAATAATAACTGTACAGGAATTCCTACCTTGCCGTTATTAGTATTTACAGTAAACAATGTTATTTTCCCAAAGTTTATAAATGATTCAGGAATATCATTTATCCAAGCACCATTAGTATATAAAAGTACTGCTCCATTAACAATACTCATTACACCTAAAGTTACAACTATTGGAGGTATCTTTAACTTTGCAATAAGCACTCCATTTAAAAGTCCAAAAAGTACTCCACACACGCATCCAATTAATAATGCAACAAATATGTTTCCTCCAAATGAAGCCATAAACTTTCCTACTATAACCGTTACAGCAGCAATAGTTGCAGATACTGATACGTCTATACCACCAGTTAAAATAACCATAAGCATACCAAGAGCCATTATGCCTAAAACCGTGTTAGACTTTAACAGGTCTAAAATGTTGTCAATTCTTAAAAATGTTATATTATTCAAAGAAATGATTACTGAAAGCAAAACTACCAGAAGAAGTATAGTCATTTCTCTGCTTATAAAAATATTCTTCATATTTAACATCCTCCATAGTTATAAATTTTGCTGCCAATAGTCTAACTCCTATCCTGCATTTAAAACTGCTTTATTCATTATCTTTTCCTGTGTTGCAGTGTCACCATCAAATTCTGCAACTATTCTTCCTCTTCTCATTACCATTATTCTATCACTAAGAGCTAAAATCTCTGGAAGCTCAGAAGAAATCATAATAATTGCCATTCCTTTTGCTGCAAGCTCCTTAAGAAGTCTATGTATTTCTTCTTTAGCACCTACATCAATACCATTTGTTGGCTCATCTATAATCAATATCTTAGGATCAGTTGCCAGCCACTTAGCAACAACTACACGCTGTTGATTTCCCCCTGACAGCTTTTGAACATCCATATCAGGAATTCCCGGCTTTATCTTTAATCTGCTTATCCAGCCTTCGTCAATATTTTTTTTCTTTTTCATATCGATTATATTAAATCTATTTACAAGTTTTTCAAGAATAGATAAAGAAATATTATCTGCTACAGATTGTCTCATTACAAGTCCTTCTGTTAAACGGCTTTCAGGTACAAAAGCAAGTCCATTTTTAACAGCATCTTCAGTTGAAGTTATTTTAACTTCCTTTCCATTAATAAATATTTGTCCTTCCTCTGGTGTTGTTATACCAAATAGCGCCTGCATAACTTCTGTTCTTCCTGCTCCTACAAGACCTGTAAAACCTAATATCTCACCTTCTTTAAGAGTAAAAGAAACATCTTTGAAGTTACCTTTCTTAGACAAGTTTTTAACCTCTAATACTGTATTACCAATTTTAGTTTTTTCATATTTCTTTAGCTCAATTTTACGTCCAACCATCAAAGCTATAAGTTTGTCCTGGTCAAGTTCCTCAGTTTTGTATGTACCTACATATTTTCCATCTCTCATTACTGTAAATCTCTGAGCTATTTCAAACAACTCTTCCAGCTTATGACTTACAAATATTACAGCAATACCTTTTTCTTGAAGACTTCTAACTATTTTAAATAACCCTTCAACTTCACCTTTTGAAAGTGCTGAAGTAGGCTCGTCCATTATAATCATTTTAGCATCATATACAAGAGAACGTGCAATAGCAACTAATTGTTGTTTTGCTACGGATAATTTACCAACTTGTATATCTAAATCGATATCAACACCTATACGTTCTATTGCTTTTTTAGCAATCTTTCTCATTTCCGCCCAATTTAATTTCTTAGTTGATTTTTCTATTTGCTGACTGATTGCAATGTTTTCAGTTACTGTTAAATTAGGAAAAAGGGAAAAATCTTGATATATAACAGCAATACCTTTTCTTACTGAAACTAGTGAATTAGTTATTTCTGTTTTTTCTCCTTCAATATAAATCTCTGCTCCTTCATCCGGTTGATAAATTCCTGAAAGTATTTTGATTAATGTTGATTTTCCCGCACCATTTTCACCGATTAAAGCATGTACTTCTCCTGGAACAATCTCAAGCTGCATATTATCAAGAGCTTTTACGCCCGGAAAAGTTTTTGATACATTGCTTATCTTTAAAAAAACTTCCCCTCTATTCAATTTCACCACTCCTTAAGTAATTAATCAACCTTATTTACAAAAATATTATCAAATCTATTTATTCCTACTCGGATCAAACTTGAACAATTCATTCAACTTTTTATCTTAATTTGATTATAACCGTTTACTGATATCGTTGTCAATATATTTCTGATTAATTTTGATTATTGTTGAATAATATTGTATTAATATTGAAATTATTGGTATGTTTTATTATTATTTATTTCATTATATTTCAAAAATATGTTATTTTGTTCTGAAATATTCAGCATTATACATAAGATTTAAAATCATAGTTTTATAAACATAAAAAGAGCGTAAATAGACTTGAATATAATCAAATCTGCTTACGCTTTTTTAAACTTGTAATAATCTTTATCCGAACTCTCAGGTAAGGTCTTGTTACAATCTTATTCTCAAGCTTTGTCCAATTCTTGACTTCTATTCAAAGATATGTTTCCACCTTGAATTTCTTCATGAACAGAGCCAGGAAAAAGATTTTTCATCACAAAACTCTTTTTAATCTACTCTTGTCATTCTTACTGCAATATACTGTTTCCCCGGCATATCAATGCGGAAGCTTCCGCTATAAGTACCTTGTAACTCTGTTATTGTCATATTCCAAGTATCTATGATGTCAATTTTATACTTCTTATCTTTCGGCATATTAAATGTTCTGAATGTTGGCTGATAAAACCCAAAATAATACAAATAATAATCTTCTCCGACAGCACCGCAAGTAACATCCCAATAAGGATAGTGTTCTGTTGCAAGTTTTGATATAGGATTTATAGGTCCAGGAGCAGCTTCAACTATTTTTCTAAGAAATCCTATTCTTTCAGGACTTGTTCCGTGTAGTTCTCCACCATGAGACCACCATAATATATCATATGGATGTACATAAGTTTCACCGTGTCCTACATATCCTCCTCTTACTACACCTTCCCAAAATCTTCTTGTCATTTCTTGACCAGTAATATTCCCCCATCCATGATTAATATTACCTTCATAAGCACATTCATCAATAACTATAGGTTTTTTATACAATTCTCTCCATATATCAGTATTCTCTGAAGTTCTAAATGTATCTACACGTTGTATACTGCAATGTGTTACCCATGGTTTTCCATGATCATAAAATTTCCTACAATTATGTATTGATCTTAAATGCTTATATGGATCATTTCTTTGAATAATATGAAAAAACCTATCCCAATCATCAAGACTCTTTGTTGGAATTTTTGTTATTGGATCAAAAAAGATATCATATTCATTAGCCAAAGCCCACCATATATTTCTGAAAGCTGATAAACGCGAAACTATATATTTTAAATACCTATCATCGTTTTCAGCTCCCATATTGCTAAATCCCCATCTATCATAAGGATGGAAAAGAATTAAATCACATTCTATTCCCAATATTTGAAGATCTAATATTCTTTTTTCTAAATGACTAAAAAATTTAGTATTAAATTTAGTAAAATCAAATCCATTATCTAATGAACCTTCAAAAGGATATAAAAGAGGCTCATTATGGTTATAATCATAATGTTTTGGGAAAACACACATACGAAGTTTATTAAACGGAGACTCCTTTAAAGTTTTAAGTGTTTTCTCTTGAAGTTCCATTGATTGATGTATCCAAGCATAACATGTAGTTCCAAATGAATAATGAGGTTTTCCATCAGCATATTCAAAATGAAACTCATCTTTCACTCTAACAGGTCCATGATTATTTTCAGAAGGTTTTATACATTCAAAATCACCAGTTTTTCCATTTAATAACTGTACATTACTTTTAGTGATAAATGTCCAATGTCCAAGTATGTCAGGCATAAACCTAATCTTATATATTCCGTCACCATCATAAAATCCATTAATTTCAATTAAACTATTTTCATGTTTGAAGATAGCTTTAAAATCAACCTCAAGAAACGGATTTCCTTCCTTTGGTCCCTCAAAGCTTGCTTCAAACATCCCCCACTTTTCTACAGTTTTATCCATTTTATTACCTCCATTTGCTTATTAATATATTCTCCAAAATTCAAAGAACATAATTTTTTATATATTATAAGATTCAGCATTTCTGCCTACCTATAATATTTTGAATTAATATTTTTCAAATTTCACATGAATACTTTTTTACGACAGTTTAATTTTACCATATTATTATAGATATTACAATATATTATTATAAATATTTTTAAATATTTTAACTAAATACTTACTATAAATAAACTAAATTTATAATTATATAATTAAACTTACGTGTTTTATAATCCATTTTATAAATATTTATAACAAAATCATGCTATATAATCTATCATACAACGAGTTTTTTAAATAAATATATTTATAAAAATAAATAAATTTTCAGTAAAATATACCATAAAAAACTGCAGCAGGATTTGGATATTACCTAATCCTGCTGCAGTTTTTATTTACTATTAAATTCTTTCACTTCAAAAGAATTGCTTATTATCCTTCTTCCCTCTTCCAGACTCTTTATCTCACCTAGAGCCATAAGCTGCATTACTACGTTTCCAAGCACTGAAGCTTCTATTGGTCCTGCAAGTACTTTCTTTCCTGTACTGTTTGCTGTTAACTGACATAGGAACTCATCTTGAATTCCTCCGCCTACCATGTTTATTACATCTATTGTTTTGCCTGTTATTTTTTCTAAGTTCTCAACATTAGTTTTGTATTCCTGTGTTAGACCATTGTAAACTGCCATAGCAATTTCTCCCAATCCCTCTGGAGTACCTTGCCCCTTTTCTCTGCAGTATTCTATTATAGCCTCTGCCATGTTTAATGGAGCTGTAAATCTTGAGTCATTAGGTTCAATTATAAAATGCTTGTTTTTAGCATTCTTAGCTGCTTCAATTATATCTGGGAAACCTACTGGTGCTACTTTTTCAGACCAGTTTTTTCTTAAGTTTTGTATAATCCATAAACCATTTATATTCTTTAAAAATCTTATCTTATTTTCAACTCCACCTTCATTAGTAAAATTATACTGAAGTGATTTTTCATTTATTATTGGCTCATCTGCTTCTATTCCAAGCAGTGACCAGGTACCACAGCTTAAATAAGCGCTATTCTTGCTAAATAGCGGAGTTCCAGCAACTGCTGACGCAGTGTCATGACTTCCCACCGCTACTACAGGAACAGCAGGCAGCTGAACTTCTCTTTGAATTTCTTCTGTCAAGTAGCCGGCAATAGTTCCAGGCATAATAATATCCTTAAGAAGCTCAACTGGAAGTTCCAGCTTTTTAAGCAAGTCCATTGCCCAATCTCTACTTTTTGCATCCAACATCTGAGCTGTGGAAGCTATAGTATATTCTGTATGCTTTTCTCCTGTTAAGAAAAAAGTAAATAAATCAGGCATAAATAAAAGTGTCTTTGCCTTGTCTAGTATATGAGCTCTGTCTCTCTTTTCTGCATGCAGCTGATAAAGAGTATTAAGAGCCATATATTGAATTCCTGTAATATCATATATTTCTTTAAAACTTACGCCCTTTTGTTCCATTTCTTTTAAAGAATTATCAGTTCTTGCATCCCTATAGTGTGTAGGGTTTGCTAACAGATTATCCTTTTCATCTAAAAGACCATAGTCTACTCCCCAGGTATCTATTCCAATACTACTTATTTTTAAATTTTTATTGGCAGCTTTTTTAAGACCTGTCTTCATTTCATGAAAAAGTCTTAAAAAATCCCAGTAAAAAGTACCTTTTAATGTTACAGGATCGTTAGAAAATCTATGTATTTCTTCTAACTCTATTTTTTCCCCGTTGAATTTACTCATTATAAGCCTTCCACTTGAAGCTCCATAGTCAAAAGCTAGATTTACTATTTGCTTCTCCATTTACTTTTCCTCCTAAAATTATAAAATTTTCTCCCAAAGCTTTTTATCTGGATTTGGTATTACTGATTTATCTAAAATCATGCCACTTTCCTTTGCGTTTTTATAAGCTGCTTCTATAGCCTCATTTACAGCGGCCAGCTCTCCTGTAATGAGAAGATAAGACTTGCCGCACATTCCCTTTGCTATTCTAATTTCAACAATTTCTGTAACAGCTGTCTTTGCGCATATATCAGATGCAACTATGATTGATGCTGCAGAATATGTCTCTAGAATACCCAAAGCTTCTGTTTCTTCTATAACTGCAGTTCCATTTATTCCTCTAAAAATTGATGGATGAGGATTTCCTAGTATAAAACTGTCTATTACATTTTCTTCAAAATCAGCCTTTCCGCTTTCAATAGCTGCCTTTACAGCACTTAATTTCCCAGAGAGAAGAACGATGTACTTTCCAGGACATACAGTTTGAGCCTGAAGTATCTCAACTTCAGCAGTTTTAACCATTTTATCTGTCGCTGTAATTCCCGAAGCTACAGTTTTATATTCTATCATTCCTATTGCCTTATCCAACTATTCTCCCTCCATTCTCTATTGATATAAATGACTCTTCCACACTTATAACTTTTCCGCTTATACTTGCGTGGAACTTTACTCCCAGCTTGCCATCAGGTACTTCTGCTATTAAATCACCCTTATTTACTATATCCCCAATTTTTACAGTTGGAACAGGAATCTGCCCTATGTGCCTGTTTATATATATCTTAACTTTGTCAATATTTACATCTTTTTCAGATAAAGGTGCATCTACATTATATTTAGAAATTCCAAGTCTTGCTATGAGCCTTTCCATAGGAACCATTCTTCCGTCTCTCATAGGGTTAACAGAAACTGGTGCTTTATGATGCGGATTTTTTACTCCATTTTGTCGTAGCTTTCTTTTTAACTCACCTGCAAGCATCCTGGGACTTAATCCTTGATGACAAGAATAAGCCTCACAAAGACCGCATTCGCTGCAAAGCATTGAAGAAGTAAAGGCTTCTATATCTACAGCAAGACCGCTGCCTAAAGCTTTCATTATTCTATTTGGTTTTATAGAATGGCCAAGTAAGCTTCTAGGACATAAATCAGTACACATTTGACACTGTGAACATACAGACATTGTTCTTTTTAGATTTGTATAAGGGTTTAGCTGCCTTTTTTGTACTATAATATGCTCTTTAGGAAGCACTATAATAGCTTTGGTTGTCTTACCAACAGTATCTTCTAAATCAGCAAGTCTTCCTGTGAGAGGTCCTCCATTTAGAACTTCATACTCTGCTATTGAAGCTCCGCCGGCAAACTCAATTAATTCTTTTATGCTTATTCCAACAGGCGCTTTTATAGTTATTGGATTTTTTACTTCTCCAGTTACCGTAACATATTTATCTGTAACAGGCTCCTTTAAAGCTACTGCCTTAAAAATATTTAAAACAGTTTCAACATTAAATACAACAGTGCCTACAGTAAGTGGTATAGCTCCTTCAGGTACAATTCTGCCAGTAGTTTCATATACAAGCACTACTTCATCACCTGCTGGATAAACATCTGGAAGTATTTTAATTTCCAGCTTCTCATATCTTTGGATTTGAGACTTTACGGCTGCAATGGTATTTTTATAAGCTGATTTTATTGCTACTATGCCTTTTTCAGCTTCCAATACATTAACTATAATTTCTAATGTTTGAAGTATATTTTCTGTATATTTTGCCAATAACTGCCTGTCTACTCTAAAAAGAGGTTCACATTCAGCACAGTTTAAAATAATGGTATCAGCAGTTTTATTTAGTTTTTCATGGCTGGGAAATCCTGCACCGCCTGCACCTGCTACACCATTATCAAAAATCACCTTTTTAAATTCCATTAAATCCATAAAATCACCCCAATTACCTCTACTTGTTCATAACGATATCTTTTAAATCATCTACAATCCCTACTACAGCAGCATCAATAGGAGCATCGCTTATGCCGCAGCCTATTCTTGCTGCAGCTCCAAAGGTTACAAGAACTATTTCCCCTATTCCAGCACCTACACTGTCTACTGCTACAACTTTATCTTGACTGCCTGTTTGTTCAAGAGGTTCTACAATTAAAAATTTGCTTCCAACAAGTTTTGCACTTTTTCTTGTAGATATAACTGTACCTACTACCTTTGCAATTATCATGCTTTTCAGCTCCTTAATACGATACTTATTTTTTAAATTAACTTTTTGATTTACTAATTATGCTAGATTGCTAAAGTAAATTAATTAGCAACCTAGCACAACAACATAACTAAAATATTTTACCTTACAATCTCTAATAAAGCACCGCACTTGATGCCCATGCCGTTAGCTTCATCTGTATCAATATGCATTTCAAGAGTATATGTTTTATCCACTCTTACTTGAACGTCTTCAAAAATTCCTCCACGTTCTCCCAAAACTCTTACAGATACTGCATCGTTATCTTTAACGCCAAATCTTACAGCATCTTCAGCACCCATGTGTATATGCCTTTTAGCAACAATACAGCCTTCACTTAAATATATAGCACCTTTAGGTCCTACTATAGTAATTGGCGCAGAACCATCAATCTTTCCAGATTCGCGAACCGGAGGGTTTAATCCTAGTTTTACAGCATCAGTTTTAGAAACTTCAACTTGAGTCTTTGATCTTAATGGTCCTAAAATTCTTACCTTTTCAATAGCACTTTTAGGTCCTGCTATTGTAACAACTTCTTCTGCTGCAAATTGTCCGCCCATTAGTTCTTTCTTCTTCTTAAGTTCATAACCAGCTCCAAAAAGAAGTTCTAAATGTTCCTTTGTAAGATGAACATGTCTTGCAGATACACCTACTGGCACTTTTAATTCTTTATTATTTTCATTAAGCTTGGAATTTTCCAGCAATTGCTCACTCACAAGCTTAGTTATTAATTTTACTAAATCATCATTCATAATCTATCAACTACTTTATAACTGGAAGTATTTTTTCAACATCTGTATGAGGTCTTGGAATTACGTGTACTGCAACTAATTCTCCAAGTCTTGATGCTGCACTTGCTCCAGTTTCAGTAGCAGCCTTAACAGCTCCAACATCTCCTCTTACCATAATTGTTACAAGTCCTGAACCTATCTTTTCTGTTCCTATTAAAGTTACATTTGCTGCCTTAACCATTGCATCTGCAGCTTCAATTGCTGCTACTAATCCTCTTGTTTCTACCATTCCTAATGCTTGTTGTTCCATTTTGCGTTCCTCCTTAAATTCTTTTATATTTATTTTTATATCTTCATTTTTAATTTCTTCACTTTTTTCCGTTGTGGCAACTTCTTTACTGCTTTGTGCTGTTTCGATAATTTCTCTCTTTTTCTTTTTTTTAGTTATTTTTTGATTAGATTCCATTTATTTCACCACTCTTTACATTTGGAAGCTTTTGAGCACTTAATCTAATCATTCTCATTACTTCTTCATGAGGGTTAGGAATTACAGCAGAAGCAACAACCTTACCAAGCCTTCCAGCTCTTACTTTAGCATTTTCAATTGCCTCATTAACAGCAGACACACTGCCTTTTATTATTATTGTAACCAGCCTTCCTCCTAGCTTCTTTTCATAAGTTAAAAACTCTACATCCGCAGTCTTTAACATACTATCCAAACCTTCGATTGCAGCTACAAGTCCTGATACTTCTAAAAATCCTACTGCTCCCATAGAATAAACACTCCTGTATTTAGTAGTTATTCAAAAACAGGTGAAAAAAATATATAAATAGCGTTACTTGTTAATTCTTCCCTGCTTTTAAACACCCTCTGACATTATTTTAAAACTGGTAGTATTTTTTCAACATCTGTATGAGGTCTTGGAATTACATGTACTGCAACTAATTCTCCAAGTTTTGCTGCCGCACTTGCTCCAACTTCTGTAGCAGCCTTAACAGCTCCAACGTCTCCTCTTACCATAACTGATACTAATCCTGAGCCTATTTTTTCTGTTCCAATTAAAGTTACGTCTGCTGCTTTTACCATTGCATCTGCTGCCTCTATTGCAGCTACTAATCCTCTTGTTTCTACCATTCCTAAAGCTTCTTGTGTCATTTTTATATTCCTCCCTATATTTTAATTATTTTAAATATTCTTACCTTTATTTGTTTTATGCCATAAGTTATTTTGCCAAGCAATTTATTTTTAATAGTTTTTGTGTATCATCTTCTGGTCTTGGTATAACATGTGATGTAACAACTCCTGAAACCTTGTTTGCCGCCTCAACAGCAGCTTCTACAGCAGCTCTTACATCTGCTATGCTTCCTCTTAACTTAACTAACATTATAAGCGGTACAGGAAGCTTATCAGCATTTAGAGGCTTGTTGTTATCAAAAGCTTCTATAGTAACATTTGCTGCCTTGCAGGCTGCATCTGCTGCTACAAAAGCAGCTACTGTTCCATATACTTCTACAAATCCTACAGCTTGCATAATTATCTATCTCCTAGAATCTGTCGTTTACATAAACAACTTTTATACCTTCTTGCTTCATGTTAACTTCCATGGCTTTATTAAGCTCATCTAAAGTAAATCTATGAGTTATAAGTTCATTTATTGGAAGCCCAATTCCTTTTGCTCTCTTTAAGAAATCAAAAGTTGTTACATAATCCTGTGGTGAGTAAGTCCAGGAACCTACCGCAGTTATTTCTTTACGGCAGATATCAAAATGAGGGTTGATTGTACAGTCTCCGTTATTTACAAAGAAACCAACTTCACAAAGTCCGCCGCCTCTTCTTACAAACTTCCATATATTAGCAGCAGCTGCTGGTGCTCCAGTACATTGGAAAGCAAAGTCTGCTCCAAAACCACCAGTTGCTTCCTTAACTGTTTTTAATATATCTTCAAAGCTAGTAAATTTTCTTATATTAACAGTTTCTGTTGCACCAAACTTTCTTGCCATGTTAAGTCTGTTTTCATCACCGTCTACAGCAATGATGTTTTCAATACCTAGTGTTCTTACTACTGAAAGAAGCAGTAATCCTATAGGTCCGCAGCCTTGTACTAAAACCTTGCTGTTGAACTTTAAAAGACCAGTTGCCTTTGCTCTTTCAACAGCATGTACTACTACTGCTGCCGGCTCAATTAAAAGTCTTTGATCTAAATCCATACCAGTTACGTTAAAAAATACAGCGCCTTTTCTTAAAATTAAGTAATCTCCAAACCATCCGTTAAAATGATATTCATCATCTGAAAGAAGCCCGTATATTCCTGCATTTTCGCAAAGATTTGACTTTTCCGGATGGTTTAAACAAGTATCGCATTCTCCGCAGGGAGCAACACATGTAACTACTTTATCCCCTAATGCGACAGGCTTTCCAGCACTATCTCTTTTTACGTTCTTACCTATCTTTACTATCTCACCAGTACCTTCATGCCCAAGCACTACTGGAATTAGGTCAAATGGATCTCCCTTATATTCATGAACATCTGTACCGCAGACTCCGCAGCCTTCAATCTTTACAAGTATTTCATCATCTCCAATCTGAGGAATAGCAAACTCTTTTACTTCTATTTTCTTTAGCTCAGTAAGTATTGCTACTCTGCCTGTTGTAGCAGCAGATTTTTTAACTGGTGCAGGCGGAATATAAGTGTCTTGTTTATTAGTCATTTCTTTAAGAACTTGTTTAACAATCTGTTCTATATTCACTTCATTTATTTCCATTTTAATCCTCCTATCTTATAGACAAACCATCTGAAAGCACACATCTTCTTGCTTTTGTAAAACTTTTAGCAGAAGTTAGTCCTTCCCCTGTTCTGCTTGCTATAGTAAATGTACAGTATCCTTCTCCTCCAAAGCCTAAAGCTGCATAAGAAGGTGCATTTTTAACAAATATAGCTGTATCGATTTCTCTTGCAAACTTTGTAAGGTTGTCTATATTCTTTGAATGCATGTGAGCTGAATGTCTGTTTCCATGCTCAAGCTCTTTTGCAAACTCTATTGCCTCATCCACATCATTAGCTCTTACAATACCAAGTATTGGCATCATTAACTCTTCTTGAACCAATATATGACTTTTGTCTGCTTCGAAAATAATACATCTTATACTGTCATCTGCTTCTATACCAATACCCTTAAGTATCTTTGAAGCATCTTTACCTACCCATTTTCTATTTAATGTTATCTTTCCATTTTTATTTACTAAAACCAAGTTAGCTAGTCTTTCTATTTCCTCACCTTCAATTTTATAGCAACCGTTTTGTATCATATAATATATAAGCTCATCTGCTATCTTATCTACTGCAATTACTTCTTTTTCTGCTATACAAGGCAGGTTGTTGTCAAAAGTTGCCCCATCTATTATATCTTTTGCTGCTTTTTTTATATCTGCAGTTTCATCAACTATAACTGGCGGATTACCAGCTCCAGCTCCTATTGCTCTCTTTCCTGACGAAAGAGCAGCAGTTACAACTCCTGGCCCTCCAGTTACTGCAAGAAGTGCTATATCTGGATGACTAAATAATACATCTGCAGTTTCAAGAGTGGGTTTTCTTACTGTTACAGCTAAGTTTTCTGGTCCTCCTGCTTCAAGAGAAGCTTCATTAACTAACTGAACTGCCATGCAGGAAACCTTTATTGCACCTGGGTGTGGATTGAATACTACTGTATTTCCTCCAGCAATCATTCCCATACTGTTACAGATTACTGTTTCACTTGGATTTGTAGATGGTGTTATAGCCCCAATTACTCCAAATGGTCCCATCTCAACTAATGTTAATCCTTTATCTCCTGACCATGCAGTTGTTTTTATATCTTCAGTACCTGGTGTTTTATTAGCTACAAGTTCATGCTTTAAAATTTTGTGTTCAACTCTTCCCATACCTGTTTCAGAAACACCTAATTCTGCTAAAGCCTTAGCATTTTCAATAGTCTTTTTTCTAATATTTTGTATTATCTTTTCTCTAAACTCCATAGGCATTGCTTTAAGTTTCTTCTGTGCTTCTTTCGCAGCTTTAATAGCAGCATGGATATCTTCAAATACTCCTAATTCGCTTATGCTTGTTGAATTTTTAACTTCTTCAGGAGCTGCTACCTTTAAATTTAGTAGAACCTGTTTAACAATCTCCTGCAGCTGTTCTTCTTTTATTGCCATTATCTTACCTCCATTCTTCAAAAATTTTACTTCCATAATTTGAAAGTTCTATATCCTGCTCTGCAGTTCCGCCGCTAACTGCTATAGCACCAACTATTTTATCTCCAATTTTTAATGGAACACCGCCGCCAATTATCATCATCTTATCATTAGCAGCTGCTACTCCGTAAAAAGGCTGCCCTGGCTGCGCTATTTTACTTAATTCCTCCGTAGACATCTTCACAGCAGCTGCTGTATATGCCTTTTTAACTGCTACATCAAAACTTACTGGTAATGCTCCATCCATAAAATGAACTGCAATAGGGTTTCCTGATGCATCAGCTACAGCTATTACTACATTCAAGTTCATAAATCTTGCTCTTTTTTCTACAAGCTCCATTATTCTTTTAGCTATGTCTAGGTTAAGCACCTTTGTTTCACCAGGCTTTATATTTTCAGCCTTTTGGTACTGCATCTTTACCATTTCCGTTACCTTTTTTGTTATTTCTTCTTTAAAATCTATATATCTAGCAATTGTGTACAAGTAATCAGATAATCTGTTAAAAAATTTTTTTAATACAGTCCCTATTTTTTGACTTTTCTCAAGATTAATTAGGTTTCTCTCAGCACTTCTAGCTAAAGTTCTTGCATGGTCTAAATGTGCTGAAGCCTTGCTGCTCCCTGGAACTATGAAGGCTGTTATCTCTGGAAACATTTTTTGATATTCGTTAATTAGCCTTTCAAGCCTTGTTACTTCGTCACTGCTTACTCTTTCTTTATTGCTTTTTCCTTCTGAAATATCTGCCATAAAATATATAAACAGTTTTTGAACATATCCTATTTCCTCACGGATTTTTTCTTCTTCTATTACGGTTTTAGCAATTCCTAAAACGCTGGTAAGCTCATCTATTTTCCCAAGCACTTCAATTCTTATATCATTTTTAGGAACTCTTTCTCCAGAAAGGAGGCTTGTAGTTCCATCATCTCCGGTTTTAGTATAAATACTCATACAACCACCTAGTTTCATTCATTTAATTTGAAAGGAATTTTTTTAATATAACGTGCTGCGTTGCTTCCTAAAGTTCTCAAAATTTTATCAGCCTTAACATCTGCTTTCATAAGCGGGTCTTTAGTTTTAAGTATTGTACAGTAGAAGCAAGCTTTATCCCTATCTACTCCAATTCCGGCTTCAACTATAGAACTCTCTGCTGCTTTTCTAGATAATTCTTCTGCCTTAAAACCTTCTTTAAACATATTTACTTCAAAAGGAACCCCTTCTTCTTCAATGCCTGCACAAAGCTCTTTGAGAACTTTTTCATTTCTGCTTGATGTATATATTAAAATAGCTGGTTTGATACTTTTCATAGCTTCACCTCTAAAGGTATGAGATTACAAGTCCTGTAGCTACTGCATTTCTAGGCCCTTCAACTTTTCTGATGTTTCCTCTGCCGCATACTATCTTATACTTAGAAAGTTCTTCCATAACAAGTTCAGGTATTTCAAAATCTAAAGCAGAGCCTCCAACTAAAACTATATTAGGTATGTTTCTTATGTTATTCATAGGTGCAATAATACTTAGAGCTCTTAAAGCATTTTGTACAAACACTTTTTTCTTAGCTACCTTTCTTATCTCAACTATCTTTTCCATACTCATATCGTTAAGTATTGGAATCATCTCTTCACCCTTTAAAATAACTACCCTGCCATATAATTCTGGCCTTAAAGGTTCATCGAAGAATTTTGTATAACCATTTTCAACTCTTATTTGATATAGTGATTCTACCTTAGCTAATGGATGTTTTTTAATTTCCTCGGCAATAGTTCTGTTAGAAAGTCCCATCTCCGAATTAATAATCATTGTAACAAGTTCTCCTGCTCCAGCTAGATGAATAGATTTTACTGTACCCTTTTCATCTAATAGGGCTGCATCAGTAGAACCGCCGCCCATATCCAGTATTGCTATAGGTAGCTTTGTCCCTGGTGTAGTTAATGCACCTAAGGCAGCCATAACAGCTTCTACTCCTGCAATTTCTACATAAACACCTGTTTCAGCCTGAAGTTTTTCTGCAATTTTTTTCATAGGAAGCCTGTCTGTTTTTACCATAGCAGCAATTGCAACAGCATTTTCCATAGCAGTTTCCTCTGCTATTCCTCCCCTTACCTTTAGCGGTATAACAGTATCTATGGCAAGAATATCTTTTATCTTTATATTTTCTATTGCTTCACCAGTTAAATAAGCCATATTGCTTTTAACATTACTGAGCATTCCACCAATATTAGTTCCGCTCTCGCCTTCTATATCCTCAATATTATCTATTTTACTTAAAAGGTTCATTATCTCTTCTGCACCAGAATCTATATCTATTGTTTCTATATGTTTTTGGCTCTTTATATAAAGTTTCCCTGCAGGTATAACCCTTTCTTTAACTTCTCCGCTTGGAGTTTTAATTACAACTGCAGATCGGTTACCTATAAGGCTTTTAGCTATAGGAACTACATATTTTGTCTGCTCTGGTGTAAGATTAAACATTGACGCTATCCCATAGGGGTTGCTTAGTGTCTGTATCGTCTTTCCTGTATCAGCTACTTCCAATATACAGGGCATTCCAAGAGGAACTTTATCAATATATTTCACTTCATCAACTATAGGTATAGTTTTATTTATTCTATTGCTTATTAAAACTGCTTCATCTGACTGAACAATTGCTCCATTTATCTGAACGCCTTTTTTAAGGGCGTTATTTATGGCAGGGGCTGCCACATCAAAAGGTATATACTCTGGTATAACAAGTATATACTGCTTATTTGCTTCTGCCTTTTCAATATGATCAAAATGAAGAGTTATACCTTTTCCTATTCCAAAGCCTCCTGGAGTTTTAGGATTATGCCCTATCATAGTTGATTCAGTAATTATAGTTTCTGTTATTGTTTCCATAGCAGTATCTCCGATAACTGGAGCTGCTTCATTAATTCTTATAATATCTATATCGGATACCTTAAGGTTTACTTTGGAAACTGCTTCTTCAATTCCTCTTATAATACCTTTAACATTTTCTGCTGTTCCTTTAGCACCTGTAGTAAAAACCATGCTGCTGCTTAAAAATTCAAGACTGGAATCATCTTTTATTCTGCCAATGCATACTTCTGTGGTAGAATTTCCTATATCTACCCCTGCTATAAGCTTCACATTACTCACCAGCCTTTAAAATTCCTCTTTTTTCATAAACCTGAACAGCATTAAGTATAAACTTTGCACATTCTTCTGCTCCGTACTTATTTTTCAATATCAGTGCTGTATCTAATAGTTCTTTTTTTGTTGCTCTGTTAGGCCTTAGCATTTCATAAACCTTTAGTATAAATTCATCAGGTACGTTTATAAGCTCAGCAGCCCTTTGAAAATTTTTCTTTATCTGCGGTCGGCCATGCTTTTCTGCGATTTCTCCCTGTCTTAAAAGGGTTTCAGCGGAAATAGTAACATCCTCTAATGTCAAGCTGCCATTTATAACATTCTCTAATGTAATTTCATCTAAGGTTTTTCCTGTTTTAGACTTTATTGTCTCATTCATAACATCACCACTCTTATAAAGTGTTTTATATTTCTACTGAAGGACTGTTTTTAACTACTGCTTCTGTTTCCTTTATATGCATTAATGCTGCTTTAACCTGGTATTTAGCTCTTACTGTATAATCATTTACTGCCTCAATAGGCTTTACCATAAGCCCCTTAGCATACATAGCTGCATTTTTACCTATTGCTCTATATGTCTTTAGCGTAATTAAAGGAGCTTGAGGAAAAAGTTCTAAATTACTTAAAGGATAAAGATCTTTTTGATGTATTACAGCAGTACCTTTTGACTGCAGTCCTACTCCTACACCTGAACCACTAAGTAAAGCTGCTTCCTTACCTATAAAAGCAACATCAGAGGTTTTGAGAACCCTTACTACTCTTGGAATCATTCCTTCTTCCTCAATACCTGCCTTCATTTCTTTGAGAACTAATTCATGAGGAATTCCATTAATAGTTTTAGTTATATCCTTCATAAAGGAAGGTCCAACTCCTATAACTACTTCCTTGACATTATTGCTTTTATAAGCAGAAGGCATTCCCTTAACCTTTTTTACTTCTTCTATTACAAGTTTTGTTATCTGTTCAATCAGCTTTTCATTTATCTCCAAGAATTTCACCGTCCTTAAATATCATTGTAGTCAATGATATGCGGTATTTTCTTTATTTCTTCCCATCTTTCTCCGGACACTCTATAACCTGTCCCTGGACCGCTGTAATCATTAGGAAGATTTACTGCATTCAATACATTGAAGTTTTCATCTAATATAGAGGAGGTTTGAAGATAATCTCCTGAAACTCTCTGCTTCATCATATTTAAAATACTGTTTGCAGTTTCTTTATGCCCAGTGTTAACTAATGCCTTTATTATGTCTATGCCCGTAATATTGCGTTTCATCATTTCGTCAATTGCTTCAAAATCTTTTATCATATCTCTTTCAGGCATGTCCTTACTTCCATGAGCATAAGCTACGGCTTCTACTTCTTCATCAGTTATTTTAGAAAGCTGTAATTCTCTGAATAAATCCTGAAGAGTTTTTGCAGCTTCATACCTTACTCTTATAACATCTTCCTCTTTAACCGGTCTTAATCCGCCGTCAATCATTAAATCTCTCTGAAGCACGTTATAATCATCAAAATCTTCTGCATCAAAGTTTGCACCAGCAAACATATTGTCATAATTTGGCGTACCTGAATAACCAGAGAAGATAAAATCTGTTCCTGGAAGAAACTGCATTAATGTTCTTGCTGTCCTTCTTATATCTGAATGACTGAAGGATTGGTCGTTACCTGTACAGGTTTCTAAATCAAGCATTGCTGCAATTAAGTTTTCAGCAAGTATTGCTCTTGTACCAGAAGGAACTGAAGTTGTAATTCCTATACAGCTTATAGCTCCATTTTGAAGTCCTTGAGCACCTGCACCTTTTGTTACCATTATGCAGCGTGTTTCAAGATAAAGCATAGATTTCCCTTCGGCACTTCCCATAAGAACCTCAGAGCCTGTCCCAGAAGTAAATCTTGTTTTAAGTCCTCTTGACGCATATGCTGATGCAAGAAAAGCCTTTGAGTATGGTGTATCATCGCCGTCTACAAATACATTTTCAGTTCCATATACAGATATAGTTTCTGCATATGTTGTAAAACCTCTCATACCTAATTCCAGCTCTGTGGCTTCTTCAACTGCACATTGTGTAAGCACACCTTTTCTTCCAACCTGTGAACCAATTAAAAGTGCAACTGCATTAAAAGGTGCATATCTTGCAACTGCTACCGTAGTTTCCTCTTCTCTAAAACCTCTTAGTGCTCCTTCTGCAGCATCAGCAGCTATCTGCACAGGATTGTCCTTTAAATTTGTAATGTGAGCCTGATTTGCAGGTGTTTTTCTTGCTCTCATTTTCTGCATACCCATCATCATTTCAACAACATTAAGATGATTGCATACTTCCACAATTTTTGCAGGAGTAAAGCCTGATACTATCTTTACAATAGTTTCTCTTGGAACGTTTATATCCACAAGCATACGGGCTACTTCAAGAGAATTTAAGGCCATTGACTTCTCTGCCTGATTTATGTTTATAGTATAATCTGCTATAAATTCATCTATAAAATCAAACTCTTCTCTCATCCTGCCATCCATTTCTACTATTATTCCATTTTCAACCTTAATAGATGGCTTAGGGTCATAAGGGCCTGACATAGCTATAAATCCTTTTTCAGGCCATTCATTCATAAACCCATCCTGATTTACAGGCCTTTTATCTAAAACTTCAAATCTTTTTGATCTTTTCATATCCTTACCTCTCTTCCGAGGCTGTTTTATAAGTTTAACTGACTTAATACTTTCTTTGTAATCTCTTCAACTAATTTAGCAGTATCTTTAGCTGGTTCTTCTTTTTTGCTGTCACATCCGCAGCTCTTTTCTTCCGCATTACTGCATGGAACTGAACAACCTACTGTTTTGCAAAGGTCAGCTGGATGTCTTCCTGCAACTCCAAGTTTCTTTCTTATTCCATATAAAGTCTGTACCTGATCTTCACTAAGTTCCTTTGGTCCTCCAAGTAATGTTGATATAAATGTAAGCTTAGCATAAAACTCTAAAGATTCCATTTTATAATATGCACTTATTAAATCACCACCCCAGGATAATGCTCCATGGTTTTCAAGCAGTACTGCATCGTAATTATCAAGATATTTTGCTACTGCATCTGGTATTTCTTCTGTAGATGGAGTTCCATATTCAGCTATTGGAACACATCCAAGAGCAATAACTGCTTCAGGCATTATTGGCTTATTCAGCGGAATACCTGCTATTGCAAAGCTTGTTGCATAAGGCGGATGAGCGTGAACTACTGATTTTACGTCTGGTCTTTCAGCATACACTCTTAAGTGCATCTTAATTTCTGAAGAAGGCTTATACTTTCCTGATGCTGCAAGAACCTCACCTTTAGCATTTACTTTGCAGATCATGTCCGGGGTCATAAAACCTTTGCTTACACCTGTTGGTGTACATAAAAATTCATTATCGCTTATCTTTACAGAAATATTTCCATCGTTAGCAGCAACAAATCCATTGTTGTAAATACGTTTGCCTATTTCGCATATTTGTTTTTTCACTTCAAATTCTGAGTACATTCCATTTCCCCCTAAAAGTTAATTTGTTTTGTTCTTTCTTTGATTGCCTAATTTAATTATATCACTAATAACACAATAGTCAACAAAAACAAAGATAAATTATGCATAAATTAATTTTATTTTGTTTTCTTCTAATTCCTTTTCCCACTCTTGAGAAAGCTTTTTATCAGTGAAAATATAATCAATACTTTTAAAATCAGCTATCCTAGTAAAAGAAACTTTATCAAACTTTGTGTTATCAACAACAAGAAAAACTTTTTCTGCAGACTTTAGCATAGCTTTTTTAACTTCTGCCTCAAGTTCATTAGAATCCGTAAACCCCTTTGTAAGACTAGCGCCAGCACAAGATATTATTGCTTTGTCTACATTATAATTTTGTATAGCCTTCTCAGCCCAATGTCCTACAAGAGACATAGAATTTGTCTTAAGTGTTCCCCCTGTTGATATAACCTTGCAATCAGGGGCGTTTGATAATTCAATCATTACTTTTTCCGAATTAGTAATTACTGTTATCCTTTGTTTATTTTTGATGTTTTTGGCTACCTGAAGTGCGGTTGAACTGGAATCCAGTATTATACTATCGCCATCTTCTATAAATTCTGCAGCTTTTATTCCTATAGCCTTTTTGCCTTCCGGATTTTTACCAACTCTAATATTAAAAGGAAGTTCAATATTTGTACTTTCGTTTAACACCGCCCCTCCATAAGTTCTTTTTAAATGTCCCTCATTTTCAAGTTTTTCTAAATCTCTTCTTATAGTTTCTTCCGTTACCTCAAAAAGCCTGCTAAGCTCAGTAACCATTACACTTTTCTTTTCCTTAAGCATCTCTATTATCTTTTTTCTACGTTCTACAGCCAGCATTTTATCGCTCCTCTCATGCTATTATAATACTCTATATAACTATTATAGTATAAAAACAAATAAAAACCAACATAAAACAACATAAATATTTTTTGTAAATTTTATATTTATAAAAATAAGGATAAGTAAATTTTATATTTTATTCATTAGCTATAATAACACAAAAAGTGGGTGAAAATTCAAATTTTCACCCACTCATATACATTTTAAATTAAACTCTTTTTAGCATAACTTCTTTCTCGTATGCCTTTACTTCTTCAAGCCAGCTAAGTCCAACACCTGCATTCTCCCTATGGCAGTAGTAGTCCCAAACAAGTGAGAATGGAGCTGCCTTAAATTCTTCTTTATAAGCAAGTCTAGCACTTACATCTCCAGCTGCCTCCAATTCTTTCATTTTATCTACTGGCTGCAGTGCTGCTGCAAGCATTGCTTTTCTAGTGTTTCTTAAACCAATTACCCATGCTGCAATACGGTTAATGGATGCATCGAAAAAGTCAGTTGCTATATAGGTATCTTTCAATTTATCTAAACGAACTAATTCTTCCATAATTGCTCTTGTTTCATCATCAAAGCTTACTACGTGGTCTGAATCCCAGCGAATCGGACGGGATACATGTAATAATACACTCTTTGAGAATGTAAATATAGAAGCAAGTTTAGCAGAAACTACTTCTGTCGGATGATAATGACCAGTATCAAGCGTCATTATAATATGGTCTTTGTTAGCTTTCATAACATAACCCATGCAAAATTCATGAGAACCGGCTGTAAAACTTTCTGCACCAATACCGAATACTTTTGATTCAATTCCATCTATAACACCTTTTACGTCTTTTGTTGCTTCAAAAATCTTATCATAACTGTCCTTTAAACGAAGTCTTGGTCCAATTGTATCAACTGGAACTTCTTTGTCTCCGTCTGGAGTCCAGTGATTAATTACACAAGGTTTCCCGGTTTTTTCGTAAAAATATTGTCCAATCTTACGGCAGCGAATACCATGTTCAATCCAGAATCTGCGAACGTCTTCATCTGCTGCTGATAAAGTTCCGTTGCTGCTCTTTGGATGAGAAAAATAAGTAGGGTTAAAATCCAAACCAATTCCTTTTTCTACCGCCCAATTTACCCATTTTTCAAAGTGCTTTGGTTCAATTTCATTTCTATCCACAAAACTGTCTGCTTCCTGATAGTTTGCATGTAAGTTTAATTTTAATTCTCCTGGAATATATTGCATAGCCTTTTCTATGTCAGCTCTTAATTCTTCGCCGTTTCTAGCTTTTCCTGGATAGTTGCCTGTTGCTTGAATACCGCCTGTTAAAGAATTGTCTTCTTTATGCTCACAGCCTGCAACGTCATCCCCTTGCCAGCAGTGCATTGAAATTGGAGTTGAGTTTACAGTTTCAATTACTTTATCAACATCGATACCATATTGAGCATAAAATTCTTTTGCTACTTCGTAGCCTTTCTTAACATCATACATTTATTTTTTCTCCTTTCATTTATAGGAATTTGTAAGTAAGTCTATATTAATTGTACAACCTGCATGTAAACATTATATTCAAATGTTTACATGCAAACAAGGTCGTTATTTATTAAATTTTACGTCCTCATTTTCCAGTTTCATGTGTATAATAACTCACTTACTCCCTATTAATCATGCATGATTTCTGCTCCTGTATTCTTTAGGACTCATATGATACTTTTCTCTAAACATTCGGTGAAAATAACTTGTATTATCATACCCTACCCTATAAATAATATCTGTAACAGGCAGTGTTGTAGTTGAAAGTAAATGCACTGCCTTTTGAAAACGCTTATTTTGAAGCAGTTCTTTAAATGTATAACCAGTACTGTTTTTAATTATCTTGCTTAAATTAGAAATAGACAAATTCATTACATTTGCTAACTCTGTAAGCGCGGCTTCTTTATAATTCTCTTCAATATATCGCAGAACTTTCATTATAACAGCATTAATCTGTTGTTCCGGATCTGTACGCTCAATACGATCAGTTCTGCCAACCAGATGCATAAATAGTAGTCCCATAGTTGTCTGATTAATATGTTTATCATTATACTGCTTGTTTAAAAGAGCCCATATCAAGTTTTCCACTAAATTTTGAATAGGCAGAATATCTGCCACCTTAAAGTGAAGATAACTTGCCTGTGAATTATTTTTTCGTAATGTATCTACTATAAAATTACTTAGTATGTTCCCCTTATTAACCATAGGCAGAACCTCATCAAAAAATTCAGGCAAAATGATAAAGTTTATTCCTATGTCTTCTTTATTTGCAGCTTCAATCTCATGATAAGAGTGCTGATTAAAAAACAACAAATCTCCCTGCTTAAGCACAATTTTTGTTGAACCATTGATAATATGAGTTGTCTGACCGGAACACATATATATAATTTCTATGTAGTTATGCTTATGCGGCGGAAAAGGTAAAAATCTTGTATGGGTTCGGATATCAATTAATTTCCCGTTCTCCAGCATTTTAGCACTATCAACTGTAAATTCTTTACTAGTTGTATATATATCCTTATTTATTGTCTTAGCACCACTTAGAATTAATTTTTCTTCTTCTGTTATTGGTTCTAAGCGTCTTATTAGTTCCATATTCATGATATATATCCTCCAATTTACCCTTATGATATATACCACAATAATGCCATGTATAAAACGAAAAAGCAAGGAAGTATATGATTATTACATTTAAACTGATAATTCCATCACTAGCCTACTCAACAACTATAGTATTAAAGGAATTTGGTTTCAAGGTTATAGAAAATTCTTTATCCTTTCCTTTAAATGTAAAGTTTCTCTCCATATTCATATCATTGCTGACAATAATAACAATTTCACCATCTGGATTTTCAAATACAAGTGAGGAACCTGTCCAATGCCCCTTTGCTCCAAGCTTTACAGCACCTGGTTTTACAAAATGAGAAAAATGTTTCATTACGTAAAACTCAGGATTATATATAACTTCTTTTGTTTCAGGATTAATAGTTATAAGTGAATTTTGGTTCCATCCCCAAGTGCTCGTACCCTTTGGTTCTAAAACCATGTTCCAATAAACATAAGCATTTACTCCATTGTTAAAATAGTGCCTAATGAGTCCGAAAATGTATCTTGCATATTCCCATGTATTAGTACCGTCTCCACACTCATTTTCGGTCTGCATAAGCTTAAGCTCAGGAAAGCTTTCATGGGTTCTTTGTATTACGTGCTGTCCTGCCCACTGATAACCTACACCTTTAATATATTTTCTTGCATCTTCATCGAAAAGCACTCTGTCAACAAATTCCGCATAGGATTGAAGCTTAATTCCAGCAAGGGTAAAACTCATAGGCATAGGTCCATTTAAAGTTCCAAACCAGATTTCTGTGTCTAAACCTTCTCTTTCAAATAAAGGTCCGATGTAATCTCTTATGAATACTCTGTATTGTTCTCCAGTCCATAAACAAGATGGGAATTTCTGGTCTGCAAAGGGCTCATTCTGAATATGGACCTGATTTATGTTTATTCCTTCTTCTTTATAGGCCTCTACATATTTTTTGAAATACAGAGCATAAGATTCTAGAATCTCTTTTTCCATTCTTAAAGTTCCATTGTTATATGCCTTAGGAAACTTCATCCATGTAGGAGGACTCCATGGTGAAGCAAATAATTTTAAATCCGGCTGAAATCTTTGTGCTTCTTTAATGTATGGAATAAGATAAGAACGATCTCTTTCAATGGAGAACTTCTCCATTGCGTAGTCCCCGTCATTTTCATTATAGCTGTACCATTCTGCAGCATAATCGTTTGCACCTATAGGAGTTCTGCAAAAATTGAACTTGCAGCCTGTTTCAGTATTAAAAAGTTCTGAAATAACTTTTTCTTTTTCCTTTTTGTCTATTTTAGACAGTGCAATCCAGCCTAGTTCATTAAAACATCCTCCAAAGCCGTCTATCCTCTGCTGCTTTTCACCTGTAAGCTCCAATGTATCCTTCCATGCCTTAACAGATTCAATTTTATTGTCCTTCCATACTTCCTGCTCTTTAGTTGATATCCATTTTAATTTCACTTTAAATCACTCCTTCAAATTTTGAATTTTACAATACGATTAAATCCTAATAATATATAACTAAGGGTCGTACACTTTTTAATAGTACGACCCTGCTTACTCTTTTCAAGAGTAAAGGATTGATTACTTATTATTTTTTATAAATTCATCTAACTGTTTCTGTAACTCAGCCTGTACTTTTTCTACTCCTGCAGCCTTTAGCTTTTCCTTAAGCGTAGCAAGACCTGAAACTGGATCAACATATCCAAGCTTTAATGGAAGGTAATACTGCTGCATTACATTTAATACTGCTGCATATTCATTCTTTACTGGATCAAGATTCATATTAAAGCTTGTGTAAATATTTGTTTTTCCGCTGCTCTTAAGCTGAGCTTTAAACTCTGAAAGATTTGAAGGTGAACCAACTTGCTCATATCTGAAGTTGCTGTCTCTAAAGCCCCATGAGCAATACCCTTCTGCCTGGAAACCTTCTGAATCTAAAGCCTTTATTTTCTTATCTGCAGTGATTTCATAATGCTTACCTTCTATTCCATAAGTCAAAAGATTGTAATAACTTTGATCAGTTCTCAATTTTTCAAGTAGCATTAGTGCTCTTTCAGGATTTTGTGATGAAGCTGGTATAGCCATAGCATCCTGAATGTAAGACAGTGGATAAGAAGGACTCACAAAGTTATAATACTTCAGGTCATATTGAGGATTTCTTATATAATTTCCAACCCATGTATCCATATTGTGCATAAGAGAAGCTGCTTTACCTGTGTTCAGCATTTCGTTGTCCTTGTTTGACAAAACAGATTTTGGCCAATAGCCTTTATCAGACCACTCTTTCATCTTTTTAAGAAAATCAGGCATATCTGGTCTGTCCACAATATTTACTATTTTTCCGCTTGGATCATTTACATCTATCCAGAATGGACTATTTGTAGCAACATCCCCAGTAAGCGGATAAAGGTTCTGTGAGAAGAAATATAATCCGTCGATTGGAGTCTGAGTATTATACATTCCTGCCGGGTCAAGATTTTTATCATTCTTAGTTACAGCATCAAGATATTTACCATAATCATCAATAGTCTTAATATCTGTTATACCGTATTTTTTCATCAGGTCTCCCCTGACCATAACTCCATAAGTATTGTAATTGTTAAAATTTGCCGGAAGTGCATATATATGTCCATCAATTGTAGCCTGCTTTAACGCTTCTTTAGGTTCTGCAGCAAAGCTTTTTGGAGCATACTTAGGTCCTATTTCCTCTAAAGCTTTAAAAGCTCCCTTTTGTGCCTGCTGATAGAAATTCAGCCAGGTTGCAGTATAAATAAGGTCTATTGGTTCTCCTGATGCCAGAACCAGAGGATATTTTGTGCTGAAGTCTCCCCATCCAATCCAACTTACCTTAACAGTTGCATTAAGATCAGCCTTTGCTTTCTTATTTAATTCAGCAAGTACCTGGTCGTAATCCCTCGCTGGGCTGCCAATAAGATACATTGACAATTCAACCGGCTTGGAAGTATCTACAGTCCCCTTTGAATCAGAGCCCGTAGTCTTTGAGCTTGAACAACCAGATAAAACTGATGAAGCAAGTGTTGCTGCAAGACACAGACTCATTATCTTTGATATTGTTTTCATATTAACTATCATTCCTTTCGCTGTGCTCAAGGCACAAAAATTTATGAAAATGTATATTCTGTACAAACTCTGTCAATAATATAG
>NZ_JAMSKT010000040.1 GCF_023806125.1 Clostridium caldaquaticum
TTAACTATCATTCCTTTCGCTGTGCTCAAGGCACAAAAATTTATGAAAATGTATATTCTGTACAAACTCTGTCAATAATATAGGCAAGTATGCAGATATACTACAGAGCACGGCGGGGTGAGTGTGATTACACTTTACTGTAATCCGCATATTAACATGTGCCGAATGCCCTTTTAAGTACAAATAAGTGTGCCATCGAGCACGTAAGTTAATCTTTGTTTAAACAAAGACCGTTTATAGCATGGGTATCCAGTCAATGTCTGCATACTCTATTTTTTTATCTAAAAGGTGATGTATATGTTAAAGATTATCTATCCAATTTGTTGTGGCATCGATGTTCATAAGAAGTTTGTTGTAGCAACTATAGCAGCTACCGATAAAAACAATGTCACAACATATTCAACCAAGCAATTCAATACTTACTCTAGAGATCTTCAAAAACTTAAAGAATGGTTATCTTCCCATGATTGTAATGAGGTTTGCATGGAAAGCACAGGTAAGTATTGGATTCCTATCTACAATATACTTGAAGAGTGTTGCAAAATAACTCTCGCAAATCCCAAGTATATTAAGGGTATCCCTGGTAAAAAAACAGACAAACGTGATTCTATCTGGATTGCAGATTTACACAAGCATGGCCTCGTTAGAGGAAGTTTTATCCCACCTAAGAAGATACGTGAGCTTAGAGACCTAATGCGCTACCGCTTCAAACTTACTAATTTTCGCTCAAGTGAGAAAAACAGGTTTCAAAATTCATTAACAGTGTCAAATATTATGATATCTAACGTAGTATCAGATACCTTCGGCAAATCAGCTTCTGCTATAATTAAGTATGCTATGCAAAACCCTAATGAAACTAATATAGACTTTACTCAGTTTCTACACAGAAGTATGCTTCCTAAAGCTGATGAAATTAATATTTCTATGCAAGGCTCTATTTCCAAAGAGCAATCTGCCAAAATGTCTGTATGCTTAAATCACTATGACTACGTTAATGCCTGTATTTCTCAACTAGATACTGCTATTTCTTTAATCTCTAGCGAGTTTAAACCACAACTTGAACTTTTAGCTACTATACCTGGTATAACCCTACAATCCGCAACTAATATAATTTCTGAAATAGGTGTAGATATGTCAGTATTTCAGGATGCTAAGCACCTAAGCTCCTGGGCTGGACTTACGCCACAGAATAATGAAAGTGCAGGTAAAAAGAAAAGCGTACGTATAAGCCGTGCTGGAGCTTATCTAAAACCTCTTCTTATTCAAGTTGCAAATGCTGCAATAAAAGATAAATCTTGCCCTTACTTTAAACACCGTTATGAAAGTATCAAGAAAAGACGTGGGCATAAAAGAGCTATCATTGCAATTGCAAGAATGCTTCTGGTATGTGTCTATAACATGCTCGTAAAAAATGAGTGTTTCAACAATTCCATTTATGAAGAATATCTCGCCAGAGATACAAAACCTCAAACTAATATCAGCAAGATGATTATTTTTCTCCAATCTCAAGGATTTGTTGTTTCACAAGCTGTACCTGATACATCATCACCTTAATTTAATATCGCTATTTTGTATAGATCCTATAAGAGATCCTCTTTTTTTCGAACAAAAGGAATGGGTCTTATTTGTGTGCCTTCATTTATGGTTTTCATTTTCAAGTTA
>NZ_JAMSKT010000042.1 GCF_023806125.1 Clostridium caldaquaticum
GCAGTTCTTGCAGCATCCATTGCTACGTTACCTCCGCCAACTACCGCAACCTTCTTCCCTACCTTAATTGGTGTGTCGTAGTCATCTTTAAAGGCTTTCATAAGATTAGTTCTTGTTAAAAACTCATTGGCAGAAAATACTCCGTTAGAGTTTTCTCCTGGTATTCCCATAAACTTTGGAAGTCCTGCTCCAGAACCTATAAATACTGCATCAAAACCTTCTTCGTTTAGAAGCTCATCTATAGTTACAGTTCTGCCTATAATAACGTTTGTTTCAATCTTAACACCAAGCTTTTTAACATTCTCAACTTCATGCTTTACAACTGTTTCCTTAGGAAGTCTGAATTCAGGTATTCCATATACTAAAACTCCTCCTGGCTCATGAAGAGCTTCAAATATGGTTACATCGTAGCCCATTTTAGCTAAGTCTCCTGCACAGGTAAGCCCTGCAGGACCGCTTCCTATAACAGCAACCTTTTTGTCCTTCTTTGGCTGTGTTTCAGTTAAGTCTATATTGTTTTCTCTTGACCAGTCTGCCACAAATCTCTCTAGCTTTCCTATAGCAACAGGCTCTCCTTTAATTCCAAGCACACACTTTCCTTCGCATTGAGTTTCCTGTGGACATACTCTTCCGCAAACTGCCGGAAGTGAGCTTTGCCTTGCTATTACCTTTGCAGCTTCTGCAAACTCTCCGTTTTTAACATGCTGTATAAATTCAGGTATTGCTATTGTAACAGGACACTCTGTAACGCATAAAGGCTTTTTGCAGTTTAAGCATCTTGACGCTTCCTGCATTGCCTCTTCTGCAGTATATCCTAAACAAACCTCATCAAAGTTTGTATTTCTTACCTTTGGATCCTGTTCTGCTATTGGTGTTCTCTTCATTCTATCCATCTGTAATCCCCCTTTGGCTTACTATTCTTCACAGCAGCCGCAGCCGCCCTCATGTTTGTGTTCTTTTCTAAACTCTGCCTGAGCTTCTTCACTCTTATACATTGTCTGTCTTCTCATAGCCTCATCAAAATCTACTAAATGTCCGTTAAACTCAGGTCCGTCTACACAGGCAAACTTAGTTTCTCCG
>NZ_JAMSKT010000043.1 GCF_023806125.1 Clostridium caldaquaticum
ACACCTTCTAGTGCATTTTCTTCAACTAAAGTTTTTCTTATATCCTTATGTGCTTTAGTTGAGCCAAATAAAACTCCATCTGGTACTATAACAGCACATCTTCCACCTAAGTCTAATATTCTATTTATAAGTTTCATAAATAAAAGCTCTGTCTTAGTTGTTTTAGCTCCTTTTGCAAGAGTTGCATTTATGTCGCCCTCATCTATACTTCCCTTAAAAGGAGGATTAGCAAGCACTAGAGTATATTTATTTTCTTCTTCATAGCTTTTTGATAATGAATCCATTTGCCTTATATTAGGATTATCTATACTATGCAGCATAAGGTTCATTGAAGCTATTCTAACCATTGACGGGTCAAAATCAAAGCCATAGAACATTTCTGTTCTAAAATGCTCCCATTCATTACTACTCATCATGTCTCCAATTCTATTGTGAAGATTTCCTTTTTCATCGGTAAATACACTTTCTGGTCTTGTATATTTCTCAAGTATATATTCTAAGGAATTAATTAAAAAGCCAGCCGTACCACAGGCTGGGTCGCATATTTTATCTTCAGCTGATGGGTCCATAAGCTCAACCATCATTCTTATTATGTGTCTTGGTGTTCTAAACTGTCCGTTTACTCCTGAAGTTGCAAGCTTTGATAAAAGATACTCATATAAGTCACCTTTTGTATCTGCATCATCCATGTTTATACCATCTATAAGTCTAACTGACTCCTGAAGTAAGGAAGGCTTTGGTATCATAAATACAGCATCTTTCATTTCTGCTGTAAAGCTTGACTCTTCCCCGCCCAATAATTTTATAGCAGGAAATACCTTTTGTGATACTACATCAAACAGTTTCTCTGCTTCTAAATGTTTAAACTGACTCCACTTTAAAAGTTCGAAGCTAAAGCCTTCTTCAATTTTCCCTTCTTCTTTTAACTTTTCAGCTAAATCCATAAATACTGATTTAAAGGGTCTGCCTATTCTATTAGCTTTCTTTTCATTAGCATTATCCACGTCATCTAATCTTTTTATAAATAATAGATATGATATCTG
>NZ_JAMSKT010000044.1 GCF_023806125.1 Clostridium caldaquaticum
TGGAGTATAACAGTATTCTTTGGTTTTTGAGTTATGTAGGCATTTTCTACAGCCTTTATAGCTAGTTCTGTATCCATAGTCTTTGAAAAAGCATAGCCAATAATCTTCTTTGTATGAAGATCCAAAACTGAAGCAAGATAGCACCAACCATCTTTAATTGTGTGGATATAAGTTATGTCAGTAACCCATTTTTCATTTATTGTAGTTGTTGAAAAATCTCTTTTCAAAACGTTTTCTCTTTCCTCTATTCTACTTTTTGAAGAGTGCGGTCTGAATTTTTTGATAATTATAGACTTTATATTTAGTTTTTTCATAATCCTTTGGACTCTCTTAAGACTTATAGCGTATCCTCTTTCTTCACGAAGTACTTTATGTATTTTAGGAGCACCATAACGACCTTTACTTTCTTTATAGATCTTCAGTATTTCTTCCTCATACATCTTGTTTTCTATGCTTCTTTTGCTTTCGGTTTTGTGTAGGTACTTATAGAAAGAGCTTCTTGAAACTTTTAAAACTTCACACATTAGCTTGATATCATGCTCTTTTTTATGATCATTGATAAACTTAAAAATAGAGGTTACTTCTTTGCGAATATGGCCATGGCTTTTTTTAATATTTCATTTTCCTCCTCAAGCCTTGCCATCTTCTTTAACATTGCCTGATACTCTGCTGATGTTATAGTTGTATCTTTATCCACAGTTATTAGTTTAGCTTTCTTAAGCCATCCATTAATTGTTGACTTTGATATGCCATATTCGCTACTAAGCTCTGCCAAACTCTTACCAGAATTATAGAGCTCTACAATTGTCTTTCTAAATTCTTCTGTATAATACTTTTGCCCTTTTGCCATTGTAGACACTTCCTTCCCTTTTTATATTTTAAGACGTTCTACTTTTTGTGTCTACACTAATATACTAACACCA
>NZ_JAMSKT010000045.1 GCF_023806125.1 Clostridium caldaquaticum
TGCAAACGGCTCTGATATTTCAAAATTCATGCATGGAATAAACCAGTGCTATGCACAATATTTCAATACAAGGCATAAACGCTGCGGACATGTGTTTCAAGACAGATTCAAAAGCAAAATTGTCAATAATGAGAGGTATCTTTTTACCCTTTCTGCATACATACACAATAATCCAGTTGATATTGAAGAATACAAAACATGCCCGGAAAATTTCAAATATTCAACATTAGGCATATATCTTGGAAAGAATAAGGACACAATTGGAATAGTAGATGAAGAGTTCATAATGGGATTTTTCTCAAAGAAAGTTAAGAAAGCAAGAGAGAACTATTACAAGTTTGTTTTGATATGCAATAATGAAAATAAGAAGGCACATTTTGAATTTAAAGATGAAAAGAGCGAATACAGAAGCGAGAGAACAGTACTTATAAGAGGCTATAAGCCAGAGGATATAATGGATTTTATAGCCGAGTACACAAAAACAAATAAAAAGATGCTGCATTGGAAGTACAAGAGGGAAGCAAAAGAGAGCAGGGCATTATTCATATTTTTAATAAGGTACTACTGTGACTTAACATACAAAGATATATGCAGAATAGTAGGAAGGGTTACATTATCAAGGATATCTGAACTTGAAGATATAGGCGTTGAACTTATTGAAAAAGATGAGCGGTATAAAAATATAATGGAAGATTTTTTGAAGTATAAAGCTGTATAGTTATAGTAGAAGCAAAGATAATTAAATTTTAAAAAAAGTGTAAAAGAAAAATTTGTTTTTAATATACTAAAAGTGGACAAGCAGCTTAAAAA
>NZ_JAMSKT010000046.1 GCF_023806125.1 Clostridium caldaquaticum
TGTAGTAGACAGAGTTATCCAACAAGCTATCGCTCAAGTTTTAACACCTATATATGAAAAGAAGTTTTCCGATAATAGTTATGGATTTAGACCATTAAGAAGTGCAAAGCAAGCAGTTGAAAAGTGCAGAGAATACATTAATGCAGGCTATACCTGGGCTGTAGATATAGACCTTGCAAAATACTTTGACACAATAAATCATGATAAATTAATAAGACTTCTATCTAACGATATAAAAGATGGAAGAGTAATCTCTCTAATACGAAAGTATTTACAAAGTGGTGTAATGATAAATGGTGTGGTTATGGAAACAGAAGAAGGCGCACCACAGGGTGGACCGCTATCACCATTATTAAGTAATATAATGTTACATGAACTTGATGTAGAACTAACAAAGCGTAAGCTTTGCTTTTGCAGATATGCTGATGACTGTAATATATACGTCAAAAGCAAGAAAGCAGCAAATAGAGTAATGGAGAGTATTACGCAGTTTATCGAGGAAAAGTTAAAACTTAAAGTGAATAAGGATAAAAGCGCAGTAGATAGACCTTGGAAACTTAAATTTTTAGGGTTTTCTTTCTATAGAGGTAAAGGTGAATATAGAATAAGAGTTCATGAGAAACCTTTAAAGAAATTCAAAGCAAAACTTAAAGAACTAACTTCAAGAAGTAACGCAATGAAAATGGAATACAGGTTTCTAAAACTAAAACAGGCAATAGTAGGATGGGTAAACTATTTTGCTATCGCTGATATGA
>NZ_JAMSKT010000047.1 GCF_023806125.1 Clostridium caldaquaticum
AGGGACTAAAAGTCCCCCGCTCGACTTGCATGTGTTAGGCACGCCGCCAGCGTTCGTCCTGAGCCAGGATCAAACTCTCAATTTAAAAGTTTGAATCTTAATGCTCATTTTAAATTTAAAAGAATTGCTGGTTTATCTTAATTATTCTCTGTTTAATTTTCAAAGACCAATTAATTTTTGCTGTCATCTGACAGCTTTTATATCTTATCATTTCAGATTTTATTTGTCAACAACTTTTTTAAAAATTTTCAAATCATTTTAAAGTTGGTTTTAAAAAATCTGATTAATTTATCACTTATTTCAGCGACGTGTTCTATAATAACACATTATATCATAATATTTAAATATATAATATGAAAAATTTACGTTTATTTTTATAATTCTTTATTAATCTCATTATTTCTTTATTATTCATATAGTGATACACCAGGTAAAGTATTTTTAAATCATCATCTCTTAATAAACTTAAAATTTATGAAATATGCAATATTTTTAGCACATAAAAAGGAAGGGCGTCCCCTTCCTTTTTAAAACAACTATATAACTTTTTAATGCACATTAAATATTATTTAATATTAGGCGCCAGATCCAAAGTACTGTCATACTTTGAATTTTTAATTACTCAACTATTTTAGTAACAACACCTGAACCAACTGTTCTTCCGCCTTCTCTTATAGCGAATCTTAATCCTTCATCCATTGCTACTGGTGTTA
>NZ_JAMSKT010000048.1 GCF_023806125.1 Clostridium caldaquaticum
AGGCATTCACCATGCGCTCTTCGTAGCTTGACCTAATATGAAAACGCTACGCGTTTTCTAATGAAGAATTAATAATGAAGATTTAAAAATTCTTCAGAATTAACTCTTGTTGCGAAATTGTATATACCCTTTTACTACTAGTTAGTTTGAGTATAACAATTTAATCTTTTTTAATCTGTGCAATTTTCAAAGAACAACTTATTTTAAATTAAAAATTAATAATTTAGAATTAAGAATTTTACACAACTCTTCATTCTTAATTTTTAACTCTTAATTTTAAATGGTGGGCTTAAATGGACTCGAACCATCGACCTCACGCTTATCAGGCGTGCGCTCTAACCAGCTGAGCTATAAGCCCTTATGGTGGAGATATAGGGATTCGAACCCTAGACCCCCTGCGTGCAAGGCAGGTGCTCTCCCAACTGAGCTATACCCCCACATTTGTGAGAAACTTTTAGTCTCTCAAAATTAAACAGAGAATCAAGTTTCCAGCTTTCAATTCCCTAGAAAGGAGGTGATCCAGCCGCAGGTTCTCCTACGGCTACC
>NZ_JAMSKT010000049.1 GCF_023806125.1 Clostridium caldaquaticum
ATGTGCTGTTATAGTACCAGATGGAGTTTTATTTGGCTCAACTAAAGCACATAAGGATATAAGAAAAACTTTAGTTGAAGAAAATGCACTAGAAGGTGTGATATCCATGCCATCAGGGGTATTCAAACCATATGCGGGAGTATCTACGGCTATCCTTATATTCACTAAAGGCGGAGAAACAAAAAAAGTATGGTTTTACGATATGCAAAGTGATGGTTATTCTCTTGATGATAAGAGAAATAAACTTGATAATGACGGTGATATTCCAGATATAATTGAAAAATGGAGAGCTATAAAGAAGGATAATAAATTAGAACCTGCTAAAGAGGATAAGTGGTTCTGGGTAGAGAAAGAAGAGATAGCTGAAAATGATTATGATTTGTCTATAAATAAGTATAAGGAAATAGAATATGAAGAAGTAGTGTATGATGCACCAAGTGTTATTTTAGAAAGAATAGAGGCTTTAGAGGAGGAGATTTCTAAGGGGCTATCAGAATTAAAAGGAATGCTTGAGGTGTAAG
>NZ_JAMSKT010000004.1 GCF_023806125.1 Clostridium caldaquaticum
GCTATTTTGTATAGATCCTATAAGAGATCCTCTTTTTTTCGAACAAAAGGAATGGGTCTTATTTGTGTGCCTTCATTTATGGTTTTCATTTTCAAGTTATTCTCCTAACTATTTTAAAATTTACTGCTTTTTTAATTATAATCTTGTAGTCCATTATTTTGCGCAAGGTTTCCGAGAAACCGTGCACTATCCTTTACAATTCTTTTTTGAGTTAAACGGTCTACTCCTATAACTCCAAAGTGCATATTATATCCAAAAGTCCACTCAAAATTATCAAATGTACTCCAGTACAGATAACCTTGAACATCAATTCCATCAGCAATACAGAAATAAACTCCTTCCACAGCCCTTTTAATAAACTCAACTCGTCTTTCATCATTTTGTGTTGCAATTCCGTTTTCAGTTACTATTATTGGTATATTTAGTTCTCCTGCTACCTTCCTTATTACACCAGCAAGTCCTTCTGGATAATATTCATAACCGCATTCTGTTACTTCTGTTTCTTCAGCAAGGGGAACCTGTCCATTTGGTCCATATACTTCTCTTGTATAATTCTGTATACCAATAAAATCATCTTCTTTAATTGCATCTAAATATTGCCTGAAATATTTTAGCCATACTTTATCAGCCAGCGCTTCTCCGCCTTCAATAGACTGTACATCTGGAAGTGCCAAAGTTAATCCAACCTTTGTATCAGGACTGATTCTTTTAATTACTTCTTTTGCCTTACGATGTGCATCTTTTATAATATTTATTGCTGCTTCATCTGATGCCATGTGGAAAGTAAAATACTTATCTATAGCAGCACCGCAGCTTCTGGCAGCAGACTGTCTCCATTCTGGAGCAGTCCAAGTCTTTGCTTCTATACCTACAGGAGGTTTAAAATTAAAATTAACAAATAGCTCATGAAGCATAACAGGAAGATTTACTTCATTCATAGTCAAAGCATAAGGAATGAGACTTCCAAGTTCCTTAAAAACAACTTCACAATATTTTGCAAACCTGTCAGCTGTTTGTGGATTTGACCAGCCTCCAAATCTCATAAGCCATCGTGGTGATGTAAAGTGATGCATTGTTACCATTGGAATTATTCCGTTGTCATAACAAACCTTCAAAACATCTTTATAATGCTCTATTTCTGACTTTGAATAATAACCTGCTTCTGGCTCTATTCTTGCCCACTCTATTGAAAACCTGTATACCTTTAAACCAAGTTCAGCCATAAGCTTAATATCTTCACGGTAGAGTCTGTAATGATCAACTGCATCTCCTGATTTGTCTGCATAAGGCGACCCATCTGAATATTCCTCCGCCCATACATCTGAATTTATATTATTACCCTCTACCTGATGAGCTGACGTTGCAGTTCCCCATAAAAAATTTTCTGGAAATCTTTTCATTTTACTATTCCTCCTTTATATTCAAACCAATCAAAATCAGCATAATTACTGCTAAACTTTCCATTGCTGCTGGCAAACATGCCGATATATGTTCCTACAAAACCTCCAGCCATATCTGGACTTAATATTCTTCCATCCACATTGCCTATAAGAAGTTTCATATTTTCTAATGAATCCCCATAGTAGAAATTGTAATCCTGTCCATCTGCGCTTACCTTTAAGTATATTACTTCAGAATCAAAAGCTGCTTGAGCAAGCTTCCTTTCAATATTTTCTGAATTAAAGGTTTTTAACGCAAAGTTAATATCAGTTTTTGAAATACACTTTATTAATCTTATAACTTTCTGACCATCTACAATGGAATATTCAAATCTATACTGAAAGTTATTATTCTGAATTAAAACAAGTCCTGCAGTCTCATAATCTTTCTGTGGATTAAATTCCATCTTAACACAAGCTATAAAATTCATGTGCTGCTGACGCCTCCCGATAAAGCTAGGACAGTCTATGATAAAATTTTCTTTTTCTACATATTGAAAGTCAAAAGATGGCATCTTAAGCGTATCAACTAAAGTTTGAGGCCTTAACTTTAATCTTAAAAAACCAGGTCTTTCTGTAAGGCTGTAGAATTCTTCCCTTGGTGTACGAATTCCATTCCATATATAACTTAAAATTTCTTTATCAAAATCATCACGTATTTCAGCTTTCTTTACTGAAAAAACCGGTAAATCAGGAACTTTATAACTGCTCTCAACTTTTCCAGTCCCAGGACTTACTATTGGCCATCCATCTTCCCACTCTACTGGTATTAAAAAAGTTTCTCTTCCAAGGTTTTTAAAGTATCCTCCATATGGGCGAGAAGCAAGAGCTACCATCCACCACTCTCCATTTTGGGTTTCTACCAAATCCCCATGTCCTGGATTTGAAATTGGATGTTTTTTGCCAAGATGCCTGTGAGTTAGAATAGGATTTCCTGGATTACCTTCATAAGGCCCGAAAACATTCTTACTTCTTGCAATAGTTACAGCATGGTAGTGTTCTGTACCTCCTTCTGCAATCAACAGATAATAATAACCATTAATTTTATACAAGTGAGGGCCTTCTGGGCAATGTGCATTTTTAAGTGCACCTCTCCAAAGACCATGTCTTTCTCCAATCAAAGTCATTGTTTTTAAGTCTAATTCCTGACACCATATTTCATGATCACCAAAATACTTTGCATCTTCAGCTGGTCTTGTTCCTGTATAGTAAACTCTGCCATCTTCGTCAAAGAATAGTGATGGATCAATTCCTGGAGCATTCTTAAGCCAGTATGGCTCTGACCATGGACCTGCCGGATTTTCAGATGTTACTATAAAGTTTCCACCATTTGTTATATTTGTAGTAATTAGATAAAATGTTCTTTTGTAATAGCGAATAGTTGGTGCAAATATTCCACCTGATATGCCTGCACCATCTAAATCCAATTGAGATTGTCTGTCTAGAACATGACCTATCTGCTCCCAGTTTACAAGATCTTTACTGTGAAATATAGGCACTCCTGGAAAATATGCAAAAGATGAGGTAACCATATAGTAGTCCTCGTTAACTCTGCATATTGAAGGATCTGGATAAAAACCAGGGAGAATTGGATTACTAAACGTTTGCTTTTCTTTGTTTATTAAACTCATGTTTTCACTCCTATTCAGCAATAGGACAGACATTACTGCCTGCCCCATTTAATGTTTTTAAAATAATCCTTATTAACCTTTAACTGCCCCAAGTGTAATTCCTTTTACAAAATATTTCTGGAAAAAAGGATATGCAGCAAGTATTGGAAGTATACCGATAACAGCTATAGCCATTCTTATTGTTTCTGTAGGAAGATTTGATGTATCAACTACACCGCCAAGCTTGTTTGCATTTGTTGCTAAATATTGAATATCTCCAATCATACGATTTAATAAAAGCTGTATGCTGAATAAGCTGTCCTTATTAATATAAATTAATCCGTTGTTCCAGTCATTCCAATACATAATCCCTGTCATTAACCCTATTGTTGCAAGTATTGGTAATGAAAGCGGAAGAACTATTTTATAAAAAATTGTAAATTCTCCTGCACCATCAATTTTGGCTGATTCAATAAGTGCATCAGGAATGCTTGTAATATAATAAGTTCTTACCAGCATAATATTGAAACCGTTCATTAAAAGACTAGGTACCAGTAATGCCCAAATGGTGTTTTTAATATGAAAGATTTCAGTGTAAATTAAATAAGTAGGAACTAATCCTCCGTTAAATAAAAGAGTTATTACAACAATAACAGTAAAGAACTTTCTATATGGCAAATCCTTACGTGATATCGGATATGCCAGAAGTGAAGTTATAATTAAACTAAAAACAGTACCAACAAATGTTACTAATATCGTTATTCCATAAGCATGAGTAATCATTGAAGAATTATCTATCAGATACTTATAAGCCTTAAGGCTTGTTTTTTTCGGAAAAAAGGAATAACCATTTTGTAATATGGTAATATCATCTGTAAAGGATGATACGATAAGCAGTATAAATGGAATAACTGCAGCTAAGCCTATAAAAATCATAATAATATTTAATATAACCTGAGCCCTTTTTGTTTCCTTAGTAATTACCATAACTATCCTTCCTCCTAGAACATTGCGTCTTCTCTGCTGACTTTTCTTATTACAGCGTTAGATAGAATAACAAGTATAAATCCTACTACAGACTGATACAGGTTTGCTGCAGAGGACATACCAACATCACCCATCTTTAAAAGCCCTCTATATACATAAGTATCTATTGTGTTTGTTGTTTCATATATAGCTCCTGAGTCCATAGGAACCTGATAAAATAGACCAAAGTCTGAGTTGAAAATTCTTCCGATTGCGAGTATAACAGTCATTATTATTACCGGCTTAATAAGCGGTATAGTTATATGAATTATCTGCTGCCATTTAGTAGCACCATCAAGAGTTGCCGCCTCATAATACTCACCATCTATACCAACAATAGAAGCCAGATATATAATGCAAGAAAACCCGATATTTTTCCATAAATGAACAACTGTTAAAATTACAGGCCAGTATTTTGCTTCACTATACCAGGATATAGGCTCTATTTTAAGCATAGGCAGTATTGTTTTATTAATAAATCCTGTATCTGTACTTAAAGCTGCATAAACCAGATAGCTTACTATAACCATAGACATCAAAAACGGCAGTAAAATTACTGTCTGATAAAGTCTAGATAGAAACTTGCTTTTAATTTCATTTAATATTATAGCTACCATAATTGCTGATATAGTACCAATAATTATAAATGCTGCATTATAAAGCACTGTGTTTCTTGTAATTATCCATGCATCTGTACTTTTAAACAGATACTCGAAGTTTTTAAGCCCAGCCCATTCACTTCCTAAAATCCCCTTGCTGTAATCGATATTTTTAAAGGCAATAATCAATCCAAACATAGGCAGATAATTATTAATAATTAAATATATAAGTCCTGGAATCATCATTATAAAAAGGGGAATATAACGTTTAATGCTTCTTAATTTAGTATCTTTTTTTACTTTCGTTTTAGCTGCTGTTTGTAACATGTTTCTCCTCCTATACAGATTTATTTTTATCTTTCTCACTATATTTTTAGTATAGTTAATTTTAACTTTATCCTCTGCCCAGTTTACGACATGCTAATGATGATTTTCCGACTTGTTTAAATCACATAGTAAATGACTCAACCAGCATAGCCGATTGAGTCTAAAATTTCTGTAATTTATTTTTTGTTAGCTTGTGCCCAAGTATCAAGCTGTTTTTGCTTTTCAGCTATGATTTTATCCATACCTGCAGCTTTAAGCTTTGAAATAAACTCTGGTAATACCTTTTCTGGATCAACAGTACCAGATTCTAGCGGAACTTTATACTGGTTTATTACATTTGTAACCGCTGCAACTTCTGTCTTAACAGGAGCAGGATCAAAAGCAAAACCAAGAGCTGGTGATTTTATCATTTTAGCATTTGCCTCTTTAACCTTAGTCCAGTAATCTGCAGGTGTTCCCTTTTGAATATAAGCAATAGACATATTTTGGAACTGCCAGTTTAAACCGCTGTAACCGACTGTCGTAGCAGTAACCCCTTGTGGATAATCTATAACGTTAGCTTCTGAAGTTTTAACATAGTGCTTTCCTTCAATTCCGTAAATAAGAAGGTTGTTAAGCTCTGCATTTGTATATAATAAATCCAAAAGCTGCATAGCCTTCTCTGGTTTTTCAGAATTACGTGCAATAGACCACATATGTCCGCTGATGCTTGTAGTAGTAAGATAAGCTGGAGAAATTGCCTGCTCAACTACCTGCACTCCATGAGAAATGGAATCTGTATATTCACCATATACATTAACTGTAGAAAGCATTCCGCTTGCTTTTCCTGCTTTCATATCAGCCCAGCCTTCATCCTTGCTTGTTGCTATATCCTTTTTAATGTATCCTGCCTGATACCATTTTCTCATAAGTTTTACTAAATTAGCGTATTCTTCTGTTTCATAATAATTTACAACCTTTAAATTATCTTTAGACATAAGTACTCCAGTATTTCCGTCTGTTAGAGGATCTACATAGTCAGTGTAAAACCCTAATGCTCCATAAGTACCAGCAAGTGGTTTTGATAATAGAGGTGTATTTGGCTCTTTTTCGTGAATTGTCTGGAGCACAGTTTCTAAGTCCTGCATTGTTTTAACCTTAGTCATATCAATATTATACTTATCTACAAGATCTTTTTTAAGAACAATTCCAATTGGTTTGGAAATATCATACGAACTTGTAACACCATATATCTTTCCATTGAACGTCGTAGCTTTTAAGTAATCAGCTGATATAACTGATTTTATACCAGAACCATATTTATTCAATAAATCATCTAATGGCAGTAATTGTCCCTTAGCTATAAGACCTGAATAAAAATCATTAAATACTGATACTAAATCAAGCTTTTCGCTTCCTGAAAGCATAAGGTTTAACTGCTGAGTATACTGTGTCATACTTATAGGCATTAATTTAACTTTAACATTTATTTTCGGTACTGTAATTTTGTTAACCTCATCCTGTACAAGCTGCAAATCAGCTGGTGTATTACCAAATTGAATATAAGCCATAGTTGCTTCATAAGTTGCTTCTGAGGTTTTGCCTGAATTTTCAGTTGATTTTGGTGCAGCAGTTTTAGAACTGCAGGCTGCAAAGGACATCATTACAGACATGGTTAATGCTAACAAACCAAGTTTCTTTTTATTCATATTTATCCCCCTAAAAAACATATTTTCTTAAGTGTAAACGCTTAAGATGGTTTAATTATATAAGTAAACTGTAACGTTTACTGCTCAAGTTACGACTTTTAGATGACGATTTTACGACTTTTACTGATTTTTATATAATTCCTCTGCAAGATGCTTTTGTCTGAAATCAGCCGGGTTCATATCTGCATATTTTTTAAACATTTTTGCAAAGTGAGAAAAATTACTATAACCAACCTTTGCAGCAATAGCACTAACTGGCATATCTGTCTTTAAAAGAAGCTCCTTTGAAATCTTAAATTTTTCCTGCATCATAAATTCAGATATTGACATTCCTGTTTCTTTCTTAAATATTCTATTTAAATAATCAGGGTTTAGAAAAACATGATTTGCTACTTCTTCCCGTGATAATTCTTCACAAATATTCATTCTTATAAACTTTTTTGCCTTTTCAACCACAGATTCAGACTCTTCTTTAGATGTTTTATTACTCATTACCTTAGAAGAAATATAATCAACCCACCTTAAAAGATTTTCAACAGAACGTGGAGCCTTTGAAGATAATTGATAATAAAGGCTGTCATTTAGAAGCTGATGAGCATGTATTCCTTTTTGCTTTAATAATGAATGAATCATTTGCAGAAAATCCTGTTGAAATTGCAAAAGTACACTTGCAGAGAGCTGCTTTTTTTCTTCCATATTACGAAAATAATTACTTATCTCTGCAAGTAACTTTGCTTTTGAGCCTTCGCTAAGAATAACTGTTAATACCGTCATATCTGGTAATACAGCTGTATTTGAAGCTTCCGCATTTCTGCCTAATATAAATACTTTATTCATTAAAGTTACATTGTTTTTATCCATTTCATAGAGTGAAGCAAATACTTTTATAATGTCACAAGCATAGACTTTACTGCCAATATAGCAGCACAAATCACACTTAAAATACTCATTGCAGACTGAAATGTAAGCTTCACAATCATGTTTAATAAGCTCATATTCCAAAATTTCATTATCCTCACCTGTAAGTATTGCTACTAAAGTTTCATTGCTTAGCTGCACTAATGAGCCGCTGATACCATCTTTTATAAGCATCTCTTCACCAGTTTTTTTCAGTGCAAATTCCATAAGCCTCTCATCTTCTGTACTAAGTTCTTTGTTCCACTTCTGAACCTGTATTAATATAGGAATATACTTCCATTTTTCATTGTAAGAAATATTTCTCTCTATGGCAGCTTCTTTAATAAACTTTTCTTTTGAAGGAATATCACAATTTAAAATATCCAGCCAAAAACGTTCTACAAGCAAAGGCTGATACTTTGACAAATTTTTTCCAAGCCTGCTGTACTTTTCAAGTTCACTGCTCTTATTTATTTTATCAATTGCCTTTAAAAGTACGGATTCTAACTTAAAAGACGTAACAGGCTTTAAAAGATAATCAAAACTTCCCAGCTCAACAGCCTGTCTTGCATAATCAAACCGAGCATGGCAGGTAAGAAAAATACATTCTATATGAGGATAATGCTCCCTTACCCATTCTATAAGCTCTAAACCGCTGCCTTGAGGCATTTCTATATCGCAAAGTATTATATGAACTTTATTTTTCTTTAAAACGTCTTTTGCCTGATTAATATTAAAAGCTGTAAAAAGCTCTGAAATTCCAAGCTTGTCCTTATTGATATCATATTCAATACCTTTTACAGCAATAATTTCATCATCTACTATCATTAAATTAATCATATTTACCAGTTCCTTTCTAAAGCTTTGGCAAAATAATTTCAACAACTGCTCCCTGAGAATCTGCATTATAAAATTTAATTTTTGCCCCTCCAGAATATAAAAGCTCAAGCCTGCGCTTAATATTCCAAATTCCAATGTGTTTTCCATTATCATCTATAACCATATTGCCGCTATTAAGCACTTTTAAAATTTCCTGTGAAAATCCTTTACCTGTATCTTTAACAATAATTTTAATATACTTATCTGATTCTTTTTCAATTAAATCTATATTTATTAATAATTCAATAGCTGACTCCATGGAAAATGCATATTTAATTGTATTTTCAACAAAGGTCTGTATCATAAGTTGAGGTATAAAAATATACAGCAGATTATAAGGTACGTTAATTTTATAAGTAAACTGATTTGGAAACCTCATTTCCTGAATTCTTAGATAATTACGAATATGTTCCAGCTCATCCTTTATAGGTACAAGCATCGAATTTGTATTAAATATATAACGAAAATAATTTACAAGGCAGACAGTCATTTCCTGAATAAGCTTAAAATCCTTCATTTTTGCAAGATTATAAATTATATTAAGAGAATTCATAAAAAAATGTGGATTAATCTGAAGCTTCAATTGTTCAAGCTCTATTTTCTGTTTGTTTATTCTTTCTTCATATACACTTATCCTTAAATGTTTAATTTCATCCATCATTTTATTGAAGGTTTCATTTACTGTTAAAAATTCTACTGAAGTTTTTTCTGGATTTATCCGTGTGTCTATATCACCATTTTTTATCCTTTTCATAGCTTTAAGAAGCTTATTTAAGGGAATTAATACATTTTTTCTTACAAATAATAGACATAATGGTACTAAAAGCACCGACGTAATAGCAATATAAGTAACTATTTTCTGAAGAAGGGGAAGCTTTTCAAGTATCTTTTCGTTAGGCACAACTGCAACTAAACTAAAATCTCCTTTTGACGACTTTTCTCCAATTACCATATACTGATTATTTGTACCTGTAAGATAATAATTTTCTAAACTTTTGTTTAACTCTATATTCTTATCTTCTATTTTATTTGAGCTTAACATAACTTGTCCATCACTATTAACCAATAGTGAAGCACCATTTTCACCAAGATTAATAAGTCTTAGAGGAATTAAAAGCTTTTTCATACTTACCCAGGCACCTACATAAATATCATCATATTTCATAATCCTGAATAAATAATATTGTTCATTAATCTTCTCAACATACCACCCTTTATTATAAATTTCTACAGAGTCTTTATTTCTTATAAACAGATTACTTAGATAATCACTCACACTGCTGCGTTCATAATCAGTTGTTCCGCTATTATAACTCTGAACCAAAATTTGTTTTGCTGTTGGGTATACAAATATGGTATCAATATTTTTACTAAGTGTTACATCTTTCGAAATCCTTTCACTTAAAGAATATTCTGCAATATTATACTGATTTTCATCAGTTGTATATTGCAGAATCTGCAGATTCTGATCAGAAACTAAAAGTCTGTTTAAATAACTGTCTATATTATCAAGCCCTGCATCAATCTGTCCCATATATAAAGACATCATATTTTTATTAGACTCAGCTACCTGATTGTGAATAACATCTATAGCATAAAAATTATTATATATAAGCAAAGTAATTAAAGGTATCATTACAATTATAACTCCGCTAATCAGTTTAAACCGTATAGAATTATGAGGTATGTGTAAATTAAACTTTTTCACTTGTATTCACCTGCTTCTTTAGATTATTTGCTATTAAATATCTGTTTCAATTATCTTCATAATATCATTTATAATTAGTCTAATACCAGTCCATTTTCTTCAATAAATCTTATTCCCTTTATTTCAAATGCAACTTTCTATAATCTTGCGGAGATTTACCAATAATCCGTTTAAACGTATTCGAGAAATAATATTGGTTATTGTAACCCAGTGCTTCACTGATATTAACTATTTTTATGCTTGATAATTCTAACAGCTCACATGCCTTTTGCATCTTCAAACGAATATAATAATCAATAGGACTATATCCTGTCTTTTCTTTAAAAAGTTTAGAAAAATGGTATCTTGACATATTTGTATACTTTGATAACTGTTCTAAATTTAAATTAGTATTTAAATTATCAATCATATAATTAATAACCTTATCTATATTTATATCGTTCTTCTTAGTCAACCTGTTATTAATCCTCTGATGATTAATATAGCTACAAATGCTTATAAGGTAAGCAGTTGCAAGTATCAAATTACTGTTGGTATAACCCGCTTTCAAAACATGAAGTACATCTTGAAAAAAAGATTGAAGTTTCATATTTTCACCAATATATATCACGGGTGAAGCAGCCGTAACGCCAAGTAAAGAAGCAAATGCATCTGCATTATTACCGCGAAAGTGAATCCAATACTTTGTCCATGGTTCTTTCTCATCTGCACCATAAGAATGAATAATACCTGGAGGACATACAAATAGATCACCACTTTTTATTGAATAACGCTTATGTTCTAATTCCAACCACCCCTGCCCATCGATGCAATATACAATCACATAATCCTTAAGCAGCCTGTTATTTACAATATGACCTTTAGCTTTAATGTAACAGCCTGCCCATGTCAATAGAATATTTGACAATATTATATCCTTAGATTCTCTCTCTAAAATGCTTTCCGGAGTATAATATGAGACTTTTTTATATTTACTTTTATGCTTTAACTGCTCTGAAACATGCTCTAAATTAGAATTTTCAAGCATCTTAGATTACCCCCATTTATATATTAATTTTCTGTTTTTTTAAATACCATTTATTAAAATAATAATTAATATAAATTACTATCTATAGCTATATAACAATATATTATATCATTCATCACAATATTTTAAATTACTTTTTTCATTTTCAAAGCTTATAATTAATTTACATTGAAAAACTTTTCTTACACAATATAAAAATAAATAAAGGAGGCATAAGCTTATGATAAGGAAAAACATTGATAATTCTTGGCTCTTTAGCCATGGACAACCATCAGGAATGGTTCTTTCTGCAATGTTTGAAAAACCAGGCAGACTAGTAAATCTTCCCCATGATTTTACTATTGAAACAGATACTTATAAAGAAGCACCAGCTGCTCGAAACACCGGTTATTACGGTGGAGGAATTGGAACCTACACTAAAACACTTGACATTCCTGAGGAATATATAGGAAAACGTGTACTTGTAGAATTTGACGGAGCATATATGAATACAACTGTTGGTTTAAATGGACATACATTAACTAAGCACCATTATGGTTACACTCCATTTCATGTAGACCTGACTCCATATATTAAACCAGGTAAACCTAATCGTCTTACTGTAACAGTCAACAATTCAGCCCAGCCAAATTCACGCTGGTATTCGGGTTCAGGCATATACCGACACGTAGACCTATTATACGCACCTAAGATACATATAGCACCTTGGGGAATTTATGCTTACACTTTACACATTGTTAATGGCACAGCCTTTATTAATGTGGAAACAACCATAGAAAATCATACATCAGAAAATAGAAACTTATGGATTGATATTAACATAGAGAAAGATTCTGATGGCTTAAAAGCCGGTACTGGAAGAATAATGGTACATGTACCAGCTGGTGAAAAGACTGTAGCACAGGTAAAGGTAGCTGTTAAAAATGCTGACCTATGGGATATAGATTCTCCTAACCTTTATAAAATTACTGCTCAATTGTCAGACAAAACTGTTATTCTTGACAGTGACAGCACTACCTTCGGAATAAGAACTATTTCAGTTGATACAGAAAATGGTTTTATGCTGAACGGACGTACAATTAAGTTAAAAGGAGGCTGTGTTCATCATGATAATGGAATTCTTGGCGCTGCTTCATTTAAAGACAGTGAGTATAGAAAGATGAAACTACATAAGGAAAATGGTTATAATGCTATCCGTTGTGCTCATAATCCTCCATCTAGAGATATGCTGGATGCATGTGACCGCCTGGGATTACTAGTCATTGACGAAGCCTTTGATTCCTGGACTATGAATAAAACGCCAAATGATTATAGTCTTTACTTTGAAAATAACTGGAAATCAGATATAGAGTTATTTATGCTTCGTGACAGAAATCATCCCTGCATAATTATGTGGTCAACAGGAAATGAGATTACTGAACGCGGTGGGCTTTCAGATGGCTATAATTGGTCTTCCAAATTAGCAGCGTGGGTACGAGAGCTTGATTCAACCCGTCCTGTCATTAATTCAGTCTGCAGCTTCTTTAACGGTCTTGATGATGATAATAATGCAAAATGTTACCAGGAAATGTTAGAACAATATCAAAAGAATGGAGCAATTATTAATTTAGATTCGGAATATAGCAAAAAAATCTGGGCTGACCTTACAGAAGCATTCCTTGCACCGTTAGATGTAGCAGGATATAATTACCTGGCTTATCGTTACGAAAAGGATTCAAAAACTTATCCTAACCGTATCATCTGTTGTACTGAAAGCATGGCATTAAATACAGCTGAATACTGGGATGCCGTTGAACGCTTTCCTAATGTAATTGGTGATTTTATATGGACCAGCTACGATTATATTGGAGAGGCAGGTATTGGAAAAGTAAAATATGTTGAACCTGATGAAACTGTAGCTATAATGTCACAATTTAATTCTGAATATCCATGGCGATTAGCAAATTGTGCTGATTTCGACCTCTGCGGCTTTCCTCGTCCTCAGCTTGCTTACCGCAAAATAGTATGGGGCTCTGACGAAACCTTTATAGCCTCTCATAATCCAAAAAACTACGGCAAAAAGGAAGTTGTATCAAAATGGGGCTGGCCAAAATGCGATAATTCCTGGAGCTGGCACGGTTATGAAGGTAAGCCTGTGAAGGTAGATGTTTACTCAGCAGCTGAAGAAGTGGAACTTATCCTGAACGGAAAAAGTATGGGCAAACATCCAGCTGGCAAAGAAAACAATTATACCGCAAAATTTAATATAACTTATGAACCAGGAACTTTAGAAGCTGTAAGTTTTACTGGCGGCAAAAAAATATCCTCCAATCTACTTAAGACTGCTGGTAACCCTTCAGCTATTCGCATCATTCCGGAAACAAAAGAACTTATAGCTGACGGACAATCATTATGCTTTGCAGTAGTTGAAATTATAGATTCAGAAGGAAATCTTGTTCCTAATGCTGAAATAAAAGCAACTGCCAAAGTAGAGGGAGCTGCAACACTTGCTGCATTTGGTACAGGAAATCCTAAAACAACAGAAAATTACACTAAAGGTGAATTTACTTCCTTCAAAGGCAGACTACTGGCAATCCTTCGTGCTGGTACTGAGTCAGGTACCGCAATATTAAAAATAAGTATAGAAGGACTAGGATGTTCAACTACTGAAATTATTATAAAGTAAACATTAAAAAATCAATCCCGTAGAGTAAGCTGTAAAGCCTTTTACTGGATTGATTTTTTCTTTTTATCTAACTTCTCATAATTTTACTGCTTATATTGTGGAATACTAAAAAATATGTTAAATTACTAAAGGACTAAGAATTTCTTCGCAATAAAATAAACTCTTATTTTGGAGGTAATTGTATGACCTTAAATTCTAATCAAAAGACAGAAAAAAAGAAAAGAGAAACCTTCTCAACAGGCTTAGCAGTTTTTTTCGCAACGCTAGGATCAGCAGTAGGTCTAGGTAATATATGGAAATTTCCTTATCTTACTGGTAATAGCGGCGGCGGTGCTTTTGTATTTACTTATTTGATATGTATTCTCCTTGTTGGTATACCTGTTATGGTTGCTGAATTTTATATAGGCCGAAAAACAAGAAAAAATGCAGTTGGTGCATTTACCGCACTTAAGGCAAGTCCCTTCTGGAAAATAATCGGGTATATGGGAGCAGCTGCTTCACTGTTTATTATGTTTTTTTACAGTTCTGTAGCAGGATGGGTATATTCATATGTATTCAAAGCATTAACCGGCAAATTCGGAGCACTAGCCAAAAAACCAGTTGAAGAGGCAGTAAAGACTGCAGGTGAGGAATTTAGTTTAACTGTAGGTGGAACATACTCTCCTGTCTTATGGCAGTTTATTGTAATAGCAGTGGTTTCTGCAATACTTATTGCTGGTGTTCAAAAAGGTATTGAAAGAGTAACAAAAACACTAATGCCTTTATTATTTTTATTAATTATAATTTGTGATATAAGAGCCATTACTTTACCAAAAGCATCTCAAGGACTGCAATTTCTATTTAACGTAGATTTTTCAAAAATTAATGCTCCTGTCATTTTAACAGCTTTAGGTCTGGCTTTCTTTAAGCTATCCCTTGGAATGGGAACAATGATAACTTACGGAAGTTATTTTACTGAAGAAAGCAACCTGATGACTACATCAGCCAGAGTTGCAGTTTCAGATACAATAGTATCATTGCTTTCTGGAATAGCTATCTTTCCGGTAGTGTTTGAATTTGGAATGAAACCAGGAGGAGGACCTGGACTATTGTTTCAGACAATACCTCTTGCATTTTCCAGAATGCCTTTAGGTAATTTACTTTTAATTGCTTTCTTTTTATTAGCTGCAATTGCAGCAACAACAGCAATGATTTCAATGTTAGAAGTACCTATAGCAATTTTAACGGAAGAAAAAGGCATGGGTAGAACTAATGCTGTATTGTTAATTTCTTCTGTTGTATTTATTATAGGTGCAGTAACAGTTCACCCTGAAAGTATATTTGGAGGGGTTACCTTATTAGGTAAAGGATTCTTTGATTTATTTGATTATATTTCATCTAATATTCTATTACCTGTTGGCGGATTACTTATTTCCGTATTCGCTGGATACTTTGTTTCTAAAAGTGAGCTTTGCAAAGAATTATCAAATAATGGTATAATAAAAAATAAATCGCTGATTAATATTTATCACTTTGTTGTAAAATTTGTTACTCCAATATTATTAATAATTGTATTTCTAAGTTCTATAGGTATTATAAAACTAAAGTAAAAATGCCTTAAGAAACTGCCTATACACAATTTATGTGATGTATAGGCATTTGCTATATTATAAACAAAAATTAAAATCAGGAGATAAAATCATGAACAATATACATGAAGATATAAACCCAAGCCTTTACACCATTTGTGCTTTAATTAACAACTTAACAAAACTTGATGTTGAATTTATAAGCTGTAATGAAAAATCTTCCTTTCAAATATTGAATTCAAAAATGCTGTATTTTATGCAATCTGTAAAAAAAGAAAACATTACCTTTATTCATAAATTTTTACAAAACAAATTAAGCACTGACTGTCTTTATCATACTGACAATTTAGGGCTTAATTATATAGCTTCAGGCTTATTTGAATGCGGCATTTATAAGGGTACTATAATTGCCGGCCCTTTTTTATCTAACATTCCTGATACTTATTTTATATCTAATATAATAGAAAAAAACCGATTTCCTCTAAGTTATAAAATGCAGCTTCAGGAATATTATAACAGGTTAAACATATTGGATATAAATTACTGTAAAAATATAGGACATATGATGATTAATATATTAAAAAATCCATTTGTTGATTGTAATCTTTTATTTTCAAACAATAAAAATTTTGATATCAATGAAGATAACAATTTATCTATGGAAATCGAAAAAACATTTTCGGAAATAGAAATAAGATATAAAATAGAAAAAGCCCTACTAAAAGCTGTTGAAAAAGGTGACAAAGTAGATGCTTTAAAACAAGCTAATTTTTTTCAATTTAACCCTGTTCACAGAGTTCCTAATGATCCTTTAAGAGCTATAAAAAATTATACTTATAGCTTTAATACTATGCTAAGAATAGCAGCAGAAAAAGGCGGTGTTTCTCCCATATACGTTCATAACTTATCTGATAAGTTTGCTATTTTAATAGAAAGATTATCCACCATTTCTGAAATAGAAAACTTTAAAATAAAAATGATTTGTGAATACTGCGATTTAGTAAAAAAAATGTCTACAGCAGGCTTCAGTCCAGTTATAAAAAAAGCTGTTAATTATATTAATTTGAATTTTCATAAGCCAATTTCTTTAAATATTATAGCTGAAAATATTCATGTAAATCCTTCTCACCTTTCAAGGCAATTTAAAAAAGAAACAAAAATGACTATTACTGAGTTCATTAACAGAAAAAGAATCGATGAAGCTAAATTTATCCTTGAAAAAAACGATACAAAAATAACAGACATAGCTCTAATGGTTGGCTTTGAAAATCACAATTATTTCTGTACTGTTTTTAAGCAAGTTACTTCCTTAACTCCTAGAGAATATGTAAATAAAATAGGTAATAAAAAATAAGAGGCTGTATAAAGGTACAAATTACAGCCTCTTATTTTTTATTTAGACTTTTTTAATTTTTGTCAGCTCTTTATTAAGTATATACATAATTTTTTCATTAAACAAATCTTCTGCCATAGAAGCTATCATATCTATCTTCATGAACTCCATCATTCCAAACATAGGCTTTTCCTCAAAATTTCCTAAATACTTTTTAAGAACTGCCTTAGCTTCATCATTTTTCATAATTTCAGCAATTGTACAACGTGTAGAATATACATCATCAGTGATTTTAATTTCCTCTATTTGCACATCACCAAGTTCCGGCATTGTAAACCAGTTTGCTACTAGTCCACCTTTATCTTTTTCTGGAGCTTCGTAGCTTATATTAGGTTCATATACTTTGTTAAATAAAGCAGTATCTTTTAATATAACATTATTACAATTAGATACAGCTTTAATTTCATTTATTCCATCTTTCAATTCAATATTTTCAAAAATAAATATTTTATCATTACCTGTCTTAGTTTGAATTTCTTTTCCATTTACATAAAGAGTTATATTATCACAGTTAGAATAAACTTTAACATTTATTTTTTCTTCTGCTCTGTCTACAAACCTCTTGCTTGTTATATGGACAAATTTTTCATCTGACCAGTGCGCTTTATACATGTAAAATGCATCTTTTTTAATCTTTCTGTCATAAGTAACTAATCCCTTATTATTTCTTCCTTTCACTCCGCCTTCATCTCTTATATTTGCACCAAAATCAAACATATTCCATACATAAGTTCCCCAAAGGAAATGTTTTTTCTCTAAAATTTTCCATGACTTTTCATGATATAAAGCATGATATTCTTCAGTATAATCTTTTACCTTCGGGTTATTAGAGTGATACTGAATTATACCTTCTGCACCATATTCAGATACGCATAATGGTACATGGGGATTAACTTCATGAAAACCATCAAGCCACTTTTCAATATCTTCTACTTTACCTTGATACCAGCCATAATATTTGTTATATCCAACTACATCCGTTATATAGTTATATTCATCCTTATCATCAACAACTGCAAGATTTGCCATTGTAGTTAATCTAGTAGCATCTTCTTTTTTTGTTAATTCATTTAATTCCTTAACAAGTCTTCTAGCCTCTGGTTTATCTCCGCCTATTTGTATTTCATTCTGAATTCCCCAGAACATAATTGACGGATGATTAAAGTTTTGTCGTATAAGTTCAATCATCTGCTGCTTTGCATTAATACCCTCAAATTCTGTTTTTGACATAACAGAAATAAATGGTATTTCAGCCCACACAACCATACCTTCCTTGTCACACAAATCATAGAAATATTGACTATGCTGATAATGAGCAAGTCTTATTGAAGTTGCACCTATTTCTTTAATTAACTCCATATCTTCTTTTTGTTCTTTTTCAGTAATTGCCCATCCCAAATCTTTTCTGTCCTGATGTCTTGAAACACCCTTTAACTGAAGATGTTCACCATTTAAGAAAAATCCTTTTTCAGCATCAACTTTAAAAAATCTAACTCCAAAAGGAATGGTAAGTTCATCTATAGTATCATTAAAACTAACTAAAGATAGTTTAGCTTTATACATATAAGGATTTTTTCTGCCATTCCAAAGTGTCGGGTTTTCTATAACAACCAAAACTTCTGTTTCTTTTATTTCGCCTTTTGCTATTACTACTTCTTTAGCAGCATAAGTTACAGCATTACCTTCTGCATCAAATATATCTGCCCAAAATCTTACTTTCTTATCTTCTTCATTATCATTTACTAATTTAGCTTTAATTTTCAATAAAGCTTTTTCATGACTTACTTCTTCTTGAATTATATATATTCCTTTTGAGCCATAATCCATTAAATCAAAATGCACATTGTTAGTAACTACAATATTTACATCTCTATAAATTCCACCATAAAATGTAAAATCCGCCATTTGAGGATATACATCGTTTACTACTGTATTATCTACTTTTACGGATAGAATATTTTCACTTCCAAATTCAACAAAATCAGTAATGTCAAATCTAAATGCAGAATAACCTCCTCTATGCTGTCCAACATAACTGCCATTTACATATACATCTGTAATACTGTTAGCTCCATTAAACTCTATAAATATTTTATTCCGTTTTGACAAATTATCAACGATAAACTTTTTTCTATACCAGCAGGCACCCTTATAATAATTAAAGCCATTTGCTCCATCAATAGCATTCCAGGTATGAGGAATATTTACAACTTCCCAGTTTTCATCATTATAATTTTTCTCTATTGCTTTTACTTCATCTTGTTTTATAAACTTCCATGAATTGTTAATATTAATTAACTTTCTCATTTTATTATCCTCCAGTACACTTATTTAGACGTTGTTACTTACTGATGCTTTTCTAAGTGCTATATCCTTCTTTATCTTCTCCATTTCAACAGCATCAAGATGATACCATTTCATTGCTATAATTGAAGCTATATGTCCAAGTATTGGAAGCCCATATACGCAAAATAATATACCTATATAAAATTTTGTATTTACAGGAGTATTAGGTTTTATTACAGTAGTTCCATAACCAGCCCATGCAATAACTATTCCAATTATAAATGACGACAAAGATGAAATCATTTTATCAACAAAGGAAAATAAAGTTCCCATCATTCCTGGTATAAATCTTCCGCTTCTTGAAGTTTCATAATCTGAACAGTCTGCTATCATAGGTATAACTATATTACCAGATATATTCATTATACCACCTTGCAATGTCATTAAAATAAGAAGTATTATTATGCCTGTATAAGATTTTGTGAGGATTGGTGTTACAGCAAGATTTAATAACAGCATTAGCATACTTACCCAGGTTGCGCCAACAAAGGCTTTTTTAATACCTGTATTTCTTGACCAGTTTACACCTAAAGCTGTAATTATCATAACAGGCACAGCGCTTGCAAGAGAAAATTTTCCCTGTAATGCAGAATTTAATAAAATATTAGAGAAAAAGTACACTTGTGCTCCCCTTAAAGCTGTTGATGCTAATTTATCTGTTGAAGCTGCAATAACAAGCATTTGTATTGGTCTATTATTTTTTAAAATATCCCAATAATCCTTAAATTTTACCTGTACTCCATTTTCACCTAAACCGAAGAATTCCGTTCTATCCTTCTGCCATATTCCTATTATAGCTAAAATAGTAAACACAAAAGATAACGTCATGAAAATTAATGAAACATCCTTCCAAAGCTGAGGATCTATCATAGTTTTAGGATACTTTGGTGCCATAACTGTTGTTATTAAAAATGTACCTCCGCTGAATAAAATAGTGTTATATAATGCATCAAACATTGTAAACACAGGACGCTGCCTCGGATCATTTGTTAAAGCTGCCTGAGCACCTTTTGTTACAGTACATTGAAATGTATATCCTATAACATATATTACATATGTTATAGTTGTGTACCAGTATTTTTGACTTATACTCCACCCTGCCGGCGTTCTGAATATCATAACAACACTTACAAATAATATTATATTACCTATTAACATGTAAGGTCTGAACTTCCCAAATCTTCCATTTGTTTTATCCATTAAATATCCTACAATTGGATCTGTTACTGCATCCCATATACGCATACTCATAGCTATTGAACCTACAACTACTGCCGCAAGGCGGAGAATGTTTTGTGTAAAAAATGCATAATACATCATAACAAACATTGCTGCATTAGTTGCAGTATTATTAAGAGCAAAAAAACCTATCTGCCAGATTTTTGCTCTATTATACTCTGATTTATTTGAAACTTTTGTCTTTGTCATTTCTGTATTAATCATTATTTTTTCCCCCTTAAATTATTTTTTTAAATTAAGAATAAATTAGTAAAACATTTAAAAGTTTATTATTTTTCTACAATCTCACATTTCACCCCCTTCAAACGTTTTCTTTTCTGTGTTTGTTTCTAAGTCAGCTAATATCAAATTAGTACACTCTGAAATCCTTTTAAAACTATATAAATAATTTATAATTTTTCTGAAAATTTAACTTTAATTATTTTGACTTAATGTATAAATTTATTGCATAAAAGTTAAATATTTACTAAAAGACCTATGATGCTTTATAAAAAATAGTAGTTGACAAATTTAAAAAAGAGGTTACAGCAGAAGTTTTACACTTATGCTGTAACCTCTTTTTTATTATTCACTACTAAGCTTCTTAACTGCCTTTTCATCTATCTTCGTTACCAATTGTTCATGAGGTACTATCTTTGTTTTAGAAATAAGTTTTTTACATTTGTTGCAAAAATAGCTTGTAGAGCCGCAACCTGAAATTACCTCTAGTTTGCTGCTGCAGTCTGGACAATAAAATACATCATTCATTTTTATCTTCATTCCTTCCTAGCTCTATTTCCAATTCTAAATAAATTAACAGTCTAAAGTAGTTTTATTTTTTCCATATTGATTTTCCCAATCGCTTATAAAGGTGTTAACACTCCATTCTGTAAGAGGATGATAAATTAATTTTTCAAATAAGTCTTTATTTACAGTTACAGACTGAACACCTGTAAGACAAACCTTATGTACTTGTTCTACGTTTTTAAAACTTGCTGCAAGAACTTTTGTTTCTAGGTTATTTATCTTTAATAATTCTACAATCTCAGCTACTACCTTTACTCCATCTGCAGAAATGTTATCAAGCCTGTCTACGTATGGAGCTACATAATCTGCTCCAGCCATAGCAGCTATTAATGCTTGCTGTGGAGTAAATATAGCTGTTGCCGTTATTTTAATATTCCTTTCTTTTAATAGCTTTATAGCCTTTATTCCTTCAGGAATTACAGGTATTTTTACAAATACATTTCCTTTGGCAAGTTCCTTTATATATAAAGCTTCCTTAACAATATCCTCTGCTTTTAAGCTTAAGCATTGAACATGAATCATTAAATCTTCTCCGATAGCTTCTCTAATACCTCGAATTATTTCTTTAAAATTTTTCTTTTCTTTAGCAACGATAGTTGGATTTGTGGTAACACCTGCTATTGGATATAAATCTACAGCCTTTCTGATAAAATCCACATCTGCGGTATCTAAAATATACTGCATAAATAACACTCCTTCTCATGAAATCGGCAATTTCCTTAAAACATTATCACTTTTACTAAATTATACTTCTTTTGATAATTAAATGTCAATTAATTGAAATAATTAAAGAGAGGACTATTCCTCTCCATTTAATCTTTATGCGTAATCCCTTTTAAACTCCCTATAACATTTACATTTTCAATAAGCTTTGAAATTTCTTCTAACCCTTCCGGCTTTATTGCCGCTATAACACAAGTAGCTGGGCCGCCTGATTTATTTATATCTATAAAGATTTTCTCACTAAACTGCAGCTTTAACTTATTATTTAAAGCAAGCTGCTGTGCTTCATAAACTATGCCTTTAGAACCTACTGGAACTATTTCATAAACAAAGGGACTATTTAAAAGCTTATAAATATCAGCATAGTCAACCATTTCTTTATCATAAACAAAGTTTATCTCTGAGCCTACCTTAGGATATCCAACACATATAATAATTGCTTCTTCAATTACTCTATTTACCTTTAAATCTTTTGTATTTACAATACCTATAGTAGTTACCCCTAGTCCCGTTGCATTAGTTATCATGTTTTCTTCTGTACTTCCCGTTAAAACTATATCCTTAATGCCTGCTGCTTTTAACTCTTCTTTTATCCCCCTTATAATCTCACTTCCTGTAGGTTCCATTTCATTACAGACTGCATCAGCAACAGTTATAATTTCTGCTCCTGAACAAATTACTTCTATTAAAGATACTCTAGCAGTCAGCTTTCCAACATAAAAAGGAGGAACTTTAAAGGTATCAGCCTCTTTTTCCCCTATACCTCCACAGCTGTCACAAGCTATGACCATAGTTTTTTCATCATCTAATTTTATTAAGCTTAAATCTCTGATTTTTCTGATTTCCATAGTTTCACACTCTCTGGCAGTAGTTTATATACTATATCCGCAATTAATATATTCAAAAAAGCAATTAAAGTTAAAATTGGCAGCATAGTCATCACTCCGCTTCCTAATATAGGAATAATCATAAACAGTGAAACCGGTCCATTTATTACTACCCCAACAAGATTAGAAACTATAAGAGCAGCATATTTATTTACTTTAGATAAAACTTTATAGATTACCCCAAACATATACATGGTAAGTGCCATATTTATCATAACAATCAAGTGAACTGGCAGCGATAATGGAAATCCACTAGTTGCAGCAGTTAATAAGTGTCCTATAGCTCCTATTAAAGCTCCAAACACTGGTCCTAATGTCAAGGCTCCTAAAAACCCCGGCATAGAGTCAAAAGCAATACTGCCTGCTATTTTTATATTTGCTCCAATCAAACTTAAAGCTATAAAAAGCGCTGTTATAGATAATTTTCTTGTTTTCATAATTTCATCCACAATCCTTTCATATTAATATTCTATACCTTCCCTTGCTTTAATACCTTCACTGAAATAATGTTTAATATCCTTCATTTCAGTTATTAAATCAGCTTTCTCTAATATTTCTTCCGGAACATTTCTGCCTGTTAGTATTAATTCCATATCCTCTGGTCTAACATCTATTAATTCCAGCATTTGCTCCTTTGATACAAGCTCATTAGATAAAGCTCCCATTATTTCATCCATGATTAAAATATCACACTGTCTTTCTTTAAGTACTTTAAAACAGAATCTGTAAGCTTCCTGTATTTCTTCCTTTAACTCTTTTTTTTCTTCCTCATTTAAAGTCCAGAAAAAACCTCTTCTTTTTTCAAATCTGAATATTTTAAAATTTGGCTCTAATTTTTTTGCACTTTCTACTTCTCCTGTAAAATCTGACTTTAAAAACTGAACCATGTATACCTTTAAACCATTTCCTGCTGCTCTTACCGCCAGACCTACTGCTGCGGTGGTTTTTCCTTTTCCGTTTCCTGTGTAAATCTGAACGCAGCCTTTTTTAAATGCAGTCATATCCGTAATTCCTCCTAATTTTTATATTTTAATATCTTTTAAAATACTTAAAAGTTTTTCATTGGATTTTCTGTACTTTATAATAAATATTTTATTTTACTCCTTAAAACAAATTATGTCGAATTGTTGAAACAACTATAATAAGAGTTAAAATCTCAACTAATTCATTATTTGCTCCTAAAATATCTCCTGTTGCTCCCCCAATTTTATTTTCACAGTATTTTTTAAATAAAAAGGTTAAAATTACAACTGCTGAAAAAATTATAAGTGATATCTTTAATCCTAATAGAACAATATTTATCCCAAAAGATAGTAAACCTGAAATAAGCACTATTATTCTGTTCATGTTTCCAATAAAAAGATTACCAGAACCATTGCTCTTTGCAGGTTTTGAAATATAAGATATAAATATTATAGAAAATCTTCCCATTACTGCTGCAGCAATTACAGCAGCAGCAAAACTGCTATCAAGTATATAGGAAATTGCCATAACTTTCATAAGTAAATCTGCTGATACAGCAATAGCACCAAAGCTTCCTATCCTGCTGTCTTTCATTATTTCTATAATTCTATCTTTTCCTTTAAAAGCAAAGAAACCATCACAGGTATCTCCTAAACCATCTATATGAAGTGCTCCAGTAACCATTACAGCTGTTATAACCATTATTACAGCTATTATGTTATTTGGCAAAACTTTATTTAAAAGATAATATATAATCCATTGAAGTCCGCCAACAATAAAACCCACTATGGGAAGAAATACAGCTCCTTTTCTAAAATTGTCCTTCTCACAGTTTAAATTTATATTTATAGGTATTCTAGTAAGAAACTGAAGCATAAGCAAAAAATCATTTGTGTATTTATACATATTTTATACAATTCCTTTCCTTCAACCCTACTTTAATTTCAAAGGCAGTCCGCAGGCCAAAAGATAAACTTCATCGCAATATTCAGCTATGAATTGATTAATAAATCCTGCTATGTCTCTGAAAATTCTCCCAAGCTTATATTCAGGAACTAATCCATAACCGACTTCATTAGTAACCATTATCATAGTTTTATCTAACTTTTTTACCTTTAAAATAAGTTTTCTAAATTCTTCTTTTATTTCATAAAGCAATTCATCTATTTCTTCCTCAGACATATTATCAAAATCTCTTTCTTTGAAAAACATAAGATTTGTTATCATAATAGTTACACAGTCAAGCAAAATATAATCTAAAGAACTTTTTTCTATAACCATGTCCAAATCTTTATATCCTTCATAAGTTGTCCAATTTTTATTTCTGCTATCAATATGTTTTTTTATTCTGTTTTCCATCTCCTCATCTGTAACTATAGCTGTTGCTATGTACAATACATCATTTTTGTCCTTTAAAAGTTTTTCTGCAAACCTGCTTTTTCCGCTTCTGCAGCCTCCTGTTACTAGAACTATTTTTCTATCCTCCATACCTGACCCTCCATATATTCCTTAAGCTTCCCAGCATGAGTTATGCTGTCTATAAAAAGATTGCCATATTCATATTTTATAATGCTTAAATCTCCATTTTCAGAACTGAATTTCCAATAAAAATCCAGATTATTATCTAATACATAACAATAAACAGCCCTTATAACGCCTCCATGGGTTACAACCAGTACGTCTTCTTCTCCCGTCTCAAGAAGTTCCTTCATAAAATTCCTGACTCTGCTGTAAAATTGTATATAGCTTTCTCCACCAGGAGGCACAAACTCTTTCCAATTGCTACTCCACTTTTCATACTCTATTGGAAATTTTTTTTGAATCTCCTCATAGCTTCTGCCTTCAAACTCACCAAAATTTATTTCATTTATCCTACTATCTATAATAAATCCTTCAGTTCTCCCCAAGACAATTTCTGCAGTTTCTCTAGTTCTTTTTCTTTCGCTTATGTATATATTTTTGAAATTAATATTTTTTAGTAAAATTCCTGCGTTTTTAGCTTGAGTCTTTCCATTTTCATTTAAACTCATATTAAGCTTTCCATAGTAAAATTTATTTTTATTTCCTTCAGTTTCTCCATGTCTTAACAAATAAATATTCATATTTTTCTCCTGATGTTTTTTTATAAATTTTAACATAATATATAGTTAAAAAGGAACCCCTTAGTAAAGGTTCCTCTTTAAATACCCTAACTTGATCTTCCATATATTTTTGTAATTTTTCTTATTTTTTCTAATAATTCATCAGTAATTTCATTTTCAAGCAACCGCCACTTCCAATTGTTACCTACAGTTGAAGGCTTATTAATTCTAGCTTCATTTCCAAGCCCTAAATAATCCTGAATAGGTATAACAGCTAACCTTGCCACACTTGAAAGAGCTAATCGTATAAACTTCCAATATATTTGCTCTTCATCCTCAGTACCAATATCTAAATAATCTATTGCAAGTTGTTTGTCCTTAGCGTTAAGATTTTTATACCAGCCCGCAATAGTTTCATTATCATGAGTGCCGGTATAAACTACACAATTATTAGTATAATTATGAGGCAGATAATCACTCTCTTCCCTTGAATCAAAAGCAAACTCCAACACCTTCATACCTGGATAGCCGGTTTTCTTAACAAGTTCTAAAACACTGTCTGTAAGAAACCCCAAGTCTTCCGCAATTATATCTAACCTTCCAAGCTGCTTACATAATTTTTCGAAAAAGTCATAGCCAGGTCCTTTTTCCCATTTGCCCTTTTCTGCTGTAGGAAATCCGTATGGTATAGAATAATATTCGTCAAAACCTCTGAAATGGTCTATACGAACAACATCAAAAAGCTTGAAAGAATAAGCAATTCTTTGTATCCACCAGGCATAAGAAGTTTTTTTATGATACTCCCAGTTATAAAGAGGATTACCCCATAACTGACCTGTTGGTGAAAAGGCATCTGGAGGACATCCTGCTACAGCAATTGGTTTCTTTTTTTCATCAAATTGAAATAACTCTGGATGAGACCAGCTGTCTGCACTGTCTAAAGCAACATAAATGGGAATATCTCCTATTATTTTAATGCCGCATTTATTAGCATAGGCTTTTAATTTAAACCACTGTTTAGCAAAAACAAATTGCTGAAACTTATAAAAATCAATCTCATCTGCAAGTTTGTTTTTATACTTTTTTAATGCTGAAGGCCTTCTTAGCCTTATGTCCTCCTCCCACTCACTCCAGCTTACACCAGAAAAACTATTTTTAACTGCCATATATAAGGCATAATCCTCAAGCCAATATGCGTTTTCATTAACAAATGAGTAAAATTCCTCTGTTTTAGTAATATTGCTTCTTTCATAAGCAGTTTTCAGCACTTTAAATCTAGACAAATATATTTTTTCATAATCTATATAACGCTCATTTTTTCCAAAGTCATAAGAATTACATTCTTCTTCAGTAATATAACCTTCTTTGATTAATTCTTCCAAATCAATAAAGTAAGGATTACCTGCAAAGGTAGAAAAGGATTGATATGGCGAATCTCCATAGCCAGTAGGACCTAAAGGCAGTATCTGCCAATATTTTTGTCCTGCTTTTTTTAATTGATCTACAAAATGATATGCACTTTTTGAAAAAGCTCCTATTCCAAACCTTGAAGGCAGACTGGCAATAGATAGTAGAATTCCACACTCTCTCTTTTTTTCCATACCATCTTCTCCTAAACAATTTTTACATAATTAAAAAGGAAGTCCCTTTCTTAAATGAATGGTTCTCCCTTTTATTATATGCCAGAGATATAAAATTGTTATCTTCAAGTTATTTTATATTCCTGCTGCCAGGCTTTACACAAGGAAGACCTTCCTTACAAAGCGGGCATTCTTCCTTATCGAAAGTTTCTATCTTAAGCTTAACTGCACTATACAGTGGATATAGAATTTCAGTACTGCTTCTATCTACTATGGAGGCTATTCCAACAATCTCTGCTCCAGCTGCTTTTAATACTTCTGCAACTTCCATTGAAGACTTTGCTGTTGTAACAACGTCTTCTGATATAAGCACCTTTTGCCCAGGCAATATTTCAAAGCCTCTTCTTAAAGTCATAGTTCCATCAACTCTTTCAGTAAATATAGCAGGCTTACCAAGCTGTCTTCCAAGCTCATAAGCTACAATTATTCCTCCCATAGCTGGTCCAACAATAACATCGATGTCTAAATCTTTTATCTTGTCTGCAACTACCTTTAGAACTTCTTCAGCCTTGTCTGGATACATTAGAAGCTTTGCACATTGGCAGTATCTGTTACTGTGCTTTCCAGAAGATAAAAGAAAGTGTCCCTCAAGTAATGCTCCAACTTCACTTAATATATTTAAAACTTTGTTTTCCATTTAAAATTCCTCCTATATAATTCCTCTAATCTCGCTTAATTTTTTGATATTTTCTTTTTCCATAAATTTTTCTAGTCCTCTAATTATGTCTAGGGCTATATCAGGTTTTATAAAATTTGCTGTTCCTATCTGCACTGCATAAGCACCAGCCATTATAAACTCTATTGCATCTTCTGCACTCATAATGCCGCCGATACCAACTACAGGAATGTCTACTGCCTTGCAGACTTCATACACCATTCTAAGTGCAATAGGTTTTACTGCTGGACCTGAAAGTCCTGCAAAGGTATTATCAAATACAGCCCTCTTTTTATTTATATCTATTGCCATTCCTTTTAGTGTATTTATAAGAGACAGAGCATCCGCTCCTGCTTCAGTACATTTATATGCCATGTCTACAATATCTTCCGCATTTGGTGAAAGCTTTACCATAAGAGGCTTTTTACAGACAGATTTTATTTCTTTAACAACTTCAAAAGCTGTTGATGATTTAATTCCAAAAGCCATGCCTCCGCACTTAACATTGGGACAAGATATGTTAAGCTCTATCATATCTATATCTGAACAGTTAAGCTTTAAAATAGCTTCAATATATTCCTCTAAAGTAGCTCCACCTACATTTGCAATTATCTTTGTATTTAGTTTCTTCATTTTAGGAAGTTCATTTTTAATAAAGCTGTCTATTCCAGGATTTTGAAGTCCTACGCTGTTTAGCATTCCTGAGCTTGTTTCATATACTCTTATTCCGCTGTTTCCTTCTCTTTTATTAAGAGTTAAACCCTTTGAACTTATACCTCCAAGCATTCCTACATCATAAAGTCTGTTAAATTCTTCTCCAAAGCCAAAAGTTCCAGAAGCAGCGATTACAGGGTTTTTAAAATCTATTCCGCAAAAGTTTACGTTAAGCATCTAAAATCAATTCCTCTCCTAAAAAAACTGGTCCATCTGCACAAGTTCTTTTGTTTCCTCTTATAGTTTTGCAGGTACATACAAGGCAGGCTCCTAAGCCGCAAGCCATAAACTTTTCCATAGATACATAAACTGGCACATTAGCTTCTCTGCATTTAGCTGCAACCTTGCTCATCATTATCTCTGGACCGCAGCAAAGCACTACATCATATTTACCTGGCTGAAAAAGGTCTGTAACAAAGCCTTTATGCCCAACCCTTCCGGTATCTGTAGATATATATTTTTTATTAATCTTTTCTTCTATACTGTCTATTCCGTAAACCTCATCTCTAAAGCCGCAGTATAAATCAATTTCACAGCTTTCTAATTTCTTAATAACATAATTCAAAGGGGCAATACCTATTCCTCCAGCTACAACAGCAACCTTTCCTTTTATTTTCTCTATATCAAAGCCATTTCCAAGCGGACCTAAAATACTTATTTCGTCTTTAGAAGTCAGCTTACTTAAGATATTTGTCCCTTTTCCTTTTGTCTGGTATAAAAAATATATACCATTTTCATCAACATCATGTATGCTTATAGGCCTAGGAAGAAGCACTTGCTCTTTCCAGGCATTTAACATATAAAACTGTCCAGGTTTTACATCAAACTTTCCTTCTACATGAAGCTTATATATACCCTCTATAACCTCAACATTACTGAGTACTTTACAAGTTACATAGTTTAACTGCATCTATCTCTCTCCTTATTTTTAAAGCTTCCTCTCTTGCGCAAAGGTCAAATTCCATTTCTCTTCCTTCAAAGTTTTTGTATGCTAAGAGAATTCCTCTTGAAGAATTAACTATGCCTCCATTTCCATTTCTCATATATAGTGCTACATCTTCAGCAGTTCCTCCCTGTGCTCCGTAACCTGGAATTAAAAAGAACATATTACTGAATTTTTCTCTAAGCTTTTTAGCTTCATCTACATGTGTGCAGCCAACTACTGCTCCTATACTGCTGTATCCATGTTTTCCTATATAGTCTTTACCAATCTGCCCTATTTTATCTCCTACTGTTTCATAAACTCTTTTTCCATCAGCACCTTCGATATACTCTATATCTGCTGCTCCAGGATTTGATGTTCTCAAAAGAACGAACAGTCCTTTTTCACAAGTCTTTACATATTTTAAATAAGGCTCTATACTGTCCATTCCCATGTAAGGATTCAAAGTTACTGCATCACATTCAAAATCCCCTGAAAAATGAGCTTTTGCATACATTTCAGCGGTTTTTGCAATATCTCCTCTTTTAATATCTCCTATTGAAATGCCGCCTAAGCTTTTTATATACTCAAGAGTTTTTTTATAAACCTGAAGCCCCATAATTCCTAACGCCTCATAATAAGCTATCTGCGGTTTATAACAAGCTGCTGTATCAAAGGTAGCGTCGATTATCTTTTGATTAAACCTAAAAACTGCCTCTTCTAAAGAAGTATATTTATTTAAAAATTCTTTCGGAATATACTCCACTGCTGTATCAAGCCCTACGCAAACAGGCCCTTTCTTTTCTACATTTTCAAATAATCTATCAATAATCATACTCACCCTCCTGTATTCCTTTAAAGCACATAAAGATTATTAATCTTTATGCCTCCTGTATTCCTTTGTAGCACATAAGGATTATCAATCCTTATGCCTCCCATCTTCATTTTGTTTATCATAAATAACTCTTCCGCTCTTAATTGTCTTAAGTATTACTCCTTTAAGTTCTTTTCCATCAAAGGGAGTGTTCTTACCTTTTGACTTAAAGTCTGCTGAATTAACTGTAAATTTATTATTTATATCTACAAGCACTAAATCTGCCTCATAACCAATTTTTACTTCACCTTTATTAAATTTCATAAGCTTTGCAGGATTTTTAGACATAAGCTCTGACAGCTTGTTAAGGCTTATATATCCTTCATCCACAAGCTTTGTAAAACATACTGAAAAAGCTATTTCTATTCCTGATATTCCATTAGCACCCTTGAGCTTATCTTCAGCAGTATGAGGTGCATGGTCTGTAGCTATAGCATCTACATAACCTTCCTTTATAGCTTTTATCAGATACTCTACATCTTCCTCTTCTCTTAAAGGAGGATTAACTTTATAAGCTGTCTTACTGGTCAATGCCAGATGATGAGGTGCTACCTCACAGGTTACTTTAATGCCTTCCTGTTTAGCTTCTATTACGCTCTTCATAGCTTCTTTTGTGCTTACATGCGCCACATGCAGATGACAGCCTGTAAACTTGGCAAGAGTTATGTCTCTCCAAGTCATAGTATTTTCAGCAAGTCTGGTATCAACTGCTGTAAGTTCCTCACTTTCAGCATGACTAATAACCATAAGTCCTTTTTCCTTAGCTTTAACCATTGCATCAAGCATTACCTTACTGTTTGCAACTCCTCTTCCGTCGTCTGAAATTGCCTTTACTTTATAATCTAAACTTTCTAAGTGGCTTACATCCTCACCTTTCAAATCCCTAGTTATTGACACAGCCTGATGTATATCTATAAGATTTATTTCCTTTGATTTATCAAGCACATATTTTACAGTTTCCATGCTGCTGCAGGCAGGCACAGTATTTGCCATTAGATTTACTGCTGTGTAGCCCCCCGCTGCAGCTGCAAGGCTTCCTGATAAAATATCTTCCTTATAAGTTTGTCCTGGATCTCTGAAGTGAGTATGCAAGTCTATAAAAGCTGGCATAATAACTAAGCCTTCAGCATCTAAAACCTCGCAGTTCTTATCTAAATAAGTTCCAAGCTCATATATTATTCCATTTTTTATATAAACATCTCCCTTAAAATCTTGAGATGAATCAATTATTCTGGCATTTTTAATAAGTAATTCCATAATCTAAGCCTCTCCTTATGCTATATGAACTTCATCACAGTATTCGCACCTATATTCGCCTTTTTGCGAATCTACCAGATAAAAACTGTGTGGAACATTACTTTCAATGGAGGTAATGCATCTTGGATTTTTACATCTTATCACTCCTTGAACTTTCTTAGGAAGCATAAGATTATGTTTTTCTTTTATAACTTCATCTTCGATTACGTTTATAGTAACATTAGGACAGATAAGCCCTAGCGCAGTAACATCTATATTAATCTCATTTTCTATTTTTATAATATCTTTTCTTCCAAGCTTTTTACTTTCAGCATTCATAATAAGAGCAACTGCGAAATTTGCTTTATCAAGTCCTAAATAGTTAAATATCTTTACACCAAGTCCTGCTTTTATGTGGTCTATAACAACTCCATTTTTAATACTATTTATAGTTAACATCCTAATCCCCTCCTGTATTTAACGACCTCTTTACTTAACCCCTAACAGTTTGGCAATTAACGCCATTCTCACATACATTCCATACTTGGCCTGGTCAAAATACCTAGCTCTTGAATCTTTATCAATCTCATAAGCTATTTCATTTACTCTAGGAAGTGGATGAAGAACTATCATATCCTCTTTAGCTTTCTTTAACTTTGCTTCATCTAAAATATAACTGTCCTTAAGTCTTATATAATCTTCTTCGTTAAAGAACCTTTCCCTCTGTACTCTGGTCATATAAAGTATATCAAGTTTATCTATGACCTCTTCCATTCTTTCAACTTCTAAGAAACTTATATTATTCTTTTGCAAAACTTCTTTTTTAATATAATCTGGAATTTTTAATTCTTGTGGTGAGATTAGAATAAATTTATTATTCTCATACCTTGAAAGAGCCTTTATAAGAGAATGAACCGTTCTTCCAAACTTTAAATCTCCGCATAAGCCTATGGTATGATTTCCCAGGCCTTTTTTTATAGATTTAATAGTAAGAAGATCCGTTAAAGTTTGAGTTGGATGGTGATGACCGCCGTCTCCAGCATTAATAACAGGAATGGTAGAATACATAGAAGCTACTTTTGGAGCTCCTTCTTTTGGATGTCTCATTACAGCAATATCAGCATAACAGGCTACAGTTCTGATTGTATCTGCTACGCTTTCTCCTTTAGCCGCTGAGCTTGAATTTGGTTCTGAAAAGCCAAGTACTTTTCCGCCAAGTCTAAGCATTGCTGCCTCAAAGCTGAATCTTGTTCTTGTACTTGGTTCATAGAATAAAGTTGCGAGAAGTTTTCCCTCACAAACATGCATGTACTCCTCTGGATTTGAAATGATTTCTTCTGCAAGATTAAAAATTTCTTCGAACTCGTCTATTGAAAAGTCCATTGGGTCAATTAAATGTCTTCCTTTTAACATAATAATGTCCTCCTTCTTAACCTCACTGGGCTAAATTAAAGTTGGTCTTAATTTTTTTATAAAAAAAGCCTTCCTTTGTAGGAAGGCGCAAGTATCCCTTGTATCCATACCTTCCTGGCCTCACAGGACCATTCTTAAAGGTTCTGATATAAGATTACCACATATTTTCAGTCTAGTCAATGGAAAAACTTTTTATTTTATAACTCTTAATCAAAGACTTTTTGCATTAGAGGTTAGAATTTGTTGAATTATCTACTGCATGAATCTTATTTGAGGTTCCTTGGTCATATTAATAATTTCTTCAATTGCTTCTTTTCTACATTCAGTAAGGCGAGCATGTATTGACTTTAGAGGAAGTTCAAGTTCTATATCTTTAAGGTTTCTCAAGCTTTTTACGGGATAATTATGTGATTAGACAGCAAAAAGTCAGGTACATAACCTGACTTTTTATATTTCTATTTAAGTACAAATTTTCTAAAAAATTCGCATTCTTCATCATTACAGAACTGCCCCTCTTTTGATCTAAGATTCAAATGAAATACATGTGCAAGTTCATGTTCTTTATCTCCATAAAATCTAAATACAAATGGAACATCAACCTCCATAAGCTTTTGAATCATAACAGGCGGCTGTTCCTTTAAAAAGTCCCTGTTAGATGTCATTAAAAAGGTTGGAGGAAAATCCTTTGTTACATGATTAATAACATTAATCATTTCCAATTCTTTTAATGAACCTTTTTCCGGCAGATAATCTGCCATTAAACTCTGAGTCAGATCATCACTGTTTTCATTAAATTTAATTTCGTAAGCTCCGCAATTAAGTGCCAAAGCTTTTGGCACAAAACCTTTTGGAGTACAAAAATCATATTTTGCTGCATAAGCTGAATTTGTGCAGATTGCTGTATATAATCCAAGAATGTGTGCACCTGCAGAATCGCCTACTGCAAATATGTAATCTGTATCAAATTCATACTGTTTTGCATTTGATAAAACCCAGTGAAACACAAGGTTTGTATCCTCTAAAGAGGCAGGAAATTTGTATTCCGGTGCTAAACGATAGGTATAATTTACCACCGCAAAACCACGCTGCGCTAAACTCATACAGTAAAATTGATATCTCTCTTTATCTCCGTATACCCAGCCGCCTCCATGCACACTTACAATTACAGGAAGAACACCTGAGACATTTTTGGGACGATAAACATCTAAAACCTGCCAATCTCTATTTTCACCGTATACGATATCATCATAGCGAATAATATCCTGCGGTGTTACAAGACCTGCATCTCTTTTTTCATCTACTTCATGGAACATTTTACGAAGCATATCACTAGTTACCGACATATATATTACCTGCTTTCTTAAATATTCATACTTTTATTTTCTAAATCATACTGAATTTTTTTAATGTATTTATCAATATTCATCATACTACATAAAACTAAACATATTAAACCTATAATAGCTCCATTATAACCAAATCCAAATCGAATCATATTAACAGCAGATTCCGACTGTACCGCAGCGGTTCCATCATATCCTCCATAAGCTATAATCCATGTACATAATGCAGCACCAAGTCCGATACCTACTTTCATACCAAAAGAGGTGCAACTGTTTACAAGGCCTTCCGAACGAATTCCTGTTTTCCATTCACCATAATCAACAACATCGGCAGTCATAGCAAAAATTCCTGACATAATAGGCCCCATTCCAAAACCTTTAATTAAAAGACCAGAAATTACTATTGGAATGCTAGAACCTCCTGCACCAATTACCAAACTTCCAATTACCATTAATAAAAATCCTAACATCATCATTTTCCATTTACCAAAAGCTTGTACTAATTTTGGCATAATTAAATTAACAATAATTGCAGGTATCGTTGTTGCCATAGATACTAATGTAATGATGCCAATATTTCCAAGTACAATATTACAAAAATAATAAGTAGTGGAACCTGTGCTTACAGCACCAATAAATAAGAACATAAATAATAAGCTTTGAAGATAAAAATATCTGTTTTTAAATAATGCTGGCAAAGCCTCTTTCAATGGAATCTTTTTTACATGAACAGTACCTGTCTGAGCATCTTCTCCTAAATGTTCTTTAGTACCAAAGAAGCATATAAAAATCATAACCATTGCAATAATGCCATATACAGAAGACAGCCAAAACCATCCTACAGTTGTTATAAGTCCAGCAGTTACAGCATTTATAATTAATGTTGTTACCTGCGTCATAACAAAACGTAAAGAAGCTGCTGATGCTCTGTCTTGTACATTTAAAGTCATACGTGAAAGCAATGCATTATACGGAAGATTGTTAGCTGTATAAACGATACACGCCTGAAAAATATAAGTTAAGTATACATAAATCAGTTTACCATTCGTACTAAGTCCTTTAGGCACATTAAAAAGTAATATAAATGACAATGCCATAAGTGGTGCTGTCCATAACAACCATGGTCTGGCTTTTCCCCATTTTGTTCTTGTTTTATCAACAATAGCTCCCATAATAATATCTGTTATTCCGTCAAAAACACGTGCAACTAACATCATAGTTCCAACAGCAGCTGCTGCAAGACCAACAGTATCCGTATAATATGCTGTCAGAAACGTAGAACACATGGCAACGATAACATTGGCGCCGCAATCACCAAGTCCATAAGAAACCTTTTCACCTAGGGTTAAACTTTTTGTTTCGCTCTTCATAATAAAAACTCCTTTCCAATATGCAGATTTTATTTTAGCAATAATTCTGCTATTTATAAAATCATTATAAAAGGAAGGATAATTTTATTCTTTACAGTTTTTGACTATAAAATTACCATTTTTTGACCTGAAGACCAATCAGACATTCTGCTTCATCTTTTCTTTTCTATACTGCAGCGGCGTAAATCCATACTGCTTTTTAAATGCATTAATAAATCTCCTTGCATCAGAAAAACCATTTTTAAGCGCAATTGTTAAAATGCTTTTATCCGAGTATAGAATATCCTGTACTGCCCTTTGTAATCGGTATCTTGTAACATACTCCACAAAGGTATATCCTGTATTTTTTCTGAAAAATCTTGAAAAATATTCACTGGAAAAATAAAATTTTCTAGCTACATCTACCTGACTGATTGGCTCAGAATAATGCATTTGAATATATGAAAGAATTTCCCTAAGTCTCTCTACATTTTTTTGACAATTTGCAGGCATTATCAAACTTTTTTGTCTTAATCCATACTTACACAGATAAGAAATAAGCAATAAAATTAACCCTTTTATATGAAGATTGTCCGATAAACTTTCTTCCCCATTATTTACTCCCCCCTCCTGTTTTGGCTGGTTTCCATACTTGGAAATCTCATGCATAAGTTCCCAGATATCTTCCCGGCTATTTCTCTCTGGTATTACAAAGCGAATACTGTCAAAATTAGGAATTATCTCTTCAAGATAAGAACGGGATATTAAAAGGATTACCGCAATTAATCCTGGTCTACCGTAACAGCTGCGATCTGGAATAATACTGTGAATGCTCTGTGAATTAATAACAAGCAGCTTTTCCGCATCTGCCTTAATACAGTTGCCATCAATATAATGTGTGCTGCAGCCCTTAAAAACATATACGATTTCAAGTTCCGTATGCCAGTGATTAAGCAAACTACTTTCATCAATCGGTTCCGTACCAAATACATTATGTATGTGAAATGGTCTTCTTTCATTGTATTCAAGAATTTGATTTTTTATAATTACTTCGCTCATAAGAAACTCCCCAACTATTCCCTTTATATTTCATACTTAATTTTTATATCAAATTATAACTAAAAATTTATTTTACGTAAATATGAAAATTAATTATGTTTAACTTATTCAACCAAAACATGAATCTGAAATAAATAAAGTTAAAATGCACATTAAAGGTCAGTGTACTTGTATTAAAGTATACTGACCTTTATATTTAGTATTTTAATCCTTATCTTCAAGCTTTCTTCTAGCTTTATTTATGTTTCTGTCATCAAGTCCCGTTGAATTTGAAATTTCAGCCATGCCTATACCTTTATCAAGCATTTCCTTAGCATCTTCCATTGCCACTTTATGCTTTTTAGGTTTCCTTTTGTCCATATGTACCAAACCACCTTTCCAAGGTTAGTTTTCCCTTGTCAGATGGTTTTATTCTACTGTCCTATATCCTTTCTGTAATATATTCCTTCAAAACTGATTTTTTTAATTTCATTATAAGCTTTAACTCTTGCTTCTTGTAAACTATCTCCTAAAGAAGTAACCACAAGCACTCTGCCGCCTGAAGTTACAAGCTCATTTCCATCATACTTTGCCCCGGCAATAAATACTTTTTCCTGCACAGTATCCAGTCCCTTAATGATAAAACCTGTTTTATAATCAGCAGGATAACCACCTGAAGCCGCTACCACAGTACAAGCATGCTTATTTTTCCATTTAATATTATACTCATCTAGTTTTTTATCTAAAGCTTTCAAAATTAGCTCTATAAAATCACTTTCCATAAGAGGCAGTACTGCTTGAGTTTCTGGGTCGCCCATTCGTACGTTGTACTCCAGATTATATACTCCTTTTTTAGTTATCATAATTCCGAAAAAAATTACTCCTGTATAATCTATGCCTTCACTTAATATTCCTTCTATAGTCGGTATCATTATGTCTCTTTTAAAAGCTTCCAAAACTTCTTCACTGCAGTAAGGATTTGGAGAAACTACTCCCATACCTCCTGTATTAGGGCCTTTATTATCTTCATATATAGTTTTGTGGTCTTTTGCAGAAAGCAGCGGAATAATAGTTTTTCCATCTGTAACAGTTAAAATTGAGGCTTCAACACCTTCTAAATATTCTTCTATTACTATCTTTTTTCCTGCTCCTTTGAATATATCATCTATCATAAAGCTTTCTATGCACTGCTTTGCTTCTTCAAAACTGCTGCATATAACAACACCTTTGCCTGCCGCCAGTCCATCTGCTTTTATAACTGCTGGGTAGGAGCATTCAGTTAAATATCTCATTGCTTCTGCTGCTGTTTCAAAAACTTCATATGCAGCAGTTTTTACATTGTACTTTTTCATAAAATCCTTAGCAAATGCTTTACTTCCTTCAAGCATTGCCCCTTGCTTAGAAGGACCAAATATTTTTAAGCCTTCAGCTTTGAATAAATCTGTAATTCCTTCAACCAATGGAGCTTCAGGACCTACTACAGTAATATCAATTTTATTTTCCTTAGCAAAACATAAAATCTCTTCGATTTTTAACAAACTTACATTCTCGCATTTATGTTCAAGTCTTGTTCCGCCATTACCTGGAACACAATATACTTTATCAACTAAAGGGCTTTGTGACAGTTTCCAAGCTATAGCATGTTCTCTGCCGCCGTTTCCTACAACTAAAATCCTCATTTTTTTCACCACCAATTTACTGTTTAACTCATTTAGAGGAAATAAAATAAACATCCCCCTGCCGCTTCTTAATGTTTAAAGTGTCTTATACCTGTAAACACCATTGCTATTCCCTGCTTATTACATTCTTCTATTGATTCTTCATCTCTTATAGAACCACCAGGTTGTATCATTGCCTTTATATTATACTTTGCAGCTTCTTCAACTACATCTTTAAATGGGAAGAAGGCATCTGAAGCTAATACAACTCCATCCTTAGCTCTGTCTAAAGCCTGTGCAGCAGACCAGATTCTATTTGTCTGTCCTCCGCCTATTCCTTTAGCCATACCATCTTTAACTACTACAATAGCGTTAGATTTAACATATTTAACTACCTTCATTCCAAAAATTAAATCTGTCAATTCCTTTTCTGTAGGTCTTTTCTCTGTTACATAGTTCAATTCATCCATAAGTTTATTATCTCTATTTTGAACAAGAACCCCTCCGTCTACAGAAACAAACTCTAAATTATCCTGCGGAGCAGCTTCTCCTTTTATAACTCTCAAATTTTTCTTAGACTTTAAAACTTCTAGAGCATCTTCATCAAAATCCGGAGCAATAACTATTTCTAAAAATATTTTAGTAAGTTCTTCTGCAGCAGCCTTATCTACCTTCTTGTTAAATGCTACTATACCACCAAATATAGATATAGGGTCACATTCATAAGCCTTTACATAAGCTTCATAAACACTGTTTCCTAAAGCGACTCCGCAAGGAGTATTATGCTTTACAGCACAGCATACTGTTTCTTCAAATTCACAAACTACTTTCCATGCTATATCCATATCCTTAATGTTGTTATAAGAAAGCTCCTTACCATTTAACTGCTGGAAGTTTTTCATAGCTCCTTTGCCTGCAGCAGATATATAGTAAGCTGCACTTTGATGCGGATTTTCGCCATATCTTAAATCTGAATGTTTTTTATAAGATAGTGTTAAATACTCTGGATATTCCTCTTCTAAAAGGAAATTGCTTATAGCCGCATCATAAGCAGACATAAGGTTAAATACTTTTCCTGCAAGATATTTTCTTGTGCTGAAATCTACTTGTCCGTTATCATTTAACTGTTTTATTACATTTTCATAATCCTTCACATCAGAAAGTACAATTACATCCTTAAAGTTTTTTGCAGCAGCTCTAAGCATAGTTGGACCGCCGATATCTATAAACTCAACCTTCTCGTCAAAAGACAAATCTTCCTCAACCTTCTGGAAAAATGGATATAGATTTACTACTACCATATCAATAGGAGTAATGTCTTTTCTTTTTATAGTTTCCATGTGTTCTTTATTATCTCTAATTGCAAGTATGCCACCATGTATAACCGGATGCAGAGTTTTCACTCTTCCATCCAATATCTCTTCAAAACCAGTAACCTCTGAAACTTCAACAACCTTTATTCCGTTTTCCTTTAAATACTTAAAAGTTCCCCCAGTAGATAAAATCTCTACATCTTTGCTCTGCAAAAACTGTGCTAGCGGAAGCAATCCCGTCTTATCATAAACACTTATTAACGCTCTTCTTAACATAAAGTAAAGCCTCCTTTAAAACTAATAATATTCTATATTTACTTTACTATATTAAATTATTAAATTAAAGAATAAACACTTTTCTTCCTTCTACTTTTATTCTTTTTTCAGCTATAAGCCTTATTACTTCCGGCAGCAATTTGTGTTCCTCCTCAAGCACTCTTTTTTGAAGAATTTCAGCTGTATCTTCCGGATAAACTTCCACTATTCTTTGAGAAATGATTGCGCCAGTATCTGTACCTTCGTCAACAAAATGCACAGTGCAGCCAGAATACTTAACTCCATATTCTACAGCTTTTTCATGAACTTTAATTCCATACATTCTAGGTCCGCAAAATGAAGGTATAAGAGAGGGGTGTATATTTATAATTCTATTTCTGAAACTACATATCAATTCTTTATCTAGTATAGATAAAAAGCCTGCCAGCACTATTAAATCTACTTTTTCTTCTGTTAAACTCAAAATCTTTTTCGAAAGCTCTGCACCGTAAACTTTTCTATCTAAAACATAAGTTTTTATTCCTTTTTTCCTTGCCCTTTCGATTCCATAGGCTCCCTCTCTATCGCTAATAACCATCTCTATACTGCAGTTTAAATACCCGCTCTCAATTTTATCTATAATCGCTTGAAGGTTGCTGCCTCCACCAGAGATTAGCACTGCTATCTTAAGCAAACTCCAGCACCTCCAGCTTGTACATATCCTATTTCGTAAGCCTTCTGTCCTAATTCCTCTAAAACCTTTATCACATTTGAGCTGTTCTCTTTATCTACACAAAGCACAAAGCCAATTCCCATGTTAAAAGTGTTAAACATATGTTCTTCTTCAACACCAAGGGACATAAGATATTTAAATATTTCAGGAACTTCAAAGCTTTTTTTGTTTATAACAGCAGTAAAATCCTCTTTAAACATTCTAGGAATATTTTCAAAAAAGCCTCCTCCTGTTATATGAGCCATTCCCTTGACTTCAAAGCTTTCTAAAAGCTTTAATACCGGCTTTACATATATTTTTGTTGGGGTTAACAAAACATCTCCTATCTTCTTGCCATGAAACTCTATATCCAAATCTGGTATAAGCTTTCTTACTAAAGAATAACCATTGCTGTGTATTCCAGAGGACTCAATGCCTATAAGTACATCTCCTTCTTTTATGCCGCTTCCATCAATTATTTTATCTTTTTCAACTATACCTACTGCAAAACCTGCTATGTCATATTCTCCATCTCTATAAAAACCTGGCATCTCCGCAGTTTCTCCTCCGATTAAAGCACAGCCTGCATCAATGCACCCATCAGATACTCCTTTAACAAGCTGCTCAGCTACTTCGGCCTCAAGCTTTCCGCAGGCTAAGTAATCTAAAAAGAACAAAGGCTTTGCTCCATGACATAAAATATCATTTACACACATAGCAACGCAGTCAATTCCAACAGTATCATACTTTTTAGTTCTAAATGCTATATCAAGCTTAGTACCAACTCCATCTGTGCCAGATACAAGCACTGGATTTTTGTAACTTCCAAGTTCAAACATGCCTGCAAAGCTGCCGATGCCTCCCATTACGCCTGGTATAAGAGTTCTTTTAGCATGCTCTTTAATTAAATTTACTGATTTATAACCTTCTTCTATATTAACTCCTGAGTCTTTATAAGTTATCATAATTATTTTTCTCCTTTCAGTAGAAAATGGGGGCTATCTAAACGCACTCGTTACCACTTGCATGTAACCCGTAAAGGCCATTTAGGCCTTTAACCCTCCAAATGATTTTTAGCTGTTTCCATAGGAGCAGCTACTGGATATATACCATTAAAGCAGCCTAAACAAAATTTATTTGTGCCGCCTAAAGATTCAATCAAACCTTCCAAACTTAAATAAGCCAGGCTGTCTGCACATAGTTCATCCTTTATACTATCTACAGCAAGCTGTGCACCTATAAGTTCTTTTCTGTAAGGAGTATCAATACCAAAATAGCAAGGATACTTTACAACAGGGGAAGCTGCTCTAAAATGTACTTCTTTTGCTCCTGCTCTTTTAAGAGCTTCAACCAATCTTCTGCTTGTAGTTCCTCTTACTATGGAATCGTCAATAAGCACCACTCTTTTACCCTCAACATTTACCTTAAGAGGATTTAACTTTACTGAAACCGCCTTTTCTCTAAGTTCTTGGGAAGGGGTTATAAAAGTTCTTCCTACATATTTATTTTTTATAAAGCCAAGTTCATATGGTATGCCTGAAGCTTTAGAATATCCCATAGCAGCACCTATACCTGAATCTGGAACTCCTATTACAATATCAGCTTCAACAGGGCTTTCCTTAAAAAGCTGTTCTCCTGCCTTAACTCTTGCTTCATATACATTTATTCCATCTATAATGCTGTCAGGTCTTGCAAAATATATATACTCAAAAGCACAAACCTCATGTTTCGCTCTCTCACTAAAGTTTATAGACTTTAGTCCATCCTTATCTATAATAACTATTTCTCCTGGTCTTACATCTCTTACAAATTCTGCTCCAACAGCATCTAATGCACAGCTTTCAGAGCATAGAATAAAACTCTCATTTAATTTTCCAATGCAAAGTGGTCTTATTCCGTTTTGATCTCTTACACCAATAAGCTTATCTTCAGTTAAAATAACTACAGCATAGGAACCTTTAACAGCAGAAATTGCATCAACTACCGCTTTTTCTATTCCTCTGTTTGCTCCTCTTGCTATAAGGTTTAGAACAACTTCTGAGTCATTAGAGGTTTGAAATATGCAGCCGCCCTCCTCTAGAAGCTCTCTTATAATATCTGCATTTACTAAATTCCCATTATGTGCAATAGCAATTGTTCCAAGTTTGTATTTCCCTAATATAGGCTGTGCATTGTTAACATTGCTTGAACCAGTAGTTGAATATCTTACATGCCCTATAGCAGAATTTCCTGTTAGTGAACTTAAGGTATTTTCACGAAACACCTCTGAAACTAAGCCCATATTTTTATGACAATTAAGCTCCTTGCCATTTGAAACTGCTATTCCTGCACTTTCCTGTCCTCTGTGCTGAAGTGCATATATACCATAATAGGTTATTGTGGCTGCGTCTATAGGTTCATTTGAAAATATACCAAAAACTCCACATTCCTCTTTAAACTTATCATTTTCAAAATTCATATAACCATAACCCTCCAAAAACAGCTGTAAATTTTATGCTCCATTGCTTATTCTCTTTAATATTTCTACATAAGCCTCTTTAACATTTCCTAAATCTCTTCTAAATCTGTCTTTATCAAGCTTTTCGTTAGTATTTGCATCCCAGAACCTGCAAGTATCTGGTGATATTTCATCTGCAAGCACTATTTCTCCATCCTTAGTCTTTCCAAATTCTAATTTAAAATCTATAAGTCTTATGTTTTGCTTTATAAAAAAATCCTTTAGTATATTATTAATCTCTGCTGCCATACTGTATATAGTTCTAAGCTCATCAAAAGTAGCAGCACCAATAGCTACAGCATGATAATCATTTATAAGAGGATCTCCAAGAGAATCATCTTTATAGCTTAGCTCAAAAACTGTAGTATTAAGTTTAGAGCCTTCTTCAAGACCTAGTCTTTTTGCCATGCTTCCTGCAGCAACATTTCTTACTATAACTTCCAGCGGTATAATTTCTACCTTTCTGCAAAGCTGTTCTCTTTCGCTCAGCTTTTCTATAAAATGAGTTTTAACCTGACGGCTTTCAAGAAGCTCAAAAATTGCACAAGCAATAGTATTGTTTAAAACTCCCTTATCTTCTATCTGTCCTTTTTTCTCACCATTAAATGCAGTAGCATCATCTTTATAATATATGATTACTTTATCACTGTCTTCAGTTTTATATATTTTTTTAGCTTTACCTTCGTAAATCATATCTAATCTTTCCATAAAAACTTCTCTCCTTTATTTAAAGTAATTTACTCCCGCTTCAAATATTCTCTGATTCTTTTCACCTGCAATATTTTTAGCAATACCATATCCGACTCTTTCACTATGACCCATTTTTCCAAGTACTCTTCCATCTGGACTTGTAATGCCTTCCACTGCATAGAAGGAACCATTTGGATTATGCTTTATATCATAAGTGGCATTACCTTCAAAATCTACATATTGGGTAGCCACCTGTCCATTTGCAATTAGTCTTTTAATTTCTTCTTCACTGCATACAAATCTTCCTTCACCATGTGAAACAGGTATTGTATGAATATCTCCTAAGTTTACATTATTAAACCAAGGTGAAAGCTTTGAAGTAATTTTAGTTTGTACCATGCAGGAAACGTGTCTTCCTATGCTGTTATAGGTTAATGTAGGGCAATTTTCATCCAAAGCTCTTATTTCTCCATAAGGCACCAGACCAAGCTTAATAAGCGCCTGAAAACCGTTGCATATACCAAGCATCAGTCCGTCTCTATTATTTAAAAGGTTCATTACCGCAGTCTTTACTCTTTCATTTCTAAACACAGCTGCTATAAATTTTCCTGAACCATCTGGCTCATCTCCTGCGCTAAAACCTCCTGGAAGCATTACAATCTGTGAATTATTTATTTTTTTAACCATTTCTTCTATAGAGTTTTCTATATCACCAGCTGACAGGTTTTTAAATATCAGAGTTTCAACTGCCGCACCAGCTTTTTCAAAAACACGCTGTGAATCATATTCACAATTAGTTCCTGGAAAAACAGGAATGAATACTCTTGGCTTTGCAAGCTTTATAGTTGGAGTTTTAGTAATTTTATTATTGAAACTTATATTTTCTATATTCTCGTTAATCTTATCTGTCTTTGTTTTAAAAATACTCTCCAAAGTACTCTCATAGCTTTCAAAAGCTTCCTCAAGCAATATTTTTTCGTTGTTTATTTCTATAACATTATTTTCCTGAGTATATCCTAAAAGCTCATACCTAATATCTTCAAAAATTAAGTCTAGTTCTTCATCTTTTGACAATTCAACTATAAATGAACCGTAATCAGGCTTGAAGAAATTTTCAGCAGGCTGCATTTTAATAAATTTCATGCCTATCATATTGCCAAAACACATTTTGCTTACAGCTTCGCTAATTCCTCCGCCCTTTACTGAGCAGGCAGAAAGTATTTTCCCTTTCTTAATAAGTTCTGTTATTTTACTGAAGTTTCTCTTTAAAATATCAAACCTTGGAAGCTCCTGTTCATCTCTATCACAAGGTATTAAAACTACCTGACTGTTTGTACTTTTAAATTCTATAGATATAACATTATCAATATCAGTAGTTCCCACCGCAAAAGCTACTAAGGTTGGAGGAACATTTAAGTCCTTAAAACTTCCAGACATACTGTCCTTTCCTCCAATAGCTGCGATAGAAAGTTCTCTTTGAACATGCAGTGCTCCAAGCAGTGCTGCTAAAGGCTTACCCCATCTTACAGGATCTTTACCTAACTTTTCAAAATACTCTTGAAGGGATAATCTGATATTTTTATAATCTCCTCCCATAGCTACTAACTTGGCTGCTGCTTCTACTATTGAATAAACTGCTCCATGGAAAGGACTCCATTTTCCTATTTTAGGATTATAACCATAAGTCATTAAGGAAACTGTCTTGGTTTCTCCATTAATAACAGGTATTTTTGCTGCCATACCCTCACTAGGAGCAGCTTGATACTTTCCTCCAAAAGGCATAAGCACTGTGCCGGCTCCTATAGTACTGTCAAATCTCTCAACAAGACCTTTTTGTGAACATATATTCAAATCCTGCAAGTTAGAAAGCCATGCTTTCTTTATATCCATCAAATTTTCCTTAACTTTTAATGGAATGCTGTTAAAGTAATTCTCTTCAGCAGATGGTGCTGTAATAATAGCTTTTGTGCTTTGTCTAACTCCATTTGTATTTAAAAATTCTCTGCTTAAATTAACTATATATTTATCTCTCCAGCTCATTTTAAGCCTTTTATCATCTGTTACCTTTGCTACAACTGTAGCTTCCAGATTTTCTTCATGAGCTAAGCTTATAAGCTTAGATACATCTTTTTCATCTATTACAACAGCCATACGTTCTTGAGACTCTGAAATTGCAAGCTCTGTGCCATCTAAGCCTTCATATTTTTTTGGTACTAAATCCAGATTTATCTCTAAGCTCTCTGTAAGCTCACCAATTGCTACGGAAACTCCGCCTGCTCCAAAATCATTGCAGCGTTTTATCATTTTGCTCACTTCAGGATTTCTAAAAAGCCTCTGAATTTTTCTTTCTGTTACTGGATTTCCTTTTTGAACCTCTGCACCGCAATTTAAAATTGAAGTTTCATCATGCTCTTTGGAAGAACCTGTAGCGCCTCCGCAGCCGTCTCTTCCTGTTCTTCCCCCGATTAACACTACTACATCACTTGGTTTTGGCTCTTTTCTTACTACATTTTCCTTTAAAGCTGCAGCAATAACTGCTCCAAGCTCCATTCTCTTTGCAACAAAGCCTTCATCATAAACTTCAGCAACCTGCCCAGTAGCAAGCCCTATTTGATTTCCGTAAGAACTGTACCCCTGTGCTGCACCTAAAGTTATCTTTCTCTGAGGAAGCTTTCCTTGCAAAGTATCTTCTATGCTTGTTCTAGGATCTCCGCTGCCTGTAACACGCATTGCCTGATAAACGTAAGCTCTGCCGGATAAAGGATCTCTTATAGCTCCGCCTAAACATGTAGCAGCTCCTCCAAAAGGCTCTATTTCTGTAGGATGATTATGAGTTTCATTCTTAAACATCAAAAGCCATTTTTCATCCTTGCCATTTACATCCACATTAATTTCTATGCTGCAGGCATTTATTTCCTCTGATACATCTAAATCCTCTAAAAATCCTCTCTTTCTAAGCTCCTTCATGCCTATTACAGCAATGTCCATAAGACAGATTTCCTTATCCTTACCTTCATAAACATAGTCTCTTGCTTTTAAATATTCCTCATGAGCCTTTATAACAGGCTTTGAAAATTCACTTTCCTCTATGCTTACTTCTTCAATAGTTGTAAGGAAAGTAGTATGTCTGCAGTGATCTGACCAATAAGTATCTATAACCTTTATCTCAGTTAAAGTAGGATTTCTTTTTTCAGTATTTTTAAAATACTCTCTGCAAAACTTCAAATCTTCAAAGCTCATGGCTAAACCATATTCCTTTAAAAAGACTTCAAGCTGCTTCTCTGAATAATCTATAAAACCTTCTAAAACTGCAATATCTTTAGGTATATCCATTTCTTTATTTAGGGTAATCGACTTTTCAAGGCAGGCTTCTCTTGAATCTACAGGATTTATGCAGTATTTTTTTACTTTATCAAAGTCTTCTTCACTAATATCTCCTTGAAGTACTATCACCTTTGCTGTATTTACTGCAACTTCCTCTCCTTGTGTCAGAAGCTGAATGCATTGACAGGCTGAATCTGCTCTTTGATCGTATTGACCTGGCAGATATTCTATGGCAAAAATTTTACTGTTTTTTTCTATCGGAAATTGTTCTTCATAAACATTATCTACAGTTACTTCTGAGAAAATTAAATCTCTTGCTTTTTCATATTCATCTATAGAAATGCCGCTAATATCATATCTATTCAAAATTCTAAGTTTTTCAATTCCTCTTATGCCAAGATTATCTTTTAAATCGTAAAACAAACTATCTGCTTCTACATTAAAGCCAGCCTTTTTTTCAACAAATAATCTTACTACATTTTTACTCATGCTTAGCTCTCCTTTTTGCTTAATAAAAAACTCCACCTAAAGCCATAGGTAAGCCCAGGTGAAGTTTAAAGATGACAAATAATTCTCATTACAAAAATATAATGTGAATTAAGCACTCATTGGACTCACCCATAGACAGAAAATTTACGGTTTTCTCGTAGAAACTCCCGAACCATATTATCGGGATTATATGGATGGTTTTTATTCGGTTTTACTATATATCTATAATATCACTAGAAAATATAATATTCAATACATTTATGCGAATTTATTAAATATAGTTCGTATTTATTCAAACTTTTTAAGTAAAATAACAGTATAATATTCGTATAATTTCATTTATTAAAATTGTATGTGAAAATTCAATTTAATATTGCAAAAAATAAACATTCTTTTTAAATATTAAAACAGGTTGAAGCAGATATTTGCATTTTGCCCCAACCTGTTAAAAATTACATTAATTTATCTTAAAATATTAAATTCATTATTTGATTTAACATATTTTCCCTGACTAATTTTACTATATACTGATTAACAACCTTCCCTGTAACTATCATTATTACTAAAGATGTTACAAAAATCACTAAAGCAGTACTATGAAAAACTTTATCTTTGCTTACCTGAGAATATTCATGTATACCTTTATATAATGTTACTGTTGTTAAAGAGAAACTAACCGCAAGCATTGTATTAGAAAAACTTATACTTATAACTCCAATAATTAATTGTACTACAAAAGCTAATATAAATGGAATATAAGAAATACCTACTATAAATAAAATTGATTTAAAATTGATTTTTTTATTCAGCATAACTGTATTTATAACTAAAACCACAATAAAAGTAATTAACATTAATAAGAAAAATGACAAAGCAGAATATTTAAAAATATCTCCTTTATTAAGAAAAGTTTTTGCTTTAGCTGCAAAAGTCAAAAATTCTTTATCTGTCTGTATATCTATAACAGTTTCTGCTGCCTCCATAGAACTCATTATACCAAACTTAGCCATTTTCATAGGCAAATTCTTTATAAAACTTATAACTCCATTTACTAATTCTATTGAATATAATATACTTAACAATCCATAAATAATCGGAAACAATATAAACATAGCTATTGATGCATTAAATGTATCTTTTTCCTTAAACTCTTCGAAAATTGTAATAGGTTTTTTGATATATGTATTAAAAATATTTATAATACCATTATTGCTGTAAGTAACATCCTTTAAATTGTTAACAACATTTTGATAAGTTTCTTTTGATAAGTTTATATTAACAGGTATTTGGGGAGAAGTGTTATTAACAGGGTTACCACACATACCGCAAAACTTATCATTTTCATTTAGTTTTGTTCCACATTTTTGACAATACATTCAAAATTCCTCCTTTTATTTTTCATTATTAAAAATTTCTTCAATACCTTTAAATAAACCTAAAGCTATTTTTTGCTGATAATCATCTGAAGACAACAGCTTGTCCTCTTCAGTATTAGATAAAAAACCCATTTCAATAAGCACAACTGGCACTTTTGACCAATTAAAACCTGTTAAATCTGTCCTTGTTATCACCCCTCTACTTTTCATACCTGCTTCATCTATTAATTTTTTTAATATGGTTTCCCCATATTTTTTACTAATTTTATATATATCTTGAGCATACCCAACATTACCTGGAACCAGCATAGATGCTCCCTTAACAGATTTATCAGCAGATGAATCTGCATGAATTCTCATAACTAAATCTGCATTATTTTTATTACCTATTTCCGCTCTTTGTATATTCCCAATAGTCTCGGAATTTGATGTTCTAGTCATAATAACTTTATAGCCAGCATTATTTAAATATTCTTTAAGTTTCATTGATACACTCAAATTAATGCTGTATTCTGGTGTTTTAGTTACAATTCCAAAGGCACCTGAAACATTTTTAGCTTTCATTATTTTTGAACCAGGTGCAATAGGTTCTTTTTCTGACGTAATTTTTCCTCCATGTCCAGGATCAATAACTATAGTTATATTTTTTTCTTTTTTATTATCAATAACTTGTTTATTTTTATCATTGTTGTTTATACTGCTTTCATCTATATGTGTAACATTTTCTGTGTCTTTTTCATTTTCATTTGAATTTTTCTCTGTTTTTATTTGCTGTGTTTGTTCATTTAAAGAAACTGCAAAATTATTATTTACTGCTGAACTTTTATTTGAACAGCCGCAAATAAATATTATAAATAAAAACAGTGCTGAAAAAAATAAATATTTTTTTGCCAATATTTTCACCTCCACTGTATCATATCATAATTTGTTACATTTTTGTATATAAAATTTTAACACTTTATACACAATTATTAAATTTTTTTATATAATTTAATAGTAAACTCATAATTATAATATAAAAGGAGGCTTTAAAATGCTTTACTGCACTAATTGCGGAACAAAATTAAATGAAAATCAAAAATTTTGCACAATTTGCGGAACTCTCATACATAATTCAAAGGAAACTTTAAACAATAATTGTGCTGAATTAAAAGCTGAATTAAAAACTGAAAATAACAATGTTTTAAAAGAACCAATCAATACTGTAAAGGTAGACAATCCCAGTAATATTCATTTTAAAAAATGGCAGATAACTGCCTTAATTTCCACAATCGTTTTAATATCTTTAATTGGTATATTTTTTAAACAGATTAAAAGCAGTTATTATTTTTTTATGTATAAAATAGAGAAAAATGCAGAAAAAAAATTTGACTACGCCTGCGAATCCTTAGAAAACTGGCAGACAAATTTCACTATAAATGCTTTTAAAACAACCGCTTCAGATCTTATAAAACAAAATAACACCGAAATTGAAAATGAAATATTAAAATTTCAATACCTTATAAAACCTGAGGATTTAAAAGAGATAAATAAAAATCTTTATAACCAAAAGGCTTTAAATTCAGCACAAAATAATAATTTTGATGAGGCATTTTCAAGTCTAATCAAATTTAAGGAAAATGGAGGTAATGTGAAAGATAACGAAAAATATGAAGTAATAATGCTGAATATTATCTCTAAACTTACTAACACTAAAGTTTATAATACTAAAGAAGCTCTATATAACGAAGAAACCATTTATTTTGATAATCTTGATGAAGATTCTTTCGATGAGATTATTGAAGTAAAAGAACAAAATTCTGGTTTTTTCTATAACAAATATGCTATAAATCTTTACAAAGTTATAAATGATAAATATGAAAAAGTATATACCGAAACAACTGACGTGGCAGAAACACTGAACGATTGCGGAATTTATACATATGACAAAAATAAAAAAGGCTTTTTCTTTTGTTTAGGTTACGGAAAATACAATCATATTGGACAAGTTTTTAAAGTTAAAAATAATAGTCTTGTAAATTTAGGTACGGTAGATGCATTTTATCCTACTATAATAGAAGATATTGATAAAGATGAAATATATGAAATAAGTTCAACTATTATTGATGATCCTGATGGCATGTATTCTTACGCTGATGCACCTAAAATTACAACCTGGTATAAGTTTAAAGATGATGGAGCTAACAATCCTGTTGCAGTAAAAGAAGAAAAATATTCACCTGATGCTCCAACTGATTCATCTGCAATTAATAATGCCTCAGAAAATAAAGATTTTATATTACCTGACAGTGATAAAAAATATTTAACTGACGCTGAAATCAGTATTTTATCTTTAGATGATCTTAAAATTGCAAGAAATGAAATTTTTGCAAGACACGGATTTGTATTTAAAACTGATAAATATGTACAATACTTTGGCAGCAAAACCTGGTATACTCCTGATCCAAACTATAACGGCAGTGAGTCTTCACTAAATGAATACGAAAAAGCAAATTTGAAACTAATTCAAAAATGGGAAAATTCAAAACAAACAAGTCAAAGTAATTAACAACATCTTAAAGAAGCATACATAGAATTGTGTAAACACATCTATGTATGCTTCTTTTTAAAACACCTCTATAAGCATGAAAAATCTAAACTACAGGAATTACATAAGGACATTTACTAATGGGATTTTCAAATACTTCTACTGAAAGGTTATAAACATCTTTAATATTTTCTTTATTTATTACATCCCAAGGTTTTCCAAAAGCTTTTACCTGTCCTTTATTAATTAACACTATTTCATCGCTGAAAATTGATGCCAGATTTAGATCATGCAGCACAGCAATAATTACTTTGTTATTTTTTAAGCTCTTAAATATATTTAAAAATTCTATCTGATATTGTATATCTAAATGTGAAGTAGGTTCATCAAGCAAAATTATATCCGTTTCCTGACTTAAAGCTCTTGCAGCTATTACTCGTTGAACTTCCCCGCCGCTTAACTGTGTAATAAGTTTATCTTTTAACTGCCAAGTGTTTGTAAGTTTCATATATTTTTCTGCTGTTTTTTCATCGTCCATATTGAAATCTTCAAACCTTTTTTTATATGGACTCCTTCCCATCATTACTATATCTAAAACTGTAAATTCATAATCTATTGATATATCTTGAGGTATTACCGAAATCATCTTAGCCAGATTTTTATTATTAAAACTTATAATATCTTTTTTATCTATAAATATACTTTTATGTTTTGGTTGTATTATTTTAGATAAGTTTTTAATGAAAGTGGATTTACCTGAACCATTAGGTCCTATAACAGAATAAAATCTACCTTTATTAAAGTTTAAGTTTATATGTTTTAAGATTTCTTTTTCTTCGTAGGAAAAACTGAGATTTATTACATTTATATATTCGTTCAATTCACTATCCGCTCCTTTTTTTCATTTTTACAAGCAGATATATAAAATAAGGAGACCCGATTAACGCTGTTACTGCTCCTACAGGCAGCTCTGCTGGAGAAGCTATAGTTCTTGCTACAGTATCTGCTGACAGTAAAAATACAGCACCTATCAATGCTGAAAATGGAATTAAAATCTTATTATCAGGCCCAAATAAAATTCTAACTATATGAGGTACTATAAATCCAACAAAACCTATTATCCCTGAAAATGAAACGCAAACAGCCATTATCATAGACGAAACAATTACTATTATCTTTTTAAGTTTCTCTGTTTCTACACCTAATACTTTAGCGTTATTCTCACCAATGAGCATTAAATTAAAATCTCTATGAAAAAAATATATAATTACTATGCCAAAAATAACCACAGGAGCTGTAATGAAAATATTTTTCCAGCTTGAAGCATTAAAACTTCCCATCATCCAAAATACTATTTTATGAACCTCCTGCTGATTAAAAACCATTATTATTGAAATCATTGCTGATGCAAAAAAACTAACTGCACTTCCTGACAAAAGTAAATTAACAGTTGTTACCCTTCCTTTAACCTGTGCTATATAATAAACAAAAACAGCTGCAGCTACCGCACCTAAAAATGCACCTATAGTTACAGCACTTAAAGAGATAACTGTACTTTGAAGTTTTAAAACTATAGCAGTTGATGCACCTAAAGCCGCACCTGAAGATATTCCTAATACATACGGATCTGCCATAGGATTTTTAAATAAGGACTGAAAAGAAGCACCAACTACAGAAAGCCCCATTCCCACAAGACTGGACATAACTATTCTCGGCATCCTAACCTTAAATATTATGAGGAAATGTGTTTCAGGCACATTTCCTCCTATATATTTTCCTATTAATGGCACTGATTTTAATACTACAGTTAAAACATTATTGAAAGTCATATTTGCTGCTCCTATTGAAACAGCCCACACTGCCAATAAAACATAAATTACTGATAACAGTAAAAATACCATTTTTCTTTTCTTTATAACAATTTTATTCATCAGTTACACCTTATTTAAATAAGTCTGGATGAAGTATTTTTGCTAAAGCTTCAACTCCTTCAGCAAGTCTTGGTCCCTGTCTGTTTAAAAGATTATCATCAATTTCTATAACTTTATTATTTTTTACTGCTGATAATTCCTTATACCCTTCAGATGATATAAATTGATCCTTCATTCCAAAATTCTTTGATACAATTATGTATTCTGGATCTTTTTCTATTATTTTTTCAAGACTGTATGTCCATCCAGTACCGTCTTTTGCTATGTTATCTCCACCAGCCATAGCAATCATCTGAGCTATAAATGTATCTCCAGTAGCAGTATAATCTCCGCTTTTTCCGAAACCTACAACATAATAAACCTTTGGAGTTTCTTTTCCTTTTACTTTTTCCTTAACATCTTCAATTTTTTTCTTCATTGATGAAATTAATTCATTTGCTTTATCCTGAGCATTTACTATCTGTCCTAACGTATTTATTATATCATAAACTCCATTAAAATCATTAGAATCATATAATACAACTACTTTAATACCTATATCTTCCAATTTTTTAGCCACATCATCTTTAAAGTGCGTTGATGCAACCACTATATCCGGTTTTAATTCAATTATTTTTTCAACATTTGGTTCTGTCAATGATCCAATGCTTTGAACCTTTGCAGCTTCTTCTGGAAAATCGCAATAATCTGTTCTTCCAACAAGTTCATCACCTTTTCCTAAAGCATAAATTAATTCAGTAATACTTGGTGCAAGAGAAATAATTTTCTTTGGTTCTTTTTCAATAATAACTTCTTTTCCTTTTGAATCCTTAGCTGTATAAGGATATTTAGTTGCTAATGTTTCTTTCTGAGTCTTAGCTGAGCTTCCTTCCATATTACTTTTTTTACATGCTGCAAAAGTAAAAATCATTACTATTGCAATAACTGCTGTTATCAATTTTTTCATTGATTTTTTCATTTAATACTACCTCCCGTTATTTAAAATTTTATAAAATAAAAATGGCAATACGCTTTAAACGTAATGCCACTAGAATTAACTCACGACTAAAAATGACAGACTTATCCCATTAATATTAATAGTCATTGTTTACTCTAATAGGCCTTCCCTCCGAAAGCATATTAAAAACGTAAATCCAGGCAGGTCTCCTGACTTATGAATCTTCCTCATCTTTTCCTTCCCCATAAATAGAGTGGATAAATAAAGACTCGTCATCAATTACAGTAGCGGGGGCTGTTACGGATTTTAACCGTATTCCCTTTTCACTTTCTGCATATTGTAAATATTATTAATATACAAAAAGCACCTGAATTTAATATTAAGTTTTAATTTCTTATTTAAGAATAGTATTTTTTATTATTTTTGTCAAGTTATAGTTTTAATGAACTTTCAATGATCTCATAGAATTTAATACCGCAATCAATGCTACTCCTGCATCAGCAAATACCGCTTCCCACATTGAAGCTGTACCAAAAGCTCCAAATATTAATATTAATATTTTTACTGCCAGAGCAAAAACTATATTTTGTAATACAATTATTCTTGTTTTCTTTGCTATCTTTACAGCTTCAGCTATTTTGGAAGGCTCGTCAGTCATTATTACAACATCTGCTGCCTCAATTGCTGCATCTGAACCAATTCCACCCATGGCTATGCCAATATCTGCTCTTGCAAGCACGGGAGCATCATTAATTCCATCTCCTGCAAATATAAGCTTTCCTTTAGATGATTTTTCTTCCTGCAGTCTTTCAACTTCTCTAACCTTGCCGTCTGGAAGAAGTTCTGAATAAACCTCATCTATTTTAAGCTCTGCTGCTACTTTCTCTGCTGCTGCCTTATTGTCTCCTGTAAGCATAACAGTTTTTTTAACTCCAAGGGATTTCAGCAGACTTATAGCTTTAGCAGAATCCTCTTTTATTTCATCTGAAATTATTATATATCCTGCATACCTGTTATCTATTACTACATGTACTGCAGTTCCAATACTTACAGCTTCATTAAATTTTATATTTTTATTTTTCATCAATTTACTGTTTCCAGCTAATACTTCCCTGTCTCTAATTCTTACACTTATCCCATACCCAGCTATTTCATTATAATCTTTAATCACAGCCCTATCTATTGCTCTACCATATGCTTTCAATATAGATACTGCAATAGGATGATTAGAAAAGCTTTCAGCAAAAGCAGCATATTCTAATAGCTCTTCTTTACTTACCCCATTTACTGAATTTATTTCAGTAACCTTAAATACTCCTTTAGTCAAAGTACCAGTCTTGTCAAATACAACAGTTTCAACATTATTTAATGCTTCTAAATAGTTTCCGCCTTTTACTAATATTCCTTTTTTAGAAGCTCCACCTATTCCTCCAAAAAAACTAAGGGGTATAGATATTACTAAAGCACACGGACAGGAAACAACTAAAAACACTAAAGCTCTATATATCCACTGTGAAAAAACTACACCTTGTATAAGTATAGGTGGAATAAAAGCAAGAGCTAATGCCGAAAAAACTACAGCAGGTGTGTAATATCTTGCAAATTTAGTAATAAAATTTTCTGTCTGAGCTTTTCTGCTGCCGGCATTTTGAACTAAATCCAATATCTTAAAAACGGTAGACTCACTAAATTCCTTAGTAACTTCAATTGTTAAAAGTCCATTTTTATTTATAAATCCACTTAGTACATTGTCTCCTGCCTTTACTTCTCTTGGAAGGGATTCTCCTGTAAGTGCAGATGTATCAAGCATAGAAAATCCTTCTGCAACTTTACCGTCTAAGGGGATTTTTTCTCCAGGCTTTACTATAATTAAATCACCTGCCTTAACTTCCTCTGGAGATACCTTTATAGTTTTGTCATTAATTTTTAAATTTGCATAATCTGGTCTTATATCCATAAGTGATTCTATTGATTTTCTTGACTTATTAACGGCCATATCCTGAAAAAACTCCCCAATCTTATAAAAAAGCATAACTGATACAGCCTCTGGATATTCCCCAATAGCAAAAGCTCCAATTGTTGCTATACTCATTAAAAAATTTTCATCAAAAATCTGACCTCTTCCAATATTTTTAAAAGCTCTTAACAAAACATCCCCGCCTATAAAAACATAACTTGCAATGAAAAGAATAAATTCTGCCCAAAAAGATATTTTAAATATTACCGCAATTAAATATAAAACTACTCCTATACCTAGCTTTATGAGCTCTTTTTCTTGCCCTTTTATACTATAACTGTGGTCATGAGTATGCTCATGTTCATGAATATGATGAGAATATTCATTAAAACTATGCTTATGCTTTTCTTTTACTGTAACATGTGCTTCTATACCTTTTACAATATTTACAATTTTATTTATTAATGTATTATTATTAAATTCTTCATCAATCTCCATTGTTAAGGTTTTAGTTGCAAAATTAATTGAAGCCTTTGAAACTTCATCAAGCTCATTTATCTTTCTTTCCATTTTAGCTGCACAATTTGCACAGCCAAGTCCCTCTAATATAAATTCTTTTTTTATAGGACTGCTCATAATTATTCCCCCTGAAAATATAAATATATGAACAACTATTCATATATTTATTGTATGCTTTTTATATTAAAATGTCAATAAAACTATAATTTAAAACTATAAAATCACAACATTTTATTTCTAACATATTATGATAAATGTAGATAATACATAACAATTTCTGAAAGGGGATAAAATGTTAACTAACGAACAATTTGTGAAAATGTCTCTTGAGTTTGATTTATTTTTCTTAAGAATATCTAAGGAACATGCTATCTTTGGAATTGCTTCACTGCCACCAAAAGATACAGCATTATCAAGACAGCTTTTCGGTGTAAAAAATAAATATGAAGAGCTTTTATCAAGAGCAGTTTCTCTTTCCTTCAATGTATTAAGCAAAGAAGTATTAGCTTCCAATGAACTTGTAACAGAGATGACACTGCCTGCAGAAGCTTCAACAGAATTTTTAACTGGTATTCCGATTAATAAGGAAATTACAAAGCAGCAGCTTAATATGGCTGCCGCAGCCAAGACAAGAAGAGATACAGGACTATTCAACGAAATTTCCATCCTTAACAGAGAAACTATTTCTCTAACAAACAGTACCATAGCTTTTTTAACAAAGCTATTAAACAACATACTAAACTGCAAAACCTTCAGTTATATATATCCAACTATGCTACACCATGTAATAGAAGAATCTAAATTCGCTGTTATGTTATTAAACAAATTTCAGAACAAAGATTCCATTGATAGCATTAACGAAATTATAGAACACGAAATTTTTTGGAATCATATAATGGGTGAACACACAAAATTTATAAGAGGCTACCTGGATCCATCAGAAAAAGTATTATTTGAAACTGCAAATACCTTTTCCAAAGAATTTGATAATCTTTTAGATAAAACTATATCCTTAAAAAATGAGCCTCAGACACTTTCAGAAATTACAAAAGAAAGTATAAAAAGTGTAACTGAGCTTAGAGATTTTAAAAAACAGGGAACCGAAGGAATTTTAACCTGTAAAGTAAAATCTATTATTCCACCGCTTTTAAGCGACCACGTGCTTAGAGAAGCTAATCACTTTTTAAGAATGCTGAAAACGTTTAGCACTATGCAATAAAATTGAGAGCATTTAAAAAGGAGGGCATAATTCCCTCCTTCACTGTTTTATTTAAAATTATTTTTCATATCCATTTGGATGATTTACATGCCAATTCCAAGCTGTTTCAATTATAGTTTCAAGTGAATTATATTTAGGTTTCCAGCCTAATTCATCTACTGCCTTTTGTGAAGAAGCAATTAAAACCGCTGGGTCTCCTGCACGTCTTGGTGCAACTTCAGCCTTTATTTCTCTTCCTGTAACCTTTCTTGCTACTTCAATAACTTCTTTAACTGAAAAACCTGTTCCATTTCCAAGATTATATATTCTGCTTTCTCCTCCATCTCTTAATCTGTCAACTGCCAAAAGATGAGCCTGTGCAAGATCCATAACATGTATATAGTCTCTTATACAGGTTCCATCTTCAGTTTTATAATCATCACCGAAAATCATTATTTTTTCTCTTTTTCCAAGAGCAGTTTCAAGGATGAGCGGAATAAGATGTGTTTCCGGCTTATGATCTTCTCCTATCTTACCGCTTTCGTGAGCTCCAGCTGCATTGAAATATCTTAATGCAGTATACTTTATGCCGTAAGCATTATCACACCACTTTAATACTTTTTCTACAGCAAGCTTTGATTCTCCATAAGGATTCGTTGGAAATGTCTTATCACTTTCCAATATTGGAATACTTTCTGGTTCACCATAGGTTGCTGCTGTTGAAGAAAATACTATATTTTTAACTCCGTAATCTTTCATGGCACGAAGAAGGCTGAGTGTTCCCCCAACATTATTTTCAAAATACTTTAAAGGCTCAATTACACTTTCTCCAACTAAAGAATCTGCTGCAAAATCTATAACAGCATCAATCTTATTTTCAGTAAAAATTTTATCAAGTACTGCTCTATCTCTTAAATCACCTTCATAAAGCTTTCCGCCTATAACTGCATCTCTATGTCCTTTTTGAAAATTATCTAAAATTACAACATTTTCACCTTTGTCTAAAAGTGCAGCCACCATATGACTTCCAATATAACCTGCTCCACCGCAAACTAATATCGACATTTAAAATCCCTCCATTTTACTAGGTAAATTTTTATTTACAACTTAATATTATTTCTTCAGTCCCTTCACCAATTCCACTTAAATAGAAGCTTGGCTCATAACCTATAAGTTCTTTGTAATTCTTTTTAACCTGCTCCATAAAGCTGTCTACTTTATCCTTTTTAACAAGTGCTATAGCACAGCCTCCAAAACCTGCTCCAGTCATTCTTGCTCCTATGCAGCCCTCTATCTTTAAAGATTCTGCAACAATTGTATCCAGTTCCCTGCCTGTTACTTCATATAAATCTCTAAGTGAGTCATGAGAAGCTTTTAATAGCTTTCCAAATTCCTCTATGCAGCCTGAATTTAACGCTTCATAAGCTTTTTTAGTTCTTTCATTTTCATAAACAGCATGCTTTGCTCTATTTTTAACATTTTCTTTAGTTAAAAGGTGCTCTAGCTTATCAAACTCTTCAGCAGTTAAATCACAAAGTGCTTTTATGTCAGTTTCTTTTTGAAGTATACTTAAAGCTTCATCACACTCAGCTCTTCTTTCATTATACTTTGATTCATTTAAAGCTCTTCTCTTATTAGTGTTCATTATAACTAAGGTATAGTCCCCAAGCTCTACGCTCGCATAATTATATTTTAATGTAGCGCAGTCTAAAAGTATAGCCTTGTTTTTCTTTCCCATACCAACTGCAAACTGATCCATAATACCACAGTTCACACCAACAAAGGTGTTTTCAGCTTTTTGCGAAAGCTTAACAAGTTCTACTCTGTCAGCAGTTCCGCCATTGAAAAGCGTATCTATTATCACTGCTATAAGTAACTCTAAAGAAGCTGATGAAGAAAGCCCTGCACCGTTTGGTATGTTTCCGCTTATTAAAATATCCATACCAGAAAGTCTGTATCCAATATCAGACATAACCTTCATAACACCCTTAGGATAATTTGCCCAGTCATCCTCTTCTTTATATACAATATTATCTAAATCTACTGAAACCTTTAAATCAAAGTTTGTGGAAGCTAAATTTACCTTTCTGTCTCCTCTTTCTCTTACTAAACCAAAGGTTCCGAACTCTAAAGCACAAGGAAATACATATCCTCCGTTATAATCAATATGCTCACCTATTAAATTAACTCTTCCTGGAGAATGAAACACTCTTACTTCTCCTTCTCCATATATCTTATTAAATTCCTCTTTTAACTTTAATACGTCCATAATACCCTCCTGTTATGTCTAATTAAATTGTTTTTAAACCCTAAACTTTCAATTAACTTCACAAATCCTTCCTGGCCTTCCTTGTTTCTCTTATAAACACCTGCATCAATTAATACCTGTAAGAATTTATTTCCAACTTCTTTCTTTAAAACCTCTTCTGCCTTCTCACTGCTGCAGTTTGTTCCATATTTTTCAGCCATAGCTTTTATCCATACTGCATGTTTATGAATTGAGTCGTCAGCATTTTCTTCTGCAGCTTTGAGCCTATTTTTATCACCTTGAAGTATAGTTTCTGCTTCTTTAAGTTCTGTATTTAACCTTCCAGGAAGCACTGCAAGTCCCATTACCTCAATTAAGCCTATATTTTCTTTCTTAATATGGTGAAGCTCTTCATGTGGATGAAATATACCATCTGGATAATCACTGTTTGTTCTATTATTTCTAAGCACTAAATCTAATTCAAATTCTCCTGCTTTATTCATCCTGGCAATAGGAGTTATAGTATTGTGAGGAACTTTTTCACCATTTACCTCTGAATAAGCAAGTATATCTAGTGCTTCATCACTATAGTCTCTCCAAGTTTCCAGTATTTCAACGGACTGTTTTATAAGCTCCTCTTTATCTTTTGAAGATATTCTTATAACGGACATAGGCCATTTTACAATACCTAAATTAACTTTACTATTATCCTTTGTAAAGCTTAATTCTATAGGAGCTTTTTCCATAGGAAATACATGTTTTCCCCCTTGAAAATGATCATGACTTAAAATTGATCCACCTACTATCGGCAGGTCTGCATTAGAGCCTATAAAGTAATGTGGAAACTTCTCTATAAAATCCAGAAGTCTTTCAAAGGTTTTATTTGATATTTTCATTGGTATATGTTCTGAATTAAATAATATGCAATGTTCATTGTAGTAAACATAAGGAGAATACTGAAAATACCACTGCTCACCTGACAGTGTTACAGGTATTACTCTATGGTTTTGTCTTGCAGGATGATTTACATGACCAGCAAAACCCACATTTTCTATACATAAAAGGCATTTAGGATAATTTGACTGAGGACGAAGTTTTGATGCTGCAATTTCCTTTGGATCTTTTTCCGGTTTAGATAGATTTACAGTTATTTCTAAAACTCCATATTCTGTAGGTGCTTCCCAATATAAATTCTTAGCTATCCTATCCATTCTTATATAGTTTGAAGCCTGAGATATAGCATAAAAATCATTTGTGGCTGCTTCTTTTCCTTTTTCGTTATATGTTTTATAAAAACTTCTGACTACATCTGACTGACGAGGCATTAGTATTCCCATAATTTTAGTATCGAATAAATCTCTATATGTCAAAGTATTATCTTCAATCAGCTTGTTTTCCCAGGCATAGTCTAAAAGGTTTTCTAAAATTTCAACTGGACTATTTAAATTCTCATAAGTAATATCACCTTCATAAGGCTCATCAACCTTTAGTAAATCCATTAATTGATTGCGCATAAAAATTACATCCAGCTCTTCAATAATCTTATGCTGCACTGCAAAATTAATAAGACGTTCAATTTCAAAAGCAGCGTTTATATTTTTCATCAGCAACTCCTCCTTACATTAATATTTATATAGAAAGCCTTTTCTATATTTCTTCACAGCTTTCTCTTATTATTAATTTTGTTCCCAATATCACTTTTTTTCTGCTTTTAGTTTTATTTTCTATAATGTCAATAAGTTCAAGAGCTGCTCTATGTCCTATTTCCTTCATATTTAAATCAACAGTTGTAAGCTTTGGATGAGCAAGCTTCGAAATCAATGTATTATCAAACCCAACAACAGATAAGTCTTCAGGAACTTTTATACCTAGTTTGCTGCAGGCATTAATAACACCCATAGCCATTAAATCGTTACAGGCAAATACTGCTGTAGGACGTTCATCACTTAAAAAAAGCTCTCTTATTTCACTTTCCACTCTATCAACAACTTCAATACTGTTACCCTTTCCTACATTCAATATTTTCATGTAATCTAGTTTTTCATTTTTTAAAGTTATTCTATATATCTTTTCTTTAATATCATAGGAAAAACTTTTGTGCCCTCTTATAAAAGCAATTTTTTTATGACCTAATTGAAGAAGGTACTCAAAAGCTTCTATAGTCCCAACCTCTTCATCATAACATACAAAACTGCACTTATTTCCACTTGGAGCACCGTTTACTACTATTAAAGGAACAAGCTTTGAAAGCTTATCATAGCAGCCTTTTTCCAGGTTTTCTATGGTAGGGTCAATTACTATAATTCCATCAACCTGTCTGGCTTTCAGCTCCTCTACAAGTTTTGTTTCTTCCTTAGCATCTCCGCCAGTATTTCCAAGGGATATACTGTAACCCCTAGACTTTGTAATATCTTCTATAGCCTCTACTATTGTGGGGAAAAAGAGATTAGTTATACCTGGAACTATTACTCCTATTATAGATGTCTTTTTAGTTATGAGGCTTCTCGCCATAGCATTAGGTTTATACTCTAATTTTTCGATAGCTTTTTCTATTTTAATTCTTGTTTCTTTTTTAACTGGATAATTGTTATTTAAAACTCTGGATACTGTAGTGATTGAAACTCCTGCTTCTTTTGCAACATCATTTATAGTTACTGCCATATCCTCACCCTTCTTAAATAGAAATCCTTTTCTATAATTTCATTATATACAATCTCATTTATTATTGCAACACTTAAATATAGGTGGAAACAAAATTACTTTAAACAACAGCTTTTGTTTCCACCTATAAGACAATTTTAATTCTTCACTGTTGTTTTCACAGCTTTACCTTTCTCATAATAACTATTATCATTTACAGTTTCAACTTTAAAGGTTCCTTTTTCATATATAATTTTAGATATACTTGAATTATCCACATGCCTTAAATCAAAACTTTTATCTAAATAATTAATAATTATTCTAATTATTCCTCCATGGGTTACCACAAGCACATTGCCACCATTATCACTGGAATTTTCCAGACATATATTTCCCAAACCTTTCATAACTCTTTTTAATGCCGTATCATAATCTTCTGCCTCTTTTGTTTCATCTAAAGCAGCACAGGCATTAGTATATGCTTTTTGAAAATCATATTTTTTCGCTGCTTCTTCAAAGGAGCTTACGTTAAGGAAATTTAAGATATCCTTAAGTTTCACGCTTTCAAGCTCTCCTTCATACTTTCCAAAACATACCTCTCTTAAACATTCAAGTTCTTTTAATTCTAAATTACCGCTTTCTCTGTTTTCATTTAGAATAATTTTTGCCGTCTTTATAGCTCTGCCTAAATCACTGCTGTAGGCAGCTTTGAACTTAATATCGCTAAGTCCAAGTCCAACATTTACAGCAACCTCTATCCCCTCTTTAGTGAGAACTCCATCACACCATCCTTGGGTTCTTCCAGCTTTATTTAAAATAGTTTGTCCATGTCTCATTAAATACAAAACAACCTTACCCTTATTATTCATTTTTTCAGAATTTCTCCTTTTATTTATAGTATATAAGAATATTATAACACTTCTTTTTTCAAAATCCATTACTGCATTATACACCATTTTTTTGTTAATTCTCTTCTTAAGCTGCGTTCCATTTTTTGAACCCTGTACTTAAAAAACACTGTCAAAATTACATATACAGGTAATTTTGACAGTGCCATAAATAAAATACCTCAATAATTTAAACCTTCGTATTAGAACTTCCCCCAGGATTAGTCATGCCCATTAATCCTGCAAACCTTAGGCGGTTATATACCTGCTGTGTTGGAGCAATCCAAACCTCTCCTGTGCCTCTGAATACATTTAAAAGACCTTCTCCGCTTGTTGCTGAGGATAATAATGATTTTGATGACTTTTCAACTGTAAATTCTATTCCTCTGCTTCTTAATAGTGCAAAGTTTCCGTCTACCTTTAAAGTTTCATTATTTAATGTATACTTAACAATTTCACTTTCTGGAACAGGTATTTCTAAAAGCACAATTCCTCTTCCTGAAAGCTTAGTCTGAAATAAACCTTCGTTTCCCATAATAGTTGCAGATATATTTTTTTGCATATAAGCTCCAACTTCTACAGAATCTTCACAGGCATAAAACAATCCATCATCTACTACTATTTCTTCATTCTCTAAAAAAATTAAAGCATAATGGCCAAAGCTGGGCTCTAAAAATATTTCTCCAGTTCCTTTATATCTAGGCTTAAAGGCTGTTTCTCCAGTTACCTTGCTGGTTAATAGCTTCTTTCCAAGGCCTAAAATTCCTCCCATGTTATTATCCATCTCAATGTTTCCTTTTAAAAAGCTCAAAGCTCCTGCTTCAAGTTTTACACTTCCTCCTCTTAAAGTTACCTTAGCCTGCTTTAATTTTATATTTGCGTCCTTCATAAAAGAAAGCATTACAGCACTTTCAACATCTTTACTTCCGTTTAAAGCTGGGTATTCTAATATTTCAAAGCTTACATTCTCCCCTTGCATCTCAGATATCTTTTTCAAATTGTTTTGAAAATTAATATTGGCTTTCATATAACACACTCCTATTAATAAACTAATTTTATATTATCACATCTATATATTATTTTCCATATTTTCCAATAGTTTATTTTTTATACACAGTATGAAGGTGCAATACCTTGAAGAAGTATTTGTGTTAGACTCATTTGCCACAGAAGTTACAAATGAGGTTAAGAAAAATAGATTTTCAAGTGGAAAAGTCTGCCCTCATTGTGAACATGATGAAGTATCCAGAAACGGAAAGTATAATGGAAAACAAAGATATATCTGCAAGTCCTGCCGAAAGACTTTTACTGACTTTACACGTTCTCCAAAGCATAATAGCAAGAAAGATGTTAAGCAATGGATACAATATGCCAAGTGCATGATAAATGGCTATTCTATAAAAAGATGTACAAAAGAAGTTAAGATAAATATACCTACATCATTCTATTGGAGACATAAAATATCAGACGCAATTAGAGCCTTTATGGGTATTGGTAGTGTTGGCGGTGTCGTAGAAGTTGACGAGGCTTTCATTAGGGAGTCTTTTAAAGGCAACCACAAAAAAAGCACAACCTTTGCTATACCACGAAAAGCCCATAAAAGAGGTGTTAAGGGTAGTTTCAGCAGTAAGACTGAAAAGAGAAAAAGAGGTATCTCAAAGGAACAGGTATGCGTTTTGTGTGCTATGAATAGAGCAGGAAACCTTATTACTGAACTTATATGCAAAGGAAGTATGAAACATACTGATTTAGAAAGGCTCTTTGGTGGAAGGATTGAGAGAGAAGCAATTTATGTATAGCATATGCAAAATATATGCAATTCTACAGTTATATGATATATAATTATATAAAATGGAGTTGCATTTTATAGCAAACAAAAGATATTGTATTTAAGGGGGAATAAAAATGAAATATATAGATAAATTAAGGATTGGTGACTCTATAGGTATTTTTTCACCATCTTCACCTATAACATATTCATGTCCTAAAAGATTTGAACGAGCAAAAAAATATTTGCAAGAAAAAGGGTTTAAGATTATAGAAGGAAATCTTACAGGAAAACATGATTTTTATAGGTCTGGAAGTATTAAAGAAAGGGCAGAAGAACTAAATGAATTAATTAGAAATCCAAAAGTAAAGTGCATTATGTCTACAATTGGAGGAATGAACTCAAATTCCATTCTTCCATATATAGATTATGAAGCCTTTAAAAGAAATCCTAAAGTAATAATAGGATATTCTGATGTTACTGCAATTTTACTTGCTATATATGCACAAACTGGAATAAGTACATATTATGGACCTGCATTAGTGGCTTCCTTCGGAGAGTTCCCACCTTTTGTTGACTATACATATAAGTATTTTAAGGAAGTTACTATGGATAATACAAAAATTCCTTATGTCTTTGGAACACCTAAATATTGGACAGACGAGTACATTAATTGGGAAACGCAAGATAGAAGTAAGGAAAAAAGGGAAAATAAGTGGATAACAGTTTATGATGGTGTTGTTAGGGGTAGAGTTATAGGCGGAAATTTGAATACAATTCAAGGAATATGGGGTAGTAAGTATATGCCCGAAATAAAAGATGGAGATATACTTTTTATAGAAGATTGTTTAAAGGATATTGCAACAATAGAAAGAAGTTTTTCTTTTTTGAAGGTAAATGGTGTCTTTGACAAGATTTCTGGAATAATCCTTGGAAAACATGAGTTGTTTGACGATTTAAAAACAGGTAGAAAACCATATGAAATACTATTAGAAGTGTTAGCAGATATAAAGTTACCATTCATTGCAGATTTTGACTGCTGTCATACCCATCCAATGTTGACCTTACCTATAGGATGTGAGATTGAACTAAATGCTACTGAAAAGAAAGTATCAATTATAGGAAATTGGTCTAAATAACAGTAGATTTCATAATTTCCTAAATTCATGAGATAAGGGAACTTTTTGCAAGTTCCCTTTAAATATGATATATTATCAACACTATTCTTTAACATAGCCAAATTCTAAAATATAATAAACAGTCCTGCTGCAGTTTATATAAATTCCATAGCAGGACTGTTTATTATATTTTTACCTGAATACAAACTTTCTCTGAGACCAGAAACTAAATAAAAATATAGTTACTTCAGTAAAAATCTTGGCAAAGAATAAAGAAAAACCTATGATACTATAGTATATATCAATTACACTATAATTAGCCAGCATTATAAAGGCTGCAAGCAAAAAATATTTTGGAAAAGATTTTTTAACCGAGGCTCCTTTAAATTTTGAAAATACATATAGTCTGTTTAAAGTATAATTAAATAAAGCACTGCAGACTCTTGCTCCTACTACTGCAAGAAAAAGATTTGAGGTAAAAAACTGTATAACGCTCAGCAGAGTAAAATCAAGCAAAGCTGACAATATTGAGGACATACTGAATCTTAATATAGGCTTATACACTCTTAATGAGTCTTTTAATGGATGGAAGTGAGAAGACTTGTTCTTCTCAAGATATACTGTATTTATATCTGCTTCATAAAATCCATAGCCTGCAGGAACAGCTTCAAGCAGCATATTCATCTCGTATTCAAAACGCTCCCCTGGAACTTCACAAAGCCACTTTAGCATATCTGTTGAAAAACCTCGCAGACCCGTTTGTGTATCATAAACTCTGCTGCCGCTTGCAAAGGAAAATACTGCCCTTGTTATGCTGTTTCCAAAACGACTTCTGAAAGGTACTTTGCCTATAAATCTTCGTGTTCCAAGAACAATACAATCTCTATGCTCTTTAATAGACTGTGCAATTTTTACTATATCTTTTGGAAGATGCTGCCCGTCACAATCAGCAGTTACAACACCTTCCGCCTCTTTATTTTCTCTTATATAGTTAAATCCGGTTTTTAAAGCTCTTCCTTTTCCTCTATTAGTCTCATGGGTAAGCACAGTGCAGCCATTTTGGGCTGCAAGCTCAAATATATTCTTAAAAGATATTCCGCTGCCGTCGTCAACTATAACAATGTTATAATCACATACTTCCCTTAATTCATTTATAAGTTTAATCAGTTTATTATCCGGTTCATAAGCTGGTATCAGTATAGTCATAACCATAAGCACCTCCTTCTATCTGCCCTTTTATATAAAATATATTAGTATTCTGGCGAATCAGGTTTCATGGATAATGTAATATTTAAATTGCCATTTCTACACCTAAGTTCGTCTAAAAATTCCTTTTGACTTAATTTATTATCCATTGTTACTATATAAACTAACTGAAATAAACTTCCTAAATCAGTAGTTTTAACCTTTATAAGCTCATAATCTGTTGTGAATTTTTCAAATACATCATCAAAGGCTCCCTCATAATCCAGATTTTCTGGGATTGTTATCTTAAGCAGTTTCTGTGAGGTTTTCTTTGCACCAAAATTTAAAATACTAAGTGCGAACATAAGCAGGCAAAGAAAAACTGTAAATAAAACTGCATATCCGAAAAAGCCCACACCGCAGGCAAGACCTGCTGCCATTGTAAATAGTACATAAGAAATATCCTTAGGGTCTCCAGGAGCACTTCTGAATTTAATTATTGAAAATGTTCCGGCTAAACTGAAGGCCCTTGCAACGTTGCTTCCTATTAAAAGCACAATTATAGCAATTACTGTTGGTATAATAATTAATGTAAGGGAAAAATTCTGTGAATATCCTCCCTTGCTGCTTGTTTTCATATAAGTAAAGCTTATAATCCCGCCTAAAACAAAGGATACAACTATTGTCAATATAGCATTTGCTAAAGATATTGATGTACTAGTTGCTGCTGTGTTCCCAATTGAACTGAATATTGATTCAAACATATATTTCTCTCTCCTTCTAAAATCCTATTATTTCTTATCATTCTTTCATATTCTTTTCCATACTTAGAAAAGCTTGTTTTATATATTTTATATTCTGAAAGAAGCTTAGTGAGCCATAAGGGTATATTTTTTTCTGCCTTCACTTCCATAAGCCATTTACCCTCTGGAAGCAGGCTTTCCCCGTAATCACCGCTTTCAAGCCTTAAATCATATCTTCTTGATCTTATATTTGTATCAAAAGTTATTCTTAAATCCCGGCTTTCTATTCCAAACATCGCTTTTCTATCATATGCCAGATAAAGTTTTGGTTCTAAATCATATATTTTAAGGATATATTCAATTTCATTCAGTACCTGTTTATTCATATACTTTTTCAGCTCTGGCTTCTGTCCCGTTCTTACAAAATCATAGGCCTCATTTAACCTTAACTTTGTTCTCCTTTTATTGACTACTCCGCAAACCTTTTTCTTAATCTCTAAATATACTTTTTCATCTTCCCTGGGAACACCATAAGCTCTAAGCCTAAGCTTTTCTTTATACTCTGGCTTAGATAAAGAGTGTCTTATCAAATAACTGTCAGGCGTATCATAATAAATATTGCTTATAGTATAAAATTCATGAGTTTTATTATATTCGTCAAGTTCCATATATTCTGATAGCTTATTTTGTATTTCTTTATATATATCTTCATCAATTAAGAACTTGCATTCATGTCTTTTGAAAACCTCAATTGCCATAACCTCTACTCCCTTCGTTAATTTCGTTCGTTCTCTATGAGTCTAATTCTACAGATTAAACCTTAAACAAACCTTAAATACTTAACACAGATTTAACAGTTCATAATCTATTTACATTTAAGGTTTATTAAAGGTTAGCTGTGATATAATAAAACTAAAGAAAAATATGGAGGGGTACCCATGAGAATATTAATAGTAGAAGATGAGATTCATCTAGCAGAAGCTTTAACACAAATACTAAGAAAAAATAATTATACAGTTGATGCAGTAAATGATGGTGAATCTGGATTAGATAACGCTTTAAGCGGCATATATGATTTAATAATATTAGATATTATGCTTCCTAAAATGGATGGATTATCCATACTTAAATATATAAGAAAAGAAGGAATAAAAGCTCCTGTTATACTGCTTACAGCTAAGGGTGAAATTTCAGATAAGGTTACAGGTCTTGACAGCGGTGCAGATGACTATCTTCCAAAACCTTTTGCTACAGAGGAGCTTCTTGCCAGAATAAGAGCTTTATCAAGGCGCAAAGGGGAAGTATCAACTGATAATACTTTAAAATTTGGAGATATAGAATTAAATCCTGCAACACTTAAATTATCTAGTGGAAGCAAGGAAGTTAAGCTTATATTAAAGGAAAGTCAGCTTTTAGAACTGCTTATTTCAAGGAAAAATTCTGCTGTTTCTAAAGAATTGATAATTGAAAAGCTCTGGGGTTTTGATTCCGATGTAGAGCATAACCACGTAGAAGTTTATATATCTTTTTTAAGAAAAAAGTTTGCATACTTAAACTCACAGGTTTCAATAAATACTGTCAGAGGAGTAGGCTATATTCTGGAGGAGAAAAAATAAATGTTTAAACAGCTTAGAAATAAATTTCTTATTCTCAACTTATCTATAATTTCAATAATGATGATTATTGCTTTTTTCTCTATATATCTAATTACTCATAATAATGTCAACAAAAATATAGATATTGAACTTCGCAAAATTCTAGAGTTCAACAAAAAACCAAACGATGGTCCAAGGGATATGAAGCTTGGTTTTGATAAAAAAGATACGCCTCCAGACCGCTCTCTGTCCTTCACCCTTACAATTGACAGTAAAGGAAATATACTCGATTCTTCTTCAGCCTTTACAATGGAGGATACATTTTACGAAGCTGCCAAACAAGAAGCTTTATCTGAAAATACTGATAAAGGTAAGTTTAAATTAGACGGATACTATTGGGCCTTTATAAAGATGCACCATATGGATGGCTATAAATTAGTATTTTTAGACATAACATCACAGCAAGGCATTCTTACAAATCTTATCTATACTTTTTTAGCTGTTGCTCTTGCTATGCTTATTGTAATTTTCTTTATAAGCAGATTCTTTGCAAATAAATCTATAGAACCTATAAAGGAAGCTTTTGATAAACAGAAACAATTTATCGGTGATGCTTCTCATGAACTAAAAACACCACTGGCAGTTATAAACACAAATGTAGATGTACTTTTATCCAACGGTGAGGAAAGCATTGACAGTCAGGCAAAGTGGCTTCATTACATTAAATCTGAAGTTGAAAGAATGACTAAATTAACAAATGATTTGCTTTATCTCACACAAATGGATTATTCCGATATGAAAATGATTTTTTCTGAGTTTAATTTAAGCGAGACTATTGAGGATGTTATATTAACCATGGAAGCAGTTATTTTTGAAAATGATATTTCATTAGATTATGATATTGAACCTAATTTAACGATACAAGGTAACAATGAACAAATAAAACAAGTAGTAATGATACTTTTAGATAATGCTTTAAAGTACACAAACTTAAAAGGAAAGGTAAATATTACTTTAAAGAAATCACATAATAATGTTCTTTTATCTGTTACAAATACAGGAAAAGGAATTCCAGAGGAGCATTTATCCAAAATATTCGACAGGTTTTATCGCGTGGATAAATCCCGTTCACGAAATAGCGGCGGCTACGGTCTTGGACTAGCTATTGCCAAAGCAATAATTGAGCAGCACGGCGGAAAAATTTCTGCTAGCAGCATTTTAAATAAGAGTACGACATTTACTGTTGAACTGCCTTTTGTAAAATAATAATTTCCATAATAAATGCATAGACTGAAAATGTATACCCACATTTTTTTCGGTCTATGCATTTATTATAACCAGCTCTTTAAATTAAACTTGTTACTTGTACTTAATTAAAGAAAAGATTTTTATATTAACTTATCATAAACATACACTTGCACATATAAAAATAAAAGGATAAAATATTATGAAAATATATCTTATGAATAAAAAATTAAACTAGAGGTATAAGTAAAATATGATAAATTTATTAAAAAGTCTTGTAAACAATTTAGGCTATGTCATTCTCATAGCTTTCATTATTTCAAACTTATCTGTATTTAAAAAAATAATTCAAAAGGATGAATTTAGAACACTTGATCTTATTATACTTTCTTTAACCTTTGCTGTCTTTGGAATAATAGGCACCTATACCGGCACAGATGTTTATGGCGCAATAGCTAATACAAGAATAATCGGAATTATGACTGGCGGAATACTCTGCGGTCCTTTTGTAGGTATTGTATCTGGCGTAATTGCAGGTCTTCATAGGTTTACTTATAATTTTGGCGGAATTACCTCTGTTCCATGTGCCATAACCACTATTGTGGCAGGCTTTTTTTCAGGCTTTATATACAAACGAGGTAATAAATTTAAAAAATGGTTTTATGGACTTTTAAGCGGCCTAATTATGGAAAGTATTGAAATGCTTCTCATACTTCTTATATCCAAGCCTTATTCAAGTGCGCTTTCAATAGTAAAAAGTATATATTTACCTATGAGTTTTACAAATGCTTTAGGAATATGTATTCTCATTTTGCTTATACAAAAAATTTTTAATGAAAAAGAGCAAATAGCTGCAGCTCAAGCTCAATTAGCTCTTGAAATAGCAAATAAAACCCTGCCCTATTTCAGAGAAATAAACAGCGATTCCTTAAGTAAAATATGTTCTATAATAAAAGATTCCACAGGAGCAGCCGCTGTTGCAATTACTGATAAAAAAATTATATCCGCTCATGTAGGACTTGGTTCAGACCATCATATTAGCGGTGAACCTATCCAGACTACTGCAACAAAACAAGTTATAAAAAGCGGTACTATGCGTATTCTAAATTCTACGGAAGAAATACAATGCTTTTGTAACCATTGCCCTTTAAAATCAGCAATTATTGTTCCTCTTAAAGAAGGAGATGAAATTACAGGAACATTAAAATTATATTACGCAAAGGAAAATGGTATCTCCTATACAGATGAAAAACTGGCCATTGGTTTATCTCAAATAATATCAACTCAGCTTGAAATAAGTAAAGTTGGCAAACTTAGAGAACTTGCTACAAAAGCAGAAATTAAAGCCCTTCAGGCTCAAATAAATCCACATTTTCTCTTTAACGCCTTAAATACAATTGCATCTTTTATGAGATTTAATCCAAACAGTGCAAGAGAACTAATAGTCAATTTATCTACTTATTTAAGATATAATATCGAAGAAACAAGCACCTTTGTAGATATAAACAAGGAACTTGAACAAGTAAAAGCTTATGTAGAAATAGAGAAAGCAAGGTTTGGAGATAAACTTACTGTAATTTATAATATTGATAAAAATATTAATATTAAAGTTCCTTCGCTTATCATACAGCCTTTAGTAGAAAACTCAATAAAACACGGAATTTTAGAAGGCTCTGGCAGTGGCTGCGTAAAAATCGAGGTAATAAAACATAGTTTAAACGAAGTCAAAGTAATAATAGAAGATGACGGCATAGGTATCCCTCAAGCTGTAATTGACAGTATATATGAAGGTACTATACAAGAAAATAAAATAGGTATATCTAATGTGCATAATAGATTAAAATATATATATGGCTGTGGGCTTATAATTGAGAGGCTTACTAAAGGCACAAAAATAAGTTTTATTCTTCATAAAAATTACAAGGAGGTGTGCTGAACCTTGAATTGTATAATTGTAGATGATGAATATCCTGCTATACAAGAATTAAATTACTTTATTACTAATTTCAGTTCAATTAAAATACTAAAAGAGTTTGATGACAGCATAAAAGCCCTTGAATTTATACAAAATAATTCTGTAGATGTAATTTTTCTCGATATAAACATGCCAAAACTTGATGGCCTAACTTTAAGCAAAGTGATAAATACCTTAAAACATAAACCTCTCCTTGTATTTATCAGTGCTTACAGAGAATATGCTTTAGATGCCTTTCAGGTTTCAGCTTTTGATTATATTTTAAAACCTTACTCTGAAAACAGAATAGTAGATACACTAAATAGACTTGAAAACTGTGCAGCTATTAAATGCAGTAATAATAAGATATCCTTATGGAAAAACAACAAACTCTACGTATTAAACGTTAATGACATTTACTACTGCCAATCTAACGAGCATGATGTTTTTGTATATACTAAAGACGAACAATATAAGATTACTTCAAGCATTAGTGATTTTTATAAAAGGCTGCCTCAGGATATTTTTTTCAAATGCCACCGCTCTTATATCGTAAATATAGATAAAATAACAGAGATAATACCTTGGTTTAATAATACCTATATGTTGAAACTTGATGGAAACTCTGCAGAAGTACCAGTCAGCCGTCAAAACATTTCAATGTTTAAACAATTAATGGGCATATAAATGCATTTTATGTGCTCATTTTGTTATTTAATGCAGTATTTAATGTAAACCTATACACCTGTTGTATAATAAAGCTATAAAAACATTTATACAGGAGGGATATTTAATGGTATCATTTTTATTATCCATTGTTGCTCTACTCTTAGGTTATTTTATTTACAGTAAAATCGTAGACAAAACATTTGGTGCAGATGAAAACATAAAAACTCCAGCAGTAAGACTTGAAGATGGTGTAGATTTTGTTCCTATGCCAGGTTGGAAAATATTTCTTGTACAATTCCTAAACATCGCTGGTCTTGGTCCAATTTTCGGTGCTATTGCTGGTGCTTTATGGGGACCTGCTGCATTCCTATGGATTGTACTTGGTTCTATATTTGCAGGGGGTGTTCATGACTACTTCTCTGGAATGTTATCCGTAAGACATGACGGTGCAAGTATTCCTGAAGTTGTCGGTAAATACCTCGGGCCTGGTTTCAAAAACTTCATGAGAGGTTTCTCCGTTGTAGTTCTGGTACTTGTAGGTGTAGTTTTCATAACAGGACCTGCAAAACTTCTAGCTGGATTAACACCTAAACAATTTGATGCAGCTTTCTGGGTTTATGTAATTTTTGCTTATTATGTATTGGCTACTATGCTTCCAATAGACAAATTAATAGGAAAGATTTACCCTGTATTCGGCATTTGTCTTTTAATAATGGCTATAGGTGTATCTGGAGGTATAATATTTGAAGGATATAAAATCCCAGAGATTACTTTAACCAATCTTCATCCAAAAAATCTTCCAATCTGGCCATTAATGTTCGTAACTATTGCTTGCGGAGCTATATCAGGTTTCCATTCTACCCAATCACCTATGATGGCTAGATGTATAACTTCAGAAAAGCAAGGTAGAGCGATATTCTATGGTGCAATGATTGCTGAAGGTATAGTTGCTTTAATCTGGGCAGCTGCTGCTATTGCATTTTTCGGCAACACTGGCGAATTAGCTGCACAAATGAATGCTAACGGAGGACAAGGCTGGGTTGTAAGTACAATATCTAATACTCTTCTTGGTAAGGTTGGTGGAGCTCTTGCAATACTTGGAGTTATTGCTTGTCCTATAACCTCTGGAGATACAGCCTTCAGAAGTGCAAGACTCACTATAGCTGACTTTTTAAACTATAAGCAAGGTCCAATAAAGAACAGACTTGTATTAACAATTCCTCTATTTATAATAGGCTTTATTTTAACTAAAATAGACTTCAATATAGTTTGGAGATACTTTGCATGGTCTAACCAAACCTTAGCTATGATAGTCCTTTGGGCCGCAGCTATGTATCTTGCAGTAAGAAAGCAGTTCCACTGGATAGCTACAATACCTGCTGTTTTTATGACCGCAGTTTCCATAACTTATATACTTGTTGCTCCAGAAGGCTTTAAACTTGCAGCTTCCATAGCTTATCCTATAGGTATAGCAGTTGCAGTTGGTTCACTTGCAGTATTTTTAATAGCTGCAAATAAAAAACTCCAAACAAAAACAGATAATAAAATGAAAGCATAATATAATGCCTGCAGTATATAAAAATAGCCATACTATTTATTATATACTGCAGACTTTTTCTTGTTTGCAAAGTATTACTCTTTTATACTATACTGAAAATGTTTTAGTATTTAACATTACTAGTGAGGTGGATGATTATGAACTATAAAGAGATATTAAAAAATGCAAAATCTAATTTAAACGGCAGCTGCAGAGTTTGTCCTGTGTGTAACGGCAAAGTATGCTCCGGTGAAGTGCCAGGTATGGGTGGAAAAGGAACTGGGGAAGCATTTACTGCAAATGTAGATGCCCTTAAAAAATATAAACTTAACATGAGAGTATTGCATAACTGCAGTAATCCTGATACTTCCATTGAAATCTTTGGCAGAAAGATGAGAATTCCTGTGTTTGCAGCTCCTGTATCAGGAACAACACTTAATATGGGAGGAAAATTTACTGAAAAAGAATATATATCATGGGTAATTGAAGGCTGTCTTAATGGCGGAATTTATCCAATGGTAGGAGATACTGCCGTAGATTCTTTTCTTATAACAAACTTAGAAGAACTTAAAAAAGCTGACGGAAATGGCATTGCCATTATTAAGCCTTGGAAAAACTCAGAGGTTATAAAGAAAATTCGTATGGCAGAGGAATCCGGTGCCTACGCAGTAGGTATGGATATAGATGCAGCAGGTCTTATTACCCTGGCTCTTCACGGAAAGCCTGTAGAACCAAAAACCTTACAAGACATAAAAGAGATAGTACAAAGTACAAAACTGCCTTTTATTTTAAAAGGAATTATGACCTCTGACGAAGCAGAACTAGCAGCTGAAGCAGGTGTTGCTGCTATTGTTGTATCAAATCACGGCGGCAGAGTACTTGACCAAACTCCTGGAGTTGCTGATGTACTTCCTGAAATTGCTGCTAAAGTTAAAGGAAAGGTAAAAATACTGGCAGACGGTGGTGTTAGAAGCGGGGTAGACGTACTTAAAATGCTTGCTCTTGGAGCAGATGCCGTTTTAATTGGAAGACCTTTTGTTACAGCTTCTTTTGGAGGACAATCAGAGGGCGTAAAGACATATGTTGATATTATAGCGGATGATTTAAAGTCTGCCATGATATTAACAGGATGCAATTCTGCTTCTGAAGTAACAAGCAGAATTTTGGTTAAATAAGTAAAGTTACTAACATAGATTTATTTTGAATATATAATTTCCTACTAATCTATTTGTTTATAATTGTTACAGACTAAAGTAATACTCTGCTCTAAAATTATAAAAATAAAGGAGAGTTGTCAGCATGACTTCTCTCCAAATACACCATTTATTAATACACTCAAAAGCCTGTTTTAATCTATTTTAAACTTATTTACAGTCAACTCTAAGTTCTCCATCATTTTTTTCACACTATCTAAGCCTTCTCTTATTCCCTCCATAACAGCCAATTGCTCCTCTGTTGCCGCTGCTGATTGCTGAGTGCTGGCACTGAATTCTCTTGAAATATCAGCCAATTTCATTGTGTTTTCAAGTACATTTCTGCTGTCTTTTTCAATATTAATTATTCCTTTTACAACTTCCTTTACTCTGCTGTCTACTTTTTCATTAGAACTAAACAGCTTTTTCAAATAAGTATCTACTTTAAAAATAGCGTCAACACCGTCTCGTGCCTGAACTACACCGTTATCAATAGCCTGGCTTGAATTAAGGATTTCTTCCTGAATGATTTTTATAAGTTCATTAATTCGTTTACTAGCTTCTCTGGATTGTTCTGCTAATTTTTTAATCTCACCTGCAACTACAGCAAAACCTCTGCCTTGTTCTCCTGCCCTTGCAGCTTCTATGGAAGCATTTAAAGATAACAGATTAGTTTGACTTGCAATAGCAGAAACAATTTCACTAAAGGATAGGATTTCCTGAAACTTATCTTCCAATTGTTTTATCATATTAGCTGAAGTATCAACAGTATTATTTACCAAATTTATTTGTTTTATTGAATTTCTCAGAATCTCAGCAGCTTCTTCTGCATCTTTCATAGACTTATTAGAAGCCTCAGTTACTAATTCAATATTTTTGGTAATTGATTGAATTTCTTTAAAAACTTCTTCCATAGTTTTTGACACATTTTCTGCATTACCCACCTGTTCAGAAGCTCCACCAGCAATTTCACCGATAGCTTGAGTAATTTCTTCTGTAGCTCTATTAGTTACATTAACACTATCATTTAATTGTTGTATATACTCTGCTACCTGTTTTGTATTATTACGAATACTGCCTATAATTCCAGCTGTGCTTTCAACCATTGATTGAAATGCCTGTGACAGCCTGCCTACTTCATCGTTGCTATTGTTTTCAACCTTTATAGTTAAATCACCTTTCTCAACCAATTGAATTTTGGCTTGCAACTTATTTAAAGAACGGACAAACACGAATGAAAAAATGATACCAGCAATTATTCCCAGTAAGGCAATTATTAAAGCGGCAGTCTGCATATTCTTCCTCATTTGTCCAAGCTGATAAACCACATGGCTTACTTCAAAATCAGCCCCCAGCATACCAATGGTTTGTCCGGATTTATTTTTAATTGGTATATAGGCAGAAATCAATTCCCCCCATTCTTTATCTTGGTCTAATTCATATACTTCCTCACCTTCAAAACTTAATCTCATAAAGTCTGTGATTTCTTCCGCATCCCCAAGCAAAGAGGCTTCTTCATCATTCATTGGTACTCCATCTACTACATAAATATATTTTCCATCCTTTGTCTTACGCATGGTATACAAGTATTTCAATCCAGTTGATTCCCGTATACTATTCAATTGCTGCCGCAGTTCTATATAGTATCCTTTTTCCATATCTTCTGCTGTCTGCAATGCTTGAAACTTTTCTGCATCAATATTGCCAACTACAGAACGGGTAATATTAAGCGCAGTTTCTCCTATTGTTTTTTCAATAGACTTTCTTGCAGTACTATAGGAATAAAACTGCATAGCAAATGAAGAAAATAATACTAGAACCAACGAAAATATTACGATTTTTAACATCAGGGACATTTTAGGTTTTTTAATCATCTTAACCACCCTTTTTAATCTTTTAGCATTTTATACATTAAATTTAAACCTATTTAGATAATATCCTAAATTTGCAGGTTTAACAATAGCACTACCAAATAACTTTTAAATTTTAAATAACACCCATTTACAAGTTTGAAGTTCATATTTAATTTCAAACTGCCTTTGTATATTATCAATTACACTTTGACACTTAAATACCAGCATTGGGTTACCTGCTAATTTCTCAAGGTCTTTTGCAACTATCCTATCTACTTTTATTACTTTTTCTGTTTCATCTTCTGTATAAAGCCTGAATCTTAAAGGCCTAATATTACCTTTATTATCTGTATAAGAAATAACTTCTATTGGTTTAGCTACAATTTTCATTTAAAAATACCCCTCTTCTCTTACTTACAGCATTGAACTCATTAATGGATAATGTTCTTCTCCTACCCCTCCACACATAGAACTTAAACCTGAATGCAGAAAACAGGACCTGAATATAGCCTTATGTCCATATTTCAGCCTGATGTCATCAATGACCTTGTTTAATTTACTATCTTTATCGTAATTAAAAGAATCCAATAAAGAATATTGCTGATAATCATCAGAACAAAAATCAGTTATGTGCACTCCTAAATGACGAATAGGATTACCATTCCATACACTATCAAATAAACAGCATGCAGTTTCATATATTTTTCTAGTTGAATTTGTAGCTGTACTTAACTTCTTTTGGCGTGAATAAGTTATAAGGTCGCTGCCCCTTATGCTTACAGAAACAACATTACAGCAGTTATGTGAATTCCTTAGCCTCATACCTACTGTCTCGCATAAAGACAATAGTACTTTGTGAGCTGTTTTCTTATCCTCTACATCAAAAGCTATAGTAGTACTGTTACCTATACCTTTCATTTCTATAAAATTGCTTTTTCTGACTTCTGAACTATCTATGCCATTGGCATAGTTAAAAATAACTTCACCGTGACTTTTAAAAATATTTTTCAGTATATCTATATCATAGTTTGCTAAATCTCCAATAGTATAAATATTCAATTTATGCAGTTTTGGTGCTGTAGCCCTGCCTACCATAAATAAATCCTCAACCGGCAGACACCACATCTTTTCTTTTATTTCATTAGGAAATAAAGTATGTATTCTATCTGGTTTATTAAATTCTGAAGCCATCTTTGCTAATAATTTGTTGTTTGATATTCCTATATTTACTGTAAATCCTAATTCCTCTTTTATTCTTCTTCTTATAGTTTCTGCCAGCTCCATATAATCAGCATACAAATATTCCATGTTTGAAAAATCTAAAAAACTTTCATCTACACTAAATCTCTGTATGTTAGGCGTATATTCCTGAAGTATTTGATGCAGAGCTAAGCTGCACTGCATATATAAGTGATATCTTGGCGGTACAATTGTAAGCTCTGGACACTTTATTCTTGCATTATAAAGAGTTTCACCAGTCTGTATATTGAATTTCTTAGCAGGTATTGATTTCGCCAGTACAATGCCATGCCTGCTCTCTTCATCTCCTCCTACGACTGAAGGTATTTCCCTTAAATCTAATTTTTCACCATGCTGAAGCCTATAGACAGCTTCCCAGCTTAAATAAGCTGAATTAACGTCTACATGAAAAATTAATCTGCTCATTAACCATCATCCCTTATAAATAATAGTACTTTTATTTTAGAACACTTGTTCGCATACCACTATTATATATCACAATTTCACATTTTATAAGAGGGTTTTTAAACTTTTTTTCAAACCTGCTTAACGCTGTTTAATTTCCTATATAATAAAAAGCACCTACAAAGGTAGATGCTGTAAATTCATATCCTTACCATTGCAGAAGTAAGTTCATCAGCAAATAATAGGTTAGATTTTAACATCATAGCCATAGCAATTCATACCCTTTGATTCATTCCGCCAGATAACTCAAAGGGATAACTTTCTAAAATACGCTTTCCATCTAAAAGATTCATTTTTTAAAAAATTCCATAGCTCTTTCAATAATTTCCTCGCATCCTACTTGCTCATGTTGTTTAACAGCTTCATACAACTGATTCAGCTAACACTTGGAGGCTGAAGAGTCTTTGATAAATCCTGCTCAAATGGATCATAAGGCACTAGCTTGTACGCAAAAGCGGTAACCATCAGAAGTATAATAACTAAAACCAAAAGAATATAAAATTTCATTATGGTAAAATCCCTTATGTTTTTTTGCTTAGAAACTTTTACCGAACATTCAATAATCTTATTCATGCCTTAATCCTCCTGACCCATGCGAATTCGTGAGTCTAAATAATGATACAAAATATCTGCTATTAAATTTTAAAACTTAATAACAAAACCAAACAAAAAAAGTCACAAAAATAGTTTCATAATGAAACAGTCTTCGTGACCTTAATTATTTCAATTGATAATTATAAAATTTTATTTGTATCCTTCATTATAATATAATGCCTTCGTGACATTTACGTACTAAATTTTACTATATATTATTATTAAAATCAATATTTAAAAAGTTATCTTTTTTATTTTACTAATCATTGCTAAATTCTATCACATTACCTGTGTTATTATATAAATAGCTTTCAACAAATTCCTGCCTAATTGTTTGTAATGCACTTTCTCCAGTACAATGACATATTCCTAAAATTTGAATATTTTTTTTCTTTTAAAAATTCAATTGTCTTATTTAACCTTTGTTCATCTGCATCAACTAAATGTGTGCCGCCAATGACTCCATAAATAGGCAGCCCTGTTCTTTTAATTATAGTTTCTAAAATATTAACTACACCAACATGAGAACATCCTAATATAACTATTAATCCCTTTTGGAGATTTACTGCAAGTACTATTTCATCTGAAAAATCATCTAAAATATAATTTTCATCCTGCTTTATTACGAATTTTTCATTCAGCAGCTCATAGTCATTCCATCTTGTAAAATTGAAAAATATCATTATATTTTCATTTATATAAAATATATCTTCTTCAATATATTTTACAGGGATATTCATTTCATTAATATATGACTCATCAAAAGAATTTCCAATATATTTATAAGAACTTTTTTCTAATACTTTGAATTTTTTATTAAAAAATCCTTTTCCTATAATTAACTTAAATGAATTTCCTACATTTTCTACAAGTTCTCTAAAGCCTCCACTATGATCATAGTGTCCATGACTTAATATAACATAATCTAAATTTCCTAAATCGATACTCTTTTTTTCAGCATTTTTAATAAAATTTCCGCTTTCACCTGTATCAAATAAAATTTTCATTTCATCAATTTCAATATAAACAGAAAGTCCACTCTCACTATATAAAACCCTATTGTCATCAGGATTATTTTCAATAAGAGTAGTTATTTTAACACCCATTTAATCATCACCTTTTAATATCATTTCCTTCATTACTGCTTTCCTGACTTTTGAATATAATTATTAATAGCATTTCTTAATGCTTTAACTCCAAGGTTGGAACAATGCTTTTTATTTTCTGGAAGTCCCCCTAAAGCATTTATAATATCATCTTCAGTAATTTTTAATGCTTCATCTAGAGTTTTTCCTTTTGCAAGCACTGTTGTCATGCTGCTAGTAGCAATAGATGCAGGGCATCCATAAACTAGAAAACTAATATCTTCTATCAAATTATTTTCTACTCGTATATATATATTTAAAGAGTCACCGCATTTAGGATCTCCATTTGAACCTTCTCCGTTAAAGTTTTTTATAACGCCTGCATTTCTTGGACACATAAAATGCTCAATGACAATATCAGAATACTCATCTGTAAACATATAATTCACTTCCTTACACTTTAACTATAGAGTATTACTATGTTTGTTATTACTTCTACACCAATTTTTACAAAATTCTGCTTTCTTACTGCATATAACTCTTTGTGAACCACAAGCAGGACAGATAGCCCTATCCTGCTCAAAATTTATTTCATAAACTATTCCACAATCTAAACACTTAAATTTGCAAAAATTAGTAGTATAATGTCCGCCGCTTATTTTTATAGCTTTACCTTCTGTCAAAGCAACAGCAACCTTTTTTCTTGCACTATCTATTATATTTTGAAAAGTTTGCCTTGATACTTCCATCTTTTCAGCACATTCTTCCTGATTTAATTCTTCAATATCTTTTAGTCGCATTGCTTCAAGTTCTTCTACTTTTAAAATTATTTCTTCAATTTCGCATTTTGGTTTTCCCAAAGGTACAAAATAAGTATTCTCTGGAAAAAACTCTACTTTTCTGAATTTTGTTGGTCTAGGCATATTTTATCCTCCTTACATTTATTGCATATCCCAAGTAACATAATATTTACATCATTAATTTCTAAGTTCTTTTCTTTTTCGATTTTTTTATTTAATTTTATATATTCTAAATTAAAATCTGTACTATCAATATCTATTATACTATTACACTTGGAACATTTAAAATGAAAAGGAAAGATTTCTATCCATATAAAGTCTTCTTCCTAAATATTAGCCATTACAATGACCTTCGTGAGCATGTTCAGTACATACACTACCTGTTGATTTTAATGTACCTTTTATAAATTTATCCATAACATCATCACATAGTCCTTGTACTCCAACAAAAACTTTTATTGCATTTTCATTAAAAAGCTGCTGTGCTGTTTCTCCCATACCTCCTGCAATTATTACATTTACTCCGAGATTTTTTAAAAATACTGGTAAAAATCCTGGTCTATGTCCTGGGTTTGCTTCAAATTTCTTTTCTAAAATTTTGCCTTCCTCTACTTCATAAATTGCAAAACCTTCACAATGTCCAAAGTGACCACTTACATATTTTCCTTCACATGCAATTGCTATTTTCATTTTGATTTCCTCCCTTTATTTTAATTTAATTAATAGCCATTTCTATATTACTCCACATGTTTCTAATAGCATGATACGCTTTACTATCTGGATAGTATATGATAGGCTTTAGCTCATTTATAGACTTCATTACAATATCATCATAAGGAATTTTGCCTACTAGTACTAATTCTTTTTCTTTTATAAATTTTTCTATTTCTGTGCTCATATCTTCATTTATGTCATATTTATTTATGCAAACCATAGTAAATATACCAAAGTGTTCACATAAATCTACTACCCTTTTCAAATCTTCAAGGCCGGATTTTGTAGGTTCTGTAACAGCTAATACAGCATCACTGCCTGTTATTGAAGATATGACGGAACATCCAATGCCTGGAGATCCATCTATTATAGTTAGTTTATCCTTATCACTGAATCTCTTAGCATTTTTCCTTAGATAAGTTATTAATTTTCCTGAACCATCACTTCCTATTTCCATCTCTGCTCTTGAAATTATTCCTTTGTCTAATTTAGTAACAAATGTATCTGCTGTTTTTTCATCCTTTAACTTTATAGCCTTTTCAGGACATATTAATGCGCAGGTTCCACAACCTTCACAAACAAAAGCATTGATTGTAAGATTATCTATAGCATGAAATTTGCAAACTGTTTCACATTTCCTGCATTTACTGCATATAAATTTGTTTATAAAAGCTTTTTTACCACCAATAAAATCTCTCTTTTCAATATCTCTTCCTTTATAAAACAGATAAAGATTTGGTGCATCTACATCACAGTCTATTCTTATTACATCTTTGGCAAGCTCAGATAATGCTGTAGCAATAGTAGTTTTACCTGTTCCTCCTTTTCCACTTAAAACTACTAACTCCATAATAAAGCCCCCTTTACCGCCTCAGTTAGTTCATCAAATATTTTTCTATGCTGAAAATCTTCATAAAGTATTTTTCCTTTAGAATAAAGTACTGCGGTTTCTTTTCTATAAGGTATAGTTCCAAATAAATTTATTTTTTCATCTCTGCAATATTTTTTTATTATGTTATCTTTATCATCATCTTTGTTTATAACTATACCAAAAGGTATGTTATACATTTTCACTAATTTTACAGCCATTTTTAAATCATGAAGACCAAATTCTGAAGGTTCTGTTACAAGTATAGCTCCATCTGCATATTTTAAAGCATTCACAACGTTACAAGAAGTACCTGGCGGACAATCAATTATATTAATATTATCTGATAAATTTTTAAGAAGCTCTCGAATAACAGGTACTGCCATAGGTTCACTTATGTTTAAAATTCCTCTGCTGCAATTTATACTTATATCTCTAGCTTTGCCGCTTTCAATTCTACCTATTTCTCTTTTATTATAAGTTATAGCAGCATTGTTACATACAATCTGACAAGCACCACAGCCATGGCATAACTTTTGAAATAGCATAATATCTTCTTTTACTTTTGCAAGAGCATTAAATTGACATACCCTTACACAAGCTCCACAGGAAGTACATTTATTATCATCTATAACAGGATATTCAACCATAACTTTTTCTGTTTTGTCTATTTGAGGATTTAAAAATAAGAAACCATTTGGTTCTTCTACATCACAATCTATATAATTTGATTTTAATGCAATGGCAAGATTTGTAGAAACTGTAGTTTTACCTGTTCCTCCTTTTCCACTAAGCACCACTATATTCAACCTATACTCATCTCCAATCTAGTGAGCTCCTCCATGATGTGCAGGACCAGCTGTTTTTATTTCTTTAAGTTCTCCCTTATTATATTGTTCAATTACTGAACTTATAGGTATATTATTGCATTTATATGCTTTAATACCTGCTCTTTCAATAATTTCAAAAGCATTCGGTCCAAGATTTCCTGTTATAATAACATCTACTTTTTCATCAATTAACTGATTAGATGCAGCAATACCTGCTCCCCCGCTAGAATTTTTACCTTCATTTTCTATAATTTTTATTTCTTTGCTTTCTGTATCATGAATTTGAAAATACTCACATCTTCCAAATCTAACATCTAGTAAATTTTCTGAAGTTTTTCCTGTTGCTGAAATTGCTATTTTCATTTTGATTCCTCCAAATCTCTAATAATACTTGTTACTATAGGATTGAAGATTAATTCAAGACTTTCATTTACACTTTCATACCAGCAATCGCTTAAACTGCTTATACTATTTAACATAGGAAGCTCTGCTAAAAGTTTTAAATCCATTTCCTTTAAAAATTTATCTGTATTTTGTCCATTGAAAAGTTTTATTTTTTTGCCACAATCAGGACAAGTTATATAACTCATATTTTCAATAACACCTAAAACATTTATGTTCATCTTTCTTACCATATTTACAGCTTTTGAAACTATCATAGACACTAAATCCTGCGGCACAGATACCATTATAACCCCATTAATAGGTATTGACTGCATTACAGTTAAAGGAACATCACCTGTTCCCGGAGGCATATCAATTATTAAATAATCCAAATCTCCCCAAAAAACATCTGTCCAAAACTGCTTAACAACACCTGAAATCACAGGTCCTCTCCAAATTACAGGTTCATCTTCTTTCTCTGTTAAAAAATTTAATGACATAACCTTTATACCATCAAAAGTTTCAACAGGTAATAACACCTGTTCAATACCGCTTGCTTTTTTCTCTTTTAATCCAAGAAGTCTTGGAATACTTGGACCTGTTATATCTGCATCTAATACTCCTACACTATAACCTAATTGATTTAAATGTTTTGCAATAAGAACAGAAATTGAAGATTTTCCAACTCCTCCTTTTCCACTCATAACTCCAATAATTTTTTTTACATTGTTTAAAGGATTATTTTCAATCATACAACTTTCTTTATCTTTAGTGCATTCATTATTTGATGGACATGAAGTACATTCTCCCATAAAATCATCTCCCAAAAGTATATTGGCATTTGCCACTTTCATAATACTACTATTTTTTGTTATTGTCAAATGCCAATTTGAATTTTTAATATTTTTTATAACTTTTAATCAAAATAAATTACATCAACTATAAAATTAAAAGTTTTTATTGAATTTTATTATTTATTCAGGGAATAATATTTATAAATTTGATATTTAGACAGGAGGCAGCATTATGGAGACAACAATTATGGCATTAACTTTAGATCCACGAACTGCTCAAGCTCCAAAAGTACAATCAGTTTTAACAAATCACGGCTGTGCTATACGAGCAAGAATTGGATTGCATGAACAAAGCTCTGATTTTTGTTCAGAAAAAGGGCTAATTCTTTTGCAGCTTAATTCAGATTTAAATGAAGTTGAAAAACTTGAAAAAGAACTTTTAAATCTTGAAGGAGTTAAAGTTAAACATATGACTTTATAATAATTGTAATAAAATTAGATTTTTTTCTAATTTAAGTGTAAATTTATCAATAATAAAATCCAGTAGAAGGCTTTACAGCTTGTTCTACTGGATTTATTTTAGCGTTAGTATCCTATTTTCTAATCAATTTAATTGTCTTATCCATATAATTTCCAAGTATACAATCACTTATTTTCAAAGTTGGTTTCCAAGTTAAATTAAATTCTGTTACAGTAGGGTAATGGTAATCATCATTATTAAAAGTTCCTGCATCTAAAACTGCTATAAGGCTGTCTGTTTTTCCGTTTTGTGCTTCGATATCAAAATAAACCGTCATGGCTAAAGTATTTCCTCCATGCCACGCCCTCTTTGTCATTTTGAATGTATATCCAGGCAGACTTATATTTATATTTTTTAATTCTCCGCCACCCCAAACAAATTGCCAATTGGCACCTTTAAAGAATCCATCAGATTCAATAAATTTACCTACTATATTACCTGGAAAATAGTTTTTCTTAACGCATGCTGCAATTTTCTGAGTTTGTTCAGATGATAGCATTGAGCCTTCATAATATACATTCATCATAGCATATTTTTCAAATACCTTGTGTTGTGTAGGAGTTGTGACCCCAAACCACTCAAAATCCGCAAAATAATTTATAGGTTCTACATTATTAGCATTAAAAAACGTCATATTATAATAAGAAATTGCCTGAGTAATGCAATTATCAAGGTCTGCCGGAAAACTTTTTTCAATATTTGTCAATACTTTAACTGCATCAGTAAGATATTGACAGAAGTATGCATGTTTCTCAGGATCCACACTATTTAATATTCCTATATCACCATTCTGATCTTCAATAGCATGACATAATTCATGATACAATGACTGTATCTCTTTAAATTGGCCTATTTGAGTTGGCAGACTTTCTTTTCTCAAAATAACACTTCTCGGTCTCATAACATCAAGCTTTCCGTCTTCATAATGATTTTCTGATGACCTTGGCTTATATGCTTTTGAATGTTCTATGACGTTGTTTGATATAAAATCAATTGCACTAAAGAACTTACTTACATCACCAATTTTAACAAACTTGTCTATATATGTTCCGTTTGGTCTTTCAATAAACCACTTAATCATTGCTTTATAGTTCGGCTTTGGAATCAAAGCTGCTTCCAAAGTTAGAGGCTCTATATCTTTATCCTTACATGATACAGTTAAAAGCATATCTAATTTATCTACATCAGCTTCAATATCCTCCGTAGGATAAATTAAGTAAGTGGCATAATTTTTGCTGTCAGTAGCAGCACCATTATCAGGGTCTATTTCAACTATGATTTTCGACTTTTCAATTATTTCATTGGCTTTCTCTTCAGTGATATGTTTAACACTAGGTTTAGCAGTGAATGAAAACTCCAAATCATTTACAAGATCAATATCATTTGCAACATCTTTTTTCTTTTCATCATATTTCATTACCTTTACATAAAGCTTAAAAGCTTTCTTTTGTTGTTCATCCTTGTTTTGAGTTCCTGAATGCTTTATTTCCAAAGGTTCTTTCATTGCAGCTGGAACAATTATAGATTCTTTTATAATTCTTGCTGTATATTTAATAACATCATGAACAAAACTTTTTTCAGGAACTATAGTAAATACATTATCTATTTTTGATTTACTTTTACCAAACACTTTTTTTATTAATTCCTCAGACATATCTTCTGTCAATTCAATAGTAGTAGAAGACACCTCTCCCTCATTTTCATTTAAAACCTTACCTTTTAAGTACTTGCAATTTTTATAAAAATTATTGAATTTAGTTTTATAGTTCGCATTCAGATTTACTAATTTTTTTTCCCCTTTGCCTGCAAAAAAAACATCAATTTCCGGAGTTACATCATAGTATGGCACTTCAAATTCCACAGTTTGCTGCATGCCTTCACCACTTACCTGAAATACAATTGATTTATTTGCAGATCTTAAAACATTCTTATCACAAGTAACGGTAAAATCAATACGCTCATCACCCTCACCGCTGATACTATCTAAAAGTTCTTTTCCCTTCAATATATTAATAACCGCTTTTCCAACGCTTTCTACAGAACCCTCAAGCTTTCCCTCTACTATTGATGTCTTTAAAATGGTAGCCTTTATATATGTGCTCTGACCCATTTTTAATACTCTGCCATCTGGTACCTCTATACACAGCCGAACATAATCCTTTTTCTTTGAATTATCTACTCCAAACACATGCTCCCAAAAAGACAAAAATGATGCCGCCGAAATACTCGCCAGTGAGGTCACTACCATAACCCCAAAATTTGTTGAACTTGAATTAGTAACAAAGCCTTTTCTAAATTTCATATTTTATACTCCTTCCTTGCAAAGTCTAATTTCAGGATAATATGGACACCCTCCTAAACAATTACTCCTATAATAACAGCCCTGACAACTTTTTTCAAAAAATTCTCTCAATTTCGAAAACTCAGGACTGTCCCAGACTTCTTTAATTGTATATTCTTTAAGACTCATTGATACCTTATTTTGTCTGTCAAAACTACATGGAGACATCATCATATCAGCGCCTATATAAGCAGAAAATCTGCCTGCCTCACAAGCATCAAAACTTTCAGGCATTATATTTATACAGTTTTTTATTATTCCTGGTACCAAACAAGAGTCAAAACCCGTACGTTCTGCAATATAGCTATCTGATAAAAGATCAAAAAACTTTTTAATTCTAATATCATCAGCCCTTAAAATTCTGTTTTTATCCCCCATCCCTACAGGCTTATGAAGTAAAAATATGAATCTAGAAATTCCCTTTGGAATAAGATCCTTGGACAATATATCAATAGCCTCATCTATGCTGTTTTGTCCCAGCACAAAATGGATATTAGTTGTAACACCTGCATCCAGCAGCATATTAATTGCTTTATAAGTATATTCAGTTTTGTACCAACTTACAGCTACCGCACCGCAGTATCGTTTTATTATCTTAACTTTTTCATTATCCAAGCCATATCCTGATGTAGTAGTATTGGGTACAATTCCATAATGCCTGCAAACCGAAAGTATATTTTCAAAATCTTCGTGCATTTCACTGTCGCCTCTACCACCTAGTGCAACTTGGAATGTCCTGCCCTCACACTGAGAAATGATTGTTTTAAAGTCCTCAAAGGGCATATTAGGCATATCAATATAAGCTCCACTCTGGTAACACTGAATACCTAACTCCTTACACTTCCCCGATAAACCATGCTGGCAATGCCCCATTATACCTATGTCAAGAAGCTGTGGAAAATCAGCAAACATTGGATCAATACCAGTATCATTACCATTTTCATCAAGTATACCTGTTCTTATATAATCTCCATTTTCATCATTAAAGGCAGAAATAAATCTGCCACTGTCATAAATTTTTCTAATTGTCATGTTTTAAACTCCCTTTGTTAATAAAGTTTATAACTACTCCGACAATCATTATAACAATTCCAGCATTGTATCCAAAAAACTCACCGAAATTGCCAACTATAATTGCAAGTAAAAACCCAAATATAGCTCCTAAGCGCATAATCTGATAAAAAGAATTGCTATTTTCATTAAATCCCGCCATCAAAAACGTCATAGCCCTCATAACCTTACAAAGCAAGAAATCCAATACAGATGGCAATGAACCACCAAGGCCTTTTAACATTACAAATGAAAGCAGAAATAGTACAAATGACTTATCAAATTTGCCGTTTCGAGTTAGAAAATTCGATAAAGCTAAAGCAGAACCTGCACCAACAAGTAAAAAACCTAATGTGTTTTTCTTATAAATACCCTGAAGTAAATTATTTTTCGCTAAATTCCAAACATTAGTATAATATTTTTTAGCTTGTGCAGAATCTTTAAACAGTTCTTTAATTGCCGGGAACACAACCTCAGTAACTGCCAGCAAATAAACAGTTTTTGCAGCAATTGCAACAAAAAAAGTATATACCGTCATATTAAAGACAGGTCCATTGTAAGTAGCTGTTATATATCTTAAAAAATTACCTGTAGCTCCAGAACCAATAAATAAAGCAAATCTTGTAAGAGGTTTACCAATAACAGGCGTGTTAAATAACTTAATAAGATAATCCTGTGAACCTGCCAAAATCCATATTACTGAAATACATATTAAAAATACCGCATTTTGCTTTAAAAATCTTATTGCCGCCTGCTTTACTAAAGTAAAACTGAATTTGGAATCTGTTATCCTACCTTCTGTATTGTTTTCAATTACAATTTCTTCTGGTTTATTACGGATTTTATAAAAATTTAAACTATTTTGATTTATATTTTCTTCTGAATATTCATACAAAATTGTATCTTCCCACACCACATCATTTCCAAATCCAATTGACTTGTCCATATTAAAATCCTCCAAAAATATTTTTTATAATTAAATTGTACTATATTATATAAGCCAAAGCTATAATTATGTACAGATTTAAAGTAATTTTTAAAAATTTCAATATTTAGTGACTTTTTGATTTTAATGAAGAGCAATATATAAATTATAATAAGAACTTTTGCTATTTTTATTACTTTTACGTAAAAATCCCCCTCTGAATCAAAGGGGGGTGTACAATTATTATATGTTACACAAAATTAATCTTTTAATTTTTTAAGTCCTTTTTCTTTTTGAACTACTATCTGCTCATATCTTGCAATTTTTAAATTAAGACGTTCCAGTGTTTTCTTCATATCTTCAATTCTTGCTATGAGCTCATTACGCTGCTCAATCAAAAGTTCCTTTCTTGCCTCCACTGTTTCATCACCTTGTTGAAACAGTGTAACATACTCAATTAATACTTCGATAGGAAGACCTGCTCCTCTCATGCATTTGATAAATTCTACCCATCTTAAGTCTTCTTCTGTATAGTTTCTGTTTCCGCTTTTATTGCGGTTCACAGGAGGTATTAAGCCGATACGCTCATAATAACGAAGAGTATCCTGTGAAATGCCAAATCTCTCACTTACTTCTGCAATTGTCATGCGTTTCACCTCTTAATATTTCTCATTCTGGTTAATTGCTGTTTGCTCTTTCATACTCCTCATCAGATACAGGTTCCAGCCACTCAGTTGATCCTTTTGAAGCATCAGCTTCTACTGCTAAATGTACAAACCAGCTGTCTTTTGCTGCCCCATGCCAATGTTTCACATCTGCCGGTATATTTACAACATCTCCAGCATGAAGTTTTTTGGCTGGTTTTCCCCATTCCTGATAATATCCTTTTCCACCAGTTACAAGTAATATCTGGCCGCCTGGATGCTTATGCCAGTTATTGCGACATCCTGGTTCAAAGGTTACATTACCAATAGGGCACGGTTTACCTGTAAGCATTTTAAGATGAACCGTTCCATTAAAATTATTACTTTCAAAAACATCTCCTATAGGGAAAATTACACTATTACTTAAATCTTTTACTTCACTCATTTCAAATCCTTCTTTCTTATTTATTTTCTGGAATAATTTCGTTTAAGTAGCTAATCGCATTTAGTGTTCTTGGATAACCAATGTACGGCAGCAGATTTGTAATAACAGTTAATAAAAGCTGTTTATTATTTCCTACATTTAAATTTGCCTTGATGTGGCCTTTTGCCTGCTTCTCACAACCTCCCATAGCAATGAGCATGGAAAACGTAAGCAATTCTCTTGTCTTGATATCAAGTCCATCTCTTGTATAATAATCACCAAAACAATTAGATGATAAATATTTTTGAATATGAATCTGATTTTCTGGAGAATTTTCATACATTTTATCAATTACTTCTGCTCCGACGATTTCTTTTTGTATTTTTAACCCTTTCTCCATTCTAGTATCAGGATTAGTAGTTGACTGTCCCTCTAATGGAAGCTCAATGCCTCTCTGAGTAAGAATTTCATTAGTTGCATGAATGAAATCAAAAGACTTTGCAATACCGCAATATGGTACGGACTGATATACTATTTCTTTGATTTCTATTGGCGTAACTCCTACATTTAATGCCGCTCCAAGCATTACTTTGTATTCACTTAATGTCTGCATGGCAATCATTGCTGCTAATATAACTTTCATTCTTAACTTAATATCTAATTCACCATATTGCAACACCTCATCAAATGCAAAGTTATAAAATATTTCTATAAGCTCTGGATCTGTTACTTTAAGTGTTGATTTATGATTAGGAAACAATTTTTCATGGTTTTTATTTGCTGTTTCACTTATACGCATAATTTAACCTCTCTTTTCAAAAATTATTTTTCTCGCTTATTTATCTAAAGCTAGCCTCGTAAATAGCTATGCAATCCTCTATGCTCAGTTCACATCTGTCAACTAAGAACAGTCCGCTCATTGCATCCTTTGCATTATGTGCAAAAGTTTCAAACTCCTCAGGTTTGATACCATAATCCGACATCTTTAAATCAGCTATACCGCATTCTTCTTGTAACTTTGAAAGCATAGTTATAAAATCCATAGGCTCCTTTGCATCTTCCATACCCATTGCTTTTGCCATACGTATAAAACGGTCATCACAGACATGTTTGTTAATGAAATGAGTGAAATATGCCTTGCTAAGCATAATAAGTCCTGCTCCGTGAGGTAAATCCTGATGGTATGCAGACATAGCATGTTCCAAGGAATGCTGGCTGGAAGTTGTACCTACACACATTACTACACCTGACAGATTATTGCCAAAGGCAACTCTTTCTCTTGCTTCCATATCATTTCCATCCTTTACTGCTCTAGCAAGATAACGACTGACATTTTCAATTGCAGTGATGGCATACATATCGCTCATTAAATTTGTTTTGTTATTGATATACCCTTCCATGCTGTGTGACAAGGCATCCCATCCCTGGAAAGCTGTAAATTTAGGCGGTACTGTCCTCATAAGTTCTGGATCTACAATAGCAAACACTGGGAATAACCTAGGGTCTTTAATACCAACTTTTTCCTGAGTTTCTTCATTTGTTATAACTGCACCTGCATCTGTTTCAGATCCGGTTCCTGCTGTTGTTGTTATTGCTATTATAGGAAGAGGTTTATTTTCAATTGCTTTTCTTTTTCCTGTTCCTGACTGAACATAATCCCAAAGATCTCCCGGATTTGTTGCCATGATTGCAATTGCTTTTGATGCATCCATAGAGCTTCCGCCACCCAACGCCACAATAAAATCACAACCGTTTTCTTTAGCAAATACAGCTCCAGCCATAACTGTTGTTTTTAATGGATTTGGTTCTACTTTATCAAATACAACTGTTTGAACTCCTGCAAGTTTAAGCTGCTCTTCTACTCTTAAAAGATAGCCGTTTTCCCTGATAGATTTTCCATTAGTAATTACAATCAATGCCTTTTTACCTGGCATAGCCTGATCCTTAAGGCTGTTTAACATACCAACTCCAAATAAAGTTCTTGTTGGTATATACATATTAAAGCTACTCATATTTTTTCCCTCGCTTTCATTACTTTCTATTATCACTCTACTCCTTAGAGTTAACTCCAAGTCAAGTATTTTTTAGCACTTTTAATTTGAAAATACTTTCCTTAGTAGAAATTTAAAATACAATAAAAAATGTAAATTAATTATTAACCCCCTTGACTTAGAGTTAACTCCAGAATTTATTATAATATTACACATACAAACGTATGTAAAAACTGTAAAAAATCTATCATCAATAACTGATTAATTGAGGAGGGAACAAAATGGATTATTTAAAACTTGGAAATTCAAATCTTCTTGTATCACGCCTTTGCGTAGGCTGCATGAGCTTTGGTGACACTGCAAGCAATTTTCATGAATGGACACTGAATGCTGAGGATAGCGAAACACTCATCAAACACGCTCTTAATTTAGGCATTAATTTCTTTGATACAGCAAATGTATATTCAGGGGGTACCAGTGAAGAATATCTCGGCCGTGCAATTAAAAACAATATAAGCCGTGATAAAGTAGTTATAGCCACAAAAGTTTATTTTAATGAAGGAAAACTATCAAAACAAGCAATATTGCGTGAGATTGACAACTCTCTAAAACGACTGGGCACAGATTACGTTGACCTTTACATTATTCACCGCTTCGACTATAACACACCGATAGAAGAAACAATGGAAGCACTCCACAGTCTTGTTAAAGCAGGTAAGGTAAGAGCCCTTGGTGCTTCTGCAATGTATGGATATCAGTTTTATAATATGCAGCTTGCGGCAGAGAAGAATGGCTGGACAAAATTTGTTTCAATGCAGAATCACTATAATCTGATCTATCGTGAAGATGAACGTGAACTTATTCCAATCTGCAAACAGCAGAATGTGGCACTCACTCCCTATAGTCCCCTTGCCGCAGGAAGACTTTCCCGCCCTGAATGGAAAACTGATACAAAGCGCAGCCAGACCGATAAAACTGCAGTTTCTAAATATGACAGCACACAAGAAACCGATTATGGTATTGTTCTTCGAGTAAATGAACTTGCAAATAAGTACAATGCCACAATGACTCAAATTTCTCTTGCATGGCAGTTTGCTAAGGGAGTTACTGCACCGATAATTGGTGCAACAAAAGCAAAATATTTTGACGATGCTGTGGGGGCTTTAAATTTAAAACTTACCGATGAAGATATTACATATCTTGAAGAACTATATGTTCCTCATAAAATTGTAGGGGCTATTTAATATTTAATTTTAAAGAGCAGTATTTAATATAATACTGCTCTTTAAATAAATATATCCAAACATTACAATAACTTGAAATTTGTACTTCTTTTCATTAATCTGCAATTCTTCTATTAAATAAAATTGGTTGCTATTCGCTGTTCTTTTTCTGGTAAGCCGAACTTTTCTTTTCCTAACGAAATACTCTTGATTAAAAATGCCATATTTCTCCCCAAAGTGCGCATTGTTTGCAGGCCCTCTTCGTCCTTTCTCACGTCATCTGGCGTAAATCCATGAACACTGTTCCAATATTGACTTGAAGCGATTGGCATTCCTGAAATTGTAAAATATTTGTTTATTTCGTCAAACGTAGATGAGCAACCGCCTCTCCTTGCAGATACTACCGCTGCTCCTACCTTCATAGTTTTATCAGCCGGCACGCTATAAAAAAGACGGTCTAAAAAAGATATTAGAGTTCCATTTGCTGATGCATAATACACAGGTGATCCAATCACAATGCCGTCAGCTTGCTCAAATTTTGGTGCTGTTTCATTTACAATATCATTAAAAACGCATTTACCTGTTGTTTTACATTTGCGGCACCCTATACATCCTCTGATATCTTTATTGCCAACATGGATAATTTCTGTCTCTATTCCTTGTTGTGTCAAAGTTTTTGCTACTTCGCTCAAAGCCGTATATGTACATCCTTTCTCATTAGGGCTTCCGTTAATTAATAATACTTTCACATTAATTCCTCCTCTTTACTCTAATTTTATCCCATTCAAGTAACTCAAAGTCAAGAGTTTTATTAATTTTTTGTCTTAGGCAATAGAAACAAGATAAAAATATATAAATTAAAAGAGATTTCAAAACTCCTTAATAAACAGAACATACAATAAGATATTATACAAATACGAGCCCTAGTGCCAAACTTAAATCGGATTTATGTCAATATACTTTAGATGTCCTTCTATATATTGAAAATCATGAGAATTTCATCACATCAGTTCTAGTATACTAAGCATCATTAGTAATAACTACCGATGTAAAACAACAAATTTGCCAACCAATAGTTGCTTCCTTGTTTTTATTTAATAAATAAATTTTCATTATTAAATTCCAATATAGAAATTTATCTCTTTATTCATATCATCAGCATGTAGTGCTACTTCTTCATTGATTTTATTTAATTCTAAATCTTTTTTTGCTTTATAATTTGTTATTAACAACTCTGTTATTTGTCCCCTGGCACTTCCTACTGAATTAATAGATCTTTTTGCATATACCCTTTTTATGTAAAAATCTGAATATAAATCATCAAAAAAATTATCATTTTTATCTAAGTTTTTAGGATCTGAATTACTTAACATTATCTTAGCACCTTTTTTATGTACTACTTTATAGAAATCTCTTAATAAAATTTGTGATTCATCATTAAAATTACTCTTATTATAAGATGTGAATCCTCCTGCTGTAACTGGTCTATATGGAGGATCACAATATACAAATGTATTGTCATCAATAAACGGTTCAAGCTCATTAAAGGATTTATTTAATATTTTTACCTTATAGTTTCCAACTTCATTTCTTATACCTAATAATTTTGATATTTTTCTCAATTGAAATTCATCAAAAAAACTTGGATTGCTATATTTTCCAAATGGTACATTAAACTCACCTTTTGAATTTTCTCTATATAGACCATTAAAACAAGTCTTATTTAAAAAAATAAAATATGCAGCAGACTTAATATCATCACAATTTTCTTCATTAAAACTATATCTTATTTCATAATATAATTTTTCTCTCTCTTCAATATCAGCTTCTAAATATCTAGTTTTAAGTTCCAAAGTTTCTGAAATTAATGCTTCAACATTATCCTTAATAACTTTATATAAATTTATCAACTTAGGATTTATATCATTAATAATATATTCATCAAAATAGTTATTTTCTATAAAATATAAAAATACAGATCCGGCCCCAACAAATGGCTCAACATATTTATTTAACAAATTTATATTTGCAGGTAAGTTTTCAATTATATCGTCTAATAACTGAGATTTACCCCCAGCCCATTTTAAAAATGGCTTTAAATTAAAATTCATTGTAATCACCTCTTAATCTAATCCAATATTTGTTCAGTATTAGTTGCTATTATTTCTTCGATTCTTCTATATGCAAGTTCCAGATAATCCTTGTTATTATCAATTCCTATAAATTTTCTGCCATTTTCTATAGCTACAACGCCCGTTGTACCTGAACCACAAAATGGATCTAGAATTAAATCATCTTTATTAGTACTTGATAATACACACCTATACAGCAATTCCTTAGGTTTTTGAGTAGGATGATAACCATGTATCTTTTCTCTTTTAGGCGTTGTTGGTATCTCCCATACACTCCTCATCTGCTTACCACCATTCAATTCTTTCATCAGTTGATAATTAAAAATATGTTTTGCTTTCTTACTCTTCTTAACCCAAAGTACTGTTTCTTGACTTGCAGTAAAACATCTACACCCCATATTTGGTGCTGCATTTGGTTTGACCCATGTAATCTCATTTATTATGTAATAATCCATCTTTAATAATGAAAATGCTATTGAATGAATTATATGATATGTTCCTGTTATCCACATTGTTCCATTATCTTTTAAAACTCTATCACATTCTTTTAGCCATTTCATATTAAATTTATAATCAAAATCAATCCCATTAGATTGGTCCCATTCACCTTTATTTACTGTAGCTATTTTCCCTGACTTGCAAGTTATTCCATTGTTACTAAGTCTATATGGTGGATCTGCAAATATCATTGGTATCGACTTACTCTCAAGTTTCTTTAATTCTTTAATGCAATCTCCTATCAATAACATATAATTTGTATTACCAATGAATTTCAAAGTACTCCCCCCCCTCAAAGTAACATTACACAAATTATATTATAATGTTACTTAAGAATAAATCCAGTAATTAATTATTTATTGTTTAAAAAATATAAATAGGTATTCATGAGCAAGCAGATAAAAATTTCTTTTTAAGCTAATCTCTTTCCAGTACTTTGTAGAACTACAATTATGCTGCTCTTTAATTATAATTTCTTTTAATACAAAACCTTGGCTTAAAAATTCATTCATAATATTAAATCCTAATGGAACTACATACCCATTTACCCTGATATCTCCCATCATAATTGCACAGTATTTTTTATTTTTTAAAACTCTATAAGATTCCTTTGCAACATCTTTTATTGCTTCATAAAATTCATTAATACTAAGAAGAGATAAATCACCAATAATATCTTTACTGTACTTTATAATATTTGCATAAGGTGGATGAGTACAAATTAAATCAACAGAGCTGTTTTTTAATGAAACTTAAATCTCTAGCATTGGCATTAAACAACCTTATATATGTGTCTCCACTTGTTTGTTCAATTCTTTTCTTAGAAATTTCTAATGCTACGGAATTTATATCACAACCAAGTCCTCTTCTGTTTAAACTCTTTGCTTCTATTAAAGTGGTTCCACTTCCCAAAAACTGATCCAATACTAAATCATTCTCTATTGAATATCTTAATATTATATTTTTCGGAACGAAAGGACTCCAATTTCCTCTATAATCTCCCTTATGTACGCCGTAATTTCCTCTATCCTTAAAACTCCAAATAGACTTTGTTTCTAACTTAAAAACTTCACTCATTCTATTACCTCCAATTATATCAAGATCTTTAACATCAATCTCCATCAATATTCAGTTGAAGATGAAAATCTTTGCTTAAACATAGACTATTAAGAAATATGCTTTGCTGTTTGGGATATGAAATTTTATGGAAGAGTAGTATAATTAAAACATATATTTTTAGGAGGCGCATGTAAAATGACTTTACAAGAATTAAAAACAAAAATTGCACCTTTAATAGGTATTAAATTTGGAGATTTATATAATACTGAAAGGTTAGAGACAATTCTGCTAAACAAAGGACAAGCTGGGCAGATGCTCGAATTAACCTCTGGATTAATGCTTTCAAGCAACCAGCTTGATTGTGAAGATGGTGAACTTAAAACTAACAAAGTACAGGCAAACGGCAAACCTAAAGAAACTGTATTTATTACACAAATATCAAAGGAAATTGACAATCTATTAAGTATACAACCTTTTCAAGAATCTTACATATACAAAAAAATTTCAAATTTGCTATACGTTCCTATTTGTAAGGAAGGTCATCAATCAAATTGGTATATTATGCCATATATTCATGTATCTATGGAAAATCATCAGTTTTCAATCGTCTATGAGCAATTAGAAAAAGACTATTACACTATTTGCAACGGATTAAATGAACATATTACTACCTCGTCAGATGGCTATATTCACACAACAAACGGGAAATTTATACAAGTTCGTTCAAAAGATTCAAAACGAGCAAACGGCCAGTATAATCCCATCTATTCAAATAAATATGGTAGATACATATCAAATAAAAATCATGCATTCTATTTCAAAAAAGAATTTGTTTTTACAATAAGAAAAATTGCATTTGGCGAAAAATGGCTATAATAAAAAGGCTAAAACACGTTAATTCAATAGTTATTAGCTTTTAATTCCTCTTGTATTAAATCTTAAATAAATATAAAAAACAACTTTATTCTATTTATTTTATACTTTAGTAAATTATTGATGCTCCAAAAAATAAATACATTTAAAAACCCTTGAGAGCTCAAGGGTTTAATCATATACTCTTCCTCACTCTTAAATGTCTGTTATTTTTCATGTGATTTACAGTTTTTTAAATACCTGCACATTAATTCTTCAGCTTTCTTTATACCTTCATCTGTAAAATAAACTGATTTTGATTTATATCCACCACCAATATATCCTTCATTTTTTAACTCATTAAGTGCATCAAAATTATATCCTTTCCAGCTTCTTTGACATTTAAACGGTTCACAGTCGTCTTCCCACGAAGTTAAATATAACAATAATAATGTAAGCTCCTTGATTTTTTCATCCATCATTTACAACACATCCTATTCTATTGTTTAGTACAGAATAATAGTATACCAAGCTCATTATACCTTCATTTTTCTCTTATACTGCTCTCCCCATACCCATAGAGAATCCAAAATAGACTTTAGACTAAGTCCATCCTCAGTAAGAGAATATTCAACTCTTGGAGGAACTTCAGCATAAACCTTTCTATCTACAAGACCATCCTCTTCGATCTCTCTTAATTGTTGTGTCAACATCTTTTGACTTATAGAACCAATAGATTTTCTTAATTCTCAAAATCTCTTTGTACCTTCAATTAATTCTCTTAATATTAATACTTTCCACTTGTCCCCGATGAGTAAAAGAGTTATTTCGATAGGACAAGCAGGCAATTCTTTCTTCATAAACTATCCCTTCTTTCTTTAAGATTACTAGACTATCTATTGGTTACTTTAGGGTGCATATAGTACTTTAAAGTGCTTACTTGCTAAACAATACCATTGCATTTATTATATAATTGAAGCCGGCAAAAATCAATTGAATTTAGGAGGGATAATAACACGAAAATATTAAAAATAATACTTAACAATAGTTACTATGTAGTAACTATATTACCACAATGTGCTTACTTGTTAAAATTTGCAAATAAAATTATCATAAAACTGAAGTAATTTTTAAAAGTTGGGAGATGTCAAAAATGAATGAAGTATTTAAATTTTTACAAGAAAATCCTGTGCAGTATCTTGCTACAGTCGGCCGCGACGGAAAGGCAAAGTGCCGTCCTTTCATGTTCTGTTTTAAACAAGATGGCAAGCTATGGTTCTGCAATAATAACACAAAAGATGTTTATAAAGATATTAAAGAAAACCCTTATGTTGAAGTCTCTGTTTCCCTGACTTACGGACAGTTATTATCAATATTATTCAATAAATTCCATAATAATTTTAATTTTCAATTATTATGGAATTTGCTTTTTAAATAAATTGTTTTTTATTGAATTTAAGTATAAATAAGTAAATAGGAACGTCTATTTTCACTATATCGAATCTGTCAATACCCTTACTTATATTATCCTTGGTATATCGTAAAGCAAGTTTTTAAGTAATATTTTTCCTACATGAATAATAAGCTCTTTTAAACCATTTAACGCCAGTAGTAAATAAACTATAAATTCTAACTTTCTTTCCTTTGATATTCTTAGTTGAACCCAATAATTTATTTTTCTTATCTTTAGTACATGAAACACCTAAGGAAATTATATAAGAATAAGCTATACAAACGCAAAAATATAACATTTTAGCATAGTGAATATCATTACTCCAAGTACTCTCTAAATTAAACCCATTACTTTTAAAATCTCTAAACATTTCTTCAATATCAAATCTCTTTTTATATTCCCTTATTGCATAAGGACCGGAAAGATTATTAGCAATAAACCACACATCTTCGGCATCTTGAGCTTTACATACTGCCATGTTACAAATATATTGTTGAGTTGTTAACTTAATATTGTAAAAATGTTTTGTAGACCACTTTGTTGGAGTTATATCATCTAGTTTTCTAATTTTTCTTTTGCCGGCAATGGATATTCCTAAGTCTTTTGTGCATCTAATACAATATTTCCATTTAAGACTTTCATCTATAAATTTAAATAAATCAATACTTTTAAATCCTCTATCTGCAAGTATAGTAACATCAAAATTATATGGATTTAGTATCTTATGTAAAAATTTAAGTCCTTCCTTAACATGAATAAAATCCTTGTTGCCATCTTGCTTATATCCAAATAATTTAAACCAAAGTGGGATAGCTCTTCTCCCTACCTTCAATGAAAATTGGAGTATTACAAATCTATCATCTATTGTTGTATGATCAAATATTATATAAATTGATTTAGATCTAAATTTATACTTCTGCAATAATCTATACGCAAAAAACTCATAGAGTTTTTCAGGATTAATAGCTTTATTACCTAAAAATCTTTGTAACCTCTTTATTTTGCTTTCTTCAGTTCCTAAAGAATAACAATCTTTCAATTCTTGAGATATTTTAGATAAAACAACTGACTGTGAAATTATTATCCCAATAATCATTGCAATTAAATTATTTAAGCGAGGAGCAGATAAAATTATCATTTTTTCTAGTGTTTTTTTCAATTTTGTAGTAAGATATTCTTGATCATTGATCATAGAAACCACCTTTCTTTTGTAAATTGGGGTTGCAAGTCAATTTTACACTAGAAAAAGGTGGTTTTTTATATTTTTCAGAATAAATTTTTTAGCAAAATTCACATTACCAATTAATTGGTTATTAACTGTCCGTAGGTCAGTTATCAATGCTATCGTCTCAACGTGTGATAGTTAGACTAAATAAAGTGGCAATATTGATGTCACATTCATCTTTAAAAAATCCCCTTAAAGCTTGTAAAATAGCCATTTCTTTAATATTTATAAATAAACCTTTCATATTCATAAGTTAAACTTTTGCAATAAGGTTGAGTTGATAATATTGATGTCAACTCAAATTCATATACTTATAACCCTAGGACGCTTTTCCCAATCACTCAGCTCTACAGTCCAATACCCTGCCCATTCTCGCATTTCTTTATATTCTGGGGAGTTAGGATTCATCATAATTTCATGGAAGTCAATAAATCCTGGTACCCCTCCCACATCCTCTGGAGGTGTTTGCCCACTTGCTTCTAACAAATATGGTGACTCCTTATCGTACTCATCTATTATATTTATAAGCTCTATTTCATGTTTCCAGTTATCTCCCATATCATAGGTATAGATTATATATTTCTCCTGAGACAAAAATTCTGACAAGGTGTGACTTCCCATCAAAATTGCTTCTTCATCATATTCTAAGTCTTCCTCAAAAGGAACAATTCTGGTAGTTGGCTTATTCTTATCTCTATCAAAAACAGTAAAGTCATATAGATGATAGTTCCTCCAGTCAAACACTGACTGCAGCACCTTATGTAACTGTTTAAATTGTATATCTGCAGGTACAATAATTTTCCTTTCCGCCTTATATATGTCTAAATCAAGTGTTACAAGTAATTCAAAGGCACGGTATCTATAAGCTTGCTTTCCAGTACCCTCACAAAGTGCATTAATCATTGCCTTGTAAGGGTAGAAGCCCTCTTTATTTGTACCAGAATAATTGACAATGGTTCGATTTGCAGGAACACCTATTGTATCACTAAATACTTTTTCAATTCCATTATATTCATTTGCTACATAAAAAGCACATTCTGTTCCCGCTTTTGTTACCCATGATGCTGCCTGTCTGCTACTATTTTGAACAAATTCCACCTCACCTGACAGTCGCATATATTCTTCCACAAGCTCTGGGTTTAAATTCATGGAAAGAAGTGTGCTTGAAATGGCTGCCTTCATCATTTCCGCTACATTTTTCAGCGAATTTCGCTTAACTTGATAAATAGCAACAGTAAAGCGTGTTGCATTGTTCACTAGAACAAGCATATCCTCTGTTCTACGATTATCCCAAACTTTAGTCCAGTTTGCTGTCCATGAAAATAGTGGGTTTATAACCTCATTAATAGGTTGTGGATTTATTCCCATGGCACTCGCCAGTTTTTTAGTTAATGCAATTTGCATATTTTCTCCTCACTTTCATCAAATTCAAATCCATGCACTCAAATCACTAGTTAAGTGCATAATAAGATTAAATTTTATTTTCTTTCTTTATACTATAACGAGTTCCTTTTCTTTTAACTTTTCCTTCAATAACTTCTACATTGCTTCTTCGTCTCATCTCTTCTTGTACCTGTTCAAATTTTTCAACTTCTATTATTGGCTCATGAGCATTCTCCAATAAATATTTTTCTTGTTCACCATTATTTATTTGCTGTTTATTATTTGGAAATGTCCCTGTATAAGTTTTTCCTAAAATTACATTTCCTATATATTTTTCATTTGTAAGTATAGTTTGAATGGCACGTTTAGACCACTTATCTTTACCCTTTGAGGATTTAATATCTTCACACTCTAGCTCTTTTATAATTAAGCCTATACTGTATCCTCTTAAATATAAGTCAAATATTTTTCTTACAACCTCTGCTTGAGCTTCATCAATTACCAGTTCTCCTTTTTCGTTATGTTTATAACCATAACACTTTCTACAATAAAGCTTAGATTTACCTGATTCAAATCCACGCTTTAACCCCCACTTTATAGCCTCACTTGTTGATTCGCTCTCTGCTTGTGCAATTGCAGTTAATACAGCTACAAGTACATCATTGTCAACTTCACTGGTTCTAATATTTTCTTTATCAAATATCATTTCAATTCCCATACTTCTTAACTTATTTACTGTTTCAAGTAAATCTACTGTATTTCTAGCTATGCGGCTAATAGACTTAACTAAAACAATGTCAATTAAATTTTCATAACAATCAAATATCATATTCTGAAATCCTGAACGAAATGTATTTCCTCCTGAGTCTTTATCTGTGTAAACTTTAAATAAACTCCACTTAGGATTGTTTTTTACAATCTGCTTTAATCCTTCTATTTGTGCTTCTAGGCTTTCTTCTTGAGAATCGTGATTTGTACTAACCCTACAGTATATTGCTACCCTTTTATTTGGCTCTATTTTAGCTGGAATGTACATTACTTTGGGATTTAAACTCTTATTCACCATAACAAAACCTCACTATTAAGTTTAGACTACTTATCTTTAATTATTGCCAGCTATATGATAAGTAGTCTAAAAAAACAATTATTTTATCCATAATTTTCAAACATCTATCTAGCCTACTCGTAAAAGCCACATCTATCCTGCCTTCTCAACCTCTACGGTATCTATCTTGCCTACTACACTATACAAATATTATAATCATTAAAATATTTCTCTGCAAAATAAATATAAGGATTTTCAAATCAGAAACACCAAAAATAAATTTTATGATGCCTCTTGTAAACTTGAAAACCCTTTATTTATCAATGCTTTACACACTTTTATATTTATTTTTTTGTTATCAATACAACACACTCAACGTGCGCAGTCTGAGGAAAATTATCAACTGGCTGCACTTCTATTGTCTTATAGTTAAGCTCTTGAAGTATTCCTAAATCCCTAGCCAAAGTTGCTGCATCACAGGATACATATACAATTCTTTCAGGTACCATGTTAGCTATGGCTTCAAGGAGACTTCTTTCGCAGCCCTTTCTTGGCGGGTCTACAACCACCACCTGAGCCTTTATCCCTTTTTCTATAAGCTCTGGAATTACTTTTTCAGATTCACCTGTTAAAAACTCTACGTTATCTACATTGTTTTGCAATGCATTTTTCTTTGCATCCTCTATAGCCTGCGGAACTATTTCTACTCCATAAACCTTTTTAGCTTTTTGAGAAAGGAAAAGAGATATAGTTCCTGTACCGCAGTAGGCATCGAATACTGTTTCATTTCCGCTTAAACCTGCATATTCAAGTGCTTTATTATAAAGTACCTCTGTCTGAACAGGATTAACCTGAAAAAAGGAAAGAGGAGAAATATTAAACTTAAATTTTCCTATATAATCCGTTATAACATCACTGCCCCACAAGGTTTTATTTTTCTCACCTAGTATTACATTAGTTTTTTTATGATTTACATTTTGTATAATACTTTTAATTCCCTGAATATTTTTAGTGATTAAATCTACAAATTCTTCATAGTAAGGCAGTTTATCCTGCCTTGTTACAATAACCACCATAACTTCTTTGGTTTTAAAACCTCTTCGTACCATTATATGCCTTATATTTCCATCATCCTCGTTTTCATCATAAGTTTCAATATTATATTTAATTATCCATTCTTTAGTCAAACTTATAACCTTATCAGCTATTTTATCCTGTATATAGCAGGTTTCCATATTTACTATGTCATGGCTTCTTGGAGCGTAAAATCCAATTTGAACTTCTCCATTAACCTTTCCTACAGGAAGCTGAACTTTATTTCTATATCTATAAGGCTCTTCCATCCCTATAACAGGATGAACTGTCACATCTTTAAGCTTTCCTATTCTTGCAATAACCTCTTTGACTCTTTCAGTTTTAAATTGAAGCTGAGCCTCATAAGACATATGCTGCATTTGACAGCCGCCGCATCTTTTATAAATACTGCAAATTGGTTCTCTTCTATGAAAAGACTGCTTTATAATATCTAAAAGCTTTCCATAAGCATAGTTTTTAGCTACTTTAACTATCTTAACTTTTACAGTTTCACCAATTAAAGCGCCTTGTACAAAGATAGTGAAATTGTTAAGCTTTCCTACTCCTTCACCTTCATATCCCATACCAATTATATCTATAATATAATCCTTATTTTTTTCAATTACTATATTTTCACTCATATTATCATCCTTCACCTGTGTACTATCTGATTTATAAATTATATAATTTATTTACTTCCTTGTCTATTATATAAAAAATAGTCTATAAATCATGAAATCGACTTATAGACTACATAAACTATCTATTCTTAAAAGTTTCACATTGAGTTCCTTGAGTATTTTCAGCATTAGGACCATGAATCTGGATATTATCTGCGTTACATTTTCTGTCTATATTATAAATACAGTTCATTGCTTCGCATTTTATTATAGGAATCATTTGTATTGAATTTTTAGTAAAAATTTGCTTAATTTCTCCTATCATATTCATATTAGGTAGGTGAGTTATTGCATTTTTAATTCCTTTAGGAGCAAAAGTATTACACATAGTCTCCATACTTGAATGAGCGCCTGCACCTATTATATTTATAACATTTGCTGAGCACAGCCCACTCATATTATGAACACAATTTAATGCACTGCAGCTTAATTCTCCATTCATAAAAATCCTCCCATATCCTTACCACTATTACTATTCTATTTTGCATGTAAGTAGTTTATCCATAATTTATTATATTTATTCTAAGATAAAAAAAAAAGCAGCTAAGCTGCAAAGTAATAGAATGAATCAGTTGCTCTTATATTCCATTTAGTCATTTTTTCCATTTTTTAACCAAATTATACATTATTCATATAATTCTTTATAATTATCTATTAGAAATATACGACAAAGACAATACAACTATTGGTTATATGAAACCTAGTATTATTATGATAATAGCTCACAAATATTATTTTACTTATTTCCTGGGCAATTGACAACTTTTTTTACAGCATTTTTAAGTTCTTTTGTAAAAACTCCTACTTTTTCAACTGCTGCTGTACTATTTTCTGCTGAAGCTATAAGCTTTATTATAGCACTTCCTACTATTACACCTTCACCATATTTTGCAAATTCCTCTGCCATTTCTGCACTAGATACACCAAATCCGATAGCTCTTGGTATTTCACTGTATTGTCCAACCAAATTCATATAGTTTTTTAAATCCGTAGCAATACTGTCTCTTGTCCCAGTAACACCATTTGTTGATACACAATATACAAAACCTCTGCCAAACTTCAACACTTTTTTAACTCTTTCTTCTGAGGCAGGTGCTACTAATGGAATAATATCTATATTATATTCAAAAGCAATTTCTGCGATTTCTCCTCTTTCCTCCAAAGGTAAATCAGGAATTATAAGCCCGTCAATACCAACTTCATTACATTTTTTTATAAACTTTTCTATTCCATATTTAAAAATACAATTATAATAAACCAAATATAATAGTGGTACAGAAGAAATTCTTCTTATATCTTTTACAATATTCATTATATCATTTATTTTTATTCCAGCTTTTAACGCTCTTTGAGAGGATTCTTGTATAACTACTCCATCTGCCAGGGGGTCTGAATAAGGAATACCTAGTTCAATTATATCTGCCCCTGCTTTCTCCATAGCCAGTACTAAATCTATTGTAGTACTTCTATCCGGATCTCCTGCTGTTATAAAAGTAATAAGTGCTTTTTCATTTTTTTCTTTTAACTCCTTAAACTTTAAATCTATTCTGTTCATTAAAGCTTTACCCCCATTTCTTCAGCTACAGTATTAATATCCTTATCTCCTCTGCCTGAAAGGTTAACTACAATAATTTTGTCCTTGCTTAAGGTTGGTGCTAATTTTAAAACATGAGCAATTGCATGTGAACTTTCAATTGCAGGTATTATCCCTTCCATTAATGATAATTCTTTAAAAGCTTCCAGTGCTTCCTTATCAGTTACAGCAACATATTCAGCCCTGCCTATGTCATGTAAATATGCATGCTCAGGTCCTACACCTGGGTAATCAAGTCCCGCTGATATAGAGTAAACCGGCATTATTTGTCCATCTTCATCTTGAAGCACATAAGTTTTCATACCGTGAATTATTCCAAGGGAGCCTTTAGTTATAGTTGCAGCATGCTGTTCTGTATCAACTCCAAGCCCTGCAGCCTCGACTCCTACAAGCTTTACCTCCTTATCTTCTATAAAAGGATAAAAAATTCCAATAGCATTGCTTCCACCGCCGACACAAGCTACCACATAATCTGGAAGCCTTCCTTCCTTTTCAATTATCTGCCTTCTGGCTTCATCACCTATTATTCTTTGAAAATCTCTAACCATTGTTGGATATGGGTGGGGTCCCATAACAGAACCTATAACATAAAAAGTAGTATCTATATTTGATACCCAGTCTCTCATCGCTCCGTTTACTGCATCCTTTAAGGTTCCTGTACCGCTTGTTATAGCATTAACCTTTGCACCTAGCATTTTCATTTTAAATACATTAAGCGCTTGTCTTCTTATATCTTCTTCTCCCATAAATATTTCACATTCCATTTGAAACATTGCTGCAACAGTAGCTGTAGCAACACCATGCTGTCCCGCCCCTGTTTCTGCTATTATTCTTTTCTTTCCCATTCTTTTTGCCAAAAGTACCTGTCCTAAAACATTGTTTATTTTATGTGCCCCGGTATGATTTAAATCTTCTCTTTTTAAATAAATTTTTGCTCCTTTGTATTTTTCACTTAAACTTTTTGCATAATAAAGCGGAGTTTCTCTTCCGCTGTATTCCTTTAAATAGTAATGATATTCCTCTAAAAAACTTTTATCCTTTATTGCCTTTTCAAATTCAATTTCCAGTTCTGTTATTGCATTCATAACAGTCTCAGGTACATACTGCCCTCCAAATTGTCCAAATCTTCCCTTCATTATAATCTCCTCACTTTATCTATAAATTCTTTCATTTTATGAAAATCTTTAAAACCGCTGCTTTCAACTCCGCTGGATACATCTACTGCAAAAGGCTTCACAATTTTTATAGCCTCTTTAATATTTTCACAGTTTAATCCCCCTGCAAGCACTATTTTTTGTTCTAAATCATGCTTCTTTAATATATTCCAGTCAAAAGTTTTGCCGCTGCCCCCCTTTACTCCCTCAACCTTAGAGTCAAGAAGCAGTCTGATATTTTTATATTTATATATATTTGAAAGGTCTTCCTCTCTTTTAACTGAAATAGCCTTCCAAACCTCAAAATCCTTAAAGCTATTTATATACTCAATAGATTCATTACCATGAAACTGAAGCACATCAAGTTTAACCTTATCTGCAATTTCTCTTACAGCTTCAATGCTTTCATCTGCAAAAACACCTACAGCTTTTATTTCTTTATCTAAGTTTTCATGAAGCTTTAAAGCTGTACCAGCACTTACTCTTCTCCTACTTTCAGCAAATACAAAACCAGCATATTCAGGCCTTAGCTTATTTACATATTCAATATCAACATATCTTGTTAAACCGCAAATTTTAATCTTAATCATGACTTAATACCATCTTTGCAAACTCTTACAAATTCATTAACTTTAGTTCTATCTTTAATAATTCTCATAAAAGTTTCACCAACTAATATGGCACTTACTCCTAAACTTTTCAAATACTTTATATCATCAGCATTGCTTATCCCGCTTTCAGAAACTACTATTTTATCCTTTGGTATTAGATTTTTAAGCTTTTCTGTATGCTTTAAGCTGACGTGAAAAGTTTTAAGGTCTCTATTGTTTATCCCTATTATCCTTCCTCCACTTTTAAGTGCCTCTTCAAGCTCACTTTCATTATGAACTTCTATAAGCACATGCAGTCCCAAGCTTGAAGCTAAATCATAAAATCTTTTAAGCTTTCCAGGCAGAATAGCTGCTATAAGAAGAATAGCATCTGCACCTATATCTAAAGCCTGATATATTTGATATTCCTCTATAATAAAATCTTTGCGAAGCACAGGCTTATCAGCTATTATCTTTACATCTTTTATATATTCATCATTCCCCTTAAAAAAATATTTCTCTGTAAGAACTGAAATTGCATCTATATCAACTTCATCATATACTTTTGCAATAGCTTTATGATTGAAGTTTTCTATAATAACTCCCTTTGAAGGAGAAGCTTTTTTAATCTCTGCTATTATAGACATTTCCCTTCCGCTTAGTGCCTTTTCAAAGTTTCTAATTTCCCTAGGCTTAGAATTTTTAATCAAATTCTCTAATGGTTTTTCTTCTTTCTCTATTTCAAGCTGCTTTTTTTTAACCGCAACAATTTCATCCAGTATCATTACATTGCCACCTTCTTACCAAAGTTTATTATTTCCTCTAACTTGTCATAGGCTTTTCCAGAATCAATAATCTTCTCTGCTAATCTAATTCCTTCCCTGAAATTATCCGCTGCCTTACCTACATACAAAGCAGCTGCAGCATTCATCACTACAATATTGCGTCTAGCTCCCTTTTCTCCCTTAAATATATCTAAAATTATTGCTGCATTTTCTTTTGAATCTCCACCTTTTATCTCTTCCTTTGTGCAAAGCGGTATACCATAATCCAGCGGATTAATAGTGTAATCTATAACTTTACCTTCTTTTACTTCTGTTACAGTAGTAGTTGTTGTTGTTGTTATTTCATCCAAACCGTCATTTCCGTGTATTACAAGTACTCTTTCCCTTCCAAGTCTTAAAAGAACTTCTCCAAGCTGATGAGTCAAGTTTCCATCAAATACTCCAAGCACCTGTCCCTTTATATCTGCAGGATTTGTAAGAGGTCCTAAAATATTAAATATAGTTCTAATTCCTAATTCTCTTCTTATCGGAGCAGCATTTTTCATTGCAGGATGGTACTTTTGAGCAAAGAGAAAAGTCATACCTGTATCCTTAAGACACTTCTCAGATAATGAAGTTTCAAAATCTATATTAAAACCTAGTTCGCAAAGCACATCTGCACTTCCGCTTTTACTTGAAACTGCTCTATTTCCGTGTTTTGCTACCTTTACACCTGCAGCAGCAGCAATTATAGCTACAGCTGTAGATATATTAAATGTATTGGCACCATCTCCTCCAGTGCCGCAGGTATCTATAGCAAAAAAGGATACATTAAAGCTTCTTGCATTTTGTTTCATAGACTTAGCACAACCTGTTATTTCATCTATAGTCTCACCTTTCATTCTAAGCCCTGTAAGAAAAGCTCCTATCTGAGATGGAGTACATTCACCTCTCATTATCTCATTCATAGCTGCCTCTGCTTCTTCGGTTGTTAAATTTTCTCTTATAACAATCTTTTTAATAGCTTCATTTAACATTACAAATCACCTCTGCAAAATTTCTTAACATCTTGTCACCATATTGTGTTAAAATTGATTCAGGATGAAATTGAAGCCCATAAAGGTCAAAATCTTTATGCTTTATACCCATTATTACATCATCCTCAGTTTTTGCTATTACTTTAAACTCAGTTGGTAAACTATTCTTTTCAACAACAAGAGAATGATATCTCATAACAGTAAATCTTTCTGGTAAATCTTTAAATATGTCACTTTCTTCTATAAAAACTTCTGAAGTCTTTCCGTGCATTATTTTCTCAGCTCCTGATATTTTTCCTCCAAAGGCATAGCCTATAGCCTGATGCCCAAGACATATTCCAAGTATAGGAAGCTTATCTGCAAAATTTCTTATTACCTCAATACAAATTCCTGCTTCCTCTGGTCTTCCAGGTCCTGGAGAAATAATAATACCATGTAAATCCATATTTGTTATTTCCTCTATTGTAACAGCATCATTTCTGATTACCTTAATATCTTTGTAAATTACTCCCAGCATTTGATATAAATTAAAGGTAAAAGAATCATAATTATCTATTAAAAGAAGCATTAAATCACCACCCTTAACGCCTTAGCCTTATTTATTGTTTCTTCATACTCCTTAACTGGATCCGAATCATACACTATTCCAGCCCCTGCCTGAAGATAAGCAGTTTTATTTTTAAAAATTACAGTTCTGATTGCAATACACACATCCATATTTCCTTCATAGGAAAAGTACCCTAAGGCACCTGCATATATTCCACGTCTTATATTTTCAAGCTCATCTATTATTTCCATTGCTCTTATTTTAGGCGCCCCGGACACTGTTCCTGCTGGAAGACAAACCTTTAAGGCGTCAAAACAATCTAAGCCTTCTTTTAACCTGCCAGTAACCTTTGAAACTAAATGCATTACATGTGAATAAAGTTCTACTTCCATAAATTTCTCTACCTTAACAGTGCCAAACTCGCTTATTCTACCAGTATCGTTTCTCCCTAAATCTACAAGCATTACATGCTCAGCTATTTCCTTCTCATCTTTAAGCAAATCTTCTGCTAAAACTTTATCTTCTTCACTGTTTTTCCCTCTAGGTCTTGTACCTGCTATAGGATTAGTTGATACTATATTATTAATAACGCTTACTAATCTTTCAGGAGAAGAGCCTACTACCTCAAAGCCGTCAAATTCTATATAAAAAAGATATGGAGATGGATTTTTAGATCTTAATCTTCTGTATACTTCAAAAGGGTTTTCTTCTGTATTAATAGTTAATCTTTGAGATAAAACCACCTGGAATATATCTCCTTTAGTTATATAATCTTTTGCTTTATTTACCCTTTTACAAAACTCTTCTTTTGTAAAATTAGATTTTGCTTCCCCAAAAGACCCTTCCCTTTTCAAAGGATGAAGCTCTTTTCTAACTCTAATCTTCTCATAAGTTGTTTGCAGTAATTGCACAACTTCTTCATATTCAAGATTATCTTCAGGAAGTACATTATAAATAATATAAAGCTTATGGTTATAGTGATCATAGCATATTATTGTTTTATAAAATAAAAGATAAGCCTCTGGTATGTTTATCTTATCCTTATTTTTATCAGGCAGCACCTCATACTGCCTGATAACATCGTAGCCTACATAGCCTATAGCACCTCCACTAAAAGGAAGGCTTATATTTTCAGCATGATATTTTAAATTCAATATATCCCTAACTGTATCAAGCACATCACCTTGTTTTTGTATTTTACTGCCGTCATCACTTATTATGGTTATCCTGTCTTTATAACTATTAACCTGAAGATAAGGATTTTCCGCCATAAATGAGTATCTTCCGCTGTCTTTAGTAGCTAAAGCACTTTCTAAAAGACACCTGTTTTTTCCTTCAAGGTTATAAAATATTATTATTGGTGTAAGTTCATCTGCATGTGCTTCAAAGATTACAGGAAAAACTTTTTTAGATTCTCTAAGTTCATAAAATTTACATTTACTCAAATTAATCATAACTTAGCCCCCTTAAAAAATTATTAAAAAAAAGCCACTTCGTCTGTTTTGGGACGAAGTGACTCGTGGTGCCACCCAAATTAAATTTACATTTAGTATAAAGCATAAATCTTATTTTAATTATTCTAAAATAAGATAAATAAAAACACCTTGCCCTGCAAATAGGACGAGGTGTTGAACTCGCTATGCCACCTAAATGGAAATTTATCTTTACCAGGTACGGAATTAATCGATACCCTGTCCTTTTAACGGAAGACTCCCGGAAAATGCTACTATAAGTTCGCATATCATCTCACAGACCCATTCAATATAGACTACAGTATCTGGCTTACACTATCCCAGATTCGCTGAAACTAAACTTCTATATCTACTCTTTCTGATCACTGATGTTAAAATAATTTTATATTATTGTGTATATTCAGTCAATAGTTTTTTAAAAATTTTTACAATTACATATATTCAATTTTTAATTTTATATTAATCAAATAATTTAAAAGAGAGAACGCCTTACTTTAGGCATTCTCTCATATATTTATAATTATACCAGGTTTACCTTTCCGCTGTATACGACTCCTCTTCTAATATCTAGTGTAATAAAGGAACCTGTTTTTAGAATATCTGTTGCACCAGCTGCGTTATATATAAGCGGTATTTCCTGAGCTATACACTTAATAGTAATATCTGATGAAACCTCTGCTTGTTCAGTAATTATTCCTGAAACTCTATCAAGCAGGTTAAGATATTCTCCTGTCAGATGTTTAACTACTAGAATATCTCCTTCTTGTACATTTTCCTGAGCTTCACTAAAGCTGCTTACTACATTTACTGTACCATAGCCATGCACGGAACCGGATGACTTTCCTTGAACTAATATATCTCCAACAACGTGTACCTTCATCATATTTGTAGTTCCTACATAATCAACAGGTATACCTGCTGCGATAACTACTAAATCACCGTTTTTTACATATCCGGTATTCTGAGCAATAACAACTGACTTTTCTATAAGCTCATCTGTTGATTCCATCTTATCTGCTATAATAGGGAACACACCCCAATTAAGAGCTAGCTTTCTTGCCACATTCCAATATGGAGTAACAGCAATTATTGGACATTCTGGTCTGTAGTTTGAAACTATTTTTGCAGTATGTCCGCTTTGAGTTGCTGTAATTATAGCTGAAGCATTTAAGTCCATTGCAGTATTGCAGGTAGCAAGACTTATTGCATTTGGAACGTTAGGAATATGGTTTCTTCTTCTTTTCTTTAGCTTTTCTTCATAGTTAAGAGCTTTTTCTGCTCTTTCTGCTATCTTGGACATAGTAATAACTGTCTCTACAGGATACTTTCCATTAGCAGTTTCTCCGCTTAACATTATAGCATCAGTACCATCAAAAATAGCATTAGCAACGTCTGAAGCTTCTGCTCTTGTTGGTCTTGGGTTTTTTATCATAGAGTCAAGCATTTGAGTTGCAGTTATAACAGGCTTACCTGCTTCATTACATTTTTCTATTATCATCTTTTGTACAACAGGAACATCTTCTGTTGGTATTTCAACTCCAAGATCTCCTCTTGCTACCATTATACCGTCGGAAAACTTAATAATTTCGTCTATATTAGCAACACCTTCATGGTTTTCAATCTTTGAAAAGATTAATATATCCCCACCGCCGTTTTCCTGTAGAACCTTTCTAATAGCAAGAACATCTGAAGCTTTTCTTATGAAGGATGCAGCAATTATATCCACTCCCACTTCAATGCCAAATTTTAAATCTTTGATATCCTTTTCTGTAACAGCTGGCAACGTAGTTACAACTCCTGGAACATTTACATTTTTATTATTTCCAAGACTGCCGCTGTTTTTTACTGTGCAGAATATTCTGTTGCCTTCTATACCTTTTACCTCAAGTCCTACAAGTCCATCAGCTATCAGTATGGAATCACCTATTTTTACATCCTTATAAAGATCAGCGTATGTAACAGAACAAATAGTGTTGTTTCCTAGAATATCTTCACCGCATACAACAGTAAAAGGTTCTCCTTCTCTTAATTCAACACTGCCTCCTTCAAACTTGCCTGTTCTAATTTCTGGTCCTTTAGTATCAAGTATTATGGCAATCGGTTTATTATATTTTTTCCTTAAAGCTTTAACAAGATTTATTCTTCTTCCATGCTCCTCATGATCTCCGTGAGAAAAGTTATGCCTTGAAGCATTCATTCCCGCTTCTATAAGCTTTGATAAAATCTCCTCATTTTCACTTGCAGGTCCTACAGTACATATAATTTTAGTTTTTCTCATGAGTTCCCCTCCCCTGAATTAATAAGATAATGCTTTTGCTATTTCATAAGTCTTTTCATCAAATTTTCTCTTTATTGATAAAGCTTCATTAGTTTCTAAATCAATGATTTCTCCGCCTCTAGTTCCTATTACTCTGGAAGTTTTTCCCTCTAAAAGCAATTCAACAGCTCTTGCTCCCATTTTAGACGCTAATATTCTGTCAAAAGCTGATGGGCTTCCTCCTCTTTGTATATGTCCAAGTATTGTAGCTCTTGTTTCAATTCCTGTTATCTCTTCAATTTGTTCAGCAAGCTCATTAGCTCCGCCAACGCCTTCTGCAAGTAATATTAAATTATGAAGCTTTCCTTTTTGTTTTCCATCAAGTATTACTTTACATATTTCATTTAGGTCAAATCCCTTTTCTGGAAGGATTATGCTTTCTGCTCCACCTGCAAGACCTGCATATAAAGCAATATCTCCACAGTTTCTTCCCATAACTTCCACTATACTTATTCTTTCATGAGAAGTTGAAGTGTCTCTTAACTTATTAATAGCATCTAAAACTGTATTAAGTGCAGTATCAAAACCTAATGTATATTCTGTATATGGAAGGTCATTATCTATAGTTCCAGGTATTCCTATTGTTTTTACTCCCAGTTCAGATAACAGCCTTGCTCCTGTAAAGGAACCATCTCCACCAATTACTACAAGTCCATCTATTCCATAAACCTTTAAAATTTGTGCAGCTTTTTTTCTTACTTCTTCTTTTTTGAATTCTTCACATCTAGCTGTTTTTAGTATAGTTCCACCTCTGTGTATTATGTCGGATACACTGTGCCTGTTCATTTCAAATATTTCTCCATTTAAAAGGCCACTGTATCCTCTTTGAATACCCATTACCTTGAGCCCTTTATCTAAACCAGCTCTAACTACTGCTCTTATAGCAGCATTCATTCCTGGAGCATCTCCTCCACTAGTTAATATGGCAATTGTTTTCATAATTTCCCTCCTAACTTATCCCACTGGGACAAATATTGTCCCATGAAGGTTACGAAAATTATAGTGATATTCCACTTTAATTCTAATCTAATATAATGTAATTTGCAATAAATTTCGACATAATACTGTTCAAAACTTTTTTTACTTTACTTGATTAGTAAATTTGTAAATATGAATTTCTAAAACCTGATATAGTCTAGTAAAATAATAATTTAACCAGCCAATTATTTTTATTTAAATAATTAAGATTTTATTTTACTAGACCATTATCAACCTTTAAGCTTTATATAAACTATTGTACCTTTACATTTGCTTCCCCAAATTGATTTTTTAAGAAAGAAAGAATCTCATCACTTGGCTTAATCCAATATTCTCTATCCAGCCTGAACTTATATCTTTCTTTTCTTGTACATATGTACACAGGCTGATTTCCTTTATGTTTAACCAATTCATTTTTTATTCTATCAAAGGCTTCTTTTCTTAGTTTATCTTCTTCTATTAAAATATATACCTTATCGTTATTTATCTTTATTAAAGGTTCTATGTTTTCACATAATATTTTGGGCTGTTCCTCTTCTCTGATACTTACTCTTCCTTTTACTATCACTACACTATCTTCAACTATGTGAGCTTTACAGTTTTGAAGCACCTTAGGAAAAATTATTACCTCTATGCCTCCATACATATCTTCAAGCCTTACAAAAGCCATCATATCATTGTTTCTTGTAACTTTTTTATTCACCTCTGATATAATTCCGCCTATAATAACTCTATCTCCATCCTTTATTTTTGAAGTTTCCTGAAGTTCTCCCTCTTCAAGAGTTTCACTTACTACAATATCAGATATTCTAGTATTTGTCTGAAACTTAAGAGTTTCTTCATACTCTTCAAGCGGATGCCCTGACAAATAAAGACCTGTCATTTCTTTTTCCATAGCTAAAAGATACTTTTTTTCAAATTCTTTTATTTTTGGATATTTAATCTCAAATATATCTTCATCTGCACTAAAGTCTTTAAAAAGACTTAACTGGCCTTGAATATTTCTCTTTCTCTCACTGTGCATTCCTTCTAATAACTTTTCATACACAGCAAGCATTTGAGAGCGATAAACCTTGAAACAATCAAAGGCTCCAGCTTTAATAAGACTTTCAATAGCCCGTTTATTAACTATAGATACATCTATTTTATTATAAAAATCGCTTAAATTCTTAAACTTGCCTTTTTCTTCTCTGGACTTTACTATGCTTTCAATTACATTTACACCTGCGTTTTTAATAGCTGCTAACCCAAACCTTATTTTACCATTTTTAACTGTAAACTTACTGTAACTTTCATTAATATCAGGAGGAAGTACCTCAATACCTGATTCATTAGCAAATCTGATGTAGAAGGCTATCTTTTCATTATTTCCCATTACGCTGTTCAGCATTGCTGCTATGTATTCCGTGGAGTAGTATCGCATAAGGTATGCTGTTTGGAATGCAACTACTGCATAAGCTGCCGCATGACTTTTATTAAAGGCATAAGAAGCAAAATCCATCATCTGGTCAAATATCTTATTTGCCGCAGCCTCACTAATGCCATTTCTTATACAGCCTGGTACTTCTATGTTTCCATCTTTATCTGCAATACCATATATAAAATTTTTTCTTTCCTGCTCCATTACGCTATGCTTTTTCTTCGACATGGCACGACGAACTAAGTCTGCACGTCCCATAGAATACCCTGCCAACTTTCTAACTATTTCCATAACCTGTTCCTGATATACCATAACCCCGTATGTTACATTAAGTATAGCTTCAAGTTCAGGAGTTTCATAATGTATCTTTTCAGGGTTTCTTTTACCCTCTATATATCTTGGTATTTCCGCCATAGGACCAGGTCTGTAAAGACTTATACCTGCTATTATATCTTCAAGATTATCAGGATTCAGGTCTTTCATAAAGGAAGTCATACCTGGTGATTCTAACTGGAATATACCTACCGTTTTACCTTCTCCAATCATCTTGTAGACTTCTTTATCTTCATAATTTATCTTATCTAAGTCTATATCAACTCCTTTTCCTGACTTAACCATATCAACTGCATCTCTCATAACAGTTAAGGTTCTAAGACCAAGAAAATCCATTTTAAGAAGTCCAAGTTCTTCAAGTGTTCCCATAGTAAACTGCGTTACTATATTACCTTCATTTTTTTGCATAGGAACATAATTAACTAAAGGCTGAGAAGCTATAACAACTCCTGCAGCATGAGTTCCAGAATGTCTTGGAAGACCCTCTAAGGCTTTTGCTACATCTATAAGTTCTTTAACTCTCTGCTCATTGTCATAAGCACTCTTAAGTTCTGGATTTATATTTAAGGCTTTGTCTATAGTAATTCCAAGCATTGCAGGAATCATCTTTGCAATTCTGTCTACTTCAGCATAAGAATAATTCATTGCTCTTCCTACATCTCTTATACAGGCTCTGGCTGCCAAAGTTCCAAAGGTTATTATCTGTGATACATTTTCTATTCCATATTTTTCTACTACATAGTCAATTACTTCTTGACGACGTTCATAGCAAAAGTCACTATCGATATCCGGCATAGATATACGTTCTGGATTTAAAAATCTCTCAAAAAGCAAACCATACCTAAGAGGGTCAATTTTAGTAATTCCAAGAGTATACGCAACTAAAGAACCTGCAGCTGACCCCCTTCCAGCTCCAGTAGCTATCTTACTTTCCCTTGCAAACCTTATAAAATCCCAAACTATAAGAAAGTAATCCACATAGCCCATGTTCCTAATTACTCCAAGCTCATACTCTAGTCTGTCTGTAAGGTTCTTCGTAACTTCCTTATACCTTTCCTTAAGCCCTTCGTAACAAGTTTTTCTAAGGTAATCAAAAGGTTCTACACCCTCTGGCAGAGGAAACTTAGGCAGCTTAGATACGTGGAATTCATAATCAAAATTACACTGCTCCGCTATTTTAACCGTATTTTTTAAAGCCTCTGGAATATATGAAAATAGTTCATACATTTCTTCTGGAGATTTTAAATAAAACTCACTTGAAGGATATCTCATCCTGTTTTCTTCATCAATAGTTTTACCTGTCTGAACACAAAGAAGGATATCGTGAGCCTTTGAATCTTCCCTTTTTATGTAGTGTACATCATTAGTACATATCAAAGGAATTTCAAGTTCTTTAGATAAGCTTATAAGTTCCTCATTTACTTTAAGCTGCTCTTCCATTCCATGATTTTGAAGTTCTAAATAAAAACCATCTTTAAATATGTCCTTATACAAAAGAGCAATTTCTACTGCTTTTTTTCTATTTCCATTTAATAGATTTGCTTGAACCTCTCCTCCAAGACATGCACTGGAAGCTATTATACCTTCACTATGCTTTCTTAAATAGTCATGGTCAACCCTTGGCTTGTAGTAAAAACCATCTATAGACGCCTTTGAAACTATCTTCATAAGGTTTTTATATCCAATTTCATTTTTAACTAGCAAAACTAAGTGATATATATCATTATCCTTGTTGTTTGTTTTATCATACATAGATTTTGCCGCCACATATATTTCGCATCCAATTATAGGTTTTATTCCCTGCTCTTTCGCAGCCTTGTAAAAATCAACACAGCCGTACATTGCACCGTGGTCTGTTATAGCAATACTTTTCATTCCAAGCTCTTTTACTCTTGCAATCATATCAGAAATTTTACCAGAACCATCTAAAAGACTATATTCTGTATGTACATGCAAATGAACAAACTCTCCATTAAAGTCAGTTGACAAATTTTCACTTCCTTTCTTTTACGGTTAGTTTATTACTATAATTTTATATTTATGGAGTATTTTTTTCAACTAATATTAAATGGAAACAAAAAGGACACTGTCCGTAAACAGTATCCCTGCACTTATTAAATACCTGCCTTCATCTAATCTTCATAATCTACCGCTGCAGAAGCTTTAAGCATTGGTCTTAAATTTTTAAGTACTTCATTAACATGGAATGGATGAACCTGATATGCGTCCATATCATTTTTACATTCAAATCTTGTAATAAGAACTAAATCATAAGAACGTTCAGTATGTAAAATATCTGCTCCTACCTCAAGATATTTCAACTGAGGTATATTCCCTTCCATACCAAGCAATATAGTTTTAGCTTTCTCCACATTTAATGGTGTTGGATCATTTAATTTAAAGAATACTACATGTGTAAACATTTAATTACCTCCTCCTTATTATTGCTTTAATTAATTTTACCAAAATAATCCCTGATACTCTATATAATTATGTTATAATAATATTGCATATATATCCAGTTTATTAAAATGGAGGCATTGAAAATGAAAAAATACTTTGAAATGTTCTATTCTTTTTTTAAGATAGGTGCTTTTACTATCGGAGGCGGCTATGCCATGATTCCTTTAATCGAAAAAGAAATAGTAGATAAAAATAAGTGGATAAACCGAGAAGATTTTCTTGATATGCTTGCACTTGCACAATCTGCTCCAGGACCTATAGCAATTAATACCGCAGTATTTGCAGGCTATAAAATGGCTGGAATACCTGGAATGATATTTACAGTTTTAGGTTCGGTTCTTCCTTCCTTGCTTATAATTTTAATAATAGCTTCCTTTTTTGTTGGAATAAAAGACAATGCTGCAGTTGAAAGAGTTTTTAAGGGTATAAGACCTGCAGTAGTAGCACTTATAGCAGCTCCTATTTTAAGGTTTGGAAAGGCTGCGAAAATTAACAAAAAAACTATAATCATACCTGTCGCAGTTGCTGCACTTGTAGCCTTTGTAAATGTTACACCCGTCATAATAATAATTGCAGCTGTAGCTTTAGGAGTACTATATGGAAGAAATAAGGGAGATGTAAAATGATTATTTTAGATATATTTATAACTTTTTTTAAAATCGGTTTGTTCAGCTTTGGTGGAGGCTATGCCATGCTTCCTCTTATCCAGCGAGAAGTAGTAAATATACATAATTGGGTAAGTACTAAAGAATTTATAGATATTGTAGCTATCTCTCAGATTACTCCTGGCCCCATAGCTATAAATTCAGCCACCTATATCGGTTATAAAACCGCTGGAATAATCGGCTCAATAGTTGCAACTTTAGGTGTTATTACTCCATCTATTATAATTATGATTATAATATCCACATTCTTCATTAAGTTTAAAAATAACAAAAATGTAGAATATGCTTTTCTTGGATTAAGACCAGCAACTGTTGGATTAATTGCTGCTGCTGCAATTTTAGTGGCCTATGATTCTTTCATAGACTATAAAAGTGTACTGATATTCCTTGCAGCCTTTATTGCTTCATTTAAATACAAGCTGGATCCTATACTTTTATCTGTTTTAGCCGGCATTGCTGGATATTTATTATATTAAAATGCAGAATATAGAATTAACATTCTATATTCTGCATTTTACATTTTAAAAAGTTTCTTCTGGTTTTACATTATCATTTTTTCTGCTGGCAGCTGCCTTTTCAGCATAGTGTGCTATCTCACCATTATCTTTCATTATGAGGCCTACTGCTTTTCTTTGAGTGTTTGTTAATTTTGTTCTATTCCTCACAAGCTTCACTCCTCTCTGTATATAAAACAACTTTAGTAAAAAACTTACTTATACAGAAATATGGTTTCCTGTGAATTAATATTTATTCTATATTACTGATACATAAAATCATTACAGAACTCCATTTGACTCCAGCAGAAACTTCTCTGCTTCTTCACACCAAACATTGTTGTTTTTCTTGCATATTTCAGCTAATCTTTTGTAGAACTCGTTATTTTCACCTAACTTTTCAAAATCATCAATCGCCGTTAATTCCATTTCTATATGAGGATAAATTAACTTCTTTCCTCCTGGAATATTAGGAAGATTTCTTATAGTGTCTGGAACTGCATTCAGTCCACCCACATGAGTTATCATATAAGAAGGATTAATCAAACCCTTTTCCGATAACTCTATAGCTTCAAGCATATCATCAGTTGATCCACCTGAAGTTCCAACAATGTGAGTTCCTTCATAGTGAACCTTGTAGAAATTAAGTGGAACCTTAAAATTATTATCTGTTGGTCCAGCAAAGAAGTTTAAGCATCCATCATTACCTAATATATCATCAGCAGTTTCTATTAACCCCTTAACAGCAGCAAATACAAATACATCATCATAGCCCTTACCGCCTGACAATTTCATAAGCTCGCTTACTGCATCCATATTTTTAGTATTAATATATATTAATTCAACACCCTTTTCTCTGGCATCTTCAACTTTTATAAGACTTGATGCTCTTTTTAATCTAGCTTCATCAATATCTGTAACTACAACCATCTTTGGTTTTATAGGACCATTGACAGCATATTCTATAGCTCCTAGACCCATAGGACCAGCACATCCAAGAAGTGCAGCTTTTCCACCTTCCTTTATTCCCATATCATATTTATAAACATATTGTTTTGTATGGTAGCTGGCGTGAAAAGCTCCTATTATACATGACATAGGCTCTGCTAAAGATGCATTGGCAAAATATGTTCCGTTAAGTGGAAGTACACACCCCAAATCAATAGCTATTTTAGGAATTATGCAATAGGTAGCATCTCCTCCAAAATACTCATAGCTGTATCCTGCTGAATAGCCTGACTCAAGCCCCATTGCTGGCTGCAGTACAAATCTTTCACCTTCTGTAAATTTATTTTTTAAGTTGCTGCCTACCTTTTCTATAATCCCTGCAAATTCATGTCCTACAATGGCTGGATGCTCTGATACATTATTAGGAACTCTTTTATGTTCCTCTCCTCTTTTTAATGCCTTATAGGTTGATAGACAAACACTATCTGAAACTACCTTTACCAATAGTTCATCCTCAGTTATTTCGGGCAGTTCAAATTCTCTTATATATATTTTATTTTTACCAGCTAACACTGCAGCCCTAGTCTTCATAAGCCAACATCTCCTTACTGCCTATACATTTTATTTACGTGCAATCAATTCTGCAAGCAATTCATCTATGTTGCTGTCTTTTATAAAGTTTTCAATTGTAACTATACGTTTGTCTGGCCATGTCAACCTAGTTCTATCTAGCAAGCTCTTATGAGTTACAATTACATCAGCTTCCTGAGGAACTTTTTCAATAGCATAGTTTTTAACTGCTACTGAAAGCCCTTCTTTTTCTACTCTCTTTTTAAATGCATTAGCTCCCATTGCACTACTTCCAAGACCTGCATCACAAGCAAATACAACTAGTTTTATTGGTGCATTATTATGTTGTAATACAGAGTTTAATAAGTCCTTACCCTCTTGTTTCATTTCCTTTGATTTTTTGACTGTTTGTTCAAAGTCCTCCTCTTCTTTAGAAGATTTTAATATAAAGGACGTTATTGCAAAACTTACTGCTGCAGCTACTAATACTCCAGCAATTACTCCTATGAAATTTCCTTTTGGTGTTAATGCTAGATATGCAAATATTGATCCTGGACTTGGTCCTGCGACTAAACCTGCATTAAAAATACTAAAGGTTAATATACCTGAAGCACTGCCAAGTATCATACTTATGATCAATATTGGTTTCATTAATACATATGGGAAGTATATTTCATGTATACCGCCTAAGAAATGAATTATTATAGCTCCTGGGGCTGTTTTCTTAGATGCACCTTTTCCAAATAAGGAGTATGCAAGTAATAATCCTAAGCCTGCTCCTGGGTTTGAAGCTACCATAAAGTATATTGACTTCCCAGCCTTTAAAGCAGCCTGCATTCCTAATGGATAATAAATACCCTGGTCAATTACATTATTTAAGAATAATACCTTTGCTGGTTCGTTAATAAGTGATAAAATAGGTAAAAATCCTGTTTTAATTAAGCCTTCTATAAGTACAGTTACTGCCTTATTAGCCTGTAATATTACTGGGCCTATTAATGAGTAAGAAAATAAACTAAGCAGTAATCCCAGTATACCTAAGGAAAAATTATTTATAACCATTTCAAATCCAACTGGTATCTTATTTTCAATAAGTGAATCAAATTTTTTTACTGCGTATGCACTGAAAGGTCCCATCACCATTGCCCCTAAAAACATCGGTATATCTGAACCAATTATTAATCCAAATGTACCAATAACGCCAGCTACTCCTCCTCTTTCACCAGCTACAAGCTTACCACCTGTATAAGCAAGTAAAAGGGGAAGCATATAAGTTATCATAGGTCCTACTAATTTTCCAAAATATTCATTAGGAACCCATCCAGTAGGTATGAATAATGCCGTTATAAATCCCCATGCAATAAATGCCCCCATATTGGGAATAACCATTCCTGTAAGAAATCCACCAAAAGCTTGAACTTTCGATCTCATGTTTTTCTTTTGAACTGAATTTAATTGTTTACGAATTTCCATAAATTTACCCCCTTATTTTATACTTTCCATTGCTTAATAGTTCTAGCTGTAAATCAGCATTTAAACTATTATTAAGTACTCTTTTCACATTTTTGCTGTCGCTTTGTTCATAAAAATTAGTTGCCGCTTCCTCCGATAATCCCCCCTTTATTTTTCGCTGTATTAGTCTATCTCTTAGCATTGCTTCATCAGCTTTTATAAAAATACTATAATCACAATAATCCTTTAATTCCCTCCATCCATCTTCATTTAATAAGAGCCAATTTCCCTCAATTAGTACAATATCTTTAGTAACCAGTATTTTGTCTTCCACAACATCATGTAAGCTCCTATCATAAATCGGCCAATTAACACTTTCATTTTTTAAAACTTTTATTTTTGATTTTAACTTACTTAAATTGAAAGTTTCTGGACATCCTTTGACTTCTATCATAGGTACTTCTTTTTCATCAATAATTATTTTGTGATTTTTAATATACTCTTGATCATAGTGAAATCCATCAATTCCAATAGATTGTATCTCCATAGTATTTTCGATGTTTTTAGAAATAATTTCTAAAAACGCAGCTAAAGTACTTTTACCAACTCCGGGTGATGCTGCTAAATAAACCAAAAGCCTTCCATTTTTTCTTTTTTTCATATTTGTCAATCTTTTTAATAATGGAATAAATATATTTGTTATATCTTCTTCATAATAATTTGCATTTACCTCGAAGGAGTTAACTAAAACCTTAAATGATTTAATTTTATCGATCATATACACTGAAGCACCTCTTCTTTAGATTTTGATGAAAATAATTTTTTAATAGCCTCTTCTTCCATAAGTAAATTAGTTAGCTCAGATATTAATTCTAAATGTACTTCAGAATCGTTTGCAGCTAAAACAATAATTAACTCTATTTCTTTATCTTCTGGAAATTTAACACTCTTTAATAATTTTAAAAGCGACATACCTGTTTTTATCACTCCATGTTCTGGTCTAGAGTGTGGTATAGCAAGACCTGGCATAATAACTATATAAGGACCGTTATTTACTACATTCTGTAACATTGCACTAATATATTCTTCTTTTATATATCCCTTTTCCTTTAATGGAGCAGCAGCAATTTTAATTGCTTCTTCCCAACTTGCTGCTTCCTCAACCACATTTATATTGTTTGTTAACATTTCTTTCAACATATTGTCTATCTCCTATTGCTTATAAATTTTTAATTTGTTCTGAAAGGTATTCTTTCAATACCCTTTCTACGTAACTTTTTACAGCTTGTTTATTCCCAGTTTTTATATCATCTAAAAACAATTCATCATCAAATAAAGCACTGCTTATACTTGAAATAGCCAGCACTCTCCTAGGATCGTCCTCTGGTATCAGCATTACTACTACCGCCTTTGATCTGGAAAAATATTTATCTTCAAAGTGAGTTAACTCTGGTTTTATTAATATAAATTTAGATGCCTCTACTCCTTTTGTCTTTGCATGTAAAAGTACAAATTCAAACTCTGGTATAACTTGAGTAGCTAACTCCTCTCTTTTTTTCAAATCATTGTATATATAATTTTTACTTTCTTCACTTTCTCCTATTATTTCACTTACAAAAACCATAATTTCATCAATTTTGATATATGAATTTACAATATATAAATCAAAACTTTTAATAATAGAGCTTATTTCTTTAGTTATTAACCCTATTTCCTGAATTCTATTAAGAATATCCGCTTTTTCAATACCTTTATCTTGCACTATATTTTTAGATATATTTTCTATTTCCTTAGAAATTAACAATACATCTTCCTCTGTAAGCATTGGATTTACCTTAATATAACTGTACCTAGGAGTATTTATATCAAAAGTAGATATCAATATCTCAACATCTTCTATCCTATTAGATGATAAATCGCTTATAGAAAGAGTTTTTACCCTTACTTTATCATAAAAAATATGAGATATCCTTGAAGATAATAAAGCAGATATTCCTATTCCACTAGAACAAATTACACCCACATTTACTTTTCTAATAAACTTATAGTTCCTTTTCAGCCTTACTTCAGCTCCTCCAAAATGTACTGCTAAAAGCCCTAACTCTTGTTCTGGAACTTTAAGCTTAAATTTATCTTCAATTACTTTTGCAGCTCTCTGAGCTTTTTCGTATACATTAGGGTATAAACTTTTTATCTCATTTTGAAATGGATTTTGAATCTCGATTTCATGCTGCAAACGTATAATTGTAGGTCTAACATGTGCTATTAATCCTCTTATAAAATCTGTATCCTGTTTAAGCTGATAAGCTATAGTACTATCATACTGTTGAATCATTTCATACACCATATACCTTATATCAGGTTCTATATCGATAACATCTTCATTCTCATTAATATGTTGTAATTTAGCACCTTTAATATATATATACAAATCTATTATTTCCGTAGTAGTGTATTCCGCTTTAAACTGTTCACCAAGTAATGAAACCAGTTCTATTACAAACTCATAATCTTTAATGTTTTGTCCTGTTAAGTTTATGTTTTTTTCTCTTGTGTTTTTCTTTCCATTTAATATTCGTTTTGTCATTATTGACAAATATACTATGAGTTCTGTATAAGAACTTTCAGCCATTCCACTTAATCTACTGCTTTTAACCTGTTTTATTGAATTGATTACTTTACTTACAATACTGGCTTCTATTAAATCAGATAATCTATTAAGTGGATCTTCCGTATTTTGGTATACATATCTCATGCATGCTTTTCTATAATCTTCTTCTTTATAATCCAGATAAATTCCAAGTCCAGATTTTCTAACTAAATTTATATTATTTTTTAGAAACCACTCCTCTATATTATCTAAATCATTATTAATTGTTGCTTCGCTAACCTTTAAAAGGCTTGAGTAATAATATATCTTTTGTGGTTCTTCTTGCTTTAATAATTCTAGAATAATACGATTATGACGTCCTTCTTTATTTTTCGGATCACTATATTCCAATTTATTTAATTCATCCAGTAGTCTATTTTTATTTGACTCACTCCCTTTAATACTGATGCCTTTTTTAGACTTTGTCTCTAATTTAAGGTCGTATTCTTTTAAACAGTTATCTGCATTTTCTAATTCTCTAAATATAGTTCTTTTACTTATCTGCATATTTTCAGCAAGAATAACAGCAGGAATAGGTTTATCTGAACTAAGCAAAAGAAATAAAATTTGAATTAATCTTGCTGAGAACTTCATAACCTCACCCCTTTCATGTTAAAATTATACTATGTAATCGATTTATCACTCAACTAAAAGAAAATCATAATTGTCTTCATTAAAAATTGACAAAATTATCATATATATTATTTATCCTAATAATAACTGATAATTTTAATTTTTAAGGTAAGATACTGTTAATACCATTTGTTAAATCACCTTATTCGGCACTAGGCATAATTGTCATTATGCAATAATGACAATTATGAGGAATACCGCAAAAAAGCGTCACATATGAGCCATATAAAAATATGACTCATATGTGACGCCCTTTAATTATGACACATCTTACTTCCTCAGCACCTTGGCAGAAAGCAAAGTCTTTCCTGCTAATTCTTTTTTATTGTCATACATAGTTATTTCAACTTTACAGAAGTTTCGTCCCATATCTATAACCTCTGCAAATATTTCAATATGGCTGTCTATTTGCACTGGCTTCATAAAGTATGTAGAAATGCTGTCTACAGATATATTAATATTGTTTCTCTGCCTAAGAGTCATAATGCCCATAGTTGAAAGCAGCATATTCATAGAACTCCATGAAGCTGTACCTATAGGATCTAACATTTCTGGAATAATCTTTCCCCAGAAATGCATCTTGTCCTCATTATTATCAAATTCAAAATTTTTAAGAACTAAATCCTCTATTGTTTCACCTATTTGAGGCTGCCTGGATATATACTGAAGAGCCTTTATAACATCATGTCTGCTCACAACCCCCACAAGTTTTCTTCCATCAACAACAGGACACATTTCAATACCTTCCCAGCCCATAATATGAGCAGTATATGCTGCAGTAGTCTTTGGAGTAACTGTTATAATATCCTTAGTCATATATTTGCTTATAGGCTCATCATCATCCATAGCTTCAATAGACATATCCTTTAATGTAATTATACCTACTACCCTCATCTCATTATCGACAACAGGATAACGCTCATGCTTGGTTTCACTCATAAGTCCTTTCCAATGAGCCACAATATCAGTATCTCTTAAATAAACCGGTTCTGTAATCATAATATCTTCAACTAATATAATATCCTTTTTAATAAGATTTTCTGACATTGCCTTATTTATCATGCTTGCAGTGGTAAAAGTATCATAAGTAGAAGAAATTATTGGAAGACCTTTTTCATTTGCAAGCCGTTTTATCTCTTCACTACAGCCAAATCCCCCTGTTATAAGTACTGCACACTCATTCATAAGTGCTAATCTCTGAATCTCTTCTCTATTACCAACAAGTACAAGACAATTAGGACTTATATACTTCATAAAAGCATCCATAGTCATAGCACCTATAATAAACTTGCTCAAAGCTTTATGAACCCCATCTTTCCCTCCTAGAAGAGTGCCATCAACTATATTTACTACCTCTGCAAAAGTAAGAGCTTCTATACTTTTCTTTTCAACCTTTTCTATTCTCACAGTACCAACTCTAGGTATAGTTGTAACTATACCCATAGCATCGCAATCCTTAATGGCTCTGTATGCAGTACCATCACTAACCCCCAAATCACCAGCTATACTTCTTACAGAAATCTTAGTGCCGACTTCTAAAGACAGTATATACTTAATGATATCCTCATGCTTTGACATATAAAACTACCTTCCCTCTTTCCTTAATTCCTCTGCGATTTTTTCTATTTTTCTAAGTCTATGATTTACCCCTGATTTACCTACGGGAGGATTTAAAAGTTCTCCAAGTTCCTTTAAAGATTCATCTGGATAAGCAAGTCTTACCTCTGCAATTTCTCTTAAATTTTTAGGAAGTCTCTGAAGCCCTATTTCTTTTTGAATAAGCTTAATGCTTTCAACCTGCCTTACAGCAGCATTTACAGTTTTGCTAAGATTAGCTGTTTCACAGTTTACAAGCCTGTTAACATTATTTCTCATTTCCTTCATAATTCTTACATTTTCAAGCTCTAAAAGAGAAGTGTGTGCTCCAATTATATTTAAAAGATCTATTATCTGCTCTCCCTCTTTTATATAAACTATAAAACTTCCTTTTCTTTGTATAACTTTAGAAACAAGTCCAAAAGTATTTATTAAACTGCTAAGCTGTTCTGCATATTCACTGTTATGAGTTACAAACTCAAGATGATAAGTTTTTTCCGGATTGCTAACACTCCCGCCTCCTAAAAATGCTCCTCTAATATAGGCCTTTTTGTTTTCTTCGGTCTCTATAAGCTTACCTGGTATTCCATAATCTAATGACAAAATCCCTTCACTGCTCTTTAAAACTCCCACCTCTTTTAGAAGACTTCTAACACCCATATCCTCAGTTATAACAACCATATATATATTATTTCTTTTAAAAGAATTATTTTTTTTCACTAATAGCTTAGTGTGAATATTAAAATACTGCTTTAACATCTTAAATATTCTTCTTGCAATAGACGGATTTTCAGTAGTTACTCTAAAGCTGAGCTGTTTATTAGAGCCTAAGGATAAAGTGCCGCTGACCTTCATTATAGCTGCAAGCTCTGCTTTAGCTTCATCTCTTGTTAGTTCGCCTATTCTGCAAGCCTCGCTTTTTACTTTGGCTGAAAATGACATAATCTTTCCCTCTCTATGACTTTTTAGTTTCTTTTCTTTCCTTAAGCCTTTCTGATAAATAAAAGTATTCTATTATCTTCTTTCTATCAAATAGAAGCTTCTTTTCCATAATAGTCTCAATTAATATTGCAGCAAGTTTTTCAGAATCGTGTCTTACAAATCCATTTTTTATCTTAACAAAATTACCTTCAATAACTTTAACATTCATATCTTCAACTTGTTTTTTATTTATATCAACAAGCTTCTGACCATCTTGTAAATACTTTTCTTCTAATTTCTTGTCAATTTTTCCTGAATTTACAATGACATAATCTACTATCTCTTCACCACCATGCTTGAAAATAGCTTTTAGGTGATCTTCAACTCCAAAGTTATCTGTTTCTCCTGGTTGAGTCATTATATTTGACACATAAATTTTCAAAGCTTTTGTTCTGCGAAGTGTAACTGAAATATCTTGAACCAATAGATTAGGTATAATACTGGTATAAAGACTTCCAGGTCCAAGTATTATAGCATCAGCTTCTCTTATTGCTATAACCGCTTCTCTAAGAGCATTTGCATTTGGAGGCTCTAAAAACACCTTATCAATAGGGCTTTTGTTTTCAAAAACTCCTTCCGCAATTTTAGATTCCCCCTCTACAATAGCTCCATTTTTCAGCTTAGCCTTAAGAATTACATTATCTAAAGTAACTGGTAAAACCTTACCTGTTACCGCAAGTACTGAACTCATTTTCTGAACTGCTTCTTCAAAGTTTGAAGAAATACCATCCATAGCAGCAAGAAAAAGGTTGCCAAAACTTTGATTTTCTAGTCTTCCACCTTTAAATCTATACTGTAAAAGTTCCTCCATAAGAGGCTCAGTATCTGCTAGAGCCAGTATACAATTTCTTATATCCCCAGGAGGAAGTATTCCTAAATCTTCTCTTAAATCTCCTGACCCCCCTCCATCATCTGCAACAGTTACTATAGCTGTAATATTTGAAGTGTAATGCTTTAAACCCCTAAGCATAGTTGAAAGACCAGTACCTCCACCTATAACTACTACCTTAGGTCCTTTAACTAATAATCTCTTTTCATAAATTAAACTTTCCAGCTTTCTAGAATCCAAAGAAACATTAATATATCCTTTGTTTATTAAAAATATAAAAGATCTCATTCCCTGGGTAACAGCTAAATATAATATAAACAAGCCTACAGTGATAAGAAATACATAAAAGGCGATATAATAGCCGCTGTAAAATCTATGCTGTATCCACTCTACAAGCCCAAAAGCTATCATTAATATTCCCAGGATTCCAAGCATAATCCAGCGCTTAACCTTAATTCCTGGTTTTAACCAGTCAATAAATCTCATAGCTTTAACCCACCCTTATTTATATCCTCATCAATATCTCTATGGTCAATAGTTACCTTATGCCCTCGGCTCTTCAGTCTTTCATAAACTTCATTAGCAATAGCTACAGACCTATGTCTGCCTCCTGTGCAGCCAATAGATATGATAAGCTGCCTTTTTCCCTCTTTAAGATAATGTGGAATTAAAAATTCAGCCATATTCTCAAGCTTATCTACAAAAGTTCTTGTCTCTTCAAAACTGAAAACATAATCTCTAACTGGCTTGTCATTTCCTGAAAAAGGCTTTAATTCTGGTATATAGAAAGGATTTGTAATAAATCTTACATCAAAAACCAAATCTGAATCAACTGGTATACCATATTTGAATCCGAAGGACAATACAGTTATCATAAGCTCATTTTCAACCTGCCCTTCTTCAGAATATATTGATGTGAGCTTATCTCTAAGTTCTCTTGTAGACAGCTTTGTTGTATCTATAATATTATTAGCCCTGTCCTTAAGCTCTTTAAGCCTGTTTCTCTCCATAGTGATACCATTTAGTATTCTACCTTCTGGAGCTAAAGGATGCTTTCTTCTGGATTCTTTAAACCGCTTTATAAGTGTTTCATCCTTAGCATCTAAAAATAGTATTTCGTAATTAAAATTCTGCTCTTTTAAGTAGTTAAGACTCTCAAATAAATTATCAAAGAACTTTCCGCCTCGTATATCTATAACTAAAGCTATTTTATCTATCTTACCATCTGTTTGATAACAAGCCTCTGCAAATTTAGGAATTAAAGTTGCCGGCAGATTATCTACACAAAAATAACCTAAATCCTCCAAACACCTTATAGCTTGAGTTTTTCCCGCACCTGACAGTCCTGTAATTATAACAAATCTCATAGTTTACCTCCTTGAGATTAATATATATTGTATATCTATAATTAAAAATAAAGATTATTAGTACAGTTTTATTTTATAATTATAACACAAAAAATATTATGGTTAAAATAATTATATTATTAAAATATTAGACACGGAGACTTTCCCCGTGTCTAAATTTTACAGATTTCCTTTCATTTTGTTTCTTCCCCGATAATTCTTACCTCTGGATGAAGGTCTACATTAAATCTTTCCTTTACAGTAGCTTGTATATACTCAATTAAATTCAATATATCCTTAGCTGTAGCGTTTTCTTTATTTATGACAAAGCCTGCATGTTTGTCTGATATTTGTGCTCCTCCCAGCTTATAACCTTTAAGTGCACAATCTTCTATAAGCTTCCCTGTAAAATGTCCTTCCGGACGCTTAAAAGTGCTTCCTGCAGAAGGATATTCTAAAGGCTGCTTTTCCTCTCTTCTTCTGGTTAAATCATCAATTCTTTCCTTTATTTTGCTATAATCACCTTTACTTAATTCAAAGGTTACTTCAAGCACAGTATAGCCATATTTTTGTACTGCACTCATTCTATAGCCAAGCTCTAACTGTTCTTTATTTAATGTTATTAAATTCCCTTCTTTATCAGCTACAAGTGCACTTTGAATTACCTGACTAATCTCTCCATTGTAAGCTCCTGCATTCATTGTAACGGCTCCTCCAACAGTTCCAGGTATACCGCAGGCAAATTCAAAGCCTGTTAGACTGTTTTTAAGTGCTGCATCAGAAACCTTGCACAGTTCTGCTCCACACTGTACTATAATTTTATTATTATCAACTTTTATATTATCAAGCTTTGTAAGCTTTATTACTACACCTCTGAATCCTCCATCTTTAACTAGCAGATTAGAACCTTTACCCACTATGTAATAAGGTACATTTTTATCATTACACAGCTTAATTATCTTAACTACCTCATCATAATTTTCAGGAGTAACCAATATATCTGCTGGACCTCCAACCTTAAATGAAGTATGATTTTTCATCGGTTCATCAATTACTACATCCTCTGATGATAAGATATTATAAAGCTCACTGCTAAAATTTTTATATCGATTCATCATAAATCTCCTTGACACTATTAATGATACATATTTTAGTATAATGTATAGTATATGCTTTAATCAAGCTTTAGGTCAGCTAATTTTCCCTTTTTTTTCAAGTATTTTAAAATTCTATCTTTTTGTGTATTTATTATAAGCTCTTCAGGCATGCCAACTTCAGCAAGCATTTTATGTGCATCATCAAACCTTCCAACTTGAAAACAGGAATGAGCGTCACTTCCTATAACTATTTTAACTCCATATTCCTTGCACAGTTTTGCTACCCTAGTGCAGGTTTTTATACTGCCTTCTCTTGCTCCCCCCTTCATAAGAGAACTATTATTGATTTCAATAAGTACATTTTTCTCTTTTGCTGCTCTCACAACTTTTTCCTCATCTATTGGAAATACTGGATTGCCACAATGTCCTATAATATCAACATAAGGATTTTCCATAGCACCAATCAGTGCTTTTGTGTTTCCTTCCTTGCTTCCTGGTCTTATGCATACATCATGGAGGCTAGCTATTATTATATCCAAATTCTTCTGAATTTTATCAGGTATGTCTAAATTCCCCTGAAAATCTATAATATTAGCTTCACAGCCTCTAAGGACAGTTACTCCATTAATCTCTCTAGGCAATACTTTAATATTTGCAAAATAATATTTATGAGGCCCTCCAGGCATATCTGGTCCATGATCTGTAGTAGCTATAAGTTCAATTCCATTTTGAGAAGCTTCCTTTATATTTTCTAGCAATGTATTATAAGCATGACCACTGGAAATTGTATGTGTATGGGTATCTACAACGTATTTCATTTTTTCTCTCCTTTGCTACTTTGATTTATTAAAGTAATCAATTATATTTTTTGCTGCCTTTCTATCTATAGATGGTGTCTCTATAAGTGCTTCAAAACTTGCATTTTTAATATTTTCAATGCTTCCAAACTTAGTCAGCAATTCTTTTCTTCTTTTTTCACCAATGCCTGGGATGTCCTCAAGAACAGAATGAAGCACTCTCTTATCTCTTAAGCTTCGGTGATAAGTTATGGCAAATCTGTGCACTTCATCCTGTATTCTTGTTATAAGATGCATTACATTAGAATTTTGCCTAATAAACATCTCATTATTATTATATATAAGTCCTCTAGTATTGTGCTTATCATCCTTAACCATACCGCAGACAGGTATTTCTATGTTAAGCTCTTTTAAAACCTCCAAAGCTACATTTACCTGACCTTTTCCTCCATCCATAAGGATTAAATCAGGAAACACACAAAATTTACCTGCACTTAGCTCCAAGTTTCTCTCTCTGATCTTTTCCAACTCCTCAAGTCCATGCTTAAAACGCCTGGTCAAAATTTCTCTCATGCTGTCATAATCATTTGCTCCAAGCACCGTTTTAATTTTAAATCTTCTATAATCACTATTTTTAGCTTTGCCGCCTTCAAACACTACCATACTTCCTACAGAGTCTACCCCTTGAATATTTGAAATATCATAAGCTTCGATTCTGTTAGGCAGCTCCTCAAGCTCCAAAAGCTCTGCCAGTTCTTTAAGCGAAACTTTATGAAGCTCCTTATCAGCCTTAAGCTTAGCTTTAAACTGCTCCATTATAAGCTTTGCATTTTTAGTTACCATATCTAAAAGCTCTTTTTTATCTCCTCTTTGCGGAATCTTAATCCATACTTTTGATTCCCTCTTCATAGTAAGCCACTGCTCCAGTAGTTCTGAATCCTCTATTTCAGGTACGTATATATTCTTTGGAATAAAGGCTGTACCTCCATAAAATTCCTTAATAAAATCGGATATTATTTCCCCTTTTTCAATTCCTGAAGTATTATCAAGCATATAATGCTCTCTTCCTACCACTTTTCCATCTCTTAAGAAAAACACCATAGCACAGGTGTCTACTTCATCGCTGTATATGCTTATAAAGTCCTCATCTTCAAAGTTGCCTATTATAATTTTCTGCTTTTCTACAATCTTTTCTACAGCTAAAATTTTATCTCTAAAAGCTGCTGCTTTTTCAAACTCCAAATTCTCTGCTGACTTTTCCATTTGAGCCTTTAAATCTTTTACTATTTGTCTATCCTTACCAGATAACAAGTCAATGATATTTTGAACAGTACTTCCATATTCCTCTTTAGATGCAAACCCTGCACAAGGAGCACTGCAAAGCCCTATATGATAATTAAGACAAGGTCTTGCCTTATTTTCTCCTTCTTTTATAGACAGCTTGCAGGTTCTAAGTGGAAATACCTTTTTAATTAAATCCAAGGTTTCATATACAGCACCATAGTCTGTATAAGGTCCAAAATATTTTGCCCCATCTTTAGCATGTATTCTAGTCATAAATACTCTTGGAAAATCTTCATTAGTTGTAACCTTTATAAAAGGATAATGCTTATCATCCTTAAGCAAAATATTATATCTTGGTCTATATTTTTTTATAAGGTTGCACTCAAGTATAAGCGCTTCCATCTCTGAATCCGTAACTATATATTCAAATTCAGCTATGTTTTTAACCATAGCCTTGACTTTTTCTGAATGGTTCTTTGAGCTTTGAAAATACTGTCTTACTCTGTTTTTAAGTATTTTAGCCTTTCCAACGTATATTACTTCGCCTAAGGAATTTTTCATAAGATAAACTCCTGGTTTGTCCGGAAGTATCTTTAATTGATATTCGAAATCAAACAACTTCTTCACCACCTTTATTTTATCAAGGTGACAAAGGGACATTTCATTTACCCTAAGTCCCATTACTGCATCCTTGTAACCTTTTAAGACATTACTGGCAGCTTGTAAATTATGTAGATTAACCCAGCTGCTATTAAAACTAGTTCAATAAAATTTCCAAACTTAGAACCTACCCTGTAAGTAAATGGGAATTTTACCTTTTTATTTTTAAAAGGATAAAAAAGAGGCACTCCTCTGTTTGTTGACATATCACATAATAGATGTAAGCTATATCCTATAATAAAATAATAAGTAATATTTTTCAAATTATATTTATTTCCTATATATCCAACTATAAAACTAAATGTAATCATTCCAAGCAAACTATGAGTAAGACCATTTCTATGAGAAGACAGTCCTACTGTAATTAGTGTTATGCCTAGAGCTTTATAAGCCGGCTCATTAGCATAAAGGTAATCAAAGTACAAAACAATTATACCACTACAAAAATATAATGTAACTTTTGCTCCATTATTTTTAAAAGGTAATATATACCTGTTCATTATGCTCTTTGGGTGGTCAATATCAGGAAGCAGTGAAGCTAAAATCACTACTCCCATTCCCATATAACTGAACCCATCTGGCAATTTATTGCTAAGAGCTACAAAAGCTGCTAATCCTACTCCTGCATGTGTCTTTCCATTCATAAAACTCTCCTTATATAAAATACAATTAAATGCTAATATTTTAAAGTGTTCTTCTAAAAAAATTAAAAAAAGCCAGGTATCGTCAAAATGTTACACGTACCTGACTTTATTATATCATAGAAACATATGTTCATGTATATAAAAATGCTTATTTTTTCAACGCCTCTTTCATTATCTTGCCTGCTATTGTTGCTGCAGCCTTTCCTCCTGTTCCACCTTCTTCTACAATAACAGCCACAGCTACCTGTGGATTTTCATAAGGGGCAAAACCTATAAACCAAGAGTGTGGAACTTCATCTATTCCTGGTATATCATCATGGTCTGCGGTTCCTGTTTTACCGGCTACACTTATACCTGAAATTGCCGCTGCCTTGCCAGTTCCACTTGTTACAACTTCTCTCATGGCTTCTTTTATAATTGCTGCATTTTCCTTTGAGATTATATTCCCTATACTTTCAGGTTTAATATCTTTAACTACCTTTCCTTTATCATCTAATATCTGACTTACTATTGACGGCTTCATCATAACACCATCATTGGCAATAGTTCCTGCAGTAAGAACCATTTCCATAGGAGTAACCAGCACTCCAGCCTGGCCTATTGCACTTTGAGCTATATTCCCTTTTTCATTGCTTTTATAAGTTGGAAACCTGCTATTTTCAATTGTTATTCCATTAGCTGGAATATCTTTATTAAAGAAAAATTTTTCTGCAGTAGCTTTAAGCTTGTCATTTCCAAGCTCTATACCTAAACTTCCAAAGTATACATTACTGGATTTATAAATTGCCTTATCTAAAGATATATTCCCATAGGCTGTTCCATTATAATTGCTTAAAGATTCATTTGCATTGAACACAAGCTTTCCTTCGTCCTTAAATTTTCTATCTTTTAATCCTTGTATATTCTCTAATCCACTTACAGCAGTAATTATCTTAAATACGGAACCTGGAGGATATAAACCAGCAGTAGCTCTGTTAAGTAATGGAAATTGAGATTCTGATTTTTGCAATTTTTCCCAGTTTCTGCTTAAATTATTAGGATCGAAGGAAGGCTTGGATACCATAGCTAAAATTTCTCCTGTTTTAGGATTTAATGCTACGACAGCTCCTCTTTCAATGCCAAGAAGCTCATAAGCAAGCTTTTGCACATCAGAATCAAGAGTTGTTTTTATACTTTTTCCTACTCTCTCTTCTTTTTTATCCTTGCTTTTTATAAGGCTAGATAAATCTATTCCGCCAAGCCCCATAAGCTCCGCGTCATATTTTCTTTCAAGACCTGTCAAACCATATTTTTCATCGATATACCCTAAAGCATGGGCAAAAACTTCTCCTGCAGTATAAACCCTCTTTTGAGTTTCTGCATTTACTCTCTCGCTTTTAGTAAGAGCTGTCATATTTCTATCATAAATTGTTCCTCTTAACACTTCATTTCTTATAACCAAAAGCCTTCTATTATAAGGACTTTTAGCTACCGCATCCGCCTTATATAAAATAAAATAGGCTATATATGACATAATCACAACAAAGCACAATAAAAATACTACAAATACCTTTTTTATGTTAGTTGAAATATCTCTCTCCATAACCCTAACTCTCTCCTTCCGATATCTTCTGTACAACTCCTAGAGAGCAAAAGGTAATAAGCATAGAGGTTCCTCCTTGACTTATAAGAGGCAGTGTAATACCTGTAAGAGGAACTAAATTTATAACCCCTCCAAGTATTACCAATGCTTGAGAAGCAAGAATGGCACTGTATCCTACTGCAACTAATCTAGAGAAATTATCCTGAACATAAACTGCTGCTCTCATGCATCTATAAAAGAGAAGAAAGTAAATTATTATTATGCCAAGACCTGCAATTATTCCTAATTCTTCACAGATTACCGTGAAAATAAAGTCTGATATGCTTACCGGAACATAATTAGGATATCCAAAGCCAAGACCTCTCCCAAATAGTCCTCCCCAAGCTATGGCAATAAGAGATTGAACTATCTGATGTCCGTCGCCTGTAGGGTCAGCCCACGGATTCTGCCAAATATCTACCCTTACCCTTACATGACCGAAAAGCTTATAGCTTATATAACCTCCAATTATAAAAAGACCTAAGCAGGTTATAACATATTTAAATTTTGAAGTAGCTATATAAAGTATAGTTACAGAAAGGGCAAAAACAATAAGTGCTGTACCCAAATCTCTTTGAAGAACCATAAAGCCAAGACAAACCATAACCACTATGGCAGGCTCTATTAAAGCTTTGAAATCTTCATAATCCTTTAAAGCAGCAGCAAGATAAGCAACTAAAAAAAGCTTTCCAAATTCCGAGGGCTGAAAACTGAAACCTCCTACTCTGACCCAATTTTTTGCTCCAAATTCTACTTTACCAAACAGCAAAGCCATTGACATAAATATTATAGTAAAAACAAGATAAACATACTTATATCTTTGAAAACTTTTTAAATCTGGAAACAAAACTATAATAACTATAAAGGCTGAAACGCCTAGAGCAAACCACATTACCTGCCTTAAAGCCAGCATGTAATTTATTCTATAAATGAAAGTTAAACCTATAACAGATAAAACACTGGCAAGTATTAGTATATACTTATCTCCATCAGGGTAAAATCGTCTAATAATAAATTGTGAGTAGGAAATCAAAACTATTATAATTCCTGCCACAAGCAAAGCCCCTTTATCAAAGGGCTGCTTAAGCAGTGCAAGATTTGCAAAGCTTATTATACAAAGCAAATAAGTGTATTTTATTAACTTTTTTTCATCTCTTATACTATCCACTAGCTTCACCTATCCTATAACCTTAAATAGTGCGCTGCCTATTTCTATTTCATCGCCGATTTTTAATATAGCTCTGCCATCTAATCTCTTGTCATTCAATTTGGTGCCGTTTGTACTGCCTAAATCCTCTAGCATATAGTCTGTATTTTTAAGAAATATTCTAGCATGATTTCCAGAAACAAACTGATCCTCCAGTATTAAATTATTAGTATTTTTTCTCCCTATGGTAAGTTCACCCTTAACAGGAATAATTACTCCTTCTTTTAAATGATGGTTTTCTCCTGGTTCTATAACTTCAAGACCAAAGGATTTCTTTTTTACAGGCCTTCTCCTGCCTCCACTTTTAATATCCTTATACATTATTCTAAGAGCCAAAAATATAATTATATAAATTATACCTATTATGGCAAATCTAAAAATGGTGGTCAACTTACTAAAGTCCAATTAACTCCACTACCCTTCCTTATAGTCTCAATATGTTTCAAAATACTGCTGAAAGGAGCATAACATTTTAACAGGCACATTTCAACATTATTTTAAAACATAACTTAAAGCTTAAAGACTAGCATAATAATGATATGCTAGTCTGACTAAAAATATTATAACATTTTTTTTAGATATTGTCCTGTGTAAGAAGCTTTTACCTTAGCAATTTCCTCCGGAGTGCCTGCTGCAAGTACAGTTCCTCCCTTTTCTCCCCCTTCAGGACCTAAATCAATAAGATAATCTGCACACTTTATTACATCAAGATTGTGCTCAATAACAACTACAGTATTCCCTGATTCCACAAGCCTTTGAATTATTTTTATAAGCCTGCTTACATCATCTATGTGAAGACCTGTAGTCGGCTCATCCAAAATATAAAGAGTTTTTCCTGTGCTTCTCTTTGAAAGTTCGTAAGCAAGTTTAATTCTTTGAGCCTCTCCTCCCGATAACTGAGTAGAAGGCTGGCCAAGCCTTATATAACCAAGCCCCACGTCCATAAGAGTTTGAAGCTTATTTTTTATTCTAGGAAGATTTTCAAAAAACTTTATAGCTTCCTCTACCGTCATGTTTAATACATCATCTATATTTTTACCCTTATATTTTACTTCAAGAGTTTCTCTGTTATATCTCTTTCCTTTACATACCTCGCAAGGTACGTAAACATCGGATAAAAACTGCATTTCAATTTTAATAATACCATCCCCGCTGCAGGCCTCGCATCTTCCGCCTTTAACATTAAAACTGAAGCGACCTGCTTTATACCCTCTCATTCTAGCTTCTGAAGTTGTTGCAAAAACTTCTCTTATAAGATCAAAGGTTCCAGTGTAGGTAGCAGGATTGGAACGAGGTGTTCTTCCAATTGGGCTTTGGTCTATGTCTATAATTTTATCTATATTTTCAACACCGAGTATATCCTTATGCTTTCCTGGCATAGCCTTTGCATTATTAAGCTTTTTATTTAAGCCCTTATAAAGTATTTCATTAACAAGAGTACTCTTTCCTGAGCCAGACACACCAGTTACTGCTGTAAATACTCCAAGAGGAAAATTAACATTTACATTCTTAAGATTGTTCTCCTTTGCTCCTATAACTGAAATATAATTACCATTTAGTTTTCTTCTTTCACTTGGTACTTCTATAACCTTTTTGCCACTAAGATATTGACCTGTAATAGATGCTTCACATTTGGCAATTTCCTCAAGAGTTCCCATGGCTACAACCTGCCCGCCATGCTCTCCTGCTCCAGGACCTATATCTACAATGCAGTCTGCCGCCCTCATAGTATCTTCATCATGCTCAACAACTATAAGAGTATTTCCTAAATCTCTAAGATGCTTTAAAGTAGATATAAGCTTGTCGTTATCCCGTTGGTGAAGTCCTATGCTGGGCTCATCTAAAATATATAATACTCCTACAAGGCTTGAACCTATCTGTGTAGCAAGTCTGATTCTTTGTGCTTCTCCACCGGACAAAGTTCCTGCATTTCTCCAAAGATTTAAATAGTCTAAACCTACATCAACCAGAAACTTTAATCTGCTTTTTATTTCCTTTAAAATCTGACTGCTTATCATTGTATCTTTTTCTGAAAGCTGCAGATTTTCAATATAATCAAGCTCCTCCTGTATAGGCATAAGACAAAACTCATGTATATTCTTATCCCCAACAGTTACCGCAAGAGTTTCCGGCTTAAGCCTTGCACCCTTACACTTAGGACAAGGCGAATCGCTCATGTAACCTTCAATCTCTGTCTTTATATAATCAGAATTGCTCTCCATATACCTTCTCTTAAGGCTGTTTATAACTCCTTCAAAAGCATGGTTAAACTCTCCTGTTCCAGTTTCTCTTTCATATCTTACTTTTATCTTTTGTCCATTCAATCCATAAAGAAGTATCTTTTTTATATCAGCTGACAGCTCCTGCCATGGTGTATCAAGTCTGAATTCATACTCCCTTGCAAGAGCCTTTAATACACTGTAGGTCCAGGAATCATCCTTACCGCTGGTACCACTCCAAGGTAAAATTGCTCCTTCTGCCAAGCTTTTAGTCTTATCTGGAACTACTAAATCTTCATCTATTTCCATTAAAGTACCAAGACCGTCACAGGTATCACATTTACCAAAGGGAGAGTTAAAAGAAAACATTCTTGGAGCAAGTTCTTCTATACTGATTCCGCAGTCTGCACAGGCAAACTTTTCACTAAAAAGCATATCTTCTCCATCAACCACATTTACTATAACCAATCCCTCTGCCAGTCTCAATGCTGTTTCCAAAGAATCAGTCAATCTGCTGCCTATATCATTCTTTACCATAAGTCTGTCAATTACAGCTTCAATATTATGCTTCTTAGTTTTTTCAAGCTTAACTTCCTCTTCAGTAAGCTCAACTATCTCTCCATCTATTCTAGCTCTAACAAAACCTTCTTTTTTTATGTTTTCTAAAACCTTTGTATGTTCTCCCTTTCTTCCTCTTATAACAGGAGCAAGAATCTGAATTTTGGTTCTCTCAGGCATCTCCATAATTTTATCAACCATCTGGTCAATAGTCTGCTGTTTAATCTCCTTGCCACACTTTGGACAATGCGGAATTCCTATTCTGGCATACAAAAGCCTTAAATAGTCGTAAATCTCAGTTACTGTTCCAACTGTAGAACGGGGATTTCTGCTTGTAGTCTTCTGGTCTATAGATATAGCAGGAGACAATCCTTCAATATACTCCACATCCGGCTTATTCATCTGACCCAAAAACTGCCTTGCATAAGCAGACAAAGACTCCACATACCTTCTCTGACCCTCTGCATAAAGAGTATCAAAAGCCAGGGAAGATTTTCCGGACCCAGAAAGCCCGGTAAAAACAACAAACTTATCTCTAGGAATCTCCAGATCCACATTTTTTAAATTGTGAACCTTCGCACCTTTTATTATTATCTTATCCTTCATTTAACCCTCCATATATCCTACTTTTTAGTCTTTTGTTTCTTAAGCTTAAATATCATATCTCTAAGCTGTGCTGCTCTTTCAAACTGCAGATCCTTAGCCGCCTGACTCATCTCAAGCTCATATTGCTCTATAAGCCTATCTATATTTTCATTATTAGCCTGAACCGCTTCTTCTAAACTTCCATAATGAGCTTCCTCTTCGGCTACCTTTGTAGCTTCTATAATTTCTCTTATATCTTTAATAACAGTCTTAGGCACAATACCATGCTTCTCATTATACTCCATCTGTATTTTTCTTCTTCTGTTTGTTTCACTAATTGCTCTCTCCATAGAATTAGTTATAACATCAGCATACATAATAACCTTGCTTTCAGAATTTCTAGCCGCCCTGCCTATAGTCTGAATAAGTGAAGTTTCAGACCTTAAAAAACCTTCCTTATCAGCATCAAGAATTGCTACCAGCGCAACCTCCGGAATATCCAATCCTTCTCTTAAAAGATTTATCCCAACAAGCACATCAAACTCGCCTTTTCTCAAATCTCTTATAATCTTCATTCTCTCAATGGTGTCTATATCAGAGTGAAGATAATTAACCTTTATTCCCATCTCTTTGAAATACTTAGTCAAATCCTCTGCCATTTTCTTTGTAAGAGTGGTTATAAGAGCTCTGAAACCTCTATTAATTGTATCCTTAATATTTGCATACAAATCATCAATCTGTCCTTTAACAGGCTTTATTATAATTTCCGGGTCTAAAAGACCAGTTGGCCTTATAATCTGCTCTGCAACATTTGTTGAATGCTCAAGTTCATAAGGACCTGGGGTTGCACTAACAAACACTACAGTATTCATCTTTTTCTCAAGCTCCTCAAACTTAAGCGGTCTATTATCATAAGCACTAGGAAGCCTGAAGCCATATTCAACCAAAGTATTCTTTCTGGATCTATCACCAGCATACATAGCCCTTGTCTGCGGCAGCGTAACGTGGCTTTCGTCTATAAACATAAGAAAATCCTCTGGAAAATAATCTAGCAAAGTCTGTGGAGGTGTTCCTGGTGCTCTTCCGTCTAATATTCTTGAATAGTTTTCTATTCCGCTGCAATATCCAACTTCCCTTATCATCTCTATATCAAAATTTGTCCTCTGCTTTAATCTTTGAGCCTCTAAAAGCTTATCCTGTGCTGTAAGCTCCTTAAGCCTCTCCTCAAGCTCCTCCTCAATCTTCTTAATTGCTATTTCCAGTTTTTCATAAGAAGTAGCAAAGTGAGAAGCTGGAAATATTGATATATGATTTCTAACACCTAAAATTTCTCCAGTTAATACGTCAAATTCTCTTATTCTATCTATCTCATCACCAAAAAACTCTACTCTTACAGCCTTATTAGTAGAACCTGCGGGATAAATATCTAACACATCGCCTCTTACTCTGAAGGTACCTCTCACAAAGTTAATTTCGTTTCTTTCATACTGTATTTCTATAAGCTTTTTTATTACATCATCTCTATCCTTCTGCATACCTTCTCTTAAAGATATTGTAAGGTTTTTATATTCTTCCGGATTTCCTAAGCCATAAATGCAGGACACAGAAGCTACTATAATAACATCTCTTCTTTCAAAAAGTGCAGCTGTGGCTGAGTGTCTAAGCTTATCAATTTCATCATTTATAGAAGCATCCTTTTCAATATAAGTATCCGTCTGAGGAACATAAGCCTCCGGCTGATAATAATCATAGTAGGAAACAAAGTACTCTACACAGCTGTCAGGAAAAAACTCTCTAAACTCAGAGCAAAGCTGAGCTGCAAGAGTTTTATTGTGAGCTAAAACCAAAGCAGGTCTTTGAACTCTTTCTATTATATTAGCCATAGTAAATGTTTTTCCAGAACCAGTTACACCGAGCAGAGTCTGAAATCTTTCACCATTATTTATTCCATTCACAATGCTTTCTATTGCCTGAGGCTGATCTCCAGTAGGCTTAAACTTGGAACTTATCTTAAATCTATTCATGAATCATCAACTCCAAAATACGAACATTTGTTCAATAATTATTATTGTATACTTTTATACTATCACTGTCAACAATTATAACAAAACTTACAATTGGGTATTAACCCCATAAATTCATTAGCAAAAAAACGCAGAAATTTCTGCGTTTACTCCTCATCATTATCATCTTTATTCTTCATCTTATCAAGTATCTCTCTAAACTTATTATCATCATAACGAATCACCATACTGTCTCCTGGCATTTCCTTCGGTACAAAAACTATCCCAAGCTTTTTATCCCTAGACATCCTGTTATAGCTTACCTCATGAATCTTTCCTAAACCTCTTTTAAGCTTAAAGCTTATGTAATTGAAGCTTTCCTTTGGAACAGTTAGTATATCCTGCTCGTTTGTAATCTTTTTATCATTAACTTCTAGAAGCAAATCTCCGCTTTTTATTCCCATTTCATAAGCTGGAGAATTGGGAGCTACCTCAAGAACCATTATTCCTTCCTCGCTGCTCATATACTTAGGCTTTCCTTTTACTTCCATAATTCTTTGTACATTTAACATAAGTTCATGAGCTACAGGAGCAAATACAATGAGAAAAAGCTTATACATATATCCTAAATAGGATAGCTGGGAAAATGCAAATAATACTGAACTAAATATAAAAAGTGCTGCAGCAGATTGTATTACTTTTTCCTCTCTGTTCTTTGTGAAAGTAACAGTGCTATAACCAATAATTCCAAAGTAAGCAAAAAGGCTTACTGCGGCACCTTTTGCCATAGTCAAAATAGGAGAAGTTCCTAAAATAGGCCACCAGTCAGGTGTTGCAATTGTTTCCGTAAATCCTAAATTACCTGCATCGTTTACTATAAAAAACAAGGCTATAGGAAGTACCCAATTTCTTCTAAAAGCAAATCCTCCTATTATCTTATTATCTCTATTTGTAAATACAGGTATAGAACCCCTCTTACCATCTATTATAACCAAAATACCTTCAATAAAATGCATAACCGCAATAAAGGTCATAAGTGCCCCTATATCTATTCTTAAAATATTAACATCAGCCAAGTTTATATTATTTCCTAATAAATTTATCTTAACCCCGGCATAAACCTTAGATATTAATTCTAGAAGCAGGCTTAAAAGTCCAAGCACTGCTCCAGAATATGCAAAACATATAAATCTTGGCCTCCAGAACATGAAAAATATAGATATCAAAAACACTAAATAGATAGCAGAATTTATATCAAAGGCCACCCCTAAAAATGACAACAGTATGCTGGATGCTGCCCCTGCAAATATACCTATTACTATTTGAGATATTGTAAGTTCAAAAGCTGAATTAAGGCTTTCACCTATAATCATTTTCTGCATTACTGTTATCTTCTTATTTTGTCTATATAATATAAAAGCTAAGAGTATGAGCATAAGCATACTGCTAGAATCTACCAGAGCATATGCAACAGCTCTTAAAGTGCTAAGTAAAATACTCATGTAAATAAAATCTCCTCAAAATTAATTATTTCATCTTCTCTCTTAATACCTCTACCGCCCTGATAAACTGTGGATCAGTATTTCTGTTATAAGCCTTCTTTAAAAGCTCCTCCGGGTATGTAACCTGTACATCCGGAGCAATACCAGTTTTATGTATATTTTCACCATTTGGAGTGTAATATTTAGATACTGTAACCTTTAAAGCAGTACCATCTCCAGTATCTACTAAAGTTTGAACGACACCCTTGCCAAAGGTTTTTTCACCTACCAGGGTTCCTACCTTGTAGTCTCTTACTGCACCAGAAACTATTTCTGATGCACTGGCAGTTAAACCATCAATTAAAACTACAAGAGGCATTCCTTCTGCTATTCCTCCTTTAGATACATGTTTTTCTTCCTTTTTATATTTATCAACAGTTGAAACTATTACCTTTCCTTTTGAAACAAAATTTGAAACCACATCAACGCTGCTGGATAACAACCCTCCTGGATTTTGTCTTAAATCTAAAAGAATACCTTTAGCCCCCTGCCCTTTAAGTTCCTTTAATTTTTTGCTGAAATCATCTGCAGTATGCTCATCAAACATAGAAATTTTTATGTAAGCCATGTTTCCTGGCAGCATCTCGCCACTTACAGTCTGAAGGTTTATCTTTGCTCTTTTAACTGTATATGTATGCGTTTCTTTCTCATTTCTGCTTATTGTTACGTTAACAGTTGTACCTTCCTGTCCCTTTATCATGGAAATAGCTTTTTGATATTCCTTACCTGTAACATCTGTTCCATCAACATTCTTTATTATATCACCTGGAAGTATTCCAACCTTTCTAGCAGGAGAGTCTTCAAAAGTGCTTAAAACTACTATATCATCATCCTTTACTTCTATCTGAAGCCCTATGCCTGAATAGCTTCCTTCTGTTTGAGTACTAAAAGCTTCAAACTCCTTTTGATTCATAAACACAGTGTAAGGATCATTTAGAGCTCCTGTCATTCCTTTTATAGCTCCTTCTAAAAGAACATTGTCGTCAATTGTACCATCATATAATTTATATATAAGATTTCTTACCTCAAATAACTTCTGAAAATTAGATACATCACCATACTGCTGTGCTCCTATAACTTTTCCATTTGGAAGCACTATAGAAAGCTTCTTAGTTCCAAAGTAAGTCAATAAATTTGTTGCTATTACCAAAGCAACAGTCCAGGCTACCCATTTCTTTTTACTCTTCATTCACATCTCTCCCCTCATAATCACATAGTAATCTAATTAATTTACTTAATATTTGTGCTCATCTATATATTTATATAAATCTTCCATAATTATAACACTAAAAAAAATAAATTTGCAAAAACATTTGCAAATTTATTTTTAAATATGTTATTTATCTTATATAATAAGAAGCTGGATTTATAGTTGCTCCACTTGACATTCTTATCTCAAAGTGAAGGTGTGGTCCTGTAGAATACCCTGTGCTGCCTGAATAAGCAATAAGCTGACCACCCTTAACAGTTTGTCCTACTTTTACTGATAAAGAAGAGTTATGAGCATATAAGCTTATAAGATTTCCATGATCAACCATAACCACATTTCCATAACCTGTCTGCCAGCCAGAGTATATAATCTCTCCATCAGCCAGAGAATAAATAGGAGTTTGCATAGGAACACCTATATCTATTCCAGTATGTGGCTTCTGCACCCCAAATACAGGATGAACTCTTGGTCCATAAGCGGAAGTTATCGGGTATGCTTTACCGCCTGTAATACTAAACAGCTTGCCTATGCTTGAGTTTACTGAAACTGTTGTAGTACCAGACGATGCTGAACCTCTGTTTATTTCCTGCTGCTTTTTAGCTTCCTCTTCCTTTTTCTTCTTTATACTGGCTATCATTGTAGCTATAGCCTTTGACTCCTGCTCTTCCTGTTCAATCATTCTCTCATAGGCAGCCTTATCTTTCTCTAATGAAGCCATAAGCTTTTCTTTTTCATCAGCACTTTTTTTAAGCTCGCTATATTTTTTATCCGCTTCAGATTTTAAAGCTAAGTTTTCCTTTTTAGACTTTTCAAGCTGTGATTTTTGAAGTTCTAAAGCTTTTTTGTTATTTTCTATGCTTTGAATTAACTTTTTATCATATTCCATAACTCTCACTACAGTGTCTAACCTGGAGAAAAAATCTGAAAAACTGCTTGAATTTAATATTATTTCCAAATAGCTTTCATTTCCGTTTACATACATTGCTCTTAATCTCTTTTTAAAAAGCTCATTTTGGTCTTCCAGATTTTTCAGGCTTTCCTGTATTTGTTTTTCGCTTTGTGATATTTGTTTATTTATATCATTTATCTTACTATTTAGGCTGTTTAGAACTTTTTCTGACTCCTCCATCTTTTTATCAAGTTCTTCAAGAGACTTCTGCACAGTTTCCTTTTGCTTATTAATGTCCTCTAATTCATCTTTTTTATCCTCTATAGAATTTTGAATGTTATTTAATTGTTTTTGTGCATCAGTTAATTCATCAGCTTTTACATTAACTAAAGAAACAAAAGTTAATGCAAGAGCTATAATAAGGCTTATGCCCTTTCTCATGTGTATCCCCCCAAACCACAGTAAATAATATATTTAAACTGCTAAGAATTTCCTGATAGCCATTATACTTCCAAGTATGCCTATAACCACCCCGCCTAGCACAAATTCACCCAGCATAGTATTAAAAACATAGTTAGGTTCAATAAATTGTACCATCATAAGCTGAGTAGACATTTTAACAAAAATATATCTGTATCCATAGTAAAGCAGCACAGAAGATGCTAAAGCCCCTAGAATACCAATAAACATACCTTCTAAAATAAACGGCCATCTTATAAACCAGTCAGTAGCTCCTATATACTTCATTATTCCTATTTCTCTTCTTCTAGCATATACAGTAAGCTTTATCGTGTTACCAATCAAAAACAATGAAACTCCAATTAAAATTACAAATATAACAATACCTACCCATCTTACAGCACTAGTTATAGCAATTATCTTTTGAACAACTTCTTTACCATCTTTTATTACTTCTATACCAGGCTTATCCTTTATAGTATCAACAACCTTTGATACACTTTCCGGCTTATCCACCTTAATAATATAAGAGCTTGGCATAGGATTTTCCTTGTCCAGTCCTTCTAAAAGGGACTTATATTGTTCACCTAGTCTATTCTTTAAGTTTTCTAAAGCTTCCGTTTGGCTTTCGAATTTAACTTCTACAACTCCAGCTGTACCTTTTATAGTGCTTTCCAAATCCTTTTGTTCATCAATCTTAATATCCTCTTTTAAGAATACTTTTATTTCTACCTGTGATTCAACATCCTTCATAGCCAGCCTAATATTCAATATAGTAAGCATAAACAAACCAAGAATAAATAAAGTTGCTGCAACAGTAGCTGCAGAAGCTGTACTCATGGTTTGATTTCTTTTCAAGTTCTTTAATGCATCTGCTATAAAATGCTTAAAAGTATTAATCTTCATATCCGTATCCACCTCTCAGCTCATCTCTTGCTATAGTTCCCTTTTCAATAGCAATAACTCTCTTTTTCATAGCATCAACTATGTCCTTAGCATGAGTAGCCATTACTATAGTAGTTCCTGCACGATTAATGTCGTTTAGTATATCCATAATTCCTAAAGCTGTATCGGGGTCAAGGTTTCCAGTAGGCTCATCTGCAATTAATAAGGACGGATTATTAACTATTGCCCTGGCAAGAGAAACTCTTTGCTGTTCTCCTCCTGAAAGCTCGCTTGGAAGCGACTTATACTTATTTGATAATCCTACAAGTGAAAGCATCATAGGAACTCTTTTTCTTATTTCTTTTTCAGGAGCTTCAACAACCCTCATGGCAAAAGCTACATTTTCATAAACATTTAAAGTAGGAATCAGCCTAAAATCCTGAAAAACTACTCCTATCTTTCTTCTATAAAAAGGAATTTGTTTTCTTTTTAGATTAGTTATATCCAAATTATCATTTAAAATTATTGAACCTGTAGTAGGATCCACTTCTTTTAAAAGCATTTTAATAAAAGTAGACTTACCAGCTCCGCTTGGTCCTACTAAAAACACAAATTCTCCTCTTTCAATTCTTATGTTAACGTCTTTAAGAGCAGTAACATTATTGTCGTAAACTTTACTTACATTTTTAAACTCAATCATTGCTGCATCTCCTTATTTATCTATATTTATACACAAAAATACACCATCCACACTAACATTATAACACAGCTTGTACTTAATATGAAATTTAATTTAATAAAAAAACTATGAACAAATGCCAGGCACTTAACAAATGCCTGGCATCCTGTTACTCATCTCCTACTATATCTTTAAAACCTTCTCCCAGCACCTCATGAGACTCACTTATAGTAATGAAAGCTTTACTATCTATTTCTTTTATAAATTTTTTAAGCTTAATAAACTGCCTTCTATAAAGCACAGTATACAATATTTTTGTATTTTTTCCGGTGAAACCGCCTTTTCCATGAAAAATTGTATATCCCCTGTCTAATTCCTTTATTATGTAATTTCCAATTTCCTCTAACTTGCTGCTTATAATCATAACTTCTTTACAGGAATTTAAACCTTCTATTACATTATCTATTACAAAACCATTTACTATAACTGCTAGAAGTGCATACATAGCTATATCCGCACCAAAGCTCACTCCTGCAAACAAAGTAACTACAAAATCAACTGCAAGCAGGGATTTTCCTATATCAAGATGAAAAAATTTATTTAATATTTTAGCGAGTATATCCGTACCGCCGGTAGAAGCATTCTGATTAAAAACCATAGCCATTCCTATACCAGAAAGAAGGGTACCAAATACAGAAGCAAGCAGCAAATCTTTTGTAAGCACTCTATTATACAGTTCAAATCTATCCATTATCCATATAGCACCTGATAAACCCAAACTTGCATATATGCTTTTAGCTCCAAACTTATTTCCAATAACTAAAAATCCAATTATAAACAAAATAATATTCATGCCCAGCATCAAAAATCCAACATCAAACACTGGAAAAATACTGTTTATTATTATAGCTATACCGGATACTCCGCCTGCAGCTATTTTATTTGGAACAAGAAAAAGCTCCAGCGAAAGTGCTACAAGCAAAAAACCCATTGTAATCAATAAATATTCTTTGAACTTTTTCATATGATTCCCCCTTGAAAACATTTTTTCTAAACCTAAAAAGGGGCCTTTAAAAGCCCCCATTACAACCCAACACTTATAGAAAGTGCTTCATCCACTTTTTTCATGTCCCCTTCAGTCATATGACCTATTTTTTCCTTTAGTCTTTTTTTGTCGAGTGTTCTAATTTGTTCAAGCAAAACTACTGAATCTTTATTTAATCCATATTCCTCTGAGGAGATTTCAACATGAGTTGGAAGTTTCGCTTTGTTTATCTGTGATGTAATTGCAGCTACAATTACCGTAGGACTGTATTTATTCCCCACATCATTTTGTATAATGATAACCGGTCTTATTCCCCCTTGTTCTGAGCCTACTACTGGGCTTAAATCAGCATAAAATATATCTCCTCTTTTCACTACTGTTGTCATTAGGAAAATCACTCTCCGAAAGCTTCGCTTCATACTTTTTTAACTCATCTATATCATTTGCAAAGCCCATTTCTGCTATTTCAAGATTCAGCTGAGCCATATCCATATATCCCTTTCTCATCTGATCCATTAGGTTAAGTCTTTTTTTCTCCTCAATATATAATATTATAGCTTCTCGAATAAATTCACTTCTTTTTTTACAATCTTCTTCAAGAGCTTTATTAAATTCATTGAATAATGACTCTGTGAGGTTAACTACGAGTTTTTTTGAACCTGCCATGAGAAACAACGCCTCCTAAAACTTCGTATACTAGGTACTTATCTGAAAGTAGCATACTGTATAATCTATTTGCATTCACAAGTAGAATTTATATCTAAAAAAGTGCGCAAATATATATGATACAATTATACTCTACAAACTGTCAATATGTCAAAAAATAATTTATAATTCCTTATTTTACCAAACATAATTTCTTATTTTTACAACTTCCCCATTTTTTATATAAACTCTAGGAACTCTTTTGCTAATCATACAGGTAACCTCATAATTTATTGTACCAAGAAGATTGCCTATATCCTCTGCAGTAAATTTTAAATCGCCTTGTTCTCCCATCAGTATAACTTCATCACCAAGCTTTACATCCTTTATATCGGTAATATCTACCATACACTGATCCATACAAATTCGACCAACAACTGGTACAAAGCTTCCTTTTACAATTACCTTTGCTTTCTCAAAAAGAAGCCTTGTATAACCATCTGCATAGCCTACTGGAAGAGTAGCTATTATACTTTCCCTGGATGTTTGAAATTTCCTTCCATAGCTTATATATTCCCCAGCTGGAAGGTTTTTTATGTGAACAATATTTGTTTTTAAAGACATTACAGGTTTTAAATCTATTTTATCTTTAAAGACTTCCTGAGATGGATAATAACCATATTGTATAATTCCCGGCCTGACTGCTTCAAAATGAGTTTCCGGCATATCAATTATTGCCGCACTATTTGCAATATGTCTTATTTTTATATTCACACCCAGCTTTACTAATTTATCATAAAAATCATTATATTTATTAAGCTGAATTTCAGCATAGGATTTATCCTTTTCATCTGCAGTAGAAAAATGTGAATATAAACCTTCTATAATTATGTTAGGCAATTTGCTAATTTTATATACCTCTTCCAAGCTTTTCTCATCTGGTAAAAAACCAATTCTGCCCATGCCTGTATCCAAAGCTATATGAATTTTAGCTGTCTTATGTTTTTTTCTTGCTAAATCTGATATTTCCTTAGCCAGCTCAAAGGAATAAACTGTCTGTTCAATGTCGTATCTTAGAAGCATGTCTATTAAGCTTGGAGGTGTAAATCCAAGCACCATCACAGGTGCCATAATTCCACCTCTTTTAAGTTCTACAGCTTCATTTAAGACTGCAACAGCTAATCTTGTTGCTCCATTTTCAAGCAGAGTTGGAGCAATATCCAAAGCTCCATGACCATAACCGTCAGCTTTAATTACAGCTATAATTTCCCTGCTTCTTGCAATCCTTCTTATCTCTCTCATATTATGAGCTAATCTATCCAGATCTACCTCTGCCCATACTGGTCTTAAGTGTTTAAACAAATCTTATCCCTCCATGTATGTCCACTTATTCCACTTTAAATAATTCCTGTTTTAATTCAGGATTGGGTTGAAAATTTTTATAAGTTATTTTAACTTTTTCATTGTCTTTTTCGTCATATATTATTACCTTTTCTGGCAGATTGCTTGTAAGTTCTACATACATAACAGCCTTTTCCGTATCTTTGTTTAACCCTGGAATCAATAGGTGTATAAGCTGATATTTCTTCATTTCATTTTCCTTAAATTCATATTTTATCTCTTCGTTTGTATACAAAAGATTTATATATTCTTCCACAAAACTAAGCAGAAAACCACTATCAAACTTCTTGTCCACAGTATACCTGACATTATTTTTAACATCATGGGCATATATCTTATCCCCTTTGTATATAAAGACCCTGTCTTGTCCAAGTTCCATTCTATGCCCTAAAGCCTTGCTGTAATAATGCTTTCCCTCATATGTTATCACTTGTTTATCATTTTTAATTTCTATAATAAAATCTGTACTATAAGTTTTTAAATCCTTTAAATAATTTGTAACTTCGTTAGGATCTTTTTTAGATTTTCCGCAGCCATAAAATATAACTATAATAGTAAAAACAAATATTACAGAAAATAGTATTAGTAACTTCCTTCTCATGTCATGCTCCCTTACTATTAATTCTATTACTAATTCTATTACTAATACTATTCTGCTTGTCTTACTAATATTCTTTTATCTCTGCAGTTCTTTTATAATTTCGGATAAACTTTCAATTATACTGCTGGCGCTTACACAAAACAAATTCTCTGAAAGCATTTCACCAGCATAACCATGAACAAAAGCAGCCATATATACAGCTTCCAGTTCTTTATAACCTTGAGCTATAAAAGAAGTTATTATTCCTGTTAAACAATCACCCATTCCCCCTGAAGCCATAGAACTATTGCCCGTTGGATTAATAAAAACCTTCTCTCCATCTGTAATCACCGTATTATAACCTTTTAGCAGCACTATAATTCCATGCTCTTTAGCAAAATTTTTAGCAATCTCTATTCTGTTTTCATTAATATCCCCTGCAGTAAACCCAGTTATTCTGGACATTTCTCCCGGATGTGGAGTTATAATAATTTTATGTTTTCTATTTTTTAAAACAAAAAGCTTATCCTTAAGTACATTTATTCCATCAGCATCAATTACTACAGGACAAGCAGCATTTTCTAAAATGAATTGAAGCAAATGAAAGGTGTCTTCATTATTACCAAGTCCTGGCCCAACTGCAATACAATCACACTTTGTTATTATATCCTTCAACCTGTCCTTATCTTCATAATTTACAGTCATAGCTTCAACTAACTTAGAACTTAACACATCCTGAATATCCCTACTGCAGGCTAAAGTAACAAGGCCCGCACCACTTTTTACTGCTGCTTCCGCTGCAATATATGCTGCTCCAGTAAAGCCTCTTGAACCAGCAGCTATTAAAATTTTGCCAAAATCACCCTTATGAGAATATTTATCTCTCACCTTAATCTTCTCTTTTAACATATATTTTTCAACAATAAATTCATTATCATGAAATTTATCTACTGCAAATTCTGGTATTCCAATAGCTTCAACTGCAACTTCCCCTGTATACCTATCGCTTCCATAGTTTAGAAAACCTCTTTTATAAAGCTGAAAGGTTACTGTTTTATGAGCTTTTATACAATTTCCTAAAACTTTTCCTGTATCACTGTTGAAACCTGAAGGTACATCTATAGACAGTATAAATTTACTATTCTCATTCATTACAGATATAACTAAGTCATATATACCCTCAATATTTCTTTTAAGTCCTGTTCCAAATATAGCATCTATAGTTATTTCACATCTTAAAACGGCCTCTCTTAATTCGCTTAAATCCTCAACATTACTGACCTTATTTATTGCAACCCCTAAATTTTTTAAAGCTGTATAATTTACTTTGCAGTCCGTGCTCATATTGTCCTCACTGCCAACTAAAAACACATCAACCTTTTTCCCCAGTACAAAAAGATGCCTTGCAACTGCAAAGCCATCACCTCCATTATTGCCGCTGCCGCATATAATAGAAAAAGATTTACAATTTTTAAGATCTATATTTTTTATAATCTTAAGTGCTGCATTTTCCATTAGCACTATACCAGGAATTTTCAAAGTTTCTATACAGTATTTATCAATCTCTCTCATTATTGAGCTTGCTGCTATTTTCACTGTCATCCTCTCCTGCATTCCTATATTGCACAGAAAGATTATCACACTCTCTGTCTCCCAAACCTTCACCGCTTTCAAGAAGTGCATAAGCAATAGCATTATCTTCACCATGAGATATGCTTAAGTGCACTTTATAATCTCCATACTTTTGAGCAATAAGCTTCGCTTTACCTTTAAACACAACAATAGGTTTCCCAAGAGCAGTCCTATCTATTACAATATCTTTAATATTAAATCCCCTGAAACCTGTTCCTAAAGCCTTAGCAATAGCCTCCTTAGCAGCAAACCTCCCCGCCACATACTCCGGCCTTAACCCCCTGCTTTTTAAATACTCAATTTCCTCCTTGGAAAAGAGTTTCTCCACAAAATTCTCTGTCCTGTCAAGAGCCTCTTTTATCCTCCTAATTTCAACTATATCCACACCAACCCCGATAATCATTTTACTTCCTCCTCTAATGGTTTATATAAGATTTATTTTTAATCACTTAACCAGCTAAGAGTCAAAATTTAAAGTAATACTATATTTATTTTATCACTAAATCACTTTAAAGAATATAAAAAAAGCAATAAAGTTGCTTTCGCTGTTAAATCTTAAGGTTTACCCTAAAACTTTAATTTTCTTTAAACTAAAAAAAGAGGAATCAACTCCTCTTTTAATACGCTGATATTTCTTTTAAAGCTTCATCAAAATCCACAATATACTCATCTATATATTCCCCGAGAATATCAATCAGATGTACTGGTGAAACACAGCTGTCGCACAACATCTTAAGAAGATTATGTACCTTATGTCTATGAGGACTTATGCTCTTAACAGCTTCTCTCTCAATATTAACTATTGAACCATTTACTACATCCTGTCTTTCAATTTCAATTCCATAAGACTGTACTTCCATTTCATCTGCACCTATTGAAAGTGAAATTTTATCCTTTGTAAGCCTATAAAAATAATTACGTTTCATTCCGTCACTTAATTCATTTCTAATCATGCTTTCTACTATCATCATAAAATTCTGTTCTGAGCTCTGCGTTTAAGTTGTCCACAATTATCACAATAATTATTAACATTTGTGGATTGTTTTATCAATATACACAATAGGCTCACTAGAACAGTTCTCCACCCCCCATAAATCTCTTTATCACAATATTAACATTATACACAAAAAAACATTGTCGTAATCTGATAGCCATTTATAATATATTATCCCTTTATTATGACACGCAAAACCCATTATTAACATTTCTTACAGTACTTAATTCTATAATATTACATATTTTACACAATTTGTTCTGCTTTGTGTCGAAAACGTTATAAAATTGACTATATATTTTTTCTATAAACAACATCATTAATTGCTTGTAAAACTAAATTTTCTCTAATACCTATGTACCTGCATATGTCTTCTAAAATTAATATGCTGGCAATCACTGCTCCAATATCACCACCCTCATAGTCTGTCAGCAGATAATCTTTTTTATACTTATCCACAGTGTCTTTTTTACACTTAATTTCACTGTAAATGGTATCTAAAGTATGATACAAAATACTGTAAGAAATGATTACAAAGTCTTTTTGTGATTTCTCACTGCCATTAATGACATCTTTAATTATTTTATTCAGTGAAGCATTCTTATAGTACTCTTCTATAGATATGTTATAATTATTTCCTATGTACTTTCCCAGAATATTAGCATCTATTAAGACAATTTCACCGCTTGTATTAAACATTATACTGAATTCTATATCATCATTTTTTTCTGCTTTTATTTCCTCTAACATTTTCTTCATTCTGTAATTAAAACTTGAAGTGAATTTTGAATCTAAAACGAAAAATTCAAGCTCTCTTGCTGATGCTATTGAGACAAAATCTGAAAACCTTCTATATACTTTTTTCATATATTCCTTGCTATTCATCTATATCACTTCCCTTCCGTTAATCACAATTTATTTTTTGCAGACAATGTAAAAAATATGCACTTATTTTTTTAATAGAATATTAAATTTTAGTAATAATATAGATATAATTAGCATTTATTATTGATTTATTTTTAACAATATATTATAATTAATTCAAACTTAACGGATAAATATTATCAACTGATAATTTGTACATAAACATTAATGAAGGGTGATTTTAAATGATGAGAGCTTTAGAAGTAAAGAAAGACATTTACTGGGTAGGTTCACTAGACCCTAACCTTAGAATTTTTGACGTAATAATGTACACTCCTTATGGAACAACTTACAACTCCTATGTAGTTAAAGGAAGCGAAAAAACAGCCCTATTTGAAACTGTTAAAGAAAAAACTTTTGAACAATATCTTGAAAGACTGAAATCCTTAAACATAAACTTTGATGAAATAGCCTACATTATAATAGAACATACAGAGCCTGACCACGCTGGTTCTGTAGCAAAACTTTTAGACTATGCAAAAAACGCAAAAATAGTTGGTTCAGCTGCTGCCATACGCTTTTTAAAGCAAATAACAAACAGACCTTTTGAAGAAATAATAGTAAAGCAAGGCGATACATTAAGCCTTGGAAATAAAACTTTAAGATTTATTGAAGCACCATTTTTGCATTGGCCAGATTCAATTTACACTTATGTAGAAGAAGACCATGTGCTTATGACCTGCGACTCTTTTGGAAGCCATTACTGCTTTGATGAAATGTTTAGAGATTTAATTCCAAAAGAAAAAGAAAATGAATACATGGATTCCTTAAAATACTATTATGACTGCATAATGGGACCTTTTAAACCTTATGTTCTTAAAGCTCTTGATAAAATTAAATACTTAGAAATCGATACTATATGCACAGGCCACGGTCCAATACTTAGAGGAAATATAGAGTTTTATAAAGAAACTTACAGAAAATGGAGCACAGAGACAGCTCCATCTGACGGGAAAACAAGGGTTGTTATACCATATGTATCAGCCTACGGGTTTACTGAAGATATGGCAAATAAAATTGCCGAGGGAATAAAGTCAAGAATTGATGATGCTATTGTTGATTTATTCAACGTTATATACCATAAACAAGAAGATATCCTAAACAAAATTTATTGGGCAGATGCAGTGCTCTTCGGTTCCCCAACTATAAACGGTGATGCTCTAAAACCAATAATGGAATTATTAATCACAATGAACCCGTTAGTTCACGGCGGGAAAATAGCTGCAGCCTTTGGTTCCTTTGGCTGGAGCGGAGAGGCTGTACCAAATATTGAATCAAGACTTAAAGCTTTAAGGATGAAACTTATAACTCCAGGACTTAAAATTAACTTTAAACCTAGCGAAAAAGAGCTTTTAGAGGCTTATAAATTCGGTGAAACAGTAGCTGAAAAAATAAAAGAAAATTTAAACAAAGGAGTTAAACTTAACTGATATTAAGAATAGATGCAAGCAGCTTTCTGCTGTAAATTAATAACTTAAAAAAGAAAGGCATCTATATACTTTAATATAAACTTAGCAAAAAATATATTGGTGTTAATAAAAGGCAGTTCATAGCTTTGAACTGCCTTTTATCATACTATTGAAGCAGACTATTCATAACACTGCTTGAAACCGCCCCTTCTCCTCCAAGCACCTGCTTATTTTGTATTCTGCTTAGGTTTCCCTTTATATAACTGCTTGTAGCTGCACTTGCACCAGTTTTTCCAAGCAGCACAATTGGAGACTTAGTAGCTGCAGCAAGCACTGAACCTGCCAAAGCATCTGGAAAGTCCTGTCCCGTTGCAAAATACATAGTTGTTATATCAAATTCTCCACTGAACTTATTTAACACAGCAGTATTTGTTTCATATCTATTGTTTCCTGCTATTCTCTCACCATTTGGCAGGCTGTTAAGCACAAAGTCTGATACTACTCCATAACCTCCAATTACATATGCCTTATTAACACCATATTTTCTAATATAGTCTGAAATACCGCTGTAAAGACTATTTGTTTCAGTTAAAAGTATTGGAACATTTTTAAAAGCTGCATAAGATGCTATAGAAAGCGCATCTGGAAAATCTCTGCCTGTGGCAACAACAATCTCACTGCTGCCTCCCAGATAATTTGCTATAGCCAAGGAGGTTTCATAGCGGTTTACACCGCCAAGCCTTGTGAATGTTATGTTCTTTAGTCTAAGCCTATCTTCTACAGCTTTAGAAACTACTCCTTCTCCTCCTATAATAAACACATTTTTAACTCCAAGCCTATCAAGCTCTGCTTCAACAGAAGGAGTTAAGCTTTGTCTTTCCGTTAAAAGTATAGGTGCATTATATTTTCTAGCAAGAGGAGCAGCACTAAGAGCATCAGGAAAGTCAGCACCTGTAGTTAAAACTGCGTTGCTGGCTCCCTTCCAGCCATACTTTGAAATAGAAACGGCAGTTTCATATCTATTAGCTCCCCAAAGCCTCTGAAATAAATTGCTTTTTCCTGCATTCTTAGCTGAAGCTAAAGCTCCTGCTGCATTTATCATTCCTCCAGTGGCAACTTTTCCGCTTAAGCTTTGAAGAGGTTTGCTCGTATCTATAATCTTCTGCTTTATAATAAGAGGATCATCCACACCATAGCTAAGTAAAAGTGCCGCTACTCCTGAAGCAAAAGGCGCTGCCATAGAAGTACCTGAAAAATATTCATAAGCATTATTATAGTTTTGCTCCTCATCATAAGCCAAAACTACTTGTCCACTAGAATCACTTGCTTTTACAATATCCTCATAAGCTGTATTTAAATTATAGCTTTTACCTTCAAAAAAAGTTCCACTCATGCCTGATACAGATCTTCTGTTATATTCATCTGTTAAATGTTTTGCATGGAGATAATTTTCTATAAAACTAGTATCTGATAAATTATATGCTATATTTTCTCCTGATACATAAAACATTCCGCCACAATCAAGATAGCTTTTTATATTTCTCTGATCCGTTTCAGTTATAATATAACTATTATCATCAGCTAACCCAACAGCCTCCCCCGTAGCCCATATAACAAGCTTATAACTCCTTAAGGCTGAAAAGCCAGGTCCGTTTCTTAAATAACCAATATTATATACAGTTACATTATTAAATCCTAGTTCCTGCAGAGGATTTTTATAATAAGAAAGTATATTCTCAAAGCCATAACTACTTTCATCATCTTGAATGAGGAGTATGGCATCACTTTGACTTACTCCAAAGAAACTTAAAACTCTTGACATTAAATCTTTTCTCTCAGCACCTGAAGCTATACTTTCCATTCCAAAGCCTTGAAGCAAAGTTTTATAAATGCCGTTGCTGCTTGCAACTGCAGCACCTAGCAAAGTTTTTCTAGGAACAGTACTTAATATATCCTGTCCTGGAGCTGCAACGTCTACATTTGTTAAGCCATAATTTGAAAAATCCGTTAAGCTTCCTTTATTGTCTAAAGCTGCTACAGATAAAATATTGCTGCTGTTAAAAGCTGCAGGATATATAGGGCTTGTATCAATATTTTCACCGTTATTCCCTGCCGCAGCAACAACAAGGCAGCCGGAATTTTCAATAGCCTCTTTCAGTGCAGCATCGAAGCTTGCATTTCCCCAGCTCATATTAAGAATTTTAACGCCTTTTTTCTTAGCATACTCTATTGCAGCTATTGCATCTGTTGTAGTACCACCATAAGGTCCAATAAATTTTAAAGGCATAATACTCACATCAGGGGCAATACCTGCAACACCTATACCATTTAAAGCTGCAGCTATAATACCTGCTACATGAGTTCCATGACTGTCTCCATCTTCAGCATTATAAATCTGGCTATTATCCCCATAGAAATTCCATCCATTTATATCATCAACATAACCATTATGATCATCATCTACACCATTACCTGGAATCTCTCCAGGATTTTTCCAAAGCTTATCCTTAAGCTCAGGATGATTTATATCAATTCCTGAATCAATTATGCCAACAATAACCTGACTGCTGCCCTTTGTTATATTCCATGCACTTTTTATATCAATATCAATACCTGCTGTGCCCTGCTGTCCGTTAATAACCTGTCCTGTATTTTGAAGCCCCCACTGCTCAGAACTTCTTGTATCACTTGTAAGCTCAGCAGGGTAATAAATATAGTTTGGCTGAACAAATTCAACATTTGAATTCTCTTTTAAAGCCTTCATAGCAGCATCCAAATCAGTACCATCTGGAAGCTTTACAACATCGCTGTTTACAAGATTTAACTGCTGCTTTTTTTGAAGACCTTTTACTTTCTTTAGTGAAGCTTCTTTTTTAATTTGTGTAGTGCCTTTTTTGTATTTTATTATTAGTTCATTTGGAACTTTTTTAAGCTGAGATTCTATATTTTTAGTAATTAATTTATTATTACTATTGTAAATTTTATTTACAGTTTTATTATTTTTATTATAGAAGGAATAGGCTTGTACATTTTGATTGATTATCAAAAGTAATGCTAAGAGTATTATAGTTATTTTAGATAATTTCTTAACCATTTTAGTTTCCTTTCCCATAAAATAAATACACATTTATTATACAATATTCTCGAAAAAGTTGCTTTATGAATTGTATTGACATTTTAAGGAATTTCTGGTTATATTGTATTGAAGTTGTTTTTTGTAAACATACTGCAGTATACACTTAAAACAGGAGGGGGATTATGAAAAAAAAATTTATTTCTATTTTTTTAAGCTTAGTATTATTTAGTTCTTTCTCAATACCTGCATCTGCGAAAGAATTAAATCCTACAAAAAACTTAAGCAAAGTAAAAAATATTCAGGAACTAAAAAACTTAATTAATGGACAAACTATTCAAAACTCAAAAGACCTGAGCAAAATTGAAAATATTCAGGAACTAAGGAACTCAATCAAAAAACAAACTACTCAAAAGCCAAAAGATCTAACCAAGGTACAAAATATTCAAAAGCTAAATAACTTAAGCAATGGTAAGCTAAAATTGTACGAAAAAGATGGACAAGTATTTCTATCAGGAAAACTTTCTGCCAAGCAAACTCCTGGCGAGAAATCAGCTGTCAATTTTTTAGATGAAAACAAGAAGTTATTTGGAATAGATAATGTAACAAATGAGTTAAAGACTGTTGAGGTAAAAAAAGATGAGTTAGGCCATACCTATGTTAAATTTATGCAAATGATTAATGGAAACAAGGTAGAAGGCAGCTTAATAAATGTTCATTTTGACAAAAATGGAGTTATAGTAAGTGTTAATGGAAAGGTGGAAAAAAATAAAAGTATTACCACTCTTGGAAACAATAAAATTTCTGAAAGCAAAGCTGTGGAAATAGCAAAAAAGCAATACACTTATAAAAGTTTAAGAAATACTCCAAAAGCAGAGAAACTTATAATAAGCAAAGACAATAAAAATTATGAAGTATATAAGGTTAATATCTCCTATATGGAACCTACTATAGGAAATTATGATGTTTATGTTGAAACTTATTCAGGTAATGTAATTAAAACTGAAAATAATATAAGATATGATGGCTCAGTTACAGGTTCAGGTATTGATGTTCAAGGAAATACTAAGTCTCTGAATTTATACCAGTCTAGTGCTCAATATCAAATGAAGGACTTAACCAATTCATCAACAAACAGCATACTTACCTATGATTGTGATAATTCCACAACCTCTGGAACTTTAGTTACAAATAGTACTAATTTTTTTGGAACTGAAGATCATAAAGCTTCTGTTAGTGCACATCATTATGCGGATAAAGTAGTTGACTTCTATAAAAATTTATTTAATAGAAACAGCTTAGATAACAGTGGTATGGATATTAAATCTTTTACACACTATGGTTATTACTATAATAACGCCTTCTGGGATGGCTATGAAATGGTATATGGTGATGGCGACGGTTATTTATTTACTTATCTTAGCGGAGATTTAGATGTTGTTGGTCATGAAATGACTCATGGGGTAATAGACTATACTGCAGATTTATACTATCATAATCAATCAGGTGCTTTAAATGAATCAATGGCAGATGTATTTGGAGTCCTTATTGAAACCTACAGCAAATATAACGTTGCTGACGGTGGTAACTGGACATTTGATGCAGCTGACTGGGTTGTAGGTGATGATATCTATACTCCTTATATTTCTGGAGATGCATTAAGAAGTCTGTCAAATCCTGCATTATATTATCAGCCTGATCATATGAGCGATTATGAGTATTTACCAGACAATGAATACGGTGACTGGGGTGGGGTTCATACTAATTCAGGTATTCCCAATAAAGCTGCATATCTTGTTGCTCAAAGTATTGGTATGGAAAAGACCGCAAGGATATATTACAGAGCTTTAGTAAATTATATGAGTCAATATACTGACTTTGCTAATGCAAAAAATTATCTTATACAATCTGCCGTTGATTTATATGGTGAAAATTCTGCTGAAGCCACAGCTGTAAAAAATGCTTTTGATTCTGTTGGTGTAGGTGATCCAGAACCACCAGTAGAGGATCCATATGAGCCAAACGACACAATGCAGACAGCATATTCAATAGATTATGGAACATATTACCAGTCATATATATCAACACCTAATGATTTTGATTACTATAAGTTAAATGTTACTAATACTGGAACAACCTTTATTGAACTTTCAAATTTGCCTTGCGACTATGACTTAGAATTATTTGATTCTAACGGAAATTGGGTAACAGGTTCATATAATTGGAATACAACAAATGAATCTATAAGTTTTAATGCCACTGAATCAGGTGTGTATTATATACTTGTACTTCCTTTTGAAGGCTATAGTACTACACAAAAATATACTCTCAAAGCTACGCTAATACAAGATTGCTATGAACCTAACAATACAGTTATGGAAGCATATCCAGTAAATTTTGGCTCAACTTATGAGGCTTATATATCAGGATCTAATGATTTAGATTTTTATAGCTTGAATGTTATAAATACTGGTACTATGCATATTGAACTTTCAAATTTGCCTGAAGACTATGACTTATTATTATATAATTCTAACGGAAGTATAGTTGATTTTTCAGTTAATGAGGGTACGACAACAGAGTCCATAGATTTTAATGCCACTCAAACCGGTAAGTATTACATATTGGTATATTCTTATTACGAAGAATATAATATAACACAGAAATATTCTCTTGTAGTTACAGGAACTGGTGAAATGGGAGATCCATATGAACCTAATGATACAATGACAACAGCATATCCAATAAATTATGGAACTACTTATCAGTCATTTATATCAGCTCCTAATGATTGGGATTTTTATAGTTTAAACATTAATAGTAATAAAGCTATTCATGTTGAACTTTCAAATTTACCTAATGATAACGACTTTTGTTTGATTAATTCAAACGGAGATATAGTTGCATATTCAGAAAATTGGAATACAACTGGGGAATGTATGGATTTTTATGCCACTGAATCAGGTAAATATTATATATTGGTATTTCCTTTTAGAGGCTATAGCACCACACAAAAGTATTCTTTAAAAGTTACAGAAATTACTGTTCCTGTTCCAACATCAGTAAAAGCAGAATCATCTTCATATAACAGTATAAATATCAGCTGGGCTGCAGTAAGCGGCGCTAACGGTTATGAAGTTTATAGATCAACATCAAGTTCAGGAACTTACTCATTAGTATCAACTACAACATCTACAAGTTTTACTAACACTGGACTAACTACTGGAACTACTTATTACTACAAAGTTAGAGCTTATACTACTGTAGGTTCTACAAAAGTATACGGTAATTTTTCACCTGTGGTAAACGCTAAACCTGTTCCTGCAATACCTGCAAATTTTGCAGCTACTCGTAATAGTTCTACAAGCATTAAACTTACTTGGAGTGGGGTAACGGGAGCTAGTGGTTATGAAATATATAGGGCTACTTCAAACACAGGAAACTATAGCTATTTAACGTCAACCTCTAACTTATCTTATATTAATACAGGCTTGACCACAGGAACAACTTATTATTACAAGGCAAGAGCATATGTAATGGTTGGAACAACAAAAGTATATGGCAATTGGACATCGGTAGTAAGCGCAAAACCATAAATTTTAACTAAAGTTGTAAGCGTCAAAAAATTTCCATAAAAAAATCCAGTAGAGTAAGCTGTAAAGCCTTCTACTGGATTTTTTTAATCTTTTGTTCCATAGATATTTTTATTTTGAAGTTTTAATTCTTAAAAGAATTCTTTGAACCATTGAATTTAATCCAATTTTTTAAATCATTAGTAATGCTTATAAATTAAATACTATTATGCCGAATACAATAATAATATTCCCAATCAATTTCCTTTTAGTTATCTTTTCACCTAACATTATCCTACTAAATATCAGAACAAATAAATAACTTAATGCCATATATACTTGAATATCTTTTAATCCTATAGTTTTTAAAGAAATAGTATTTAAAAGCATTGTAATAAAAAATAATCCATAAGAGAATATTACTCTAAAATTTATATACTCTCTCAAGAAACTTGTATACTTTTTGTTAGCACTTTTTTTTAACAATATTTGTGAAAAGGCTGTTAGTATTACTGCTAACATAATATAAAGTTGACCAATACTAATCATCTTTTGTAACCACCCAAATCCCTAATAGTATAATTATAGACCCAATGATATTTTTAAAACTTATTCTCTCTTCAAATAAAATATATGCCCAAAACATATTGTATATAACAACCAACGCTCTAGTAGAATAAGCTATAGACAAATCCATTCCTTTAATAACCATCTGCCAAAATATAGCGTAAACACCTATACAGAATAATTGCAACCCATAAATCAACAAAAACTGCCATGTTAAAACATCGTATTTAGATGCATATTTTGCTACAATACTTATTACAGGATAATATAATACTAACAAATGCAATAATAAGTATCTTTTTTTATTATACATTGAATTTTGTTTCATAAAAACCTCTATTTGTTTTCCATAATTTTTTTAATATCTTTTAATGCCTCTTCAAATGTAAATCTCGGCTTCCACTCTAAAACATCTTTTGCCTTTGTAATATCCATCTTATAAATATTTATGTCTTCTGGCATATTTATTTCTTGTTCTAAATTACCTTCATTATCAAAAATTCTATTTATTATTAATCCTAATTCTGAATTTTTAATAGTTTCTTCAATTCCAATATTAAATATGCCCTTAATATTTTTATGTTCTAAAGCAGCTAGTATTGCATATGCTACATCTTTAACATATATATACTGTCTTTCTCCTTTACCTTTACCGAAAAGCTTAAGAGTTTCTTTCTTAAATGCTCTGTTAATAAATGTATTTAATAGATATCCTGATTTCTCTCCTACTCCTAATACTTGAGCTAATCTAAGAGATTTAATATTCATTCCATACTTTTCACTATAAAATTCAGCCAACATATCAACTGCAAGTTTAGATTCCCCATAAAGGTTTAGTGGAATATTAAGTTTTTCTTCTTTCCAAGGTATGTCCTTATTAGAATAAACAGATCTTGATGATATTAATACTAAATTGTTAATAGATGTCAATCTACAAGCTTCAATAACATCACTGGCTAATTTTATATTTTTTATATATTCATTAATTCCAAAATCACCTGTAGGTCTAATTGCAGCTAAATGGACAACGCCCTCAAATTCAGGTAATATTTTAACTAAATCATCAATTTGACAAGAAGATTTAATATATTTAAAATAATTATTATCAAAGTAAATATGATCTCCTAACTCTTGAATATCTAATCCTACTACATCATAACCTTCTTCACTTGCAATTTTTAGTACCCATTTTCCTACAAAACCTGCTGCTCCAGTTACAAGAACTTTCATAATTTATCTACCTTCCCATTCTTTTATCATATATCCACATTTCTCCATATATCCATTCATTGATTTTACAATATCACCATTCTCATAATACCATTTTAAATAAGAAGAATTGCCTACATCATATTTCTCTTTATTAAATGCTAGTCCTGGTTTTTCGCATAAGAATTCTAGCACAAATTTCTTATCTTTATACAAAGGTTTTATCCCCTTAGAATCTACAAAGTTTAAATTTCCTTGAATATGCTTTATTGTCCAATCTAATAAGTTATTACCTGTATACTTTTTTATTAATCTCCACATATGGCATCCATCTAGTCTTGGAGTAACTTCTATAAGTTTAGGCTCAATACCATTTTTCATTTTAATTTGAAAATATGCAGGACCATTTTTAATTTCTAGTTTTTCCAGCACTCTTTTAACTAAATCTTCTATGCTATTTTTTATTTCTTTACTCTCTATACTTGTAGGAATCAAATGTTTATGTATTATTCCTCCTGGTAAATCACTAAATACTATTCTATCTGATATTAATGAGAAAACAACCTCATTATTTATAGAATAAGAGTTCACTGATATTTCGGGGCCTTCAATGTATTCTTCTACGATCAATCTCTTTACTCGTGAATGTTTCATTGAAGACTCGAATTTTTCTTTAAACTCATCAAGACTGTTTATTCTTGTTACTCCCCTTTGCCCCTGAGAATCAACTGGTTTCATAATTAAAGGAAACTCTAGATGTATTTCATCGTTAATATTTGTTATTTCCTGAAATTTTATGTTTCCTTCAAAATCTAATTTTAAATATTTTCTTAATTCATTTTTTGTATTACATAATAATGCAGTTTTAGAGCTTACAAAATGAGGTAATCCTAATCGTTCACTTACTATACATGCAGTAGGCATAGCAACATCGGAACCTGCAGAATAAACATAATCTATGTTATTGTCTTTTACATATTTCTCTACACCATCTATATCTATTATATTTATTAGTTCAAACTTATCTACCAGCTTTTCACCTGAACCTCCAGTAGTATAGCTGCAGGCGTGTACCTCAAAACCAGCCTCTTTACAATATTCTATGATATCAACTTGTGCATTTCCTGTCCCTAAAATTAGTATTTTTTTCATATTGTTCCTCCTGTATTATTTTAAATTTTTATCTCCATCTATCTCTTCTTTAATTATATAGTTTGGTAAACCAGTTAACTCATTAATAATTCTTCCAATGTATTTACCTAATATTCCTATACTAAATAAAATCGAACCTGAGAAAAATGTAGTACTTAATATCAGAGTAGTGAATCCTGGTACTTTTGCCCTTCCTAATAAATATAAAATCAAATAAATTACACCAACAACTGCTGAAAAAAATGATGATAAAAATCCAAGCCAACTCATTATATCCAAAGGTAAAGTAGAAACATTAATAATTGACATTATAGTTTCACTAATAAGTTTTGATAACTTATACCCGCTTTTACCATAAATCCGTTCTTGATGTTCAACTATTACATTACCCACCTTATTAGTTATTTTTAAAATTAACGGTCCTACTTGTGGTTTTGTGGTTTTATACATTACAAGTGCTTTTGCAATATCTCTTTTCATTATTCTAAAACTAGATATTTTTATTCCTTTTGGTCTTTTATATATTTTTTCATTCAACTTATTAAAAGCTTTTGAACCTATTTTTCTTATAAAACTATCCTTACGTTCACCATATATTCCAAAAACACAATCATATTTATTGTCTTTTTCAATGGCATTTATCAGTTTAATTAACTCTTCAGGTTTATGCTGAAAGTCATCATCCATTGTAACAACATATTTCCCCATTGCTCTATCTAATCCTGCAATAGTTGCTCTATATTGTCCAGTATTTCGCATTAAATTAATGCCTTTTACATTTTTATTAACTTTGCAAGTTTCTACAATTTTATCCCATGTTGTTAAATCAGGACTACAATCATTTACCAAGATAATTTCAAACTTTTTATTAGTTATTTTTAGAACATCTGTTATCTTAGATGTTAATTCTTGTATCCAATCACCACTGTTATACATTGGAATAACAATTGAGTAATACATTTCCTCTTCACTCACAATAATGCCTCCATTTAAACTTAGTTATTAACAATAAGTATAATTCTTTATATTTTCAAATTTTATATTATTGTTTAGTTATATATATAATAAAATAATCATTTTCATATAAGGTTTCATAATTATGTCTTTTTAAAAACTCTTGTAAGTTTCTTCCTTTAACATTCTGATCTTGATCTTTCATTTCTTTAATTAAAGTTAAATAATTCTCTTCATTAAACCCATTGTAAGTATTAGTTTTTGCTTTTAAAACTATTGGTAACTTTTTATCAATATCAGGTTTATTCTTTAAATCTCTAATAAAATCAGCTGTAGTATAAGAGTCTATATTTGCCCATGGTTTATCTAAATATGACACCATATCAGTTAAATAATAAAATAAAACTGCATTTCCATATACCATAAGCGTATTATTCTGTTTGTATGGTTCTAAGGCATTTAAAACTCCATTAACTGCATCAGCTTCTCTTTTAGTTGTAGTTAATCCTTTTAACTTTTCACTATTTATTTTATATTTTAAGTTGTATCTTCTGTAATCATCAAAGTTATTAATTTTATAGGAAAAGTTACACAAAACTATTATAAACAATATAGAAGAAAAAATTAGTATAGTTTTTATAGAGTCGTTCATAGCAATAGTATTATAAATATTATTATTTAAATGAAATTTTATATCGAGATAACCATCTTTTATAAAATTCGCAATTATATATACTAATACCGGGTAATTAATCCACATTCCCATAATAGAGTGTTTTATTCCAACATTAGAACCAATAGGCATTAGTATTGAGAATACTATCCCTAAAAATATAATTAATGATAATTCTCTGCCCTTTCTATCTTTTAATAAATACAGCATAAATATAAAATTAACAATATACTGTATTCCTAATGAAAAAGAAATAAATGGATGTATATAAGCTACTTCCTCATTTAACTTGTAAGAAATATAGTAACCATAAACAGATATAATTGACAAGAACATAAATATAATCCATTTTAATATTTGCGTTCCTCTTTCCTTATTTTCACTTTTTAAATAGTTTAGATTGAAAATTAATACAATTGTCCAAAGTAATGTTAATCCACCTGAAACTACAGCTTTCATATTACCTTGAACAAATTTTTTTATAAGTGTCTTAATGTTATAACCTCCAGAACTGCTAGCCATACCACTTAATCGAAATATAGAATTATATAAATTATTTAATTGGCCACTTATAATTATTAATAAGATCAATAAAATAATTGAAACTAGAGCTCCTAACAAAAAAACACTTAAGGTTTTAAAAATAAATTTATTGTCTTTTTTTTCTATACAATACCAATATAGTATACCTCCAAATGCAAAACACATGGCTGTTATATTCGGCAATCTTACAAAAATTGAACTTCCAAATATAATACCACTTATAAAAAGTTTTTTATACGATTCATCTTTTAATCCATAAAATAAAAAATATATTATAAAAGCATAAAATAACATAGTAAGCTGATGATAATTCATTATATTGAAGTATGTATTGCTAACAAGAATAGAAAAAAATAAACCTATTAATGTATTGGTTTTTCCTAAATAACTTTTTAGCATTTTATATAATAAAAATACTAAAATCATTTCTATTATAACTTCAAAAAAATTAAGCCCCCAAATACCTAAAAAACCAAAAACTTTTAACCATGCCCACCCGAGCAAATTAGTTAAATATATAGAATAACTAACCTTTTCTGAATAGGAGATTAGATTAGAAAAATTAAAAACATGGTATCCTGTATCCGCTAGATCAATTCCTTTAAATGAGTTATAGAAAGGCCAAAAAAAAATTGCAAAAACTAATAAAATATTCAAATAATTATTTTTATCTTTTTTTATATAATTAAAAAATTTCAATAAACTCTCTCCTTTATTATAATAAAAGTATTTAGCACATATATATCGTTAAATCACTATAGTATTATCTTTCTACTTTGATTTAAATTTACCATATATGTGCTATAAAATATTTTTATTTAGTAATAGCTACAAGATTAGTAACATTTTGTGATATATAAAACTCTTTCAGTTTATCTATTATAAACTGAACATTATCTTGAGAAAGACCATAATAAAGCGGCAATCTCAATAATCTTTCACTTTCTTTTGTAGTATATCTATCTTCACCAACAAATTTTCCTACTTTCTCTCCAAATGGAGCACTATGAAGTGGTATATAGTGAAATACAGCATTAATGCCGTTTTCCTTTAAGTAAGCAATTAATTCAGTTCTTTCTTGCAAATCTTTTGTCTTTATGTAAAACATATGAGCATTGTGTTTGCATTCATCAGGAACATATGGAAGCTCAATAAAACCTTTATCCCTTAATATTTGTAAACCTTCATAATATTTATTCCAACAATTTAACCTGTCATCATTAATTTTATCAGCCAACTCTAATTGAGCCCACAAATAAGCAGCATTCATATCACTTGGAAGATATGATGATCCAAAATCTACCCAAGTATATTTGTCTACTTGACCTCTGAAAAATCTACTTCTATTTGTTCCTTTCTCTCTTATTATTTCAGCTCTTTCTACATATTTTTCATCTTTAATTAAAAGTGCTCCACCTTCTCCCATACTGTAATTTTTGGTTTCATGGAAACTGTAACATCCAAATTCCCCCAGCGTACCTAAAGCTTTTCCTTTATATTCAGACATAACACCTTGTGCAGCATCTTCTACTACGATCAGATTGTATTTTTTTGCTATTTCATTTATTTTATCCATTTCACATGCTACACCTGCATAATGAACTGGAACTATTACTTTTGTCTTATCTGTTATAGCTGCTTCAATTAAATTTTCATCTATATTCATAGTATCTGGTCTAATATCAACAAAAATAATTTTTGCACCTCTTCCAACAAAAGCATCAGCAGTTGAGACAAATGTATATGAAGGCATTATTACTTCGTCACCTTCCTTAATATCTGATAATATTGCTGCCATTTCTAGTGCGTGAGTGCAGGAAGTCGTTAACAATGCTTTGTGTGCATTAAATTTATCTTCTAACCATTTATTACACTTTTTTGTAAAAATGCCATCTCCACAAATCTTATTATTTTTAATTGTCTCCTCAATATATTCTAATTCTTTTCCTGTAAAAGGTGGAATATTGAATTTTATCATTTTAATCTGAATCTCCTTTTTTAAATTTATAAAATATTTAAAAATATTATAAGTAATACGCCTATAAAAAATAATAGTATAATCAATAATCCATTAAGATTTGGTTGAAATTCCATATTATTTATTGAATTTTTTATTATTTGAAGCTTATTACTCTTATAATAAATATTTAGTACTAAATCTCTATAAATATTTTCACCATCTACTTTCAAGTCCCTATCCTTATAAATGTCATTATCACTACAAGCTAATTTAATCTCTTCTTCATTATTTTTTAAATAGGGACAAATTAATATATAATATTTCTTATTTTTAGATACCTCTTGATTTTCAAAGTCTATTTTTACCATAGAATTATGTGTAAAATTTTGACTATCTAATATTTTTTCACAAATTATTGTTTTATTTTCATCTAATAAATAAAATTTTATTTTACTTATATTGTTTTCTGTTACTGTAGAAACTTTAAACGCTACAGAAAATAGATTATTTTCCTTAGAATTAAAACTTTGTTCTAATTCATTTAATTTCAATATATTATCTGTATCTTTTTGATTTTCAATTATACTTTTTTCATTGTAATAATCCGGTAATCTTTTGTAAATCAAAAATAACATTCCTATTATTACTATTATAGATATGAAAATATTAATTAGGCTGCTTTTTCTACTCATATTAACTATCATTCCTTTCGCTGTGCTCAAGGCACAAAAATTTATGAAAATGTATATTCTGTACAAACTCTGTCAATAATATAGGCAAG
>NZ_JAMSKT010000005.1 GCF_023806125.1 Clostridium caldaquaticum
AGGGACTAAAAGTCCCCCGCTCGACTTGCATGTGTTAGGCACGCCGCCAGCGTTCGTCCTGAGCCAGGATCAAACTCTCAATTTAAAAGTTTGAATCTTTATGCTCATTTTTTAATTCAAAAGAATTGCTGGTTTATCTTAATTATTCTCTGTTTAATTTTCAAAGACCAATTATTTTTGCTGTCATCTGACAGCTTTTATAGTTTATCAGCTTTAAATTACTTTGTCAACAACATTTTTGTTGTTAATTTTAAGCAATTTTTGTGGCTGCTTGTCTAAGTAACTGCTGCGTAGATAATAATATCAGGATTATATATTTTTGTCAACAATTTAAATAATGGTAATTTTATACTTCGTATATAGCAGTAACAAATTAATTACTAAAGCCATCACAACAAATTAAACTAAATATTAATGACTTCAGATGGCATAAACAACATGCCTTCTGAAGTCATTAAAACTACAATATAGCAGCCCCTAGCCCACATAAAGTATTTATGAAATTATAATCTTCAAACTTAAATTCCTTCTTTTTTATAGATACAGTAAGATAGAGAATAGACTTTACTTCTCCGCTTTTTATTAACGGAATTACTACAACAGAATTCCAATCTGGCGCTCCTGTAACAGAATCATAACTCGGTATTTCATCCCAATCTATCATATAAACACCTTGTTTTTTATCAATAACGGATTTAATTATTTCCCTATTATAGTTTCTAATATCAACCCAATCTTCCTCAAATATTTTTCTTGCATATCCCTCTTTTATAGCTCCATCCTGAACTAAAAAGAACATTCCATATTCAGATTCTGTAATTTCAATAACTCTTCCCAGAAAATTAAATATTTTATCTTGAAGCTTAATATCTTTTTTTATAAGCTCCATTATATCAAGCATAACAAGTACATTTCTAGAATCTTGCACCATATTACCAGATACAATACCCGTTAACTTGTCTGTTCCTTTTGCTTTAGCAGAAAACTCACTGCTCCACAGCTGACACTTATTTCTCCCTAATTCCTTAGAAACATAAAGAGCTTGATCCGCTTTTTCTATAAGTTCCTGTTTCCACTGAGCATGCTCTGGATATGATGCAACTCCCATACTTACAGTTACAGGTATCTTATCTCCAAGAACCTTTGCTTCCTCTATTTTCTTTCTAAGCTTTTCAGCAGTTACAAAGGCTCCCTTTGAATCCGTTTCAGGAAGTATAATTATAAATTCCTCTCCTCCGTATCTACCGCATATATCATTTTTTCTAATATTGTTTCTTATTACAGAACATACCCTTCTAAGAGCTTCATCTCCTGCTTGATGTCCAAACCTGTCATTAATCTGCTTAAACAAATCCATATCCAACATTATAATAGAAAATAAACTATTAAACTCGTTTGCTCTATCTATATGTTCACCCAAAGCATCTTCTAAAGACTTTCTTGTAAGAGCTCCTGTCAATTTATCGATAGAGGAACTTATCTGAAGCTGGTACTTTTCAATAATAACACCTGCTAATCTGCTAAGTTCTATGCACTTATTCAATCCTTCTTTATTAAAGTTATTTAATGTTCTTTCTGATTCAAGATATAAATATCCTTTAATAGGATTACTGTTAAACCTGCTTTTTCTTTTATCCTCCTTCACTAATATTTCAGCCTCATCTGAATTCATTATTATTGGAATACAAATAACTGCTTTTGCTCCTTGGTTAATATAATTAAACTCTGAATTGTTTTTAATTAACTCCTCCGTTATAAGCAAAGGCTTTCTTGTAGCTCGTACCTTTTCAAATATATATTTACTTTGAGGCACTTGATTATTTCCGTCGCTTGAAGCTATCGTATAGTAATTTTGATCATAACTATCTGTAATAATAAGACTCTTTGTGGCTAAAGTAACAATTGCAAGATACTTTGAAATTAACTCTAAATTTTTAACTGGATCTGCATAAAGGTTTTTAATTATATCATTAACAGTCCTTATCCCTTTAGGAAGATAGGAATTATATATTTTTTTTGCGGATTTAATAAAATGCTTATTTATAAGTATGTCTTTAAAGTTCTCATATTGAAGCAGTGCATTTAATTCATCCATATTATTTACTAAGCACGTTTTCTCAGCATTATTCCCTGCTCTACCATAATCATTAATTCTTTTCATGCTAGTAAGCATAATAAAAGGCTTTAATATATGTGGAGAATTTATAAAATTAATTCTGTATTCTTCTGGAAGTTGAGTAACAAGTTTTTTTATAACCTCTGCAGCCTCAAAATAATAATTAACTGCATAAAAATAATCCTTCCTTTCAAAATAATATTCTCCCAATGCATTACAAACCTTAAAGTATAATCCCTTATCCTTCTCGTTCTTTGATAAATTAAAAGCTGAAGTTAAAAACTTAAATTTATTATTTCTTTTACTCAATACTCCCTTTAAAAACATCAACTTTACTTCTATTATAATAGGCGTAAAACTTAGTTTTATATTGTATGATTTATTAAAAAACATTAAAGCTGATTCTATAAAACCTTTTTCATATAAGATCATTGAAGTATCACAAATAATCTCCAGTTTCTTTAGTGGTGATTTAATATTGTTCATTATAGCCTGTATAGAGGCTATATTTTCTAGAATGCTATCTTCATAATTTTTACTATACATATTTATATATTGATGCAAAATTTCACTATTCCATTTTGGGACAGATTCATCATTTTTATAAATTTGAAGTGCATTGTTTATAAAATCTTCAGCTTTATGAGTACACCCAAATGTATAAAACAATTCCGCTCCCATCTGATAAAATACCCCTATACACTTTCCATGATCAGGGTATTCTTCCAGCTCTTTTTCAGCTAATAAATAATATTTATATGCTTCTTTATAGTTTCTTAATCTTAAATAAATATTAGATAACAAATTATAGCAATGAAACACATTATTTTCATATTCTATATCTTTAGATATTTCTACCGCCTCTAGCACATATTGAAGAGCCAGTTCATAATTTAAATCATAATAATAGAAAGATGCTAAATTCATTGCTGCCATTGCTTCATAACCAATTATATGGTTTTTTTCACTAATTGCTTTCATTTTTAAAAGATAGCTTATAGCTGTTTCAGTATCCTGATAAAAATCCCCATAAACTACTGCTATATTATTAATAGCTATGGCAATACCTTCAGAAAAACTAATTTTCTCAAAACAGGCCTTACTTTCCTTATAACATTCCAGAGCTTGTTTAGTATCAGATGTTTCTAAATAGATATTTCCTAAATTTTTATAAAACAATCCTTTTAATTTGCAGTATTCCTCACCACATAAATTTATACCTTTTTTACATAAATCTCTTGCCTTATCATAATCACCTTTAAAATAATATATTCTAGCTTGTATTTCTTTACATTCCAAATATTCTTCAATATATTTTTCTAGAATTTCTGGCTTATCTAAAAATTTTTCAATTTTTCTTATAAAGTTTAAACTCTTTTCTAAATCATTCTTTTTAAAATATATATTAGCCATCCTGTTTAAAACAGCTATTTCATATTTATAATTAAAAACACTTAAAGCTAACTTCTCTGCAGTGCTGTAATATTCTATGGCACTTGATATATTCCCCGAATCCTCATAAATACGTCCGATTCTAAAAAGAAATTCTATTTTTCTAGAATCAGCTTTTTCATCTTCAATTAACGATACAGCCTTCTTCAAATTTTTTATTGCCTCTTCCCTATTATTAAAAACCTCCATATTATCTGCATTTTTAAGACAATATTTAATAGCCTTTTCTTTTTGACCCGATTTTTCCAGATGATATATAAGCTCTTCTTTATTGTCTATTCCTTCTTCATACTGTCTTTCTAAAACATAAGCTGCAATTTCATGAACAGCCCTTTTGTAACCTTTATCTAGTTTTTCCTTAATAAGCCGCTTTAAAATTCTATTTGAAAAATCATACACAAAACCTCTATCTTCAATTTTTTTACAAATTATGCCCTTTAATTCTAAATCACCTACACTTTCATTTAAAGCCGCTTTATCTATTTTAAGAATATTTTCGATAATCTCTACAGAAACTCCTGTATTAAATATAGATAAAACTTTCAAAATATCATTACTTGTGTTATCAATTCCGTTAATTTGTGTAAGAACAGCTTGTTCCATATTTAAAGGAATGGGTAGTTTACTGTAATCATAATCATATTGAGTATTCCAATTTCCAGTAATTTCATCTACATAAATAATCTTTTCTGCTAACAGATTCTTCATAGTTTCTTCTATAAATAATGGATTTCCATAGGTTTTTGAAAATACTCTTTCCCCAAAACTTATTGGCTTCGTTGGAGTTCTTAAAATATCCTGTATCATTAAAACAGCATCTTCTTTAATAAGCCCGCGAAGATAAATTTCTAATGAATTAGGCTTGTGCAGAACTTTTGAAATAAATTCAACTAATTTTTTGTTATATTTAAATTCTCCATCGCAATAGGAAAATATAAACATTATATTTTTACTTCTTAAATACATATGCTCTAATAGCTCTATGCAAAAATCACTTACCCTATGAAGATTATCTATAATAAATACCGCTAGTTTTCCCTTTAAAAAGTCATTAATAAAACCAACTATATTGTTTAATATACGTATTTTTTCCTTACTCTCTAGAAAAGCTTCAATAGAAACAATATTTTCATTACTCCCAAGCTCAGGAATAATTCTGCTTAAATCTGATTTATATCTCTTTAGAGTTTCTTTATCACTCTCTCCAATTATCCTTCTTATTATTTCATAAAAATAGCAGCTTTTTTTATTATTAGCTTCTTCTGCAACATAACTTGAATATACATTAACATTTTTAAAACGAAATAATCTTTCAAGCTCCTTCAAAAATTTTGTCTTACCTATACCATATTCTCCATGGACAGTTATCAATTTTTCTTGAACTCCTGATTTCACCATAGAATTATATACATTAATAACGCTATTAATCTCAAATTCTCTTCCTATAAGTTTAGTTTTAAAATTAAGCTTTTCTATTTGTTCCTGCCTATGAGCCTTATAGCTTTTACTGAAAATTCTATTTATATCTTCTATTATATGGAATATACTGTTATATCTTTTATTTATGTTATTTTCTGTCATTTTTCGTATAACAGGAGCTATTTTATTTAGAAAAACTCTATAAGTTTCTGAAAATCCTGAATAAGAATCTTTTAAATTTCTAAATTTTGAAACATGTTTTGATATATTTAAAGTTTCATATATTTTTTTTCTGCATATAAAATACAAGAATATTCCTAAGGAATAAATATCAGATGCTACGGAAGGTTTCTCACCTGCTAATATTTCAGGTGCTTTAAATACTAAATGTCCCTCCTTAACTGCACGAAAGTCCTGCTTTTCAAGTTCTACTGTAGCCAAATCTTTAAACTTAAAACTTGCATCTTGTACATAAAAATTATTAATATTTATATCACCATAGACAAAGCCTCTTAAATGGAGGTAATTCACTGTTTTACATACTTCTACAAACAAATCCAATATCTCGTTCTCATTCATATTCTTAACTAACTGCATGAAATTTGAGTTAACTTCCATGTATTCATTAACATAGAAAAAAGCATTATTATCTATTTTTTTATTATCTATTAACTCTATTACTCCAAAATCATATAATTTGAGAATATGCTTATCTTCAATAGTTGATATTGTTATAAACTCTTTTGAAAAAAGATTTATATTTGATTCAGCAATATATTCTGAATTGATAATATTCAATTGTACTGGTTTATGTCCTTTTTTCACATCGGACACAAGGTATGCGGAAAAAAGACGATTTTGTTTTATATTTTTTAAAACTCTATATCTATTATTAATTAAATCCATATTTAACACACCCCAGCATACAATTATAAATATAATTATACCATTTATGTTTATATACATAAATATTTTTTCTTTTAATATATGTAAAAATTATTTAAATATATTAATAATTACCATAAGTTCTCAACTCTTATATATCAGTATATCTCTTAAAATCACAACATTATTTATAATTCATATAATAATACAAAGTAAATAAAAGCAGGTGAAATAAAATGCACTATGATATGTATGAATCACCTTACAAACATTTGATTGTAGGTATAGACACTCAAGTTCCTGTAGCAAATGGTACTTATGTGCCTTATGTTAATTTTGATAATGCAGCTACAACCCCTCCTTTTGTATCAGTGCTTGAAGAAATTATTAAATTTTCTCCTTGGTATTCTTCAATAAATAGAGGAAAAGGTTATAAATCCTATATTTCTTCTAATATATATGAAAATTCAAGAGAAATAATTTTAAAATTTGTAAATGCAGATTTAGAATCCGACACTGTTATTTATGTAAAAAATGCTACTGAAGGAATAAATAAGCTGGCATATAGGCTCTGCGATAAAGACAATAAATGCACCGTTTTGTCTACCAACATGGAGCATCATTCAAACGATCTGCCATGGAGAGGAAAGTATAATCTGGATTATATCGAACTGGATAAAACAGGAAAGATATCTCTTAAAGACTTAGAACAAAAGCTCATTAAATATAACGGTTGTGTTAAATTAGTTACTGTATCTGGAGCCTCTAATGTAACAGGGATTATTAATCCTATACATGAAGTTGCAAAATTATCACATAAATATAACGCAAAAATTTTAGTAGACGGAGCACAATTAGTTCCACACGTTGCTGTTGATATGAAGCCTAAAACTTCTAGTGAGCATATAGATTTTTTAGTTTTTTCTGGTCATAAAATGTATGCTCCCTTTGGTATAGGTGTGCTTATTGGACCAAAAGAAGCCTTTAAAGAAGGTGAACCGGACTATACAGGCGGTGGAACTGTTGATTTAGTAACACACGAGTATATAAGCTGGAACGAACCGCCAAGCAAAGAAGAAGCAGGTACTCCAAATGTTATGGGTGTTGTAGCTTTAGTAGCTGCTGTAAAAACTTTAAATGAAATTGGTATGAAAAACTTAGAGCAGTATGAGAACAGATTAACCCAATACACCTTATCCAGATTGAAAAATATTAAAGATATTGAGCTGTATGGAAACACAGAAGATTACAAAAGCAGAGTAGGAATTATTCCTTTTAATATTAAAGACCTTCATCACAGTGAGGTAGCGGAAATATTATCCTATGAGGCAGGAATAGCTGTCAGAACCGGCTGTTTTTGTGCTCAGCCTTATGTTCAAAAACTTTTAAACATATCTGATGAAGAAGTTAAAAATTATATACGATCTCCTAAACCTCAAAGACCAGGTATGGTACGGCTGAGTCTAGGTTTATACAATGGTTTAGACGAAATAGATTATCTTATTAAAATTCTAGAATATATTATAAGAAATAAAAAGTATTATATAAACAAGTATAGAAGAAAATAGGACACGGGTTTTCCGTGTCCTATTTTTAGTTGCTTTAAAAATTCTTATTAAGCTTCTTCAAATTGATCTTTACCTACTCCGCAAAGTGGACAAACCCAATCTTCAGGAACATCTTCCCAGGCTGTTCCTGGATTTACACCATTGTCTGGATCTCCTATTTCTGGATCATATATGTATCCGCAAACTATACAAACATATTTTTTCATAATTTATCCCTCCTGTTAATATTTAATATTAATTAATATTAATTATATTTTACCAATGATGATATGAAATGTAAAGTTTTATATTATAAAAAATAATAAAAATTATTATATCAAGTATATCATTACCTAACACCTAAGCATTTTATTCTTTGATTTTTGTGTCTATAATAATTTTTACCCAATCCAATCCTCCACTTCCTTTAATATCTTAAAATTTGTCAAATCATAATGAAGAGGTGTCAATGTAATATAGCCTTCTTTAAAATAATGCACGTCAGTATCTTCTTGTAAAGAATCTTCCACAGTTCCTACAATCTGATAACGTATATTTCCTTCCTCATCCCTGCTTTCTATAAAGGCATGATTATAGGTTCTGCTTCCTATTCTGGCAACCTTAATCCCTTTAATTTCTTTATAAGAAAGCAAAGGTACATTTATATTGATTACCATGTCATCTTTAATAAAATTTTCCCTATTTTTTAAAAGCAGCTTAATTACGGTTTCCGCTGCAACTTCATAGTTATCATTATCTTCGTCAAATTCTGAAGATACCGCTATAGCTGGAGTTTTGTATATAGCTGCCTCCACAGCAGCTGAAACTGTACCTGAATAAAGTACATCTGTGCCTAAATTAGTTCCTCTATTTATGCCTGATATAACCATATCCACTTTTTCATCTATTAACTTATCCAATGCAATTCTCACACAATCAGCAGGAGTTCCATCTATACTGTATGCTTTACAATTTAGCCCCTCAAGCTTAACCTTCTTTATAACCAAAGGTCTTGTTAATGTTATTGCATGTCCACTGGCGCTTCTTTGAGAATCAGGAGCTGCTATTATTACCTCATGGCTTTTTTCTAATCTCTTTGCTAAAACATATATTCCTTTTGCATTTATTCCGTCATCATTCGTCAATAATAGTTTCATTAATCAACCATCCTTTACATCTTTGTATTACTTATTATATATTATTATTCGCTTAATATATATATTGTTAAACTTTCGACAAAATATTATTTTAAATATTTAAAATTGTAAATATTTTAGGAATATATTTTGTTGACGCTAATTAACAAAAGCTGTACTATATTTCTATAGATTAACAATTTATTATTTTATTGTTAAATCCATAACAGGAGATTTTGTTGTTTGAAAGTTAAATCTCGCAGGACAATTCGAGTTCTGCTTTTTTTATTCAAATGAAGGAAGGTACTTATGAATAGTTATAAAATCAAACGGAGAATAAAAGTTAATTTTAAAAAAGCACCTCAACTTAAAACTTATCATATTTTCGGAAGTCATTTAACTTCTGTAAAAGGTGTTTCAGGAGTAAGATTTACACTTTGGGCTCCAGAGGCCAAGGAAGTAAAAGTTGTTGGAGATTTTAATAATTGGATAGGTACTAAGCATATAATGAAAAATAACAAAAAACTAGGTATTTGGACTTTATTCATAGAAGGTCTAAAGTGCGGCGATATATATAAATATGAAATCACAACTTCTGATGGCAGAAAGTTTCTAAAGGCTGATCCCTATGGTTTTTATTCTGAGCTTAGACCTAATACGGCTTCTAAAATAGTAAATTTAAACGGCTACAAATGGAAGGACAAGCATTGGCTTGAACAAAGAGCTTCTTCCCCTCCTTACAATAAACCTATGAATATTTACGAGGTTCATCTGGCTTCTTGGAAAATGAAGAATGGAGAATTTATGAATTATAAAGAGATAGCCCAAGAACTTTTAGAGTATGTAAAGTATATGGGATACACTCATATAGAACTTCTTCCTCTTACAGAGCATCCTCTTGATGCTTCCTGGGGCTATCAAAGTACAGGATATTTCTCACTTACAAGCAGATATGGAACTTTGGAAGATTTTATGTATTTTGTTGATAAGTTTCATGAAAATGGTATAGGAGTAATCTTAGACTGGGTTCCAGGTCATTTTTGCAAAGATGCTCATGGATTATACAATTTTGATGGAACAAGACTCTATGAATATGAAAATCCTGACCTAGGTGAAAATTACGATTGGGGAACCTCTAATTTTGATTTAGGAAAAAAAGAAGTTAGACATTTTCTCATAAACAGTGCTTTATTTTGGTTTGATGTATATCACATAGACGGCCTGAGAGTTGATGCTGTTGCTCATATGCTTTACTTAAATTATGGAAAAAGGGAAAATATATCTCTTAGAAATAAATTCGGTGGAATCGAAAACCTGGAAGCCATAGATTTTCTAAAAAAGTTAAACAACACTGTATATAAATACTTCCCTAATGTTCTTATGATAGCTGAAGACTCCAGCAGCTTTCCTCTTATCACTCATCCACCCTATTTAGGAGGAGTTGGATTTAACTATAAGTGGAATATGGGCTGGATGAACGATATGCTTAGGTACATGGAGATGGATCCTATATATAGAAAATATCATCATAATTTAATAACCTTTTCTCTCATGTATGCTTTTTCGGAAAACTTTATACTTCCACTTTCTCATGATGAGGTTGTACACGGTAAAAAATCTTTATTAGATAAGATGCCTGGAGATTACTGGAAAAAATTTGCAAGCTTAAGACTTTTTTATGGATATATGATGGCTCACCCTGGTAAAAAGCTTCTGTTCATGGGTGGTGAATTTGGACAATTTATAGAATGGAATTATTCTCAATCTCTAGATTGGCTGCTTTTAGATTATCCAATGCATAAATCACTGCAAAACTATGTTAGAGAACTGAATTTATTTTATCAGAAAGAAAGCTCCTTATGGGAAGTAGACCACAGCTATGAGGGATTTCAATGGATAGATCATCAAAACTATGAACAAAGCATAATTTCTTTTATGAGGCTTTCAAAGAAAAAAGATGATTTTATTATAATAATTTGTAATTTTACACCTGTTGTCTATCATAATTATAAAATTGGGGTTCCAAAGTTTATACACTATAAAGAAGTATTAAACAGTGACAGTGAACTTTTTGGAGGCTCTAATGTATTAAATGAAGGCACTATAAATCCAGAGATTGAAAATTGGCATAATCAGCCATTTCATATAAAAATTAAAATTCCGCCATTATCAACAATTTTTATTAAGCCGGATTATAATTACAAAATGAAAAACATACTTGAAGGAGGTTATAATGATGCAGAAAAAAGAAATGATAGCAATGATACTAGCAGGTGGACAAGGCAGCAGATTAGGGATACTAACAAAAGGAATAGCTAAACCTGCTGTACCCTTTGGCGGCAAATATAGAATAATTGACTTTACACTTAGCAACTGCTCAAATTCCGGTATTGATACCGTTGGAGTTTTAACACAATATCAGCCTTTTGAGTTAAACACACATATAGGCATAGGTACTCCCTGGGATTTAGACAGAAATAATGGAGGAGTAAGCATACTTCCGCCTTATATGAAAGATAATGGAGGAGTTTGGTATAAAGGGACTGCCAATGCCATTTATCAAAACATAAATTTTATAGATCGTTATAATCCTGACTACGTATTAATACTTTCAGGAGATCACATATATAAGATGGATTACTCAAAAATGCTTGAATTTCATAAACAAAATAATGCAGATGCTACAATAGCAGTTATTCAGGTTCCACTTAAAGAAGCAAGCAGATTTGGGATTATGAATACAAGAAATAATTATGAAATTTATGAATTTGAAGAAAAACCAAAAAATCCAAAAAATAATCTTGCATCTATGGGGGTTTACATTTTTACTTGGGATATATTAAGACAATTTTTAATCAAGGATGAGATGGATGAAAATTCTAGCAATGATTTTGGCAAAAATGTTATCCCTTCTATGCTTAATTCGGGCAAAAGAATGTTTGCTTATCCTTTTAAAGGCTATTGGAAGGATGTAGGTACTGTTGAAAGTCTTTGGCAGGCAAATATGGACTTATTAGACGAAAACAATGAACTTAATATACATGACAACAGCTGGAAAATATATTCTGTAAACCCTATAATGCCTCCACAATATATATCTGATAGCTCCTTAGTTAAAAACTGTGTAATAACAGAAGGCTGTGAAATATTTGGAGAAGTACAAAACTCTGTATTCTTTCCTGGAGTACATGTAGCTAAGGGTGCTAAAGTAATCGACTCCGTAATAATGCCAAATACCAAAATTAAAAAAAATGCGGTTATTGTAAAAGCAATCATTGGCAGCGATGTTATTGTTGAGGATTCTACTGAAATTGGTGATACAGAAAGTATAACTGTTATTAGTGAAGGAAGAGTTATTGATGGACGTTTAGGCGTTTAAATTATACTGCGGAGGTATTATCATGCTAAAAGATTATATGGGAATTTTAATGTTAAATGAAAATGAAGATAGAATAAGAAGACTTACAAAAACCAGACCACTGGCTTCGATACCTTTTGGGGGCAGGTATAGAATTATAGATTTTGTTCTCTCTAATATGGTCAACTCTGGAATAACCAATATAGGTATATTCACAGATGGAAAAACAAGATCTCTTATGGATCATATTGGTTCAGGAAAACCATGGGACTTAGATAGAAAAATAAATGGATTATTCGTATTCAATTTAGGCGATCCCAATTATTATATGAGTGAAATTAATGCTCTGAAAAATAACTTAGAGTATTTCTATAAAAGCAAAGAAAAATATGTGCTGTTTTCTCCATCATACATGGTATGCAATATAGATTATAAAGCCGCAGCTTCATATCATGAAGCTTCTGGAGCAGATATAACTGTAATTTATAAAAATATTGAGGACAGCAAAAAAAGCTTTATTAACTGCGATGTTTTAAACTTAGATAAGAATAATAGAGTTCTAAGTGTAGGTAAAAACATTGGTATTAACAGTGCTGGCAATCTTTCTATGGAAATGTTCCTTATGAAAAAAGAAAGATTTGTGGATTTAATTTTAGAATGTATTAAAACTGGATACTATAGCAGCATTGAGGAAGTAATATATAAAAACGTTAGCGAATTTAATGTTAATGCTTACGAGTTCAAAGGATATTTAAGCTGCATAAATTCTATAAATGCTTACTACAAATCAAACATGGACTTGCTAGACTTAAATATAAACAAAGAATTATTTTTTGCAAATGGGCCTATATTTACTAAATCACAAGATGAATCACCTACAAAGTACTCCGAGAACTGTAAGGTGTCGCACTCCCTCATAGCCAATGGATGCATTATAAAAGGCAGTGTGGATAACAGCATTATTTTCAGAAGAGTTAAAATTGACGAAGGGGTAGAAATTAAAAACTGCATTATTATGCAAAACTGCCACATTAAAGCCGGCGCAAAATTAACAAATATTATAATAGATAAAAACATTGTAATAGAAGAAGGAAAAGAACTTAAAGGTGATTTAGATATTCCGCTGGTTGTTGAGAAAAAGGCCATTTTTGAATAATAAAGTAGAATGGAGGTATAAATTATGAAAATATTATTTGTAGCTTCAGAGGCACATCCTTTTATTAAAACAGGGGGGCTTGGAGATGTTGCCTATGCACTTCCAAAGGCACTTAGAAAACTGGGCTTAGACGTAAGAGTCATTCTACCTAAGTATTCTATTATAGATGAAAGCTATAAGAAAAAAATGCTTCCTCTTGCAACCTTTAATGTACCTGTTGGCTGGAGAAATCAATACGGAGGCTTGCAGTACTTTGAGCAGGACGGAATTCCCTTTTACTTTATAGACAACGAGTACTATTTTAACAGAGATGAAGCTTACGGATTTTATGATGATGGTGAAAGATTTTCTTACTTCTGCAGGGCAGTTTTAGAAGCAGTAAATTACATGATAGATTTCACTCCCGATATCATTCATTTAAATGATTGGCATACTGGAATGATTTCACCTATTATGAATGAACATTTTAAATATAGTCCAAGATTTCATAACATAAAAACAATTTTTACCATACACAATCTTAAATACCAAGGTATTTTCCCAAAAGAAATTTTAGGAGATTTATTAAATTTAAGTAATGATTACTTTAGAGATGATAAACTAAAATACTATGATGGAGTTTCTTTTATGAAGGGCGGCTTAAACTTTTCACACAAGATAAGTACTGTAAGCAAAGCCTATGCAGAAGAAATTAAAACTTCCTTTTATGGTGAAGGACTTCACGGACTTCTTCAAATAAGGAGTAACGATTTAATCGGAATAGTAAATGGTATAGACACAGAAATTTTTAATCCTAAAACTGATGCAGAATTATACTTTAACTATGATTATACTGATATATATGGAAAAACTAAAAATAAGCTAGAGCTTCAAAAAAGCTTAGGACTTAATGTAGATGAAAATATACCAATGATAGGTATGGTTACAAGACTTACTGGACAAAAGGGGCTTGATTTGGTAGCTCATGTTATGGAAGAGCTTCTGAAATTAAATCTTCAGTTAGTAGTTTTAGGTACCGGCGAGAAAAAGTATGAGGATATGATTAAATACTATGCCGGATTAGCTCCTCAAAAATTGTCTGCCAATATAACTTTTAATAATACTTTAGCTAAGAGAATTTATGCTTCTTCAGATATTTTCCTAATGCCTTCTTTATTTGAACCTTGCGGCATAGGTCAGCTTCTAGCTCTTAGATATGGAAGTCTGCCTTTAGTCAGAGAAACAGGAGGCCTTAAAGACACAGTTTTTTCATATAATGAATATACTAATAATGGTAACGGTTTTTCCTTTGCAAATTATAACGCTGATGATATGTTATATACTATAAAAAGAGCTTTAAACTTCTATAAAAATAAAGAGGTTTGGAATAACCTTGTGAAAAATGCCATGATGGAGGATAATAGCTGGAGAAAATCTGCACAAGAGTATAAAAACTTATATTCTTCTCTTTTGTAAAAATCATTTTGTTATCGGATATCCTATGGTAGACAGCATTCTTTGCTGTCTACTGCATTTAAGGAGGTAGTAAATTGAAGTTAAATAAAGAAAAATTCAAATCAGACTATAAAAGAAAACTATTAAACACCTTTGCTGAAGAAATTAAAGATGCATCAAAGCTTCATAAATATTTTGCACTTGGAGGTCTTGTAAGAGACTATGTAACTTCAAACTGGGTAAATACAACCAAATATTATAAAGAAAGAGGAGAAAAACAAGTTTACTATTTTTCTATGGAATTCTTGATAGGCAGGCTTCTTGTCAGCAATCTTTTAAATCTTGGCATAAGAGATGTATGTTTTGAAGGGCTTAAAGATTTAGGAATAGACTTAAATGAACTTGAAGAGGTAGAAAATGATGCAGGACTTGGAAATGGAGGTCTTGGAAGGCTTGCAGCCTGTTTTTTAGATTCCATGGCTTCTCTTGGAATACCTGGCCATGGCTGCGGTATAAGATACAAATACGGCCTTTTTGAACAAAAAATAGTTGATGGCTATCAGGTTGAAATACCTGATAATTGGCTTAGAGAAGGAAATGTATGGGAAATAAGAAAAGAAAATAAAGCTGTGGAGGTTAAGTTTGGCGGTAGAATAACTTCTACTTACGAAAATGGAAGGCTTACATTTATACATCACGATTATGAAGCTGTAAAAGCAGTTCCCTACGACACTCCTATCGTTGGCTATGATAAAAATACCGTAAATACTTTAAGACTTTGGAGTGCTGAACCTATAGATGAAGGCTTTGACTTTTCAACCTTCAGCCGTGGAGACTATGTAAAAGCACAAGCTTATAGAGCTTCTGTAGAATCTATCTCCCAGGTTCTATATCCTGACGACAGCAACAGAGAAGGAAAACTATTAAGACTTAAACAACAGTATTTCTTTGTAAGTGCAGGCCTTCAAAGCATAATAAGAAGCTATAAAAAAGCTGGCTTTTCAATAAAAGACTTTCATAAGCATAATGCAATCCATATAAATGATACCCATCCTTCTGTAGCTGTAGCTGAACTTATGAGAATTCTCTTAGATGAAGAGCTTCTATCTTGGGAGGAAGCTTGGCATATAACAACTAATAGTATGGCCTATACTAACCATACCATACTTGCAGAAGCACTTGAAAAATGGCCTGTAGATATGTTTAGAGAACTTCTGCCAAGAATTTATATGATTATTGAAGAAATAAATAGAAGATTTTGTGAAGAATTATCTAGAAAATACGTAAATCAAGGCGGTAAAATAAACAGTATGTCTATAATTCAAGACGGCTTAGTTAAAATGGCTCACCTTTCCATAGTAGGCAGCCATTCTGTAAACGGAGTAGCAAAGCTTCACACCGAAATATTAAAACATCAGGAGTTGTCTAACTTTTATGATTTTTACCCGGAAAAATTTAACAATAAAACTAACGGTATAACTCATAGAAGATGGCTTTTAAAAGCTAATCCAAAGCTAGCTTCACTTATTAATGAAACTATAGGCATTAATTGGATTAAAGCTCCTATAGAATTAAATAGATTGGAGAGCTATAAAAATAACAAAGGTTTCCAAGACAAAGTTTATGATATTAAAAGACAAAATAAAATCCAATTTTCAAACATGGTTAAAAGCAAATACGGCATAAGCCTAGATCCTAATTCTATATTTGATGTACAGGTAAAAAGGCTTCATGCTTATAAAAGGCAAATGCTCAATGTACTTCACATAATGCATTTATATAATCAGCTTAAGGAAAATCCTAACCTGGATATAGTTCCAAGAACCTTTCTCTTTGGAGCTAAGGCTTCACCAAGCTATCATTTAGCAAAACAGATTATTAAGCTTATAAACAGCGTTGCCAGCAAAGTAAATAGTGACCCTCAAATAAATGGAAAGCTAAAAGTACTGTTTCTTGAAAATTACAGTGTATCCTTAGCTGAAAAAATCATTCCTTGTGCTGATGTAAGCGAACAAATTTCCACAGCCTCAAAGGAAGCTTCAGGAACAGGAAACATGAAATTTATGATGAATGGAGCTATAACCATAGCCACATTAGACGGAGCAAATATTGAAATAAAGGATGCTGTAGGAGAAGATAACATCATTCTCTTTGGTCTTAAAGCAAGCGAAGTTCTAAGCTACCATAAATACGGCGGTTATTCTTCCTGGGATATATACAACAATGATATAAGAGTAAATAAACTGCTGAATCAGCTTGTAGATGGCTCTTTAGCTCCTTCTCATTCTGAGTTTAAAAACATACACGAATCACTGCTTATGTTCAATGATGAATACTTTGTGCTTAAAGATTTTGATGCTTATGTTAAAGCTCAAGAAAAGATAGATGCTCTATATAGACAGAAATCAAAATGGCAGGAAATGTCCATAACTAATATTGCTCATTCTGGTATTTTCTCCAGTGACAATACTATCAGAGAATATTCTAAAGGTATTTGGGGCACTAAGGAGATAGATAATATTTCTATTTAAAAATGCTTAAAAGGCAGCACAAATCCCTGCTGCCTTTTATATTTACACTAAGTTTTAAGTTTAATTACTCCTCAAACTTAAAATCCTTAAATTTATCCTTTAATAAATCCCCCAAAGTTAAACCTTCAGACTTATCTCCAAGGAAGCCCTTAATTTCTTCTCTTTCCTCACTATGAGCTGCTTCTTTAATACTTAAGCTGAGCTTTTGACTCTTATCATCTATGGATAACACTTTAACCTTTACTTTTTGTCCAAGATTTAATACTGCTGATGGCTTAGTAACTCTTTCTTCAGCAATTTCAGAAATATGAACAAGTCCTTCAATCCCTTCTGCAATTTGAACAAAGGCACCAAAATCTGTAAGTCTTACTACAGTTCCTTCAACAATATCGTTTTCCTTAAACTTAGCTGCAACGCTGTTCCAAGGATTGTCTGAAACTTCTTTAAGTCCTAAAGAGATTCTTCCCTTTAACTTGTCAAAATCAATTACATATACCTCTACCTTATCCCCTACTTTAACTACTTCAGAAGGATCTAAAATTCTCTTCCAAGAAAGGTCCTGATTATGAATAAGTCCATCTACTCCGCCTAAATCGACGAAAGCTCCAAACTTAGCAAGTCTTGTAACAACTCCACTTCTTCTTTCTCCCTTTTTAAGTGAAGCCCACACTTTATCCTTTGCTGCTTCTGCTTCAGCCTTTTCTACTTCTTTTCTGGAAAGCACAACTTTCTTTTTATCTTTATCAAGTTCTATAACCTTTACATCCAAAGTTTTTCCAACAAAACTCTTTAAATCTTCAACATATTTTAAAGCTAGCTGCGAAGCTGGTATGAAGGCTCTTACACCTTTAACATTAGCAGTTACTCCGCCTTTAACAACTTCATTAATCTTCACATTTATTGTTGTTCCTTCCTTTAAGGACTCTTCAAACTCATCCCAAACCTTATGCTCTTCAGCTTTAACCTTTGACAGTGCTACATTTCCTTCTCCATCATTAACTTCTAATATGTATACATAAATTTCGTCTCCAGGTTTTACAGCTTCCTTTAAATCCACTTCTTCATCATGGCTGAATTCTTCCTTTGATATAATACCATCAGCCATATATCCTATATTAACAAATACCGCATCATTAGTTGCTGAAATTACCTTTCCTTTTACTATATCGCCGCTATGTATTCTTTTCATGGAACCTTCTAAAGCATCCATAAAATCCTTCATTGATTCTTCACTCATGTTATTCACTCCTTAAATTTACGCAAAATATTTCGTCTTACAGACTAATAATATTTTACCACAAAAGTATCGCTTTCTAAACAAAATAATAACTTTACTTTTATAAATTAACCAAAAGTGGTAAAATATAAATAAATCTCTTTAAGAATAGGAGTAGATTAACAATGAATGATTTTAAAACTAATTTAGAAAAATACGCGAAACTTGCAGTAAAAATAGGAATCAATATACAAAAGGGGCAGACCTTAGTTATAAATGCCCCCCTTCCTGCTGCTGAGTTTGTTAGAGCTGCTGCCAAAAAAGCTTATGAAGCTGGAGCTAAAAATGTTCATGTTGAATGGGCTGACGAAGAAGTAACAAGAATAAAATATTTAAATGCACCAGATGAAGCCTTTACAGAATACCCTGTGTGGAAAGCTAAAGGCTTTGAGGAAATGGCTAAAAATGGTGCTGGATTTTTAAGCATATCCGCTTCAAACCCTGACCTTTTAAAAGGAGTAGACCCTGAAAGAATTGCAACTGCAAATAAAACTGCTTCAAAGGCACTTGAAGGCTATAGAAACTATGTTATGGCTGATAAGGCCTGCTGGTGCGTTATATCAGTTCCCACAAAAGAATGGGCTGCAAAAGTATTTCCAGAATTAAGCGCTGAAGAAAGCGTAGAAAAACTTTGGGAAAATATCTTCAAGGCAACAAGAGTTGATAGAGAAGATCCTGTTGCAGCCTGGAAAGAGCATACTAATAATTTAAATAAAAAGCTTGATTATTTAAATGGAAAAAGATTTAAAAAACTTCATTTTAAATCTTCTGTTACAGACTTAACTGTAGAGCTTGCTGAAAAGCATATTTGGGCAGGCGGAGGCTCAACTAGTGAAAGCGGTACATACTTTGTAGCAAATATGCCTACTGAGGAAGTTTTCACAATGCCTAAGAAAGATGGAGTTAATGGAGTTGTAAAGAGCACCAAGCCTCTTAATTACAGCGGTAATCTAATTGAAAACTTCACTTTAAAGTTTGAAAATGGTAAAATAGTAGACTTCTCAGCAGAAAAAGGCTATGAAACTCTTAAAAAGCTTATAGAAACCGACGAAGGTTCACACTACTTAGGAGAAGTTGCATTAGTACCTCATAATTCACCAATTTCAAATACAAATATAATCTTCTATAATACATTGTTTGATGAAAATGCTTCCTGTCATTTTGCTTTAGGTAAAGCTTATCCTACTAATCTTGAAGGAGGGGCTTCTATGAGCGAAGAAGAGCTTGTGAAAAATGGTGCTAATATGAGCCTGACTCACGTAGACTTTATGGTTGGCTCACCAGATTTAAATATAGACGGGGAAACAGCTGATGGGAAATTAGAACCTATCTTTAGAAATGGAAACTGGGCTTTTTAATTTTTATATTGTATAAACTCTCTGAGAAAGCAGGTTTTTTATTTGTTAAGTTTTATTGTTGCAATGAGTGAAAATTATGTTATAGGTAAGAATGGAAATGTTCCCTGGCATTTGCCTGCAGATTTGAAAATTTTTAAAGAAATAACCTCTTCAGGTACAAAAACAATGATTATGGGAAGAAAAACCTTTGAATCTTTACCTAAAGTTTTGCCTGGAAGAAAGCATATAATTTTAACTGGAAATAAAGACTATAAAGTAAATGATTCAAATATAGAAGTTATTCACAGCATAGATGAATTAACTCCTTACATTAACAGCTTTGAGGAATATTTTGTAATAGGTGGCGGCGAAATTTTTTCTCTTTTATTTCCTTATGTTAAACGCCTTTATCTTACAATAATTCACCATGATTTTGAAGGAGACACCTACTTCCCAAACTTTGATAAAAGTCAGTGGAAAGTAACAAAGCTTCATGAAGGCAAAATTGACGCAGATAATAAATATAAGCATACCTATTTACTTTTAGAATGGAAAGGTTGCTGAATAAAATAATTATTCAGCAACCTTTCACTCTACCCTGCTTACCTCTGAGAATTTTGTTTTAATTCTATTTCGAGTCATAGTAAACTTTTAATTTATGTTCAATTAAAGGTATACTTACTAATACAGCTATTACTTCTATAAATAGGTAAATAACAACCCACTCTTTTGATTTTTCAGGCAGTAATATTGTAAATATTACTATTGTACATGCCAATATTACTCCTATTTTCAAATTATAATTTCCTAATTGTTTATTGGCAAAATCCCATGCTTGTTGTGAAAGTTTTGATCTATTGGTTCTATATCCTATAAAAGAATTAATTTTTTTAAGATATCCCATTTTTAATATAGCTCCAGATATAATCATTATCAAAGGAATTATTAAATCTATTACAAAGTAAAATATATCCATTAATTCACCACCTAACTTGTATATACATCAAAATTAATTCTTGCTTAACATCAAATGTTATCAACTTCTAACACTTCTTCTTATTATATATATACTCTATATAAAGCAGCCTCATACCTTATAAAAGGCATGAGGCAAATATTTAAACATTTGGTACATTTATTCCGAAAAATATTTCAGTCATTTCTCTATCAAGCTTTTTTATTATATCTTCTCTTTCTTTTTTACTTAAATCTTCTTCTCTTATTTCAAAGAGATAGTTAGGAAGGTCTATATCCCTTAACCTCATCTTTGTATGAAAAATATTTGATTGATAGATATTCATATCTATAAGATTATACCTTTCAATCGTTTCTTTAGCTATAAAATTTTGTATTGAGTTTATATCATGGTCAATAAAATGTTTGCGGCCCTGAACATCTCTTGTAAAGCCTCTTACTCTATAGTCGATTGTTATAATATCAGAATCAAAACTATCTATAAGATAATTTAATGCCTTAAGCGGCGAAATCGTTCCACAAGTTGATACATCAATATCTACCCTGAAGGTACTTATATCATTTTGAGGATGACTCTCTGGATAAGTATGCACTGTTACATGGCTCTTATCAAGATGCCCTACAATATTTTCACGAGTAGGAGTTAAAATTCCCCTATTACAAGAAGGATCAAGTACATATAAAGGTACTTCTTCTTCAGAAATCAGGAGCGTAACACTTGCTCCCTGAGGGTCATAATCCTGTTTTGCTATGTTAAGCACACTTGCTCCTATAGTTTCTGTAACATTTTTAAGAATGTTTGTTAATCTTTCGGAGTTATACTGCTCATCGATGTATTCAATATACTTTTTGCGATCTTCTTCAGTTTTAGTGTAGCAAATATCATAAATATTAAAGCTTAATGATTTTGTGAGATTGTTAAATCCATACAACTTTAATTTTTCTTTATTCTCCTTCAATTTCATCCCTCGATTCTACACGAAAAATACCCACATTCTATAGTATATAACTTTTTTTATCGAAGTACAACCTTTCCATCCAATAAAATTATATTTATATAGGAACCTTCACTAAATTTCTTTTGAAGGTAGCTTTCAGCAATTTCATCTTCAATATATTTTTGTATAATTCTTCTAAGAGGTCTTGCTCCATACTTTTCATCATAACCTTCTTTTAGTATAAAGTCCTTTACTTCTTCTGAAACAGTTACAGTTATATTTTTTTCTTTAACTTCATCTATAACTTCTTTAAGCATTAAATCAACAATCTGATGTAACTCTTCTTTAGTTAAAGACTTAAATACTACAGTTTCATCTACTCTGTTTAAAAATTCTGGTCTAAAGAATTCCTTTAAAGCTTCCTTAACCTTATTTTCCAGTGCAATATAACTGCTTTGAGCAAATCCGATTCCACTACCCTTAAAGTTAGTCCCTGCATTAGAAGTCATTATTATAACAGTATTTTCAAAATAGACTGTTCTTCCCTGACTGTCTGTAAGCCTTCCATCTTCCAGTATCTGAAGCAGCATATTAAACACATCTGGATGAGCCTTTTCTATTTCATCCATAAGTATAACAGAGTAAGGTCTTCTTCTAACCTTTTCAGTAAGCTGTCCTCCCTCATCATAACCTACATATCCTGGAGGCGCTCCAATGAGCTTAGATACTGTATGCTTTTCCATATATTCAGTCATATCTATTCTAATAAGAGCTTCCTCACTTCCAAAGAGTTCTACTGATAAAGCCTTTGCAAGCTCTGTTTTACCAACACCAGTAGGTCCTACAAATATGAAAGAAGCTGGTTTTTTCTTTTTTCTAAAGCCCAATCTGTTTCTTCTTATAGCTCTAGATAAAGCTTTTATAGCTTCATGCTGTCCTATTACCCTTTTATGAAGTCTTTCTTCTAACTTCAAAAGCTTCTCCGCCTCTTCTTCTGTTATACTTTTTACAGGGATTTTAGTCCAAGCCTCTATAACATAAGCTATATCTTCTACTGTTAAATAAACTTCGCTGCATTCTTTTTCAAGTTTTGTTATCTTTTCTTGAATTCTAAATTCTTCTACTCTATATTGTGCAGCTTTTTCATAATCATTCTTTTCTGAAGCTTCTATCCTCTTATCCTCAAGAATCTGAAGTTCTTCCTTTAATGCCTCAAGCTCTACTAAACCCTTATTTTTAAGATTAGCTCTTGAGCTTGCTTCATCTATAACATCAATTGCTTTATCAGGCAGGAATCTGTCAGTTATATATCTTTCAGATAAATTTGCTGCAGCAGTTATAACCTCATCAGTTATATTAACCTTATGATAATCTTCATAGTAATGTTTAATACCTTTTAAAATTTCTATAGTTTCTTCAACTGTAGGCTCTTCCACAATTACAGGCTGAAACCTTCTTTCTAAGGCAGAATCCTTCTCAATATGCTTTCTATATTCTTCTAATGTAGTTGCACCTATAACCTGGATCTCACCACGAGCTAAAGCCGGCTTTAATATATTAGCTGCATTCATAGCTCCGCCCTGAGCCTCGCCAGCACCTAATATATTGTGAACTTCGTCTATAACTAAAATTATATTTCCGTTTTCCTTTGCTTCCTCTATTATAGATTTCATCCTGCCTTCAAACTGTCCTCTAAATTGAGTTCCAGCAACAACAGCAGTCAAATCCAGAAGATAAACTTCAGCATCAAAAAGCTTTGCCGGTACTTCCTTTTCAGCAATTCTTACAGCTAAACCTTCTGCAATAGCTGTTTTACCTACACCAGGCTCACCTATTAAAATAGGATTATTTTTTGTTCTCCTGTTTAATATTTGTATAACTCTATCAATTTCACGATGTCTTCCAATAACCTTATCTACCCTTTTTTCTAACGCTTTATCTGTTAAGTTTATTCCATAGGTATCTAAAAACTTTCTCTTAGTCTTTTTCTTTTCATTTTTATCCTTAGTCTTATCCTTACTGTTTACCTGTGAAGAACTATTTGTTCTTTCATCTTCTTTATTTAAATTTGCAGGCTCTGGGAAGGAGCCATTCATAAGATTCATAAACATATTACTGCTGTCAATAGAGTCTAAATCCATATCCTTAAGCATTTCATTCATCTGATTAGACAAATTTTCAACCTCTTCAGCATTCATACCTGTCTGTGCCATTAGCTGATCAATAACAGGAAGGCCCATTTTTTTAGCACAAGGCAGGCAAAGACCTACAGTCTCTGTTTTGCCAGCTCCGTCCATTTTAGCAGTAAATATTGTAGCTATATTTTTATTGCAAATAGAACATAATTTCATATTTTACCTCACTTTAATTCTCACTTGTTAATTTTAGTACAGATACCCAACTTTAAAATTTATAATAATCTTGTTTTATATTTGAATATCTATAATTAATAGTATATCTTATATTATAATTAATTTTAATAAATTATTCACTATAAAATAATTCTACTTCATTATCTTTTTATAACTTTTTAAGTAAAAATGTTTTTTATTTATATTGTTAGTATATTGAATACAAAAATATATACATATGACTTTTACATATATTTGTATATTTAAAATAACAAAAATCCTAGAAATCTAGGATTTTAAATATAAATAAACCTGAATATTAACTATTTTTTACATCTGGTAAAATCATATTAACTATAAGCTGTGCTAATTTGCCCTCATTCTCCGCCTTGTTAACAACATCTGCTGTTATAATGGAATTTTTAGAAATTATAACATTATTATTTTTATCAAATAAATCTTCTCCTGCAATTTTACCTACCAGATATTTATATCTTATATTATTAAAATCTTCCGCTATAAGTTTTGGTTCTATACTGCAATCCTCTTTGTTTTCTGTGTTTTCCTCTGTTTTAGTAATTTCACTTTCTGCAAAATCTTCTGCATCATCAATGGATAATGAAAACATACTCTCTCTTTCTTTAGGCTTAATTATTTCTTTTTTTTCAATGTTCTGCTTTAATTCTAACGGTTTAGTTTCTTCAGTCCTGTTAATTTCATTTAATATACCTTTATATGAATCTTTAGCATCTATAAATCTCTTAACCTTTTCATTGAAATTTTCACTTGAATCTAAAATATCATTTAGTAGGGAACCCAGCTGTTCTTGAGTATTTTTAATCGTATGATTAAACTCCTCTATCTTATTGTTAAATATTACTTCCTCTTGCTCATATACAGCTTTAATTTTTTCAGCCTCACTCATTATAAATTTATTTATAACAGTAATAGTATCTTCAGCTTTTAAAAGTGCAAAATTTATTAATTCTTCATTTTTCATTTGCTCTTCCAAATAAGATTTAAGCTCTTCTATTTCCTTTTTTAATTTCACATTTTCCATTTTTACATGAAGAATTTTATTTTTTAGTTTCTTTAGCTTTTCATATTGAGTATTTTTAAGTTTATCAACATATTTTTCTACTTCTTTCTTTTCATAACCAAAAATACATTTTCCTATCTCCAAAGCCCCCTCAGACATGACAATCCCCCTCTAATAATTAATCTTCTACTATAATTTTTATCTCAGACAAAAGCTTATTGATAGATGCTTTTATCTCTGCATTTTTACTTTTTTGACTTTCTAAAATATCTGTTTTTTCTTTTATCATTGTCTCAAGTTTTTTCTGTTCATCATATAATGAAGCAGCTGCTTGAATATAACTTTTGTATAATATATTTTGTAGTCTGTCTTTTGAGTCTTTATAAGAACTTATCTGCTTTTTTATATTTTCTAATTCTTCCTTAAGCATTTTATTTTCAGCAGCTACAGCATCAAATTCACTATTACTTTCTTTATATAATTTATCAAATTCAGCTTTTTCATTATTTATAAACTGCTTCACTTCATCTATCTTATATCCTAAAAATGCTCGTTTGAACTTCTCCCCCATAACAATATCCTCCATATTGTTTATTAAATCATTTAAATAATTTATTAATAATAATTATATAGACAAACTATATTTTTTTCAATGGAAAAAACCTCTTATCTATATAGACAAGAGGCTTATTTTTTAAAGCAGAAATATATTGTTTTTCTCACATTCTTCAATTATTTCATCAGTCCAAACAGAAGCCTGAACCTCTCCAACGTGAGCCTTTCTTAAAAAGAACATGCAGATTCTGGATTGACCTATTCCCCCTCCTATTGTATAAGGAAGAGTTTCATTTATAATTCCTTGATGATACTCTAAATTAATTCTATCCTCACAATCTGCAGCCTTTAACTGTCTAAGGAGTGCTTCCTTATCTACTCTAATACCCATTGAAGAAACTTCAAAAGCTCTTTCAAGCACTGGATACCAGAATACAATATCTCCGTTTAATGACCAATCATCATAATCTGGTGAACGACCATCATGTTTTTCACCTGATTTTAGGACATCTCCTATCTTCATAATGAAAACTGCACCTTTTTCCTTAGCTATAACATCTTCTCTTTCCTTTGGAGTAAGCTCTGGATGTCTATCTTCTAACTCTTCAGTTGTTATAAAATGAATTTCTTCAGGAAGTATTTTCCCAAATACAGGATAGTACGAATAAAGATATTCTTCTGTATCTTTAAAAACTTGATAAATATCCCTTACAACAGCTTTTAATGTATCTTCATTTCTCTGCTGCTTTAATATAACCTTTTCCCAGTCCCACTGATCTACATACATTGAATGAAGATTATCTAAATCTTCATCTCTTCTTATGGCGTTCATATCTGTATATAGTCCTTTTCCTGCTTCAAAACCATATCTTCCAAGCGCCATACGCTTCCACTTTGCAAGAGACTGCACAACTTCCAAGCTGCTTTCTTTTATAGCTTTAGCATCAAATACTACCGCTCTCTCTACACCATTTAAGTTATCATTTATACCTTTACCGCTTTTTACAAATATTGGTGCTGACACTCTTGTCAAATTCAATTTTTCAGAAAGGCTTCTTTCAAAATAGTCTTTTACAGTTTTTATTGCTATTTCAGTTTCTATAAGATTTAAATGAGATTTATACACTTTATAGCCCCCTTTATGCTTGTTTTTAAACAATTAATTAAATAACACTAATTATAATAATATAGCAATCCCTATTCTATTTCAAGTATATATGAAAGTTTAATTTTTGCGCCTTGCAAAATTTAAGTGCTGAATTTATTAAGAAACTTTAAAAAAATTTATAACCTGCAAGTTTACTCTGAAACTTTAAGAGATTCTATCATGTCAATCTTATCAAATCTCTTATACATAACTATATTTACTACTACAGAGAAAAATATTGTAAGTAAAATAGCATATAAGAAACTAGTTAGACTAATTTTTTCTAAAAACCTTATTACATTTGTTTCTGCAGTAGTTATAATAAACTTGTTAAGCAGTATTCCTGCTGGTATTCCTGCCAGACTGCCTATAATAGTTAGTATCATATTTTCTCTATATATATAAGCTGCCAGCTCATGGTCATAAAAGCCTAAAAGCTTAATAGTTGCAAGCTCTCTTCTCCTTTCTGTAATATTTATATTTGTAAGATTGTATATTACAACAAAAGCAAGAACACCTGCAGATACTATTAAAACCAGCACCACTGAGTCAATACTTTTCATGCTTTCATCATAGTGAACCTGTATATTGTTTTTAAACCCTACAGAATTAATACGGCTTATATCTTTTATTTTATTTGAAGTATTGTTTTGAGCCTCCTCAGATATGTCTTTAAGAAGTCCATAGAAACTATTGAAAGTTATATTATTTCCTGTTATCTTTTCATAATAAGCAGGACTCATATAAATATAATGCTGAATATACTGTTCCGTTACTTTAGAAACCTTAACTTCCACATCCTTGTCATCAATTGTAAGATGCATAATATCTCCTGCTTTTTTATTTATTATTTGGGAAAGCTTTGAAGTTAAAATAACTCCATCATCATCAAGTTTTAACTTCTTACCCTTCATAGTTAAGTTTATATATTTAGTAAATTCCTCTTTACTTTCAGGAACAACTACATATACATCCTGACCTTTTGAATTATCATTTTTAGCTGAACCATTTTTTGAATGAGTAAATAATATAGATTTTAAATTCGTATCTTTTAATGCTTTTTCTTTTATTTCATTTTTATCAGCTTTATTTATATCCTTGTCAAGATTTCCCTGCATATTATACAAATAAATTTTATTAAATTGAGTTTCTGTTGCCCCAATTATTCCTTCTTTAACTCCAAATCCCGATACAATAAGTCCAGTACAAGCAGCTATACCTATTACTGTCATGAAAAATCTCTGCTTATATCTAAAAATATTTCTAACTGTAACTTTCTTAGTAAAGCTTAATCTCTTCCAAATAAAGTTAATACTTTCAAGAAATATAGCTTTACCTGACTTTGGTGGTTTTGGTCTCATTAAAGAAGCCGGTACTTCTTTTAGCTCATCTAAAGTGGCTGCTACTGCCGCTACTGCTGTAAATAATATTGCAAGCAGAGAAGACTGCAGTGCAAGACTTGTATTAAAAGGTACTACTTTATCTGGAATAGTATAAAGTGAAGCATAAGCATTCATTATAAGAGGCGGAAACAATTTAAATCCAAAAGAAATACCGATGATACTTCCAATTACACTAGCACTTAGCGAGTAAATAAGATAGTGAGCTACTATAGAAGTTCTAGAATATCCTAAAGCTTTGAAAGTACCTATTTCTATTCTCTTCTCCTGAACCATCCTCGTCATAGTAGTAAGGCTTACTAAGGTTGCTACAAGAAAAAATATGAGCGGAAAGGCTTTTCCTATATTATCAATTCTGTCACTATCCTGTCTATAAGTCTCATAGCCTATATTTTCTGATCTTCCCAGAACATACCAGACAGGCTTTTTAATATCCTTAAGCTTATCCCTGTTTTTCTGGATTTCAGCTTCTGCTTCCTTAATCTTAGTATTTGCTTTTTCCTCTTCTGACTTTAACTTTTCAGTATTTGTATCTATTTCCTTTTGTCCATTCTCAAGTTTTTTTCTTGCGCTATTTAGCTGTGCTAATCCTTCCTTTCTTCCCTTGTTTAACTCTGCTTCATAAGCAGCAATTTTCTTCTTGCTTGCTTCTAGTTCTTCTATATCTTTATTAAGAGCAGCCTCACCCTCTTGAAGCTTTTTTTCATTTTCATAAATAAGCTTCCTTCCATTACTTATATCCTCTGCTGATTTGTCAAAATTATTTTTTAAATTTTCTATATCAAAATAAGCTTTTAAGCTCTCTAATTGATTTCCTGCCTTTAAGGCACTATATATGCTATCAAAATCTTTTCCTTTAATGGCATTTTCATAAAGCTGACTCAAAGCATTATACTGATATATAAAGGTTAAATTGTCTGGTTCTTTTTCCATCAGTTTTTTTGCATTTTCTACCTGAGATACAATAGCTGTGGAAATACTATTTGCCGCCTGTAATTTCCCTGCATTTAATTTTGCTTCGCCTTCATCAAGCTCTTTTTTACTCTCAGTCAACTGAAATTTTCCCATCTCCAGTTCCTTTTTTCTGGCATTTATTTCATTTTCTCCAGCTTCAATCTGCTTTTTTCCATCTTCTATCTGTTTTTTGCCATCTTCCATCTTTTGATTAAAAAAAGCCTCATTTTTCTTAAGTTCTTTTTTACCAAGAACTATTTTTTCTCTTGCATCATATAATTGTTTATATCCATCTGCAAATTTTTCTGCAGCTTCTTTTTTAAAATCATCTAATTTAGCTTGTGCCTCATCTATCTTATGGCTAGCCTCTTTTATAACCTCTGCATATCTTATCTCGTTTCTTGTAACTCCAAGGTCTTTAAGCGACTTTTTTATATTTTCTATTTGCTTTTCATAGCTTTTATTATCTAAAAGGCTATTTACAGACTCTAAACTTCCAGTTCTTACATAAATTTCTGTATAAACTTCACTTTTAAATACTTCTGGAAGTATATATACAAATCCTTTTACATTTCCATTACCAACAGAACTAAGCTGTCTTTGAGCTGATACATATAACGGAGATTCTGCTGTTCCGACAATTTTAAATTCATTAATTTTCAAATTATCATTTATATCTTTTTCTGTTCCAGACTTAATAACTATATTGTCTCCTAGATTTAGTTTGTTTTCTCTCAGAAACTTCTCTTCAACCACAGCTTCATTATCATTTTCTGGTCTTTTTCCCCGAACCATTCTTATACTATTTATACCGTCCTCAGCCGGCAGAGAATTAATGTTTAATACTAATTGACTTTTGCCTTTTTCCATAACTGCATCAATTGAATATGAACCCTCAGCCTTAATTACACCGCTTTGTTTCTCAGCTTCAGCTAAATCAGCTTTGGTAAGACCGAGAGTAGAAATCAACTTAAAATCCATAAAGTTATTTTTATTAAAATAAATATCTCCTGACATCTTCATATCGGGACTGGTAGCTCTTATACCTGAATAAAATGATACACCTACTGCTATAATTACCACTATAGATAGAAACCTGGAAAGGCTTTTTTTAATATCTCTAAATAAATTCTTAAAAAATGTCTTTTTCATAATTACCACTCTATACTTTCTATATCTACAGGATTTTCATTCTTTTTAACACTTGCAATTTTCCCGCTCTTAACAGTAATTACTTTATCAGCTATTGGCGCAATTGCAGAGTTATGAGTAATAACTACAACTGTCATATTATATATTTTAGCAGTATCTTTAAGCAGCTTAAGTATTGCTTTACCAGTTTTATAATCCAATGCTCCTGTAGGTTCATCGCAAAGAAGCAATTTTGGATTTTTTGCAATAGCTCTTGCTATGGATACTCTTTGCTGCTCCCCTCCAGAAAGCTGAGAGGGAAAATTATAAAGCCTATGTAAAAGACCAACATTTTTTAATACCTCTACAGGATCCATGGAATCTTTGCATAACTCAACTGCAAGCTCTACATTTTCTACTGCATTCAAATTCTGAACTAAATTATAAAACTGAAAAACAAAACCTATGTCTTCACGCCTGTATTTTGTGAGCTGCCTTTTATCATATCTGCTTATTTCATTACCATCTACAAATATACTTCCCTCTGTTACAAAATCCATGCCTCCTAAAAGATTAAGTATTGTTGATTTTCCTGCTCCGCTGGCACCTAGAATAATAACAAATTCTCCCTTATCTATAGTAAATGAAACATCATCAACAGCTGTAATAACAACTTCACCCATGTCATAGCTTTTTCTTACATTTCTAAATTCAACAAAACTATTCACTTATGTACCCCTTCCTAGTAGTGATATCATGAACATCGGTTCTCTTTTAAATCAAAAAATATTGCTTCTTTTTTATAGAAGCGCATTCTTATTGTAAATCTTTAATATCTAATTTATCTACTATATCAGTATAGAAAATATCAATTAAATTAAGAATAAGTCTTTTTACTTCTGCACCATTACTTCGTTCCTTAACTATAATGGCAATACTCTCAAGAAGGCTGTTTGAAAGAAGATATATAATAAAATTATCCTTAAGCCTTTTACCTTTTAAAGACAACTCATATTGTACTTGTTCTGTTACCATTCTTGTTGCAAAATCAACAAAAATACTTTTACACCCTTCATATTTAGATCCTTTACTTTGATTAAAAAGTATAGAAATCTCTAAATTCTTTTCATTAAATATTTCCATTATCTCATCTAATAGATTATATAATATAGATTTTGACTGCTCGTTAAGCTTCATATTATTAAACTTCTTAACATAATCTATAAATTTATTATAAACAGCTCCAACAATATTATCATGCAAATCTTCTTTTGATTCAAAATATTTATATATATTCCCTACAGACGTATTTGCCCTTTTAGCTATAGTTCTTATAGAAGCGCCTTCATAACCCTTTTCGTTAAATTCTTTTAAAGCTTCTTCAATTATCCTGTTTCGAACTTCATCCTTTTGATATTGCATTAGAAAACCTCCGTTCACTTTTAAATTGTACAAATCTTTATCATACCTGTCAATTAGCTACAATCCCTATTAATTATTTATAATTAATTTAGCTTTCACCTAGAATAAACTCCCAATATATGATATAGTTCAATTATAAGATAATAATATAGAAATTTAGAGGAATAATAATTAATAAATATTTCTCTTTATATATTTATTGATTTGGAGGAATAAGCAAATGGCAATTAAGATTGTTGCAGACAGCAGCTGTGATTTGACAGATGAAATGAAGAAGGAAATGAATGTAGATATTGCTCCTTTGACACTTCAGCTAGGAGATAAATCTTTTATAGATGATGAAAGCTTAGATGTAAAACATTATGTAAAAGAAATGGGTGAATGCGAAGTAGCGCCTAAAACCGCTTGTCCTTCACCAGATGACTATATGAAAAGATACGAAGGACCAGAAAGCGTTTTTGTTGTAACCTTATCTAACCATCTTAGTGGTTCCTATAATAGTGCAGTTCTGGCTAAGAATATGTTTTTAGAGGAAGTAGAAAACAAATTTATTCACGTATTTGACAGCCTTAGTGCTTCCGCAGGTGAAACTGTTATAGTTATGAAAATCAATGAGTTAGCTAAGCTTAACATCAGCGAAGCAGAAATAGTAAAAAAGGTTACAAAATTCATTAAGGAAATGAAAACATTTTTTATCCTTGAAAATCTTGAACACTTAGCCAAAGCAGGAAGATTGAATCCTGTAGTGGCAAAGGTAGCTTCAATGCTTTCAATTAAGCCTATCATGGCTGGCGATGAAGGAACAATCAAGCTTTTTGAAAAGGTGAGAGGATATAAAAAAGCTTTAAGAAGACTCGTAGATATTATAGGAGAAGAAGGAACTAACCTTCAAGAAAAAGTTCTGGGAATTGCTCACTGCAACTGCTTGGAAAGAGCTTTGGAATTTAAAGAAGAAGTGTTGAAAAAGTATAATTTCAAAGATATTGTAGTAGTAGAGATGGCTGGGTTAAGCTCTACTTATGCAGATGATGGCGGAATAGTTATTGCCTTTTAAATAAAAATTAAGCTGCTGAGAATTTAAATTTTCTAAGCAGCTTAATTTTTTACAACTTTAATATTCTTACTATGTTTTCTGTTGCTCTCTCTAAATTATAAGCACCTTGCTTTAAAGCTTCCTCTATAGAAGCGGCTCCTGACATAATTCCTATTATAGAATTAATACCCTTTTTATAAAGCACTTCTGCACCATCTCCAATTCTTCCTGCAAAAGCTATTACAGGAATGCTGAGTTTTTGTGCAGTAGCTGCTACACCAAAAGGAGTCTTGCCAAATATTGTTTGGGAGTCTACACTTCCTTCTCCTGTAAAAACGTAGTCAGCACCCTTCATTTTCTCTTCTAGCTCAGTATATTTTATTACAAGCTCTACTCCTCTTTTAAGTTCAGCATTTAAAAATGCCATAAGTCCTGCTCCAAGACCGCCTGCAGCACCTGCTCCCGGAATATTTTCAATATCTTTATTTAACTCTTTTCTTATTACTTCTGCGTAATGAGCAAGGTTTTTATCAAGCTTTTCTATCATTTCAGAATCAGCACCCTTTTGCGGTCCAAACACATATGAAGCTCCTGTCTTACCTGTCAAAGGATTAGTTACATCACAGGCAACTTCAATAGTAACATCTTTAAGTCTTGCATCTAAGCCTGACAAATCTATTTTATATAGCCTATCTAAAGCTCCACCTCCAAAAGGAAGCTCAACTCCTTCCTTATCTAAAAGCTTTGCCCCTAGTGCTTGAACCATTCCAGCACCACCATCATTTGTTGCACTTCCGCCTATACCTATGAAAATTCTTTTAACACCTCTGTCAAGTGCTGCCTTTATAAGCTGCCCTGTTCCAAAGGTTGTAGTAACAAGAGGATTTCTTTCTTCTTTTTTTACAAGATGAATTCCGCTGGCACTAGCCATTTCTATAACTGCTGTTTTACCATCTCCTAATATTCCAAACATAGCATTAACTTTCTGTTCCTTTGGTCCTGTAACCTCAACTTCTATTGTCTCTCCATTAGTAGCATCTACTAAAGATTGTACTGTTCCTTCTCCTCCATCTGCCATTGGAACTAATATACACTCAGCATCAGGCATTACTTTCTTTATTCCTCTCTCCATAGCTTCTGCTGCTTCTTTAGCTGTCATACTCTCTTTAAATGAATCTGGTGCTAAAACAAATTTCATGATATTTCCTCCTTTTAAAAACTGCCTGAAAATTGCTTGTAAAACTTTCAGGCAGCTGTTACTTATATAATTATCTTAATATTCCATATATAATTGTTGAAACTATAGTCATTGATAATCCTATTATAGACTCATATGGTATAAGCTTTAGTCTTTCTTTCATTTCCATAAATACACTTCCGCCAGTTGCATGGAAAAAGCTTCCGTGTGGAAGATGATCAAGTACTGTTGCTCCCGAATGAATCATAGCTGCAGCTGACAAAGGCTGAACACCAAGCTGTAGTATTGTTGGTCCAAATACTTGACTGCCTACTGCTGTACCAGAAGTTGTAGACGCTGTTGCTCCTGACATTAATATACCTGCCATTGGTGCTAATGCAAAGGCTGGAAGTCCTAAAGTATTTAGTGCATTAATAATAACAGTTTTTAAACCTGAGTTTGCTATTATACCAGCAATTGTTCCAGTACCAAGCAAGAGTATTGCAACTCCACTCATCTTAGCAAGACCTACAGTTGCATATTTATTTATATTCTTTATCTTTCCCATGGCTAAAGCTCCCATTATCCCACCTACAGGTAGTGCTACAAGCGGGTCTATACTTATCTTAAATAACGGCCTTAAAGATAATAATATAATTGCTACAAACGGTCCTACTATAGCAGGAAAAAATCCCGGCTTTTCTTCAGATGAAACTGCAACTTCACTAAGCTCTACTTCTGTACCTTTTCTAACTAATTTCTTAGCCACTATACAAGTAACTGCAAGCCCTACAAGACCTGGAATTATTCCTGCTGCCATAACTGACGTTAACGGCAGCTTAAAACTATCTGATGCTGCAATAGCATTTGGGTTTGGAGACATTAAGTTTCCTGCCTTACCCCCGCCTATCATTGCAATAAGTATTCCTGTTCTTGTTAAATTTGCTCTTTTTGCTATAGCCATTGCAATTGGTGCAACTGTTATAACCGCTACATCAATAAATACTCCTACTGATGTTAATACCATAGTTGCTATAGCTAGTGCTATAAGAGAATTAGATTCTCCCAGTTTATCTACTATTGTTTCAGCGATTTTACCTGCTGCTCCAGATTCGATTAGTACTCCTGCAAGCACACCTGCAGTTAATATTCTTAGTACCGCAGGAATTATTCCTTTTGCCCCATCCATCATTAAAGTAACTGTACCTGGAAGTCCTGCTCCTCCAACTATACCCCCAATAATTCCACCAAGTATTAGTCCATAAGCTGGATGAACTTTTTTAATAATTAATACGATTGCAACTATTAACCCTGCAACTGCTCCTAAGGCTGTAACCTGCATATTTATATCCTCCTTTACATAATTGTTTACATGAACAAATTGAGTACGATTACAAATGTAATTATAAATCTTTTAACAACCTATTTCATTGTTTATTTGTTAAATATTTAATTATTATTTTTTGTTCATTTGCACAATTAATCTAATTTATAAAGTATGCAGGCAGTAAAAAGCTCGAAAAGTCCCAAAAGATTCCTAGGATTTTTTCCTGTAATATCTTCTATTTTCTTCAATCTATAGTTCAAACTATTTCTATGTATATGAAGAGCTTCAGCAACATGGTTTACTTCACCGTTTAAAAGTATATAGGTAGTAAGAGTCTCTATAAGATTTAATGTCTTTGACTCTTCCTCTAGTCTGCTGATTATATGCGAAAATTTATCTCTTTTTAAACTTTTAGATAAAATATCAATAAATGAAATTTCACTATAACTGCAAATATCTTTAGGCAGATTTAGTTTTTCAGCTAAATAAATTGCATTCAATGCCTGTTCTACAGACCTTACCATTACTTTACTATCAATACCTATTCCAATTTTAACAGACCTTTTTAGTTCTTCATATATAAGGTTAACTCTTTTATTAATTTTGCTATCAGCTTTCATAAATATTAATATATTTTCCGGGTTTAATCTAATTACATATTCATTTTCTTGGAGGTATCTTGTTACTTTATCCAAAACTGCTTTCTCATTAGATGTTTTTATAACAACAGCTAAACGGTTAATATTTAAATCGATATTTAATTTAGAAGCTCTATGAACAAAGCTTTCATCATAATCTTCACTTAAATAAGCCCATTGATATAGAAATTCTTCCTTCATTTGTTCTTTAATTCTTCTCTCGTTAAAAGCATATTCCTGATTTATTAAAAGCTCTGCAGTTACTTTTACTATAGATGCAAAAGCCTCAACAATTTTAGGTTCTCCGCTTATGCCTATTACTCCCATTATTTTTTTATCAAAATGTATAGGCATATTTACTCCAGGCTTGGCTCCTCCCTTTGACTCATAAACAGCTATAAGCTTATCTTCTGCAATAGCCTGTGCAGCTCCTTCATGCAAATGACCTATTCTGCTTTTATCCCCGCTTCCTATTATTATTCCTTCACTATTCATGATATTTACGTTATAAGGAATTACGTTCATCATTCTGTCTACTATACTTTGAGCTATTTGTTCTGTAAGTGTTATCATGACACCCTCCACTATCTGAAAAAGCTCCAAAGCTTAGCGCTTCAGAGCCTTAAATATTATTTTCTAGGTTTGGAAACCTCAATTTTAACTTTTCTTCCGCAAAGCTTCCTGCCGCTGCAGTTTTTAATTATAGAATCTACAACCCTTTCTGATACATCTACAAAAGTAAACTTTTCAAGAAGATCTATATCTCCGATATCCTCTCTGTTTGCCCTTGCATACTCATTGAAAAACTGAAGAAGTGTTTTTGGATTTAATCTATCCATTCTTCCTACTGTTAAAAATAATCTCACAAAGTTTGATTCTGCAGCTATATCATTTTCAGTATAATCAAAGCTTACTTCCTTGTTATAAAGTATATTCATAAGAGCTGCTGCTACATCTACAAGGTTATACTCATCATCAAGTTCAGCTGCTAATGGTACAAATCTCTTATACTCTTCCTGCTCTAAAGTTTCCTTTACTCTACCAAAAATATTTTTGTATTTTGCTAGGAATATATCATCAATAGTTGGTATATCTTTTCTTTTAATTTTACTCTTAGTAACTTTTTCAATTTGCTTTAAAGTCATGTACTCCCTTGGAGTAACTAGAGAATATGCAACACCTTCTCTATTAGCTCTTCCTGTTCTTCCTATTCTATGAACATAGGACTCTATATCTTGAGGCAGATCATAATTTATAACATGGGTTACGTTCTCTACATCTATTCCTCTTGCTGCAACGTCTGTAGCAACTAAAAACTCAAGGTTACCTTCCTTAAACTTTCTTAAGGTGTTTAATCTTTGATTCTGGTTCATGTCCCCATGCATTCCTTCTACACTGTAACCTCTTGACTGCATAGCCTCAACTAATTCATCTACACCCTTTTTAGTCTTGCAAAAGATTATTGCTGAAGAGGGCTCCTCCACATCAAGTATTCTGCAGAAGGATTCAAATCTGCTGTTTTGCTTAACTTCATAATAATACTGGCTGACAGTAGAAACTGTCATTGTATTTTTAACAATAGATATATGCTTTCTATCCTCTTTCATATATCTTTTAGAAAGCTTTTTTATTTCATCTGGCATTGTAGCTGAGAAAAGCATAGTCTGCCTGTCTTTATTTGCAGTTTTAACAATTTCCTCTATATCGTCAATGAAACCCATGTCAAGCATTTCATCTGCTTCATCAAGCACAAGAAACTTTATATCACTTAAATCTATTATGTTTCTTCTCATTAAATCCATAACTCTTCCAGGAGTACCTACAATAATGTCTATTCCACCTTTAAGAGCTTTTATTTGTCTTTCAATAGGCTGACCGCCATATACAGGAAGAGTTCTTACTTTTGTGTATTTAGCTATACGCACAAGTTCATCATTCACTTGTATTGCAAGTTCTCTTGTAGGAGCAAGTATAATAGTATGTATTTTTCCATCAATTCTCTCAAATTTGCTTAAAATGGGCGCCCCAAAAGCAAGAGTTTTTCCTGTACCTGTCTGCGCCTGACCTATAGCATCATATCCTTGTAATAAAACTGGTATAACCTCCGCTTGAATATGTGAAGGTTCTTCAAAACCCATATCATCAATTGCTCTAAGCACTCTTTCGTTAAGTCCTAAATCACTAAATTTAACATTTTCCATACTTTACAATCCCTCTTTCAACTTCAGTTACTATATTATAATATAGTATTACTATTTATACAAGAAAATATAAATATGGGAAACTTCTAAGCTGCCTGGAAATTTGACAAAAACAAAAAAAACAGATATTATTTTCATATATTTACTTCACGAAGCATAACTATTTAATAAACCGTTATAAAGAGAGGAGGAGAATATTATATTAAGTTTAAAAAGCTTTTTTACTAAAGCTGCTAAAAACAAATTTATAACCTCTGTCATTTCAATTCTAATAGCATCATTGTTAGCTGCAGTAATATACATAAATTTAAAAACAATTACAATCACCATAGACGGAAATTCAACGCAAATAAAAACTTTCAAGACTACTGTTCAAGCTGCCCTGAAAGAACAAAACATCCAGGTAGGACCTAAGGATAAAATTGAACCAAATTTAAATTCGAAAATATCTAATAATAGTACTATAAATATAATTCGAGCTGTTAACGTTCTACTATCAGTAGATGATAAAGAATTAAATGTGTTAACTTCCGATGAAAATGTAGCTTCTGTTTTAAAAGCAGAAGGAATAGTACTAAGAGAGCAGGATAAAATAAGTCCTTCCATTGACACAAAATTAAGTGAAGGTTTAAAAATTAAAGTAACAAGAGTTGATACAAAAACTTTCACAGAGTCTCAGTCAATAAGCTTTAAAACTATCATTAAGAACGATAATAATCTGGCAAACACAGTAAGAAAGACTACCCAGGAAGGTCAGAATGGAGAAAAACAAATTATAACTGATGTTACATATGAAAACGGAAAAGAAGTGTCTAGAAAAGTTGTAAGTGAAAATATTGTAAAAAACCCAGTTGATAAGATTGTTGTAGTAGGAACCTTACCAGTACTGCCTATAAATAGAGGTGGAGATCCTATTCCTTATACAAAAGTTTTTAAAGCAAGAGCTACTGCATATTCACCAACAGGGGGAGCTACTTCAGCTTACACAGCTTCAGGCAGAAAAGCGGTAAGAAATCCAGATGGTTACAGCACTATTGCAGTAGACCCTTCTGTTATTCCTTATGGTACAAAACTTTTTGTACAAGGCTATGGTTTTGCTATTGCTGCTGATACTGGTTCAGCAATTAAAGGAAACACTATAGATGTTTTCTTCGATACTAAAGCCGAGGCATTAAGATGGGCTGTAAAGTATGTTAATGTTTATGTTTTAAAATGACTCAAATAAAAGACAGACGAATATTTGTCTGTCTTTTATTTTAAATTAACATTAATTTATTGTAAAAATTGTTCAATAATTCTGCCGTCTGCCTCTTTTAATTCTAATCCCATTAGCTTAGCCATGGTTGGAGCTTCATCAATTAAATTCATTTCTTCAACAATTATACCTTCTTTTATTCCCTTACCGCTTGCCATAAATATAGTTGTATAGTCCTTTTTAAAAGGTGAGTAGCCATGAGAAGCTTTTGTCACATGAAGTACATGACCTACTTCCTCAGGATTTATATGTTTAATTATTTCTCCTTCTACACTATCTCCAAAATAATATCCCTTATTTGCTTCAAGCATAAAAGCACAATCAGGGTCTGCTCCTAATTCTTCTGCCTGTTTGCTTGTATATATTGTTTCTATACATTTATGCTCATAATTAAATTTTTCTATTAAGCTATAAATATTCCTTATTAATTTAGCATCGTTTTTATCCTTTACGTATATGTAGGCTGAACCATCACAGTTTTTCATAATTGCTTTGTAGGCTGTTATTTTTAGAGAGTTATCTAAATCTATATAACCATTTTTTCTTAAAAGTACATTCAAGTTTATAATTTTATTTTCATCTAAGCTGCTGTGATCTCCAAGTACTATTATAGTACTATTCTCATACATATCATTTTCTTTTAAAGTTCTAATTATATCTCCTAGCCTTCTGTCATGTCTTTCTAAAGCCTCTCTTGCCTCTTTAGAATTAAAACCATGATAGTGCCTCATAGTATCTAAATCCACATAGTGAACCAAAGTTATGTCAGGTTTCTTTTCTTTAATGGTATGAAGAAGAGATTGATGTACAAAATCATCTAAATAAGGCTGTTTTAAACCTTGTCTTATATGACCAAACTTGTTATTTAAATCAATCTGATAAAGAGGACTTCCATTTAAAAGTGATACCATTATCTGATTTTGCCAAGGCCTGTTAGCAAAAATCTCTGGAAGATTATATTGAATTTTAGATTTTGCCGTAACAGGCCATAATAGTGCAGCAACCTTCATTCCTTTCTTTATTGCTGCATCGTACAAAGTTTCACCTTTTATATATTTTCTCTGCCAATACCAGTCTGGAGACTTTCTATTAGGCTGAAAAAGAGTATTATTAATTATTCCATGGTTCTTAGGATACTTTCCCGTAACTATAGTTGCATGAGCTGGATAAGTAAGTGTTGGATATACACTGTATACTTTTTTGCAATAAGAAGCTTTCATTAAAAATTCTTTAAAACTTGGCAAAGCCTTTATATATTCAAAATCTTGACTTGCCAATCCATCGAAAGAAATAACAATTAAGTGTTTTAATACCCTATCCATTTAAATTATTACCTCATATATGAATATTATTATTTAAATTATATCATACTATTATTAAACTTTTTGTATAATTATAATCATTTTTTCAGCAACAAAAAACCTCATCAAAATTGATGAGGTTTTTTATGCGTTATTTTTCAATTGGCTTCTTAAGTGCCATAATTAATATTGCTGAAACAACTGTACCTGCTGCTAAAGCAATTATATAAGATAATAAGCCTTTTACAACATTTGGTATTAGTAGTACCCAAATTCCACCATGAGGAACTGCTAGAGTTACACCAAATATCATTGTAAGTGCACCTGTTACTGCAGATCCAATCATTATTGATGGAATTACTCTGAATGGGTCTGCTGCTGCAAATGGAATTGCACCTTCAGTTATAAAGGATATTCCTAAAGCCCAAGCTGCTTTTCCAGCTTCTCTTTCCTGAAGTGTAAATTTATTCTTAGCTAAAACTGTTGCTAAAGCTAAACCAAGAGGAGGCACCATACCAGCTGCCATTACTGCTGCCATTATTGTTGATGGCTGACCAGCTGCAATTGTTGCTGTTCCAAAAGCATAAGCTGCTTTATTAACTGGACCACCCATATCAAGTGCCATCATAAGACCTAATACTATTCCAAGTAAAACTGCACTAGTACCTTTTAATCCGTTAAGCCATGCAGCCATAGCATCATTTATTGCCTTTACAGGGCCTCCTAAAACTAAAATCATTATAAGTCCGATTATTAAAGTAGAAAGCACTGGTAAAACTAATACTGGCATTAAACCTTCCATTGTCTTAGGAAGTTTGATGTATTTCTTTAATAAAACCACTACATAACCTGCTATTAAACCTGCTATTAATGCACCTATAAAACCTGAACCAAGCTTATCTGCTAATGCACCGCCTACAAAACCTGGAACTAAACCTGGCCTGTCACCTATTGAATAAGCTATATAACCTGCAAGTACTGGTACCATAAGTCCAAAAGCTGCTTTTCCTGTTGAAAAAATTGTTTCTCCAATTGTTCCTACATTTTCATAAACATATATTCCACCAAAAGCGAAACCTAAAGCTATTAATATACCACCAGCTACTACAAAAGGTATCATAAAAGATACACCTGTCATAAGATGCTTGTAAAAACCTTTTCTAGATTCTTTCTCCTGAGCCTTTATTCTATTAACTTCTTCTGTAAGGCTTGCTGAAGGTTTAGCCTGAATTGCTTTATTGATAAGTCCTTTAGCGTCCTTTATTGCATCTTTAACTGAAACCTCAACAATAGGCATACCTGCAAATCTTGACTTGTCTACATTAGTATCAGCAGCTATTATTACTGCTTTAGCATCTTTAAGGTCTTGTTCTGAAATAACGTTTTCGGCTCCTACAGAACCTTGAGTTTCTACTTTGATCTCATGACCAAGCTCTTTTGCTGCCATTTGAAGAGCTTCTGCAGCCATGTAAGTATGGGCAATTCCGGTAGGACAAGATGTCACTGCAACAAATTTCATAATAAATCCTCCTTTTATTTATAAAAATTTTTATATTTAGGTAAACATCCTGCAGTATAATATAATAAGAAAAATTCCGTTTAGTTTTCCGCAAGATGTTTACCATTAAATATCAGATTAATTATTCAAAAACTTTAATAAACTCTTCAAAGCTTTGTGCATTAAATAACTGCTCTCTGATATCAGAATGCATAAGCTTTCTTGATATTTCACTTAATGCTCTTAAATGTAAATCGCTGGACTCTTGTGGCACACCTATTAAAAAGAAGAGATGAGCTGGCTTATCATCCATTGACTGATAATCTATTCCCTTATCGCTTCTTCCAAATACTATAGAAGCCTCTTTTACAGCATCGCTTTTACCATGAGGTATTGCTATACCCATACCTATTCCTGTTGAAAACTCTTCTTCTCTTTTTAGTACAGCCTGTTTAAACTTATCCTTATCTATAACCTTACCATCAGCTACCATCATATCTATAAGTTCATCCAGTACTTCGTTTTTTGTTGAAGCTTTCAAATTAAAATTAACTCTTTCTTTAGAAAACATATCCTTTGTGCTCATTTACAGTTACCTCCATGTTAATATAATTTTACATCAACTTTATTTATTAACTGCTCTACTTGACTTATAGTGCATGCTTCTGTGCCTTCCAAAGATACTGCTGCTGCTCCGCTAGCATTTGCAAATTTTAATGTATCTACATCATTAAGACCATTGATTACACAGTATACTAATGCGGCTACCATAGAATCGCCCGCACCTACTGTACTTTTTACAGGTACTTTTAACCCTTCACATTTATATACTTTATCCTTTGTTACATAAATTGCTCCCTTTTCTCCTAAGGATACAAGTATCTTTTCTATTCCATCTTCAATAAGTTTTTTTGAAACGTTAATTATAGTATCTTCAGATTCATCTTGAAGATTCATAAGTTTGCTTAATTCATGTATATTAGGCTTAATAATATCTGGCTTTTCTTTAAGTCCAGCTTCCAAAAGCTTACCTTCTGCATCCAGTATAGTTGCTGCCCCTTTGAGCTTTGCTATTTTAATTAATCTTGCATATATATCTGTAGGTATTGAAGGACTGCTTCCGCCGGATAAAACTACTATGTCTCCCTTGCTGCAAATACTTTCAAAAGTTTTAATAAATTCATCAAGTTCTATGCTGTCAATAAAAGGACCAGCTTCGTTTATATCTGTATAAACTTTATTTACATTGTCAACCACTTTAACATTGGTTCTTGTACTCTCTTTAATTTTAATAAATTTAGAACTTATACCTCTTGCTTTAAGTTCATCCTGAAAGTATTTTTCCCATACTCCGCCTAAAAATCCTGTACATATAGAATCTATTCCAAAGTTTTTTAAAACCTTTGATACATTTATACCTTTTCCTCCAATATCGTGTCTTATACTAGATACTCTATTTACACTTCCTAGGGTAAAGTTATCAATGGTTAAGGTCTTATCAACTGCTGGATTTAATGTTACTGTTATTACCATATATCCTAACCACCTTTATACAAATTTATTTTATTATGATTTCAACTCCTGCATCTTGAAAATCCTTAATAACTGCTTCATCCAAATCATTATTTGTTATTATAGCAGTCACAGCTCTGATAGAGCAGATTACTGAAAAACTTACCTGATTGAATTTTGAACTGTCAGCAACAATAAAAACCTTATTTGCTACATTCATCATTGCCTTTTTTATTTGAGCCTCAGTAAAATTCGGAGTAGTTATACCTTCTTCCAGAGAGATACCATTAGCTCCAATAAAAGCTTTATCTACTCTGAAGTTTTTTAATGTAACTTCACCGGTATGTCCAACCATAGCTCTAGTATTTTTTCTTAAGATGCCTCCGGTAACAATAAGTTCTACATCATCCCTGTTTGAAAGTACTGAAGCAATATCGATTGAATTTGTTACAACGGTAATATTTTTTGCCTCAATGGATTTTGCAATTTCCAGAGTTGTTGTACCTGAATCTAAAATTATAATATCTTCATCTTCAATCATTGATGCTGCTATTTTAGCTATTGTAGTTTTTTCTTCATGTTTTTTATCTTCTTTTTCCTTAAATGTAGGTTCAAAGCTGGTTTTTTTAGCTTCTACAGCTCCTCCATGAGTCCTCATGAGAAGTCCTTTAACCTCCATATCCTGAAGGTCTCTTCTTATTGTAGATTCTGACACATTAAAAATCTCTGCCAGCTCATTAACCTTTATACTGCTTTTTTGTTTTAATAATTCTACAATTTTTTCTTGCCTTACCTCAGCAAACAAATTAACCACTCTCATTTTTGATTATTTATTCACATTTATGATTATTTATGATTATAAAGCATATTGTATTCAATGTCAATACGTTTTCACGCATATTTCTACTAAATTTTCATTTATTTTTACAATTTTATAAAACTATCATAAATATGCACAAATGTTCAAAATAATCAATTTGAACATATTTTAAAATTAAAGTTCTTTTGTAATAGATTTATATTTATAAACTTATTATCTGCAAATTTATCTTTTTTATTTTACTTATGTGCAATTTAATTTTTTCATTTTAACTAAATTAATATCCTGAATTATATATAAAAAAATGGTTATCCTAATATGTAAATATTTGTTATAAGTGAAGGTATTAGATATGAAACTATTTTATAGAAAGATAATAATTACTATTGCTGCATTATGCTCAATTTTGTTTTTTTCTATTACCTACAGCAAGGATAAAGACACATCGGAGAAACCTGAACTTAAATTTAGAAATGATGGAACCTTTAAAATAATTCAATTTGCAGATATTCAAGATGGTGCCGATATCGATAAAAGAACTATTGCTCTTATGGAAAGAATTTTAGATTATGAAAAGCCTGACCTTGTGGTTCTTACTGGTGACAATATAGACGGCAGCTGCAAATCCGAGTCAGATGTTAGAAAAGCTATTGATAATATTGCTAAGCCAATGGAAACAAGACATATACCTTGGGCTGTGGTTTTTGGAAACCATGATACTGACCACGGAAAAATGAGCAAGAAAGAAATGATGAAGGTGTATATGTCCTATCCTTATAATATAAGTCAGGAAGGGCTTAGCAATTCTGATAGAGTAGGAAACTATAATCTTCTTATAAAAGCTTCCAAAGGTTCTGCTCCTGCTTTTAATATTTATATGCTTGACTCAGGAGGCTACCTAAGCGATACGAAAGAATACGACTGGATTAAACCAAATCAAATAGCCTGATATAAAAGCACAGCAGATAAATTAAAAGAACAATATAATAAGACAATACCTGCTTTGATGTTTTTTCACATTCCTCTTCCTGAGTGGAAAAAGGCATGGGACAGTGGTAATGCCGTTGGAGAAAGAAACGAAGAAGAATCGGCTCCAAAAGTTAATTCCGGACTTTTTAACGAAGTTTTAAAGTCTGGAGATGTTAAAGGAATATTCGTAGGACATGACCACACAAACGACTATATTGGAGAACTTAATGGCATCAAACTTGGTTATTCTAGAAACATAGGCTACGGTACTTACGGAAAAAATGGATTTTCACGAGGAGCCAGAGTATTTCTAATCAACGAAGCTAACCCTTCAAGATTTAATACTTGGATGAGGCTTGAATCAGATTTTTAAAAATATCCTGATTTTCTTATACTTATAACTGCATTTTTTACAATAGCATATATAGGAACTACTGCAAAAGCTGCATAAGGCCCTGCTACAGCTATTGCTCCTATTACAAGAAAAATGTCAGTTAAAGGATGTATTTTCATGGTTTTAGCCATGATTGTAGGAACCACAATCCTTCCTTTTAATGTCTGCACGATGATAAATAAAGCGACAAGCTTTAAAAACATAGCTGTACCCATGCTTATAGCTATTACCACAGGAATTATCATGGAGATAAAGAAACCTACAAAAGGAATAAAAGCAAGAATAAAAGTTATTGCAGACAGAAGTATAGCATTAGGTAAACCTATGATTTTATAACCTGCAAATATCATTAAACTTAAGCATAATGCCACCTTTGCCTGACCTATAACATAATGGTTAAGTATGCTGTCACTATCTGAAATTATTTCATCAGAAATTTTTTTATACTTCTCCGGTATTAAAACAAGTAATTTTTCTTTAAATTTATGACCATCTTTAAGCATATAAAACACAATAATTATTATAACGAAAATTATAGAAAATGTATTCATAAAATATGCTCCAACTCTCATAAAGCTTCGCCCTATATGCTGCACATAGTTTTTAGCCATACTAGCCAGCAATGAGTAAACTTCATTAATATTTATAAACTGATTAATAAAACTTACAACCCCATCCATCTGCTTCTTATCATTAATAATAACTGATAATTGCTGCACAAGCTGTCTGAATTGTCCATAAGCGTACCTGCTAAAATACGCTGTGATGCCGCCTAAAACAAACATACAAATTACTAAAGTAAGAAGACTTGCTTTACCTCTTTTTATACCTTTTTTTATAAAAATATTATTAAGAGGTCTTATTAAATAGAAAAAAAGTACAGAAATAAACAGTGGAATTAAAAATGTTTTTATAGCTGCTACTGTTAATCTTTGAATACAATTTATCTTTCCTAAAAGTATTAAGGATATCAATATTAAATTTATAACAACAAAAATATAAATTAATTTTTTACATATAAATAACATTCATTTCAACCCCCTTGTAGCAGTTTTAATAAAACACAAAGTTCATAATAATATTTTTTCTAAATATGGACATTTAAATACACTGATTGCACTAAAAAAACTTCCTCTGAAATTTGAGGAAGTTTTTCAATATTACTGTCCATTGGCTTTTAAAATATTTGCTTGATGAACCGGATCAACTACTGGATCGCTGTGACCTACTGAATTATAGAAATACAAATCACAATGACCTGCCATTCCATTTGTTATGCTGTCTGTTGAACTATGTGGCATTCCCGTTAAACTAACCGCCATCTGATAGCTTGTCCCACCTTTTGTAAAACTTAATACCATTGGTCTTTTTTTAGTCCAAGACCAAGTTCCGTATATCGACTGCATTATATTTGTATCTTCTTGAGTTAAAGTTACAATATCGCTATGGTTTGAACCTCCGTAATATCTTATGTTGAAAGTTTTTCCTGTAGCTAAATCCTTAAGTGTCCCTGTGGTTCCTACAGTCCATAATCTCATTGCATTTTCCCATGTATAAATATCACCAAAACTATTGTTTACTCTCGCCTTCATCATAGTTATGCCAACAGGCTTAACTATTGATGTGGAGTTTACTGGAATTGTTAAAATCTGTCCAGGCATAACATAATCTGTAACTAACATGTTAGTTTTAATAATAGCCTCTACTGATGTACTATATTTTTTTGCAAGTGTCCAAAGATTATCTCCAGATACCACCTTATAATTTACAGTCTGAACTGATGGTGTCTTAGCTGTAATTTCTGCTATATTTAATACTTGTCCAACATAAATAGCAGAACTGGTTAGATTATTTAGCTTCATCAAATTATCAACAGTTATCCCATATTTTCTTGAAATAATCCACAATGTTTCCCCTGAAACAACCACATGAATTGGAGCTACCTTTAAAGTTTGTCCAATACTAATTATGTCTGATGATAAATTATTCCACTTCTTTAAATCCTCTACTGATACATTAAAGCTGCGTGAGATTTTCCATAGAGTATCTCCTGCTGCAACCTTATATGTAGTTACTGCTGCACTGGCAGCTTCAGATAAAAATCCCCCTGCAAAAATTATAGCCGATACTAACACTGAAAGCAGCTTTTTTTTCATGTTATCCTCCTTAAAATCGACACATTTTTCTTACAATTTAATTATAATCGATTTCGCGGCAAAAATAACTAAGAAATTTATGGTATTTATAGAGGCTTTATATTTTTTCACTCTGTATATAATTATGTATATCTTCTCTTAGCTGCAGCTTCCCCATTTTAATATCTGAATTTACCTTCTGAATTATTATTATAGATAAAATTACAATAATTATTAGCTCAATTATTATCTTTATTTTTCTCATAATTTTAATTCTCCCTACCTTTTAAACAACCTCTTGTATAAAATTATAAATAGCATTCCTTACAAATATATAATGCAATTATTAAGATTTTCTTAATAATTATTATTCATATGTAACAGCCGTTTATAAAAAATTCATACAATATCTGTTGTGAACATAAATTATATATGTTAAGTTATAATTAATAAGATACACAACTTTAAAAAGATTAGATTTGACTTTTAAAGGAGGATTTTAAATAGTATGAAAAATATATTCAATAAAGCTGCCTACTATTTCAGAAATTCCTACGGCTTTGATAAATTTTCCAAATACCTCTATATTGCAGGTCTTATACTTACATTTGGAAAGCTTACTGCTATATTTGGATATGCCTTAATTATTTATGGAACTTGGAGGGCTGTATCAAAAAATAAATATAGAAGATATCAGGAACTTTCAGTATTTGAAAATTATCTTTTAATATTCAAGCAGAAATATTATAGATATAAATCCTCTATTATAGATTTTCCTAAATATAAAATATTTAAGTGCCCAAATTGCTCTCAAAAACTTAGAGTACCTAGAAAAAAAGGAAAACTTATTATCACTTGCAAAAAATGCGGTACTGAGTTTAGAGGCAAATCCTAAAAGAATTTTGTGAAGAAAAAATATAAACAGTTAAGCCAACCGCTAATTTTACAAGCAGCCGGCTTAACTGTTTTATTCTGCTCTTGATTTTAAGGCTTCAGCCATAGATATTTTGTTTATTTTCTTTCTGCTTAAAAATTTTGACAATTCATAGGTTAGGTATATTATAACGAAACCAACCAGAACATAAATGTAATTTATTGTTACTTCAAAAGATATGCTCATATCTTTTGTCACAGATTTAAACATAGCACTCAAAGAAAAAATAAGTATAGGTACTCCTAAAACATACCCTAGTACAACCATAAAAGTTGAGCTGTTCAAAATTAAAGAATAAACTTCCTTTTTCCTATAGCCAAACACCTTCATAAGAGAAATATTTTGTTTATTTTCTTCTATAATAAGTGAAGTTACCACATATATGACTAATAATCCAATAGTAAAGGCCATAAAAGCAACACCGCCTATAACAGCTTGAAGAGGCTTAGTTAATGTATCAAAGGCACTTTTTAATTCATTAGAAGTTACAACAGTTAATAATTTATTTTCCTCTATATCAAGCTTCTCTGTGCTCCAAAGTCCCATATAGATGTCTTTTTGGTATCCTAGCAAGTTGTTCAATCTATCTATAGGAATATAAATATATTGACCTACATAACTTTCAGCAATATTATCTATGGTTATATTGAACTCCTTTGAGTCCAGCCTGTTAATCAAATTAATTGTGTCTTTTGGTTTAAGGTTAAGTTTATCAGCTAAGGGTCTTGTAATAATTACTTTATCAGATTTTAACATATTACCCGCTTTATCCTTAAAAGAGATATACTGAGAGTCAGCACTTACTCCATACACCGTAAAATTAATCTTATTATCATTTTTTAATAAAACCGGTATTTCAGAAAAAGCTTCACCCTTTTGCGGTTTACCCTGCTGAACCGAATTAAATACATATTGATAATTATATTTAAAAGCTTCATTAAAAGAATCCTTAATTAAAGTATCCATGGAGCTTTTTGATGCAAAGCCCATAAGCAGCAGCATGGTGGCCATAATAATACCAAGTAGAAGAAATAAACTTCTTGGAATACTTCTAAGCTGTTCTCTAATAACAAATTTTGTCTTGAATTTCAACTTATCAAGCTTAATGTTTCTTTCTATAAATCCAACTTTATTATTTTCGCTTCCGCCTTTAATAAGTTCAACAGGTGAATACTTTAACGACTTATTTACTACAAAATAACTGCAGACTACTAGAAATATTATAGGCAGCAGAATACCTGCTATTACATATTTTACACTAAAATTTAGAATACCTACGGGCATATTAAAGTAAGATATATAAAAATTTATCATAGGTTTTAAAGTTATCATTCCAAGTATAGTCCCAACTATTCCTCCTAAAAGAGATATAGTAAAGGGATACATAAGATAATGTTTCATTATATTCTTTTTCTTGTAACCTAAAGCATAAAGAGTTCCTATAATAACAGACTCTCTTTTAAGCATTCTCCACATAACTATACTGGTAAGTATACAAGTAAGAAATAGAATAACTGCAGGCATAGAAGAACTCACTTTATCAATTCCTTTAAGTTTTGCAGTTACATATGTTACTCTTGGATTATCAGCTATGTTTAGCCAGTTAAGAATTATTATATTTTCACTTCTTAAATATTTTTTAAGCTCGGATATTTTATCGTCGATAGAACTTCTGTCTCCATTAAATCTTATAGCATAAAAACTATTCCCTCTGTTAATACTACTAAAGTCAGATTTTCCTATCACTGCAATACCAAAACTGTTAGAATCGTTCATTATATCTGATACTGCTTTTAATGGATATATATAGTTTGGCATAGAAGCAAAGCCTGATATAGTAAAATTACAATCATATATTTTTATATTATCTCCAAGCTTTAATTTATTAGCCTTTGCAAAGGAAGGATCAATAAGAATATCGCCGCCCTTTAAAGTTTTACCTTCAATTATAGCCGGTATATTTACTTTTGTATTTTCACTAAATATTCTAAGTGTCTTATCCTTTGATATATAGTAATCAATAAACTTTGTTTCTTCAATGCTTGCATTAAATTTCTCTTCTAAAGCTTCAATATTATTTAACTTTTGATTAATCATAAAACTTGCGTCTTCTTGTTTATAATCATTCTGAAAAGATAAGCAGATTTTTGTAATATTAATAGAAAGCAGGTTAAACAAAGTAAAAACAAAGCAGCTTAAAATAATAAGCACTAAGGAACCAATATACTGAGACTTATTCTCAAGCATAGTTCTTTTAATTTTCTTATTTATAATCATTACCATTCAATCCTTTCTGCAGGCATAATTATATTATTGACTATGCACTCTACAATCTCACCGCTTCTAACCTTATAAACTCTGTTTGCCATTGCACTGATTGCATTATTATGTGTTATCATAAGTATAGTTGTACCATATTCCTTGTTAATTTTTTCAAGAAGCTTCAGTATTTCTCTAGAGGCTGCAAAATCAAGCGCACCTGTTGGTTCATCACATAATAAAAGCTTTGGATTTTTAACAATAGCTCTTGCAATAGAAACCCTTTGCTGCTCTCCACCGCTTAGTTCCCTGGGAAATCTATGCTTTTTGTCAAGCATTCCTACAGCTTTTAGAACTTCCTCAGTATCTAACGGTGAGTCACTTATGTTTGAAACTACCTCTATATTTTCTCCAACAGTAAGATTAGGTATTAAATTATAAAACTGAAATATAAAACCTATTTTTTCTCTTCTGTAATCTGTAAGCTTGTTATCATTTAATTTAGTAACTTCAATATTATCTACAAAAACATCACCTGAATCGCTTCTGTCAACTCCTCCTATAATATTAAGAAGAGTAGATTTGCCAGAGCCAGATGGACCAAGTATAACTCCTATTTCCCCTTTATTAAGTTCCATTCCTACGCCCTTTAAAACTGTTGTTGTTACTTCGCCCGTTTTATAGCTTTTCTTTAAATTTTCAACTTTTAAAAACATTTATTTAACCTCCCTTTAAAATAATCATTTTTTAAAAAGCAGCAAGACATAATAATATAAGTATATTATGTCTTGCTGCTTTTATTATAAATTATTCTTTTTGTTTAACATTTAGTAAATCTAAAAAAAACATAAACATTGGTATCCCAAGCAATAGCCCCCACACCTTCATAAAATGCTCAGAAACTATTAATACAATAAATATAATAAACACAGGAAGCTCAGTTTTTGACGCCATGAACTTAGGATTAAGCACATAGCTTTCTAAAGCATGCAAAGCAGCTATCATAATAAAAACATAAACTATTTTCATTATTCCACCCTGATTAAAAGCAATAATTGAAAGAGGCACAAGTGATGCAATAGTACCTGCTACAGGTACTAAACTGAAGAAAAATATCATAACTCCAAGCCCTAAAAGCTGTTTGAACCCTAAAATTCCAAGGCCTATGACAGAAAGAACGGAATTAGTTAAAGCAATAAGTATTTGGGCTTGAATTACTTTTCCAAAGGAATTTAAAAAATTCACACCAAAATAATGCAAATACTTATAAAAGCCGCTTATTCTGCTTTCTTTAAATCTATGCATAAATTCTACAACTTTATGCTTTTCAAGCATAAAGAACATACTAAGCATAAGTGCTATAAATACATTTATACTCCATTTTCCAATATTTGCTGCAAGCTGAAGCAAAAAGGTTACTCCACCTTTTGTATAACCTTTAACATCTATCTGTTCAAACACTGGAACTAAATATTTTTGTATATGTATATTAGACATATAATCAAAATCAGAAATTTCACCAATTATGTTAATTATTTGATTAATTACAACAGGTATATATTTATATATGAAAAAAGTTATTAATGTAGCAAAAACCAGATAAAAAACAACCGTTACTATTACATAATTCAAAGGAATAATTTTACCTAGCTTTCTCATAACCAGATTTTGCATACTATAAATAAGATAGGTAAATAAAAATGTTAAAAGGAATAAATTTATCATGCCTTTCATGAATATAAAAATTATAACTAACGAAAGAAGAACTAATATTCTTTTAGTTATGTCCTTTTCTATTATAGATTGAAAAAATCCCATCTTCAAACCTCTCTTTAGCTAAAGATTGTAAAAAAAATTCATAATTATATTGTAATTGTTTTATAAAATTCTTGTCAACATGATAAAATTTGACACACAATATTTAATTACTACTCATTTAGTGCAAAAAAGAGACTCCATTAATATGGAAGCCTCTTTTTTAAAAATTATACTTTGTTAAAATTTCCTCTGAAATTCTTTTTAAATCATTTATAGTACCATTGTTTACAATAAGTTCATCGCATAAATTATTAATTATATACGGAACTTCCGATTCTGTATTATGTTCAAAGCTGCTGTTTTTAACTGTAACTTCCCCATCTCTTGCAATAAGCCTTTCCCTTCTTACCTCTTCGCTTACCTTAATTCCTACAACTAAATACCCTTTAGTTTTAAAATAGTGCAAGTCTGTTAAAGTACGCCCGCCTACAATAATAGAAAGCTCTTCGTTTCTTATTATTTCTAGCTGCTTAAGAAGTGTCATCTTATAATCATATTCTTCTACCGTGCTATTATCCCAACCATACTTATCCTGCCATCTTTCATATATAAGCGCAAGTATGTAGTCGCACATAATATTATCATCTAACTCTCTAAGCTTATCTGCAACTGTTTGACCTATATATCTTTCACGGCCTCTCCACATTGGATTTACTTTAGATACCTTCATCATTTCTCTGCATAATACGCTCATTTTATAAATCTTTGCATTTTCTCTCAAAGCACAAAACTGCTCTGCAAGAGTATCCTTTCCAGCACCCATTTCCCCAAAAATTACTATCCCATTAAAGACTTTGTCCATTTGAGTTCCCTCCAGTATTCTTATCCTATAGAATTTTACCATATATATTTTAAATAATCTACTTTTTAGAAAAAATAAGTAAAAATTGAGAATATTAATTCTCTTCCTTTTTTACTCTTCTTGTAAATTATTTTTAACTAAAAGTTTATTACCTAATTCAACCTTTTTAAACAAACCTGATTTCCCTTCAATAACCATTTGAGCCTTTTCTATAGGCATTATTATTTTTCCAGCTTGTAAACTTTCAAGCTTCTTAATAACTCTCATCTGTTCATCAAGAAATAATACATCAATAGAAAATTTCATAAAAAAAGTATGAATACTATTGCAAGGATTAAATAATATAGCCTCATAATGAGGCTTTTTTCTAAACATATATCCTGAAAATCTTTTTAAAAAAGTATCTGCTATATATACTTCTGCCAGAATTTCTCCATTATATACTAAGCTCCTAACCATTGCTTCACCTCTTGCTGAATACTTCAATCATTCTTATTACAGCTGGTCCTAATATAATTACAAATATAGCCGGAAAGATAAAAAATATAAGAGGAAACAGAATTTTAACAGGAGCTTTCATAGCTTTTTCCCTTGCTGCCTGCTTTCTGTGCTCTCTTAAATTTGCTGACTCTATCCTAAGCACTCTACCTAAACTTACTCCTAGCTCATCTGCTTGAATTAATGATGTAACAAGCATAGAAAGTTCTCTTACATCACAGCGCTCGCTCATATTTCTTAAAGCAGTTTTACGTTCTATTCCCATTCTAATTTCTTTAAGAGCTTTTGCAAATTCATCACAAAGTTCACCGCTAATATTTGCTACCACCCTGGCCATAGCTCCATCAAAGGACAATCCCGCTTCAACACTTACAGTAATTAAATCAAGAGAATAAGGAAGATCCTTTAATATTTTGTACTTTCTTGTTTCTATTCTTCTTGATATATAGAAATTAAAAAACACATTTACGCATAGTATCATAAGAATTGCAAGTGTAAAAGCTTTTAAAATATTAGTGTCTATTGTAAAAGACAGCAGTCCCATTGTAACTCCGGCACATAATACTGTCATACTTTTTATATAGAGCCACTTTTCTGTAGTTCTGTTTTTTAATAACCCTGCTCTGTCCAGCCTTTTGCTAAATACCTCCAGCTTACTGCTTGGGGTAGCTTTCAATAGAAATTGACTAAAAGAATTATAAAAAGGTCTAAGCATTCTTTCAGAAAAGCTTTTGTTCTCAGTATTTTCTTCATTTACTGTATGAATATCTTTAAGCTGCTTAATTCTCTTTTCTACAGCTATTTTATTACCAGTTAAATAGGTTAAAACACCGTAAGTTAACATAAATATAAATATAAAAAAGATAAATACAGCAATATAAATCATATCAGCCTCTCCTACATATCAATGTTGACAATTTTTCTTATCATAAAAAAACCTGCTATTTCGCTAATAAAAGCCGCTATAACCATACCTATTCCAAGTGGAGTAGTAAACAAAAGAATCATATATTCTTTATTAAAAAGATATATAGCTACTCCTAGCACAATTGGAATAAGCCCTACAATAACTCCTGAGAGCCTTCCCTGAGCAGTTAAGGTTTTTAGCTCATTTTTAATCTTTTGTCTTTCTCTAATAGTTTCTGAAATATTATCAAGTATTTCAGATAAGTTACCCCCTATATCTTTCTGTATCAATATGGCATTCATAACAAGCCTTAAATCTTCCGATTCCATTCTTCCAAGCAAATTTTTCAACGCATCTTCTTCTGATATACCTAGACTCATTTCCTTAAGAAGCTTTTTAAATTCCTTTGAAAATGGAGCTTTTGTCTCTTCTGTTACTACAGCTACTGCCTGAAGAAAGGAATAGCCTGCCTTAAGGGAGTTAGAGATTATAGTTATACCTTCATTTAGCTGACTGTCAAAAAGCTTTATTCTTTCCTTTTTTTTATTAGCTATTATAAGCTTAGGCACATTCCAAATTAAAATAAAAACTATTGGAGGAACAATGTAATCTTTAAAAACTGCAAATATTAAAAAAGCAAAAGCAGAAGAAAATAATATTTTTAAAACTAATAGTTCTTCTACAGTAATCGGCATATCAGCTTTTATAAGATCTGCTTCAAGCTTTTTAGCTTGACTTTTATTTAGCTTAGCTTGAGGAATTATATTAGCTAGAAGCTTTAGGGGGCTAACCTTGTTTTTCTTATTGTTTTCATATTTTTCTCTTAAGGCATAATCTTCCTCAAAGTACTTCAGCTTATCTATCGGATTATCCTTATTAAAAAGCTTGAAAGCTAATGCAGTTATAAATGTCCAAATAAATAAAAAGATTAAACCTACTGCTGCATATATCATCCTCATCACCTCACTATTTCTTAATTACTAAGTAAATCTGGTGAAATATTAATACCCTTTTCTCTAAGCTTTTGCACAAACTTAGGCATAATTCCTGTAGAAACAAATTCTCCTCTTACTTTCCCTTTATTATCTAGCCCTCTTTGTTCAAACCTGAATATGTCCTGGAGTATTATAACATCACCCTCCATACCTTGAACTTCTGTTATATGAGTTATCTTTCTGCTGCCGTCCATAAGTCTTGACTGCTGAACTATTAAATCTATAGCTGATGCCACCTGATCTCTTATTGCCTTAACAGGCAAATTCATTCCTGACATTAAAACCATGGTTTCTATTCTTGAAAGCATATCTCTTGGAGAGTTAGCGTGTCCCGTAGTTAAGGAACCGTCATGTCCTGTGTTCATTGCCTGAAGCATGTCCAAAGCTTCCCCAGAACGAACCTCTCCAACTATTATTCTATCAGGACGCATTCTTAAGCTGTTTTTAACCAAGTCTCTTATAGTTATTTCTCCTTTGCCTTCTATATTTGCAGGCCTTGTTTCAAGCCTAACCACATGCTCTTGTGAAAGCTGAAGCTCGGCTGCATCTTCTATAGTTACTATACGTTCATCATTAGGTATAAATGACGAAAGAACATTTAAAGTTGTAGTCTTTCCACTTCCTGTTCCGCCAGAAACTACTATGTTCAGCCTTCCCTCAACACAATACTTTAAAAGCTCTGCCATTTTTGAATTCATTGTACCAAACCTTACTAAATCCTCAACTTTAAAAGGATCTTCAGCAAACTTTCTTATGGTTATTGAAGGCCCGTCTATAGCTAAAGGAGGAATTATAGCATTAACTCTGGAGCCATTAGGAAGTCTGGCATCTACCATTGGTGAGCTTTCATCTATTCTTCTTCCGATAGGTGCTACTATCTTTTTAATTACATGAAGCACATGATTATCATTTTTAAACTTAGCATCTGTAAGTACAAGTTTTCCATCTCTTTCAATATATACGTGAGCAGGTCCATTAACCATTATTTCAGTAACCTTGCTGTCAGCTAAAAGTCCTGTTATTGGTCCAAAACCAATTATCTCGTCTAAAAGTTCTTCTTTAATTTTGTTTTTTTGATTATTTGTTATATTTAAAGACTCTAGTTCTATGTTTTTAGCAATAATAAAGTTAATCTTTTGCTTTAAATCTTCATTATGCTCTGAAATATCATTAAAATCTATATCCAGCTCTTCAATTACTCTGTTTTGAATTTTCATTTTTAATTCAAAATAAGGATCTTTTTCTTTTTCATTAAACTTATGAGCTTTTTTATCAACATTTATCTCTTCTAATCTTTTTATTAGAGACATGTTATCTCTCCTTTTCCTAATCAACTAAATCCTTACATAGTTTTTCAATAGCTTTACCTATCTTTAACTTATTATACTTAGTACCTGAACAAAAGGGTTCTCCTTTATTTATTGAAACAAGCACAGTTTTTTCCTCTTCTGGAATTACTGCAAAAATTCCATCTTTAAATACCTCTTCTACATCCTTCCTGCTTATTCCGTAATCTGTTTTATATCTATTTATAACAAGCTTTACCTTGTTTTTATCATATCCAAGAGACTGCATTACCCTAAGTCCAAGCTTTGTATTTTTAAGTGATACAATATCCATATTCGATACAAAAACTATTTTTTCTGCATAGTCTAAAACATAAAGAGTAATGTCGCTGAAATTAACACCTGTATCTATGAGTATATAGTCATACTTTTTCTTAAATAAATTCATAAGTTTTTCAACACTATTCTTTGTTATATACTCTGCTGCCTCAGGTTTCCCTGGTGCAAATAGAATATCTAAATTTTCATTGTATTTATAAAGGCAGGGCATTACACTTTCATAGGAATCTAATTGTCCTTCATCAATTGCATCAAGAATTGTCTTTTCATTATATTCATTAACTAGCATGGAAATATCTCCAAACTGCAAGTCCATATCTAACAATAATACTTTTTTGTTTTTCTCCTTGCTGTAAACTAATCCCGAATTTAAAGCCAGAACTGACTTGCCGACTCCCCCCTTTGAGCTGAAAAAAGCTATGACTTTTCCTTCTCTAATTTCTTCTCTACTGCCCAAAGCCCTTATCTGTCTATCCTTATATTTATCATAAGTAACTTTAATTGTTTGTGTTAAACTGTCATAATTAAAAGGCTTAATTATATATTCCTTGGCACCATGAAACATAGCTTTTTTTAAATATTCATTTTCTGCCTGAACAGACATTATAATTACAATAACAGAAGGATACTCGTCAGTTATTCTTTCTGTAGCCTCCAAACCATTTAATACAGGCATATTAATATCCATTAAAACTACATCTGGCTTTACCTTAGGAATAAGTCTTAAAACTTCCTCTCCATTATCTGCTTCTCCTACAATCTCAAAAAGATTGTCTTCAAGACTTAAAATCTTTTTTATTACACTTCTTGTTTCTCCAATATCATCTGCAACTAATATTTTAATTTTCTTCATGGTACTCCTCCTGTATTACCTCTACTCCAGGCAACCTAAACTCACCACCTGCTTAAAGCTAGATTGCCCATAAAAGTCTAGACCTTTTACCATAAAGATTATTAATCTTTATGCCTCCTACGGCTCCAGAATAGGAATTTTAATTATTTCTCCTGTTACAATAATATCTTCATCATTTATATTATTTACTTCTTGTATTAACTTATATTTATCTTCATCACCAAAAAACTCTTTACTTATTTTTTTTAAAGTGTCTCCTCGCTTTACTGTATAGCTTTTATACTGTTCTTTATTTTCTTCTGCCTTCATAATGAGCTTTTTCCATGTTATTCCATATGTTTCGTTAGTACTATCATCTTTTATTGGTCTAAGTGCCAGTTTTAAACTTCCAATGTTTTGCGCTAATACCAGCTTCTCAATCTCTGAAGTTTTTACTGATAAAGTTACTAAATAAGTATTTACTGCTTGTTCAGACTCTTTATCTGTTTTTTTCTCTTCTCTATTTAACTGTTTGTTTACAGCAAGTATCTCAATATTTTGCAGGATTATCTTTGCTGTTTCTTCTCTAATTACCTTTGCACCATCAGTTTTTTCTGATAAATAAGCAACAATATCCACAAAATCTCCAGGTTTTATTAAAAAGGCAACTCCAGAATCCCCTGTAACATTAATAGTTATTGCTCTGTGGTTTTTCTCAATCTTTAAGCTAAGCTCTTCTTCTCCTTCACTTATAAGCTTATCCTTATGAAAACCTTCATTTTTTACAATAGTTTCCTTAGTGTACTTTCCAACAATTTCAGATGAATCCTTTATATAATCACTGAAAATCGCATTGTCAGTAACTTCAATAGACTTAATCATATTTTTATCTATCAGCGTTCTTGCAGGTATAGTTTCTGCTGCAACTAAAATTGCAGTACTTTTAACAGTTTCCTTTGGCTTTTTCAAGGATTTTAGGTACATAAAAACGGCTAAACTTGCCAAAAGTGCTAAAACGAAAGATAACAATATGAGTCTTTGACCAGTATTTTTCATTTTTACCTCCAATATTTTTCAAAAACACGTAAAAATTATTAATCTTTACGCACCTTTGCATAGACTTAACTTGTTAAAACATATCTATTTAGATAATTTTACTCCATATAAACCTGTATCTTTTAAATTCATATCTATTTCAGCATTAGTAACAAACTTAACAAATCGACCCGTTATTTCTATCTTACCTGATTTATTTTGTATATCTTCAACATAAAACTTACCAAAACCTGTAACCTTAATTTGCCCTTTTCCATTAACCTCAAAGCTGTCAACTAAAGGCAGCGTCCATAATCTTATAGAATACCTGGGAAAGTTATTAAAAGTACTTATTTCTGAATTTATATAATTTTTAATTTCATTAGTTGCTCCCGCCATGTTACCTGTCTCTGTATCTATGTAATCTCCTACTGATATTTTACCGTTGTACCCATAAAGAGCATTTGCCTTAAAAACGCTGGAACCTTGTCCACCAAGTGCTACAGCCCCATAATTACCGTTGTAGCCATCACCTGCATCTTGCTTAAGAGTTACTATATCTCCATAAGAAAAGTCGAAAATCTGAACTGCAAAAGGTCTTATTCCTCCTGTTATTGACTTTGCATAACCAATAACAGCTTTAGCTGATGCACTTACTTTGCTGTTTTCTATACCTATTACAGGAGCAAAGAAATGTTTTACATTTTTAGTCCCTTTTATTTGAATGTTTCTTTTATCTTCACCAACTGTTATTATTGCATCTTCTAATTTTAATTCATTTTTTTCAAGATATTCTGCAGCAGCTTTCTTTGCTTTATCAGTATTATCAGGCAGTTCAAGTGCTCCTGCTAAAGCCGCTGAATCCATAGCATTAATTAATTTTGCTTTTTCTACATATGCCAATCCTATATCTATGGCAAAAGCTGCAAATCCAAATATTGCAGCAACTAATAAACATAATAAAATAGCAGCATTACCTTTATTATTAAGCCTTTTCATTTAAGCTCCTCCTATTCTATTCTCATAGAAATATGTGTACTTAAAGTTACAACATCATTAAAAATACTGCTTATTATAGGTACTATAAGAGGATAGTTATAATCTATCTTTACAGTTAAAGTATCACCAGATTTTCTGCTGCTTTCTGTAGGCGTTATAGTTACTGTTAAATTAGAAGCCTCTAAGCTTGGAGAGACTGCTTTAATTATATTTTTAATTTCAATATCAGAACTTCCTAGTATTCCTGCTCTTGCTCCTTCTCTTGCTGCATTTTGTATGGAAAGATAAGAATTTATAATCATGCTAAATTGAACAATACCCATTATTAATAAGAGTAACAGAGGAAGTATAATTGCAAATTCTACTAATGCCTGCCCTTTTTTATTTTTTAAATTTTTCAACATAACCTCTCCCAATTTACAAAAGATATCCATATACTTTAAATGCCCTAATCAAATTCTTCCTGATTAGAGCATTTAAAAACGTGGATGTGATTTTATTATTTTTGGTGTGTGGATTAATTTTTATAATTTCTTAATTATTGCCTTTTATTAAAGTGCGTCTATTATTTCCTGAAACTTAGCACTTATTGCTGGCCCTAATAATACTAAAACTGCAATAACTACTATGGCCACAAGTCCTATTATTAATGCATATTCAACCATGCCTTGTCCCTTTTTATTTCTTAGCTTTGAAAATGCATAAGACTTAAATATTTGCAGCATATCCGTTCCTCCTTTTATTTTATCTTTTCTTTCCTTCTTGATATTATTATATTACTTATTTTCTTGATATTGCAGATTACAAGCGTCACATTATGCTAAGTTAAAAAGTCATAAAAAAATAGGGACCAAAGTCCCTAGTTATCTCCATACTTTATCTTATAATACTCTCTAATATTATTTTGAATTGCAATAATTGTTGCTTTAACACGATCATCTGCATTTATCTTCTTAAATAAGTTAGTAGCATAATTTTTTACTGTTTTTTCTGATAAATAAAGCTGCTTTCCAATTTCCTTATTGCTTAGACCATCAGAAATTCTAATAAGTACTTCAACTTCTCTTTTTGAAAGCTTATCTAAAATATTGCCCTCTTTTTTATCCTTGCTTCTTATATCAAGAAAAAGCAAAGAAACTAAGGACTTGTCAATATACTTTTCCCCATTATAAACCGATTTTATAGCACTTACAATTTCCGTGCCAGCAGAATCCTTTAACATATAACCATCTGCTCCAATATTAATAGCAGTATGTATAGTTCTTCTGTCATTTTCAATAGTAAGCATAATAACCTTAATGTTCTCATTTTGTTTCTTTATAATTTCCAGCACTTCTATACCATTTTTAAGAGGCATATTACAATCAAGAAGTACTACATCGGGACTGCATTCTTCCAAAAGCTTTAAAGCCCTTTCACCATTCTCCGCTTCTCCAATAATACTTATATCCTCTTCAAAATCAATAATTCTTTTAAGTCCCTGCCTGATAATATCATGATCATCCGCAATCAATACCTTAATTACCTCTTTTTTCATCCCTGATCACCTCACGATTAATAGGAAGCTTAACGCTGTATGTGGTTCCTGAACCTGGCAAAGACTTTATTTCAATTTCTCCCTGAAGCTGATTAACTCTATCAAGTATGCCTATAAGACCATAAGAAGCTCCTTTAGTTTTCACAGACTTTAAAGTTTCTTCCACATCAAAACCAATTCCATCATCTGATATAACAACCATCAAATACTTTGTTCCAAAATCCAGCTTTATTTCTGCATGTTTTGCCTTGGAATGTTTTTTAATATTATTAAATACCTCTTGAATTATACGATACACAGCTACCTGTATTATAGGTTCTATTTCTTCCTTTATAGGTTTTAACTTTAATTTTATATCAATATCAGCTTCTTGAGTAATTGCTTTTATCATTTGCTGCACAGTTTCATTAAGTCCTAAATCATCTAAAGACATTGGTCTTAAATCAAAAATAATATTTCTAACTTCCTTTAGTGCTATCTTCACGCTTTCTTTTAAACTAGAGAGTTCCTTAAGCCCTTCTTCTAAATCTTTTCGAAGAACTATATTGCAAATATCTACCTTCATTACAGCATTAGCCATATGCTGTGCTGGTCCATCATGAATATCTCTTGCTATCCTGCGCCTTTCATTTTCTTGAGCTTCCAGTATTTTTATACCAAGAAACATCTCAGAATTTTTATCTGTTTCTCCTAAAGCTGAAGATATATCACCTTCTAAATATCCTAGTGCAATACTTATCTGATTGATTACTTTTTCAGCACTTTCTATATTTTCAGCTGACCTTTTAAGCGCCAGCTCTAATTGTGTTCTTCTCTCTCTTAGCGCCTTTTCTTCATTTTTCTTAGTAAAGAATTTAACTCTAATATCAGAAGCTTTTTCGTAAGCTTCTTTAATATCCTTTTCCGTATATTTATGAAAGTCTGCAGATACCTCTGCCAGTCTTTTTCTCATTACTTTATCTTGCTTTTCAAGATTATCTACTTCATCGATTACCTGTGCAATATCCTTCTTTATTTGAACCAGCTGCGTTTTTAAGCCTTCCTGCTCAATTCTTATACTATCAACTATTTCAAGTATTTGTCCTCTGCTAAGGCCTATTTCTTCTATTACTTTTTTGATTATTTTATTAATAGCATCAATATCTAATTCAACATTATTCATCTTAACATCCCCTTCATATATGGCGATAAATTTATGTAAATATCAAAAAGGAAAGAAAACTGCCTAAAGCTAGAAATGGTCCGAAGGGAATATAATCTTTAGCCCCTTTTACTTTAAAAAGTAATAAAAAAATACTAATAACTGCGGATAAGGCAAAAGCTATAAAAATTGCCCATAAAACCTTATATGTGCCCAAAAAAGCTCCAATACCAAACATTAATTTAATATCCCCACCGCCTAAAGCCCCTGGGATAAGGGCTAAGAGAAACAGGATAATTCCTCCTGTAAGCATACCAGATAAACTCTTTATAAAAGATATATCTCCTGAAAATACAAAAAATAAACCGCATATTAATGCAATAATACAAAGCCTGTCTGGTATGATTTCATATCTTAAGTCTACAAATGAAACAACAATAAGAATTGCAGACATTACAACACCTTTAATAAATAACTTATCTAAACCAAACTTTATAAAAAGTATTAAAAACAATACTGCACTAACTGTAACAATAAAAAAGTTTATTGATTTTATTTTTTCTCCCGAAATATGGTAATAAATTCTATTTGAAGCTAAGTTTAGTAAAAAACCAATGAGTAATCCTATTAGAAAAATTATTATTGTCATACAAATCCTCTTTACGCTCACTTTTAATGATATGTTTAATTTAATTATATACAATAGCAAAAAATAAACAAGGGAATAAGAAGAATAAGGGACGGTTATCAATAATTAGCTTTTTAAAAATGCTTAAATTTGATAACCGTCCCTAAGTTACTAATTCTATATTCTGCTATTCCGAAAACTTCAATATCTGCAACAAAAAGTGTTTGAAAAAAGACAAAAAAAGTCCCCCTATTTTGAAATCGAAGATTTCAAAAAACTAAGAATATATATTAGCTCTTAGCAGCTGAAGCTTCTTGCATAGTAACCGTATATCCAAGTGCCTCTAATTGTTTTGTTAATTTCTTTACTTTTGTGTCCTTATTTAATGAGTTAAAATAGTCTGAACCAAGCTCGTGGTATGGTATTTTTTTAGATAGAATTTGATAAATTACTATTAGAATTGAATGAGCAACGGCAACAGCAGCTCGAAGTTTACCTCTACGAGCAGCAATTCTATGATACTGTGAGTAAAAATATGTATTTTTCATACGAGCACTAACCCAAGCAGCTTCAACTAGAATAGCTCTTAAATGTTTATTACCCTCACGAATTTGTCCGCTTTTTTTTTTACCAGCACTTTCATTATTACCAGGGCATAAACCAGCCCATGAAGCTAAATGATTTGCCGTAGGAAACCTGCTCATATCAGTACCAATTTCTGCAATAATAAGTTCTGCTGCTCTTTGTCCAATACCTGGTATACTATCTATCAATTCTATTAATTCTCTATCATCTTGCATTCTACTTTCAATTTCTTTTGATAAATCTTCAATTTGTTTATTAATAAAATCAATATGTTGAAGCTGAACTGAAAGTAACTTCTTCTGGTGCTCACCAATTAGCCCAGTTAAAGATTTTTGTAGTTCTGGTATTTTATTCTTTAATGTACCTTTAGCTAACAATGATAAAGCTTCAGGATTTAAGTTGCCATCAATAATAGAATCTAACATTTTTCTTACAGATACACCCATAATATTTGATGCTACAGAGGATACTTTAATATTTGCACCTTCTAAAATTTTTTGCACTCTAGTAACTTCACGTGTTCGTTCTTCAGTAATACTTTTTCGATATCTTATAAGCTCTCTTAGTTCTCTCTGGTCACGTGATGGAATATAACTTGCTCTAAGAAGTCCATGCTTTAAGAGATCTGCTATCCATTCAGCATCTTTAACATCAGTCTTTCTTCCTGGAACTGCTTTCATGTGTTTTGCATTTACTACTAGTGTTTTAATATTTTCTGCTTCTAGTAGGTTATAAATTGGTTTCCAAAACACACCTGTACTCTCCATGGCAACAGCTTCAGAACTACTTTTTTTAATATACTCAACTAGTTCAATTAAGTCTTCGGTCATTGTTCCAAATGTTAGGGTTTCTTTATTTTTACCATTAATAAAACAGGCAACAACCACTTTTTTATGAACATCTAATCCACAACACTTTTTGTATACAACTTGCATAACAATACTCCTTAAAAAATATATTATCGGTAAGCTTCTTTAAAATAGAATAATCTATTCCGCGTGCTTTCCCGGTTACTGGAAGCGACAATCTTCGATCCATAAAAGAAGCCAAATCAAGCTATCGCGCGAACTCGCAGTATCAATGCCATCCGATTATCTACCGATATTTAGGATTATTGCCAAGCTAAGAAGTTTTCATCATCTTGTGGTGAAAATAATTTTTCATGGGGAGCTATCGCAGCCCTAGCAAGGTATATACCTATATACTTAACTGCTTGTCTAGTATCATCTAGTCTTCTTTTTGCATTTACATAAAATCCTTTAGGATACTTTTTATACATACTGCTAATCAATTGTCTTGTCTTATAACAATTAAAATGTTTCTTAAATTATATCTAACAATATCTTTTGCCATGCTTTCTTTAAAAACGGATATGGTATATACTCTACACTTTTCCACCATTTATTTTTTTATCTATAGCTCCCTCAGTAACTAAAGCATGTACATGTAGATTCCATTTCAAATCTCTACCAAATGTATGTATTACCGCAATTACTCCTACCTCGTAATCACACTTCTTTTTCTTTTTATACCAATGAGAAATAACATTATATACGCCATCCTGTAGTTCTTTTAATAATTCCCTCCTGCTATAAAAGAAATTTCTTAGCTCTTCAGGCATTGTAAATACACTATGTCGATGAACAACTCTCAACATGTTTTCTTGTTGTTTTTCTGCCCATTTTAGTGTATAAAGCCTACCACATCTATTACAAAACTTACTTTTACATGTAAAAGGTACTTTAGTTATATCTCCACATGCTCCGCAAATATATTCAGCAAATCCATTCTTGATATCACTACAATTAATAGCCTTATTTACTAAAAAATCTATATGCTGTCGCATATTCTCAGAAACCCTATACCAATATTTGTTTTTAAAGTCATCATATCTATCAATTAATATTTCTTTAATAGTTATCTTTTTCGTATCCATAATATTAATATTACCACAAGTTATCCACAGATTTTAATTTTTATAGTTTCCTATAGAGTAAAAAAATATCAAAGCCGTAGGAGCTTATTTTTTCCTAAGGCTTTTTTTATTTCTATCCTCTGTTTAACTTTTTACTTTCTATTTAACACTGCATTTACAGCAACACCTACTATTGCCGCAAAGCTTAATCCTGATATACTTACTGTTTTTGTTACAGGTATTCCTATATTAACTCCTGCATATGTTGGCATAAGTCCTAGTATTAAAACTGTTGCCATTATTATTATATTCTTTATATTAAATTCAACTTTGCTGTTCTTTATTGTTTGAACACCTATTAGAGCTATCATTGAGTATAGCATAAAGCTTATTCCACCCATAACTGGTACTGGTATTGTCTTTAAGAATCCTCCAACCTTTCCTACAAACCCTAGAATCATTGCAAATGCTGCTGTCATTCTTAGGATTGATGGGTCATAGTTTTTAGTTATTGCAAGAACTCCTGTATTTTCACCGTATGTTGTATTTGCAGGTCCACCAATTAGTCCTGCCACCATTGTTGCAAGTCCATCTCCAAGTAGTGTTCTATTTAATCCTGGATCCTTTATAAAATCTTTACCTACAACTTCTCCATTTGTAGTAATATCACCTATATGCTCCATGAAAACTGCTAGAACAACTGGTGCTATTATTGCTATTGCCGCTATATCGAACTTTGGAAGAGTGAAATTTGGCACTGCGAAAATTGGTGATGTCTTAACTGCCGCTGTATCTACAATTCCCATACCTGCTGATAGGATATACCCAACAGTTACCCCTATTATTATTGATAATTGCTTTATAAGTCCTTTTCCTAAAACTGTAACTGATACTGCTGTAAGAAGTGTAAATATTGATACTGTGAAATTTGTCTTTGCACTTCCATATGCAACTGGAACTAGATTAAGTCCTATAACCATTATCATTGGTCCTACAACTTGTGAAGGAAGTACCTTTCTTATCTTTTCTACTCCTATCTTTTCAACCAAGAATGAAACTATTACATAGATTAGACCTGCTACAACTATTCCACCTTGTGCATATCTTAAATCTCCGTTATATACTTGTTTTACTGCTAGTATACCAGGGATAAATGCAAATGATGAACCTAAGAAAACAGGTACTTTTTTCTTTGTGCAGAAGTGGAAAATCATTGTTCCAAGACCTGCTGAAAAGATTGAAACTGATGGATCAAGACCTGTTAGAATTGGAACCAAAACTGTTGCTCCAAACATTGCAATTAAATGTTGAATTGCTAGTATAACTCTTTTTACCTTTTCCCAAGTAGAAACTTCTTGAACTGATAATTCCTTTGATAAAACCTCTTGTGCCATTATAATTCCTCCTCCTTTTTCAGCCTCTCAGGACTGATTTAAAAGTTTTTAGACATTAAAAAAACTTCTCACCCTGCTGGTAAGAAGTTATAGACGCACAAATATACATATAGATATCCATCCACTCTCTTACCAGCCTCACGGGACTGATTTAAAGAACTCATTCATCTTTATCATTATATCATGGTAAATTGTGCATTGCAACACTTTTTTGAGTACCAAATAGGAGAAAACGAAATACTAATTTTATTTTCAAATTTTCAATTAACCTATTTGGCACTAGTTATATATTAGCTATCCTATCTGCCACGTCCTTGGCATCCTCTATATCATGTGTAACAAATATTGATGTTGTATGAGATTTTTTTAGTATGTCTTTGATTTCATTTCTTATCTTTTTTCTAAGGTTTGCGTCTAGGTTGCTAAATGGTTCGTCTAGCAGTATAAGTGAAGGTTTTGGGGCGAGTGCCCTTGCTATTGCTACTCTTTGTTGTTGTCCTCCACTTAGTTCATGGGGATATCTTTTTTTAAAGTCTTTCATGTCTACTAGTTCTAATACTTCATCTAATATTCTTTGCTTTTCCTTTTTATCTACATTACCAACCCCAAACAAAACATTCTTCTCAACAGTCATATGAGGAAAAAGCGCATAGTCTTGAAATACCATACCTATACCTCTTTTTTCTGGCTCAATAAATATATCTTTATTATATAGTGTACTATTTTCAACTATTATCTCACCCATACTTGGCACTTCGAGCCCTGATATTAATCTAAGTATAGTGCTTTTCCCACTTCCGCTTGGCCCTAGAAGTGCAACTATCTCTCCCTTTTCAATCTCTAAATTAAAGTTTTTTATTTGATAATCCTTAGCATTTTTATATTTAAAACTCAAATTTTTTATAACAAAATACATACTACCTACTCCTTATCAACCCTATTTATAAAACTTATTGCAATTATACTAATTAATATAATTACAATTGCTGGAACAGATGCCTCTTGAAGCATTTCATCTGCAGCGTAATCAAATGTTCTTGTTGCTAGGGTATTAAAATTAAATGGCCTTAATAAAAGAGTTAAAGGAAGTTCTCTTATAATGTCTATAAAAACTAGTACAAGACTACTTATTATGGCTGGTTTTAACATAGGAATATCTATTTTTATAAATGTCTTGAATGTACTTTGTCCAAGCAATCTAGATGCTTCAAAGAACTTTTTTCCCATCTTTTCATATCCCGACTCTATTGCTTGATATGAAACTCCTAAAAACCTTATAACATAGGCAAAGAAAAGCATAAATATGCTAGTGGAAAGAATAAGCGTTTTGGAGTTTTCATTTATCATTAAATAAAGCCATTTTAGATTTCTATCTATATTAACAAACAATAATATTACAGAAATTGCAATTACAGCTGCTGGGACTGAATATCCAACCATTGTTGTTTTCGAAATTATTTTTGATAGAATTCCTTCATGAATGCTGCAATAGTTCCCTATAACTAGAGATATTATTGTAATAACAAGTGCTGCCGTAATTGATAAAGTCAGTGTATTTAAAGACATCATTATAAACGAACTATTCAAAACACGTTTATATGTTAAAGATGCAAAATACAGTAGTTGTAATGTTGGTATTAAAAATGATAGTAGAAATATTATAGTAAAAAAGCCTACAACTAAATTCTTTTTAATACCTGTTAATCTTTTTCTTGAAACAGGTTTAATTTTAGTATTACTATAACTATATTTTCTTCTTCCCCTCATGAATTTTTCAAATAAAATTACAGATACAACACCAACCATAAGTATTGCAGCAATTCTAACCGAAGACTCGACATCTCCAAGTGAAAACCAAGTTTTAAATATTGCTGTTGTAAATGTTTGAACACCAAAATACGAAACAACACCATAATCACTTAAAACCTCAAGTGCCACAAGTGTTGCCCCACTTACGATGGCAACCCTTGAAATTGGAACTATAACTTTGAAAAATATAGCTACATTTCCCTTACCTAGAAGTCTTGCACTTTCAACAAGTGTTGCTGACTGTTTTTCTAAAAATGATTTTGTTATTAAATATACATAGGGAAACAAAAATATAGTTAATATAAACACAGCCCCTTTAAGAGACATTATGTTAAAATACCTCTGATCAACTACAACATTAAATTTATTTCGAAGAAGAGACTGTATTATGCCTGTATAACTTAAAAGTCCATTATATGTGTAAGCTCCTATATATGGTGGTATAGCCATTGGGAGAACTAATATCCATTTAAAAAATCTTCTAAATGGAAAATCATAAAATGTAACAAAATATGCCGTTAAAACTCCTATTATCACAGTAAATAAAACTACTGCTATTGTTAGTTTTATACTATCTGCAATGTATACCTTTAGCATATACTGCTTAATATGTGCCCAGTTTTCATTAACTGGATTTATTAAATTCAAAACAATTTCAACACTAGGTAATAGAATTAATATTACAATTACAAAACTTATAATAGACCATCCATTTAAGTTCCTTTTTAAGCTAATTTTATTCATATTCAACACCCTTTTAAATAATCAAGGCCCATTATTAGGGCCTTTTTATTTTACTTCCAACCAATTTCATTAAATATTTCTACAGCATGTTTATTATGTTCACCAAGCCTTGACATTTCAATATTTTGTTTCTTAAAATCTCCCCAAGACTTTAGAAGTTCTGCTGCTTCAACCTTTGGGTTTGCAGGATATTCAAAGTTTGCTTCAGCAAATAGTTTTTGCGCTTCTTCTGAAGTTAAAAATTCGATTAACTTAATTGCATTTTCCTTATTCTTTGAAGCCTTTGTTAAACCAGCACCACTTATATTTATGTGTGTTCCCGTAGTGTCTTGATTTGGAAAGAATACTCCTACCTTTTTAGCTGCATTTACTTCTTCTTGGTCTTGTGAATTTAACATTTTTCCAATGTAGTATGTGTTTACAATTGCTATATCCCCTACACCTGCTGCAACAGCTTTTACTTGGTCTCTATCATTTCCTTGTGGCTCTCTTGCAAAATTTTGAACTAGACCCTTTGCCCATTCCTTAGCCTTATCCTTACCATTTATCTCTATCATTGAAGCAAGTAATGATTGGCTATATATATTTGTTGATGATCTTGTTAAAACTTTTCCCTTCAATTTAGCATCAGTTAGTGCTTCGTATGTTGAAAGTTCGCTTGGTTTTACTCTGTCTTTTGAATAAACAATAACTCTAGCTCTAACTGTAAGTGCAGCCCAAGTATTATCCTTATCTTTTAAATTTTGAGGAATGTTTTTATTTACTGTATCTGAATTAAATGATTGTAAAAGTCCTTGTTCTTTTGCCTTATGTATCCTTCCTGCATCGGCTGTAATTAGGATATCTGCCTGTGTATCTTGGCCTTCTCTTGTAAGTCTTTCTATAAGCTCATCTGATTTACCTTCAACTACATTAACCTTAATACCTGTCTTTTGGAAAAATTCTTCATAAAGTTTTTTGTCTGTATCATAATGTCTGTCTGAATATACATTAACAACTTGTTGATTTTGTTGCGTTGATGTTTTTTCTCCAGCTGTTTTTGCACAACCTGCAAATATTGAAGCTGACAATAAAAGTGCTGATGTTATTGAAAGTAATTTGATTTTTCTGTTCATGTTGAACCTCCCTTAATGAAATTATTTTTTAATTGAGAACAAATATCAATATCATTATATGGAACATATTCATTTTTGTCAATATGGCTTAAGGGACGGTTATTAATAATTAGCTTTTTTTTAAAAATGCTTAAATTTGATAACCGTCCCTAAGTTATAAATTTGATAACCGTCCCTAAGTTACTATAAATATTTATTTGCTTATTTAATATATTAATTTGTATAATAATAAATATCTTACTTTAAAGCTTAAAAACGGAGTCTTTATAAAGTACTTGGAAGACAAAGATTATTAATCTTAGCCTTAAGTATAAAAAATACAGGAGGAAAATTATTATGAAAACTAATAAAATAAAAAAACTAACCCCGCTTGCAGAAACAAAATTTTTAAGCCTTTATGATGCAGAATACGAAAATAAGAAAGGGGCTTTAAAGCACTGGATTATTGCTTCCAGAAAAGATTTTAATACCTTAAATGCACAATTTTCAGGAGAAAAAGAAGAAAACATTGATGCAGTTGTAATTGCTGCTTTTCATGAAGAACGCAAAAGCCTTGTGCTTATAAAACAGTTTAGAACACCTTTAAACGATTATGTTTATGAGCTTCCAGCGGGACTTTTAGATGAAGATGAAAGTATAGAAAAGGCTGTTAACAGAGAGCTAAAAGAAGAAACAGGTTTATCTCTTATAAAGATAAACTACGAAAAGACTAAAAATAAGGTTTATATTTCTGCAGGTATGACGGATGAATCTGTGGCTATGGTTTATTGCAGCTGCAAAGGCATTGTATCTAACAAATACTTGGAAGATGATGAGGACATAGAAGCAGTTTTAGTTTCTCAAGAAGAGGCTAAAGAAATGCTTAAAAAAGATATAAAAATGGATATAAAAGTATGGACAATATTACAAAGCTTTGCACTGCTTGGTGAGAAATTATTTTAAAACAGCTGGTTGTCCTACCTTCCAGCTGCTTTTTATAATTCCTTAGATAAAAACTCCCTGGCTTCATGAAAAATCTTTTTATAATATTTTAAATCATGAGGAACAAAATCCTTAATTGCTGCATCAAAACTTAATGGTATTTTACATCCTTCATCATTTACTTCATAGCCTTCAGCTCTTACATAATCAGCACTGCCTTCAAATAACTCTATAATATGTTTAAGAGAAATTTTAAACATACCTGTTACTTCTTCAGCCTGAATCTTGAAACTTTCCATAGGTATATTACAATTAAATAAAAACACATTTGCAAATTCGTTGTCTATAAAACTCTCTTCAGACTTCTGTTCTTTAATAACTCCTAAAGGTATAAGGTTCTCGAAGCTTACATGAACACCTAACTCTTCTTTAAGCTCTCTGATCCCCTCCTTAACCTCTTCTCCAGCACTTAAGTGTCCTGCGGAAGTTATATCTAAATGATTAGGATAAGTATCTTTTTCAGGATGCCTTCTTTGAAGTAAAATATAATCTTTATTATTTTCTTTAAAAACAAACCAGCACTGAAAAGATTTGTGCCAATAGCCCTTCTTGTGCACTACACTTCTAAGCTCTGTTCCTATATGTTCCATTCTTTCATTGTATATATCAAAATATTCTTCACACATCTTTCTAAGCTCCTTTTTATAATACGAATTTTAATATTAAAGGAAAAGTTATAGTACATAACAAAGTAGTGAGAAAAACTATTCCTGCTGAAAACTCCTTTTCTTTGTCAAAGCTTTCTGCAAAAATTGATGTAGTAGCTGCAGCTGGCATAGCTTGAAGTATTATCATTGTATTCATAACATTTGAGCTGTCCTTCATTAAAAGTGCTGCTGCATAAAAAAAAGATGGAATTATTATTAATTTAATAAAGGAACCATAATATATTGTCCAATCTTTGAATATTATTTTAAGGTCTGCTTTCGATAAAATTACTCCAATCATTATCATAGATAAAGGAGTGGTCATAGAGCCTACACTCTTTAAACTGCTGGTTATTATAGGATGAAGCTTTATATTAAAAATCATAATAGAAATTCCTATATAAACTGCTATAAGACACGGATTTAACAGTACTTTTTTTATTCCCTTTAAAGATAATCTGTCCGAAAAAAGAGCAACTCCGTACGTCCATACAAGCACATTAAAAAACATATTGAATATTGCAGCATACGCTACACCTTCAGCACCGTATATACTATTCATCACAGCAAAACCCATAAATCCGCAGTTAGAGAAAACATTAGCAAACTGAAGTATGTTTTTTCTCCTGCTTTTCACTGGAAGCAGAAAAATATAAGATAATATAGGTGTAATTATAAACACTATAAAGCTGTATAGAAAGCATTTTAAAATATTATCTGCAATTTCCTTACTGTAATTTAAGTTAAAAGAAGACACGATAAGCAGCGGCAGGGTAACTCTTAATAGCATTTCCGATAATGCTTTATTTACCTTGTCCGTTATTATTTCTCTCTTGCTGGCATAAACTCCTACAAGTATTATTAAAAACAATGAAATTACTTGTTCTATTACAGTTACACTATTCAAATTGTATCACCCTTTCGATATTTTATTATATCATATAAAAATCTTTATCCCTCTAAATTCATTATAATTTTTCAAAATTTTATTTATAACACATAAATTTATACATCATTACTGTAATAAATTGCTTCTTAAGTTTCTACAAAATACGACGATAATTTATATAAAAAGGCGTAGTTCATAAACAGATTATTAATTCATTAAAGAACGTAAGGAGAATTGATTATGAATCTTCAAAAGCTGAAATTTAAAAGTATAAGAGCTAAACTTATAACAGGTATGATTGCACTTTGCTTAATACCGTTATTAACTGCGGAAAGTATTACTTATTTAAAAGCAAAAGATATTTTAGCTAAAAAGCTTGAAGTTACCAGCAGACAGACTCTTTCTGAAATAAATCTGTCTCTAGATAATTACTTTAAAGGTACGTCTATTCTACTTAACATGGCTTCAAGCAACGTTAACTTTACTCAAGCATATACATCAGAGGAAAAAATACAGTATGCAAAAAATTATCTTAAAGAAATGCAAAGCAGCAGTACAAATATTATGAACACCTTTTATGGAACTGAATCCGGAAAATTTCAAATATATCCAGAAGCTGATATTCCTGATAATTTTAACCATAAGGAAAGACCATGGTATAAGCTGGCTGTAAACAATAAAGGAAAAATCGTAGTTACACCACCTTATAAAGATGTTGCAACAGGAAAGATTGTAGTTACATTAGCAAAAACCGTTGAATATGAAAACAATATTGTAGGAGTAGTAGGAATTGATTTATCCCTAGATGCGCTATCAGATTCTTTATCAAAGTCAAAAACAGGGGAAACTGGCTATGTATTTATTTGTGATTCTGATGGTATCCTTATTTCCCATCCTGACAAAACCCTTATAGGTACAGATACGCCTGCAAAGCTTAGTTTCTGGAATGAAGCTAAGACTAACGAAATGGGATTTACAACTTACACCTTTGAAGGTCAGAAAAAATTTGCAAATTATGATACAAATAAACTAACAGGCTTTAAACTTATTGCTGCAATAAATGAAAGCGAACTTATAGATGACCTAAACTCAATAAAAAATCTAATAATAGTTTCTTTAGGAATTGTTTCCTTATTAGCTTCACTTTTAGCATTAATATTAAGTAAAGGTATAGCTGTCAATATTGCCAAACTCAAAACAGCCTTTGAAAGTGCTTCAAAAGGTGATTTGACAACTGAAGTTATAATAAACTCTGAAGATGAGTTAGGTAAACTGGGCAGCGACTTTAATGAAATGATACGCAACATTTCCTCGCTTATGAAAAATGTTGAAACTTCAACAAAAACTATATTAGAGGCTTCCTCCCAAATTGCAAGTATGTCTGAAGAAACAACAGCATCCATAAACGAAGTGTCAAGGGCTATTGAAGAAATTTCTCAAGGTGCTACCGTTCAGGCTCATAATGCTCAGGAAAGTGTTTCAAATATAGATGAACTTTCTTTAAAAATTGATGATATTACAGCAGCAGCTAAAGAAGCTGGACAAATATCTAACGACACTCAGGCTTTAAGTGATAAAGGATTGACTATGGTTGAAACCTTATCTCAAAAATCTTTGGAAACTAAAGAATCCTCCTCTCGTGTAGGCCAGGTTGTTCAGGAAGTAAATAACAGTATGAGCAAAATAACTACAATATCTGAAGCAATTTCTAGTATTACTGAGCAAACAAATCTGTTAGCATTAAATGCCTCAATAGAAGCTGCAAGAGCAGGAGAAGCAGGAAGAGGTTTTGCTGTAGTTGCTGAGGAAATCAGAAAACTTGCAGAAGAATCAAGAAATTCTACAGAAGAAATAAAGAAAATTATTGAGACAATTCAAATGCAGTCTAATAAAGCAGTTAAGGCAATGGAAAGCACAGAGATAACTATAAAAGAACAGGAACACACAATGGTTGAAACAAGAAAGGTATTTAATGAAATTATAAACAGTGTATCCATACTTACTGGAAAGATAAACATTATAAAAAATTCTATAATCGATATAAATTCAAGTAAAGAAAATGTAGTTCAACAGACACAAAATATATCTGCTGTTGCACAGGAAACTGCCTCCGCTTCTGAAGAGGTTTCAGCTTCTGCAGAAGAAGTCAATGCAACTATGGATGAACTGACAAAATATGCTGAAGAGCTTAATAATCTTTCAAATAAACTGGAAAAAGAAGTTAACAATTTCAAAACAAAATAAAGGCTGGATTTTTCCAGTCCTTTATTTTGCTTTTCTATTTCATTAATTAACTTATCAATCTCCTCATCATAAATGCCATTGGTTTTAGCTGACTGTAAAATTTTAATAGCCTCATTAACCTTTCCCTCACCTAAATAAATATCTTTTATTTTAATATAAGTACTCTTATTTTTTTTATTCACTAAGATTGCTTTCTGAAATTGTTTATCTGCCTCTTCATATATACCCAAGACAAGCTTTATTCTCCCTAAACATATATAAGCATCCACATTTTTCTTATTAAATTTTACAGCTTTATTAAAACACTCATCTGCAGCTTCATAATTTTTATTTTTTAAGTATATATTCCCAAGTTCAACATTCTTATGTGAAACGTAATTCATGAATACGGAAATGATAGCCAAAACTATTATCAGAATTATTGAAAGAATAAGCCTGGCTATGCTTCTTCTTTTATCAAGAATCATATAAAAGCCTCCATAATAATATTATTTAATTCATATTATCATCATATTTAAATAAAGAAAAATTTGTGCCTTTAGCATATAGTTTTTAATCAATTTTCCATTTTATTTTTTCTCATAACTATTGTTTGTTTTTACTGATTCTGTTAAAATAAATTATGTAAAAGAATTTCGAAATAGTGCAGCAACTGCAATATTTCTGTTAAATTGTAAAAATACTGTCATATTTTAATCTGTAATTAAACGATTTAGCTGTGAGGATACATATGCTTGAGACTATTTTATTCGCATTACTTATTGCAAAAATAAAAGACTATAAACTAAAACCAATATTCAAATCTTTTGCTTTTTATCCATCCATTGCATTTACATTATTCTATGTAATCTGGAATATATCTATATTTTTCGGTGATTATAGCCTTATAAAATACTCAAGTATATTAGAAAAGATTTATCTTTTAACCTTCCTTACTTTAGTTTTTAAATATAATCTATATAAAAGTGCTTTTTTAGGTTCGTTTTGCATTTTTATAGGGACAAGCTTAAACAAGCTAGCTATAGCTGCAAATGGCGGCAAAATGCCTGTGTTTCCCACTTTATCTTACATAACCGGCTACGTTAAAGCTGATTCATTTACAAAAGTTAATGATATACATGTTTTAGGCAGTGGATCTACAAAACTTAAATTTTTAACAGATTACATTGATTTAGGATACAGTATTTTGAGTGTAGGCGATATATTTATAAGATTATTTGTTTTTATTATAATTTTTAGTTCCATAAAACATATAAATGAAAAAAATATAAAATTATATAGTTTCAACTGAATATTTTAAAAATTTAAATAGCATATTTATATTATTTACAAGACTTTAAGCAAAAAAATACATCTGCCTGGGAGGAATTAGTTATGCTAAAAATATCTTTATTAGAATTTTTTTTAAGAGCTATTCCTGAAACCTTTTTAATGGTATTAATTGTGCACGCATTATCCAGGATGAAAATTAATTTTAAAAAATATTTGTTATCGTCATCAATTTTCTCTGTTATGGTTTATTTAATAAGGCTTTTGCCTATTCAGCTAGGAGTACATTCTATATTGAATTTAATAGTTCTTATAGTTTTAACGGTGCTTATAAATAAGGTAGATATTATTAAATCTACCAGCTCAGGACTTATTGCTTTTATTTTTACTTTTTTACTTGAAGGAGCAAATTTTTATTTTATACAGTCGGTATTGAAAAAGGATATTAATGAGGTAATGACAAATCCTGTTTCAAAGGTTTTAACTGGCCTTCCATCATTAATTTTGTTTGGAATTTTTACAATAATCTATTATATTATTTTATTAAAACAAAACAAGTTAAGGTAATGAACTATGGAAAAATTAGCAGATAATATTGCAAAAAAAATAAGTTTAGAATTAAAACTTGACAGTGACCGCAAAGAAGTAATTGCCTACGGTACTTTTGCTCTCCTTCATACACTGCTTTCTATAATACTTGTAATAATTTTTGGAGCTGTACTGAATGTTATGGTTGAGGCACTTATTATATCCTTTGCCATAAGTATTCTCAGAAAATACTCAGGAGGAGTTCACGCCAGCTCTCCAGGAATTTGTGCTTCAGTAGGTACTGTTATAACTTTAATACTGGCTGTATTTATATGCTTCGGGCTTAATTCATATATCAGTTTAAATTTAATTTTTGCATCAGGCTTAATATGTTTTTTCTGGTCTTACTACATAATAATAAAATTAGCTCCAGTAGATAGCCCAGCCAAGCCTATAAAAACACAGAAAAAAAGAGAAAGGATGAAAAAAGGATCTATATTTATTCTGGCTGTCTATGCAGTAATTGTGCTGCTTAATATTTATCTTTATATGTACACTAAAGAGAAAAGATTTTTAATTTTTTCTTTATGTATATATAGCGGTACAGTATGGCAGGCTTTTACTCTTACAACCCAAGGACATACTGCCCTAAAAAAATTAGATTCTTTTTTAAATCAATTAATAACTTTACTAAGGAGGGGAAAAAAATCATGAAAAAGAGATTATTTACTTTATTTGCTGCACTAACAACTATTCTTGCAGCTACAGTTGCTTCATCCGCTTGTGTATGGACAGTATATCAACCTGAAGAACCTGCATGCTTAAGAGAAGAATAAACTTTCAAAAAATGTTTAAGGTCGGTTTATCCGACCTTAAACGCTTTCATATTGAAATGAGGTACACACAGATGATAAAAATTGACTCTGATAAATCAAAACAAATAAGTAATATTCTTTCTGTAGTAAAATTATCATCACTATTATTTTCCGGATTAATTTTTTTAGAATATTTTTTAGGTAGTGATAATCCTATATTAAATTATAGTAATTCAGCTTATACTTTATTTTGGATATTAGGAATTTTAATACTAACCTCAATATATTTTATATGGACATTTTCTGCAGTTAAAAAATTCAACAGATATATTCATTTAGTTCAAACTATAGAAAACTTTGCTATTTTATTAATATTTTTTATGGTCATTCTACTTTCTGGTGTTCATAAAAGCGAGTTTAAATTTTTATTTTTATTTATAATAATAACTACTACTATACAATCAGGAATGAAGCAAGGTATATTTATAGCTTCTATTTCTTCATTTTTAATGCTTACTATGGATCTTGTTTGTTCACCTGGTACTGCAGTAAATCAGTATTTTCAAAACGACTTAACCATGGCTGGGGTCTTTCTGCTTACTGCCTGGTCCCTAGGCTTTTATGTAAAAACTGCAAATGATTATATTGAAGAACTTAAAAGCCTTGTTAACAAAGATGGTTTAACCGGTGTATACAATCATAGATACTTTCATGATGCTTTAAGAGAGAAAATAAAAGCCTGCGAAAAGGAAAATGCACCTATTTCCGTGGTATTTATAGATATAGATTACTTTAAGCACTATAACGACCTTTATGGACATCAGAAAGGAGACGAAATTCTTTCAACTATTGGTTCTCTTTTAAAAAATTCTGTGAGAAAAAATGATATAGTTGCACGGTATGGCGGTGAGGAATTTGCTATAATCATGCCAGATGCCTCTGAGAAAGAAGCCTTCTTTTTAGCGGAAACTATTAGAAAAAAAGTTGAGGAAACCTATTTTGAAGGAGAAGAATATCAGCCTAACGGCAGACTAACTGTTTCCATAGGTGTTTCTGTTTATCCTGATAAAGCAAAAAATGATATTGACCTTATTAAAAGTGCTGACGATGCTCTCTATAGAGCAAAATTTTTTAATAAAAACAGAGTAGAAACCTATACTTCTATACTTGATGAATTGAAAAAAGATATAGCTGAAGAACATATTGATTTAGTTACCTCTGTAAAAACCTTAATAAGTGTAATCAATGCAAAAGACAAATATACCTACGGTCATGTTGAAAGAGTAGTTACTTACTGCAGAATGCTAGCAGATAAGCTTGGCTTAAGCAAACAGGACAAACAAACATTAATATATGGAGCTTACATGCATGATATAGGAAAAATAAACATTGCTAAAGATGTATTAATTAAAAAAATGCCTCTGACACAAAAAGAATGGGAAATGCTTAAGCAGCACCCTGTTAATGGTGTAGATATTATAAAACCTGTTGACTCTCTTAACAATATCATACCTTTAATTCTTTATCACCATGAAAGATATGACGGTAAAGGCTACCCTGACAATCTTAGAGGAGAAAATATACCATACTTAGCAAGAGTATTAACTGTTGTAGATAGTTTTGATGCCATGACTTCAAACAGACCTTATAATAAAAGAAAAACCTATGATGAAGCCATTGCTGAACTAAAAAAATGCAGCGGCACTCAATTTGACCCTGTAATTGCTCATAAATTTATTGAAGTTATTAAAGAAAATAGAAATAGCTTTGATTATTAGGCCGATGCAGTTTTCTACTTCGGCCTAATAATTACTGCTTATTGCTTTTTTGCCATTTTACTGAAATCTAAAGTTATGCTGTCTATATCAAGCTCCAGCTTTTTATATTTTATTCCAACCATATCGAACATTCTTTTAGATGCTACAAAAATATCTTTATTTGAATATTTATCGCTTAAATAAATAACCTCTCTTATTCCAGACTGAATTATAGCTTTTGCACATTCATTACAGGGAAACAGTCCCACATAAATTCTGCATCCTTCTAAATCTCTAATATTGCTGTTTAATATAGCATTCAGCTCTGCATGACATACATATGGATACTTAGTTTCTAAAAACTCCCCTTCTCTTTCCCAGGAAAGACTTTCATCCGAGCAGCCTACAGGAAAACCATTATATCCTATACCCACAATTTTATTTTTATTATTTACTATACATGCTCCAACCTTCGTATTTGGATCTTTACTCCTAAGGCCTGATAATAATGCTATTCCCATAAAATATTCATCCCAGCTTATAAAGTTTTTCATCTTCTATGCTCCTTTCTCTATAACTACTAAAACCTATCCTTTTTCAAAATATCTTCTCCTTCAATAATTATATAATTACTTATTTAATTAATTCAATAAATAACTTTAAGAGCTTTAAAAATGTGCTCAATTCATTTTTTTAACATTTTACACTTGTATTACTTATAGAGACATGTTAGGATATATTGAGAATTATATAAGACAGTTCCAAACCATAGGAGGATTTTATATGTCAGGCAGAAATGAAAAAGAACTTGAAGGAGTTACCCTGCTAGGTAATCAAGGTACTAAGTATAACTATGATTATGACCCATCTGTACTGGAAACTTTTATAAATAAACATCAGGAAAATGATTATTTTGTAAAATTCAACTGTCCTGAATTTACAAGTCTTTGTCCTAAAACAGGTCAGCCTGATTTTGCTACTATATATATATCTTATGTTCCTGATAAACTTATGGTAGAGAGCAAATCTTTAAAACTTTATCTTTTAAGCTTCAGAAATCACGGCGACTTTCATGAAGACTGTATAAATATAATCATGAAAGATTTAATAAAACTTATGGATCCTAGATATATAGAGGTGTGGGGCAAGTTCACTCCAAGAGGAGGTATTTCTATAGATCCATATTGCAATTATGGAAAACCTGGAACTAAGTGGGCAGATGTTGCAGAAAAAAGGCTATGCTATCACGATATGTATCCTGAGAAAATTGATAACAGATAGTTTATAATATAATAGAAAAGGCTGAGAAAAATTTCCTCAGCCTTTTCTATTATATTTCTCTTGTAGCATTTTTTAAATACTCTAATTCCTCTTCATTTAAGTATGGAGACAGTTTCTCAAATACAGTTTTATGATAGTTATTAAGCCATGCCTTTTCTTCAGCTGTTAATAGAGAAACTTCAACAGCTTCTAAATCTATAGGACACAAGGTCAAAGTCTCAAACTTCATGAACTGACCCCCATACTCTGTTTTTTCATCCTCTTGAACAACAACTAAATTTTCTATTCTTATACCATGCTTTCCTTGTTTATACACTCCTGGCTCGTTAGATACAATCATGCCTTTTTCAAGCTTTATACTATTAGGAAGCATGGATATTCTGTGCGGTCCTTCATGAACATTCAGGAAAAAACCTATTCCATGTCCTGTTCCATGTTTATAATCCATTCCTGCATTCCATAATGGAATTCTTGCTATAATATCTAAGTTTGAACCTGTAACTCCATATAAAAATCTCTGCATTGTCAAATCAATCATACCTTTTAATACTAGTGTAAAGTCAAGTTTTTCTTCCTCTGTTAAAAAGCCCATAGCTAAAGTTCTTGTTATATCTGTAGTTCCATCCAGATATTGAGCACCTGAGTCTATTAAATAAAAACTCTCTGGCTTTATAAAAGCTTGATTTTCTTCTGTGGCATGATAGTGCGGCATGGAAGCATTAGCTTTATAAGCTGAAATAGACTCGAAACTTAAGTCATAAAAATTGTTTCCTTCTCTTCTTAGTTCTTCAAGCTTATGTGCTGCTTCTAGTTCAGTAATTTTTTCAGTTTTTACGGTTTTCTTTATCCAATTTATAAATTTAACCATAGCTACGCCGTCTCTTACCATTGCTTTTCTTACATTTTCAAGCTCTGTTTCGTTTTTTACTGCTTTTAACTTTGTAGTAATATCCATAGCTTCTAAAATCTTTATCTTTATTGAATTATACACCCAAATATTTGTTTTAGATGGATCAAGCAGTATAGTACCTTCAGATATATTTCTTAAAAACTCTGCAATGCTATCATAAGGTTTTATTTCAACTTTAGCTTTTTCAAGTTCTGATTTTACTGCCAAACTAAGCTTGTTTTCATCAATGAATAAATAGTATTTTTCCTGTGAAACTACAAAATAGCATATTGTAACAGGATTGCACTCTATATCCCTTCCTCTAATATTTAAAAGCCATGCTATATCATCAAGGCTTGATATTACATAATAATCTGCTCCATAAGATTTCATTCCTTTTAAAACTTCAGCAAGCTTTTCTTCCCTTGCCTTGCCTGTATACTTAATATCATGAATTACAACTTCAGTAGCTGGCTTTTGCGGTCTCGCTGTCCATACCTTATCTATTAAATCTTCGTTAACTTCAAAGAAAAACTCCTTACTTTCTAAAGCTTTCTTTAAACTTTTAAAATACTCTGCTGAAATAACCCTTCCGTCAAAAGCTAGCTTTGCCCCCTTAAAAAGTACATTCTTTAAAAATTCCTCAATAGAAGGAACTTCTCTTTCTCCCATTTTATAAAGGGTAACTCCAGTATCTTTAAGCTGATTTTCTGCCTGTATAAAATATCTTCCGTCAGTCCATAATCCTGACTCATTAAGTGTTATAACTGCAGTTCCTGCAGAACCGGTAAAACCAGTTATAAAAGCTCTTGCAGCATAATGCTCAGCTACATATTCACTTTGATGTGGATCAGAATTAGGTACTATATAGGCATCTATTCCTCTTTCTCTCATTAAGTTTCTTAATTTTTCAATTCTTTCTTTTATTTTCAACCTAATCACCTCTTCTAGTTCTATAAAATTTTACTTTAACCATACATAAAAACAAAATATTGCTTTTTCAAACAATACCCATATTATACCACAAATTTTAAACATTTTTATCATTTTTTGCTTAAGGTTTATTTCTCCATCGCCATTTATTATTTATATTTATAGCAAATAATGTTATAATTATGTTATAATCGTTTTTTTAACAAACTGTAAATATTTTATTAAAATAAGTATACTTAGGTGATATTATGGATTATTCAGAAAACAATGTCGAAAAGAATATTAATAGCATTTTGGCAATAGTAAAATTAATTTCTTTATTATTTTGTGTAGTTATATACTCTTATGAAGCTTTATCTGACAGCGTTATAGATTTTTGTGATTTTAAAACATCATTATTATTGATTTTTGTAAAAATTTTTATACCGCTGCTCATAATAGTACTTTTACTTTGGTCTTATTTTTATACAAATAAATATTTTACAAAGCGTTCTAAAAATATAATTATTGCAGAAAATATTATTTATATGTTATTTTTTTCAACACTGATTTTTCTGTCAGATTTATATGAAAGCCAATATAAATTTTTATTTCTATTTGTTATTATTTCTTCCGTTATTGAACTAGGTGCTAAATTTGGAATGGCAGTTGCTGCAGTATCTTCTTTGATAATTTTATCTATAGATTTAATATCTGCACCAGACTCAGCTGTTAATATATATTTTCAAAGCGATTTAATTCTTGTAGCCGCACTTATACTAGTAGCCTGGTCTTTAGGCAGATATGTTGAACTTCAAAAAGAAAATATTTCAAAAAAAGATATACAGCTTAATCTTTTAAATGATAAGTTAACTGAACATGAAAAGCGAAAAATATATATAGAAAATATAATTTTAAAAAACGAAGCCTGCTACAATCTATTAATCAATAACACCAATAATGCAATACTTATTCACAGGTGTAATAAATTGATTTTTTCTAATGAAAGTGCAGCAAAATTATTAGGTATTCCTTTGGAAGCATTAATAGACAAATCTATTCTAGATTTTATAATTCCTGAGGAAAAGAAATCTGTAGAAGATATGTATTTAAGCGTTTATGAACATAAAACAGGTACTATAACCTTTGAGCAGATATTAGTAGGCTTAAATGGAATTAAAATCAATGTTTTAAATACATCCAGTTATTTTATCTACGAAGGTAAACCTACAATACTTACGATACTTCGAGATATCAGCCCTGAAAAACAAGTTCAGAGCCTGAAAATGGATGTGCAGAAAAATTTAGAATTACTAAATGAAAGCCGAGAGTTTAACAAACTGATAACTGATTTCTTCTCCAATATATCACATGAGCTTAAAACGCCTTTGAACATATTATTTTCTTCTATACAGCTATTAAGTTTGTACAGTGAGGACAATACTAAATTTATTGAAAACAAGGACAAGTATCTTGGAATAATGAAACAAAACTGCTACAGACTTATGAGACTTATAAATAATCTGCTTGACATAACAAGAGCAGACTCAGGTTTTTTAAAACCTTATATGAAAAACTGCAATATTATAAGCTTAGTTGAAGATATAACAATGTCTGTTGCAGATTTCGCAGAGAGCAAAGGTATAAATCTTATTTTTGATACAGACTGTGAAGAAAAAATGATGGCTGTTGACCCGGATAAAATTGAAAGAATTATTCTAAACCTGCTTTCAAACGCTCTAAAGTTTACAGACTGTGATGGTCATATATTAGTAACTATGTTAGATAAAGGAGACTATATAGAGATTTCAATAAAAGATGATGGTATAGGCATACCTGAAGATAAACTTGATATAATTTTTGAAAGATTCAGACAGGTAGATAAGACTTTATCCAGAAATCATGAAGGCTCAGGAATAGGGCTTTCACTTGTTAAGACTTTTGTTGAAATGCATGAAGGCACAATTAAGGTAAACAGCCAGCTATATAAAGGCAGTGAATTTATTATAAATCTTCCAGTAAGGGTTTGCAGTGAAGATTTTGTAGATAAAAAATATATAAATGATAATATCATAGAAAAAATCAGCGTTGAGTTTTCTGACATATATTCTTAATGTATTTTTATAATTTTAAAAAAATGGCAAAGGAATTTCTCCTCTGCCATTTTATTTTATTCTCTATCAGAAAAAATTCTTACAAATTTAATTGAATAAATATCACAAAGTAATTGTGTTCCTTCTTGTTCTTTTAATATGATGTAGCTTATACCAACTTTTTCTAGAACTCCTGTTCTATCTTGATAAGTATTAGTTCCAATCAAAAAACTTACAAGCATTCTCTTTCCAATTTGTGTTCTTAAATATCCTTGGGTATAATTTATATCCTGCTGAACAGGTGATCCTGGCGCCATTTCAAAACTTGCAGAATCCATTCCCTTCAAAGTCTGCGGAGTTGGAAATGGTGGTACAGCAGTAGTTCCTCCTGGGGCTTCAGCAGGCATACCAGCTGTTATATCTGGAATTTCTTGCTGAAACATTGGTTGAGCTGCTACTGGCATTGGTATATAGCCGGGCATAAATGCCTCATCATTCATTTGTCTAAAAGGACAATCTCCATAAAATTCATACATTATTAAAATTCCTCCTTTTTTATATAAAACAATTTTTTAAGTTTTAAAATATAATGCTGTTGGATTGTAAAAACAGTGCTGCACTACCCTGACTTGAAAACTTCCTGTACCATTGTATGGAAAGTTATAAGGACAAACTGGTCTAAACGGATTAAAATACCAAAGGGATGCTCCTACAGTAAATAATCTATTGCCAGCTAATGCCCAATCTGCTATATCATAGTGTATTTGTTCAGGCGGGTTAGCCCATATAGTCTGCGGATTCGGTTGTCCCCTCAGTATAGATCGTACACAGTCAAACTGCCCTTTTTGAAAAATAACCTTTCTTATGTCTCCCTGACACACTCTTTGATATTCACCAGCAGGGGCATTTACTCTATTCATAATTACAGAGGCAACGGCCTTCATACCATTTTCGCCTTCTCCGCCTGCTTCACATTTAATTATTCTTGCTAGTAACTCTCTGTTATCATACGCCACTTAAAAGTCACCTCTTAAACAGAACTCATAATTCTATACTATGCAGCAATATTAAAAATAGTTCATTTTTTTAAATAAATTTATAGTAATTCTATAAAATTCTTGAGCATAAATTCGCTGCAGATCATATCATATTATAAAGCACTTAATTAGGAGATGTGTTATGTATATATATAATTTTTATAATAGGTGAGACTGTATGCCTCCGCCTGTAGACGGATACAATGATAATACTCCAGATATGCCTAAAAGCCCCCCTCCTAATCTTATACCTGACAAAGATAAAGCTCATGCTCTGGGATTTGAAAAAACACCAGGGATCAACTTGGTGCTGCCCGCTACTGTTATGCCTTGCCTATATAGTTTTACTTATATATGGTTAAATAACAAAGCATCCTTTTGGGCAAAACCAGTTGCAATAAAGCAAACTGCTATTATCTGCTGGATATGGAATGGAGTAAAATGGTATTCAAGTGAGTTACAATTGCGTGATATCGATAGTTTTATATGTAAATGGTTCTAAAAAGACTGGCTTTATTAATGCCAGTCTTTTTAATAAACTTTATTTGATTTTATTCCATATTTATGATAATTTTTTTATGGGTGGCATCATTTTGAGCTGCACCATATTATTTATGTCAATTTAACATTTCATTGCTGGTACACTTCCATATGGGGGTGATTTTTATAAAAATTAGTTTTATTGGTGCTGGTAAAGCAGGCTTTTCTCTTGGGAAATTTTTCAAAGAGAAAGGATTAGATGTATGTGGTTATTATAGCAGAAATTTATCTTCCTCTAAAGAAGCTTCAGTTTTCACAAAAACAAAGCATTTTGAGAGAATTGAGGATTTAATAACAGAAAGTTCTATTATTTTTATTACTGTACCTGACGATGAAATTTTAAATGTATATTCTAAGTTAAAATGCTATTCATTAAAAGATAAAATTATCTGCCACACAAGCGGATGTCTTTCTTCTCATATTTTTTCTGACATAGATGATTTAGGTGCATATTCTTATTCATTCCATCCAATGTTTCCAATTTCCCAAAAAAAAGAAAGTTATAAATACTTGGAGGATGCTTTTTTTACAATTGAAGGTCATAGTAAATTTCTAAATTATATGACTAATTTATTTTCTTCTATTGGAATTAAAATAATACAAATAGAAAGCAAAGATAAAAGTTTGTATCATCTTGCATCAGTTACTGTAAGCAATTTATTTCTTGCACTTTTAAATAGAAGCTGTAATTATTTAAAAAATTATGGTTTTAGTGAAAATGAGGCTCTTAATGCATTATATCCACTAATTAAAAATAACATAGAAAATGCTGTTAAATTTGGTATAACAAATGCTTTAACAGGCCCTATTGAACGTGGTGATATAACAACTATACAAAAACATATTCTCTCAATGCCTAATGAGCATGAAATAGTATATTCAGAGCTTTCTAAGGAACTTATTTCAATTGCCAGAGAAAAAAATAAAAATAAATGCTATTTTAACATTGAAAATTTTTTGGGAAATTATCAAATTAAATAATTTTTTATATGGAAGCTGGGAGGAAAATAAATGAAAAATACAATTGTAACATTTAAAGAATGGAAAAACAGCGGTAAAAAATTAACTATGCTTACAGCCTATGATTACTCTATGGCAAAACTTATTGACGAAGCCGGCGTTAATGCAATATTAGTAGGTGATTCTCTTGGAATGGTTTGTTTAGGTTATGAAGATACATTAAGTGTAACTATGGAAGACATGATACACCATACTAAAGCTGTCTCAAGAGGAGTAAAAAATGCTCTAATAGTAGCTGATATGCCTTTTATGTCCTATCAGACATCTGTATATGATGCAGTATTTAATGCTGGAAGACTAATAAAAGAAGGAAGAGCCCATGCTGTAAAACTTGAAGGCGGTGCTCAGGTTGCTGAGCAAATAAGAGCAATTGTAAATTGCTCAATTCCTGTAATGGGACATCTTGGATTGACTCCTCAATCAATTAATACATTTGGCGGTTTTAAAGTTCAGGGAAGAGATGCTGATGCCGCTAAAAAGCTAATTGAGGATGCTAAAATAATCGAAGCTGCTGGAGCTTTTGCAATAGTATTAGAATGTATACCAGCAAAGCTGTCAGAAATAATTACTTCTGAAATAAGTATTCCTACAATAGGTATTGGAGCTGGAAAATATTGCGACGGACAAATATTAGTTTATCAGGACATGCTTGGAATGTTCTCTGATTTTAAGCCAAAGTTTGTTAAACAGTACGCTGATACAGATAGTATAATTAAAAATGCTATTAAAAATTATATAAGCGAAGTACAAAAAAGCATATTTCCCTCAGAAGAATATGAATTTAAAATAGATGAAACTACTTTAAATAAGCTTTATTAAGGAGGCATTTGTAATTATGAATATTATTTATAACATAAAGGATTTAAGAGCAGAAATTAAAAAATGGAGAAACCAAGGTTTTTCAATAGGCTTTGTTCCTACAATGGGCTATCTTCATGAAGGTCATGGTTCTCTTATTAAAAAAGCCAGAGAAGAAAATGATAAAGTAGTAGTTAGTATTTTTGTTAATCCTATTCAATTTGGACCAAATGAAGATTTTGAAAAATATCCAAGAGATATGGAAAGAGACAGTAAAATGGTTAAGCAATATGGAGGACATTTAATTTTCAATCCTTCTCATGAAGAAATGTACCCTGTTAATTTTTCTTCATATGTAGATGTAGATGGCTTAACTGAAGGACTTTGCGGTTCTAAAAGACCAGGTCACTTTAAAGGTGTATGTACAGTAGTTACAAAACTTTTTAATATTGTTCAGCCGGATAAAGCTTACTTTGGCGAAAAAGATGCTCAGCAACTAGCTGTTATTAAAAGGATGGTACGAGATTTAGATATGCCTGTTGAAGTTATCGCCTGCCCTATTATTAGAGAAAATGACGGCCTTGCTAAAAGTTCCAGAAATACTTATTTAAACCCTGAAGAAAGAAAGGCTGCTCTTATTTTATCTAAAAGCCTTCAAGAAGCTAAGGCTGCACTTAATAATGGTGAACGAGATGCCTTAAAAATAAAAGAAATAATAATAAATAAATTAACTAGTGAACCAATGGCAAAAATTGATTATGTAGAAATAGTTGACAGTTTATCTTTAAAACCTGTTTCTAATATTAATACTGATATTTTAGTAGCTATTGCTGTATTTATAGGCAAAACAAGACTTATAGATAATTTTACTTTTACTGTTTAACAAGGAGGTTTATTCATGGTAATTACAATGCTTAAGTCGAAAATACACAGAGCTAAAGTAACTCAGGCAGAACTTAATTATGTTGGAAGCATTACTATAGATAAAAAATTACTTGATGCCTCTGGTATTATGGAATATGAAAAAGTAGCCATAGTGAATATAAATAATGGAGAAAGATTTGAAACCTACGCTATAGCAGGTGAAGCAGGAAGCGGAGTAATATGTCTTAATGGTGCTGCAGCCCGCTGTGCTCAAAAAGAAGATTTAATAATAATAATGGCATACTGTGAAATGACTCCACAGGAAGCTAAGGAGCACAAACCAACAGTAGTATTTGTTAATGAAGATAATTCAATAAATCAGATAGCTGATTATGAAAAACACGGAAAGCTTATACCTCAATAAAAATTTAAATGAAAACCGAAATTTTCTGTGTATAGTTCAAATCATCTTTTAAATTGCTTTTTTAAAAATATTTTTACTATTATGTTAAGGTGTATATACTGTTGATATGTAATCATGTATAATATATATTAGTTTATATTACTTATGTAAAAGGGTTTTTAGGTGATAAGTATGGAGAACTTATTCTTTAAAAAAAGAATTTTGATTGTGGAAGATAGTAAATTCACTTCTGTTGTGCTTACAGAACTTCTCGCTGAAAATGGTTATCAAACTGAAAGTGTCACTAAAGGTGAAGAAGCAGTGCAAAAAGTACACAAAGGTGTGCCCTTGGATTTAATTTTAATGGATATTGAACTGGCTGGAGAAATGAACGGCATTGAAGCTGCAAGAAAAATAATAAAAATGCGTGACATACCCGTAGTATTTCTTACTGCTAATACATCAGATAAGATTATTCAGCAAATTAAAGAAGTAAATGCTTACGGCTTTATAATAAAAGGAACAGATAATGCAGCAATATTATCTACAGTAAATATGGCAATAAAACTTCATGAAGCTAATATTTACTCAAAAATGTTTCAAAAGCTTTTTGAAAATTCACTTGATGAGTATTATGTTTTTCACCCACATTCATTAAAATTTGTTGCAGTTAATAAAGTTGCAAGAAAAAATCTGGGATACTCATCTCATGAACTAAAAAATAACACTTTTCTTGATATTTGTGCTAGATTTAATCTGGAAAGTTTTAATAAAATAATTTTATCTTTATTAAATGGAGAACAAGAACAGATTATTTATAACACATTATTCAGAAGAAAAGATGGAACTACTTATCCAGTTGAAGTAAATCTTTATCTTTTTGATTATGAAGGTGAAAAGCTATGTATGGCTTTTGTTGTTGACCTGACTGAATCTTTAAAGATAAGAAATGAACTTGAAGAAAAAGAAATGACTTTAAGTGCTTTAATGGATTCAGTTCAAGACGGTATAATTATGTTTGATGCCCAGGGAAAATTAACTTTTTGGAATCCTGCTGCAGAAAAAATTTTTGGTTACAAAAAAGAAGAAATATTAGGTAAAGATTTGAGTAAATTACTTTTTCCAGATGACCGTCTTTATGAAGTTTATACTAAAGCTTTTAATAATTTTGAAATAAATCAGCAGCAAAATAATTTAGGAAAAACAATTGAAATGAAGGGAATAAATAAAAAAGGGTATGAATTTGATATAGAAATTTCCCTTTCAGAATTAAAAACAAGAAACAGCTGGTATGCTGTTGGAATTATAAGAGATATAAGCGAACGTAAACAGGCGCAGGAAGAATTGGAAAACAGCCGTAAGCAGTATTTAGAATTAGCAGAGGAAGCCCCTATTGGTATTTTAAAATGTGATGCAGAAGGAAATATTATATATGTTAATGAAAAAGCATTGCAAATACTTGGTTCACCAAGTGCTTTAGAAACAAAAAAGGTAAATCTGCTTAAAGCTCCCTCATTAGTTGCTTATGGTTTTTCTGAAAAACTTAAAACTTGTTTAAAAGAAAATAAAATTGACATTTATGAAATGAAATATGAAACTATATGGAAAAAAAAAGTGTGGCTTAGAGTTCATGTTAAACCTTTAGTTGAAAAACATATTATTAGTGGTGCACAGCTAATTATAGATGATATAAGTGAAAAGAAAAAAATGGAAGAAGAATTAAGAAATTTATCTGTAACTGATTCCCTTACACAAAGTTACAATAGAAGATATTTTACACAAAAGGTTGAAGAGGAAATAGAAAGAGCTGAAAGAAATGGAAGTAAATTTTCTATTATAATGCTTGATATAGATCATTTTAAAAGTATTAATGACAGATATGGCCATAATACTGGAGATTTAGTTTTAAAAAGCTTGGTAAATGTTATTAAAAACAGAATCAGGAAAATAGATATTTTAGCACGTTGGGGCGGAGAAGAGTTTGTAATTTTACTTTTAGATACAAATACTAAAAATGCCGTTTTTTTAGCAGAGAAACTTAGAGAAAGTATAAGCAACATGAATGTTCCTGGTGTTGATAAAGTAACAGCAAGTTTTGGAATAAGTACTTACTGCAAAGGAGATACAGTTGATACAATAGTCAATAAAGCAGATATGATGATGTATGAGGCAAAATCTTCAGGAAGAAATTGTGTAAAATATTAAAATATATGGATGAATGTTAATATTTTAACTTTTAAAATTTATTATAAAAAGGCGGGCTGTATTGTGAAATTTATTACATATTCTTATGAAAACAAAGAATGCGTTGGAATTTTAACTGAACAGGGCGTTATGCCCTTAACTGAGTTTACTTCAATGATTGACTTAATTGAGAATTTTAGTGAGGATGTTTTTAAAGAAAACTTTTTAGGTTATATTCCCTTAAATGAAGTAAAACTTCTTGCACCTATTCCACGTCCAAGAAGAAATATATTATGCCTTGGTAAAAACTACGAAGACCATGCAAAAGAGCTTGGGGCAACTAAAATTTCTGATAAATTTATTCCAGATGACCCAATATATTTTACTAAATCAGCAGATGCTGTTATAGGAACTAATGACTATATTAAGTTTTTTCCCGAGGTAACAAACCAAGTGGACTACGAGGTTGAGCTGGCTGTTATTATAGGAAAAGAAGGAGTTAATATAAAGCCTGATGAAGCTGAACACTATATCTTTGGATACACTATTATAAATGATGTATCTGCCAGAGATCTTCAGCTTAGACATAAACAATGGTTCAAAGCTAAAAGTCTTGATACATTTTGCCCTATGGGACCCTGCATAGTTCATAAAAGCAAGCTTCCTTTCCCTATTGAGTTAGACATTAAATGCAGCGTAAACGGAGAGGTAAGACAAAATTCAAACACAAGCAAATTTATTTTTGATATACCTTATATGATAAGTGACCTATCAAAAGGCTTTACTCTAAAACCAGGAGATATAATTGCTACAGGAACTCCAAGCGGTGTCGGCTTTGGCTTTAATCCATCAAAGTTTTTAAAAGATGGAGATATAGTTGAATGTTATGTTGAGGGAATAGGAAGCTTAATTAACATAGTTAAGGCCGTATAAAAACTTATATAGCATCATAATCTTAATACTTTTTAATATAAAAAACATTAGAAGGCTCTTTTTCTAGGAGCCTTCTATAATAACAATAATAACTTCAATAATAACAAACAACAGGAGTACCGGGATCAATATTTTGAAATATTGTCTTTGCCAGATAGTTTGGTGAATTTATGCAGCCATGAGAACCATTAGTTCTATATATATTTCCTCCAAACCTGCTTCTCCAACTGGCGTCATGAATACCTATACCTCCATTAAAAGGCATCCAATAAGATACAGCTGCTTCATAATCTGGTCCCTTTAAAATCGCATTTCTTTGTTTATATTTCAGCCTATAAACCCCTGAAGGTGTTGTATGTCCAGCACTTACATTGCCTGAAACTATATCCCCCTGTACTACTAAGGAACCATTTTTATAAAACCACAAATGCTGGCTTGATAGATTAATTTCTACATAAGTATTTCCAATATCATTGCTGTTTTGACATAATGCAGTTTGAATATAGGCTGGTTCCTTTGTTAAAGTTTGCCCCTCTTTTACTGCTGAGATGATAGCCTGCGTTTCTTTATCTTTATTAATTATAAAGCCATAATCGCCCCCGCCAATACTTATTATCTTTCCTGATGTTGTATTAAAGTTTCTTTTCTTACCAACTGTATTATAGTTATTTGAAAGTGTATCTACATATTCCCTTACTTTCTTCTCATCAAAAGTGATTACATAATTCTCATCAACTGAAAGCCACATATTTATAATTGAAGCATCTAATATTTCCTTTCGCTCACCAAAGTTATAAGTAATTTTTGAAGATACATATTTATTAAGCGTATCTTTAACATCTATTATTTTTTGAGATTTAGAAGTATATTGAGGTTTAATATAACAATCTATTCCTTCCAAATCTAATGTAGTTTCTTCATTAAGTATTGCATCGGATACATGCTTATACAAAATATTTTTATCGACCTTGTTTCCCTGCACTTCATCTACAATGACATAGCTGCCTTTAGAATACTCAAATCCCGCATTTTCAGGTTCAACTATATTCCTTATGTCAAAACAATCCAGCTTATCTATTCTTTGTGCTAATAATTCCTTATCATAGTCAACACCTTCCATCATTTTATATTCATCCGGATTTAAAATTGCTGAAATCCACTTAAAAGGTTTCTGTCTATCTTTAAAAATTCTAAAATCACCACCTGTATTATACTTTAAACCAATTTCATCTGCCCTTATCTGTTCATTCTTGCCTCCTCGTTCCTTTAAGTTTAAAGTATAGGCCTGCAGCTTTTCAGCCATTAGTTCATTAACTTTCTCCACAGATTTACCCGAAACATTTATACCATTTATTTCTGAACCGAAATAAAAATGGTTTATAAAATATGCTGACATTCCAAAGTATATAACAAGCAGAATGCTAAGAAAACTTGTTATACCTATAGTTATTTTCTTATGTTGATTCAGCTTTTCTTTCAGTTTCTCCATTAACTCTTTCAGTTGTTTTTTACTAAACTTTTCCGTAATACCCACCCCTTTAAATTAAACAAATATTAGACTTAAAAGTTGTTTTTTTATCTCTCTATTGCTTATTTAAAACCCACACTTAATTTTATGTTGCAATATTAAATATTAAAACAATTAAAATAAAAAAATGCTGTGAAGCTTTTAAGCTTCACAGCATTTTTTTAATTACTGCTTTTACTTTCAGAAACAGTATCTGGTTCTATATTTAGTATTGTAAATAATTCCGAAAACAGCTTTTGTGCCGCTGGAACTGCTGTTTGAGAAGCATAGTATTTATCAGGGCTGGGTTCTTTAACTGTAACTATTAAAGTTACTTTAGGATTATTAACTGGAGCCATGCCTGCAAAAGATGATACATACTTTCCCTTTTCATATTTGCCGGTTTCAGTATTAACCTTGTTTGCAGTTCCAGTTTTTCCAGCTATGTGATAACCTTCCATATAAGTAGCTGTTGCAGTTCCTTTTTTAACAACTTCTTCTAAATAACCTCTTAGTTCTGCTGCCTTTTCTTTGCTCATTATATTTTTCTCATCTAAACTTTCATACTTTCTATCAATTATTTTTTTATCATCCTCAGTATGAAAAATTTCTTTCATAACATGAGGTCTTATCCAAGTACCACCATTAGCAACTGCATTAAAAGCTGCAAGATACTGAACTTGAGTAACTGCAACACCTTGTCCGTAAGACATTGTAGCAAACTCAACAGGTCCAATATCTTTTAATGCCCTTATAATCCCAATACTTTCTCCAGGCAAATCAATTCCGGTTTTCTTACCAAAACCAACATTAGTTACAAATTCATAGAGTTTTTCCTTGCCTATCTTCTGCCCAAGCTGAATAAAGCCAACATTATCTGAATGCTTTATTATTCCTGCTAAATCTAAAATACCATTAGCTTCCATTTTGTCGTTTTTTAAAGTTTCATTGGCAACCTTAATGCTTCCTGTGCTGTTAAAGCGGTCCTCAGAAGTAACAGAATTAGTTTGAAGACCTGCTGCAGCAGTTATTACCTTAAAAATAGAACCAGGTTCAAATACATCACTTACCGCTCCATTCTTCCAAGCTTCCTGTATTTCTTCATTTGTTTTACCAGCTCCATTAGGCTTATTAAGATCATAAGCTGGGGTATTAACCATAGCCAAAATCTCACCGCTATTTGGATCCATAATTGTAATACTTACTGATTTTGCATTGTTTTCTTTCAAGGTTTCATTAGCTACTCTCTCAGCCAGCATTTGAATTCGTGTATCAATTGTTAAAACTAAATTCTTTCCATTAACAGGCTGAACTAAAAGAGAATCAGTAGTAGGCAGTTCATTATTTGCTCTGTCTGTTTCAAGCACCTTCAGGCCAGGAGTACCTTTCAGCTCCTCATTATAAACCTGCTCTACTCCGTTAATTCCATTTCCCTCCCAGTTAGCATGTCCAATAACATGAGCAAGAAAACTACCATTTGGATATATTCTAGTTTCATCCTGTGAAATAATTAAACCATTATATTTTAATTCTTTAACAGCATCTGCAAACTTCTTCTCAACTTGTCTTTTTAATGAAACAAATTGAAGAGGCTTTCCTTCTTCATCCTTACTGTCTAATATTTTTTCAACCTTGCTTTTATCCATATTAAGAGCCTTTGCCAGCTCATAAGTAGCCTGATCCTCAGAAATTTTCTTAGTTGCTAAATATTTTTTTAATACCATTAAATCAGCATCAACTCTATAAACTTGTACACTTACTGCAAGCTCTGAACCGTTTCTATCTAAAATACTCCCTCTCTTTGGAGCTATTTCTATAGTTTTTTTCCACTGATTTATTGCCATTTGCTTATATTCAGCACCTTTAGCGATTGATATGTATGCTAGCCTGCCTAAAAGCATCAAAAAAGCAACGGAAAATATTATTCTAATAATTGAAAGCCTTCTAACTTTAAACTTTTTTCTCTTCAACTCACTCACCAGCCTAATTTTCTGTTTAATTTAATATTACCACAAATTTATGCAAATTGATAAAATAAATTCTGTTTCATTATAATATTTATTATAACTCTTTCTTATAAAAAAACGACGTTTCATCTGACACATTCCATGTGCCAAAGAAAACGTCACCTTATACCTTATCTAAAACTTTGTGCTGCTTCTTTTATATTCTCCCTGCCGAGTATAGCAGATACTATAGCCAATCCATCTATTCCTGTATTTTTTAGTGGCTTAAAATTATTTTCATTTATACCCCCTATTGCTACTACAGGTATATTTATATTTTGCTTTATCTTAGCGAGAGTTTCAATAGTTACAAAGCGGGTATCCGTTTTAGTTTGGGTTGAATACATTGCACCTACACCAATATAATCTGCTCCTTCTTTCTCAGCAGCTATTGCTTCCTCAACAGTTGCTGTTGATATACCTACTATTTTTCTGTCTCCTAATATTTTTCTTGCAACCTTGCAAGGAATATCAGATTGTCCAAGGTGTACTCCGTGAGCATCTACAGCAATTGCTATATCAAGCCTGTCGTTTATTATTAAAGGTACATTATATTTATCTGTAATGTTTTTTACCTCTAAAGCTGTTTTATAAAACTCAAGGGAAGATACATATTTTTCCCTAAGCTGTACTATTGTAACTCCGCCTTGTATAGCCTGCTCAACTGCATGACATAAATCTCTTCCTTTTAAAACCTCTCTATCTGTTACAAGATAGAGGCTGTAATCAACATTCTTCTGCATAATTACCTCTCTCATTTAAATCACTGTAAGAAATTTTGTAAATTGCATCTATTATATTTACTTTAAAACTGCCGCTTCCTTGAATATCACTGAGCCTTTCAAATGCCATTTCTCCAGCTATGCCCATTGTAATAATACCTGCAGATGCTGCAGCAAAATAATCCTTAGTAACTCCGCAGTAAGTACCGATTAAAGATGTACTCATACAGCCTGTTCCTGTTACGTCTGTAAGCATTCTGTGTCCATTTCTTACACTTATTATTTTTATACCGTCAGATATATAATCTACTGCACCTGATATTACAATTACGGAGTTCAGCTTTGCTGCAAGGTCTTTTGCAATTATCTTAGCATCTTCTGATATAGCTTCTTCAGAATCCACTCCCTTTGAAAGAGCATTCATTCCGCAAAGAGTTTTAATTTCTGCTAAGTTTCCTCTTATGACTGAAAATTTAACCTCTTTTAAAAGCTTTAAAGCAGTTTCTTTCCTGTAAGGAGTAGCTCCAACTCCTACAGGGTCCAAAATCACAGGTACTCCCAGCTCATTTGCCTTTTTCCCAGCTTTTATCATAGCTTCCACTTTAGTACTATTTAATGTTCCAATATTTATAACAAGTGCAGCTGCTATAGAAACCATATCTTCTACTTCTTCAGAAGCATCAGCCATTACTGGAGACCCTCCTAAAGCAAGAACTATATTGGCACAATCATTTACTGTTACATAATTTGTTATATGGTGAATGAGCGGTTTTCTATCCCTTACTCTGCATATAAGTTCTCTGTATTTTTCTTTAATTTCCATTTTTGCAAACCTCCAAGTAATTATATGAAATTATATTAAATTTTATTTTCCACGTTAATCAAAATTCAATCCTGCCTTTTTATATAATGTGTAAAAATGATTTGTAGGGCCAACACCTTTTCCTATTTCAAGAGATTGTTCTATAGCTGTTGTTATATATTCTTTTGATCTTTTAACACTTTCAACAACAGAAAAACCAAGAGCAAGATTAGCTGCTATAGAAGAGGACAAGGTACATCCTGTACCATGAGTATTCTTAGTATTTATTCTTTCAGTTTCTAAAAAACTTGTACTTTTTCCATCATATAATACATCTACAGCTTTTCCTTCAAGATGCCCGCCTTTTATTAAAACATATTTTGCTCCAAGCTTATGTATCTCTTTTGCTGCTAGAACCATTTCATCTACGTTTGTAATATTAAATTTCTTCTTATACTTTTCTTCAAGTATAGCTTCGGCTTCTGGAATATTAGGAGTCAACACATCTGCAAGTGGAAGCAGTTTTTCTATTAGTGCAGTTTTTGCTTCAGGCTGAAGCAGAGAATATCCGCTCTTTGAAATCATAACAGGGTCTAGTACTACATTCTTAGGACTATATTGCTGCAGTTTTTTACTGATGGCTTCAATTGAAGCAATCTTTGAAACCATTCCTATTTTAACTGCATGTACTTCTATATCACTAAATATTGCGTCAATCTGCTGTGCTATTAATTCAGGTGTAATATCTTGTACAGCAAAAACACCTTGAGTATTCTGTGCAGTTACAGCAGTTATAACACTCATACCATATACCCCATGAGCACTGAAGCTTTTCAAATCTGCCTGAATACCAGCACCACCGCAGCTGTCTGAACCAGCTATAGTAAGAGCAGAATAAATAAGTTTTTTTGTTTTCATGATTTACCTCCTTCTTTCAGGAGACAAGGATTGGACTAGCAAATAAAAGCAAAGCAATAGACTTTTATGAATTGAAACAAAAAACACAAATCCGTAGACTTGTGTTTAATAATGACATCTTCATAAACAACTACCTACGCTGGCATTACCCAGATCAGGTTAAGGGTCAAAGAATTTCTTTCTTACTCTCAGCTAGAACAACCAGCTCCCCTGTGCATATTATTATATTTTTGTATTTATAATACCATAGAATTTATTTTGTTACAATACCTGGTATAATAGGTTTACCTTCTATATAATCAATTAAAATACTAAATTATTCAACTTGCTTTAATAGTGTTTTCATAACATTTTTAAGTTTGCTTTCTCCTAATTCTTCGTGAGCTATAGCTACAACCAGCTTTATATCATTATCTGATTTATCCCATTTATAAGCTCTTATATCAATCATAGCACCTTCTGGGACAACTTCCTCAAGCTCTGTTGCTAATTCTTCTGCTAATGTTAAGTACTCATCAAAAAGGTCATCTTCTGTAAGTTCGGCATCACCTAACTCATTTATGTCGTCGCCATCTTCCAAAATATCCTTTAATATATCTATACCTATACTTAAATTATAAGCTAAAATATCCTCTCTTTTGGATCCCTTGCTCATATCCTTCACTACTTTGAACTCTGAGTTTGCCTCTATTTTTACTTTCATTTCATTGCTATCTACAACATTATTTCCAAATAATACGTACATTTTCTCAACTCCAATTATATTCTTTTTTATATTTATTTTTTCCCTATTACTTGGACATATCCATTATTTTTACTCATTAACTAGCTGCCTGACTGCTGGAATATCTGCTGGAGCCCATACTAATGATTCTAAGCAGTCTTTTCTAAGCCAGATAAGCTTAGAATGTTCGCTAGATATTGGAGTACCTTTTATTATCCTGCACTTTATGGTAATTAAGTTTACAATAAAATTATCATATTCATGAGTATTATCATTAAACACATCTAAACATTCTACATCACAATTAAGTTCTTCTTTTATCTCCCTAACTACAGCCTCTGAAAGTTCTTCTCCTTCCTCAACTTTTCCGCCTGGAAACTCCCACATATTAGGAATACTCATATTGGGTGAACGAAGAGCACAAAGCACCTCATTATTTTCATTCTGTATTATAGCACCTACTACTTTTATTCTTTTTTTCAACATAAATGCCTCCTTTGTATTAACAGCTTAAAATTAAAAAATATGATATGGAAAATATCCCTTTACACTTTTAATGTTTACTCCATTATATCACACAATTAGAAAATAATATTATAAGGATATATCTCAATTCTTTATCCTATGTTTATATAAATGAAAATAAAAAAAGAAACAGCCTTATCCATGCTTTATAAGGCTATTTCCTCTTAAATACTTATTATATTTAAATCTTTTATTAAAGTACTGCTCTTCCTGGAAGAATTATATTAATTACTCCAATTATTACTGCAGCTATTATTGCGCTTCCTATACTTATACTAAATCCTGAAACTATATAACCAGTAAAATAAATAATAGCTGCTGATACTATAAAACCTATAATACCTCTTCCAAAAGGACTAGCATCAAAACCTGTAATTTTTTCTATTAAATAATCTATCACACCTATAACTATAGCAGCTAAAAGAAGCGGCCAAATACCACTAATTGTAAAACCCGGTGTTAAAAAAGCCACTATAGCAAGCACTACTGCTGAAACAACTATTCTTACAATCATATGTCCTATACCAAAACCTTTACTTCTATTTTCCATATAAAGACCTCCTTTGTATATAGCATTGTATTTATATTATTGTAATTAAAAACAAATCTTATGTATTAATTTTTTTACAATTTTTAACATTGTTAAATAGTAACACTTAAAATAATTTAATAATATTATAAGTATTATATACTTTTAATTACTCTATCAGGAGGAGTATTAGTGATTAAAATTTTAGGTAAGGTTATTGATGGCAGCACTATAGCAAATGAATTTCCAAAAGACAGTATTGAAGTTAAAATAATAAATATATTATCTTCCAGCAGTGAGATTTATAAATATAGTTCCCTTAATGAACTAAAATTTGAAATTAATATGAGAATTAATATTATTAATACAGCTAAAACTCTCTATAAAAGTGATTTTAAATTTAAAACTTTTGAGGATTCTTTCTGCAATAATGAGTATTGGGAACGTACAGAAAACGGAGGATTTTTGCAAAAAGAAAGCGTAAAAACTTCTGATGCAATAAATGATATTTTTAAAAACAGCTCAAAATATGGAACTGAATGTGCTACCGCCATGGTTATCATTTACTATAAAGCTATTCTGGAAATTTATCCAGATGAACTTTTTAATGAGACCTTCCAGAAAATTTTTCTTATAAGCTGGCACTATCTTGACGATGACCTTGATATTTTAGTTTATAAAAACAAGGCGGACTATTTGCCTGGGGATTACAGATACTTTTCAAACCCTGATTTCAACCCTGAAACACCTGAATGGCGTGGTGAGAATGTTATAGATTTGGGAGATGGTACCTACTACGGACATGGTATAGGCATAAAGAGCGCTGAAGATATGATTAAAACCTTAAATAAGCATAGAAAAAAAGACTCAGTAACTTCAGCTTTTCTCATGGATATAACAGGATACCCCAACTTTAAATATTTAGCAGCTTTATACTATAATTATCTTGAAAAAATGCGTTATGAGTGGAATTTATAAATACCTCTCATACTTCTAATTTTGAGGAAAACATAACCACAACAAAAAAGTTTTTTTCATAAACTAAAAAAGAATCTATAAGCCGCTTTTTATAGTAAGCTTATAGACTCTCTAATACATATCTGTTATTAAAATAAAAATTCACTCCTTTAAGTCTCATACCTAAAGTAATTACATTAATCTATTTATAATCATTAAACTACTGCAAGATTTTCATAGCAGTTATTTAATGTTTCATGAGCAATCTCGGTTTTATATTCCTTACATAACAAGGCTCTAATATACCCTCGATCCTTAGTGGTTGATTCAATATAAAATCCTCGTCCATAATAAAATTTAACTAGTGACAACATTCTAGATGCGGTATGCAGGTATAAATTTGTAACACCCAATTCTTCCATTGCATTATCTACTGCATTCATTAATATTTTTCCTATACCATTATTTTGATAGTCTTTCTTAACACCAAATCTGCTTAAGTAAGCAGTCTTATCAGGCTTAATTTCAACTCTTACGCTTCCAACAACTGTATCATCTAAAACAGCTACCAACACTAATTTAGTTTCAATTTCAGTTTTTAACCCTTCATACGTTTCTTCAAGTGTACCAACAATTGATGCTATTCCTGCATTCTCTGCATACAAGCTAAAAGCTTCCTTTGCCACTTCTTTTATTTGAGGAATATCTTCCTCTACAGCACGTCTAACCACAAAGGTCATTTTGTCCATCGATCTACCCCCAATTCAATATTTTTTGCAATAAAAAAAGACAAGTTCTATAACTTTCAAAAGGCTGAAATATTAATGAAAGTCATTTGATTTTATACAGCCGCCACATGCGGCTTTGCATAAAATCTCTTGTCTGCGAATAATTATACTGCTATTTTAATAAAAATACAATACATTTACTAAATTTAATTTTATTTTTTTACGGAGCCATTGCTATAAATTCTAATCCTTTAGTTTCTTCAAAACCGAACATAATATTCATATTCTGAACCGCCTGACCAGCTGCTCCCTTTATAAGATTATCTATAGCCGATACAACTATAATTCTATTTGTGCGTTTATCAACTCTTACTCCGATATGGCAAAGATTTGAACCTCTTACCCATCTTGTTTCAGGAAGTCCGTCAGTTATCTTTACAAAGTAGTCTTCTTTATAAAACTCTTTATATAAAGCAAGCACTTCTTCTGTTGTTGTTTCTTTTTTTAACTGAGCATAACAAGTAGATAAAATTCCTCTATTCATCGGAACTAAATGTGGAGTAAAAGAAACTATTAATTCCTCTTCTGCTAATTTACTAAGCTCCTGCTCAATTTCCGGTGTATGTCTATGGCTTGCAACACCATAAGCCTTTATTGATTCATTACACTCAGTGAAAAGAGTAGGAATATTGGCAGCCCTTCCTGCACCTGAAACTCCTGACTTGGCGTCAATTATTATTGTATTTAGCTTTATAAGCTTATTTTTTAAAAGAGGTGCTAAACCTAATATCGTAGCTGTTGGATAGCAGCCAGGATTAGCTAACAAACTGCACTCCTTAATTTTTTCTCGATTTATCTCACATAGTCCGTAAACTGCCTGTTCTAAAAGAGAAGCCGATTCATGCTTAACATTATACCAGGCTTCGTAAGTTTCTTTTGAATCAATCCTGAAGTCTGCACCTAAATCTATAACCTTTACCCCTAAACTTAAAGCCTTTTCTGTTATATCAAAGGCTTTGCCGTGAGGAAGAGCAATAAATAACACATCTATTTTATGAAGTCTGTTCATAGCTTCCTCCATATCAATGCATTTATCCTCTATAAAACCTAAGTAATTGTTATATATTTCATTAAATTTAGTATTTGCATAATTATGAGAACCATAAAATTCTATACTAACTTCTGCATGATTATGCAATATCCAAACTAATTGTTCTCCTGCATATCCAGTTGCTCCTACTATACCAGCTTTAATCACAAAATCACCTCATAATCTTTAATCACTAACACAATTATGCTACAAAACAAAAAATAAATCAATAAAATATTGAATAATTATAAACATAGGGGTATAATTATTCCTACATAATATATGATAAAAAGTAGAAAAATAGCAAGGAGAGGTGTTAGTTAATGTCAAGAGACAGTGTAATGAATACATACGGAAGATTTAATGTTACTTTTGAAAAAGGTTTTGGACCTAAAATTTACGATGTAAATGGAAAAGAATATATAGATTTTGTATCTGGAGTTGCGGTAAACTGCTTAGGGCACAGCCATCCTGCAATAATTAATGCTATAAATAAGCAGAGCAATAAACTAATTCACATATCAAACTATTACTGGAATACACAGCATACTCTTCTTGCGGAAAAGTTAATCGAAAACTGCGATCACAGCAAAGTATTCTTCTGCAACAGCGGCACAGAAGCAGTAGAAGGCTGCTTAAAGACAGCTAGAAAATATGGAAAGCTTAAGGGAAATGAAAATAAAAATATAATACTTTATATGTCTGATTCCTTCCATGGAAGGTCAATGGGTGCTCTTTCAGTAACAGGACAGCCAAAGTATCAAAAAGATTTTATGCCGCTGCTGGGCGGAGTAAAAGAAGTAAAGTTTAATAATATAGATGATTTAAGAAGAAATTTTAATGAAAATGTATGCGGAGTGATTATCGAACCAATTCAGGGTGAAAGCGGAATTAACTCTTCCACCAAAGAATTTTTAGAAGAAGCCAGAAAACTTTGTGATAAATACGATGCCCTTCTCATATTTGATGAAATTCAATGTGGTATGGGAAGACTAGGAAGTCTCTTTGCTTATAAAAAGTTTGGAGTTATTCCTGATGTAATAGCCATAGCAAAAGCTTTAGGCGGCGGACTTCCTATAGGTGCTTTTATAGCTAATGAAAGAGCTCTTACTTTAGTACCTGGCGACCATGGAAGCACCTTTGGAGGAAATCCTCTTGCTGCAGCAGTTGGTGTTGCAGTATTAAAAGAACTTGTTGACGAAGGAGTTATAGCTTCTATAGATGAAAAGAGCTTATATTTAAAAGAAAAGCTTACAGAATTAAAAAACAAATACAGAATCATAAATGAAGTAAAAGGCATGGGACTGCTTATTGGTATAAGCCTTAATACGGATCCTAAACATTTTATGAATCTATGCTTTGAAAAAGGTCTTTTGGTAGTTACAGCAGGCAGCGATGTTATAAGACTGCTTCCTCCTCTTAATGTAACTTTAAGGGAAATGGACGAAGCTCTCAAAATTCTTGAAGAAGTAATGAAAGAAATTAGTGCTTAAAGAACAAAAACATGTGAGGATAATTCTTCACATGTTTTTGTTTTGTCAAATTATTGACTTTATGCGTATATTATATTAAAGTTATATTAGTATATGGATAATTTTTACAAAATCATATATCCCTAAATGCATTGTATAAATAATAAAACATGTTAAGGAGGAAAGATACATGAAAAAACTTATTTCCTTTATTGTACTGTCAATTTGTTTTTCTTTTTTATTTGGCTGCAGTACAATAAATCAAATACTCGATAAAACTAAAGACAAAATTTCATCTTCTGCTAATCAAAACAGTGTACAGGAGAACAGTACTAATCAAAAAGAAAATACTGACTCTACAGAAACAACAAAAAACGAAACTCCAAATTACAGTATAAAAGATATCTATCCTTTCAAAGCAAATACAAAATATGAATATGAAGGAAAAGGTAACGAATATGCTTCCTACACAGTTTGGGTTGACTACATAAAAGATGATAAAATTCAATTAAGAACAGATAACGGTGGAACGGTAGTTGCAAGCGTACTTCAGCTTAAAGATGGAGAGCTTAAAACAGTTTTCTTAAAAGAAGAAGCTTACTACAGAGAAGACTTTACTTCAAAGCAGAGCAATAAAGATGAAATAATTTTAAAAGAACCTCTTGTAAAGGGTACATCCTGGACTTTGTCAGACGGCAGAAAAAGATATATATCAAATGTAGATGTTGATGTTACTGTACCTGCTGGGAGCTTTAAAGCTATAGAGGTAACAACGGAAGGAAAAGACTATAAAAATCTAGATTACTATGCCCAAAATACTGGTTTAATAAAAACAGTATACATTTCTGGAGACATGGAAGTTACATCCAGCTTAAGCAAAATTACAGAAAATTCTTCTTTTACTGAAAATGTGAAATTTTACTACCCTAACATTAATGATGAAAAAATATACTATACAGAAAAGAAATTGACTTTTAAAACTAATGACATAACAAAGATAACCTTTGAAAAAATTTTAAAAGAATCACCTGGAAAAGGCTTAGGCGCACCTTTAAGTAAAAACGCTAAGATAAAGAGCCTTTATTTAAATAATGATGTAGTTTACGTAGACTTTTCAAAGGAGTTTGTATCTGAAATGAACGCTGGCAGCGGCTATGAAGCTATGATTTTGGATTCCATTGTGAACACTCTTGGAGAATACTACGGTGTAACTAAAGTTTATATAACCGTTGAAAACAAACCTTATTCTTCTGGCCACATACAAATGAAAAAAGGTGAAACCTTTAAAGTTAACACAAAAAATACAGTTAAAATAAAATAATATTTATGAATATGCCTAACTATAAAGGGTATGCTGCAGTTTACGCTGAAGCATACCCCTTCTTTCTTTAAACTAAATACAAAACTCTTATTTTTCACTTTTAACCGGCATTTTTCTTACTAATCCCCAAGCTATTGCGTATAGTATAGCTGTAGTTATAATTATTCTTAGTGAAAACATAATAAAATTATCATAAGTAAAAATAAAAACACCTAACTTACCTAGAAAAGCACCCGTTATACTGATGTTTCCAAGTAGAACAACTAGAAGTGCTGCACCTATCCAGATTTTATAACCAAATCTATAAACCAACGCTCCCATCAGGTTAAAAAGCGAGCAAAATACAATAGCAAGTAAAAATAATATATATATTACAAATATAACATTATCCTTATCCAGATTAAAATACATAATGTGGTTTAAAGGTAGCTTCCCCATCGCTTTAACAATATATTTATCTATCTTAAGCAAAGTTCCTTCAAGTATTGCCATAGCAAAACACAGCATAGAACTGCTTATAATATTACTTAAATAAAAGTTTTTTCTTGTTGAGCTGAAGCCTATAGCTGTAGAAAAAGTTTCGTAGTACATAACCATGCTGTACACTATAATAAAAATCCCTATAGGAATAATGTTTCCAAATGCACCATTCATATAAACTGTTTTTGTTGGTATCTCATCATACTTGTTTTTCACTTCAATAATTGTAGCTCCAAAACTCACATTCTTATATATTGATAATATATATAAAAGAATATTTATAGCAATTAAAATACACCAAAACATTGTAAAAGCCTTTTTCCAGTCTGTAATTTGAAATTTTAATTGTCTTTTTAATCCATTCATAGCTGCTCCCTCCCCTAAATTAAAGCTTTCTCTGTAATATAAATAAATAACTTCTGAAGCGGCATAGAACTTACTTCAATATTTTTTAGTTTTAACTCTCTGATTTCACTTTCACTTAATTTACCAAAAACTCCAACTATAGCTGTAGCTCCAAAAAACTCTTTATGAATAATTTTCTTATCCTTTAAAAAAGGAAGTATATTTTCTTCTCTGCCGCTTAAAAAATAAGCTTTTTCTAAAAGTATAGCTAATTCTTCCTGAACTTGAAGCTGTCCATTGTTTAAAATAATTATCTCTTCAAATAAACTGCTCACTTCATCAATTAAATGAGTAGATATTACAATAGTCCTTTTGTTATTTTCATAATCCTGAAGAAGCAGATTATAAAACTTTTCTCTAACTGCTGCATCTAGTCCAAGAGAAGGTTCATCAAAAATAGTTATAGCTGCTCTTGAGGCAAGACCGATTATTACATTAACTAGTGTTTTGTTTCCTCTTGATAAATTCTTATATTTTTTCTTTATATCTATCTTAAACTCTTTTATTAAATATTTTTTATATTCCTCATCCCAATTTGGATAAAGCATACTTGCGGCTTTAAATATCCTGTTTACCTTATAATCAGCTATAGGCAAATCTCTTTCCTTTACAAAACAAAGTTTCTCTAGTGCTGATGCGTTTTCAAAGACTTCTTCTTTAAATACCTTTACCTCTCCGCTGTCTCTAATAATTTGAGAGCAGAGAAGATTTAAAAGTGTAGTTTTACCTGCACCGTTTCTTCCTAGCAATCCATATATTTTGTTTTCCTCTAATTTTAAACTTATATCTTGTACTGCCTTTACCTTACCGTAAGTCTTGCTTAAATTATTACACTCCAAAACAATAGCCATTATTTTTCCCCTCCGCTATATTCTTTAATAACCTTTATTATTTCATCTACCGTAAGTTCAAGTCTATCAGCTTCTCTAATAAGCTTCGGCACCTTCTCTTTAAAAAAAGCAGCCTGCCTTTTTTTTAAAATTTTACTTCTTGCACCTTCCGCAACAAACATCCCAATCCCCCTCTTTTTATAAAGAATTTCTTCTTCAACCAATATATTTAATCCCTTACCTGCAGTAGCAGGATTTATCTTATATACTTTAGCAAATTGATTAGTAGAGGGGGCCTGTTCCCCTTCTCTTAAATTACCTGTAAGAATTTCGTTTTCTATAGTCTCAGCTATTTGTATATATATAGATTTGTCTGAGTTTAAATCAAGCATATTTCTCACCACCTTCACTTTTTTAAACTTTTAATATTTATAATATATAGTATGATTAATTAGTTGTATAGTTCATTACTTATATAATTAACTATATAACTTTTAAAAACCAATGTCAATACTTTCCATAAATATTTTTTCTAAGCAAAAAATTAAACCTATTAGAAAACTGACTATCTAATAGGTTTATAATTTATAATTCATTTATAAAATTTTCAAACTCATTAAGTACCTGCATGCTTTCGAATTTTCTTGTAAAATGCTTTTTAAGTTCTTCTCTAAGCTGAGAATAATCATCCATACGGTTTTTTCTTCTGTAGTACTCTCTAATAAGCTCCTGTTCTTCTTTTGTTAAATAATATTCATACCTTTCATTAGCCCTCATAAGAGCCTCCAAGGTTACAGGCACTTCTTTATTATGTTCTGCCACCACAATAGTTGAAGCTGCGTAATCGCCTAGTCTTTTATTTTCCTTTGTAAAAAACAGAAGCACAATACCTACACCAAAATTATCGATAAATACTCTAAATAAGTTTCTTATTGCAGAATGTTTTAAAGTAATAGGCTGACCATTATTTCTTATAACTCTCAGCTTTAGAACCTTTTTACCTAAGGTTTGCCCATTCATGCTAAGCTCCATTGCTATAAAATAACCATAACTAATAAGAGCAAAAATAATTAGTGATATTCCGATTATCCAGCCGTAATACTCCCCCCAGAATTCTGGTGCGGATCGTACTATTAAAATTATGGCAATCCCTAATAACAGTAAAACAGCAAATTGAACTAAACTATCAATAGCAGCTGCTGCAGTTCTGGAAGCTAAGCCTGCCAGACTGTATTCAACTTCTATATTCTCAGGGGTGGTAATTTTAATCTTTTTCATATAAACCTCCTGTATATACAATATCTTTTTATTCTGCTAAAATAAGTATGAGGTGAAAAATTTTGAAAGAAGAACAATTTATTAAAACAAACTCAATCACTTGGAAAGAGCTTGAAAATATAACTTCACTTATAAATAAAAAAGGAATAAAAGCTCTGCCTTCAAGCGAAGTAAAAAGATTTTTAAACATATTCAGGCAAACAAGCCATCACTTAGCCTACGCAAGAACCCATTACCCGCAAAGCAGTACAATTGCTTACTTAAACTCACTGCTTTCAAAATGCCAAAGCTATGTTTACGGAGTAAAAAGATTTTCAATAAAAGAACTTATACAATACATATCCTACGGTTTTCCAAAACTCTTAAAGGATTATAAATGGTTTATACTAAGCTCCTTTGGCTTTTTTGTTCTTGGTGCAGCTATAAGCCTTATAATAGTTTCTATAAATAGCGATAATGCTCTGATTTTCCTCCCACAGCAATATGCAGAAGGAATAAAAGGCGGAACATCTGGAAATAGTCAAGGACAGTGGAACTATCCTCTTATGTCCAGTTACATAATGGTAAATAATATTATAGTGTCTTTAAAAGCTTTTGTATATGGTATAACTCTAGGACTTGGAACTATATATGTACTTTTTTTCAACGGAGCTATGCTTGGCTCATTAGCTGCTCTTGTATATATATATGGAAACCCGATAAACTTTTGGTCATTAATACTTCCTCATGGAATTATTGAGCTTACTGCTATATTTATCTCCGGAGCTGCAGGGCTTATGATAGCTAAAGGCTTGCTTCTTCCTGGAGAACATACAAGAAAACATGCTCTCATAAAAGAAGCTAAACAGGCAGCCTCACTGCTTATGGGCATAGTACTTATGCTTATTATTGCAGGTATTATTGAAGGCTTTTATACTCCCCTAAAAATTTCCGAAATTTCAAAGCTTATTTTTGCAGGAATAACGGCAATAATATTAACAGCTTATTTTTCTATACCATATTTTATAAAGAAAGATTAAAATGTCTTCCTAAAAGCTTATCTTTAAGCTTGTTATAATATTATTGTAATTCATTTACCTTATATTTGAAATAACTATTTTTAAGTATTTGCCTTTATTCACCTTTATCCTTTTCACTGCATATACTGCAATTGAAATTTAATTGAGGTGATGCTATGGCAAAAAAAATAACCAATTTAGTTTTTGAGGGCGGCGGAATATTAGGCATTTCTTATCTTGGTGCATTAGAATACTTGTATAAAAATAATATTATAAAAGATGTGAGAAGGACAGCAGGTACTTCTGCCGGTGCAATAACAGCCTGCATTTTAAGCTTCAATCTGCCTTTTAATGAAATAAAAAAGATAACGGATACTTTAGAATATAAAAAAATACCTCAAAAAGAGGAAATCAATGAGCTGACTCGAATGCCGGCAGCTGTCAGAAAAAACCTGGATGAAATATTTGATGACTTAGAATGTGTATATCGACTAGTTAAAAAGTATGGCTGGTACTCCACCAAATACTTTTATAACTGGCTTCAGGAACAGATAGCTCTGCAGTTTGACAGCTCTAAAAAACTTCCACCCTATACCTTTAAAGACTTTAAAGATACGACCATCCATAAAAATAATCGCCCATTTCTAGATTTATATATAATTGGTACAGACCTATCTTATAAAACTACTAAGATATTTTCCTTTGAAACTACTCCGGATATGGAAGTTGCTGAAGCTGTAAGAATATCCATGTCTATTCCTCTGTTTTTCGAAGCAAACAAAATAAATAACTATGATATAAACAAAGATTTTCTAACTCATGTATTTTCTGACGGCGGTATTATGCGAAACTATCCTATCAATATTTTTGACACTGATAAAGCAAATCCTCAAACCTTAGGTTTAAGATTTAAAAACAAAATAAATTATGAAGCAATAAACAGCATGCCTGAATTTATATCTAACCTTTTTCTATGCTATTTAAAAATTCAACAGGATATGTATAGAAATAGTGCTCAGGACATTGAAAGATCTATAGAAATAGACACAATGGGAATTTCTCCTGTGAACTTTAATATAAATACCGGTGATGAAACTTATACCTTTTTATATAATCAAGGTTATGAAGCTGCTGAAGATTATTTTGAAAATAAAAACATTTATTATATCCAATATTGAACTAAAAAAATCACGAAAGTACCAATAGGAATAAAACCTAACAAATAAAGAACGACAAATATTAAACTTGTCGTTCTCTTAGCTTAAAATATTATATTAAAACATAACTTGACCGCCAGTTATATTAATCGATTGACCTGTTAAATAACTAGCTTTCTCTGATGCGTAGAAAGTTAATACATTAGCAACATCTTCAAAGGAACACCCTCTCTTTAAAGGTACTTTGTCAATGTAATATTGCTTAACCTCAGATTCCTTTATGCCAAGCTTTATAGCATACTGAGGAATTAAACTCTCAAACATATCTGAATCTAAGAGATTACCTAGCATCAGAGAGATTACTCTTATTTTATGGTCTGCTAAATCTAATGCTAAACTTTGAGTTAAACCTACACCTCCGAATTTTGCTGCAGAGTAGCCAGAATTAAATTTGCTTCCAACCTTACCCGATTTTGAATTAATTTGAATTATACATCCTTCTATATTTTTCTCAATCATTACTTTAGATACTTCTCTTGCACATAAGAAATATCCTGTTAGATTAATATCTACACACCACTTAAAAGTATCTAATGTAAATTCAGTAATTTTACTGCTTTTAGCTACACCAGCATTGTAAACTAGCAAGTCCACTCTTCCAAACTTATCTACTACTTTATCAATCATAGATTTGACTTGTTCTTCGTTAGTAGCATCAACACCCACAGCTAAACTCCTAGCCTCTGTTGTATTTTCTATTTCCCTTGATACCTTTACTGCATTATCATAATTTATATCTGCAACAGCTACATCGTATCCTTCTGCTGCCATATGCTTAGAAATATATTCTCCTAGACTTCTGCCGCCTCCTACTACAAGTGCAACTTTCTTCATATCCGTTCCCCCTTAGTAATCTAGAATATTACCCTAACGTGATAATATGCTTTGACTTCAAAGCATATTATCCTATATAATAGTAATTAATAGTTATTTAATTAAGCTCTTATTATTTGCAAAATTGTGCCGCTATCAGGTGGTACAATTTCTTTTTTTTCTAAATATAATGTTCCAGGAATAGCAGCATTAGTTTCACCGCTAAATTTAAAGGTTATATGTCCAAGCTCTAACAAATTTTGATTAACTAGCTCTCCAACTGCTGTAATCTTATATTTTTCATTTCCAATAATTAAAATATCGTCAGCCTCTATACCTTTCACAAGATTATTATCAGAATGAATATAGCAATAATCTTGAAGCTCCTGTGGAACATTTTCTTTAAAAATTATGAACATATTGTGGTTTAAAAACTCACTGGCACATTTTCCTATGTTAGTCACCACTGTCTTATAAATTAGCTCCATTGTCATTATCCTTTCCTTAAGCGGATGCTTTTTATCTATATAGTCCAAAGCTTGCAAGCCAAGCAACAATAACTGTCGGTGCCCCTGTTAAAAATCTTCCATATAAAACTGATGGCACTCCAACTTGTACTGTTTCTGGTTCTGCTTCAGCTAGTCCAAGACCTACTGGAATAAAATCTGCAGCAGCTTGTGCATTAATAGCAAATAATGCTGGAAGTGCTAAGTGAGGAGGAATATTTCCTTTACCAATTTCAACACCTATAAGCACACCTACTATTTGAGCTATAACAGCACCAGGCCCTAAGAATGGAGAAAGCAATGGGAATGAGCAGATTAATGATATTATGATTAATCCTAATATATTTCCTGCTAATGGAGTTAATAGGTTTGCAAACCACTTTCCTGCTCCTGAAGCATTTATAATTCCTATTAGTGTAGCAACAAATGCCATAAATGGAAGTATTGTATGAATTACTGTATCAATTGTATCTCTACCAGCTTGGAAGAATATGCTCGTAATATGACCAATTCCAATACCTATTTTTGCTACTAAACCTTGGCTCTGTTCACTTATTTTTTTATTTGTATCATAAGCCATCTGTAATACCCCCCTATTTTTATTAATCTAATACTTCTAAATTTTGTACTTTCACAGCGGAAACATAAATATCTTCTTTTATAAACATTGCTAACGGACCGCTTTTTCCAGTTGCCATTATATTAACTGTTGGTATTTTCTTTTGTGGATATATTCCACATCTTAAAGTTCCTCCACAATTTATAACTGCACAAGCAATCTCATGATCCTTAACGCCATTTTTAAATCCATCTACAAGCTCACAGCCGGTTAATTCTGCTAACTTTACTGCTACTTCTGGTTTTGCTCCACCTGTTATATAAACTATTTTATTTCTTGTTTCATTTGGTTGTATAATTATAGGTCCGCCCCAACCACCTGAACCTCTGGTAATTTTTACTCTTTTATAGCTCATATTTATTCACCTTCCTGTCATAAACTTTAAGTTTCATAAATTAACCTGCAAAACTATTGCTATGTGTAATATCAACTGTTGTCTTTAGTTTAATACCTTGTTGTTTTTCAACCATGGTAGTAGTGAAATCAGTTACCCATCCTCTAAAGAAGTTTGTAATCATACCTACTAAAAAATATCTAACAGCTAAATCCGAAGTAGATAATCCTAATTGAGTTATTCCATTAGCTATTCCTAGAAAAACGAATAACTCACCTGGATTTATATGAGGAAATAATCCATTCATAGAATGACAAGAGAAACTGCCTGCTGCGTAATAGCTTGGCTTATATTTTTCAGGTAAAAACTTACCTAATGATAATGTCATTGGATTAGCAAACACGAATGTACCTATTACTGGCAACACTAAGTATCTTGTAATTGGATTTGCAGCGCATTTTCTAGCAAGCTTTTCAATCCTTTCTGTTCCTATAAACTTGATTAAAGCATTCATCACAACAAGTAATGCTACTAATAAAGGAACTATTCCATTTACAAAGCTTACAAAAGTTTTTCCTCCCTCTCTAAATAGATTCATAAACCAGTCTGAACCATTTGCTAGTGATTGAAAAAATGCACCCATTTTATAATACCTCCTTAAAAATATGAATTAATTTGATTAAACAGCTTCACTCTTTTGTCCAGATTCACCTCCCTTAAAAGCAGTGAAGTTCTTTATAGCGTCTAAAATTGCTAACCTCATAAATTTGTTGTATCCTTTTATATCCTCTTCAGATATTTCCGTTATCTTTTTACTTTCAAGTCCATAAAATTCTTTAACTTTTGAAAATACTGTTACACCCTGCATCTTTCTTCCCTCTACAACTCTATCTTCTTCATCAAGAAGCAGCATTATAATTGTTCCGGCTTGAAAATTTCCTTTTTTTCTTCCTATAGCAACTCTGCCTCTCTTTCTCATTTCTATATAATTATTATTGAAATTTTTTATTTGCATAAGTCCAAAAAGGAAGTTAAGTATCCACATAGCAGTTCCAAAAATAATCAATTTTAATACTGGATTCATGAGATAATCTCCTTTTGAAGTATAGTTTTATATTCAATATAAGTCCTAGCTTTGCTTATGCTTTCAATAAGCTTTTTGTTTTGACATAGTTTAAGTAATTCTTCATAAGTTTTGATTAACAAGTCGTGATCTATATTATCCTTAGGTATTATCATAAGAATTATTATTTTAACCTCGTTTCCTCCCCAGTTAACAGGCTTATCCAAAATCCCCATAGATAAAGTTATTTTATCTGATTGCTCACTTACCGCATGAGGTATAGCCACATAGTTTCCAAAAGCAGTTGGAGACTTTAATTCTCTTTCGATAACTCTCTCTTTGAAATTTTTATCTATATTCCCAAGATTAATAATTTTATCAAGCATATCTGAAAGATTGTCAATAAAAGTTGTCTTATTAAGTAAAAAGAACATATTTTCCTTTATAGTCATCTGCATTAGTGAAAGTCCTGGTTCAGTTATTTCAGAATTATATTTCTTATTGTAATATTTCTTTTCTATCTCTTTTATAAGTTCATTTTCATTAAATAAAGCAGATACCTTAATTATTGGTGCTTCTGTATCTATTCCAATATTAACTGTTGTAAATATAACATCATAGCTGTCTAACAGTTCCTTTGTTAAATTTATATCTGAAAAAGTATTTATAATCTTTCCTTCTCCTAAAAGCTTTCTAAGCTTTATGTAGAGAAGCCTGGCTGTTCCTAACCCTGTCCCGCAGACTAAAGCCACTTTTTCTATATTAGAAAACTTCTGATTACTCCTTTCAATATAACTTCCAAAATGCAATGCTATATATCCTATCTCATCTTCACTCACTTTTACATTACATTCTCTTTCTATGGTTTTTGCGGCTATTTTAGCCATTTCATAGGGTAATGGATAACAACTTTTAATTTCCTTTAAGAGAGGATTATTAGTACTTATATTAAAAGTCAGTCTATTTAAAGTAAAGTTTAAATGATACTCAAGACTTAGTATCAACTCTCTATCATATTTAATTTGAATGCCTGTAACAGAAGAAACCTCTTCCAATATTTTATCTACTAAGTGCTTTACATAAGGGTTTACTCTAATATCTTCCATTTTATCGTGTTCAATTGGAGCCTTTCTTGCTAAAATAGGAAGAGTTAAAAATATAATTTCATTATGATTAATTTTAATTTTAAATTCTTTTTCAATTTTCTCTTTTATTTTCTGTGCTAAAATGTACTCCTCAGTCAGACTAATCTTCTCATATTTATTTTCTATTTTTTCTATACACTTATTTGCATTATTTCTTATTATCATTACAGTAACATATGTCATTATTCCTCTTAATGTTTCATCAGTTAGATTTACATTACTATGTTCAAATAATTCCCTTATATAACTTTCAATATTTTTATATAGTCTGCTATCTATGTTTCCAAAATAATATTCGGCTGCACCTACATTATTTAAACCTTTACAAGCCCAATGCAAAATAAATAGCCTTAAACAAAGCTCATTTCCCTTAATAGCAATACCACCATTTTGCTTTCCTTTAACCTCAACACCATATATATTTAATACATTAGTCAGCTTTTTTAAATCATTTATAATAGTAGTTCTGCCAACATTAATTTCCTCTGCTAGTTCATCTATTGTAATAGCATCAATGGAATTTACCAATCTTTTTATGATATATTTGATTCGCTCCTCTGGTGTATTTAATAACTGCCTTTCATTTTTCTTTAATAATAAAGGCAAGATATTCTCCTCAAAACTTTTATTATCATAAATTTCAAGCTTATATCCATATCCTCTTATATTTTCTAATTGACAAACTTTTGGAGTTAATAAGTCATTAAGTTGTGAAATATAATTTCTTACTGTTCGCGTACTTACACCAAGGAGTTCAGCAAAATCATCTATGGTATTATATTCTTTTTGATTAGCTGCTACTAGTATCTGCAGTAGTCTGCTATCAATCAGACTTAATTCCATCTACATCTTCCTCTCTATACTATCTGATTATATTTTAATATATATAACATATATAATTAATACATATTTTTTCAAAATTCAATGTGAAAAAATTAAACTAATTTTTAATTAACTTATGAATTCTATTGTTTATGTATAACTTAACAAATAATTATCTAAAAAAATACCAGCATAGTATTGCTGGCTTTTTTATTTTATAAATCTATTTTTCACTATTACATATAACTTTTATTCTTAACCTGTATATATTTATTTACTGCAGTATACTCAAGTTTTTCCGCTTCACATTCTATACAAAGCACTCCTCTTTTATTTAAAAGGCTTATTATTTTTTTTCTTTCATTCAAAAGCTCAAGAGCAACACCTTTATTAAACAAATCTTCAGTATTATTTATTTTATCAGATGCTATCCTTTCTACACTTTCATTTTTTATAACTATTATAATAATTAAATTATTTTTAGAAATAATAGGCAGCACTTTAAGCATACTTTCTGCCTCTTCTACTGTTTCAAAATCTGTAAATAGAAATATTATGCTTCTATGCCTTTCATTTCTCTTAAAATAATAAAAAGCTTCATCATAATTTGACGTTAGATTTGTAGACTCAATGTGATAAAGAGTCTCTAGTATTGTATTTCTGTGTCCTGCTCCCTTTCCAGGCATTATCATACTGTTTACTTTAGTGTTAAATAATAAAAGTGCAGATTTGTCACCATTTTGATTTACCACTTCTGAAAGCACTAGAGCCGTATTAATAGCTAAGTCCAGCTTTCTATTTCCTCTTACTGTGTAGCTCATAGGTCTTCCTGAGTCAACAAATATATATACATGCTGGTTTTTCTCAGGCTCATACTGATTTACTATAGGTCTTTGTCCCCTTGCTGTTGCCTTCCAGTTAATCTTTCTGTATTCATCTCCCGTTACATATTCTCTCAAACTTTCAAAGGAAGTCCCTTTCCCTAGCATTTTCAAATTTCTCTGACCATCCCTGAGGTTTCTGTTATTCGTTATTGTAAGCCTATACTTACGCAAATTTTTAATATTAGGATAAACTTTATAGTCTCTTTCAAGTTTTACCTTGAACATCTTCATGCATAACTTTAGTTTTCCTTCGTATCTAACATGAACATTTTTAAAGACAAAGGCACCTCTTTTCTTTGGCACCACTATATAGTAAAATTCTCTTTTTTCATGGGGAGGCACTTTACCTTTCATTATCTTTTCAGAAGCTTTAAAGTGAAACTCTGGCATTTCATCCTTAAGCTCTACATAAATTTCAAAATCATTTTTATTATATACACTAAAACTTACAGCCTCATTTTCATAAATAGATAATTTTTCATCTCCAATCCTTTCAATTTCAATAGAATTTTCCTTAGGAGATATAAAGTAATCTATTATAAGAAGTACAGCACAAATCAGGTTGTAAATTATGAAAAAGCTAAGGTAAACTCCTAAAAATACTGAAAGAGTCAATATTATAAGTCCAAGGCTCAATATATACACAAAACGTTTTGTAACACTCAAAACTATCACTCACTCTCTATTTAGTTAATTTCATTTAATAAATCTGTATTTAAGCTGGAAAATTCTCATATTTCTTAAAATTTTCCTAAAGTTTAAATAGCAGATTTACTTTGAAATTTACCTTGGCACTTTTACTTTTGAAAGTATATCGTTAAGCACCTGCTCACTCTTAACTCCTTCAAGCTCCAGCTCCGGCTTTAAAACTATACGATGTCTTAAAGTTGGGATAGCCATTTTCTTTATATCCTCTGGAATAACGTAATCACGTCCATTATAGGCTGCACAAGCCTTTGCACATTGTAAGAGTGCAATAGAACCTCTTGGAGAGCTTCCTATATCAATAGTTTCATTATTTCTGGTTTCTGAAATAATATTTACTATGTATTTTAAAAGGTCTTCCTCTACTTTAACTCTTTGAACTACCTCTTTGCATCTTAATATATCCTCACCGCTGCAAACCGCCTTAATGTTAGCTTTATCTAAATCTACACTTGAAAAACCTTCATGATGTCTTTTTAAAACTTCTATTTCTCCTTTATTTGAAGGATAATCAATGATAATCTTCATCAAAAATCTATCAACAAGAGCCTCTGGAAGAGGATAAGTTCCCTCATATTCAAGAGGATTTTGTGTAGCAAACACCATGTAAGGAGCTGGCAGAGTAAAACTTTCCCCCTCAATTGAAACCGTTCCATCTGCCATAGCTTCTAAAAGCCCTGCCTGAGTTTTTGGGGGAGTTCTGTTTATTTCATCTGCTAATATAAAGTTAGTGAAGATAGGTCCTTTTTTAAGTTCAAACTCTCTAGTCTGCATATTAAAGATTTTAGTTCCTGTTATATCTGCCGGCATTAAATCTGGAGTAAACTGAATTCTTTTAAAATCTAAGGAAATTACTTTTGAAAGAGCCTTAACCATAAGTGTCTTAGCAAGCCCCGGCACTCCTTCAAGCAGCACATGTCCTCCAGCAATTAAACTTATTAAAGACTGCTCTATAAGCTCCTCCTGTTCTATAATAACCTTCTTTAATTCTGTATTTATCTTTTCTATAATTTCGTTTACTTTATTTTTTTCAAAGTATTCCAATATAACTCTCTCCTCTTACTTAAAATTTTTCTTAAACTCTCTATTGTACTGATTATATGCATATACTCCTTAGAGCTTTTTTTAGAATTGTTCTTTTTTGCAAATTCATATACCTTTTCAGCCTTTTTCAAGGAAGGAAGTTTCTCTCTATCCCAATACTTTAGAAAATCTTCCTTAGAACAATTTAGTTCCTTTAAAAGACTTTTATAATATATATCAAACATTAAGTCCCAGCATTCAGCCTGTTTATAAAGAGCAGCTGCAGAGTACAGATATTCATTTTCAGTTCTCTCTGTTTCCTCATAAAAGGGTATAGGCTTTCCAAAACGCTTGCTTTTATAGTAAATAACTGCTGTAAGCACAAATATTAATTGATATATAATAAACTTTATTTGAACAGGTATAAAGTCCCACAGCGTGTTTTGAACTTTTTGGACATACATATGACTTTCATTAAAATATATTTTTTTGTTTAAAACTGTTATCTCGCTATAAAGCTCGTAAGCTTTATCCTTTCTTAAAGCTAAAGTTTTATTAGTTATAGAGTCTATATCAGCACCAATAATCTTGCCTTTTCCGTGATTATAAATTTTTAAGCTGCCTTTAATCTCTGGTACTTCTCCATATGCTAAAAACTGAATATTCACAGGAGTAAGATAAACTAAAGTACCACCATTTTTAATCCAAGCTTCAACTTCTTCACTATTTGCGTTGAAACCTCCTGTTTCAGCTACAATCTGAACGCTGTTAATATCCTGAGAAGGAACCTGAGCTGTAGTTTTATCTACGGGATGCTTCAGTTCCTTTAAAGTTTGAAAAAATATACTATAACCAAACCGTCCTTTATTATCCACAATATAACTCGGCAGATTATTTTCTACCCTGCTTGAAAGATAAAATGCTCCAATAAGAAACAGTGGAATGAGAATTATAAATAAAATTAAATCTCTGCTAAGCTTTTTCTTCATAATTCATCACCTCATTCCATAAAAGGCTTACGATTCTATTCCAATTGCTGTAATCGGTACTTTCAACAGATTTTTGTCCATACCAGGAAGAATTGAATATATCCACTAAATATTTAAAACTTTTTAAATTAGGAAATTTTCGTGTTTTTAAATAACTATAAATTTCTTCGTTAGTTTTAGTTTCATCTAAATAAACTATATTTTTCTCATGCATTAAAAGCAGAAGTGCTATAAATTCATATCTTACGCCTTGCCTGTAATCCTCAGATTTTATAAACTCTGCTGCCTTTTCTCTTAAGCTGTCTGGTGTTGTCCTGCTGTCTATCTTCTCTCCTAAAATTTCTTTAATTCTGGACTTTTTCTCTAAGCTTCTGTTTATCTTTAATGCTATAAGTATAATAATACCTGCTATAACAAGTATTCCAATAATCATAAATATAGTTGAAAGCCTATCCGCTAAAGAAGTTACATTCTTCATATTGGAAAAAGTTCTTTTTAAAAAGTCAATAAACCAATTTTTAAGACTTTCCTTTATTCTTTCTATTAAATCTCTTAATATATTCTTAAGATGCCTATATTCTGGTCTTTGCAATATATCATCTATAGTGTTATTAAATTCTATTTGGGATGCTGCTATTAATTTCATCATTTTTCTGTATTTCCTTTAACTTTAATATTAAATCGAAGCCTTCCTTTTTAAATCTTTGGTTAAAATACAAAAAAGTTAACATAATGTATCCTAAAGGCGAAACTATGAGCCAGTATACTATGCTTAATGGAAATTGAAGATAAGTTGCCGCTGCCCCTATTGCAGCAAGAAAATCCTGCTGAAAATTTAAAAGCCTTAATATTAAGAATACTACACTTCCTAAAAGAGCGAAAAAGCTGTTAATGGATATTCTTACAGCATAAAGAGTTATAGTTATTAAAAGAGTTGTTCCAAAAAGTTTCCAAAAGTTACTGTGAACTAATGAAAAGCTTCTTTTTATTGAAGCAAATACTCCTTTTTTTTCTATTACTGCTGCATGAAAGGCAAAGGAAAACCAGGTTATGTAGCCAAATACAACAAATATTGCAAAAATGAAAACTGCAGCCCCAGCAATCATAAGCAGAATTACATTTATATCAATACTATTACTTACAGAAAAGGCAGCATTAAGAGCTTTAAAAAGCACATATCCTATTCCTCCAAAGGCGGCTATGCCTGGAATAAATAAAATTATGGCACATATAACTATTCCTGCTGTCTTAAAAAAGTTTTTAAAAGAAACTTTAAGGGCACCGTCTACAAGAACTTTCTCCTTAAAATATTCCTGACTGGAGATTTTAATCATTCCTATATATTGAGTAAAAGAAATAGTCATTATTACAATTGTAAGAAGTGCTATAATCATTCCTATAAGCACAGGACTCTTAATAAAAACTGCTGAAAGTCCTATAGAAATTCCACCTATAATAATGAGTATGAAAATACTTATAAAAATAATAATTCCATAAATTAAAGTAAAGACAACTATAGTCTGCATATATTTTTTTAATATTTCTATAGATTTGTCCATAATTTCTGATAAAGTCATTATTTCCATGATTAACCTCCTTCTCATTTAACCTGTCGACAAAAATATATTTGAATTCCTTATACTGATGATACTTATGTAATTCTATTATAATATTATTAATCTTAAGTTATCAATCTATTTCCTTTTTTACCAAAAAACAAACATTACTTTCAGTCTTAAAATTTATTTATAAAATATTTCTTCAAAATATTAATTTTATTTTGAAAACTCTTGCTTTTTCTTCCGTCATGTATTATCATATAATTGAAAGGAAAATTTCAATATTTTAAATAAATGCAATAGAACTTACATATTATAACTTTTATTGGAGGTGTTTTATATATGTTCAGTTCAGACTATGACTATTTAAAAAATTATGAGTTATACGAAAAACAGCTGTCTCTAGGTGATGAGTTTTATAGAAACGAACGTAATTACAACAAACTAAATGGAAATTATAGAAACGCAGTAAGCAATATACGCAATATTTTGTTAAGCCTTCCACTCTTTAAGTCCATGTAATATGTAAGAACCTTAAAAGTAATTTGCAAAAATCCCTGCATATGATTAAATAAATTAAAGAAAACCTCTATTTAGTATGTATTAACAACTAAATAGAGGTTTGTTGTTTTAATTACGTTTCTATTAATTGCAATTTTTATACTGTAAACACATAAAAAGATGTTCCCTAAATAGTGCAGTCTAATTTTTTATAAAAATTATTTAATCTTAACTGCCATATAGAATTCAAACCCTTTAGCCTGACGAGCTTCTTTTAAATTTCCCGATATATTTAAAAATATAAATTTTACTGCTATTTTTTCATTTTCATCAGTAAAAGTCATTTCCTTAACTGGCAACAACTTCTCTGAACTATTTGTTACATGTTTCTTAATAAGTTCATCTGTAAAAGTATTTAAATCTTTTAAATAAACTTCTTTTCCTTCATAACTTATTTTAACTACAGCAGAGTCATAGTCATAAAAAGCGTGCAAATTTCCTGATTTAGAATTTAAAGTTCTGGCATCAAAAATATAATCGTAGCCTTTTATATCTAAAGGTCCTTCAGAATTATTCAGTACAAAATTAAAATAACTTCCTTCTAAAACATACTGATTTTCAAAACTAAAACCAAACACTTTATCCATATTTTCAATCTTGAAATCAGCTGGAAGATTCTTTACTTCTGTTAAACTATGGTTTCTATTGAAATAATCAATAATGCTGCTTATTTGAATTCTGTCTTCCTTAGATACATTTGAAGATGCCAGTATTTTACTGTCTGACAACATATTATTTTTTAAAAGCAGGTTTTTCAATCTTTTATTTTGACTGAATTTTGATACAGAAAAGCTGCTAAAAGGACCAAAAACTGATACTATTGCAAGTACTGTCAAAATTAATGGAATTATTATATTAACAACTTTCTTTCTTATTGAATAATAAATCATTACAAAGGTTACCCAAACGGCAAGAACTATTACATAGTATCTGTTTTCTGTTATACCATAGGCATTTATCCTTATAAATATTGAAACAAACATCATTGCTAAAACAGGCAGTATTACTTTAGGAAAATATATTACAAATATTTGAGACCATTTTTTTTCTTCTTTAATGGGAGATATTAAAAATAATACTATAACAGTTACAACTGAATACCAGAGTACTAAATTTGCAACTAATCCAACGGGCCACTGCCTAGTTATAATTATTTTTGCAAAATAAATGTACAATATTGAGTTATATACTGTTATAAGAGGCATTACAATATAAAGCAGCAATACTTTTAAAGGTTTAGGATACATCTTTGAAGCCAAACTTTCATTTTTAAGAGGTATTTTAGCTAAAAAGTGAGTTACTGCAAATATGAATACAACTATAAGCCAAGTGTAGTAGTATACTTTTTCATCTATCCTTATTCCTAAAAGCTTATCTATTGTAAACAGTATTGCAGAAAGCCCTGCAAAAAGTACAACAGAATAAATTACAGTTATAGAAAAATTCCCTGCAATTTTAACGACATACATTTCAAATTGGTCTTTTTTAGGAAAATAGGGGATAAAAATAAAGGTAAGATATAAAGCAAGACTTACAGCTACATATCTGGAAATACTTACCATTCTTAAATCCTTTAGTAAAAGGCTGTAATAAGTAAATAATAGTAATAAGGAACCTGCATAACTAATAATCAAAGTATAAGTTTTTTCCTTATTAAGTCTTTCAAATAAAAGCCTTATACAAAGCGACACAGGTATTCCAAGGGCAAGCACCATAGCTATTTTTCCTAGGTTATCCTTATCTGTTGGATTTTCAGAAATAATAATTAATACTGCAGCAACACAAGCTGAAAATATAATTGTAAATGGAAATCTTTTTACGCTTAAGTAAAGTGCCATGAACATTGATTTAATATTGATTAATAGCTTCATAAAATACCTCCATTGCTTATTTTCCATAATTTACTTATATTCATCATACAATATAATTTATATAAATCCAATAATTATTTATTGTTTTTCACTAATTAATTGCAAAAATAAAACCAGTAAACAATTACCGGTTCTATAACTTTTACAAGTATTAACTTTTCTTATTTTATTATATTAATGATTGTAATTTTTCAAATATCTCAGGATACTTTTTCTTTATATTAACTATTTTAAAATTATTGTCCACAAAAGCATGTAATGTGCTTCCTTTTGCAATTTCCTTCTGATCTTTTTCCCTGATAATTGAATAGTTAAATTCCGCTTTAACTGGTGTTAATTCTTTAATCCAAGTCTTTATTATTAGTTCGTCTTCATATTTTGCACCCTGTATATATCTGCAATTACTTTCAACTAAAGGAAGCATTATACCGCTTTCCTCCATTTCTGAATAACTAATGCCGCTCTTTTTAATAAACTGTGTTCTTGCTTCTTCAAAATAAACATAGTAATTAGAATGATGTACTATACCCATTTTGTCTGTTTCTACATATCTGACAATTACTCTTGTTTCATTTACACACAAACTTAACACATCCCTTCTGTATTTTATTATTGTATATATTATATCATAAATTATCTTTTGTTTTTCTGCTTGGAAACCTGCAATCACATTCATATTTTTAATGCATTATTTATAGCAGAAATAAATGAATATAATATATATTAATCAAAAAAAATATAGTACACAAACAGCTTGTATACTATATTTTCACTTAATTTTTTATATTACTTTATATAATTTTATAACCTAGCTTCCCACAAATTACAGAATGGATCAACTGGACTTACACCTTTAAACTCTGATCTTCCAGTTATCTTGTTAAGTACAGCCTCTACAACAAATTCACTTGAAGAGTAAGCATTGATAAAGGTCTTAACCATGGGCACATCCAAAAGGTGATAAGGATTTGCAAAGGAAATAAATGCCGTAGGAAGTTCTTTAACAAACCAAGGAGCATTGGCAGCCATGGGCTGTACCCAGTTTATTCTTACAGTAGTCTGATTACTTGCAGTTTCTAAGTTAGCAATATATAATGCTAAATCATATTTCTCCTTTAACTCTTTAGTACTTCCTGCAAATACTTCTCTGAAATTTAAATTTTTGTCATCATAAAGATAAACTTCAAACCCCTCTTTTTCTAATGCAGTTTTTATGTTTTGAGTTACCGCAACACCTTCTTTAAAGCCGCCTTCACTATCTCCAAGCACATACAGTCTTATTCTTTTATATTTTTCTGGTGTAATTGGAAGAAGGTTCTGAGTATCCTTAACTAAAGTAACAGACTTATCTGCACACTCTCTTGCCCACGCCTTGTGCTCTTCACAATTTAACACAGCTAAAGCTTCTTCCCCTGGCACAATGTTTCCCTGTTCCTTCTTTCTATGAAGACCTAAAGAAGCTTTAAGAGCAAGTATACGGGTAACTGCCTCATCAACTCTTTCTAAAGTAAGTATTCCATTTTCTATACCCTTCATCATGAATTCAAAATCTTCTTCAGGGTTCTTGTTAAATAAAAACATATCGCAGCCTGATGCTATTGCCTTTGGTACTGCTATTTCCCTTTTTTCTGCAACGGTGAAACCAATCATTGGTGTTGCATCAGTTACAATTAATCCATTAAAACCAAGCTTTTCTCTTAACAGTCCATTTAATAGCTCTGGTGCTAAAGTAGCCGGCTTTATGTCTTCATCTTTTATACCTGGAGCAAGTTTTTTTGAATATTCAGGAAGCATAATATGTGCTGCCATAACTGTCTGAGCTCCGCTTTCTATTAATTCCTTGTAAACTTTCCCAAAAGTTTTGTCCCACTCTTCAACTGACAAAGTGTTAACAGAAGTCAAAAGATGCTGGTCTCTCTCATCTACACCATCACCTGGAAAATGTTTAATAGATACTGCTATACCATTTTCACTTATTCCTTTCATATATTCCTTAGCCATTCTTAAAACTCTTTCAGCATCGGAGCCATAGGTTCTAACATTAGTTATAGGATTTCTAAAGTTCATGTCAATATCTACAACAGGTGCAAAAGCCCAATTACATCCAACCGCACTGCCTTCTCTTCCTGCAACTACACCTAATTTATAAGCCATTTCCTCGTCATCTGTAGCAGCTACCTGCATCTGTTTTCCAAAGTAAGTACCATCAGCTGCAATTCCATTTCCACCAGCTTCAAGGTTTGCTGAAATAAGAAGAGGAATCCTGGAATTTTCCTGAATGAATCTGTGAATTTCCTGAATCTTCTTCCCTTCACCTGGTCTATACATAATTCCGCCTGGCTTAAAGTTTTCTAAGAAACCTTTCAACTCTTCTTTATTATCTGTTACACCTACAGGACAAAATAATTGACCTACCTTTTCTTTTATATCCATTGAGCTAAGAGTTTCCTCTACCCATTTAATATCTTCATCTTTTAAATAAAATGGTTTTGCTTTTAAGTTAATCATTTAATTTTCCTCCTGTTGAAGAAAGTTTCTTTAGTATTTCTCTTTATTTATCTGCTCCATAGCTTCCCAAGGCGCTATTTCTTCCAGAGGCAGAGCAAATCTCTTTTCAAGCCATGCTTCAGCCATAGAAACCCACTTTGAAGCATCTGGCAATACTTGTGTCTTTGCTTTAGCCGTGGCCTGAGTTGAAAGACTTAAACCATGAGCCCCTTCTTCAAAAACATGGACCTCAAAAGGAATTTTCTTGTCTGCAAGAGCATGAGCCATTCTTAAGGTATGCTGTACTGGAACTAAAGTATCCTCAGCTGTTGCCCACAAAAACATCGGTGGTGTATTTTCTGATACCTGTAGTGCAGGACTTATTTCTATAAGCTTTTCTTCATCCGGTTCTTCACATCCTACAAGGGCTACGTTAGCTGCAGCAAAAAGTCCTTTTTCCATAGGCCCCTTTGGAAAATCACGCATAAACACATAATCGCTCAAAGTGTAACTAAGAATTGCAGCTGCAGGCCTAAACAGTTCTGGCCTTTCATTAAAATATCCGCTTATTATAGGCTTATCCCAGTATACAGAATACATTGCACAATTATGAGCACCTGCTGAAAATCCACAAATTGCTATTTTATCAACATCAATAAGCCACTTATCTGCATTCTCTCTTAGAATAAGAATAGCTTTTCCTATTTCTCTCATAGGTGTCGGATGCACACATTTTTCATTTACCTTAAGTTCTGCTCCAAGCTCAGGAAAACCCATCTTTCCTTCAAAATACGTAGAATACCTAAGCACAAAGGCATGATATCCCATGGAAGCAAATCTTAAAGCTACTGCCTCCCCTTCTCTGTCAGAACAGCCTAAGTATGCTCCTCCAGGACAAATAATAATTGCAGGTCTTTTCTTCCCATTTAATAATTCTGGTGAATCAGAAATCACATAGGTTGTTAAAGTTACATCTTCACGGTCTTCATAAAATTTAATTACTTCTGAAATCATTGTTTTTCCTCCCTTATATTAAAATTAATGTATCATCTATTTCTTTAACTTTCTTAAACTGCGGTCTTTCCTTATATAAATCGTTTGGGTAATGAAGAACATACATAAGCTCATTTTCCTTATTTCTAAACAACATTCCATGACCACCGTTTTCTCCATAAAGTGGTGTCTCTACATGATGCCACTTCCCATCAATTTCTCCATTGTCTGAATAAGCTATTCCTACTGCATAGCCTTTTTCTCCCCAGCTTGACCAAAGCATTAAAAGTTTTCCTGATTCCGTTCTATATATACATGGTCCGTCTACTAAATATACATTACCATCTAAATTAAAAGCCTTTTTTGCAAAAGGTATAGGCACAGTCCACGGCGCTTTTGAAGCTTCAAAGAGAAGCTTAGGCTCACTAATTGCAGCACTTAAATCCTTCGAAAGCTCAATAACACACATATTTCCATTTGGAACATCCTGAAAAGAATGCCCGAAAATCATATAGGGGGTTCCTTTTTTATCAAAGTAAAGAGTTCCATCAAGACACTTCCATTCCTTTAAAGTAACAAGACCTTCGCTGTGCACTTTAAAAGGACCTGTTGGAAAATCTGACCTAAGTATTTGTATGCCCATTCTATCCTTTGAACCAAAGGTAGTTACTAAATAAAAGGCTCCTTCATAGTAATAACATTCTGGCGCCCAGTAATTTCTATCCGCCCAAAAGTCTTCATCTTTATGAAATATTTCTATTGGACCTTCCCAATTCTCCAAATCCTCACTTACATAGCAGTCAAAACCATCCGCAAGTCCCCAGGTTGTTGCACTTCTTGTGCCGTAAAGATAATATTTTCCTTCATGGACTAAGATATATGGATCTCTAATATTTATTTCGCTTGTTTTCATAGAAATTCCTCTCTAATCTATAATTATTTTTACTAATTTTTAACATAGCTCATCCCATATATTACTTGATAGTTGTATTTAACTGAATTTTTGCTGCCTTCAAGCCTTCAGAAAAAGCTTCTACAGTAATGATACCTTCTTTCTCTGAAGCCTGAACTATAGCTATGCAGTATCCATTAAAGGCATTTCTAAAGTTTCTCTTATCAGAATCATGATCCATAGGATTTCCATTTCCTGTACCAATAAGACTTCCATTTCCTGAAACCTTAAACTCTACTTTATTTTGTGCATCAGGTACAACAATTCCATGTTCATCAATAATAGCAGCCTTTACAACACTTATATCCTCACCGTCTGCATCTATCACAAAGCGATCAGGTAATAGCACTATACCAGCTGGTGACCCTGCTGTTTTTATTACATCTTCTGCAATAAAATTGCCATTATTATAAGCTTTTGCTGCAAGCTCTCCAGGTACATATTCCACATCAAAATCTACGTTATATCCCTCAACTCTTACTTTTCTTTCCAGTAACTTTCCATTTAAGAAAAGCTCTATCTCCTGGCAGTTTGTAATTGCTCTAACTGTTATTTTTTCCCCTTCTTTTCCTGGATGAGTCCAATGAGGAAGAAGGTGAACTACTGGTTTATGTTCAATCCACATAGCCTGATAAAGATAAAAATTATCTTTTGGAAGTCCGCAAAGATCAAAAATTCCGCTCTGACTCATTACAGCCGGCCAGAAGAAAGGGAATGGTTCGCCGCGATAATCAAAGCCAGTCCATACAAACATGCCTCCCATTCTAGGATGTTCAAGATAGAACTCCCATGCTTTTTCCGGAGGACAGGAACCGCCGGCTCCCCCTGCTGTTTCAACAGGAGTAATACTCATTTGAGTAATTTTTGCATTTATATTTGATATAGAACACTTTGAAGCATTGTCTTCATAACAGCCGCGAGTTGAAGCCTTCATAACATTTTCAGTACTTATAAACAGCTTTTCTGGGTTAGCTTTAAGAACAGGCAGCACATTTGACTGAGCTATTTCGCTTTCTATATAGTTTACCCCTACAACATCCAATACATCTTTGTGTTTATCTGAACTTGAACCGAATATATCAGCACTTGTAACAAGTCTTGAAGGATCAAGAGATTTAACTATATCTCTCATACGTTTATGCATACGTATAGATAAACTGCTTCCACCAATAAATTCTTCGTTACTTATGCTCCACATAAATACGCTTGGGTGATTTCTATCACGAAGTACCTGTGTTTTAAGTTCATTAATTCTTAACTCTGTTGCTTCTAAAAGCCTCCCCTCATTCATAACAAGCATTCCAAGTCTGTCGCAGGCATCAAGCAGCTCAGGAGCAGGCGGATTGTGAGCACAGCGATAAGCATTTGCTCCTGCTTCTTTAAGCTTTCGAATTTTGTATTCATGCAGTCCGTCAGGAAGAGCTACACCCACACCAGCAAAATCCTGATGAACTGACATTCCCTTTATAGGTGTATGCTTTCCATTTAAAAACAGACCTTCTGTTGTATATTCAATAGTTCTTATCCCAAATACAGTTTCATAATCATCCTTAACCTGATTTTCAGAAATTATTTGAGTTAAAGCTTTGTAAAGCTTTGGTGAATCTATATCCCAAAGCTTTGGACTACTCACAGTTATCTCCTGAATTATTTTGTTTTTCTGCATTCCTTCATTAAAGCTTTCTACAGTATCTTCTGCAACAATTTTTCCATCAGGACTTATTATTGAAGTCTTAAGAATATATTTCACTTCTTCAAAGTTTTCATTACTTACTACTGTTTCAATTTTAACTAGAGCCTTGTCCTTTTCTATTACTGGGGTCTGCACAAAGGTTCCCCATCTGTCAACATGAAGCTTATCAAGCTTTGTAAGCCAAACATTACGATAGATTCCACCTCCCTCATACCACCAGCCTTCATTACCGCTGGTTGTGTCAATTTTTACAAGAAGAACATTTTCTCCCTCATCTCCATATTTAAGCACATCAGTAACATCAAACTGAAAACTGTTATAACCGCTGAAATTTTCTCCAAGATAACAGCCATTGAGCCAGTAGTCAGATATTCTTCCAACGCCGTCAAACTCAATAAAAATCTTCTTACCTTCATCCTCCTTTGGTATAGTAAAAGTTTTTCTATAATATCCTATTGTCTGAGGTAAAAATCCATACATAGCATTTTTAAAATCCATTACATATTCCTGGTCAAGCACAGCGTCATGAGGAAGCTTAACCTTCTCCCATCCCTCTTTTCCACTCTCTGGAGACGGCATAGCAAACCAATCCTTATAATTGTGTTCTGACTCCTCCTTTGGTCTATGCATTACTTTTAAAAGATGTTCAATAGCTGAACCTTTAAGAAACAACTTTCCATTCTCATCTTTTGCACTATTTGTATATCCTCCGATAAGTGCAGACTTTTGATGATTTTTAGGAATTGGTCCTATTTCATTTCTTGTAAAATACCAATTATCATTAAATTTCTCTCTTGATCTTACTTTTTTATTCATAAATCTCACACTCCATTCAATTTAACTTTATTATATGTTTCTGCAAATTTATGTTCTACTATTATTGCGACTTTTGAATAACGTGAATACGACTTTTTGAGAATATTAAAACAAGGTAACAAGATGAAATTCTATCCTGTTACCTTGTTTATTATTTGCTATAAATTAATTTACCCTCTTCTGTAAGATAAGTGTCTAATTATTTTTGATTTTCAGCAGCCTGTATTTATGAAATACAGATTTTTTTTATCCAAGCAAAGAGCTCCTCTAAGTCATAGTCGCCGCCGTGTCCTTGTCCCCAAGGCATTTCCAAATTAACATCAAATCCATTATTTGCTAGTTTTGCAGCTAAAATAACCGGAATAGCAAGAGAGGTATCTCTGTCAATAGCTCCATGACGGATTCTCCAATAACGGGCAGTGCTAGTTCCTTCTCTTCCAATATAATTCATTGGATTTAAAAGTTTTACAATAGAAGCATCTGCTAAAGAACCCTGAGCTGTGCTATGTTCCTTTGCAAATTGTGTAAAATGCTGAGCCTTGATATCTTTCGTACCGAATAAATCATTCTCAGGAGTATCTAAATTTAAACCATCAAAAGCAGTTGCAGGCTTCATTCTCGTAGCATATTGTACATATTTATCAAAGTCAATATCCTTTACTATTCCATCCTTTATTGTTATCCAATCAAATTCATACAAATCCGCATCGCTATCTAGAGCTTTTTGAGCTGATGCAATAACAAAGGACTTTACATAATCCTTAAAGCTGCCGTTACCATTAGCATCTAATGTTAACTCTGTACCATCAGCCTTCTTAAGTCCAAGAGAGTTTAGATATGAAGGAAATAACCCCTTTAGCTTGTTCGATACTTTTATTTGTTCTTCTGTCATTGTATCTGAAACAAAAACACGTCTGATTTGCTCAGGCGGTGTTATACCTGGGATAAATTTTTCACCTGTTACAGTTTCTAATACTACTTTTGTATAATCATTTAAACCGTTATACATCCACTCATAAGCAATATCAGCATTATCTAAATTAGTTATGGGGCAATAGCAGGAGGCAGCAAAAATATCATCTCGCTCATAAGCAGCTCCAAGTTCTCTTAAATAAGGCTCATAATCCGCGTTATTACCTGTAACTCCAAGCAATGAGGAAAGCGCTCCTCCTGCACTGGTACCATTTGATATAATCTTCTCAGTGTCTCCAGGTATAGCCTTACGGTTATATCGAAGATAACGTACTGCAGCCTTTAAATCTACAATGCAAGCAGGTGCTTTACCAGTATATACTCCCTTTTCATCCTGTGTAACGCGACCTCTTACGCCAGGTGCTGCAACCACATAACCCTTTAGTAGTGCCGCAAAAGCAGCATTTACACCTCCATGCCAAGGGTGTTTACCAGGTTTTTCTGGAGCTCCAGGCATATAGCCTCCTACTGTGTTTGGCATAAAAATAGGAGCAGTGCTGGCAGTATAACTGCCAATAGTCTTTCCCTCATAGTAAGCCTCTGGAACGTAAATATTCATAATCTGATACTTAGTATCAACAGGATTCTCCACATACACATTATTTTCAAAGGCTCGATAAGTAATAGTCTGACTGTCTATTGTTAGAGTTTGCACAGTATAATTACTTGGATTAAATTCCAAACTGAATTTCATGTTTAATCTCCTTTCTTTATTAGTAAATTTATTTTTTCTAGTAAACCAACGTATTTATCCATAACTATTTGTTATTAAATAATTCTGAAACAAACCTGCTTAGGTCTACATCCATAAACTTGGACCTTTCAAATTTATCCTTTAGATGATATGGCACTGTACAGTCAAAAATAGTCTTACAGGATATCCCTTTATCTCTAATTGACGGACTATACTCCGGACTTTGTGAAGGATCTAAAGGATGACAGCGAACTCCTGGAATAAATACTGTATCAACATCTCCCTGATAACGTGTATTAAGTGCCCACAACACATCATCGCTATCAAATATATCCACGTCTTCATCCACTAGTATTACATGCTTCAGCTCTGGAAAAGCTGCAAATGCTAAAATAGCAGCCTGTCTTTGACGTCCTTCATCGCTTGGCTGACTCTTTTTAAACTGCAGTACAGCCATATATTTTCCCCCGCCAGATGAGTGAGCATAAACATTTAAAAGTCTTCCCGGCATAGCTTTTTCAACCATCTGAAGAATACTTGCTTCAGTTGGGATTCCAGCCATACTAACATGTTCCTCACTAGGACCTATTACTGTCTGCATTATTGGATTTCTGCGATGAGTTACAGCTTTTACTTTAATTACTGGTACCCTTTGATTAGCTTCACCTGTGTAGCCTGGAAACTCAGGCATGGCCTTCCCAGTATTTGTGTTCTTATCTTCTTTAACATATACTCCAGGAAGCAGTTCCCCTTCTATAACATACTCAGCATTGGCAATTGCTTTTTCGTTAATTGTAAGACATGGAGTAAGCTCAACAGGCTGCTTTCTAATTGCCCCTGCTATACTTAATTCGTTAAAACCAAGAGGTGTTGTTGGAGGTTCAAAACAAGATGCAATTTCAATAGCAGGGTCAACACCTATACTAATAGAAATCGGTAATGGCTTGCCTAACTTTTCTGCCTTTTCACGGAACACACCCAGATGCCTTGCACCTGGTGTAAAAAACATTGAAATCTCATCCTTGCCCTGAAGACAAAGACGATGAATTGTAACATCCGATTCTCCAGTTTCTATATCTGAAGCATAGCACATACCCATAGTTATGTAAGGACCTGCATCTTCCTCTGTATTAGTTGGAGCAGGAACTAACTTTCTTACATCAAAACCTGGTTCATCTGCATAGTGAACAACTTCCTGACATAAAGCTTTTTCCTTTGAAACTGTAACAGGCTGTATTGGATTTTTAACAGCCTCATTTAATAAAAATCCAAGGCGCTCTGGTTTTTCATCAAGAAGTAACCCTACTCTTTCACGGCTTGCTAATAGTCCAATAAGAACTCTTGCATCTTCATGACCCTTTACATTATTAAAAATCATAGCAGGTCCTTTACTTGTTGGTCTCATTACCGTTCCGCCTGCACCAATATGACGATATACTCCTGACAGTTCAGCCAGCGGTTCTACAGGCTCATCCGTTTCAATGAGCTGCCCTGGTATTGACTTTAAAAGCTCTATTGCAGAGCGTAAGTCTATTACTTTTATTTTTTTATTTTCCTTGTTCATTAATTGCCTCCTGTGTTATTGATAATAAACCTTTTATTAAATTATAGTTTAGTATTATCATCTGGAACAATTCATAATAAGAAAGGATATATTCCTAATTAGAATATATCCTCAGACTTTCACATTTTTAAAAATTGAAGATTTTTAACAGTCTGAAGCCCAATTTAACATAGGGCTTATTTAAATATATTCACAATTTATTGTGTTACAGATTGTTTTGTTTCTTTTATTCGTCTCTTCTTTACTACCTTTTTTGACTTTTGATATGTATCAAAACCAACTGCTGCTAATAGGACAAGACCTTTTGCCACATATTGAGGATAAGTTCCAAGCCCAACAATCTGCATACCATTTGATAATACTCCAAGTATTAATACACCGGTGATAACTCCCCATACCTTGCCGCTGCCGCCTTTAAAGCTTATTCCGCCGAGGACTGCTGCAGTCATACAGGTAAATTCTATTCCTACTCCTGTGGCTGATGTAGCTGAACCTGCTCTTGCCACCAAAACTATAGATGCAAGTGCCACAAATAATCCACACATTGCGAAAATAATAAGTTTCATCTGGTTTACATTAACTCCCGCCAGTCTTGCAGCCTCTTCATTTCCACCTAATGCATAAATATATCTTCCAAAGTAAGTCTTATTAAGTATAAAGCTGGCAATTAATGCACATATCATCATGATTATTACAGGAAACGGTATTGCTAGTATATATCCTTGTCCAATAAATTTAAAGGCTGGTGAAAGTCCAAATATAGGATTTGACTTCGAAATTATATAAGAAACTCCTTGAAATATTGTCATTGTTCCTAATGTTACAATTAATGTATGAACCTTCAGCTTAACAGATGCTATTCCGTTTATCAGTCCTAACAAAATACCTGTTAGTAAACCTATTATTATTGCAGCTGCCATAGGTAACTTAAACCAAATCATTGATATAGTAGTAATTACGCTTACAAGAGACATCTGATAACCTACTGATAAATCCATTCCTCCGCTTATCATTACAAAGGATAAACCTATTGCAGCGATAATAACATATGATTGTTGAATTAGTATATTAATTAAATTATTTACTGATAGAAAAATCGGAGATATAGCACCAAACAATAATATTAACCCAATTAATACAAGTATTATTGCATATTTTTTTAATAAAGATTTAATGTTCATTCTTCTTACCCTCTCTCCTTTAATTAGCGGATGCTAAGTCTAAAATGCGATCCTGGCTGAATTCAGATTTTTGAAGTTCTCCTGTTAGGCGACCTTCTGAAAGAACAATTATCCTGTCAGACATTCCTAAAAGTTCCTCCATATCAGAAGAAATCATTATTATTGCTTTGCCTTCATTAGCTAAATCACACATTAGGTTATAAATTTCCTGTTTCGCTCCCACATCTATACCTCTGGTAGGTTCATCAAATATTATTATTTTAGAGTTAGCTGCCAGAGTTTTTGCTAGTACAACCTTCTGTTGATTTCCCCCGCTTAAGTTCTTTACCATCTGCAATACTGATGGAGTTTTTATATTAAGTAAATTTTTATATTTTTCTGCATCTTCATCCTCTAGCTTTCTGTCAACAATGAGATTTTTTGAGATGTTCTTTATATTAGTAAAGGAAATATTCCACTTTATATTCATTTCTAAGAAACAACCTTGAGTCTTTCTATCCTCTGGAATAAGACCAATGCCATGATTTATAGCATCAGATGGGGATTTTATAATAACTGGTTTACCCTCTATTAATATTTCTCCTGATTCAAGCTTTTCTACTCCAAAAATTACTCTTGCCATTTCCGTTCTTCCTGCTCCAATAAGACCTGAAACCCCTAATATTTCTCCTTTTTTTACACTAAAGGATATATCTTCATTACCATTTCCTATTAGATTCCTTACCTCCAGAGCTATATCTTTTGGAATTATAGATTTTTTAGGATATGTTTGCTTGAGTTCTCTGCCTACCATTAAACTTATTAATTCATTTCTATTAGTCTTCTTAGTATCCTTGGTTGTTATATAACATCCATCTCTCATTACTGTTACTCTATCTGATATTTTAAATATTTCATCCATTCTATGAGAGATATAAATTATTGTAACTCCTTTTGCTTTAAGCTTTCTTACTATATTAAACATGCATTCAACTTCCGCTACAGTAAGAGGAGCACTTGGTTCATCCATAATCAGTATTCTGGCATTTTTAGATACAGCCTTTGTTATTTCAACAATCTGACGCTTAGCTGTAGTCATGCTTTCAACCTCTTGAGAAGGATCTAAATCTATATTAAATTGTTTAAAAAGTTCTTTGGCTTCTTCTTCCATTAAACTGTAGTTAACAAATCTTCCATTTCTCTTTCCTAAATAAATATTTTCAGCAGCAGATAAAGAATCCACCAGATTGAATTCCTGATATATTACTTCAATTCCGTTTTCCCTGGATAAATAAGGTGTCATTTTCGTAAAAACTTTATCTCCAAGCACTATTTCTCCTGCCTCAGGAGTAATAGCTCCTGAAATAATCTTTATTAATGTAGATTTTCCTGCTCCATTTTCTCCTAATAGAGCATGTACTTCTCCTTCATAAAAATCCAATGAAAAATCATTAAGTGCCACTACCCCAGGATACTCCTTTGTTATATTTCTTAGTGATAGAATAACATTATTACTGCTCAATTATTACTCACCTCGCCGTTAAGTATTATGGAGGGATTTATTCCCTCCATATTAAACAAATTCATCAATTTAACATATTTTAAAATTGACTGGCATTTTCTGGAGTTACTTTACTTAGCGGATCAGGATTCTTCACTTCGTACTTTTCTCCATTAATCATCTTGCTTGCAAGTTTATAGGTATCTCCTGCAAGATCATTTGAGCCAAATTTAATTATTCCACGTATAACACTTTTATCACTTGCAGAATCTATTAATGCCTGTTTAACCTCTGGGTTTAAATCTGAAGCGAAAACTCCAAAACTTGATTTGTCAGTAACCTTGGAACCAGCCATCATAGCATAGGCATTAACACCTATTGCACCGCTGGAATTATAAGTAAGTATAACCTTTACATTAGGATTTGTCTGGAATAGATTTTCTGCAGCAGCTTGAGCTTCAGCTGTATTCTTTATTCCGCCAACAACTTTAACAACTTTAGCAGCTGGAGAGAACTTTGTAATTTCAGCCATACCTTCACATCTTTGAGTTGCTTCCGGAGTATCACGTGATTCAAAAATAGCCACTTCTATACTGCCAGGAGCTGCGTTTGGAAATTTCTTTTGAATAAAATCTGCAGCCATCTCAGCAATCATTTTCCCATCATCATATTGATTTATAAACATTAAAGCATCATAAATACCTGGATCCGCTCCTGCAACTAATACCTTAGTTCCTGCAGCCTGAGCTCTCTTTATTGCATCGGAAACACTAGTTGGGTCTACTGGCATAAGTATTATGAGGTCCGCTTTCATGGTAGCAAAGTTCTCTATTTGGCTAACTTGTGTGTTTGCATCTCCTGCAGCATTAGCAATTTGAACCTCTACACCATCTTTAGCAAATAACTCCTTAACACTATTAGAAAGACTCGCCAGAAATGCTTCTGAAGTATCAGGCATACAATACCCAACTATCCTTTTCTTTGATGTTGTGTTTGCAGATGTCTTTGTGTCATTTGATGTAGTTGCAGCAGGATTACTGCACCCTACAGCTGAAAACAACATTATTCCAGCTAAAATAGTGGCTAGTTTTTTAAACTTTAACATTTTTCATCCCCCTATTTTTATATTAAACGATTTCTCGTTTGTATGGCATTAGTATATCATTCGGCATTTTTATGAACAATGAGGTGAGATTTAGATTTGGAGGGTGATATTTATATATTGTAACCATTTTATACGTATAAGTTTTATTCTATTAGTTTTCTCAATTCTTCATGAGCTGATGCTCCATTGGTAAACTCATGTATAACACTTCCGCTGCTCAGTACCAATATTCTATCGCTCATACTTAATATTTCAGAAGCATCCGTTGATACAATGATAATACCTACTCCTTTTTTTCTCATATTGTCAATTACAGAATATATTTCTTTTCTTGTAACAACATCTGTATCTCTGGATGGTTTAATCATTATTAGTATCTCCGGCTTCATTAACAGCCATCTATACATAATAATTCTCTGTAAATCATATTTGCTTAAATCTTTCATTTTAACCTTCGAAGAACTAATCTTCATATTTAAAAGATTACCAAATTCCTTAAGGACAAATTTTGCAAGTTTAGAATTAATAATAGAAAATTTACTGATTTTCTTAAACTTCATAAATATTATATTTTCCGAAATACTCATATTATAAAAAACACTGCCTATTAATCCATTCTCTGGGATTAATCCTATTCCGCACTTTAATGCCTCTCTATAATTATTAAAATTGATTTCTTTGCCTTTAAATTTAATACTTCCGAAAAATCTTCGCTGAGTACTAAATAAAGCCTCTATTAACTCATTACCGTTTGTACCCTCTAAATCTAAAAAACCTAATACCTCCCCTTTATTGAGATGAAAGTTAATATCCTCTAAACCATCATCAGTAAAGAGACTCCTGACAGTTAGAATTTCTTCACAGCTATTAATTTTGGTCTTTTGAAAAGTATCAAAAAAAGCATATCCTACCAGATAGGCACTAATTTTTTTCTTTGAATATTCTCCTTGATACAAAGTTTTAACTATAGTTCCCTCCCTGAACAACATCATTCTATGACAAATCTCCATCATATTCTCAAACTGGCTGCAGGCAAAAATTATAGATATGCCTTTTTCACTTAAATTAAGCAGTACTTTTTTTAATGTATCAACTTCCTGCTTAGTGTAGGAACCAATAATACCATCAATTACAATTATCTTTGCATTTATTGAAAGTGCCTTTGCTATTAACACCAGATGTTCTTCTGCTTTAGTTAAGTTTTCCGCAAGAGTTTCTGGGTTAAGACTGCATCCTATACGTTTTAACATTTCAACTGTTTGAAGATTTAATGCCTTCTCATTGATTTTAATTTTTCTAAGACTGTTTCTTTTAATTACAAACATATTTTCAGATATAGTTAAATTAGGTATTAGTTGAGTTTTTTCAAATATACAAAAAATTTCTCTTTTGTTTAAACTGCTAATAGAATCCAAAGGTATTTCTTTATTTTCAATATATAACATACCTCTATCTGCTGGATATATTCCTGCCAATACCTTAACTACAGCTGACCTCCCAGAATCATTTAATCCAACTAATGCTAAAATTTCACCTTTAAATAAATTAATAGTAGTATCATATACTTTTTCTTTTCCAAAATTTACCCTTAAATTATCTATCCTCAGAATTTCAGCCTTCATATTTTTACCTCATTAATTGCTCTTTAGCATCACTTCTAATAATTGGCAATACAACTTCCACATCTGTTCCAAGCCCCAATGTACTGCTTACCCTTACTCCATATTTTTCTCCATAACTAAGTTTTATTCTTTGATTTACATTAATCAACGCTATACCAGTCTTTTTACGTAAATTCACTTCAGAAGAAGATATTAAAACATTATTCAACTTATAATTTATGTTGTCTACCTTTTCTTTGTCCATGCCAACACCATCGTCAGATATTATTATTACAAGACGTTCCTCAGTACAATAACCTCTTATTGTAATGTTTCCCATACCTATTTTAGGCTCTAACCCATGATATATAGCATTTTCAATTATAGGCTGAAGTATAAGCTTGGGCATTTTATAACTAAATATTTCTTCGTCAGAATCATCTATTTTCTTTTGTATTTTAAATCTATTATTAAATCTATACTGCTGTATAAAAAAATAGTTATCTATATTATTTAGTTCCTGTTCTAGAGAAACGATAGCACCCTTTAAGCTTACAGTATATCTGAAAAAATTTGCTAAAGCCTCGGTCATATCTGCAATTTCATCTACTCCTTCAACAAGTGCCTGACCACGAATTGATTCTAATGTATTATATAAAAAATGAGGATTGATCTGACTTTGCAAGGCATCGATTTCTGCCTGTTTTATTGCTATATTTGCTCTATACTCTCTATCTATAGATTCTTTTATAGTATTGATCATTTTATTCAGATTTTGAGACAGTGAAAATATATCGCTTTTTTTATCAATATCATCTTGAAAATCTATACTGCCGCTTTGGAGCATTTTTAAAGCCTTTTCTAACTTTAATATAGGAATGTAAATTTTCTTCATTAATAAAATAATTATCCATATTATAACTGTAATTACAGTTATGCTAATAAATATCTTCATATAATAGGTCATTATTAATTCCTCCACTGCTAGGAATAAATTTTCCTAAATTCCATAGGCTTTATTCCAACAACTTTAGCAAAAAGCTTGCTAAAATGCTTAGCGTCCTTATAACCTACCATATATGCTACCTGTGATATATTATATTTGTCTTCTTTGAGTAGTTCCTTGGCAATTTCTAGTCTATAATTTATTAAAAAATCCATAAAATTAATTCCAACTTCTTTTTTAAATATCACACTGAAATACACAGGATTTAAGTGAACGATATTTGCAATATCCTCAAGGCTTATAGATTTCATATAATTTTCTGCTACATACTGCTTTGCAATCCTTATGGGTTTATTTTCCTGCATCTTTTTTGAAGTAATAAAAACATCTAAATACTCACTTATAAATTCAACCATATATTTCTGTACCTCTATAGGTCTTTTACATTCATCTATCTTTTTTAATATGTTATCCTTTGTAAATTCTTCGTTCTCCATATTTAACGTTTTCATACAAACAATAAATATATCTACAATTTTGCTGCAAGCCTTAAACAATATAAAAGGGTCTAACTGTAGCTTTTCGCTTATTTTACTGAATAAATTATTCATCCATTGTTTCAGTGATACCTTATCAAAAACTTCAATATAGTGTATAAGCTCCTTTTCTTTTTCCTGTGTAATAATTTTCTCAATATTTATACTTGTAAAATTATATTTAGATAAGTTTATAATCTTATCTACTCCCAATACCACTCTGCAATTAATAGAATTCAGTGCAGAACTTATTGACTTTTCAATACTAATGATATTATTTTCTACAGTACCTATACCCATGGTTAAATAAAAATTTTCACTAATTTCAAGATAATCCTTAAGCTGCTCAAAAACTTTCTTAAAACTTATTTCTATTTTGGGGAAATCCTCCAGGCTGTAATTTAATAAACAAATCACCCTATTATCAATCCTTGAAGCCTCTATATCTCTACAGTTATTTTTAAAGCTCTTTTTAGTTAGCCCTGACAATTTATTAATCATTAGTTCCTCATAACTATCATTTATGTTTTCTCCGTTTTTCTTATCCAGCTTCAGTGCTATAATCTGAAAATATCCATCAGCAAAGTTAAAATGGTATTCTTTGTTAATCTGCCCCAAGGACATTACTGAAAACTTATCTTGATTATTTAATAGATTCACAATAAACTGTTTACGCAGCTTATCAATACTATTAGCCAATTGAATTTTAAGTTTCATTTCATCCTCAGCTTTTTCAGCATCCTCTATATAACGATTTCTTAGCTTAACAACTATACTGTGCAATTCTTCTCTATTAATGGGTTTTAAAAGATAATCCTCAACTCCATACTTTACAGCACTTTGGGCATATTCAAATTGTTTATGTCCGCTGATTATAACAAAGCTTGTTTTTAAACCTGCTTCTCTTACCCTCTTTATTAACTCTAAACCATCCAATCCTGGCATTCTTATATCTGTTATTACAATTTCCGGCTTTTCATTTATTATTAAATCCAGTGCCTGAAGGCCATTGTCAACTTCCCCTATAAGCTTAATTCCGAGTTTTTCCCAATCAAGTAGCTTTTTTATAAGCTTACAAACTTTTATTTCATCATCTGCAATAACTGCCTTCATTTTATTCCACCTCTTTCTAATACAATCAGCTTATTATTTCATTTTAATTCACGCTCTTAATCTAATACAATTCAAAAAAAGAAAGAATATATTCCTGATTGGAAAATATTCTTTCTCATAAATCTGTAACTATCTGCTTTGCTTAAACCATTCTTCAGTATATAAACTAAATTTTTTCACTGCTTCTGATGACTTTTTATGAGGCGACCTAACTAAAGCCAAAGTAGTAACAAATCTTTCACTAAGCTCAACAATTGCTATATCCTTATTATTAAAAAATTCTACTACTCTTTTCATCAGCAAAGATATACCTACTCCCTCAGAAACAAGACCAATAATGGTTTCTATCCTGCTGTTCTTATGTAAAACATGAGGTTCAAATCCAGAATTTTTGCAGGCTTCCATACAAAGATCATAAATCCCTCTTCCTGAATCTAGAAAAATAAAATTTTCCTCAGATGCCTGAGATAAATTCAAACAAGAACTTTCAGCAAAGGAATGACCTTTAGAAACAATCATAACAAGCTCGTCCTCAATAAGAGGACTGATTTTATAATTATTATCAGGTAGTGAAATCGTACGAATAAAGGCTGCGTCTATTTGTGATGTATCAAGCAAAGATAATATTTCCGGACTTCTGCCTTCTATAATATGTATATCAATATCTTTATTTTGCTTAATAAAGCTTGCTAATAAAGAAGTTATACCATACTGGCTCATCACTGGAATTGTTCCTATTTTAATAGAATTTTTATTTTTATCTCTATATTCATTCATTTTTGTCTGCATTTGACTATAAGTATCTACAATCTGCCTGGCATAATTAAAAAACTCCATACCTGCTTCAGTAAGCTTTACATTTCGTGTACTCCTATCTAAAAGCTTTACTTTAAGTTCATCTTCCAGACTCTTTATATTTTTTGACAGGGAAGATTGTGAAATACAAAGTTCTTCTGCCGCTGTAGTGAAATGTTTATACTTTACAACACCTAAAAAATACTTTAATTGCTGAATTTCCATAGCCACCTCTATTTATTCCTTAATAGAATATATTATATCAAACAATGAATTGATATAACAGGTAAAATCATTGTAAGATTAAATATATTAATTTTTATATAAAAGGACAAATTTATGCTAGAGATTACACGAACAAAAGAAAGAATTAATTTAAAGCTTGATGTTATTTATTTAGGAGAAGACCTGTGTATTATTTTAACAGGAGGGGACAAACCTCACTTAGGAGCTGTTACTGTAGGTTCTAATCAAGTAAAAGAGCATACATTCTGTTTTCCACATCACAAGGAAGATTATATTACAAAGCTTGTTTACTCACTTATAACAGAATCCTTTGATAAAAATGTAATAGTATGCTGTGGAATCCACTTTGATAATATTTCAAAAGAAGAAATAACTGAAGTTATCTCTCTATGCAAAGAAATGATTCTAGAGCTTAAACATGTAAACAACATATAAATTATAGTGAGGAGAATTCAAAATGGAAATAGTAGTTGGTATGACAGGAGCAACAGGTGCTATTTACTCAGTAAGGCTGCTTGAAACTCTAAAAAAATTTACTGATATAAATGTACATCTTATAATAAGTCAGTGGGCTCAAAATACACTTGTTGCTGAAACTAATTATAACTTAGATTATGTAAAATCCTTGGCACATGAAGTATATGATAATTCCAATATGGGAGCTAAAATATCAAGTGGTTCCTTTTTAACAAATGCCATGATTATTCTGCCTTGCAGCATGAAAACATTAAGCTCCATTGCAAATGGCTACTGCGACAGCCTTATAGCCAGAGCCGCAGATATAACCATTAAAGAAGGAAGAAAACTTATATTATCACCAAGGGAAACTCCTTTAAATTCTATACATCTTGAAAATATGCTTAAACTTTCAAGACTTGGTGTTAGAATAGTTCCTCCAATGCCCGCTTTCTATACTAAACCTGACACTATAGATGATATTGTAAATCATCAAGTCATGAAGCTACTGGATCAATTGAACTTAAATGTTGATAATGCAAAAAGATGGAATGGGTTTTATTTTTAGGGACGGTTATCAATTTTTATGGGTTTTAGGGACGGTTATCAATTTTTAGGGACGATTAACAATTTAATTTGTTGTTAACCGTCCCTATTTGCCTTGCCTTATGCATGTTGAATTCTTAGACGCTTTAACAAAGAAGCGGCATGAATAAATTAATAGTTGTAATTTGGTATCTATATTTTAAAAATTTTTTTATTTTCTATTGAACTTTTTTTTGATTTCTGCGTTAAATAGATGAAAACAGCAAAAGGGGTAACATTTATGACTTTGGAAAATCATAATGAAGAAAATTTAATAAAAAGAGCCAAAGAAGGTGACAAATATGCCTTTAATATATTGATAAGCAATAATTTTTCAATATTAAAAGGATATGTATTAAAACTCACCTGTAATAAGGAATTAACGGAAGATATTGTTCAAGAAACCCTATTGTCTGCTGTTATTCATATAGATTCCTTTACTCCTAAAACAAAGTTTTCAACATGGCTTATTAAAATAGCAACTAATAAATATAGAGATTATTTAAGAAAAGTAAATGAAACAGATGTATTATTAGATGTTATTCCATCTTCCTATGATATAGAAGATGAGGTAATTATGAAGGAAGAGCTCAAGGAAGTTCTAAAGATTTTGAAAGCTATGCCGGAAGATAAACGTACAATTTTTATACTAAAGCATTACTATGGTTACAGCTATGAAGAAATAAGCTCCATAGTAAATTGTCCAATAGGTACAGTACGTTCAAGGCTGCATTATGGAATAAAAGAGATTATTTCAAAATTTAATGGAGGTAGATAACATGAAATCCTTTGATGATCTGGATAAAAAAATAGATAAATATTACGAAGGTTCATTAGATGGAGCTACCTCTGATGAATTAGAGATAAAATCTGCTTTAGATAAGATGAACCTTATTGAAGCTATAGAAGAAAATATTCCTATTAATATTGACATAAGTAATATAGTAGAGGCAGGCGAAAAGATTAGATTTAATAATAAACTTAGAAAGTCCACATTTAAATTTTTGATTTTAGCGATTTTAATATCTGCATTAATTGGTTATGTGTATATTAAAGTTTCAATATATGTAATTGTAGCGATACAGTTTTTAGTTTTAATAACACTACTTATATTAAATTATGTTCTCTTAAAGAAAAAGGTAAGGAGTGAGGTTAAATGATAAAATATAAAACATTAATTGTGGCCATCGCTCTTATACTAGTAATTATTCAAGGAACTTTAATTTTTAGAGATGCTATGAAAAAAAATATCCCTTATCCTTGGCTTTGGGGAATAATAGGGTTAATGAATATTCCAAGCTCAACCATAATTTATTTAGTATTTAAAACATTATATTTTAAAAAGAAAAAAAGGAGTTAATATTATGAATATCGATTATAAATTATTAATACCTATAGTGGTTCTACAAGCTATTTTCTCAATTTACTGCATTATAATAATTGCTAAAAACCCTGTAAAACTCATGCCTAAATGGCTGTGGGGTATATTATGTTTAAACACCCTTGGGTGTGTTGCCTTTTTGATATTAGGAAAGGATGAAGCGTGATGAATGTTAATCTAAAGGATGAAGAGCTTACTTTAGAGCTTATAAGCTTAAATAAGAGTTATGGAAATTCTAAAGTGCTTAATGATATAAACTTAAAGATACCTCAAGGAGTTATCTATGGATTTATTGGTGAAAATGGAGCTGGTAAAACCACCACAATGAATATAATATGTGGCTTAAAAAAGCCTTCATCAGGTAAAGTTATATTTTGTGGTAAAGAACTTAATTATGATGAGGAGAGAAAAGCTATCGGTTATCTTCCTCAACAACCTAAATTTTATAATTATATGAAGGTTAAAGAATATGTTGATTTTATAATTTCACTTTCTTCAACTAAAGGAATAATCTTTTCTAGGGATGAATTACTTTCTATAGTTGGACTAAAAGATGCTTCCAATAAAACTATAAGGACTTTATCAGGAGGTATGCTTCAAAGACTGGGCATCGCTGTTGCCATATGTAATAATCCTAAGCTTGTTATATTGGACGAGCCAACTTCTGCATTAGATCCAGAGGGTAGAAGAGAAGTTATGAATATAATCAAAAACCTAAAAGAAAAGGGAATGACAGTATTTTTCTCAACCCATCTTTTAAGCGATGTTGAAAATATATGTGATTATATAACTATAATTCATAAGGGAGAGATACTCACTTCAACTACAATAGGTAAACTTAAAGATGAATATTCTACTTACTATTATGAAGTTAAGTTTGGTGGAGATGTAAAAATCAATAACTATCCAAGCTTTATAAAAAAAGTTAACCAAAATGGAGAGATAGCTTTAATATTTACTGATGCTACCTTAAAGGACGAAAGAGATTTATTTACCTACTTATTATCATTAAATACTCCTATAAAGTCTTTTGAGAAAAAAGAAATATCTTTAGAAGATATCTTTTTTACCATTATTAAAGGAGGTGCTTCAAATGACCTTTAAAGCCTATATGAAAAAGGAATTCACAGAAGCAAGTAGAGAACATAAGTTAATAGTACTATTTATGGGGTTCTTTTTCTTTGCCTTAGCAACACCTCCTATGTTAAAACTCACTCCAAAACTTTTAGAAAAGCAGTATGGAACAGATATGTCTAGTATTTTTAAAACCTCTGCCACTCATTCAGTAGCAAACTATCTAGGGAGCAATGTTCCTCAAATATGTATATTGGTTTTATGTCTTACCCTTGGTGGAATCTTGAGTAATGAGATATCAAAGGGGAGTATAATATTACCTATCACAAAAGGAGCCAATAAAGCTGCTATAGTTCTAGCAAAATTCTGTTTTTATGGTATTACAATGTTCTTCATAAGTGCATTATCTGTAATTACCAATATATATTATTCCTTTATTGTATTTGAACAGGATTTTCCAGAAGTGAAAGCTGTCTTGATGTGTTTTGTGAATGTTTATATTTATCTGCTTTTTATGATATCTATAATATTTCTATTTAGCAGTTTATTAAAAAAATCTATGGAAGCAGCCTTGATATCAATGGGGTTAAATATAGCATTAACACTGCTTAGTACCTTTAAATATTCTTTCAATCCATTTACTCTAATATCAGAAGCTTCAAAGCTCTCAACAGAGGTTTCTACTAAACCATTGGTAATAACAGTTGCATTCACAGTAATATCAGTTGTTTCTGCAATAGTAATATTTATGAAAAAGGAAATAGAAGCTTAAAATGGGTTATACCAACAGGTATCTATTCCAAAGTTTATTCAACCTTGTATATCAGAGGTTAAACTGTCACCCACGACAAGTGTTTTACTTTTATCAGTGTGCTTTAAATTATTTAAAGCTATTTCAAAAATTCTAGGATCTAGTTTTAATACTTCAACCTCTTCAGATACTACAATATCTTCAAAGTACTTTGCTCTTTAAGATTTTCTTATTCTGTTGTCTTGAACAACTGTAAGTCCATTAGTTATTATAAGGACGGTTAACATTTTAATTTGTTGTTAACCGTCCCTATTTTCAGTTTGTTGTTAACCGTCCCTATTTCCTATTTTGTTCTATATTATGGTATAATTTTTATAATTAAAATTCTTTTGAAGTAGGTGAAATAATGATTACAGAAATTGAACAAAGATTATATAATACATTAGACTTATTAGAAATCGAGTATATTAGATACGAGCACAAAGCTGTGTACACTATAGAAGAAGCTAATCAATTGGATATAAACATTCCTGGGCAGCAATGCAAAAATTTGTTTCTCCGAAATAGAAAAGGGGATACCCATTATTTAGTTATATTACATGAAGAAAAGCAGGCAGATTTAAAACTTTTATCTCACCAAATAGGGAGCACAAGTCTTTCCTTTGCTTCAGAAGAAAGATTATTCAAGTATCTTGGACTTAAGCCTGGTTCAGTTACTCCTTTTGGATTAATAAATGATTCTAACAAAGAAGTAATAGTTCTAATAGATAAGGAGTTAGTAGGAGCTGAAAAATTAAACTTTCATCCAAATGTGAACACAGCAACCATAAGTGTCTCTTACAAGGATTTTGAAAAATTCATAGAGTGGAATGGAAACAAAATTAATTATGTAAATATATAGGAAAGATTGTATACAACGCAAATACCAACACTAAGGAGGACAAAAATGCAGTTTCGTAAAACCGTTGAAGAAGATATTATCAGTATAATGAAGATTATAAATGCAGCACAAACTTACTTTAAAGAACAAGGAATTGATCAGTGGCAAAATGGCTATCCAAACTACAATTCTATAGAAAATGATATTAATAATGGCTATAGTTATGTACTTGATGAGAATGATAAAATAATTGGTACTGCTGCAGTTTCCTTTGATGGAGAAAAGACCTATGAAAACATCTACAATGGTGCATGGATAACCAATGAAGAATATGCAGTTGTACATAGAATAGCTGTCGATTCTAATTATAAAGGTCAGGGGATAGCCTCTATAATCATTAAAAACATAGAAGATCTTTGCATAAATAAAGGAGTACATAGCATTAAAATAGATACCCATAAAGAAAATCTATCAATGCAAAAACTACTACAGAAAAATGGTTTTAAGTATTGTGGAATAATTTATCTAGAGGATGGAAATGAAAGAATAGCCTTTGAAAAGACTTTTTAGTTATAGGTTAGGTTATAGGGTTATAGGGACGGTTAACATTTAAATTTGTTGTTAACCGTCCCTATTTGCCATTTCTATGCCTCAACCTGCATTGACTTAGCTTTTGCAAGCTTATTTTTAAACATCTTTGCTTCTGCAAACTTATAACTGTTAGATGTGTATATTAAAAATACAAATACTACCATACCGCTAATTATTGTTTGAATAGATGAGCTTACATTAAATTTAGCCAGTATAGAAATCATACACGCCTGCATAAAGGAACCGATAAATATTCCAATATTTCTATCTGAGTACTTTGCTAGCGCACCGCCAATAAATAACGGCAGGAAAGCATTCATAATGTAGGATGAACTTCCAAGTCCTGTCTTAGGAGAAGCTGTTCCTAATATTGAAAGATTTATAATCCCAGCTGCTGCCATTAAAATACCAGACAGCAAATAACATATAACTGTATTTTTCTTTTCATTAATTCCAGCATTAACTGCTATCTGCTGGCCACTTCTTAAAGAATTTGTATCATAGCCAAACTTTGTAAAATTCAGCAAGAATACAAATACAGCTAGAATAATAAGAGCTAATATTGTAATATATGGCTGGCGAGCAAAAATTAACATCTTAGTTTGCCCAATTAATTTCACTCCCTGGCTTTTATAAATAAAGGCTATTGCTTCATATATCATTGTTATACCTAATGAAACTACCATTGGAGGTATGCGCAGCATAACATATGTGATACCGGAGATAGTACCTAGAATTCCTCCTATTACCATGCAGATTATTAGCATTGGTACTGGTCCAAGTCCCATACGCTGAGTTATATCAACAGCCAGAATTACTGATAAAATCAGGGTAGCACCTACACTAAAATCAAACCTTCCAGAAGTTAAATTATAAGATACCGCCATGGAAATTAATCCTGAATAAATAGTGTTTCTAAAGATTACCTCTAGGTCTGATCCCACACCAAAGGTTTGTATCCCATTAGCTCTGCAAATTATGGCAAACAATACATATACAGCTATCGGCGCAATCAGTGAAAATATTAGATTTTTAGTAAACTTTAATGTTTTTGCTCCCATTTTATTTCTCCTTCTATTTTACTTAACTCCTCTTCTTTCAAAGATTGAGTTAATATCAGATGCAGATATTAATTTCTGATAATCTTCATATTTTACATCTTTGTTAAATCCTTTTACAAGCTTTTGCATATCTTCTCCGCCATATGCCCAGATTCCTTCATTTTGAACCTTATAAAACTTATTAAATGTATCTTTATCATTAATAACATTTGTTTTTCCTGCAAAGTTAGCAGCTGATCCATCTGCTTGTCTTATTACATCGCTGTTACCTTCAACAGCATTTACAATCATAGGTATAGCCATAGCAAAGTTTTCAGTAAGTTCAGATACAAGTGATGCCATACGGCCTTCTTCAAAAGCTGTCTTATACGCATCATCTATAGATGCAATAGTAGCAATTTTAACTTTGTCTTTCTTTCCTGCAGTTTCGATTGGCTGGAACCAGAAATCTGAACCACCAAAAGTAGCAATAACACCATCAACATCTCCACCTAAAGCTTCAGCCTGTGCAGCAAAGAAAGCTTCATCTGGAAATCCTGGTACTTCTTTTACTATTTTTACATCTTTTCCTGCTTTATTTGCTTCTTCTATTGCAGCTTTAGCACCTTTAACACGCTCTACAAATATCGGAACACCAAAATTTGCACCACCGCTGGATAATATTAAATTTTTACATCCTGCATCTATGAGACCCTTAGTCATTGCATAACCACCTTCGTAGTCTGACTTTCCTAAGTTAACACCGCCAAGGTAATACTTATTAGTTTTAAATGCAGAATAGATTTCAGTATTCTCGGCAGCTCCATAATAATACATTCCAAGGTCTACAGCTTTTTGAACAGCTTGTTTACCTGATACATTGTAGTATCCTATAACTCCTTTAGCTCCAGCAGATGCAGCACTTTCAATAAAAGCCAACTCATCTTCAGCAGAATTAAGCTTTTCAGAATATATAAATTCTACATTGAGATAATTTTGCAGATACTTAAAATACTTCTGCATAGTAATAAACTGTGATGCTGTCGGGTCATAAGTTTCAACTGCTATTTTAATTGTTTCCTTCCCATACTTCTCTACTTTTTTTGTTTCATTTCCAGTGTTAGTATTTGATGTTGCTTCAGAATTCTTACAGCCAGCAAAACCAACAGTCATTAATCCTGCTAATACTAGTGAAACTAATCTTTTTTTCATTTCTTTTCCTCCTCCAATTCCTTTTTGCACATAAAGATTATTAATCTTAATGCCCCTTATTTAAAATTTTTGTTTATATTATCTTGGCAGCAGTTTTGTACGATAGCTTAAACTTGTCATTAAAACTACTGCTAAGAAAATAACACCACGAACTATTTGTATAGTTCCAATTGTCAATCCCATCATAGTAAGTCCGTTGTTTAATATTGATATGGTACATGCACCAACTATTGCTGCACTTATTTTACTTCTTGGGCCTCCAGAAAGAGGCATGCCTCCAAGTACAAGAGCAACCATAACATCTGTTCCTATAGTACCGCCTGTAAGTGCACTTGCTGTATTGGTTCTAAGTAAGATTACGAAGGCTGCAAGTGCTACGCCTATTCCGCCTATAAAGGATGTCCACATAAATATTTTTGTAGAATTTATTCCTGTAAGTTCAGCAGCTCTTGGGTTTCCTCCTAACAGCTTAACGCTTTTTCCTAAAGATGTATAATTGAAAAAATATAAACTAATCAGAAAAAACGCACCAAGCAGTATTACATTAAATATTGCCATTTCTGTACTTGTCAGCTTAGGAAGATTATTTAGAAGTATTGTAGTTTCTTTTCCTAGTACTGCTAGTGCCCATGCTGTAATAACACTTCCTCCAACTATTGTTATAATAAAAATTGGAACCTTAATTGTAGAAAACATAATACCTTTCGCTAAAGCAAGTGCTAGAGATACACCTAGAATTACCAGAAATACAACTGCTACACTTCCCCCTGCTTTAGCAGCCTTAGCACCAAGCACTGCTGCAATACATACACAAGCCCCCAGTGACATATCGAAAACTCCTGAACCGAATAAAAATACTGCTCCAATTGAAACAAGCGCTGTAACCATTATCTGATTTGTCAAAGACTGAAGATTACGTGCTCCTAAAATATCTCCTCCTGTTAAAATAGTAAATACTATAACTATAAACAGTAACCCGGCTATAGGTGCCATTTTTACTATAATATCTTTATTAGATGCCTTTGTTCTTTTCTCCGTACTAACATTTATCATGTACATCACCCCACTAGGTATTCATTTACATCTATATCATACTCTCAATAACCATGTATTCAGACAATTCTCTGCTTCTTTTGAATTCACCAGATTTCTGACCGTCTCTTAATATTATTAAGCGGTCGCTCATTCCAATAAGCTCTGGTAGTTCTTCAGAAATCATAATAATAGTTTTGCCCTGCTTTTTCATATTGTATATAAGCTGATACATAGCTGCTTTTACGCCGATATCAACACCACGGGTAGGGCAGTCTAGTATTAGAATATCGCAGTCTCTTCCAACCCATTTTCCAAATACAACCTTCTGTTTATTTCCTCCAGACAAATATTGCACATTCTGATCTATAGATGCACATTTGATTGTTAATTCTTCTACCTGCTTATTAACATAATTCTTTTCTGCTTTATTAGTTATCATTCCAAATTTATTTTTTATCTTATCAAAACCTGCAGAAACAATATTATCTTTTATACTTGCAGTTAGAACAAGTGCTTCTGTATCTCTGTCTTTTGAAACATATCCAAACCCTAAGCTTACTGCCTGCTTTGGATTTTTTATTATCTCTCCTGACGGAACATGCTTTACACTTCCTGCCAGAATTTTTTCATCTCCAAAGATGCATTTACCAAGCTCGTGCATACCACAGTGTGAAAGTCCTCCTATTCCTAATATTTCACCCTTGTACACCTTTTCTGAGAAGTTAATCAGCATTCCTTTTCCGCTTGTTATATTATCAATTTCAAGTACAACTTCGTCTCGGGTTTCATCTTCATAGTCATCACGGTAGTACTTGTCTGTCATCTTTCTTCCTACCATGTACTTCTTTATTTCAGAAGCTACCATCTGCTCCTTTGTCATAGTAGTAATAAGCTTGCCATCACGAAGCACAGTAAGTGTATCGCAGATTTCCATCAATTCTTCTAAATCGTGTGATATAAATACAACAGCTTTATTTTCTTCTTTCATACGCTTCATTATTCCATATATTATCTCTCTGCCTGTTTGAGAAAGAGCTGTTGTGGTTTCGTCTACAACCAGCATTTCTGGATTCTGGTACATTACTTTTGCAATTTCAACCAGCTTTCTATCCTGCATGTTTAATTCATCAATATACCTAGATGGATCTACTCCGGTAAAACCGATATTATCTAAAGCTTCCTTTGCTGCTTTATTCATTTTGCCAGCATTTATAAATCCAAAAGTTTTGAATTGTTCTTCATTTCCTAGAAAGATATTTTGAGCTATTGTAATTCCAGGAACTGTACCCATTTCCTGAACAATCATTCCAATTCCTGCCTTAGCACCTTCAATCATGCTTGAAGGATTATGTTTCTGTCCTTTAAAATACATTTCACCACTTGTTGCAGGCTGCATTCCTGCGGCAATTGATGTAATAGTTGATTTACCAGAACCATTTTCACCGATAAGACCTGTAATCTGTCCTCTGTATATGGAAATGTCCACATGATCTAAAGCCACGGTACTTCCGAAAGTCTTGCATATCTGTACTGCTTTAAATATTGGCTCATTTAAATTCTCATTTGCTGGGTTCAATACTAACTCCTCCTTTTCAATTATCCTTGTAATTGAAAAATCCTTATAAAGACTCTCTTAATATGCTTTAATTATAAATTGTTTACATAATAACCTCTGCAACATATACGACCTAGTTATAACACTTTTCCGACTTTTCAATAAAAAAATCATCCAGGAATTAAAAAATTCCATTGGATGATTTTTAGATTAATTAATATAATTTGCTTTTGCCCATAGATTAAGCTGCCTCTGCTTTTCCGCTATAATCTTGTCTATTCCAGCCTCTTTAAGCTTTAAAATAAACTCAGGAAGCACCTTGTCTGGATTAACAGTGCCTGACTCCAGCGGAATAACATACTGATTTATTATGTTACTTACAGCGGCTAATTCAGTTTTTACTGGTATAGGATTAAAGGTAAAACCTAATGCTTTAGATTTTACAGCATTCTTGCTGGCTTCTTTTCTCTCATTATAAAAGTTGGGATTCCACCCTTTCCAAACATATTGCGGATATGGATTTGGAAACTGCCAATAAATATTAAGACTATAACCAGTATTTGATATGTCTACTCCTTTTGGATAATCTATTACACCCTCTGTACTTGTTTTAACATAATGCTTGCCCTCAACTCCCCAACTTAACAAATTATTGATATCCTGATTTGAGTACAATAAATTTAAAAGTTGCATAGCTTTTTCAGTATCTTGCGAACTTTTAGCAATGCCCCACTGTATTTCCTGAACATCCTTTGTTGAAATAATAGACTCAGTAAAGCTTATAGTAATAAGATCAATCCCTGCGGTTCTTGAATTTGTTTCAGAAAGTCCTGGATATATAGTAGTCATTGTAGCAAAAGCTTTATTTGCTTTAAATAAATCAGTATTACCCTCTCTGTTTATAGCTGCATCCTTCATAATATACCCTGCTTCATTCCATTGTCTCATTTTATGCAGCAAGTCAGCATACTGCTTTGTTTCATAAAAATTTGTAACAGTTAAATCTTTTTCATAGTTTAAAAGCACACCTATACCGTCCCCAAGAACATCTGCATTCCCAGCGGCTCCAGCAAGCATTGATGTCCAAGATGCAGCAGGTACTATAAGCGGTAAGTCAGGCTCATAAGCTTTCATTAATTTCAATACTCGTTCAAAATCATTCAAAGACTTTACCTTGGAAATATCTATTTTATATTTATCAAGTAAATCCTTTCTAACCATCACTCCAAAAGAACTTCTTGGATCCATTGTAGTAGTTATTCCATAAAGCCTGCCATTTATTGTTCCTGCTCTTAAGTAATCATTATCAACCACTTTTTTTATATCCTTCCCATAAATATTTATTAAATTATTAAGCGGAAGAATATATCCTTTATATACATACTCAGTAAAGTTATCACTATATACAGCCAACAAATCTATCTTTTCGTCTTCAGACAACATCAGATTTATCTGCTGCCTGTAATTTGCTGCAATTATAGGCATTAATTTAACCTTTACATTTATCTTAGGTATAGTAATCTTATTTATCTCATCTTCTACTATTTGTATATCTTTCGGCATGTTTTCAAATATGGAATAAGCCATAACAGCTTCATAAGGCTTGTTAGCTTCAGGTGCAGTACTTTTCTCAGGTTCACGTGAACATGCTGTAAAAAGAATTAAAATAATTACTATAGTTAAATTTATAAAGGAATTTCTTTTATACTTCATCTCTACCTCCTACACACTGCCGTTTTTCTGCCTGTATTCCATTGGATTCATTCCTGTATACTTCTTAAACATTTTAGCGAAATGAGAAAAATTAGTATAGCCTACCTTAACAGCAATGCTGCTTACTGGGAAATCTGTCTTTGCTAAAAGTTCCCTGGCAATATTAAACCGCTCCTGCTGCAAATACTCTGATATTGACATGTTAGTTTCTTTTTTAAATATACGATTCAAATAATCGGGATTTAAAAACACAAAACTTGCAATATCATCTCTGGTTATTTCCTCTGAGATGTGATCAGATATATATTTCTTAGCTCTATCGACTACAGATTGAGATCTTCCAACATCATAAATATATTTCATAGATTTATCTACTACATGAGAAACCCACAGCATAAAAGCTTTAATTGAACTTATAGCTTTAGAGTACAGCTCTTTTGTTTTTTCATCGCCTAAAAGCTGATGTGCCTGTATCCCCTTCTGCTTTAATAAAGTATATATCATCTGCAGAAAATCCTGCTGAAATTGATAAAGCATATTAGCATTAAGCCCTATGCTGTTAACCTGACCTTGCAGAAAACTTTGTATTTCCTCAATAACCTTATCTTTTGAACCTTCATTAAGAAACACCGACCATGGAGCCATATCCGGCATTTTTATAGTACTTGCTGGTATTTTTCTGTTATTTAACAAGAATACCTTATTGCTAAAAGCAACGTTATTTTCATCAATTACGACTAACTGATTAACATTTGATGATAATTCATTAATATAAACTTCATCTCCAATATAACAACATAAATCACAGGATATATATTGATTGCAGGCTTCTATAAACTTCTCACAAACTTCTTTCAGCTTTTCTTTTACAACTTTTGAAACATCCGAATTTATAATTACTATAAATCTTTTCTGCTCTAATTTTACAAACTGACCCTTTACACTATCCCCGAAAAACTTTTCTGCAGCAATATTCTTAAGAGCAAAATCCATTAAATTTTCTTCCTGAGAATTAAGGTTTTTTCCCCATTGATGAACTTTAATTAAAACAGGTATCAGCTTCACCCTCTCATTAAACTGAATATTTTTTTCCTTAGCCGCTTCTTCTATTGCTTTTATATCAGAAGCTATAGAGTGATTTATAACATCTCTCCAAAAGGTCTCCACTATCATCGCTCGATTTTTATTCCAATACTGTCCAAGCTGACTTTCTTCAGTTAGCTTTCTATCCTTTTTAATTTTATCTATAGCTTTCTTTATTACTTCCTCTAACTCATCATAAGGAATCGGTTTTAAGATATAATCCAGACTTCCCAGCTTAAGAGCTTCCTTAGCATATCCAAAATCAGCATGACAGGTTAAAAAAATACATTCTGTTTTAGAACGATTAGCTCTTACCCATGATAAAAGCTCAATCCCATTCCCTTGAGGCATTTCTATATCGCAAAGCATAATATCCACTCTATTATTTTCAAACACTTCTTTTGCTTGTCTAATATTAAATGCTGTAAAAACCTCATCTATACCAAGTTTACTCCAATTTACGGCAGATTTTATACCTTCAACAGCAAAAACTTCATCATCTACTACAATAATATTAAACATAAAAGCTCACCACCAAATCTAATCTATTTGTTTAACAGGAAGCAAAATTTCAACAAAAGCTCCCTTGCTGTTTTCATTGTTAAAAAATTTAATACTTGCCTCTTGTCCATATAATAATTCTAATCTCCTTTGAACATTCCATACCCCAATATGCTTTCCTTCATTTGAGGCAAGCCTATGACCTGCTCTTAGCTCCTGCAAAATATCATCCGGAAATCCTCTTCCTGTATCGCTGATAATTATTTTCATAAATTGCTTTTGTTGATATACATAGTTTATAACCTTTACAGAGATGTGTATTGACTCATCAAGTGTAACACCATATTTAACTGAGTTTTCCACGAAATTTTGTACTACAAGGGGCGGTACTTGAACCTCTAAAAGATTTTCTTCCGCTTCAATTTCATAAGTTAAAGAATTAGGGAATCTAAGTTTTTGTATATGAATATAATTCTTTACATGCTGAAGTTCCTCCTTTAGAAAGACAAGCTCCATATTGCTTCTGAACATATATCTGAAGTATTTTACCAAACTAAGTGTCATCTCTTGAATTAACTCATATTTCTTGGTTTGTGCTAGGCTGTATATAATATTTAAAGAATTCAGGAAAAAGTGAGGATTTACCTGCAGCTGCAGATGTTGAAGCTCCATTTTCTGTTTGCTTAACTGTTCTTCATAAACACTTATTCTTAAATCATGAATTTGATCTATCATTTTATTGAAAGTTTCATTAACCATTATAAATTCATCTGAAGTATTATAACGTTCAATTCGAAAATCCAAATTTCCCTCATGAATTCTTTTCATAGCTTTTAAAATCCTTTTTAATGGTACTAATAATACATTTCTTAAAAATATAAGACATATAGGAAGTAAGAGAACTGCTCCTACAGCAATAAATGCGGCAACTCTCTGAAGAAAAGGCAGCTTTTCCAGAATTTCCTCATTTGGTATTAATGCAATCAGTTTAAAATCTCCTTTGGCTGATTTCTCTCCAACAGTTAGATAATTATTATTTTTTCCTGTAAGATAATAATTTTGTAAATCATGATTTAAATCAATCTTTTCATCATTTATTAATTTTGAAGTAATCATAGGCTCACCAGAATCAGTTATAAGCATGGATGCTCCATTTTCTCCTAAATTAATAAGCTTAAGCGGAATTAATATTTTTTTTGCACTTATCCAAGCCCCTACATAAACATTATCCACTTTTAAAATTCTGAATAAGTAATATTCCTTATCTATTTTTTTTACACTCCATCCTTTTGTGGGGGCACCGCTGTTACTTTTTAATGTATTTCTTATATAGTCTCTTACTTTCTCTCTTTCTGCAAAAGTTGACCCTTCATTAAATCCTTCTATAAGAGAATCCCTTTTTGCGTTGTATATAAACACTGAATCGGTATTTTTACTCATTAAAACATCCTCTGAAATCCTTTTACTAAGACGGAACTGAGCCAGATAATAATCGTCTTCATTATTAGTATAGGACATTAACTTAAAGTTATCATCTGTAAGTGCAAGCCTGCTTAAATAAGTATCAGTATTTTCCAGTTCTTTATCAATTTGACTCATATAAAGAGATATCATATTTTTATTTGATTCAGCAACCTGATTATGAATAACCTTTATGGCATAAAAATTATCATATATAAGAAGTGAAATTAACGGTATCATAACGGCAAACAACCCTAATATAAGCTTAAACCTTATCGAATTCCAAGGTATAGAATACTTGCGAAGTTTCATATATTTTGAATCTCCTTGTCATAAATTTATAAATTCATTATATATTTAGACAATTAAATATTCAATGTAATAAAAAGGATGCCTCATAAGACATCCTTCAAAACTTAAGCTATTTATCTTTCTATCATAATGGATTATTTTTCTTCTTTTTTACTTTCCATATTTTCTATTTTCTTGTTTAACAAGTCCATAATATTAACACCGGTAAGTGCTTCAACTGTCTGCGGCAGCTGAGACATTATATCAGTTACATATCCCGTAACCTTGGCAGCACCTTTGCCTTCACCACTTCCGCTGTCAACAATAACAATCTTTTCAGTTTTAGATAATGGCTCTGCAACAGCTTTTGCTATTTCAGGAAGCTTTTCAATAATCATCTGGGTCATAGCAGCCTCATTATAAAGCTTAAAGGCTTCTGCTTTTTTAGCCATAGCTTCTGCTTCTGCTTTACCCTTTTCTCTTATAATTTCTACTTCTGCCATACCTTGAAGTCTTAAAGCCTCTGATTTAGCCTTACCTTCAAGCTCAATAGCCTTAGCTCTTGCCTCTGCATCAGCAATTTCCTTATATTTTATAGAATCTGCTACCTGAACTTGTCTATATTTATCCGCTTCAGCCTGCTTTTTAACTGTAGCTTCAAGTTCTCTTTCTTTTCTTAGTGCTTCTTTTTCAGCAAGTTCGATTTCTCTTTCCTTTTTAGTAATTTCAACCTGAACAGCAGCATCTGCAAGTTCTTTTTCCTTTAGTTTTTTTGTAATTTCAACCTGCATCTGTGTTTCGGCAACTTCTTTTTTTACCTTATTAGACTCAATTTCGTAAGCAAGGTCTGATGTAGCCTTAGCAATTTCCTGTTCTTTTCTGTAAGCTTGAACCTTTAGTTCTTTATCCTTAATAGATTCAGCAATTTGAGTTTCTGATAAAATCTTAGCAGCTTCTCCAAGTCTTACAGCTTCTGCCGTTTTAATCTTTGTTTCCTTAGCAGCTTCTGCTTCTGCTATCTGAGCATCTCTTTTTACTGCTGCAATTCTTGGCTTACCAAGAGCTTCTAAGTATCCGTTTCTGTCTGATATATCTTTAATAGTTAAAACCTTAAGTTCAAGACCCATTTGAGCTAAATCAAGAGCTGCAACTTCCTGTACATGGGACGCAAATTTTTCTCTGTCTTTATAAATTTCTTCTACTGTCATCTTTGAGACTATTTCACGAAGCTTACCTTCAAGCACATTTTTAGTAGTATGTTCAATTACTTGAATAGTATGCTGCAATCCATTTGAAGTATTAAATTGTTCTGCAGCTGACAAAATCGATTCTGTATCAGATTTTACCTTAACAACTGCCACACCATCTGCTACAATTCCAACCCCCTGACTTGTTAAAGCACCGTCAATACGTGTTTCAATCTGCATATTTTCCAGAGAAATCTTATCTGTTCTTTCAAGAAGCGGCACTACAAAACCACCACCACCGGTAATAACCCTTTTTCTAAGACCTGTAACAACTAAAGCTTTATCTTGTGGAACTCTCTTCCACATTGAGAAAATACTAAGGATTAAAAGTATGATTACCCCTACTATAATCCCCGGAATAATTAGAGCTGATAAATTAAATAACATTTTTAAATCTCTCCTTTTATATATATATATTTATTTTTCATAATTTAAAGGCTCAACATAAAATACATTATTTTTAATTTCATAAATAATAACTTCTTCACCCTGAGGAATTCCTTTCTTTCCAACATGTTGTGCTGGTCCATTATATCTTTTCCCATTTACCACATAGGATATAGTTCCAAAACTTCCTTCAAGAATTGGAGATATAACCTTAGCTTTCATTCCTACAACGCTGTTTTTGGAAAATGCACTTGTATTTTGTGCTTTATAAAGAGGTATAACTATAAATCTATATAGTATAAATGCTGTTATCAGTGCTGATATAAATGCTATAATAAATAAAAGGATTGGATTAATTTTAGAGTGAGTTCCTATTATGCCTATACCTCCAAAAACCGTTAAAAAAGAAACAATGGTTATAGGTTTTAGTGGAAAAACTGCAAAGGTCGGCGATATTCCGCTGTCAGCATGAGTATCAATATGTGAATCTAAGCTTGCATGAAAATTAGTGTCCACATGTGTATCTACATGTCCATCCATATGAAATAATCCTAATAACCCGCCTAACAAAAAAGTTACTACAGTATATATAACTCCTACCCAAAAAACAATAGTATACACTTGTTCCATAAAATACCTCCTTCCTATTTCAGTATAACATAACTATCCATTTTTGTTATGTATTTTCTTAAATTTAACTATTGTTTTAAAGATTTTATATTATATATTATAATTTAATATAGTTATAAATAACTTTTTACATGATATTATTAATTATAACATCTGTTATATAATTATCAAACTATATAAACATCTGAAAAATGTCTATTTTAACATTTATAGGTAACTAAAACACTTTAAGTATTTCTACCTACTTTAATCTTTCTAAACTAAAATTTTTCATAGAATTTCAAATAGAAATTAGGGACGGTTAACAATTTACAGGAATTAAATTAAAATTAGAAAATTAGGTAGGTAAAATTAGGGACGGTTAACAATTAAAAGCAACCTCAGGTAAGAGGTAAGGTCAGTTAACAATTTTATAGATTTTTTTAATTTCTAATTAATAAAAGATAAATTGTATACTACTTTCATTATAATATTACAAGTTTTCTTCTAAATTTTTTATGATTTTATTGCATGTATATAGCTTGTACATTTTAAACTAAACAAAGATTGTTTTTATCTAACAGCTTTTAGTTTCTTATGTTGACAATATTTTTACACTTAATTATAATCCAAATTAAAAACAAGTTATAGTAAAACTCTCACTATTAAAATGGAGGAACAATAATGTTAATTCGTGCTTTTAATATACCCAAAAATTCCATACGATTCAAATTGGTAGCTGGGTTAATAGCCTTTATGCTGCCTTTAATTTCATTCCTTATATATAATAATTTATACGCTATCAAGGTTGTTCATAACCAGGTTGCGGAATCTTATAAAAATATGATGTCTTTATATATGAATCAGATAGATAATAACCTTGAAGCAGTAGACTCATATTTTGTCAATCTTCAAGTTTCAAACACAGATATTCAAATGATGCTATATTCTCCATATGAAGAAGAATACTTTTTATCAAAGATAAGATTATTAAATAAAATAACCCAGGATATTACCATGTATAAATTTATTGACACTATGTTTATCTACTCTTTGCAAAGACAGGACTTTATTGAGATTCATAATAATAGACCTAGTTTTGTTGAACAGGAAGCTTTAAGAGAATATGTAACAAATAGCTGTTTGGAGCTGCGGTCATCAAGAAACTCACAAATTTCAGACTGGCATGTTCAGAAAATTGAAAATAAATACTACTTATTTCGTATCCTGAAGATGGGTGAAATTTATTTAGGAAGCTGGACCGATGTTAAAAATCTGTTTATACCTCTAAAAATGATAGATATTGGAGAAAATGGTGCTTCCTTGCTTGCAACAGATAATGGGGAACCTATGATGAATGGACAAGTTGTCCGTGATAATAATTTGAATTTAAATCTAGACTTTAAACGATATCATCTTATAGGGGATAGAAATCAATATCTTGTGGTTGGAGAAAAGTCTTTGAAAGGAAACTTCAGCTTAATTGCATTAATACCAGATAATAAGATTTTAGAAAAATTGCCATATTTTCAGAGAGTAATTAACTTTATTTCTATTTTATTTATTTTTGTATTACCTATATGTCTACTCTTTTTAAGAAAAATACTGATTGTTCCTTTAAGAAGAATGTTGTCTGCAATGAAGAAAATAAGAGATGGAAATCTGGAAGTTCGTATCGAACCTTATGCTACATCAGAAGAGTTTAGAATTGTTAATGAAACCTTTAACACTATGATGGAACACATTCAACAACTTAAAATAAGTGTATATGAAGAGAAAATAAACACACAAAAGGCTGAACTGCAACACTTGCAGCTCCAAATCAAACCTCATTTTTTTCTCAATTCACTTAATATAATCTATGCTTTGGCAAGTACAAAGAAGTATGACCATATTCAAGAAATGACACTTTGTTTAATTAAATATTTCAGGTACATGTTTAGAAGTAATCTTACTTTTGTATCTTTAAAGGATGAAATACAGCATGTTCAAAACTACATCCGCATTCAGGAATTAAGATTTTCTGAATTATTGAGTTTTAAAATAGAGATTCCTGATTATCTTTTAGAGACTAAAGTGCCGCCACTTATAATTCACACTTTTATAGAGAATTCAATTAAATATGCAGTATCTATGGATGAAGAGGTTCAGCTGTCTGTAAACATTGAACTTGTAGATAGCAAAGAGGGAGAACCGTGTTTTAGAATTGTAATAAAAGATACTGGCGAAGGGTTCAAAGAAGACGTAATAAGAGAACTAAAGGCTGGGAATCGAATAACCGACGAATATGGAGAGCATATTGGAATATGGAATATTCAACGCAGACTATCGCTCTTATATAAGGAGCGTGCAAAGCTTTGTATAGGTAATTCTGAGTCTGGAGGAGCTTTGGTAGAAATAGTTCTACCTTTAAATAATTTGGAAAAGGAGGATTAGGATGTGGAATTTACTTATTGTAGATGATGAAAAATTAATTGTAGAAGAAATAAAATCTAAAATTGACTGGAACATACTTGGAATATCAAAGGTTTTTACTGCTAACAGTATGAAGCAGGCAAAGGAAGTTTTTGAAAGTAATAGAATAAATGTTATGCTTTGTGACATTGAAATGCCGAGGGGAAGTGGTTTAGAGCTGCTGGCCTGGGTAAAGAAATATTCTCCAAAGACAGAATTAATATTTTTAACTTGTCATGCAGATTTTAGCTACGCAAAGGAAGCAATTCATTTGGGAAGTTTGGACTATCTTTTAAAGCCTGTTCCAGCTGAAGAATTAGAAGCCTCCGTTACTAAAGCTATTAATAAGATAGAAAAAGACAGCGAACTGGAGGAGTACAGCAGGTTTGGACAGTTTTGGTTTAAGCATCAGTCTATTTTGGTTGAACGGTTTTGGATGGATATTATAAATGAAACCATACCTTCAAATCCAGAGGATATAAAAATAGCTGCAGATTATAGAGATATACCTTTCAATAGCCAAATGAAAATCATACCAGTTTTAATAGGGATACAGCGCTTTCATAGAAAGATGAGTATGAAGGACGAAAAAATTATAGAATACGGATTGAAAAACATTGCAGAAGAAATTCTTACGAATGAAGGTCAATCAGTTAAGTTTTTTCAATTAAAAAGTACTGAACTCATAGGAATTCTTTTTTTAGGGAATGTTGAAGATTTTAGCAGAGATAAATTGGAGGAACAGTGTGAAAAATATATATTTACCTGCAATCAGTATATGTATTGTGACTTATGTTGTTATGTGGGAGAAATGATTTATGCTCATCAATTAGCATCTATGGTAAATGAACTAATCAAGCTTAAAAGAAATAATGTTACTATATTTAATAAGGTATTTCCTATAAATGTGAAGCCTATAAAAACTTCTGTTGTAAATACAACGGATACAAGCCTTTGGTCAGTTATGCTTAAGAATGGTGCTAAAGATAATCTAATATTTGAAATAAAAAAATATCTAGAAGACTTATATATAACTTCAGCACCGGATACAAATGTGTTATACGGGTTTCAGCAGGATTTTAACCAGATGATTTTTGCTGCCTTAGCTCAGAAAGGGATGCAAGCCCATGAGCTGTTTAATGACAGCAAGACTATAGAAATGAATGCTAATGCCACCGGTTCCTTACAAGAGATGCTTGAGTGGGTAGAATATATTATAGAAAGAACTATTGGGTTTACAAAGCCTGATGAAAAATCAATATCCCCAGTGATTAAAGCTAAAAACTATATTAAACTTCATTTAGAGAAGGAATTGACAAGAGAGGAAATTGCAAGCCATGTTTATTTAAACCCTGACTATTTTGACAGGGTATTTAAAAGAGAAACTGGATTATCTGTTGCAAGATTTATTATGCAGGAACGTTTAGTTAAGGCTCAAGACCTGCTTATCAAGACAAATCTTCCAATTAATGTAATTGCAATAAGCGTCGGATATCCTAACTCCTCTAATTTCTCAAGCATGTTTAAAAGAATGACTGGGATGAATCCGGCAGACTATAGAAAAAATAAAAAAGAAAGTTAAACCACGAAGAGTAAGTCGAAATTTCAAAAGTAACAAGTCAAATTATAAGATGGTGAAGGTAGCCATGTATATTGTATACTGTAATCAATTCCAAAATACGTTTAGGGGGGAATATATTATGATTAGAAAAAGGCTTAGCTGTATTGCTTTATTGGTAGCTACAATGTTTTCATTTTCAGCATGTAGTACAAAAAGCAAAAACACTTCAGAAGTACAAGCACAAAAGGAGACACCAACAGAGCTTACTATTGCATCATTTACTTTAAGTGATACTCCTAAAGATTTGCAATTAGTGCAAGATGAAGTAAATAAAATAACATTAGAAAAAATAAATGCCAAGATCAATTGGCAGGTTATTCCTGTTGGATCTTGGACACAAAAAATAAATCTAATGCTAGCTAGTGGAGAAAAGCTTGATTTACTTCCTGTGCAAGGGGCTAACTTCAGTAGTTCTGTATCAAAAGGACAAATTATCGCATTAGATGATTTACTAGATAAATATGGACAGGGTATAAAGGAGGCAGTTGGTCAAGATTATCTAAAGGCTGGTAGAATTAATGGAAAGCAATATGCTGTTCCTCCTGTAAAATCAATGGCATCAGGATATGGACTAAAAATTAGGAAGGACTACGCAAGTAAATACAATATAAGTACAAATAAGGTAAACTCTCTTGAGGATTTTACAGCTATTTTTAAAACTATCAAAGATAAAGAGCCTGATACAACTATACTATTAATGCAGCCGGGTAAAACTCTTACTATTGTAGACAGAGCAGCTGGTCTGGATCTTCTTGGGGATGGATTTGGAGTACTGTTAAATGGAGGTGCGGATTTAAAGGTAGTTGATTGGTTTGAGACACCTCAATATGCAGCAATGCTTAATACAGTACGAAATTGGTACACTTCAGGTTACATCATGAAGGATGTAGCAACAAATACACAACCTATATCAAATTTATTAAAAGCTGGAAAAGGTGTAGCATACTTTGGAGCAATTACTGCCAATACAGCGGCATCTGAGAGCTTAACTAATGGTGTAGAATTGGTTGAGATTCCATTAATAGATGCTTTTTCCACATCCTCAAATGCTCAACAGGTTCAGTGGGCAATTCCTTTAAATTCCAAAACACCGGACAAAGCCATGCAATTCCTAAACCTTATGTATACTGATTCTAAAGTAGTTAATCTTATGGATTATGGTATAGAAGGTAAACACTATGTTAAAACTGCTGAAGGTACAATAGATTATCCTGAAGGAATTAATGCCAAAACTCAAACTTATTCGAATATGCCTTTTCTTTTGGGAAATCAGTTCATAAGCTATGTTTGGAAGGGTGGTTCCGTAGATGCTTATAAGCGTGAAGCTGAATTTAATAAAGCAGCTAAAAAGTCAAAAGCTATGGGTTTTAGCTTTGTTGCATCATCAGTGCAAACAGAGTTAGCTGCATTAAATTCTGTTACAGATCAATATAAAGTTGGATTAGAATCAGGAACTTTGGATCCTGTTAAGGTATTACCTGAGTTTATTGCTAAACTTAAAACTGCAGGAATAGATAAAGTGATTGCTGAAAAACAAAAGCAACTTGATGAATGGATCAAAACTAATAAGTAAACCTGGAAGGCAACACAGCCAGTTTGAAATTGGTTGAGTTGCCTTATTTTAAAGGAAAGGAAGGAAACAGTGATGCAGCAAACAAATATAAAAACTAAAAATGTTAGTACAGCCAAATCAAAAAAAGTTAATATATTTAGAAACAGCGCCCTTTATGTAATGATGTTACCGGGATTGATATACTTAATTATCAACAATTATATACCAATGTTTGGATTAATAATAGCATTTAAAAATGTTAATTTTTCAAAAGGAATACTTGCCAGTGACTGGATATGGTTTAAAAATTTTGAATTTCTATTTAAGTCTGCTGATGCTCTAATAATTACTAGGAATACTATTCTTTATAATGTTTCATTCATTATAATTAACACAGTGGTTGCTGTTGCAATTGCTATATTACTTAATGAGATTAAAAATAAACTATTATTAAGCCTTTATCAAAGTCTAATTTTGCTGCCACACCTAATATCTATGGTGGTAGTTAGTTATCTCGTATATGCAATGCTTAGTACTGATACTGGTTTTTTAAATAAAACTGTCCTGCCAGCGTTAGGGTTAAAAGAAATTAATTGGTATACAGAAACTAAATTTTGGCCGGTAATTCTTACTTTTGTAAGCAATTGGAAGGGTTTTGGTTTCTTAAGTGTAATATATTTTTCATCAGTAGTTGGCATTAGTGATGAGTATTACGAAGCTGCAAGTTTAGATGGAGCTACAAAGTGGCAGCAGGTAAGACTTATCACCATACCTCTCATAAAACCAACTATTATTATTATGACAATGCTGGCAATAGGAAGAATTTTTTATTCAGACTTTGGACTTTTCTACCAGGTGCCCATGAATAGTGGCGCATTGTATCCTGTCACCGATGTTATCGATACTTATGTTTTTCGTGGTTTACTTCAACTAGGGAATATAGGTATGTCATCAGCAGCAGGAATGTACCAGTCAGTTGTTGGATTTATATGTATTCTATTATCTAACTATGCAGTAAGAAAATTAAGCGCAGAGGATGCATTATTTTAAGAAAGGAGTTGGCAGCTTTGAAAATAAAACAAGATAGATTATTTAGAGGAATTGCACATACGATTCTTGCTGTAGCATCATTCCTATGTCTTATTCCCTTCATATTATTATTTAACTCATCCTTTACAGATGAAAATATTCTGATAAAAAGTGGATATACTTTCTTCCCGAAAAAATTGAGTTTTGCAGCATACTCATATTTATTTGAAAAGGCGGAGATTATTGGACGAGCATATGGTATTACTATTTTAGTAACCATAATTGGTACAACTGCTTGTTTAGTTATTACATCTATGATAGCATACCCTCTGTCACGTACAGATCTTAAAGGAAGAAAGGTGTTAACTTTTTTAGTTGTATTTACAATGTTATTTAATGGAGGGCTTGTGCCTACCTATCTTTTGTACACTAAATATTTGGATATAAAAAATACTATTTGGGCACTTATCATACCTAGGCTACTTTTAAATGGATTTAATATATTATTGATGAAATCCTACTTCACAAATAATATTCCTTCTGCCCTTATTGAATCAGCTAAAATTGATGGTGCAGGAGAATATAGTATATTTTTCAAAATTATTCTTCCTTTGTCACTTCCAATAATGGCTACTGTAGGTCTAATGAGCGGTCTAACATATTGGAATGATTGGAATAACGGACTGATTTATATAACAGATGCAAAATTAAATAGTATACAACTTGTATTAAATCAAATGATAACGAATATTCAAGCTTTAGCAGCTACTGATTTAGGTAGTACTTCTGCTTCAAACACTCCTCTTCCTAGTACATCCGTTAGAATGGCTATTGCAGTTATAGCTGTAGTTCCGGTTTTAATTGCGTATCCATTTTTTCAGAAGTTCTTTGTAAAAGGAATTACCGTTGGTGCAGTTAAAGGTTAGTAAATATCCGGTAGAGATGAAGCAGTGGGCTGCCTTAGCTCAGAATAAGTCCTTATTGAATAACAATAATATATAAAGGAGTATATCATTATGATTTGTGAAAAAATTAAACTTTGGAAGGATAACAATGAAGCTTATTTACAAACCTATATTCTACATGACTCAAAAGAATTTAACACAGGCAAAAAGCGTCCATCCATTATAATCTGCCCTGGTGGAGCTTACTTTAGAACCACAGACCGTGAAGCAGAACCTGTGGCTATACGATTTGCAACACTTGGCTATAACACCTTTGTTCTTAGATATAATACTTATTATGGAGATAAAGTAATTGATCGCAGAAACCCGCCACCTCCTGGTAATGAGAAAACTGCGTATCCGCAGCCTTTGTATGATTTAGCACAAGCTATACTTACAATAAGAGAAAAAGCAGAAAACTGGCTTATAGATACCAGTAAGATTATATTATGCGGCTTTTCAGCAGGTGGACATTTGGTATCAAGTATGGGGGTGCATTGGCAGGATGAACTGTTAACATCTAAGTTCAATGTGGATAGTGAGTTATTCAGACCTAGGGCGCTTATTCTAGGATATCCGCTTACAGACTATATTTTGATGAAGAAAGAAGCTCTGTCTGATAACCCAGGTGCAGTTGCATTTCAAGAATTTTCAAACAAAGTGGTATTTGGAAAAAGCAATCCTACTGAGGAAGAACTGATGAAATTAAGTCCTGCAAATTACGTATCAGATAAAACTCCTCCAACATTTATATGGCATACAGCTAACGACGAAAGTGTCTATGTATCCAATTCCTTAAGATTTGCCACTATGTTAACTAAATATAAAGTTCCTTATGAACTTCATATATTTGAATCAGGAGTACATGGTTTATCACTTGCTGATGAAACCACAGCAGCAAAGAATGAACATGTTAACCCAAGTTGTCAAGTTTGGTTTGACTTAGCAGCTAGTTGGTTAAAGAAACATATGTAAAAAGTATAGGAAATAGGTGAAAGAGATTGAAAATAATAGATTTAAATGATAAATGGTACTTTACAAAGGTAAATAACCCAGCTTATGTACTGGAAGAAATGAGTGAGGCAGAGATTGTTACACTGCCTCACTCCTGGAATGCAGAAGATGGACATGAAAATAGTATGTTTAAAGGTAAGTGCTGGTATCAAAGAAAATTAAATATCAGCGAGGAAGATTTCAAGAAATTTATATTTCTTGAAATTGGTGCAGCAGGCAATGTTTCAGAGATATATGTAAATGGACAGTTAGCCGGCAGCAGTAAATGCGGATATGCAATGTATAGAGTTTCTTTAAACTCTTTCTTAAAGATAGGTAAAAATCTTATATCTATAATGGTGGATAACAGTCGACATGAGGATGTGTACCCATTGATGGCGGATTTCACATTCTATGGTGGATTATACCGTGAAGTAAAACTTATTATTGCTAACGCTCTTCATTTTGATTTATTGGATAATGGAAGGGATGGAATATACTTAACTCAAAAATATATTGACGAAAACATCTTTGAGTTAAATATAAAGGGTACAGTTATTAATGAGTATTCATGCGTAAATGAAGGAAAAATAGAATTTAACCTTTTTGATAGAGAAAAAAATATAGTGTTTAGTAAAACTACTAATATTGAAGTTTCCAGAAAGTTTCAGTTCTCCATAACAGATAAAATTTCAGATGTAGTACTTTGGCAGGGAATAGAAAATCCTTATCTTTATACACTGAAGGCAGAACTTATTCAAAACGGAGTTGTTTGTGATTTAAGAAACATTGAAATTGGTTTTAGAAATATTAAAATAACTCCCGACAAAGGAGTATTTTTGAATGGTAAACCTATTAAGATAAATGGAGTCAGCCGTCATCATGACTTTGCAGGAGTAGGCAATGCCTTAAGAAAAGAGCATATGGATTTGGATATGTCTCTTATAAAAGAGATAGGAGCAAACAGCGTAAGACTTTCGCACTATCAACATAATGACTATTTCTATTCCCTTTGTGACCGTGAAGGTCTACTAGTATGGGCAGAGATTCCTTTTATAAGTGTGCCAACAACTGTTGATGAAAGTAATCAAAATGCCAAGGATCAATTGGAAAAATTAATTAAACAAGCATATAACCACAGCTCCATATACTGCTGGGGTATTCAAAATGAGATTACAATTGCTGTGGAAAATGAAAGTATATATGAGAAAGTAAGGGAACTTGAATCCATGGCTAAAGCTTTAGATCCAAGCAGATTTACTGCTCAAGCAAATATTTATTCCGTAGGCGATGAAAGTCCATTAAATCTGATAACAGATTTAGTAGGGTATAACCTATATTATGGCTGGTACTATAAAGAAATGCAGGATTTAGGAAAGAGACTTGACGAATTTCATAAAGCAAGACCAGATATACCAGTACTGGTCTCAGAATATGGGGTGGATACCAACCCTAAATTTCATTCCTATAATCCAACGGTAAAGGACTATACAGAAGAATATCAATTATTATTCCATGATAATGCAATTAAAACTATCAATGAAAGACCTTTTGTTTTAGGAGGCTATCAATGGAATATGTTTGATTTCGGCAGCAACAACAGAGATGAAGGCGGAGAAAAGGGCAAAAATCTTAAGGGCTTGGTAACCATAGACAGAAAAATTAAAAAGGACGCCTTTTATTTATACAAGGCTAACTGGTCAAAGGTTCCCTTTATTCACCTGGCAGGCAAAAAATTCGTTAATAGGCATGAAGAATTAAATGATATATCGGTATTATCCAACTTAGAGCATATTAAACTGTTTGTCGGCGACGATCTTATTGGGGAAACTCATAGCAAAGAAGCTATTAAGACCTTTAAAGGGGTGAGATTGCCTCTAGGAGAGAACTATATAAAAGCAGAAGGCTATGATAAATCTGGAAACGCCTATCAGGATTATATGGTTCTTAACCGTGTCAATGAAGCGGATAAGAGCTATACATTGGTAAAAGGTGAAGAGAAAAGGCATGTTATAAACTGGTTTGAAAAGTTTGATTTAACGAATGTTCAGGAAGTAACACTTAAGGAAGGTTACTATTCAACCTTTGATACCTTGGAAGATCTTTATAAAAATGAAGAAGCAAAAGCGGTATTTATTAAATATTTTGGAGACGCTAAAGAAAATCCATGGCTAAAATCCATGATGGCACTGACATCTATAAATTCAATGTCTAAGATTTCACGTTTAAATATACCTAAGGAGCTTTTAACAGTAATTAATAAGGAATTAAATATAATACCTAAAAATAAATATCTATAAAGCGGTATTATCCAGGGCTAAAGCTTTGGATAATACCTTCTTTTCTAAATTTTGTAAATTAAGAATTAAGGGACGGTTAACAATTTAAAGCAACTTCACGTTGAAATTATTAACAACAACTAATTTATGCTCTATTTTTGTTATATAATATAACAAGTTTTCTTCTAAATTTTTTATGATTTTATTACATGTATATAGCTTGTACATTTTAAACTTAACAAAGATTGTTTTTTATCTAACAGCTTTTTAAAAAATATATTGCTATAGCTTGTTTA
>NZ_JAMSKT010000006.1 GCF_023806125.1 Clostridium caldaquaticum
ATCCTTCAAAATTCCAAAACCTCCTATTGTTCAGTCCTTCCCACGCTAACGCGTATTACGTGGTACTATGACCTCTGCTGACTTCTGATAGTTCAGCCATACATCACTGCATGGGTTGTTATTTCTAAATTCATATCCATAACTTATCTATCAGACCTCCCCGGGTAAGAACGTAATCTTTCACTCCATATATCTGCTACATTTACACCGCCTGTTTGGGATAGTCTTTGGGCTTTGTTTTGTAATGCAAACTCACCCACAAGCATATGCCTTATATGTAGTTTCTGTTCGTCAGACCAGAGCTTTGCCGCCGACTTCCTTCAGATTCCACCTCACGGTGGACACCCTTGTCTTAAGCTAACGGTTGGTACTATCAACCCCCGTATCGGACTTTCACCGACAAGATTACGCCCATGCCGGGCGCACATTAAAACCACAAGTTCTTAGAACTTGTGGTTTATTGTTTTTTGATGGTGTATATTAAGCTGCATCTTTTGGATTAACATTTTTTTTGTAGTTTTCATATTCAGAAAGAAGCTTGTCTAATTGTTGGCTGCAGTCTACTACTGATTTATCAGTAAGCTGTTTATTACTGTTTATTAAATTGTATAATAATATTCTTAATTTTTCTATTTTCTCAGTTAGTATCTGCAAATTTACTTCCATAAATATTACCTCATTTGATTAATATTCTTTGTATTTATATTTTATCAGATTTTAGATAGATTGGAATACAATTTATAAGCCAATATAATTCAAAAATTTACATAAAAAACTATCGTTGTGGTAATTATTAGAATATATACAAAGGTTTTACAATTGAAAATTAGGAAGAGTGTTGAAAATTAGGGGTTTGGTAATATATGTAAATGACGAAAAAAGTCTACTTTTTAGATATTATTTATTCACCTTTAAAAGTTTTATTAGTGCTTACGGATGAATAAAAAGGTAATTTCTTTACATAAAGCATTAGATATCTAGCTGTTATACCTATGAAAAAACCTGTTCCTATTCCAGCTGCAGAAAGAACAGGAAGATAAATAATTATATTTATGTTTTGTATTATTATTGCAGAAACAAAAATTTGACCTAAATTATGAAAAAAAGCTCCAGTTATACTTACACCAATTATACTTATATATTCTTTACCTAATCTTTTAATTAAGTACATTGCTATAAGGCTAAAAATGCCTCCAATAATACTGTATAGCAAGCTTGATACAGAACCCCCAAATATGGTAGAAAGTAAAATTCTTAAAATTAGAACTATAAAAGTATCTTTTAAATTAAAAAGGTACAAACAAATTAATGTAATAATGTTTGAAAGTCCAAGTTTTGCACCAGGAGCTATAAATGGTACTGGAAGCAAATTTTCAACTATGTAAAGTACAAGAGCCTGTGCAACAAGAAGAGCTATAAAGGTTAGTTTATGAGTCTTTTTCATGAGAACCTCCATTAAAACGATAAATCATCAGTTTCTATATTTTGTCCCTTAATCTGAACTACCACTTTATGAGGCAGACATACAAGTATCTGACCAGGTTTATCTATTGAACCATCTTTAATACATATCTTATCTGGACAGTCTGCATCCAGTATTTTCACTTTGCCATTTGATATATCTACTATATTTTTTCCAAGATCCGTTTGTATATTAATTCTCTCATTGTGGTTATTATCCAAGAGAAACTTTTTATAAAGCTTACCGTCAACTTCAATTTCAACATATTTGGCATTATAGGTTTTATAAGAGTTGATAAATGGAATGGCAGAGAAAACTAAAGCTATCACAATTAATACTATTATAACTACAATATCTAATGGTTTCAGTTTCATGAAAATTCCTCATTTCTCTATATTAATTAATTTCTATATTATCATGTTTAATATTAAGGTAAGTTTTTATTAATTTTAAGATATGGTATTACATAATAATGTAGTTTTAAAATCTTCACCTTCTATTTTATACAAAAAATACTATAAGTGTATAGCTGGATATGAACTATTTTTTTTAAAATAAATAATAGGGAAAAAATATCTTAAATACTACTAAATAAAATGTTTGTTTTTAAATAAATAGTAACACATTGATAATGTAAGAGAATGTTGTTAATTAATATGTTAACAAAATATATAGGAAATAGTATAAATGTGGTTATAACATTTTCATTGAGGTTTAACTTTTTTGTGATATAATAATAAATATTATTTATTATGGTTCTAATATCTTTTTATTATGGAGGAATTATAATGAAAATTATAAATAAAAAAAATATCTTTTTTTTATTATCTGTTATTATAACCTCATTTTCTGTTTTATTTGGATGTCAAAAAAATACTCAGCCTGTATCTAAGACACAGATTATTTTAGGTACTTCTTGTACTATAAAGTTATATGATAATATATCTGACGAAACCTTTGAAAAAGTATTTAACAGATTGAAAGAAATTGAAGACAAGATGAGTATTAATAAGGATAAAAGTGAAGTTATAGATATAAATAGTGCTGCTGGTAAAGATTATGTTAAGGTTTCAGATGATACCTTTGAAGTAATTAAAAAAGGTATTTATTATAGTTCCTTATATAATAAGTTTGATATTACAATAGGGCCTCTTGTAAAATTATGGAATATAAGTTTTGATAATGCGGTTAATGCAAGAATTCCAGAAGATAAGGAAATAAAAGATAGATTGCCATTAGTAGACTATAATAAGGTGCTGCTTAATGAAAGTGAAAGTAAAATCATGCTGAAGGAAAAGGGAATGATGATAGATTTAGGAGGTATTGCAAAAGGTTATGCTGCTGATGAAGCTGTTAGAATTTTAAAAGAGAGAGGAGTTCAGCATGCTATAGTAAATTTGGGCGGAAATGTAATGACACTAGGTGGAAGACCTGATGGCAGCTCGTGGACTATTGGAGTTCAGCATCCTTTCGATGATAGGGGAAATTACGTAGGAACTGTAAGAGTATCTGATAAAACCGTTGTAACATCTGGAATTTATGAAAGATATATTAAAGTAAATGATAAAATTTATCATCACATATTGGATAAAAATACAGGATACCCAGTAGATAATGAACTTTTAAGCGTTACTATTATAACCGATAAGTCTATTGATGGAGATGGACTTTCTAAGATATTTGCTTTAGGTGTTGAAAAAGGTATGGAGCTTATAAAAACTTTAAAAGGTGTAGATGCAATATTTATAACAAAAGATAATAAGATTTATATAAGCCCTTCGTTGAAAGGGAATTTTCAGTTGACAGATAATAGTTTTAAACTTATAGAATAAATAAAAATAGAGCTTAACAAATAGAGCTTGAAACAAAAGGCTCTATTTTTTGCAAGTTTTAATAATATTTACTTTTACTATTGAATTAATAGTTATATAATGTAAAATAAAAAGAAACTAAACTAATGAGGTGAAACTATGAATATTGATGAACTAATAAATAGAATAAATTATCTTTATAAAAAAAGTCAGGAAATAGGACTTACAGATGAAGAGAAAGAGGAACAGAAGATTTTAAGAAGGCAATACATTGATAATGTTAAAAGAAATTTCAGAGCGCAGCTGGAAACTATAGAAAGAAAAACTGACAGGAAGAGATTAAATTGAAAGGAGATAATTTAAATGGCTGTTACTATTGAAAATTTAATTGAAGATTTAAAACTTGAAATAATTGTTCAAGGAAAGGAGAATAGAGAAATAACTTTAAGTGATTTAAATAGACCTGGTCTTCAATTTTCAGGATTTTATAATTATTTTGCTAATGAAAGAGTGCAAATAGTCGGAATGGCAGAATGGAGTTTTTTGGATGCAATGCAGCCAGAGCTTAGAAAAAAAAGGTTAAAAAAATTCTTTCAATTTGAAACCCCTTGTATTGTAGTAAGCAGAGGATTAGAGCCGCATGATGAGTTTATTGAGGCTGCTAAGGAAAATAATAGGTGGGTGCTTAGAACAACTAGTATTACAACTCGTTTTATAAGTAAGCTTACCACTTACCTTGATGACAAGCTTGCGCCTGAAACTAGAATGCATGGTGTTCTGGTAGATGTATATGGAATAGGCATACTTATAACAGGAGAAAGTGGAATTGGTAAAAGTGAAACTGCTTTAGAGCTTATAAAAAGAGGTCATAGATTAGTAGCAGATGATGCTGTTGATATAAAAGAAATAGATGGTATTTTAAGAGGAAGAGCGCCTTATATAACTTCTGGAATGATGGAAGTTAGAGGTATGGGAATAATTGATGTGCCTGCCTTATATGGATTAAGTTCTGTGCTTACTGAAAAAACAATTCATATGGTGATTTATCTTGAACAATGGAAAGATGATGAGAATTATGATAGACTAGGTACGGATAATGTATATATTGAAATATTAAATGTACCTGTTAAGAAAATGACCTTGCCTATTAGACCAGGAAGAAATCTTGCCGTTATTATTGAGGCAGCTGCTGCTAATTATAGGTACAGTTTAAATTCTAAGATTACACCGGTAGATACAATAAATAGCAGAATTGGTTTAGGATAATAAGTATGATGGAAAAAAATCAATTAAGAAACCATATGAAAACTATAAGGGATTTTATTATAGCTGAAGAAAAAGATCAGTACGATAGAGTCATTTTTAATAAGGTTATTAACAGTGAATATTATAATAAATCTAGTATTATTTTTGTATATGTAAGCTTTAATTCTGAAGTAGATACGCACAGAATAATTAAACATGCTTTGGAAAATAATAAAATTATATGTGTACCTAAGATAATAAATAAAACTAAAGGCATGAAGGCTGTTAGAATAAATACCATTGAAGAGCTTAAGAGAAATTCTTTTGGTATATTAGAGCCTGAAAATTTTTCAAATATTATAAATCCCGAAGAAATTGAATTAATGATTATTCCAGGCCTTGCTTTTGATAAAAAGGGTGGTAGAGTTGGATATGGTGCAGGATATTATGACAAATATATAAAAGCTGCGAAAAAAAATATCAAAAAGGTTGGATTGGCTTACCGATTTCAGCTTGTATCAGAAGTACCTAAGGAAGAGCACGATGTAGTTATGGACGTTATTATTACAGACTAGCTGTCTTTAACTAAAAAATATAAATCAGGTGAATTTATGCTGATATTTGATATATTAAATAACTTTAAAATTATAGACGAAAAATTAGAGATAGGGAAGAGTCATTACTGGATTGTTTTAAAAGCAGATGAACTGTATAAGATTAAATCAGTTCTGGCACTGGATGAAGAAAGCCTCCAAGAATGTGTTAACTTAGACCAGTTCCCTAAGCTGAATTTTTTTGCAGGATATATGTTTATAGTTTTTAATATATTACAATATAATTTGTCTGAAGTAATTTCTAAAGAGTTAAATATTTTTTTAAGTAAAGATTATATCATAACAGTATATAAAGATGAACTTAGTATTATACAAGATTTAATAAATGATATAGAACAATGCAAAAATATATTCATACTAAAAGAAAAACCTAATGCTTCCATTGTTTTATACTACATACTTGACAGGATAATACTGAGAAACTATGATGTAATATCTTCCTTAGAAGCTCATGCTGATAAAATAGAAATAAATATACTAAGAAGTCCAAGAAGGGAACAAATAGATGAACTTATCCATTTAAGAAGACAAGTTTATAAAATCAGAAAGTATTTAAATCCTTTAAGATATATTGGGGATAGTTTGGTTAGCAATGAAAATTGCATTATAGAAGATGAAAATATAGTTTTTTTTAAAAATCTTAGTGATAAAATTGAAAAACTTATGTTGTCTCTTGAAAGTTTAGTTTCCGATTTAGCCTTGGTTAGAGAAGCTTTTGAATCTGAGATTTCAAATAAGACAAATGAACTCATGAAGGTCTTTACACTGATTGCGAGCATATTTTTACCGCTGAATTTAATAACAAGTATGTATGGAATGAATTTTAGAAATATTCCTTTTGTAGAATTAGAATATGGTTATTATATAGTTACTTTCATGATGATTTTAATTTCTGTAGGTTTATTATTTTTGTTTAAGAAAAAAAGGTGGCTTTAATTTGTGTTTTATATAATAACTTGTTAAATGTACATATAAATATAAAATGAGCTATAGAGAGGAAAATATTTATGGAAAATAATATGAATTTAAGTAAAAAATATGAATATGCCTGGGATAAGTATTCTAAGGAGGATATAGAGAAGGTTTTTGAATTAAGCGATAGATACAAAAGTTTTATGTCTAGATGTAAAACTGAAAGGGAATGTGTTAGTGAGTTTATTTCTATAGCTGAAAAATCTGGTTATAAAAATATAGAAACTCTCATTAAAGAAAATAAAAGACTAAAATCAGGAGATAAAGTGTATGCCAATAATATGAATAAAACTTTGGCTTTATTTGTTATTGGTTCTGAGCCTTTTGAAAAAGGAATGAAAATTCTTGGTGCACATGTTGATTCACCAAGGCTTGACTTAAAGCAAAATCCTCTTTATGAAGATACTGATTTGGCTATGTTTGAAACGCATTATTACGGTGGAATTAAGAAGTATCAATGGGTTACTATACCACTTGCTATTCATGGTGTTGTAGTTAAAAAGGATGGAAAAATAATTAATATAGTTATAGGTGAACATGAAAATGATCCTGTTATAGGTATTTCTGATCTTTTAGTACACTTGTCAGCAGATCAGCTTCAAAAAAAGCTAGATAAAGGAATTGAAGGAGAAGACCTTAATATATTAGTTGGAAGTATCCCAATAGAAGATAAAAATGTTAAAGAAAGAGTTAAAGCTAATATTCTTAAAATATTAAATGATAAATATGGCATGGTTGAAGAAGATTTTGTATCAGCTGAACTTGAAGTAGTTCCAGCAGGTACAGCAAGAGATTACGGCCTTGACAGAAGTATGGTGCTTGCTTATGGTCAAGATGACAGAGTATGTGCGTATACTTCTTTTGAGGCACTTATGAAAATTCAAAATACAGATAAAACTTGTGCAGCAATATTTGTAGATAAAGAAGAAATAGGAAGTGTTGGAGCTACAGGAATGCATTCTAAATTTTTTGAAAATGTTGTTGCCGAGCTTATGGAGCTGTCTGGTGAATACAGCAGCTTAAAGTTAAGGAGAACTCTCTCAAATTCTAAGATGCTTTCTTCTGATGTAAGTGCAGCCTATGATCCTAATTTTCCTTCTGTTATGGAAAGAAAGAATGCAGCTTACTTTGGAAAGGGTATAGTATTTAATAAATATACTGGAGCAAGAGGAAAATCAGGTTGTAATGATGCTAATCCTGAGTTTATAGCTGAACTTAGAGCTATAATGGAAAAGCATGGAGTAGTGTGGCAGACGGCAGAGCTTGGTAAAGTTGATCAAGGTGGTGGAGGTACTATAGCCTATATACTTGCTGAATATAATATGCAGGTTATAGACTGTGGTATTGCACTTCATAATATGCATGCTCCTTGGGAAATTGCAAGTAAAGCAGATATTTATGAAGCTGTAAAGGCATACTACGCATTTTTAAAAGAATCATAAAAATATAAAAATAATAAATAAAAATCTTGCAAATTTTTTTGTGCAAGATTTTTATTTATTTTTTAAAATATATTACTTGTATAAGTATTCACATAAATTAAATAGATTATATAGTGGCTGTATTCCAGTCATGTCTATATAATCCATAGAATAAGTTCCATCCCAGGGATAAACTGATATGTACCTTTCGTTATAAATATTTATTACATATTTATCTTTGTTAAAAGTAAAATATAGCTTATAAGAAGCCTTTTCTGGAAGTTCTTTAGGTTTTTCTATAAAATTAGTCTTTTTTAAAGCTTTTGTAAAATTTTTTATTGTATCAATGTCTTCTTTTGAAAGTTCTTTTTCCTTATAAAAGTTTGTATCTAAAGCATTTACTTTAAAGGTAGTTTCAAAAGTTAAGTTTTTTACAAGATTGTTAGTATAATATAAATTATTAGGCTTTTTTCTTGTTAAAGTAAAGTTATTTATTGTATAACTGCCTATTTTTACAGTACATCCTGTTAAAATAACAGGAATAATTAGAAATATAAAAATATTAAGTAATTTCTTTTTCAATTAATCACCCTATTATTCATACTCTCAAAATAAAAATATGTTTAATAGTTTATGAATATTACAAATATATGTTTTTATTGAAAATAAAATTATAAACAAAATCAATTAATTTCTTAATATAGATACTTTTTACTATGTTTTTTTAATTTTTATAAAGAATAAAACCTATAGGAGTGGAAAATCTAATATATGAAAGGGGAGTTGAATATGCAAAATAAAATGAGATATACTTTTAATAATAAAAAGGAAGATGGAAAATTCAAAAAGAAAAATATTAAACATGATCCTCAAGCAGAGAGCTCAAGAGCAGTATTTGATGACCCTGGTATAAAACATTAAAATGAAAGGGTGGTTGATTTAATGAGTCATATAGAAACTAAAAAGTCAACTAAAAAAGAAAACAAAAAACCATCAAAACCTGAGTTAATACATGAACATGAAATGCAAAAGCATAAGACTCAAGGATTAATAAGAGGAACAGAATAAGAAGGAGTGGCAATGCTATGACTAATAAAAAAAATAACAAGTTTAGTAATAAAGAAAATAAACAGAATGAAGTAAGAAGAGCAGAAGGAAAATTATCTAAAAAGCATAATCCACCTAAATTTGAAAATTACAATGGAGACCCCATAGAATAATTTACATTATAAAGGCGGTGACTCTATGATAAGAACTTCTATGAAAGGAAGAGAGTTAACTTCTGAAGAAATAAAAAGCTACAAGGAGCATAATAACGTAAGTAATATAGCTTATACAAAAGAGCCAACTGTAAATAGACCAACTACTCAGGTTGGATATAATGAAAATTGCAGTATAAAAGAAGTGAATATTAAACCTCATATTTATGAACTTAATAATGTTATAGATACTAAGTATAAGATAAATGTTAAAGGGGGTTTAGAAAATGACTAAAGAAAGCAACAAGCATAAAGCAAAAAATAAAGAGCCTAATAGAGTAGAGATAAAAGATGAAAAAGACAAAAAAGGACCTAGAAGAAGAAGTCTAAACGAAGAATATTAATGTACATTAAATAATTTATAGTGTAGGCAGATTAATATGGATAACTGCCTTTTTTCGCAATAAAAAACACACTTTATAAAAAGTGTGTTTTTTATGGTGCCGATGGTGGGATTTGAACCCACATGGTTTCCCGCTCGATTTTGAGTCGAGTGCGTCTGCCGTTCCGCCACATCGGCAAAAATTACATTTATAATAATAACATATATAAAAGGAAAATGCAATACATATTAACAATATTATTTATAAATGATATAATAGTTCAATATAAGAAAATTAGAATAGAAATAAATATAAGGATAAAATATGAGCTACTATTTGAGGAAGTATTTTTAAACTCTAAATACAGATTGTAAATAGTTGTATCGAGCTGTAGAATTGTAATATATGAGAATTGGAGAGAAATTTATGAGTAAAGAAAAACTGTTAATTTTAGATGGAAATAGTTTAATGAATAGAGCGTTTTATGCACTTCCGCTGTTAACAAATACTGAAGGATTGCATACAAATGCTCTTTACGGTTTTACAAACATGCTGTTTAAGATGAAAGAAGATATAAAACCAGATTATATAGTGTGTACATTTGACAGAAAAGCTCCTACTTTTAGGCATCAAGAATATAAAGAATATAAAGCAGGTCGAAAAAAAATGCCTCAGGAGCTTAATGAACAGTTTCCAGTATTAAAAGAACTTTTAAAGCTTTTGGCTATTGATATTTTTGAAATTGATGGTTTTGAGGCTGATGATTTAATAGGTACATTGGCAGTATTTGCAGAAGATAAGGGAATTGAAGTTTATATAGTAACTGGGGACAGAGATGCTTTGCAGCTTGCTTCAGATAATATAAAAGTAGTAATAACTAAAAAAGGTATTTCGGAAAAAGAAATTTATGATAAAAACAGGATGATAGAAGAGTTTGGAATAACACCAGTTCAATTTATAGATGTTAAGGGGCTTATGGGAGACAGTTCTGACAATATTCCGGGGGTACCTGGTATAGGAGAAAAGACTGCTTATAAGCTTATACAAAAATATGGAAGCATTGAAAATGTGCTGCAAAATGTAGATAATATTGCTGGAAACAAATTGAGACAAAATCTAATGGAATTCAGTGAACAAGCTATATTAAGCAAGAAACTTGCTACTATAATAACCTATGTGCCTATTGAAATAGATTTAAATTCAATAAAATCAAAACAAAATTATGATGTAGAAGGACTTAGACAGATGTTCTTCAGACTTCAATTTAAATCTTTGCTTGATAAGCTTCCAAAAGAAAATTCTAATGATAAGGTATTGGAAAAGAGAAGTGTTGAGGAATTTGAATTTGAGACTGTAGATAATTTAGAAAAACTTAAAGTTATGGTGGAAAATATAAAAAGCCGAATATATATAAGTATCAATGCATTGCATTTAAATGTTTACTCTAAAAGTAAAATAAATAATATATATATATCAACTGAAGATAAAAATTATATTGTTATGTTCCAAAATCTGCTTCAGGAAGATAAGGAAAATGCTTTAAATCTCTTAAAATGTAAGCTTGAAGATGTTTCTGTAGAAAAGATAGGGCATGACAATAAATTGTCTTATCTTTTGTTTAATAAATTAGGCATTAAATTAAAAGGTGTTATATTTGATACTAAACTGGCAGCTTATCTTATAGACTCTTCTAAAGGAAAATATGAACTTAAAACTCTTATTCAGGAATATTTAAAAATAGATATTGATGGAGATGGAGATGAACTTAATATAAAAATGACTTGTTGTCTGAAGGAGCTTTACAAATCTCTTTCACAGAAGATAGTAGAATTTCAAATGGAGCAGCTGTTGTATAAAGTTGAGCAGCCTTTAACTGAGACTCTTGCATTTATGGAAGGTCAAGGATTTAAGGTGAATAGTGAAAAGTTAAATATAATTGGTGAGAAATTTAAAGATGAAATACAGCTTGTTCAAAAAGAAATATTTGAGCTGGCTGGAGAAGAGTTTAATATAAGTTCACCTAAGCAGCTAGGTAAAATTTTATTTGAAAAATTGGATCTTCCTGTAATTAAGAAAACAAAGACAGGATATTCAACAAATGCTGAGGTTCTAGAAGAACTTTCAGACAGACACCCTATCATTGATAAAATTACATATTACAGACAATTGACAAAGCTTTACTCAACTTATGTGGAAGGTTTAAAAAATGTTATAGATGAGGATGGCAAAATTCATTCCAGTTTCAATCAAACTGTTACAACTACAGGAAGATTATCCAGTACTGAGCCTAATCTTCAAAATATACCTATAAAGTACGAAATGGGAAGGGAAATAAGAAAGGTTTTTGTTCCTGATAATGAAAATTGCGTAATATTATCAGCAGATTACTCTCAAATTGAACTTAGAGTACTTGCCCATATAGCTGATGATAAAAATTTGATTGATGCATTTATAAATCACAGTGATATACATACTAAGACTGCTTCAGAAGTTTTTAAAGTTCCCTTAAATGAAGTTACTTCACTTATGAGAAGCAGAGCTAAGGCTGTTAATTTTGGTATAGTTTATGGTATTGGAGATTTTAGTTTGGCTAAAGATTTAAAAATTACAAAAAAGGAAGCTAAAGATTATATTGATACATACTTTGATAGATATCCTAATGTTAAAAAATATATGGATGATATAGTTAGGTATGCAGAAGAACATTCCTATGTTACTACAATTTTAAATAGGAGAAGATACATAACAGAAATAAAGTCCACAAATAGAGTGGTAAAAGCTTTGGGGATAAGATTGGCTATGAATACTCCAATTCAAGGAAGTGCTGCAGATATAATTAAGCTTGCTATGGTTAATGTACATAAAGAACTTAATAAGAGAGGATTAAAAAGTACATTAATACTACAGGTGCATGATGAGCTTATTCTTAATGTTTACAAGGATGAATTAGAACAGGTAAAAGCTATTGTAAAGAAAGAGATGGAGGAAGTTTTAAGCCTAAAAGTTCCGTTAGAGGCAGATGTAAATATTGGGGAAACCTGGTACGAGGCTAAATAATTTTATTTGAATTGTGGTGAGGAGAATGATAAAAGTAGGTCTTACAGGGGGAATAGGTAGCGGAAAGAGTACTGTATCCAAAATTTTCTTGGAATATAATATTCCTGTTATTGATGCAGACAAAATATCTAGAGAAATACTTATAAATTACCCTCAGATACTTATAAATATAAAAAATGAATTTGGGCAGCAATTTTTTGATGCACAGGGCAACTTAAAAAGAAGAGAACTTGGAAACCTTGTTTTTAGAGATAAAACTAAGAAAGAGAAACTTGAAGCTATAACACTTCCATATATAACAAAAGAAATATTTAATAAAGCTCAGCAATATAATAAATCAGGACAGAAAATCTGTGTTGTAGATGCTCCTACTTTAATAGAAAACAATTTGCATAAAGCAATGGATTTTAATGTTTTGGTATGGGTAGATTTAAATTTGCAAATTAAAAGAGTTATAAACAGAGATTTGCTTAGTGAAGAAGATGTAATGTTTAGAATAAAATCACAAATGCCTTTGGATGAGAAGATAAAATATGTGGATTTTGTTATAGATAACAGAGGAAGCATAGAAGAAACAAAAGAACAAGTTAAAAAAGTATTGAGTCGAATTTATGAAGTTTATGAAGCCGAGGTTGAAAGATGAGATTTAAAAGCTTAACAAGTTCTTTTATTTTGGTAATAATTTTGCTTCTGATTATTAATGTTTTTTATATAGTAAAACTTTGTTTTCCATTAAGATATACAGAATGGATACTAAGATATTCTAAGGAATATGATTTGAGTCCATATCTAGTTGCAGCAGTAATTAAGACAGAGAGTAATTTTAAACCTAAGGCAAAATCCAATAAAGGTGCTTATGGACTAATGCAGATAACCTCTTTAACTGGTGAGTGGGCTGCCAAAGAAATGAAGATAGAAAATTATAAAGAAGACATGCTTTTAGAACCAGAGTTTAATATAAAAATGGGTTGTTGGTATATTGATAATTTAAAGAAAGAATTCAAAGGCAATATGGATTTAGTGCTTGCTGCATATAATGGAGGAAGGGGGAATGTACAAAAATGGTTAGCTGATTTAAATAATTCCAAGGACGGTAAGAATTTGCATTATATACCTTTTAAAGAAACGGATCAATATGTAAAAAGGGTTAAAGTAAACTATAATATTTATAAATTTCTATATGGAAAAAAATTAAAAGTTCATAATTAATAACATAGATTTTTTATTGACATTTATAACTTTTATAGTATAATATTATTTGTAATGCAGATGTGGTGGAACGGCAGACACGCTATCTTGAGGGGGTAGTGTCCACAGGGCGTATGGGTTCAAATCCCATCATCTGCACCAGATAGATATTTAAATCCCTTTAATAAGGGATTTTTTTATTTTTTTTGAATTGGTATTTTAAATTGTTAAACAATGTATTTGAATTAATTGCTATATTTGGTATATAATAGTTATAAAATTCATATAAGATGGGGGATACATATGAATAAAAAAGAGTTAAATAAAATGAAAAAAGAATTTAAATTAGATAGTGCTCTATTAAGTATTAAAGAGATATATAACGCTTATATAAAAAAAGATAATGGTAACGTAATATATACTGATTTGAATTATTTTCAAATGCTAGATGCTGAAGCACAAGAGCTTTATTTAAATAACTTTAAAAAGATTGTTGGAGGCACTTTAAATACAAAACTATTTGAGCTGCAGTTTAAAATTACAGATGGGTATAACGAATCGCAGCTGCTGTTAAATGATATGTTAAAAAGTGAGGACAAGGAATCTTATATAGAATATAATAACAAATTTGTAGGTAAAGTTTTAGAAAACTATACATATGATTCAGATGTTGTTGTTACCTTAATAAAAGGTGAATATTGGAGGGCAAGTAATAGCAAAAATAAAAGTGAAATACATGGAGAAGATGATGTTGTACAAGCACTTCCCTTTATAATGGGAACAATTAATAAGGTAGAACCATTTAAAAAGACATTAGTATTTAACTATAAAGAAAGAGAATTTAAGCCAAGCAGCATGTTGGATACTTATATTAATTTAAAATCCCCATTAGATGGATTTATGTTTCCTTCCTTTGAGAATGGGTGTTTAGATATTAATAAAGTACTATTTTATAATTCTAAGCTAAAGGATTTAAATTATAAGTTTATAGATAAGGTGTTAAATTGTAACATGAGACTTACTGCAGAAGAGGAAAAAAACTGCTTTACTAACATTATTAAAAATGTAGTAGGAGAAAGTGTTAAACCAGAAGTAATTGAAAGCATCTATTCAAAAATAAGCGAGATTCAGGATTTTGCTGAGGAAGACGAGGAAGCTACTATAAGTTTAAGTGATATGAAAAATATTTTAAAAGATATTGAAGTTAAGGATATCGAGTTTATAGATAATGTGTTTGAAGATAGTTGTGGAAAAGAATATAAGTTTACCGTTAGCAATATTTTGCCTGATTTTAATTCAAAATCTTTAAAAGTATGGAATGATGATATATCTATATGTATGAATCCTAAAAATTTAAGCGGAATAAGGCAGGTAAAAGGTTCTAATGGTGAAAGATGTTTAGTTATTGAGCTTAATGACGATGTAATAGTTGAAGGGTTTAAACTTACAACAGAAGAGTAGTATAAATGCCCTAGCTTATTTAGGGTGTTTATACTATTTTTTATTTTTTACAGTATTAACCTCTTTTTTATAATATTAAAGAAAATTACTTTTAAAAAAGGAATTTTAATATTGATGTAGAATTAAAGTAATTAAGGGGTGAATTTATGTTTGACATACATATTGATATAGATGATATAAATATTTCCAGTATAGAAAGAGAAGATATAGTTACTATACAAAAGTGGATAAACTATCAGCAGTGTAATTTTAAAGACACTAATAAACCAATGGAACTTAAGGAATTTTATGAGAGATTTCTAGAGTATTATGTTAGTGAAGGTGAGTTTTTTTTAAAAATAAATAAACATAATAATCTTATAGGTATACTTAAGGGAAGAATAGAATTTAAGAATCCAAATGAAGTTTGGTTATGGTATTTTCTTTTAGATAATCTCTACAGAGGCAATGGTATAGGAAGTCAAATAATTAAAAGTTTACAAAATTATTTTTCAAATGGGTTTGGAATTTATAATTTTTATACTGGAGTGTGCGAAAAAGATACAAGAGCACTTAAGTTTTGGAATAAAAATAATTTTAAACTTATAAGAGTTTCAAAGGATTTCTTTAATATAGATGGACGAAATATGGATATGTTTGTTTTAAAAACAGAAGTATAAAATTATAAATACGTAGTAAATTAACAAAAGTTTTCTTATTTTGTAATAAAAATTCCTTTTAGGTGAAATTTATTGACAGGCTTTCATATAATTAAATATAATAAAAATATGCTGAATCCTATTTATAGGTACGGAGGAACCAGTATGTTGGGGTTAATCTGATTATTTATGTCAGTAGGGCACCTTCACCCGCACCCGTCAGCTAACTCCGGAAGCAAGAGGGAGGTAACAAATGAACTGTTTAAAAACTAAATCATTCCTTTTTGTTGCTACTTTAATAGCTTTAGGTGTAATTGCTAAAATTAATTCATATGAGGTTAAAGCAGATGCGGCTATTAAAGGTCAGCTAAGTGTGGCTGTTCGTTCAGCTAGTTTGAGCTCAAATAAAACAATTAAAGTTCCAGCTAAACCTGCATCTAAAACAGTTGTCACAGCGAAAAAGACTGCTGTTAATAGAGGTGGAAGTGGCCTAAATCAAGCAGTGTCAAATGTTTCAGAGAGAAGCAGCAGTGTAGTTTCCTATGCATACAAATTTTTAGGCAAGCCATACATATGGGGGGCTTCAGGACCAAATGCTTTTGATTGCTCAGGGTTTACTTCATATGTTTACAGAGCTTTTGGAGTAAACTTACCACATAACGCTGCTAGTCAGTATGCTGTTGGCAAAGTGGTTGCAAAAGGAGATTTAAATTCAGGAGACTTGGTATTTTTCAATACTTATGGCGGAATATCACATGTAGGTATTTACATCGGTGGTGGAAGATTTATTCATGCATCAAGCTCTAAAACAGGAGTTATAGTAAGCAGCTTGTCAGAAGGTTATTATTCATCCCGATTAGTTGGAGCAAAAAGAATACTTAAATAATTAATGTATCTCGGCAAAGCTGCCGAGTTTTTTATTTTTTATCATAAAACTATTCTTCTATAAATATTATTTAATATGATATAACTTTTAAAGTGAAAATATGGAGGTATAAAATGAAATACACAAGATATGATATGAAAAGAAAAAAAAATAACAGTTTAGCTTTTGTAGTAGTTTTTCTTTCAACTTTGGTCTTTGCAGTTGTTATAGGAACGGTTATTTCGAAACTTTTCTTCAATAATAATTTAAAGGAAGTAATTCCTAAATCTGAAGATAAAATAACAGATGCAGCAAAAAAGGAAGATAAGAAAAAAGTAGTTAGATATATAGTGGTACAATGTGGAGTATTTGGAAAAAATGAAAATGCTGAATCAGTTAAAAAAAATCTAAGTGTTTATGGTAATGCCTTTACTGTATTGGATGAAAAAGGGACAAGAGTTCTTTTAGGAATATATAAAGAGGAACAGGGACTTAAGACTATGAAAATATTAAGCGAGAAGTCTATAGACAACTCTAAAATTACTTTTGAGATAAATATTTTAAATAACAATGCTTGCGATGAACAGGTTGCAGCAATAATAGATGCAGAGCTGGATGTTCTTACATCATTAGCTGATTCAAATACCAAGTCTATAGATACTAAGGAGTTAAAAAAATGGTGTTCTTTAGAAATTAAAGAAGTAGATAAGAAGAGTACAAATATAAATGTTCTTAATGAACTGAAAGCACATATCAGCACCTTACCAGATGAGCTTGGCAAAGATAAAGCTTCAGAGTGTTATATATTTTTATATAACATATTAAAAAAATTAACTGAAAAATAAAACACCTAAATTTCAGGTGTTTTTATTTTTTGGATTTTAATTATCAGTTAATTTATATAAACTGTAAATATAAGATAAAATTCTAAATAATTCTTAAATAATTTTATATATACTTGTGTATGTTTTTATTAAATGTTAAACTATAAACGATATGTAGAAATATAGTTGCAAAATTTTATATAGTTTTGTTTATATATGTCAAGGCAGGGATGGTAATTGAAAGGTTTAGATAAAAGCAAGGGGTTTTTTATATTTACTGTATTTTTAGGTGCTATTGGCGGAAGTTTGCTTGGAGATATGCTTGGTACTAATATAAAATTCCTGCATGCTCTAAAAAGTGTATATTCCATTGGAACTTCAAAGCCTATTACACTAGATTTAAAAGTGTTAAGTCTTTCTTTTGGTTTAAATTATAATGTAAATTTAATGTCTATTTTTGGTATTGTTTTGGCTATAATATTATATAGAAAGGCTTAGAAATTTTAGGAAGTGATAGTTTGGAAATTATTTTAGCTTCAGCTTCACAAAGAAGAGAGGAACTTTTAAGAAGAATTATTAAAGATTTCAGCATTATAGTTAGTGATTTTGATGAAGATTCTGTAATATTTAACGGGAATTGTGAAGATTATGTAAAAACATTAGCATTTGGCAAAGCAATGAATGTTGCAAAAACACTAAAGAATAAGAGTATAGTTATTGGTTGTGATACTGTTGTCTATCATAACAATAAAATTTTAGGGAAGCCCAATGATAAGGAAGAAGCTTATAGTATGATAAGAGCTTTAAGCGGAAATGTACATAAAGTATATTCGGGAATAGCTCTTATTAATACTGTTTCTAATATATCAATTATAGATTATGTATGTACTGATGTGTTTTTTGCAGAAATTTCTGATGATGAAATCAATAAATATATACATAAGAATGAGTGGGCAGATAAGGCAGGAGCCTACGGTATACAAGGAAATGCTGGTATTTTTGTTGAAAAAATTCATGGTTGCTATTATAATGTTGTAGGACTTCCTTTAAATCGTCTTTATAATATGCTTAAGGAGATGGGGGTAAATCTTTAAAAGGGGTTAATTTATGGAAAAAGAACTTAGAATTATGGATTTACCTGAAAGTGAAAGGCCGCGAGAGAAACTTTTAAAATACGGAGCAGAGTCACTTTCAAATGGAGAGTTAATAGCTATAATACTTAGAACTGGAAGTTGTAATGAAAATATTTTAAATTTAAGTAACAGAATTTTAAGAGAAACTGGAGGATTAAATGGACTTCTTACCTCTTGCAGTGAAGATTTCTTAAATTTAAAAGGTATTGGGGCTGCAAAAGCTTCTCAGCTTTTAGCACTTGCTGAAATATCTAAAAGATTTAAATCTTTTAGATCAGGAGAACAATATAAGATTACTCAGCCTAAAGATGCTGCTGAGCTTATTATGGAAAGTATGAGACATTTAAAGCAGGAACATTTAAAGGTAATTATGCTTAATACAAAAAATATAGTTATCAGCGTAAAAGATGTATCTGTTGGCAGCCTTAATTCTTCGATAGTTCATCCAAGGGAAGTATTTTGTGAAGCTATAAAAAAGAGCAGTGCATCTATTATTATAACTCACAACCATCCTTCTGGAGATCCATTGCCAAGCAGCGAAGATATAGCTTTGACAAATAGAATTAAAGAATGTGGTAAACTTTTAGGCATTGAACTTTTGGATCATATAATAATTGGTAATGGTGTATATGTAAGTTTAAAGGAAAAAGGTATATTGTAAATTTGAAAGGAGAAATTTTACATGGGATTTTTCGGTATATCTAAAGATATGGGTATAGATTTAGGAACTGCAAATACTCTTATTTATGTAAAGGGTAAAGGGATACTTCTAAGAGAGCCGTCGGTTGTAGCAATTAATTGTGATACTAAAAAAGTTTTAGCTGTTGGTCTTGAGGCAAAGCAGATGATAGGAAGAACTCCAGGAAACATAATGGCAATAAGACCATTAAAGGACGGAGTTATTGCAGATTTTGATGTAACACAAACAATGCTAAAAAAGTTTATTGAAAAAATAAGTCCTAAGAGTGCCTTTACTAGTCCTAGAATAGTAGTATGTTTTCCTTCAGGGGTAACAGAGGTTGAAAAAAGAGCAATTGATGAAGCTACTAAACAAGCAGGAGCAAGAGAAGTACTTCTTATGGAAGAACCTATGGCTGCAGCTATTGGTGCAAATCTTCCTGTAAATGAACCTACAGGAAGTATGATAGTTGATATTGGTGGTGGAACTACAGAAGTAGCTGTGATATCCTTAGGAGGAATAGTAACAAGCAAATCACTTAGGGTGGCTGGAGATGAGCTTGACCAGTCAATAATTAATTACATTAAAAAAGAATATAATTTGGCTATTGGTGAAAGAACTGCTGAAGCTGTTAAAATGGAGTTAGGTTCAGCTTTTCCAGATGAAAATGAAAGCACTATGCAGATTAAGGGAAGAGACTTAGTATCTGGGCTTCCTAAAATTATTGATATAACAGAGGGAGAAGTTAGAGAAGCATTAAGAGAGCCTGTAGCAGCTATTATAGATGCAATTAAAACTACATTGGAAAAGACTCCTCCAGAACTGGCAGCAGATATTATGGATAAAGGAATAATGTTAGCAGGGGGAGGAGCTTACCTTAAAGGGTTAGATAAGCTTATAAACCATGAAACTCATATGCCTGTACACGTAGCAGAATCACCTCTTGACTGTGTTGCTTTAGGTGCTGGTAAAGCACTAGATAATATTGATAAAGTAAGTAGAAAAAGATAATATTATGACATTCTTTAAGAACAAACTGGCAGTAACTATAATTGTACTGTCAGTTAGCTTTTTAATATTAATCGGTGTAAGTGTTAAGAGGGAAAAGGCGTCTGCAGTTGAAAATGGTGTGGGCAGTGTACTTAATTTGATTCAAGAGGTAGTTTATAAATCAGCAGATACTGTTAAAGAAAATTTAAGCTCCATATTCAGTTTCTCAAAAATTAAACAAGAAAATGACGAACTTAGAAGGAAGAACATTGAATTAGAAAATAAACTTATTGAGTATAATTCTGCTTTAAAGGAAAATGAATCATTAAGACAGATGTTAGATTTTAAAAATCAAAATTCTGAATACAGCTATGAAGGATGCAACATAATTGGTAAAAGTGGAGGCAATTTTTTAGATGGATTTATAATAGATAAGGGAAGTAAAGATAATATAAGAAAAGGAATGGTTGTGATTACTCCAAGAGGTTTAGTGGGACAAATAACTTCAACTGCTAGTAATTGGGCAGTTGTGCAGTCTATTTCCAATGAAAATATAGCTGTAAGCGGTATGGTAGAAAGCACTAATGAAACAGGAATCGTTAAGGGATACAAGGATGCAGATAATAAACTTCTGGCTAAATTATATTTTTTACCGCAAGATTCAGCGGTAAAAAAGGGAGATGTTATTTTAACTTCAGGTTATGGTAACTTTTATCCAAAGAATATAAGAATAGGACAGGTAGTTGATATTGAGGAAGATAAAGGTAAAATAATGAAAAATGCTATAATTGAACCTTATGTAGATTTCAATAAGCTGGAAGAGCTGCTTATAGTTATTCCTAAAGATATAAGAGATATAAAATATTAAGGTGAAATTATGAAGAAGATTTTGACAATAGTTTTTATATGTGTGTTGTTAATGATTATAGATAACACACTTGTTCCTTTTTTTGCAATAAGAGGCTTTTATCCAAGCCTGCTTTTCATATTCTGTTTATTCTATTCCATAATAAATGGCAGTTGGGAAGGTATATGGATAGGAATTTTATCAGGAGTGCTGCAGGATTTATATTTCATAAATGGTTTTGGAATAAATACATTTACAAATATGCTGTTATGTGCTTTGGCAGGTTTTATTGGAGTTTCTATATTTAAGGAAAAGAGTCTTATACCTATAGTTTCCTGTTTTTTTATGACTGTAATAAAAGGTATATTAGTTTTTTCTATTTTATATATAGTTAAAATGTACACTTCTTTTGAACATATTATATATAACAGCTTATATTCCGTAGTTGTTTCAATATTTATGTATAAAAGAGTTTACAGATTGTGTCAGAAGGAATATATGCAGAGGAAGTGGAGCTTTTATGATAGATAATTTTATGGGAAGGTGAGCCTATGAATAAGAAGAAAAAAAATTTTAATAGATTTACATCGTTAATTATAATTATGATTTTAGTTTTTGCGTCAATTATATCTAGGCTTACTGTTTTACAAATAGTCAAAGCAGATGAATATAAGGATAAGGCTAATAGTCAATCTATTACAGAAGTTCAGGAGTATGCGCCAAGAGGCCCAATATTAGCAAGTGATGGTAAAACGCAGTTAGCTACAAATGTTCAAAGTTATAATTTAACATTTACTGAGACAACAGACAGTAGCACGAGCTTCTTTGATACTATGGATATGATATTTAAAATTTTAGATGAAAATGGAGAGACGCAAAAAGATGATTTTGCATTAAAGATAAATCCTTATAGATTTGAATTTAATGTTCAAGATGATGAAGGAAGAAAGACTTTAGAAATAAGATTTAAACGTGATAGAGGGTTAAATGAAAAAATACAGAAAAAACTTTTCCCAGATAAGAAGGAAAAGCTCACAGAAGAGGAAGAAGAACAAATAAATGAAGAGCTTTTAAAAATTACTCCTGAAGAGACTTTTAATTATCTCGTAGATCAATATAAAGTATCTCCAGAAGGTATTTTTGAAAAAATTCTGAGTGGGTTTAAGTCTTCTCCAGAAGAAACAATAATGAGAATTCAAGAAAGATATAAGATAGCATCAGATGATGAATTAAAACAGCTATTACAGCAATATACAGAAGCATCAAAGCAGACTATTAAAGATGAACTTTTTCAAAAACTGCTTTTAAAATGTAATGTAGAGAAAACAAAGCTTTCACAAGATAAACAGATAGAATTAGAGAGAAGATATATTCTTGTTAAGGATGCTATAAAGATGCAAAGTTTTTCAGGCTATAAACCAGTAGTAATTGCAAGTAATATTAAAAAAGAGACAGCATTTATTTTCTCTCAAAAACTTAACGATCTTCCAGGAATAGACATATCAATGCAGCCTATGCGATATTATCCTTTTGGGCAATTGGCGTCAGCTGTTATAGGTTATATATCCAAGATAGGTAATAATCACAGCAAATATGAAGAGAAAGGTTATGATGTAAACACAGATTATATAGGTATTCAAGGAATTGAAGGTGCTTTTGAAGATAGACTGAAGGGTTCTAAAGGCGGAAGAATCGTAAAATTAAACAGGTATGGAAGAGTTATTGAAGAATTAGGAAGAAGAGTGACTTATTCAGGTCAGACTATTCAGCTTACTATAGATCAAAATGTACAGTATGCAGCAGAAACTGCTCTTGATAAGGTTATGGCTGATCTTCAAAAGCAGGGGCGTAGAAAGGACGTAAATACTGCAAATGCCACTAGAGGAGCTGCTGTAGCTATAGATGTAAATACAGGTGCAATTCTGGCACTTGCTTCTAGACCAGGATTTAATCCAAATGATTTTTCTGATCCTAAAGGTCTTTCTACGGAGACATATAATAAATATTTTAATCCAGATTATGTTGCGTATGGAAAGTCTAGAGGTTTGAATACTTCGTTAATTGATAAACTTTTTCCTATTAATTCAAAGTCAAACAAAAGATATGATGCGTTTGACTTCGTACCTAAACCATTATATAACTATGCAACCTACTCTTTAGTTCCTCCAGGTTCTACTTTTAAGCCCATGACAGCTATTGCAGGATTGGAATCAGGAGTTATAAAACCATCCGATACAGTAAACGATCGTTCTGTATTTGATGATGGAAAAAATTTCAGAACGACATTTTATGATAATGGAAGTGGAAATGGTTTGGTGAATTTGACAAAAGCATTAGCAGTTTCAAGTAACCCGTATTTTATGAAAGTAGGACAGCTTTTAAGAGAGACATATAATGATGATATTTTAGCTCAATATGCATGGAAGTTTGGTTTAGGTGTTAAGCCCCAATCTGGTATAAAGGCTTCTACTGGAATTGAGATAGGTGAAAATTTTGGTCAAGTATTTAATAGTTGGAGCAATAGTAACAGTTATGCCATAAATTATTATTATGTAGTTAGGGATGTTCTTAAGTCTGGTAAAGGAAGCTATAGGGTAGGGAATTTCACCCCAATAAATTTAGATAAATCTGATGGAGATACTCAAAAGTTAAGAGATTTAAAGGATGAATTTAAGCAGAAAATACAAGAAATTATTAGAACTGGAGGTATGATAAACGAGGAGTTAAAGAAAGATGTAAATAAGAGGGATAATTATGTAGTAAAAACTTATACTGAGTATTTAACTAAATTAATAGAGGCGGATTCAAGCTATAAAGGAAAATCAATATCAAATAGTGAAATTACTGCTATAGCAAACGAAATGCTTATGATAACTATTTATGATGGATATATGCAAAGTGTAATGCCGTTTAATATGTATAATGCTTCTATTGGTCAAGGTAATATGAATTTTACTCCTCTTCAGCTTGCTAATTATATAGCTACTTTAGTAAATGGTGGAACACGATATAAGCTTCATCTTGTAAGTAAGATAATAGATTCAGATGGAACTGTTATTAAAGAGGTGCAGCCAGAAGTCATAGAAAATACAGGTATTAAACCTTCTACAGTAGCAGCTGTAAAAGAAGGTATGCATGCTGTTACAGGAGAGGACGGTACTGCAAGAGGAGTTTTTGATGGTTTACCTATTGATACAGCAGGTAAAACAGGTTCTGCAACCTATAGCAATAAGCAGGATGAGTTAGGGAGAACCTCTTATGGTGTTTATGTAGGTTTTGCACCCTATGACAAACCTAAAATTGCTGTTGCAGTACTTGTATTTGACGGAGGTCATGGTGGATATATTGCTCCAGTAGCAAGAGCTATATATGAAGCTTATTTTAAGGAAGAGTTAGATGCTAAGGGATATACTCCACAATTTGATGTAGTTGCAAAACCAATCCAATAAATTATTATAAAAATAGATGGATTATCCGTCTATTTTTATTTTTTGAGTACTAATTATGAATTTTTAGGAGGATTTTAATAAAATTTGTTGAATTATAAGAATATGCTCTTGCTTGGAGGTTTGTTATGATTGACGACAAAATAATAATTAAAGGAAACAAAGATGGATTATTTGCAGTAATAAGTATGAACAAATTTAAGGATTTTGATGAAATGCTGGAAGCCTTAATAGAAAAGCTGTCAAGAGGTAGAAAATTTTATAAGGGGAGTACTCTTAAAATAGCTACTGAGCTTAAGTATATAAGTGAAAGAGAATTAAGCAGACTTAAAGATGTACTGTTCGAAGAGTTTATGATAAAAGATTGTATACTGGAGGATAGGGAAGAAAAGGTCAGCAGAGTGTTTTCTGGTATTTATGAGGGACGTACTAAATTTTTAAGAAAAACTATTCGAAGTGGGCAGAGTATAAATTATACAGGTAATATTGTAATTATTGGGGATGTAAATCCGGGTTCAGAGGTTTTTGCAGGAGGGAATATTGTTGTCCTTGGGTCATTGAAAGGTCATGTTCATGCAGGTTGCGGAGGTAATGATAAGGCCATTATTGCAGCTTTTCGTTTGCAGCCTGAAATTTTGCAAATAGCAGATATAATGACCAGATCTCCAGATGATGGAGAAAAACCATTATATCCTGAAGTGGCAAAAATAAAGGATAATAGTATAATTGTAGAACCATACTTATTTAACAAGTTTATTTAATAGGAGGATGTATTTTATGGGAGAAGCAATTGTAGTAACATCAGGTAAAGGCGGAGTAGGAAAAACGACAACAACTGCTAACATTGGAACAGCCCTTGCAGCAATGGGGAAAAAGGTTGTTGTTGTAGATGGAGATACTGGACTTAGAAACTTAGATGTATTAATGGGACTTGAAAATAGAATAGTAAATACTTTGGTAGACGTTATTGAAGAAAGATGTAGGCTAAAAGCTGCATTAATAAAGGATAAAAGATTTAATAATCTTTTCTTGCTTCCTACAGCACAAACTAGGGATAAAACTGATATTGAGCCGCAAAAAATGCTCAAGTTAGTAGAGCAGCTAAAAGAAGAGTTTGATTATGTAATCATTGATTGCCCTGCAGGAATTGAACAGGGATTTGAAAATGCAGTTGTGGGAGCAGACAGGGCTATAGTGGTAGTAAATCCAGAGCTTACATCTGTAAGAGATGCAGACAGAGTTATTGGTAAATTAGATGCAAAGGGACTGGATAGACATGAATTAGTTATAAACAGGATAAACTATGAAATGACTCAAAAGGGAGATATGCTTGATATAAACGATATATTAGAATGTTTAGCTGTTAAACTGATAGGAGTTGTTCCAGATGATAAAAATGTAACAGTATCTACAAATAAAGGAGAGCCTATTGTTTTAGATGAAAAAGCCTTGTCAGGACAAGCGTTTAAAAATATAGCAAGAAGAATTATAGGAGAAGAAGTTCCATTTATGTCTCTTGAAAATGATGAAGGCGGATTTTTATCTTCTCTTAAAAGATTTTTCTTTAAATCACGATAGGAGGGGATATGATGGATTTATTTAAAATTTTCTCATCGAAACCTTCACCGAAAGAAGTTGCTAAAGAAAGACTCCAGCTTATACTTATACATGATAGATCAGATTTTTCTCCGGAGTTTCTAGAGATAATAAAGTCAGAGATACTGAAGGTTTTATCAAACTATGCTGAATTTAACAGTTCTGATATAGAGGTTAAGCTCACAAGGACTGAAGATGGAGTAAATTCTTCTCCTGCATTGGTGGCAAGTATTCCTATTAAAAGTACTAGAAAACCTTAATTATATTTTGCTATGTATAATTCAAATATTATACATAGCTTTTTTTTATATGTACTGATATAATATAATTGTCATTGGAGGGATGCTGATGTTGGAGAAACTTAAGATAAATGGAAAGTTGTTAAAGGAGTTAGATTATAGTATAATAATCGTTTCAATAATAATAGTTCTATTTGGGAGTATTAATATATATAGTGCCACCCGTAAGTATGGTATTTACTACTTTAGATTGCAAATGATTTGGCTTATAATAGCTTTAGCGTTAGTTTATATTATTTTGATTTTTGATTATACTCTTTTGATGAATTATTCAAGCCTTATATATTGGAGCTCTATAGTTCTACTTATTATAAATGATACTGCGGGAAAAGTAACAAATGGAGCCAGGTCCTGGATTGCTTTAGGGAATAGAGGTATTCAGCCTTCAGAATTTGCAAAAATAGCTATGATTATAATGCTTGCAAAAAAACTTGAAGATATGGAAGGGGATATTAACAATATTAAAAACTTTTTTACACTTTGTTTTTATGCTGTTGTTCCAATGCTGTTAATAGTTATACAGCCTGATATGGGTATGACTATGGTTTGTTTTTTTATTGTATTAGGAATATTCTATATAGCAGGACTCAACTCAAAAGTGATTATTTGGGGGCTTATTGGTATTGTAGGATTTATTGCTGTTGTGTGGAATTCACCGCTTATGGCTTCCTATTGGAAAGTAAGACTAACATCTTTTTTAAACCCAGAAGCTGATGCTTTAGGAAGTAATCTGCAATTACTTTCTTCAATGATTGGCGTAGGTTCTGGTGGAATATTAGGGAAAGGTTTTTTGAAAGGAACACAAATATCAGGTGGATTTGTGCCAGAATCTCACACTGATTTTATATTCTCTGTTGTTGGTGAGGAATGGGGACTTGTTGGAGCCATTGTACTGTTATTTTTGTATAGTGTTTTATTGTTTAGATTTATAAAAGCTGCAAGTACGTCAAAGGATTTATTTGGTTCAATTATTTGTGTTGGAGTAATATCTACATTTTTATTTTCTATTCTTCAAAATATAGGAATGACTATAGGAATTATGCCTATAACAGGTATTACTCTGCCTCTTATGAGCTATGGGGGAAGCTCAATGCTTACCAATTTTATGGCTATAGGTCTGGTATTAAATGTTGGTATGAGAAGAAAGAAAATAAATTTTTAAAAATAAATAATAACTTTAAGGGGGAGTTATACATGAAAATTGCATTAATAGCACATGACAAGAAAAAAGATGATATGGTAGAATTTGTAGGAAGGTTTAAAGATATTTTTGAGCAGCATGAGCTTTTTGCTACAGGTACTACAGGAAAGTTAATTTATGAGATAGTAGGTCTTGATGTTCACAGGTTTTTATCAGGTCCTTTAGGTGGAGATCAGCAAATAGGAGCTAAAATAGCTGAAGGTGAAATAGATTTTGTAATATTTCTAAGAGATCCTTTAACAGCACAGCCACATGAGCCTGATGTAACCGCATTGCTTAGACTTTGCGATGTTCATCATATACCACTTGCTACTAATATTGGTTCTGCAGAAATTTTCTTAAAGGCTCTTAGATATCATAAATAGAATATAATGTGTTAGGACTGCTTGTTAAGCTGTCCTTTTATTTTTGGAATATAACAGCTTTATAAAAAATATATATTATTAGATAAAGATGTTTTTTATAATCAATAAATAATTCCAAGCATAATTTGGAATTAGTACTACGGGAGGGGTTAAAATGGGAAACTATAATTCGCAATATGAAAGCTACTATAGTTCATTACTAAACAAGAGAAAAAATTATGGAAATTATAACTATAATTCAGGCAGTAGCTATAAATTCAGCTTTTATAATAATTTTATTTTAAAGAGACTAACAAGGGATTTGATTGGAGTTTTTATTTTATTTACTTTTATTATTGGTTGTAAGCTTATTGTTACTCAGCAAACTAAAACAGCATATAACTACTTAAAAGAAATGCTGAATACTAATTTAGATTATAATAAGGCTATAGCATTTATTAAAAATTTAGACACAGAAAATATAGAGGAAAAGGTTACAAATTGGCTGGATGAGGCAAAGTCTAAAATATTGGGTGGTAAGACTATAAAGGAGCAAATAAATGAAAATTTTGTACTTCCTATCGAAGGAGATATAATCTCTTCTTATGGAGAAAAAATAGATTTAGGAGATAGTAAAAGCATGAAAAACGAAGGTATAAACATAAGTGCTAAAATTGGTACAGAAATTATTTGCTCATTTAAAGGTGAAGTAAAAGAAGTGGGTGAAGATATAAGCTTAGGAAAGTATATATTAGTAGACCATGGCAATGGTATTGAAACTAAATATGCAAACTTAAGTGAGATTTTTGTTAAGAAAGGTGATATATTAAATAAAGGCACAGTAATAGGTAAAAGCGGAAACAGTGGGAAAGTTACTGAGCCGTGGCTCCATTTTGAATTAATATATATGGGTGAGAATAAAAATCCAGAAGAGTATTTGACTTTTATAAAAAAACAGACTGTATTTTAATAAGTGTAAGTGGAGGAAGCTTTTGATAAAGGTAAATAGATTTTTTTTTCCTTATATAATATTTCTTTTGTTTCTTGGGTTTAAAGGTCAAATAATAATGGCCTTTTTGATTGTACTTTTTCATGAATCAGTTCATTATTTTACTGCTCTAATCTTAGGTTTTTCAGGCTTTGATCTGGAGATACTGCCTATTGGTGCAAGGCTTTCCCTTAAAGAATTAGATGAAGCTTCTCCAAAAGAAGATATTATTATTTCACTGTCAGCACCTATATTTAATATAGTTTTAGCTTTATTGTTTTATAATTTATATAAAAATTATTCTTTAGAATGTACATATACTTTATACATGGGGAATTTGGCAGTAGGACTCTTTAATTTACTTCCTGCTTTTCCTTTAGATGGAGGCAGAGTAATAAGAAGTATTTTATGTTTCAGAACTATATATAAAAAAGCAAATGAACTAACAATTAAATTTAGTATGATACTTGGTATAGCAATGCTTTTTTTATATATGCTTATGGCTTTTTTTTATGTAAGGAATATTAGTTTAGCAATAATAGCTTTATTTATTTTATACTCATCAAAAAAGGAAAAAGAAAGGATAGTTTATATTATAATGGGAGATATTATTAAAAAGCGATTGAAGTTTCTAAAATCTGGTTATATTGAAAATAAGAATCTTTCAATACATTTTAAATGTGACTTGATTACAGCCTTAAGTATAGTAGATAAAAATAGATATAATGTCTTTACTGTACTTGATGATGATATGAAGGTAATGGATATAATTTATGAAGAGGAATTAATTGAGGGTTTAAAAAACTATGGTAATTTAACTATTGAAGAATTTATTGCTATAAGAGAAGAGAACATTTAAAGAAAATATTCATTGTTAAAACTTATAGGTTTATGTTAGAATATATTGTTGAATTGATAAGTAAACTTAAAAAAGTTTTCGTTGTAAGATATCCTAAGGAGGAAAATAAATGAACAAAATTACAGATGATATTTTGTATAGAGTTGAAAAACCTGCAAGATATATTGGAGGAGAATTTAACTCTTACAATAAAGATAAAAATAAAGTAGATATTAGATTTGCCTTTTGCTTTCCAGATGTGTATGAGGTAGGAATGTCACATTTAGGAACTAAAATATTATATTATGTTTTAAATGAAAGAGAAGATACTTTTTGCGAAAGAGCTTTTGCGCCTTGGCCAGATATGGAAAAGTTAATGAGAGAGAATAACATTGATTTGTATGCACTTGAAAGCAAAGATTCTCTTAAAAACTTTGATTTTTTAGGATTCACTCTTCAATATGAAATGAGTTATACAAATATTTTAAACATGTTAGATATGAGTGGGATACCAATAAGAGCTTCTCAAAGAGGGGAAGAATATCCTATTGTTATGTGTGGAGGACCTTGTGCATATAATCCTGAACCTTTGTATGACATTGCAGATTTTTTTGTAATTGGAGAAGGGGAAGAAATAATTAATGAAATTTTAGATATTTATAAGGAATATAAAGGAAAAACTAAAAAAGAGTTTTTAAGAGCTGTTTCCAAGCTTCAAGGAATATATGTTCCAAGTTTTTATGAAGTAACTTATAATGAAGATAAAACTATCAAAGAAATTAAGCCTGTTTACCAGGATGTGGAAACAAAGGTTAAAAAGAGAATTATAACAAATCTTAACGAAAATATTTATCCAGATAAACTAATTGTTCCTTATACTGAAATAGTACATGACAGGATTATGCTTGAAACTTTTAGAGGATGTACGAGAGGCTGCAGGTTCTGTCAGGCAGGTATGATATATAGACCAGTAAGAGAAAAAAAACTTTCGAAATTAATGGAACAGGTAGATGACTTAATAAAGAAAACAGGTTATGAGGAAGTTTCGCTTACTTCTTTAAGTATTTGTGATTACTCCGATATAGAGAATTTAATTAGTTCAATGGTTATGAAATACAAGGATGAAAATGTAGGGATTTCTCTTCCTTCTTTAAGAATAGACTCTTTCTCAGTTGATTTGATTAAAGAAATTCAAAAAGTAAGAAAGACAGGATTAACTTTTGCACCAGAAGCTGGTTCTCAAAGGATGAGAGATGTTATAAATAAGGGAGTTACTGAAGAGGATTTAATAAAGTCTGTTAGAAGCGCTTTTGAGTCTGGATGGTCTACAATAAAACTTTACTTTATGATTGGGCTTCCTTACGAAGATATGGAAGATGTAAAAGGTATAGCATATTTGGCACAAAAGGTTGTGGATGAATATTTTAAGGTTCCTAAAGATGTTAGAAACAAGGGGCTTAAGGTTACTGTGAGTACTTCAACTTTTGTTCCAAAGCCTTTTACACCATTTCAATGGGCTCCCCAGGATAATATGAAAACTGTAAGAGAAAAGATTAACGCAATAAGAAGTAATATAAAAAGCAGAGCTATAACATATAATTGGCATGAATCTTTAGTAAGTTACATGGAAGCAATTTTTGCTAGAGGGGACAGAAAGCTTTGTGACGTTTTAGTTGCAGCTTTTCAGAAAGGAGCTAAATTTGATGGTTGGTCTGAATATTTTGATTACGGTATTTGGGAAGAGGCTATGAGAGAATGTGGAGTCGATGGAGAGTTTTATGCTTATAGAGAAAGAAGTTATAATGAAATACTGCCTTGGGATTTTATAGATATAGGAGTTGATAAAGATTTCTTAATTAAGGAAAACGAAAAAGCTAAGACTGCAAGTCTTACTCCAGACTGCAGACTAGGATGTACTAGATGCGGTGTAAATGTACACTTTAGGGAAGGAAGGTGTTTTGAAGGTGCGGTATTTAATAAAATTTAGTAAAGAGAGTCATATAAAATTTATTTCACATTTAGATTTACTTAGAACCCTTCAAAGAGTAGTAAGAAGAGCAGCGCTGCCTATAGAATATTCCAAGGGTTTTAATCCTCATATGACTGTTTCTATTGCTCAGCCTCTTTCAGTAGGAATGTATTCTGTTGGAGAGTATGTGGATATGGAGCTGACTGAATATGTAAAAGAAAATTATATTAAGGATGTACTTAATAATAATGCTCCTTCAGGCATCAAATTTTTACAAGTTACTTTAGTTAAAGAAAATAATGAAGGTAAAAAAATACCACAGGCAATGGCTTTAATAGACGCTGCTAAATATATCATTACGATTAAATATAAAAATACCGATGTGTTAAAAGAAGAGTTAGAAAATTTATTGAGTCACGAAAATTGGGAAATTTTAAAAAAGAGCAAGAGTGGAGAAAAACTTGTTGATATTAGAAAAAAGGTAAAGAGTTTTGATTTTATAATAGAGAATAATTGTTTAAGGATAGATTGTATATTATCCTGTGGAAGTAAAGAAAATCTTTCTGCGGAACTTTTAGCACAATTTATAAAAAATAATACTACAGCAGTAAATTCAGTTGCTTTTGTAGATGTTATGAGAGAGGAACTATATGTAGAAAAGGGAAACAAATTTATACCACTTTGCGACTTTGTTAAGTGATTTTATGGAGGAAAATTTATTCCTCCATTTATAATTTAAAGAGGTGTTTCTAATGAAGCAAATTTTTATAGAAAGAAGAGAAAAAATTTTAAGAGTAGCAGTAAAAAATAATAATAAATTAGAGGAATGTTTTATTGAAGAAGAAAATAATGAACCAAAGAGCGGTGAAATATATAAAGGTATTGTCAAAAATATAGTTCCTGCAATAAAATGTGCTTTTATAGATATTGGGTATAGTAAAAACTGCTATATGTACTTAGATAGAAAGTTTAATAACATACATATTAAAAAAAATGATGAAATATTAGTTGAAGTTTTAAAAGAAGCAATAGATGAAAAAGGGCCCAAAGTGACAAATGCTATTACTATACCTGGCAGATACGTAGTTTTAGAAACTTTAAATAACGGTTTAAGTTTTTCCAAAAAGATAGAAAATAATATTTTTAAGAAGTATATAAAAGAACATGTGATGAAACCGAAAGATATAGGGATTATGATTAGAACTAATGGTGAAAAAGTATCTGTAGATATAATTAATGAAGAAATTGAAAGATTATATCAGATTTATTGTAATATAGTCAATGATTGCAGGTATTCAATTAAGCCGAAATTCTTATACGATGGTAATGGAATAGTGAATAAAATTCTTAGGGATATAGTTGATAGTGACACTGAATTAATAGTAGTAGATAGAGAAAAAGATTATAATTATATTAAGGAATTTTTACAGTTTAGTCCGGATATAAACTGTAAGCTGAAAATACATACTGAAAACAAAACAATATTTAATTATTATGGCATAGAAAGAGAAATATTAGAACTAAGAAATAAAAGAATTAGTTTAAAAAGTGGGGGTAATATTGTTATTGATAAAACAGAAGGAATGTATGTCATAGATGTAAATTCTGCTAAAGATGTGAAAAGTGTATCTATAAAAGATACTGCTTTAAATACAAATATTGAAGCAGCCTATGAAATAGTAAGACAGATAAAACTAAGAAACTTAGGTGGGATTATTATTATAGATTTTATTGATATTGATAATAAAGTGGATAAAGATAATATTCTTAATATATTAAATCAATGCATGAAATTAGAGAAAAATAAAACTGTAATTTATCCATTTACAGAGCTGAATCTAGTACAAATAGCCAGGAAAAGAACCGGTAAATCAATAACAGAATATATAGAGGAAAAATGTAATATTTGTAATGGAAGAGGAAAGAGAATATCATACTTTTATTTAACGCATTTAATAAACAATGAAATTACAGGATTGTGCAAAGAGTTAAATGTAGAAAATATATATATTGAGATTTCAAATATTTATAAAGAAGATATTATGTGTGACGTAAATAGTTTTGCTAATAAAATTGGCAGCAATAATAGATCAATATATGTAAAATTTAGCGAAAACTTAGAACTTTTCAGAGTAGAAGCTCTAGTTTTTTCAAATCATATAGAAAAAATGCAAAAATACAAGATATATGGTTAATTATTCTTTACAAAGGTTGTTACTTGTGTTACAATGGCTTTTGTAGACCGCACACATAGGGTTTCAAATCACTATTGGTGTACCCGAGATGGCGAGACTGGATAGAGGAGGTGTATTTTTAATGTACGCAATAATAGCTACTGGAGGAAAACAATACCAAGTTAAAGAAGGAGACGTTATATACGTTGAAAAATTAGATGGTGAAGTTGATTCAACTATTGAACTAGGCAATGTACTAGCTGTTTCAAAGGAAGACGGCTTAGTAGTTGGAAAGCCTGTAGTAGAGGGAGCTAGTGTTGTTGCAAAAGTATTAGCTCAAGGAAAAGCTAAGAAAATTATAGTTTTCAAGTATAAGAGAAAGAAAGACTATAGAAGAAAGCAAGGACATAGACAACCATTCACTAAGCTTTCAATTGAAAAAATAAACGCATAATATTATGATTAATGCAGTATTTAAAAAAAATAATGGAAATATAGTGTCTGTAAATTTAAATGGCCATGCGGAATCAACAGACGAAGGATATGATTTGGTGTGCAGTGCAGTTTCAGCAGTATCATTAACTATAGCTAATGGTATTACGGAAGTTGTTAAAGTTAAACCTAACTTATCTCTTGAGGATGGATTTTTAAGTATGGATTTCAGGAGTTTGCCTGAAGAAGATGTTTTAAATTGTCAGATACTGCTTAAAACGTTGTTTATTGGACTTCAAAGCATTGAAGTCAGTTACGGTGATTATATAAGTATTAAAGTAGAGGAGGTGTAACATTATGCTAGTTATGAACCTTCAGTTATTTGCTCATAAAAAAGGAGTAGGTAGCTCAAGAAACGGTAGAGACAGTGAAGCAAAAAGACTTGGTGTAAAATGTGCTGATGGGCAATTTGTGCTTGCTGGAAATATATTGGTAAGACAAAGAGGTACAAAGCTTCACCCAGGAACAAATGTTGGTAGAGGTAGCGATGATACTCTATACGCTAAAGCAGACGGTATTGTAAGATATGAAAAGTTTGGTAAGGATAAGAAGAGAGCAAGCGTTTACCCAGTTGACGTAGAAGTTCAAATAGCTGAGTAATATTTAAAGCACCCAAAAGGGTGCTTTTTACAATTTTAAAAACTATTTAAAATATACACTATAATCTATGTATATAATAAACTACCTAAGAAAAAACATTATTGATGATTTCAATAAAAAAAATAATTTTGTTAATAATATGATTATATAACTGATAAAAATTAATTTATAAGTTTTTTATATAGATATCCAATTTAAATATGAACCTAATAGTCTAGTAAAATAATAATTCTTTCCTTAAAATTTAAAAACACATTAGCTGCTAAAATTATTATTTTACTAGATTAAATTTGATTTTGTAATTGGATAAATATACATATGTTCTCTATAAAATAAAGAGGTGATATATAGATGTTTATAGATAGAGCTAAAATATACGTAAAGTCAGGTGATGGAGGGGATGGTTCAATTTCTTTCAGAAGAGAGAAATATGTACCTCTTGGAGGTCCTGATGGTGGAGATGGTGGAAAAGGTGGAGATGTAATACTGGTTGCAGATTCTAATATGACAACTCTTTTAGATTTTACGTATAAAAGAAAATATATAGCTGAAAGAGGTGTTAATGGTTCTGGTTCTAATTGTTTTGGAAAAAATGGAGAAAATCTTTATATAAAGGTGCCAATGGGTACTATTGTAAGAGATGTTGAGAGCAATAAAATTATGGCAGATTTGTCCCATGCTGGTGATACTATAGTTGTAGCTAAAGGAGGAAGGGGAGGAAAAGGAAATGCTCGTTTTGCAACTTCTACAAGGCAAGCACCAAATTTTGCTGAGCCAGGAATGCCAGGTGAAGAAAGAAATATAGAATTAGAGCTTAAACTTTTAGCGGATGTAGGACTTATTGGATTTCCTAATGTAGGAAAATCAACTCTTCTTTCAGTGGTTTCAAAGGCAAAGCCTAAGATTGCCAATTATCATTTTACAACTTTAAAGCCAAATTTAGGTGTTGTTGATGTCCAAGGGGTTCAAAGCTTTGTTATAGCAGATATTCCAGGAATAATTGAAGGAGCTGCAGAAGGGGTAGGATTAGGATTAGATTTTCTAAGGCATATTGAAAGAACAAGACTTTTAATACATGTAGTAGATATTTCTGGGATTGAAGGAAGAGATCCTATAGAAGATTTTTTAAAAATTAATGAGGAACTTAGAAAATATAGTGTAAAATTATGGGATAGGACTCAAATTATTGCTGCAAATAAAAGCGATATGCTGTACGATGAAAATGTTTTTGAGAACTTTAAGAAAAAAGTTAACGAACTTGGATATGATAAGGTGTTCAAAATATCAGGTGCAACAAAGCAAGGTGTGGAAGAACTTTTAAAAGAAACAGCAAGAATATTATCAACTATTCCAATAAAGGATTTAGAAATAAGTGAAGAAGAAAGGTTTGTACCTGAAGATAAAAGATTTACTTATAAAATTAGGGTAGAAGATGGAGTATATATAGTAGAAGGAAGTTTTGTTGACAGACTGCTTGCTAGTGTGAATGTTAATGAACCAGATTCTTTGAAGTATTTTCATAAAGTATTGAGAAACAAGGGTGTACTTAATGAATTAATGGAAATGGGTATTCAAGATGGAGATATAGTACGATTGAATGACTTTGAATTTGAATTCTTATTATAGTTGAGTAAAGTTGGAGGAGTAAATAAAATGATGACAAGTAAGCAGAGAAGTTACTTAAGGTCTCTTGCAAATAATTTAGAGCCTATTTTTCAAATAGGCAAGAGCGGCTTAGAAGAAGGGTTTTTGAAACAAATTGATGAAGCTTTAGAGGCAAGAGAGCTAATAAAAATTAAGGTGTTAAATAATAGCGGATTAGAAGCTAGAGAAGCTTCGGATTATATTTGTGAAAAACTAAATTGTGAAGGCGTTCAAGCTATAGGAAGTAAATTAGTGATATATAGAAAGTCTGAGAAAAAGCCTAAAATTGAACTTCCAGAATAGAATAAATTAAAGCATAGCATGTATTAAATAATACATGCTATGTTTATAAAGTGAGGAGTAGTTATGGTGAAAAAAGGAATTTTTGGAGGAACTTTTGATCCAATACATAATGGGCATCTTTATATAGCTCATGAAGCAGTAGAGAGATTAAACCTGGATTTCTTAATTTTCATGCCTTCTGGAAACCCGCCTCATAAAACAGGCAGAAAGAAAACTGATGCATCTATAAGATATGAATTAGTAAATATGGCAATAAAAGAAGAAAAAAGATTTATTCTAAGCAATTTTGAAATTAGAAATAAAGGATTAAGCTATACATATAAAACATTGGAATACTTTAATACAATAGAACCAGATACGGAGTGGTACTTTGTAACAGGAGCAGACTGCTTAATAGAACTTGAGTCATGGAAAAGCGTTGATAGGATACTGAATTTATGTAAGCTAGCTGTTTTTAGTAGACCAGGGTATAATAAAGAAGAAATATTAATTCATAAGGAAATAGCACAAAAAAAGTATAATAAAGAAATTATTTTTTTAGATATTAATCCTTTAAATATTTCCTCAACGGATATTAAAAAGATGATTAGAGAAGGTAAAGATGTTAGTTTGTTTTTACCGAAAAATGTATATAATATTGTATTAGAGCTTGGATTATATAAGGAGTAGAGAAATTATGTGTAATGAAGAAGAAATAATAAAATATCTTCATAAAATTTTAAATAAGCAAAGATTTGAACACAGTTTAAGGGTAATGGATACGGCTGTATCCTTAGCAAAACATTATAAAATAGATGAAACAAAAGCCAGGTTAGCAGGATTAGTGCACGATTGTGCTAAGAATTTAAAAGATGATGAAATTTTACATATTATAAAAAAGAATAGTCAATCTATAGAGGAATGTTATAAGATGAATCCTTCTATAATGCATGGACTAGCAGGGGCTATTATGGCCAGAGATAACTTTAAAGTTACAGATGAGGATATATTAAATGCTGTAGCCTATCATACAACTGGAAGAGAGAATATGAGTATGCTTGAAAAAATAATATATATAGCAGATTATATTGAACCAATGAGAAATTTTCCTGGAGTACAGGAGCTAAGGGAAAATGCATATAATGATTTGGATAGAGCTCTTCTTTTATCGTTTAATAACACAATTAATTATGTAATTTCCAAGGGAGAAATTTTACACTTAGATACTATTAAGGCCAGAAATTATATACTAATGAAAGAATGCAGGTGAGCTAATGAACAATAAATTATTATATAAAGTAGCAGAAAAAGAACAGGATATGAAGCTTAGGGAGTACTTAAAGAAAGTAGCTAAGCTGTCTACTAGACTTATAAAGAGTGCGGCAATGCAAGGAAGAATTGAAGTAAATAATAAGAAGGCAAAACTTAACCATATATTAAAAGAAAATGATATTATAACATTTGATGTTATTAAAGAAGAAACACAAAATATAGAGCCGGAGAAAATGAATTTGGAGGTGATTTATGAAGACACAGATATAATAGTAGTTAATAAACCTCCTAAAATGGTAGTACATCCAACTAAAAGTTATCCTAAAGGCACCTTAGCTAATGGATTATTATATTATTTTAGAGAAAAAGGAGAAAACTGTATAGTTAGATTAGTAAGTCGTCTTGATATGGATACCTCAGGACTAATAATTATTGCTAAAAATCAATTTTCTCATATGGCGTTGGCTCGTGATATGCAGAGTCAGGTTTTTGAGAAAAGTTATTTAGCAGTAGTGCATGGTAAATTTAATGAAGCTGAGGGTACTATAGATCTTCCAATTTATAGGCCTACTGATGACAGTATAAAAAGAATAATAGATGAAAGAGGTCAAAAAAGTATTACGCATTACAAAATACTAGAAGAGTTCAAAGGTGGAAGTTTAGTAAAGTTAACTTTAGAAACTGGAAGAACTCATCAGATTAGAGTGCATCTAAGTTATATCGGTCATCCTATATATGGAGATATTCTATATGGAATAGAAGAAGATTTAATTAAGAGGCAAGCACTTCATGCATATAGACTTGTGTTTCCACATCCAAGAACTAGTAAGCTGATAACATTAGAAATTGGACTACCTGAGGATATAAAGAACTTAATAAAAGAAATAAGTAGGTAACAATATACCTACTTATTTATAAAATAATCTTCCATTTCTTTTTTTTCTTATCTTAATTATAACAGTTGCTGTTATTAGTGCAACAGCTATACTTATAGCAGATAAAATATAAGGATTGATTTTTAAGTTTTTTCCTGTTTCGGTAATAGCTGGGTTAAATAAAAAATTTGATTCATAATCTATTCCACTTGTCAGCTTTAAATTTGGCAACTGCTTGTCTTTTAAAGTTATAGAAGCCTCCATTATTTGTTCTTCTTTTTTAAAAGTTTTTGTTTTTAAGCTTGATTCTATTAGTTTATATTTAGGTATATCTTCCGATTCTTTTTCCTTGACATAGTAATAATCTTCAGCTGCATTTAAGGGTATTTGAATATCTCCTAGTGAGTAAGTGGCAACATTATCTCCTTGTTTGTATAAACGTATAAGCTCATAGTTATTGAATCCATAATTAAATAATTTTTTTGCATCCTCATAGAAGGTTTTGTTAGAATCGTGAACAAGAGCGACTATGAGTCTCTGACCATTTTTTATAGCACTTGCTACGTAAGAATGCTTAGATTGAACTGTATAACCTGTCTTCCCAGCCTCTGCCCCATCATAGTAATAGAGTGAATATTTATTAATTAATTTATTTTCATTTGCTAAATATATTCCTTCAGGATGTTTATTAGTTGGAGGAATTTTGTAAGAAAAAGTAGAAGCAATTTCTCTGAATTCTGGATGTTTTACAGCTTCTTTCATAATAAGAGCTAAATCTTTTGCAGAGATTTTATGATTTTCATCATAAAGTCCACTGGGATTTATAAAATTTGTATTTTCGCATCCTAATTCTTTAGCTCTTTCAGTCATAAGTTTAGCAAAGTTTTCAATAGAACCTCCTATATGCTCGGCTAAAGCTTCGGCACAATCATTTCCAGATAAAAGAAGTAGTCCATATAGTAAGTTTTTAACTGTAATTTCTTCATCTTGAAATAGACCGATTTTACTTCCATCAACAAAAGGAGTTTTCTGACTAACTTTAACAACATCATTTAAATTTGTATTTTCTATAGTTAATAGAGCTGTCATAATTTTGGTAGTTGATGCAGGAGGATATGCGGTATTCATGTTTTTAGAGTATAGAATAGTGCCAGTAGTTGCATCAATGAGTACTACACTATCAGCTGAAACTACTGGTGGAGCATCCTTTGCCATAGCTATATTTATATTAGAAAACAATAGTATAAAAATTAATAAAAAAATAGAGAAATTTTTCATAACTGCCTCCTAATGCGTAATTAATTAAATTATAGCAAAAAGTGTTTAAACAGGCGACAAAAATTTTAATAAAATGTCAATAATTTAATTGTAAGAAATTATGTTGTATATCTATTTGGAGGTATATTATGAAGGCAAAACAAAAAATCATAGGCTCAATAGTAATATTAATAATACTTGCAATATTTTTAGTAGTAGGTTATATAGTAAATAGACCTAAAAGTTATAAATTTAATGAAGATGATATATTTGTAGAAAGTACTTTTAGTGAGGAAAGGCAAAATAATGAAATTAAAACTATAACAGTATATATTAAAGGCGAAGTAAAAAAACCGGGTGTATATCGATTAAAAGCTGGGAGTATTGTAGATGATCTAGTAAGGTTAGCTGGTGGCTTAACAGAAAATGCTAATCCTGACAGTAAGCTTAATTTAGCAAAAAAGCTTAAGGATGAGGATTATATATATGTAGACAAAAAGATAGAATTAGAACCTAGTAAAGCTAATAGTACTATAATTGTACAAGAACAAGAGAAAAGCAGCAAGGTAAATATTAATAGTGCAACTTTAAAGGAATTAGATGAAATACCAGGTATTGGACCTGTTACAGCACAGAAAATAATAGATTATAGAGAAAAAAATGGATATTTTACATCTATTGAGGATTTGAAAAAAGTTGGAGGAATAGGGGAAAAGACACTTGATAAGTTTAGGGACATGGTAGACATTAGATAATTAATAATATACAATAATTCTGTAATAAATAATAAATTTTCCTAAGAGGGAGGTAATGATATGGTTAAGAGATTAACTGAAATGTCAAGAACCTCAGGATGAGCAGCAAAAATAGGGCCGGAGACCCTTTCAAAAATTTTATATAAATTACCTAAAATGAGTGATAAAAATCTAATAGTTGGAGTAGAAACTTCAGATGATGCGGCTGTATATAAGTTAAGCAATGATAGCGCTATAATACAAACCTTAGATTTTTTTACTCCTGTAGTAGATGATCCATACATATTTGGGCAGATTGCTGCAGCTAACTCTTTAAGCGATGTATATGCCATGGGGGGTAAGCCTATAGTAGCTATGAATATTGTTTGTTTCCCTATGTGTTTATCTTTAGAGGTCCTTGCAGAAATATTAAGAGGCGGGGCTGATAAAGTATTAGAAGCAGGTGCTGTTGTAGTTGGGGGACATACAGTGGATGATAATGAACCTAAATATGGATTGTCTGTAACAGGGATTGTTCATCCGAATAAAGTTCTTAAAAATTTTGGTTCTAAACCTGATGAGGTTGTTATACTAACTAAACCATTAGGAACAGGAATTATTAACACAGCTATTAAAGGGGGAGTATCATCGACAAGAGCTTACGAAAAAGCTGTAAAAGTAATGGTAACTTTAAATAAATATGCTGCAGAGATAATAGCAGATTATGATATAAGTGCTTGTACAGATATAACTGGTTTTGGATTTTTAGGACACAGCTATGAGATGGCAAGTGCTTCAAATGTAACTTTAAAGTTTTACAAGGATAAGATACCATATATAAATGAAGCAAAAGAATATGCACTAATGGGACTTATTCCTGCTGGAACATACAATAATAAAGCATATTTAGAAGGAAAGTACCATTTTCAAAATGTACCTCAGTGGCTTGAGGACTTACTTTTTGATCCTCAAACTTCTGGAGGACTATTATTTACTTGCAGCAGAGAAGATAGTGAAGATATAATGAAGAAACTCAATAATTTAGAAATAAAATCGGAAATAGTTGGTGAGGTACTGCCTCTGCAGGATAAATATGTAATAGTAAAGTAGCATTAACCTTAACTTTATGGAAAGGGGAAAATATATAATTAATGAATAATAAGGAGTTACTTAGGAAACTGCCGAAAATAGATGAGCTTTTGAAGGAAGAAATAGTACTTGCAGAACTTAATCACACTTTAAGACCAATTGTAGTTGAAGCATTGAGAGAGTCTATAAATAAGTTTAGAAATGATATAATAAGTGAGGTTATTTCTGATTTCAGCAATAAGGATATATTAAGACATTTTCTATACTTAATACAAAAGAAAAACTCTTCGAAATTTAAAAAGGTAATAAATGCTACAGGAGTGATTATACATACTAATTTAGGCAGATCCTTGCTTTCACAAAAAGCGGTAGAAAGTGTTAAAGTTTCAGCAGAAAACTATAATAATCTGGAATACAATCTTGAAACTGGCGAAAGAGGTTCCAGGTATAGTCATATAGAAGAATTAGTAAGAAAGGTAACAGGAGCTGAGGCTGCCATGGTAGTTAATAATAATGCAGCTGCGGTTATGCTTGTATTAAATACTCTATGCAGAAATAAGGAAGCTATTGTATCTAGAGGTCAGCTTGTAGAAATTGGGGGTTCTTTTAGAATACCGGATGTTATGAATTTTAGTGGTGCAAAGCTTGTTGAAGTTGGGACAACTAATAGAACACATTTATATGACTATGAAAACAATATAAATGAAAATACAGGGGCATTATTAAAAGTGCATACTTCTAATTTTAAAATTATAGGATTTACTGAAGAAGTAAATCTGGAGGAGCTTGTACAACTAGGTAAAAAATATAATATACCCGTAATTGAAGATATAGGAAGCGGTGTATTAGTAGATTTTTCTAAATATGGGCTTTCTTATGAGCCAACTGTTCAAGATAGTATTAAAAAAGGAGTAGACATAGTTACCTTTAGTGGTGATAAGATGCTAGGAGGACCGCAGGCTGGAGTTATAGCAGGAAAAAAAGTCTACATAGATAAAATAAAAAAGAATCAGCTTACTAGGGCTTTAAGAATAGATAAGATGACATTAGCTGCCTTGGAAGCAACTTTCAAGTATTATTTGGATGAAGAAGAGGCTGTAAAAAATATACCAACTTTATATATGATGCTAAGTTCCAAGGAAGAGCATAAGAAAAGAGCCCAGAATCTAAGAGATAAGCTGCAAAAGGTAGCAAAAGATTTAGAAATAAAAATCAGTTTAGATTATTCTATGGTAGGCGGAGGCTCTATGCCTGCAGAGAAAATAGAGACTTACGTATTAAAGCTTAAGAGCAGCAGAATAAGTACAAAAGATTTAGAAGAAAAGCTTAGGAAAAATTTTATTCCTATTATAACAAGAATATATAATGATGAAGTTTATTTAGATTTAAGAACTATATTGGATAAAGATTTTCACATTATTGTAGAAGCTTTTAATAATATTTTTTTACTGGAGATGTAATAAATGAAGCATATAATAATTGGCACTGCAGGACATATAGATCATGGAAAGACTACTTTAATTAAAGCTCTAACTGGACGAGAAACTGATACATTGAAAGAAGAAAAAGAGAGAGGAATATCTATTAATTTGGGCTTTACATTTTTTGATTTACCTTCTGGGAAAAGAGCTGGAATAATTGATGTACCTGGACACGAAAAATTTATAAAAAATGCATTAGCGGGAGTAAGTAGCATAGATTTAGTTTTGTTAGTTATTGCAGCTGATGAGGGAATAATGCCGCAAACAAAGGAACATTTTGAAATACTGCAGCTTTTGAATGTAAAGAAAGGTATTATAGTTCTTACTAAAGCTGATTTAGTGGAGAATGAATGGTTATCTATGGTTAAAGAAGAAATAAAGGATTATTTTAAGGGAACTTTTCTTGAAAATGCCTCTATACATTCAGTTTCCTCTAAGACTGGAAGTGGGCTAAAAGGGTTAATTGAAGATATTGATAAACTTACAGAGGAAGTAGAGGTAAAAGATACGGAAGGACACTTTAGGCTAACCGTAGATAGAGTGTTTTCTGTTAGTGGTTTTGGTACAGTAGTTACTGGTACAATAATAAGCGGAAGAATATATGAAGGCGAAACTGTGCAGATTTATCCATCTAATATTATTTCGAAGGTTAGAGGGATACAGGTTCATGAAGATTCTGTTAAATTTGCAGAAGCTGGACAAAGATGTGCAATAAATCTATCTAATATTAAGGTAGAAGAAATAAAAAGAGGGGATGTTATTGCAAAACAAAACACAATGGTGTCTTCTCTTATGGTAGATTGTTCACTACATTATTTAAAGTCATGTAAAAAGCCATTAAAAAACAGACAGAGAGTTAAACTGTATCATGGAACAAGTGAAATTTTGTGCAGAGTTATTCTGCTTGATAGAGATGAGCTGGTACCAGGTAATACTGCTTATGTACAGCTAAGGCTTGAAGAATTTATTACAGCTCAAAGGAATGATAGATTTGTTATCAGAAATTATTCTCCTATGTACACTATGGGTGGAGGAACAATAATTGAGCCTTCACCTAGAAAGGCAAAGAGTTTTGATTATGTTTACTTAGAAGAGTTGAAAATTAAGGAAAGCGGCAGTGCTGAAAGTATACTAGAAAGAACTGTTGAGAAGTTAAGCAGTGAATTTCCAGATGAAAGCTTTATATTAAAAGCTTTAGGGAAAAATGAAGAAAATTTAAAAGAAAAATTAGATTCTCTTGCAGCAGATAAAAGAATTATACGATTTAAAGCTTTAGATAAAGAAGTATATATTCATAAAAATTTTTTAAAAAATAAGATTCAAGACATTGAGAAATTTCTAGAAAAATTTCATAGAGAAAATCCTCTTAAGATAGGAGTTTCTAAAGAAGAATTTAAAAATAAAATTTTTGGTAAAAATATAAAACAAAAAGTTTATGATGAATTTTTAGAACTTCTAATTTATAGAAACATAGTAGATTTGCATGGGAATTATGTTTCTCGATATGGCTTTGAAATTAAATATACAAAAGATCAAATAAGAATAAAAAACAAAATAATAGATGAATATATAAAAAGAAAATATTTACCTCCTAAATATGAAGAACTATGTGAAAGTGAAAGAGATAAAAAAATCTTTAAGATGGTATACGATTCTTTATTTGATAGTGGAGAGTTATTCAAAGTATCAGAGGATGTTGTAGTGCTTAATATTTATTATGAAGAAGCAAAGAAAAAAGTTATAAATTATATTAATAAATATGGAAGAATTTCTGCAGCAGAGGCAAGAGATATGCTAAACACAAGCAGAAAATACGCTGTTGCGTTGCTGGTACATTTCGATAATATAAAACTTACAAAAAGAGTAGAAGATTCTAGAGTATTATATAAGAAATAATATAATTAACTATTGACATTGTTTGTATTTTTGTATAAAATTGTTTAACATAGAACTAAGGGGGTAGATAGGTGCTGGTGTGCCTGCCGATCTTCAAAATCGAGTTGTGGCGCTAATAACGTCATGGGTGGGTTCGATTCCCACATGCTCCCGCCAATATGTTAAATCATCTATAGTTTAAAATAGAGCACTAGTTTAGTTATTAAGCTTTAAAATTTCTTTTTAATTTACCTCTTGTCTTATATTATTTCATTTATTGTTTCCCAAAACGTCTATAAATTTTTTCGATTTTTATTGTTTTCATAACATTTACTTTTTTGAAGTCACCTGCGTGCATTTTAATATTTATATGCAAAAAATATTTTTCAAAAGCTTATAAATTTTATAAATATACTCTGAAGTATGAGTATCTGATATTATCATATTTTTTATTTAAATTTATATCACCTCTATGTATAAATTTAATTTTAATATATTCATATTTATATATAAAAAATCCTTTTGATTAAACTGCACTCTTCTGGATAAAATAAATATGGAGGTGGTTATTTTATGATAGAAAATATTGTAGAAACGGATATAATTGGAAGTAATACTGTATTTTTAAATATACCTGAAGAGGATTATTTTCTAAGCTATCAATATGTAACAAAAGATGCTGCAGAAGAAATAACAAAAAACTATTTTCTTATGAGAGGGAGAGAAGGAATACCAGAGGTAAAAGATATTGAGTTTAATGAACCTTTACACAGTGTTAGAATTACGTTGGAGGTAAAAGAGCAGGAGGGAAGCTATAAACAAGGGTATGCTGTTCCTACCTACTTAGATATAACAAGAAATAATGAAGCTGACTAAACCACTTGTTTTTTATGCAGTTGCAATATTTATTGGAACTATGTCTTATATAGTAAGTAAAGATTATAAGATTTTAGGTGCAGCTTTAGCTGCATCTTTTTTAATTATAGTTTTCTTTACTATAGAAAAGAAATTTTTTATAGTAATAATATGCTTTTTTGCAATGGGAATAATTAGCTGCTTTATGTATTTTAATTATTATTCTTTTGGGAAATTTGAAACTATAAGATTGATAAATAATAAAGAATTTTATTCCATTGGCACAATTGATGGTAAGCTTATTAAGCTTAAAGGAAACTTGGAAAATCTTAAGGAAGGAGATAGAATTTTTGCATACGGAAATTTCTATAACAAAAAAGACTATTATAAAGGAATTATTGGGGAATTTTACATACAAGAATTTAAATTATATAAAAGTGATGTAATATCAAAGCTTTATGAATTAAAGAGAAAGGCTTATGAAGAATTTTACAAATATTTAGGAGAAGAGAAAGCTGCTATTATTATGTCTCTTTGTTTTGGAGAAACAGATTACCTTTCTATAGAACAAAAATATGATTTTCAAAAACTTGGAGTTGTGCATGCTATAAGCGTATCAGGCTTTCATATGGCTATAATATATAAAATTCTAGAAGGGGTTTTAGGAATAATTCCTTCAATAATTATATCATTTTTATATATGGTTTTTACAGGAGCTCAACCAGCTACCATGAGGGCTTTTATTATGATTTTAGTACTTAAACTATCTAAAAAGCTGTTTAAAAGCTATGATGCAGTTTCAGCTTTGAGCTTATCGGCCATTTTAATTTTAACTTTAAAACCATATTATGTATTTGACTTAGGCTTTATGCTTTCTTATTTATCAACTTTAGGAATAATTCTATTTTATAAAAAAATAAGAAAGGGATTATATAAGCTGCCTAAAAGTATTAATGAAAGCTTAAGTTTAACTTTAAGTGCCCAAGTGTATTCTATGCCATTTGCAGCATTAACTATGGAGAATTTAAGCTTTGGATTTATCCCAGGAAATCTGGTGCTGATTCCTATTTATACTGTTATGGTAGTAGCAGGAAATTTAGCGCTGATTTTTATAAAACTAAAGTTTCTTTTTGAACTTATATGCAAGCTACTTTATTTAGTTTTAATAATTCTTGATGGAGCTGATTATTTGCTTCTTAAAATCACTCCTCCTATAAGTTATATGTCTTATTTAGACAGTATGGTATTGTTAGGTATAATAATTTCATTTATACTTGTAAAAAAAGGATTTGATAAATTTAAATTTGTTCCGCTTTATATGATTTTTTTTATAGTAATTCAGTATTATAGCTTTTTTCCAAAAATAGAGTTTATAAGTGCGGGAAATGCATCTGGAGTTATTGTAAATTATAAATGGCATAAAATTTTCATATATGATGGAAGTAGTGATACATCAAAAGCTTTAGAAACTATTAAGAAAAGATTTCATATTACTAGAGTAGTTTGCAGTACAGAAGATAAAGCTGTGATGAGATTAAATAGATACTGCAGTATAAGGTTTAGTAAATTTCTAGTTAATAAAGCTAATTCTATTAACATAGAAGTTGATTCTTATAATGCAAAAACAATTATAACATCAAACAGTGCACAATTTAAGGATGTAGATTTAACAAACTATGATATAATAGTATTGCCTGAAAGAAAGTATTATTATGCTACAGGGAACAATATGCAAAAATTTTATGTAAAAGGTTTTAAAATTATTTATAGAAAAGTGTATCCTATATACAGCATAAATAACTGAAAGGGGTAAAGGATTTGCTGGACTATTTAGAATTAGAAGATAAGATTAAAAAAAATAAATTTGATAATTGCTATATTTTCTGTGGAATTGATGAAGCTCTTATGAAAGGAAGTATAAAATCAATAGTAGATAAAAATCTTGAAAAAACATTCAAAGATTTAAACTATATACAATTTGACGGTTTAAATGTAGACATGGAAAATGTAATAAATACTTGTGAAACCATACCATTTATGAGTGATAAGAAAGTAGTGGTTGTATATAGGTCAACTTTTTTAGGTGAAGGTGAGGACAAGGAGTTTAATAAAAGATTTGAAAAGCTTACTAGATATTTAGATAATCCTGCAAGTCACTGTATTCTAATATTGTATCATGTTTTTGAAAATGATAGAGAAAAGCCTAGCGATAAAATAAAAAAGTTAGAAAAAAAATCAGTTGTAGTTAAATTTGAAAAGCTTAAAGGAGCAGCACTTGAGAGAAAGGTAAAAATTTTGTTTGAAGCAAAAGGGAAAAATATTGGCAAGATTGAGCTAAGATTTTTTTGTGATGGACTTGAGAATAACATGAACATAATACAAAATGAAATAGAGAAATTATGTTCATATACTTGTGAAAGAGAAATAACAAAGGAAGATATATTAAGGCTTCTTCCGCCTAAAGCTGATAATGATATTTTTAATTTGGTTGATAATGTTTCGCAAAAAAAAGTTGAAAAGGCTTTAGAAATATTAAATGAACTTATTTTTAAAGGGGAAAAAATACCATATATACTATATATGATTGAGAGGCAGTTTAATATTTTGCTTCAAATCAAATTTGGTTTGGAAGAAGGAAAGGATAAGAATGCTTTATCTAAGGAACTGCATCTGAACCCTTTTATATGTGATAAAATGATAGTGCAAAGCAGAAAATTTTCTACGAAAGGTTTGAAAAATGCCATTGATTTATGTTTAAAGGCAGAAGAGGTACTGAAAAGCTCCTCTATAAATGGAAAAACAGAAATGGAGCTTTTAATTTTAAACACAATAACTGCATAAAAATAAATAACCGGTATAAAACCGGTTTATTTATTATGCAGTTAGTGCATTTAATTTTGCAGCAAGTCTTGATTTTTTTCTTGAAGCCATATTTTTGTGTATTACACCTTTAGAAGCAGCCATATCTAGCGCTTTAGAAGCATTTACTAATGCAACTTTAGCTTCTTCAACATTTCCACCTGCTACAGCAGCTTCAAATTTCTTTATTACAGTTTTAAGTGATGACTTCACCATTTTGTTTCTAAGTGTTTTAACCTGTGTAACTCTTATTCTTTTTACAGCTGACTTTATGTTTGCCATTGTTATTCACCCCCTTATATTTTAATAGGGTCTCGGCAGTTTGGGGAAATCTGCGTACGAGTATCTCTTGTTTAACAAAGGTTATTATAGCATTTATTTTATTGTACTTCAAGTAGAAATTACAAAAATAGTATTTATTAGTCCATTATTTTGTTAAATATATATTGGGGTTCTTTTGTATAGTATATGCATTAATGGAAAAAATAAATTTAAAATATGTGTAAAGGGGTGAAAAGTACTCTAATATTAAGTTTAGAGTATAGATTTGATGAAAAATATTAGAACTGATTTAGCTATAGAAGCAAAAGAAATATATCAAAAAGAGAATAATGGTCAATATCCTGGAGTTGAAGTAGAAGAACAGGAAGAGGGAGATATAAAAGTTACTACAGTTAGAATAGTAGATGAAATAGGAGAAAGAGCAATGGGAAAACCCATTGGCAATTATGTAACCATTGATATACCTCAGGTTACTCATTACGATAGTGATATTATGGATGAAGTAAGTGAAGTATTAGCTAAGGCGCTTATTCCAATGATAAAATTAGATAAGAGCATGACAGCTTTAGTAGTTGGACTTGGTAATTCAAACATTACTCCAGATGCATTAGGTCCAAAGGTAATCTCTCGACTTATGGTAACGAGGCACTTAAAAGAACTTGTCCCCGATAGTATAGATGAGGACATAAGGCCAGTATGTGCTCTAACTCCTGGAGTACTTGGTACAACAGGGATAGAGACTGGTGAAATAATAAGGGCTGTAGTTGATAAAATTAAACCAAATATAATTATATGCATAGATGCTCTTGCTTCTCGAAAGATGGAGAGAGTAAATAGAACAGTACAAATAGGGGATACAGGAATATCTCCAGGATCTGGAGTAGGGAATAAAAGGATGGAGATAAGTAAGCGTACTTTAGGTATTCCTGTTATAGCTATTGGAGTTCCTACAGTTGTTGATGCAGCAACAATGGCAAATGATACTATTGATTTAGCAATTGATGAAATGATAAAGCAGGCAAAGTCTGGAGGAGAATTCTATAATATGCTTAAATCCATAGATAAAAATGAAAAACAGAGAATGATTGAAGAGATTTTAAATCCTTATGTAGGTAGCTTAATGGTAACACCAAAAGAGGTAGATTTAGTAATTGATTCTCTTTCCAAAGTCATAGCTAATGGCATTAATATTGCTCTTCAACCAGCTTTAGGTTTAGAAGATATAAATAGATATATAAATTAAAATTATTTAAACATATAATGATGAATATGGAAAAAATTGAATAAAAACATATAAAAAAGTGCATCCTTATATTTAGGGGAGGTGCTTTTTATGTTAAAAAAAATAAAATATATTATGATTTTTGTTCTTATATTTGGAATATTAGTGTATGGCTTCATAAAGGTAAGTAGCGAATTGCCTATGTTTATTAAAGATAGATCATCTCTTAAAGTTACTTATGAAAAAAATCCATTTAATTTAGAATTTGATATAGGAGATTACATTATTTATATAAATGATAAGTCTATATGTAATATTAAAGATACGGCAGTTCATTTATTTAATAATTTAAAAGAAAATATTTCTATTGATAAAGCAGAATAATACGAAATTATAATAAACTTCAATTGTAGTTATAGTATTAGTTGACAGGTTCTTGGAGTATTGTGGTATAATTTATTTTGATTTATTACGTAATGGGGGTAAAAGTGATGGCTACAGATAGACAAAAATATATAAGAAATTTTTCAATAATTGCACATATAGATCATGGAAAATCTACACTTGCAGATAGATTAATAGAAAGAACAGGAACTTTAACCCAAAGAGAAATGGAAGAACAAGTGCTTGATAATATGGAACTTGAGAGAGAAAGAGGCATAACAATAAAAGCACAGGCAGCAAGGCTTGTTTATAAAAGAGAAAATGGAGAAGAGTATATACTGAATTTAATAGATACTCCTGGCCATGTGGATTTTAATTATGAAGTATCAAGAAGCTTAGCAGCCTGTGAGGGTGCCATATTAGTAGTAGATGCTACTCAAGGTATACAGGCTCAAACTTTAGCCAATTGTTATTTAGCTCTAGATCATAATTTAGAAATTGTGCCTGTAATAAATAAAATTGACCTTGCAAGTGCAAGACCTGATGAAGTAAAACAGGAAATAGAAGAAGTTATAGGTATAGAAGCAGAAGATGCTCCTCTTGTTTCTGCGAAATCTGGGTTAAATATTGAGCAGGTTTTGGAAGCTGTAGTTGAAAAGATACCTTGTCCTAAAGGAGATGAAGATGCTCCATTAAAAGCTCTTATTTTTGATTCTTATTATGACAGCTATAAAGGAGTGGTTTGTTATTTAAGAATTAAAGAGGGTAAGGTAAAAGCTGGTACAAAAATTAAGCTTATGGCCACAGATAAGGTTTATGAGGTTACTGAAGTGGGAATATTTGCACCGCAGATGGTACCAATTGAAGAGCTTCGTGCAGGAGATGTAGGGTATTTGACTGCATCAATAAAGAATGTAAGGGATGCCAGAGTAGGAGATACAATTACTGAAGCAGATAGACCAGCAAAGGAACAATTAGAAGGATACAGGCCTGCTGTACCTATGGTTTTCAGCGGTATTTATCCTGTGGATGGTGCTGACTATGAAGAGCTTAAAGAAGCATTAGAAAAGCTTCAATTAAATGATGCAGCTCTTAATTTTGAACCAGAAACGTCTATAGCATTAGGTTTCGGATTTAGGTGTGGATTCCTAGGGCTTTTACACATGGAAGTTATACAGGAAAGAATTGAGAGAGAATTTAATATTGATATTATAACTACAGCTCCTTCTGTTATATATAGGGTAATAAATACAGATGGAAGTACAATGGAACTTACTAATCCTACTAATATGCCAGAACCATCAAAGATAGCTTCAATGCAGGAACCTATAGTTAAAGCTTCTATAATAACACCAACAGAGTATGTTGGGGCTGTTATGGAATTATGTCAAAATAGAAGAGGAACATTTAAAGATATGCAGTATCTTGAAGCTACAAGAGCAGTATTAAATTACGATATTCCATTAAATGAAATAATATATGACTTTTTTGATGCTTTAAAATCTCGAACTAGAGGGTATGCTTCACTTGATTATGAACTTAAAGGATATGCACAAAGTAAGCTTGTAAAATTGGATATACTTTTAAATGGCGATATTGTAGATGCTCTCTCAATGATAGTTCCTGATGAAAGAGCATACTCAAGAGGGAGAGCAATGACTGAAAAGCTTAAGGAGATTATACCAAGACAGCAGTTTGAAATACCAATTCAGGCTGCAGTAGGGGGCAAGGTAATTGCTAGAGAAACTGTTAAAGCATTAAGAAAAGATGTTTTGGCTAAGTGTTATGGAGGAGATATAACAAGAAAGAAAAAGCTCCTTGAAAAGCAAAAGGAAGGTAAAAAGAGAATGAGGCAAATCGGTACAGTTGAAGTTCCGCAAGAAGCTTTTATGTCAGTATTAAAAGTAGATTAATAGGAGTAAATTTATATGAATAAGGGATTAGCACTATATATACATGTTCCTTTCTGTAAGCAAAAGTGTCTATACTGTGATTTTCCATCCTTTTCAGGAAAAGAAAGTCTTATGCTTGATTATGTAAAAGCTTTATGTAAAGAAATCGATAATTCAAATTATGATAAAATAAATACAATCTTTATAGGTGGGGGTACTCCCACCTATTTATGTTTAGAATGCCTAGAGTATTTAAAAAATTCTATTGATAAGTTATGCAAGGCTGATGATTTGGAATTTACTATAGAAGGTAATCCAGACAGCCTTAATAAGGAGAAGTTAAAGTTTTTTAAAAGCATGGGTGTAAACAGATTAAGCATAGGGCTCCAGGCTTGGCAGGATAGATTACTGAAAAATTTAGGAAGAGTGCATACTTTAGAGCAGTTCAGAGAAAGTTATTTAAGCGCAAGAGATATAGGTTTCAACAATATAAATATAGATCTTATGTTTGGACTTCCAGGACAAAGTATAGAAGATTGGAAGGAATCACTTATTAATGTATCAAATTTAAAGCCAGAGCATATTTCTTGCTACAGTCTTATTGTGGAGGATGGAACACCTTTTTGTAATCTAGATAAATTAGGCAAATTAAATCTTCCAGAGGAAGAGGATGAAAGAAAGATGTACCAATTTGCAGTAGATTTTTTGAAAAGTATTGGTTACGAACAATATGAAATATCAAACTTTTCAAAGCCAGAATTCCAGTGCAGGCATAATTTAACTTATTGGAATTTAAATTATTATATAGGATGCGGTATGGGAGCACATTCTTATGTTAATGGTATTAGGTATAGAAATTATGAAGATATAGAAAAATATATATGTATGATAAATGATAATAAAAGTCCGGTAGCAGAAGAACATATTAACTCTTTAAAAGATGATATGGAAGAATTTATGTTTATGGGACTTAGAAAGATAGAAGGAATATCTATAGAGGAATTCAATAAAAGATTTAATAAAGATATTAATAAGGTATATGGAATTGTTATAGAAAAATTTTTAAAAAATAAACTATTGAAAAGTGATGGAAAGTATATATATTTATCTCCAAGAGGAATAGAGCTATCAAATAGAGTTATGTGTGAATTTATATTGTAATTAGGAGAAAAGAGAAGAAAATAAGAGAAACTTAAGGTAAAAAAAACTTTTGGCCTAATATTACTTGATTATGCGGATAATAATAAATTGACAAAATAATAGGAGAGTGATATTTTTTAATCATAGTGATTAGCACTCACTAGCGAAGAGTGCTAATAAAAATAATAAAAGCAGAATTAACAATGTTGGGAGGATAATATGGAAATGGATGAAAGAAAAATTAAAATACTTCAGGCAATAATTAATGATTATATTAACACCGCAGAGCCTGTAGGGTCCAGAACCATAGCAAAAAAGTACAATTTAGGAGTTAGTTCTGCAACTATTAGAAATGAAATGGCTGATTTAGAAGAGATGGGATATCTTGAACATCTGCATACATCATCAGGCAGGAAACCTTCAGATAAAGGGTATAGATTATATGTAGATAAGCTTATGCAAGTGCCGACATTATCTTTAGAGGAAGAACTTTTGATTAAAAGCCAAATATTAAATGCAGCTCTTTATGAAATTGATAAAGTTATTAAGCAAGCTACACAACTGTTATCTGAGCTTACAAAGTTAACTTGCATAGTGAAGGCTCCTTCTGCAAAAAAGAGTTTTATAAAGTCAATACAGCTTATAAACGTAGATAGTACTAGCATTCTTGCTGTAATTATTACTGATACTAATCTAATAAAAAATACTATAATTAGAGTTAGAAAGCCAGTGAGTACTGATATACTGCTTAAGCTTAATAATCTTTTAAATGCTAAACTTAAAAATTTAACTATAGAACAAATAAATCTTTCAGTAATTAACAGTATAAAGAATGATTTGATAAATCATGAAGAAATATTTGATGCTATTATTCCAGCTCTTTATGATAGTTTAAATTCAGCAGAAACTTCCGAAGTGTATTTAGAGGGTACAACAAATATATTTAATTATCCAGAATATAACGATATAGAAAAAGCTAGAGAGTTTCTATATTTATTAAATAATAAAGAAAATTTACAAAGGTTATTAAATACCAATAATAGTATTTCTATAAGCATAGGTGAAGAAAATTATTTAGAAGGTGCAAAAGATTGTAGTGTAGTTTCAGGAGTATATAGTTTGGGTGGCAGACCCTTAGGAGCTATAGGAGTTATAGGACCTACAAGAATACCTTATTCCAAAATAGTTTCCCTTCTAACAAAGATTATGAAGGAAATAAATGATACTTTAAATCAGACTTATCTAGAAAATAAATAAGTTATAATTTATTTTACAAGAATTGTTATTTTAAATTTTGAAACTTAAGGAAGGAAGAAGTGAATAATGGAAAAGAAGAAAAATGATGAAACAAATTATGAGGAAGTGGAAGTTAAAGAAGAAACTCTTGAAGAGTCAGAGATTTTAGAGGATCAAGAGTTTGAAGGTATTGATGAGGAACATATAGTTTCTCTGGAAGCGGTAGTTGAGGAACTTCAGACTTCCAATAAAAAGTTAGTAGATGAAAATACTAAGCTGCAAAATGAACTTAACGCTGTAAAAGACAGGCTTTTGAGACTTACAGCAGAGTATGAAAATTATAGAAAAAGGACTGCTAAGGAAAAAGAAGGAATTTATACAGATGCTTGTGAGGATGTGCTTAAAAATATGTTTCCAGTGCTGGATAATTTAGAAAGGGCAGCAGCAGTTAATGGAAGTGTAGAGGATATAAAAAAAGGAATTGATATGACTATAAGACAATTTAAAGACAGTTTAGAAAAATTGCAGGTTGAAGAAATTCCAGTAGATAATGGCTTTGATCCTAATTTACACAATGCAGTAATGCATATAGAAGACAGCAACTTGGGAACTAATGTTATAGCTGAAGTTTTCCAAAAGGGGTATAAAAGAGGAGACAAAGTATTAAGACACAGCATGGTAAAGGTTGCAAATTAATCTTTATAGTAATTATAACCTTAATATATAATGTTTAAGAAATTCAAAGGAGGATTTTTAAATGGGAAAAGTAATTGGAATTGATTTAGGAACAACTAATTCATGTGTTGCAGTAATGGAAGGTGGGGAACCAGTTGTAATACCTAATGCGGAAGGAGGAAGAACTACACCATCTGTAGTGTCCTTTCAAGCAAGTGGAGAAAGATTAGTAGGACAGGTTGCAAAAAGACAGGCTATAACTAATCCTGATAAGACTATTATATCTATTAAGAGACATATGGGAACTAACCATAAGGTAAATATTGATGGAAAAGAATATACTCCACAAGAAATTTCAGCTATGATACTTATGAAGATAAAGGCAGATGCAGAAGCTTATCTTGGCGAAAAAGTTACTCAAGCTGTTATAACTGTACCAGCATATTTTAATGATAGCCAGAGACAAGCAACTAAGGATGCTGGTAAAATTGCAGGCCTTGAAGTTTTAAGAATAATAAACGAACCAACAGCAGCTTCTCTTGCATATGGACTTGATAAACAGGATGAAAGCCATAAAATATTTGTATATGACTTAGGTGGTGGTACATTTGATGTATCCATACTTGAACTTGGTGATGGAGTATTTGAAGTAAAGGCTACCAATGGTAATACTAGACTTGGTGGAGACGACTTTGACCAAAGGATAATGGATTATATAGCTGATACTTTCAAAAGAGAAAATGGAATAGATTTAAGAAATGATAAGATGGCTCTTCAAAGATTAAAAGAAGCAGCTGAAAAAGCTAAAATAGAATTATCTTCTTCATTACAGACAAATATAAATCTTCCATTTATAACTGCTGATGCAACTGGTCCAAAGCATATAGATATGAATTTAACAAGAGCTAAATTTAATGAACTTACTCATGATTTAGTAGAGGCTACTATTGAGCCTATGAGAAAAGCGCTTAACGATGCAGGACTTTCAATAAATGAAATAGATAAAGTTATATTAGTTGGTGGTTCTACAAGAATACCAGCTGTTCAAGAAGCAGTTAAGAACTTTACTGGTAAAGAACCATCTAAAGGAGTTAATCCAGATGAATGTGTGGCAGTAGGTGCTGCAATTCAGGCAGGTGTTTTAACTGGAGATGTTAAAGACGTATTGCTTCTTGATGTAACACCATTAACACTAGGAATTGAAACTTTAGGTGGAGTAGCTACACCTTTGATTCCAAGAAATACAACAATACCAACTAGAAAGAGTCAAATATTCTCAACTGCAGCTGATGGGCAAACGTCTGTTGAGATAAATATTGTTCAAGGTGAAAGACAGATGGCTGCAGATAATAAGTCACTTGGAAGATTTACACTTTCAGGAATTGCACCAGCTCCAAGAGGAGTTCCACAAATAGAAGTTACTTTTGATATAGATGCAAATGGTATAGTTAATGTTTCTGCAAAAGATAAAGGAACTGGTAAAGAAGCAAACATAACAATTACTGCTTCAACAAATCTAAGTGATGAAGAAATTGATAAAGCAGTAAAAGAGGCAGAAAGATACGCAGAAGAAGATAGAAAGAGAAAAGAATCTGTAGAAGTTAAAAATAATGCTGATCAAATGGTGTATCAATCAGAAAAAACTTTAAAGGATTTAGGAGATAAGGTGTCTGCAGAAGACAAAGCTAAAATAGAAGAAAAAATAAAAGCTGTAAATGCTGTTAAAGACGGAAATGATTTGGAAGCTATAAAGAAAGCTACTGAAGAATTAACTCAAGAGTTTTATGCTGTATCTGCTAAGATATATCAAGCAAATGGTGGAGCAGCAGGAGCAGGCTTTGATCCGAATAATATGGGAGGAGCAAATACTGGAACTCAAGGACCAAAAGATGACAATGTAGTAGATGCAGATTTTAAAGTAGAAGATGACAAATAATAAATAATCTGTATAATATATAAGGGATGGGTAACATGACCCCTCCCTTAATTTAAGTTAGTTGTAATTTACAAAATGTAGGTGGTGAAAACGGGATGGCGAAAAAAGACTATTACGAAGTTCTTGGATTACAAAAAGGTGCTAGTGACGATGAAATAAAAAAAGCGTTTAGAAAATTAGCTATTAAATATCATCCTGATAAAAATCAAGGAAACAAGGAAGCAGAAGAAAAGTTTAAAGAGATAAATGAAGCCTATCAAGTTTTATCTGATCCTGAAAAAAAGGCTCAATATGATCAGTTTGGAACTACAGATTTTAGTGGAGGCGGAGGTTTCCAGGGTGGTTTTGATTTTTCTGATATAGGTGGTTTTGGAGATATATTTGAAAGCTTTTTTGGAGGGGGATTTGGAGCAGGACGAAGAAGAAATGGACCTGAAAGAGGAGCCGATATTGAATATTCTTTAAATTTAACTTTTGAAGAAGCTGTATTTGGAGCAGAAAAAGAAATTGCAGTAAACAGATATGAAAGATGTGAAACTTGTTCTGGTAATGGTTCGAAACCAGGCACATCACCAAAAACCTGTGATAAATGTAATGGTTCTGGTCAAGTTAGAGTTCAAAGAAACACTCCTCTTGGAAGCTTTGTAAGTGTAAACACTTGTGATAAGTGCGGCGGTAAGGGAAAATTAATAACAGATCCATGCCCAACTTGTAAGGGAACAGGAAAAGAAAGAAAACATAGAAAAATAAAAATAAATGTACCTGCCGGTGTAGACACAGGAAATGTTATACCTTTAAGAGGTCATGGAGAACATGGAGTTAATGGAGGACCTCCAGGAGATTTATATGTAAACATAAGAGTTTCATCGCATCCAACCTTTAAGAGAAAAGGCTTTGACATTTATATAGATAGACATATTAGTTTTGCAAAGGCTGCTTTAGGTTGCGAGTTAAAAGTACCTACAGTAGATGGAGAAGTTAAATATGAAGTGCCTGCTGGAACACAGCCAGGAACAGTGTTTAGACTTAAAGGAAAAGGTGTTCCAAGGGTAAACAGCAGCGGCAGAGGAGATCAATATGTAAATATCATAGTAGATATTCCTAAAACTTTAAATGAAAAGCAAAAAGAAGCTCTTAAAATGTTTGTAGAAGCTACTGGTGAAGCACGTGAGGATGGAAAGAAATCTTTTATGGACAAATTAAAAGACAAAATAAAGTAGTATAAAACTTCGCTTTATGAAATATAAAGCGAAGTTTTACTGTGTTTATTCAAATATGTTTAGTATGGCTATTGTTTTGGAATAATAAAAACAATATAATAATTAAAGATATATTTTGAAGGGATTGAAAAAAATGAATGGAAAATGGATAGAGGTTAAAGTTGTAACAAGCAGTGATGGGGTGGAGCCTATAACAGGTATATTTTACGGTTTAGATGTTAAAGGAGTTGCAATTGAAGACCCTAGAGATATTTTAGAAAGAGAACAAGGACCTTTAACTTGGGATTTTGCCGATATAAATATTTTTGAATACGGCAATGAGGCTGCAGTAGTTAAGGGATATTTTAACTTAGATGAAGATATGACGAAGATTAAAAAATATATAGAAGATAAGTTAGCTGAGCTTAGACAAATGGATTTAGATATAGGTGAGGGCAAAGTTATTATTAACGAAGTTCATGAAGAGGATTGGGCTAATAATTGGAAGAAGTACTATAAGCCTACAAAAATCGGTGAAAAAATTGTAATAAAACCTATTTGGGAGAAGTATGAGAAGAAGGATGACGAAATTATAGTAGAAATGGATCCTGGTATGGCTTTTGGTACTGGTACTCATGAAACTACTATGATGTGTATTGAAGCTTTGGAAAAATATATATCCTCTGATGCTATAGTATTTGATATTGGAACTGGTTCAGGAATATTAGCTATTACTGCTGCTAAATTAGGAGCAAAAAAGGTTGTAGGTGTGGATTTAGATCCTGTTGCAATAGATTCTGCGAAATCAAATGTGAAATTTAATAATTTAAATAACATTGAAATACTACATGGAAACCTTATGGAAGTTGTAGAAGGAAAAGCAGATATAGTTGTTGCAAATATAATTGCAGATATAATTATATTACTATCAGAAGATGTAAAGAAATTTTTACAGCCTGGAGGGTATTTTATATCTTCAGGGATAATAAAGGATAGAAAAGAAGATGTAGTTAATAAGCTGACTTCTATAGGGTTTAATATCAAAGAAGTTAATACTCTTGGAGAATGGGTATGTATAGTGGCAGGCTTATAAGGAGAAGAACATATGCATAAGTTTTTTGTAAAGAAAGAGAATATTGATGGTGATTTTGCAGTTATTGAAGATGATGACGTAAAACATATTTATAAAGTATTAAGACTAAGTGTTGGCGATAAAATAAGTATTAACAATCTTGAAGGAAGTGAATTTTTAGGTGAAATTAGATCGATAAATAAAAGACAAGTTACAGTAAAACTTTTGGAAAAACTTCCTGTAAATAATGAAAGCCCAATTAATATTTATCTTTATCAAGGGCTTCCTAAGTCAAGCAAAATGGATTTAATTGTTCAAAAAGGAACTGAACTAGGTGTAAAAGAGATAACACCTGTTATAACAGAAAGAGTAATTGTAAAAAGTGAGCTTGGCGAGTTTAAAAAGGTAGATAGATGGAACAGAATAGCTCTAGAGGCTTGTAAGCAATGTAAAAGAACTTTAATACCAAAGATAAATACTCCTATTGAGTTTGAACATCTTATAAATGATATAAAAACTATGGACTTAGTTGTAGTACCGTACGAAAATCAAGAGAGTTTTGGTATAAAGAATGTTATAAAATCAGTTAAAAATAATACGAAAAATATTGCTATAGTTATAGGTCCTGAGGGCGGTTTTGAGCAATCTGAAATAGAAGTTTTCAGGAATATTGGAGCACATATAGTGACGCTTGGTCCAAGAATTCTAAGGACTGAAACCGCAGGCTTTGTTTGTGTATCATTACTAATGTATGAACTAGGTGATATAGGAGGATTATAGGGGGGGATCTAATGAAGGTTGCATTTTCAACGCTAGGCTGTAGAGTAAATCAATATGAGTCAGAAGCTATGACCGAAAAGTTTTTAAGAGAAGGTTATGAAGTAACTTCTTATGACAGCTTTGCAGACGTATATGTTATAAATACATGTACAGTAACAAATATGGGAGATAAAAAATCTCGTCAAATGATAAATAGAGCAAGAAGGCAAAATCCTGATGCTATTATTGCTGTAGTAGGATGCTATTCTCAGATAGCTCCAAATGAAGTAGCTAAAATTGAAGGTGTTGATGTAGTTTTAGGTACAAGAAATAAAGGGGAAATAGTTTATTGGGTTAATAGAGCTAGAGAAGAAAAAAAGCAGATTGTTGAAGTAAAAGATGTACTGAGAAATAAGGTATTTGAAGAATTAAATATTGAAGAATATCAAAATAAAACTAGAGCGTTTTTAAAAATTCAGGATGGATGTAATAGATTTTGTTCATACTGTTTAATACCTTTTGCTCGTGGAGCGGTATGCAGCAAAAGTCCAGAAAAGGTGCTTGCAGAAGTAAAAGAACTTGCGAAAAATGGTTTTAAAGAAGTCATATTATCTGGAATTCATACTGCATCTTATGGGGTTGATTTAGATAAGAGTGTCACTTTAGTAGATTTGCTTGAACAAATAGATAATGTGGAAGGAATTGAGAGGATAAGAATTGGTTCAATTGATCCTACGTTCTTTAGTGAAGGTGTAATTGAAAGAATAATAAATATAAAAAAATTATGTCCTCATTTCCATCTATCTCTTCAAAGTGGATGTGATGCTACTTTAAAAAGAATGAATAGGGGCTATACTTCAGAAGAATATAGAAAAGTAGTAGAAGATTTAAGAAAGCATATAAAAGATGTATCTATAACTACAGATATTATAGTAGGTTTTCCAGGAGAGTCTGAAGAAGAATTTAGTATTACTTATAATTTTTTAAAGAATATAAAACTTTCGAAAATGCATGTGTTTAAGTTTAGTCCTAGAACTGGAACTAAAGCTGCTTTAATGAGTGATCAGGTAAGTAATGACATTAAAGATGAGAGAAGCAATAAACTTATAGAGCTTAATAATATGCTTGAAAATGAATTTATGAATAAATTCAAAGATAGATTTATGGATATTTTATATGAGCAAAGATATAATAATGAAGAAAAATATGAAGGATATACACCAAATTATATAAAGGTAGTTTCAAAATGTAACGATAATATAGAAGGAAAAATAATACAAACAAAACTTATAGAATCTATGAAAGAGTTTATGATAGGAGAAATTAAATCATAGCTTAAAGGAGGTGAAACTATGGAAGGTTGTTTATTCTGCAGTATTATAGAAGGAAAAATACCTTGTGAAAAAGTATATGAAGATGAAATGGTATTAGCATTTAAAGATATTAATCCAGAAGCTCCAATACATGTATTAATTATTCCTAAAAAACATATAAATAGTATAAATGATCTAGAAGATAAACATGAAAATTTAATAGGACATATTTATACTGTTTGTAAAAAAATTGCCGCTGAATTAGGTATAGCTGAGAGTGGTTATAGAGTAGTGACAAATTGCGGAGCGAATGCAGGTCAAACTGTTTACCATATACATTTTCATCTTTTAGGAGGTAGAAATTTAAATTGGCCTCCAGGTTAAAATAAAGCTAAAATGAAATTCTTGACAGTTTATAAATCTATATTGTATAATTAATATTGTGCTGTTTAGCCCATAGATGCTGCATTTAATTTTTACTGATTAAATTGTGCTAGCGGAGGGAGGGATAAGATATGTCAGAAATTAGAGTTGGAGAAAATGAAACATTGGATAGTGCATTAAGAAGATTTAAGAGAAAATGCGCTAGAGCAGGAGTTCTTTCAGAAGTTAGAAAGAGAGAACATTATGAAAAGCCAAGTGTTAAAAGAAAAAAGAAGTCTGAGGCTGCAAGAAAGAGAAAGTTTAAATAGAATTCTTTTCGAAAGAGGGTACTAGAGATGTCTCTTAAAGAAAGACTGCAAGAAGATTGGAAGCAGGCTTTGAAGGCAAAAGATAAATTCAAGGCTGATACTATAAGTATGGCTAAAGCTGCTGTTTTACAGGTAGAAAAAACTGATGGTGTTAAGCTTGATGATGAGCAAATTATTGAAGTTTTAGCTAGAGAAGTAAAGCAAAGGCGTGAAGCTATACTGGAATTTGAAAAAGGAAATAGGCAGGATCTTGTACATAAAGCAAATGCTGAAATTGAGATCTTGTTAGATTACCTTCCTCAGCAGTTAAGTGAAGAAGAAATATTGGTTATGATTCAAGATGCAGCTGTTGAAGTTGGTGCAAATAGCATTAAAGATATGGGTAAAGTTATGCAAAGTTTGGCTCCTAGAATAAAAGGAAGAGCTGATGGTAAGCTTGTAAGTCAAATGGTAAGGGAACATTTAAATAAATAATAATGTTGTAAAAGGTTCGGTTTTCTGAACCTTTTTTATTTTTTTGAGCTTTCTATTTTGTCATTTATTATTATAATATAACATAAATTTAGTATGAAAGTATTTTCTAGGGGTGTAAGGTGTGGAAAATAAGCTTAATAAGACAAAAGAAACTTTAGCTCAAAGATTAGATTTACCTAGAGATGTAGTTATGAATATACCTAGGATAACGATAACCGGAGATAATGAGATAACTATAGAGAATCATAAGGGTGTAATACTTTTTGAAGAAAAAGAAATTAAAGTTAATTCAAATGTAGGATTAATAACGGTATATGGGTATGGGTTTGAAATACTTTTTATGGGTGGCACTACATTAACTCTCAGTGGAAAATTTAAATCGGTGGTTTATGAAGGAAATGAATAAATTTGATAAATATAAGAAAGGAATAATAACTATTGAAATACAATCCCATATACCAGAAAAATTTATAAACCTACTTTGGAAGAATGAAATTCAGATAAAAAATATAAGAAAAAAAAGTATAACTACTATGACTATGGACATAAATTTAAAGGATTATAATAGAATTGAGGAGATAGCTAAGAGGACTAAAACTAAGATTAAAATATTAAATAGAAGAGGACTAACATTTTTTTTAATTAAAGTGAGGAAAAGAACAGCTTTAGTCTTTGGGTCTTTGTTATTTGTATTTATATTATACTACCTATCTACATTTATATGGAGAATAGATATTCAAACTGAAAATAATCTATCACCATATGAAATAAGACAGCAGCTAATGTCTTATGGAATTGTTCCCGGTATTAGTAAAAATAAAATAAATGTATATGAGCTTCAAGACAAAATGCTGAAAAGTAATAATGATAGTATAATGTATTTTAGAGCAAGAATAGAAGGTTCAAGGTTAATAGTTAATGCTATTGAAAAAACTCCTCCGCCAAATATGATAACAGAAACTGAACCATGTAATTTAGTTGCCAAAAAAGATGCAGAAATAGTTAGAGTATTTACTGCTGCAGGTACTGCTACTGTAAAAAAAGGCGATATGGTTAAAGCAGGACAAATTATAGTTAAGGGTGAACAAGGAAAAGATGGTAGTACATATGCGGTTCATGCAAAAGGGAGTGTTTATGCAAGAACTTTTTACGAGGAGATAAAAGAGGTGCCATTAAAAGGTATAAAAAAAGAGAAAACAGGAAATAAAATTGAAAATATATATGTAGAAATAATGGGAAAAAGAATTTATTTAAAAAACAGTTTAAATAAATTTAAAACTTATGATAAAATAATAGAAAATAGTTCATTTATTAAAAAAGAAATATATGAGGAAACAAAGGAAATTAATTATTCTTTGGATGTTGACGCAGTAACAAAATCTACTTCTGATGAACTGTTTTCAAAAATTATAGAAAGCTTGGATAAAACAGTAAAAATTCAAGATAAAAATATATATACAGAATCTTCCGGTGATAATTTAAGAGTACGTGTGCTTATAATTGCAGAAGAAAATATAGCAATTGAAGAAAAACTTCAGTGAAAAGAGTAGAATTAATAAACAAAAGGTGGGATAGGTTTGGGATCACTAAATTTCAAGGAATTTTTATTTACAAATAGATTAAAACATATAACTATATATGTATGTACATTTTTAGTAATATATTTTGTACTGATTACAGCTCTTATTACTAAAACCTACGATATAAAAAAGGGAGATATATCAAAAATAACTATTAAAGCCCAGCGAGATATAAAGGATGATATAAGCACAAAGGCTAGAATAGATGAAGCTATAAGCCTTATACCACCTCAGTATACTATTAAAGCTGAAGTAAAAGATAGTGTATTAAATAGAATTAGTACGTTGTTTTTAAAAACAATATCTTTAAAGGATAGTAACTTGGAAAAAGATAAAAAGATTAAGGAACTTTCACAAATATCTAAAATTGAATTATCTGAAGAAGAATTTGGAGCATTGTTAGGTAAGGATAAAGAAGAATTAAACAACTTAGAAAATTTTCTTATTAAAACGATGTCGGAAATTTATGATTTTGGTATTCAGTATAATCCTGAATTAAGTAAAGAAGTAAATGATGAAAATATAAAAAAAGCACAAGATACAGTACAAATGAAGTTTAACAATTCAAAATTTTCAAAGTCAACTAGAGATTTAGGATCTACTATTGGGATAAAGCTTATAGAACCTAACTCCTTTTATGATAAAGCTAAAACAGAAGAACTTAAAGCACAAGCTATAGATAAAACTCCTCCAGTTATGGTGAAAAAAGATCAGATAATAGTTATGGAAGGAGAAGAGGTAACAGAGGATAAGTATGCATTGCTTAAAAGCCTTGGATTAATCAATAACAATAGTAAATCGGAATGGTATATTTATATAAGCTTAGCTGTGATTATTTGGCTTATATTGTTTTTGGAGAGCTTTTATCTTTATAGATATCATAAAGAAGTCTTTAAAGATAGTAGTAAGATTTTGCTTATAAATATAATAAATTGTATTTCGCTAATAATATCAAGAACATTGAGCATGGTATCACCATTTTTAATTCCCTTAGCTTTTGCACCAATGCTTATTATGCTTCTTATCAATCATAAAGTGTCTTTAACTATTAGCATTTTAAACCTTGTTTTAATTAGTGCAGCTGTTAATTTTAATATAGATATAATGTTGATTGCAATTTTAAATGCTGTAATTGGAGCTCTTATAATTCAGAAGCTTCAGCAAAGAAATGATATATTATATTGTTGCATATATATAGCAATAATAAATACTTTAGCTACCTTGTCAATAGGTTTTCTTCTTAGTAACAATGCAGCAGATATACTTTTAAAAGCAGGCTATTGTCTTGTAGGAAGCTGCCTGTCAGGGATATTAACAGTAGGATTGTTACCATTTTTTGAGAGTGCTTTTGATATAGTTACTACAATAAAACTTTTGGAGCTCTCAAATCCAAACAGTCCCCTGCTTAAAAAGTTATTAATGGAGGCACCTGGAACTTATCATCATAGTGTTGTTGTAGCTAACTTAGCAGAGGTAGCAGCTGAAGTTGTTGGTGGAAATCCTGTATTTGCTAGAGTTTCATCTTATTATCATGATGTAGGTAAAATTAAAAGACCATATTTTTTTAAAGAAAATCAAATAGGGAACGATAATCCACACAGCAAGATTACTCCAAACTTAAGCGGTTTAATTATTACATCACATGTAAAAGATGGTTTGGAATTAGCAAAGGATTATCGACTCCCAAAGGTTATACAAGATATTATAGAACAACATCATGGTACATCACTTGTTAAATATTTTTATATAACAGCAAAAAATTCTACTAATAAGCCTGAAGAAATTGAAGAAGATGATTTTAAATATCCAGGACCAATACCTTCTAGTAAGGAAGCAGGTATAGTTATGCTTGCCGATAGTGTAGAAGCAGCTGTTAGGTCTATTAGTGAACCTACACAAAATAAGATAGAAGAAATGGTAAATAATATATTTAAGTCTAGATTAAACGAAGGACAGTTAGATAACTGTGATTTAACTTTAAAAGATATTAATAACATAAAAGATACTTTTATAAAAACTCTCGTGAGTATATATCATCAAAGAATAGAGTACCCTATTGATAAATATGAAATTAGACAAAAAGATAAATTGGATATTAAACTTTAAGAGGAGATTTCAGTATGATTTTTATAGATAATAGACAGACTAAGGTTACACTAGATAAAGAAACAGAAGATATATTAACTAAAATAATCGATTACTGTCTGAAAGTAGAAAAAGTGTATATAGATTATGAAGTGAGCGTTATTTTTATAGATAACGCTCAAATAAGAGAAATAAATAGAGAATACAGAAAAATAGATAAAGAGACAGATGTTCTTTCTTTTCCTATGTTAGAATATCCTTCTAAAAAAGTTTATAAAGATGTATATTTAAACTATAAGTTTGATGACAGCTTTTTTGATGAAGGTAGGCTTGTATTTGGAGACATAGCAATTTCTCTTGAAAAGGCTAAAGCACAAAGCATTGAATATGGACATTCATTTTTACGAGAAATATGTTATTTAACTATTCATTCAGTACTTCACTTACTTGGCTATGATCATATTGAAGAAGATGATAAAATTATAATGAGAAAAAGAGAAGAAGAGATTTTAGAAAACTTCAACATAAATAGAAATTTATAATACTATACGTATTAATTAGTGAACTGTAAGGAGATAGTTTCTATGAAAGTAAGAAAGCTTTTAGATAGTTTTAACTATGCCATTGATGGTATTATTCATGCGGTTAGGACACAAAGAAATATGAGAATACATATGATTGCAGCCCTTTTAATATTGACTGCATGTTTTTTTTATGACTTAAATAAATTGGAACTTCTTCTTTTAACTATAACAATAACTATGGTAATAATTGCAGAAATGTTTAATACAGCCATAGAGTGTACTATAGATGTAGTTGCAAATTATTATCATCCTTTAGCTAAAATTGCAAAAAATACTGCTGCAGGAGCGGTATTGATAGCTGCTATAAACGCAATAGTTGTAGGCTATATATTATTTTGGGACAGATTAAATACAATTACTCTAGGACTTATCAGGAAGATAAAACATTCTGATCCTTACATGATATTTTTAATACTAATTATAGTTTGTATAGCAACACTTGTAGTTAAAGCAATATTTGGAGAAGGTACCCCCTTAAAAGGAGGAATGCCAAGCGGACATAGTGCAATAGCATTTTGTCTTGCAACAACTATAGCACTGGTGTCTGATGAACAGTCTCTTGCGGTGCTTTTAAGCTATCTTTTAGCTTTTATTGTAGCACAAAGCAGGGTGGATTCTAATGTTCATTCTATATTTGAAGTGATAGTAGGCGCAATTTTTGGAACTCTTCTCACTATAATATTATTTAATATATTTGGATAAATATATTATAAATATTGTTGAAATACTAAATAATAGTGTTATAATTTATATACAAGTTTTGAATTGTTTGTAAGTAAATACCTTATAAGGAATACAAGGAGGGTATATGGAATATAAAGACTTAATTTTAAGAGCTTTAAAGGCCAAGGAAAAAGCTTATGTACCTTACTCAAACTTTAGAGTTGGAGCTGCAGTACTAACTGAAGATGGCAGTGTTTATGAAGGCTGTAATATTGAAAATGCTTCATATGGAGCTACAAATTGTGCAGAAAGGACTGCAATTTTTAAGGCTATTTCAGAGGGACACTGTGAAATTAAAGCATTAGCTGTTGTTGGAGATACTTCAACTTATATCTATCCTTGCGGTATCTGTAGGCAGGTTATTGCTGAATTTGCCAAAAGCGATACACCTGTTATTTTAGCAAAAAATGAAGAGGAATATATAGTTAGAACTTTAGTACAAATATTACCAGACGCATTTACTAAAAGAGATTTGAATAAATAAAAGTTAATAGTAATATAAGGAGTGCATATTAAATAATGTTTAAATCAGGATTCGTGACAATTATTGGAAGACCTAATGTAGGAAAATCAACACTTCTTAATCATATAATGGGAGAGAAGTTATCTATAGTATCCAGTAAGCCTCAAACTACGAGAAACAATATACAAACTATTTTAACCAAGGAAGATTATCAAATAGTGTTTGTAGATACTCCAGGCATTCATAAGCCAAGACATAAGCTTGGAGAATATATGGTAAAAATAGCACAGGATACTATAAAGGAAGTGGATGAAATTTTATTTTTAACTACACCAGATGTTGAGGTAGGAAAAGGGGATAAATACATACTTGAACAATTAAAATCCTTTAAAAAACCAATTTTTTTAGTTTTGAATAAAATAGATGAAAATACAGAAGATAGAGTAGCACAAACAATAAAGAATTATTCAGAATATTTTAGTTTTACAGAAATCATACCTATTTCAGCTTTTAAAGGTAAGAATACAGATAAACTAAATGAGCTTATGGTGAAGTATTTACCTGAAGGTCCTATGTATTATCCAGAAGATATGATAACAGATGTGCAAGAGAGATTTGTAATTGCAGAAATTGTTAGAGAAAAGGCATTACGACTGCTATCTCAGGAAGTTCCTCACGGAATAGCAGTAGATATTATAACTATGAAAAAGAATGAAAAAAATATTTATGATATTGAGGCTACTATACTTTGTGAAAAAGACTCTCATAAAGGTATAATAATCGGGAAAGGTGGGGAAACATTAAAAAAAATATCCACTTATGCAAGACAAGATATGGAAAAATTTTTAGGAACAAAAGTGTATTTAAAGCTCTGGGTAAAAATAAAAAAGGAATGGAGAGATAATATTAGTGTGCTGAGAGAATTAGGTTATAAGTAGTTTATGTTAAAATTTACCTGATTAAAAATATAAAGTCTTAGCAATAATTTAAAATTATAGGATATACTAATGTATAGGAGATGGTTTTCTGTCAATTTTTAAGAGTAAAGCTATGGTTATCAAAGCAGCAGAGTTTAAAGAATCTGATAAAATTATATGGCTGTTCACTGAAAAACTGGGAAAAATTTCTGTTGTAGCTAAAGGTGCAAAGAGGAGCAAAAGCAAGTTTTTGTCTTTAACTTTGCCCTTTTGCTTTGGTAATTACGTGGTTTTTAAAGGTAAAAGTCTATACACATTAAATGAAGGCGAAGTAGTAAATTCATTTCAATTCTTATTAAGTAACTTAGAGAGCCTTACTTATGCTTCTTATTTGTGTGAATTAATAGATATAGCCTTGGTAGAAGAAGAAAGTAATCGAGAGCTTTTTAAAAATTTTATCACTGTTTTTTATTTAATGGAAAATAATGCTGTTGACTATGAATTACTTTTAAGAGCTTTTGAAGTAAAGCTTATAATATCCGCTGGATACTATTTTAATTTAGAAAACTGCAGTATTTGTGGAAAGAAAATAAATACATCTAATTACATAAGTTTTGAACATTTAGGTGGATTATGTAATGATTGCAGAAAAATTGGAGGCATGTCCGTAAGTTATTCAACATATAATACACTTAAATATTTAATTAAAGTACCTATTGAAAATGTATATAGACTTACTTTGACAAAAGAAAATAAATATGAGTTGTATAAGTTATTATCAAATATAATTGGAGATAGTTTTGGAAAAAGACCAAATAGTTTAGAAACTTTTGATTTTATAAAAGGGAGTTGAGTAAAATGAGTGAGATTACATTAGAAAAAATCGATTTAGTGAGAGAAAGAACTGGGGCAAGTTATGCCGAGGCTAAGGAGGCTTTAGAAGCATGCAGTGGAAATGTAGTTGATGCTATAATTTATATGGAAAAAAACAAGAAAAGTCCTTTAGAAGGCGTGTATGCCAGCAAAGATGAGTTTTTAACTTGGATAAAGGATTTAATTAATAAAGGTAATGTTACTCGAATAAGGGTAAAAAAAGAAGACAAGGTTTTAGTTGATATGCCTGTTAATGCTGGTATAGCTGTAGGAATAATAGCTTATGCAATTTGGACTCCTTTAATAGCCATAGGTGTTATCGGAGCTGTTGTTACAAATTTAACAATAGAAATAACTAAAAAAGATGGTTCTGTAGAGGTTGTTAATAAAATAATTAAATCAACTGTTCAAGATATGAAGGAGAAAGTTAATGATGTAGCATTTGAAGTAAAAGAGAAAGTAAATGACGTAGCTTCTGAAGTAAAAGATAAATTTTCCAGTAAAAAAGAAGATGTAAATGGAAAAGAAAATGAAACGGTGTACACTTATACTGTAAAATTTGATGACATTGACAATGAAAAATAAGATTAATATAAACCAGCAATATATAATATTGCTGGTTTTATACATATTATGATAACCTTGTAAATTGTATATTAAAATAATTATTGAAATTATACGTAAACTTAGGTAAAATAATAAAAGTGTGATAAAAATTATGCAATAATAGAAAAAATAAAAGATTAAGAAAAAAAGAGTAAAATGAAGAAAAATATAATATAACAGGAATATTTTATTAAATTAAAGAAAAAATAAATAAAGTATTGTATAATTTATTTATTTAACATGCTATAATATCGTTGTATTAAAGGGAAAGAGGGTGAACAGCATTAGACTTACGCTAAGACAAGAAGAAATTATTAGATTAGTAAAAGAAAATGCGCCAATTACCAGTGAAGCCTTAGCAGAGAAGTTAAATGTTACTAGAGCTGCTCTAAGACCTGATTTGGCAATATTAACTATGACAGGTATATTGGAGGCTCGCCCTAAAGTAGGATATATATATTCCAAAAAAACTTCTTATAGTTTGATTTATGAGTACATAAGAAAAATTAAAGTATATGAACTAATGTCCAATCCTGTTGTTGTAGATGAAAATACAACAGTATATGATGCTATAGTTCACTTGTTTTTAAATGATGTAGGCACATTGTTTGTTGAAAATAATGGAATACTAATTGGAGCCGTATCTAGAAAAGATTTTTTGAAAATAGCAATAGGTGGGACAGATATAAGTAAAGTACCTGTTGGAATTATAATGACAAGAATGCCAAATATCATTTTTGTAGAAAAAGAAGATAGTGCATATCTTGCAGCACAAAGAATTATGGAGCATGAGGTTGATAGTTTACCTGTTGTTGAAAGATTTTATAATAATGGTAAAGAAACTTTAAAAATTGTGGGTAAAATATCAAAGACTAATATCACCCGCTTATTTGTAAAACTGGGTGAAAACAACTAAATTCTAATGATCTAATCGGGACATAATACGACCCGTTAGTATATAAATAAATATTTACAAAGGAGTGTTACAAACATGCAAAGTAAGAAGTATGTTTACCTTTTTAGCGAAGGTAATGGCTCAATGAGAGAACTCCTTGGTGGAAAAGGTGCTAACCTAGCAGAAATGACTAGCTTAGGAATTCCAGTTCCACAAGGATTTACAGTAACTACTGAAGCTTGCAATAAGTACTATGATGACGGTAAGGTTATCGCACAGGAGATAATCGACGAAATTTATGCTACTATGGCTAAGCTTGAAGAAATAACTGGAAAGAAATTTGGTAGTGTTGAAAATCCATTACTAGTATCAGTTAGATCTGGAGCAAGAGCTTCAATGCCTGGTATGATGGATACAATACTTAACCTTGGATTAAATGATGAAACTGTAGAAGCTATGGCAAAGTTAACAAACAATGAAAGATTTGCATATGATTCTTACAGAAGATTCATCCAAATGTTTGCTGATGTTGTTATGGGAGTAGAAAAGAGACATTTTGAAGACATAATGGATGAAATGAAGGAAGCTAAAGGTGTTAAGCTTGACACTGAATTAGATGCTAATGATCTTAAAGAACTTGTTAAAAAATTCAAAGAGTACTATAAGAGTGTTAAGGGAGAAGATTTCCCATCAGATCCAAAAGCTCAATTAATTGAAGCTGTTACAGCAGTATTTAGATCATGGGATAACCCAAGAGCTATTGTTTATAGAAGAATGAATGATATACCATCAAGCTGGGGTACAGCAGTTAACGTTCAATCAATGGTATTTGGTAATAAAGGAGACAATTCTGGTACAGGAGTTGCTTTTTCAAGAAATCCTTCTACTGGAGAGAAGAAGATATTTGCTGAGTATTTAATGAATGCTCAAGGAGAAGACGTTGTTGCTGGTATAAGAACTCCATCTCCAATAAGCAAACTTCAAGAAGATATGCCTGAAGTTTATAATGAATTCGTAGAAATTGTTAATAAACTTGAAAATCACTATAGAGACATGCAAGACATGGAATTTACTATAGAAGATGGCAAGTTATATTTCTTACAAACTAGAAATGGTAAGAGAACAGCTCAAGCTGCTTTAAAAATTGCTGTTGATCTAGTTGAAGAAGGAATGGTAACTAAAGAAGAAGCGATATTAAAGGTTGATCCAAAACAATTAGACAGCCTGCTTCACCCAGCATTTGATGCTGCAGAATTAAAAGCTGCTAAGGTAATAGCTAAAGGACTTCCAGCTTCACCAGGAGCTGCTTGTGGTAAGATTGCCTTTACTGCTGAAGAAGCTAAAGAAAGAGCTGAAAAAGGAGAAAAAGTTGTTCTTGTTAGACTTGAAACTTCACCTGAAGATATCGAAGGTATGGTTGCTGCTGAAGGTATATTAACAGTAAGAGGTGGAATGACTTCCCATGCTGCAGTTGTTGCTAGAGGAATGGGAACCTGCTGTGTAGCTGGTTGTGGAGAATTAAAAGTTGATGAAGAAGCTAGAACAGTTGAAGTTAATGGAATAACATTAACTGCAAATGATTATATATCAATAGATGGAAGTACTGGTAATGTATACGGCCAAGCAATAAAGACTGTAGAACCAGAAATTACTGGTTACTTTGGAACTTTCATGGCTTGGGCTGATGAAATAAGAGCATTGAAGGTTAGAACAAATGCTGATACACCAAGAGATGCACAACAAGCTGTTAAGTTTGGAGCAGAAGGTATCGGTCTTTGCAGAACTGAGCATATGTTCTTTGATGAAAACAGAATACCAGCTATGAGAGAAATGATAGTAGCTAAAAATGAAGAGCAAAGAAGAAAAGCTCTTGAAAAGTTACTTCCAATGCAAAGAGAAGACTTTGAAGGTCTTTATGAAGCAATGGAATATAGACCTGTTACAATAAGATTTTTAGATCCACCATTACATGAGTTCTTACCTCAAGAAGATGAAGATATAAGAGCATTAGCAAATGAAATGGGCTTAACTTTTGAAGAGTTAAAAGCAACTGTTGAATCACTACATGAATTTAACCCAATGATGGGTCATAGAGGATGTAGATTAGCAGTTTCTTATCCAGAAATAGCTGAAATGCAAACAAGAGCAGTAATTGAAGCTGCTATAAATGTTAAGACAAGAAAGGGTTATGATATAGTTCCTGAAATCATGATTCCTCTTGTTGGAGAAGTTAAAGAATTAAAGTATGTTAAAGATGTAGTTGTAAAAACTGCAGATGCTATAATTAAAGAAAAAGGTGTTGAACTTAAGTACATGGTAGGTACTATGATAGAAATACCAAGAGCTGCTTTAACTGCCGATGAAATAGCTAAAGAAGCTGAATTTTTCTCATTCGGAACAAATGACTTGACTCAAATGACATTTGGTTTCTCAAGAGATGATGCTGGTAATTTCTTAAAGCACTACTATGACAAGAAGATTTATGAGTTTGATCCATTTGCAAAATTAGATCAAACTGGTGTTGGTCAACTTGTTGAAATGGCTGCTAATAAAGGTAAAGCAACTAGACCAAACATTAAACTTGGTATTTGTGGAGAACATGGTGGAGATCCATCATCTGTTGAGTTCTGCCACAATGTAGGACTTAACTATGTATCCTGTTCACCATTTAGAGTTCCAGTTGCTAGACTTGCAGCAGCTCAAGCTCAAGTTAAAAATCCAAGAAAATAATTTTATAAAGCAAAATAGTATTAGTATAACATTCTAAGGCTTATACATAAAAGCTTAGAATATATAAGCACAAAACAAAGTAAGGGTATTGCTCTTTAGTTTTTAAGGGCAATACTCTATTTTTATTTATTTTTTGTATTTTAGTATAAAACTATAATAGAAAAATAGGTATTTCATATATTTGATTAATCAAGATGGATACTTATGTAGAAATTAATTTTCTATTTTACAGCAAAATAATTTTAAAGAGTAGCTATTGAGACTTTATCAAGCGCCACAGTGTTGTTCGGCTGATTCCAAGGCTTTCGGCAGCCTTGGTTTGGTTGCCGTTTTGTGCTTCAAGTACTATCGCTGCAATTTCTTTATTTATTTCATTGAGTGGGCGGGAAAGATCAAGTGACTTTGCTAAATCCTTTGTGTGATAAGAAGCGTTAGTAATTATTCGTTCCTTATTTAATGCTTCCTGCACATCATCAGAATAAATATAGAATTCGGCTGCCATTATAACGAGGTTTCTCATGACCCTGTTTAATTGAGTATAGTTATATGGCCAGTCGAAATTGCGCAACATTTCCATTCCATCAGGTGAAACACCTAAAATTTGCTTTGCCATATCTATGTTAAGCCTGTTCAGGTACAGATTTACAATCGAATCTATACGTGATGGGTTATCTCTCAATGGAGGTAAAGTGATTATGAAGCAGCGCAGGCGATTTACAAATGCCATGAAATTTGAATCGAGTGCCCCTTTTATGTTGCTGATACATGAAAAAATAACTCTGTTTCTCTTGTAAATCTCCATATCTGTTATAGTAATTAAAAGCTGTTTTTGCTGCTGCTCGCTTAGAACATTTACATTTTTAATAAAAATAGTATTGTCAGTTCCGTATAAGGGAGAATTATGATTATTTATAAGGTAATACCATATTTTACCACTTAATAGGTCGCAGTCAATTTGAATAAAAGGTTGATTTTTCATAGAGCTTCGCAGATATAAAGCTTTGGCCATTTGCTCTTTACCCGTACCTACTTCGCCTGAAATAATAACAGGATAATTGTTTTTATTTACTTGGTTAATAATATTATCAAGTTGTGCAATGGAATCTATTACACTATAAGTACTATTAAAATATATTTTTTCTACTTCTTTATGATTGAAGTAATTAATACCGCATTTGTTTCCAGCCAGTGGTGTTTTGGTGGCTGTAGAATAGAATGCCACATATTCTGATTTGTCCGAAACTATTCGCTGTGCCTGAATAGAATAAAGCAGATTGTTTTGTCTGAACACAAAGCGGCGTTTTCCGGTGGTGAGCACGTCATTTATTTCTGCATGTAATATATCCAAAATGTCAGTATCATTTTCGGTAAGTGTAGAATAAAATAGCTTTCCTTCACTTGTGAAAACCACTGTACAGGCATCTTTGCCCTGAATTAGCTGTCTTAGAAAATGATTTTCATCTCTGAGATAGCTGTAGTTACTACAACATAGGACAGCAGTATTAAATGCAGCACGAATACTTTCAATTCCGGATGTAATTAAAAAGGCATTCATGCCAAGCCCCCTTGCAGTAGTATAAGTAATCATATCACAAAGGATAGTGTAATAATTATCATTCTTTAATTGATACAAAACAGAAACAGCCTTTTCTGTTGAATCGATTGTAAACACATCAATTTTATAAGGAAGCATCTCCTTTAAAGATATGAACTCTTCTGTAATATTTGAGAATCCAACAACTGCAACTTTTCTTGTACCGGCACCTGATAATTTAAGTGTGCGCAAAATATCATAGGCAGATGTAGTGATCTCAATTACAGGCAGTGAAACGGATTGTTGAACTAATTTTGCAGTACCGCCTCGCGAGACAATGACATCATATTTGGCATGGAAATTATTTTGTGCGATTTCTACGCCTTTTTTTAAATCGCCTACTGTAACTGTTAGGTCTATATTGGGGTACTCATCTGCAAGCTTAACCAGCAAAGGTTTCATGCTGGCATAAGGCGCAATGGCTAAAATATGTATTTTAGAAGACATTTTTTATCGCTCCTTGTAGTGTGAGTTTAAAAATAAAACAATTCTACAAAAATATTATATCATACTAAAAAAAAATACAATATATTTGTTAAATGTTTCAAAATTAAACTATAATTTAAACTGTTTTTATTTACCATAATTTTAAGTTTTAGTACAATAGTTAAGTAAAGAGAAAAAGCGTGCATGATCTGTGGGAAACGTTAATGATTTTTTTGGATTTAAACATATGAAACCAGCAAATTGATTTTACAGGAGGCTCTGCTGCATGCAATTTACCTCACAGATCTTTCTGCGAATTCTCTAAAACGTTTCTACAGACCGGCGGGAGTCAAGGAGGTTGATATATGCTAGAAGAATAAACAGGCTTGCGCCTGCAAATAAATAGGTGGGATTCTATGCAAAGCAGAAAATGATAAACAATCATAATTTGGAAATGGATTGTGCAATAAAACTGTCACAGAACAGGATGTAACCTTAACAAAGTAAAACTAATGAGTTCAAGTATTTATAGGTTTGAAAGTTTATAGCTTTATTTTTAAATTAGGAGTAGAATAACATGCTAATATAAGAGTGATGGAATTAGCAAATATCAAGACTTCTTTTATAGGTTTTTCTAACCCTACTATGCGGAATTTCGCAATCGATTACAAGTATTGAAGAAAGGTGGTTTTATATAATGTATGTTGCACCAAAAGTAAAACCCTTATGTCCGCCTGAGAAGGCGCCACGTTTTGAGAATGTTACATATGCTGAGGTAATTTTGGACAACGGGCAGCCTTACACTTTGAAGATGGATATATATCAGAGTTTAAATCAGACTGAGCCAGGTCCTTGCATCATCTATATTTTTGGCGGTGGCTGGAGTTGGGGAGAATATAAGCAGGTGACTCAAAAGGCAGTATACTGTCGTGATTTAGTTCGTCTAATAGAAGAAGGATATACGATTGTTTGCCCAGACTATCGGTTGATTCATCAGAGTATTTTTCCAGCTTGCATCCATGATGTAAAGGGATGTGTTCGTTTCTTGAAAGCAAATTATAAAAAATATAATATTGACCCTGACCGCATCGGTGCATTGGGAAATTCAGCCGGTGGGCATTTGGCAGCTATGCTTTCTATTGGAGGAAATCAGCCTGAAATTGAAGGCGATGTGGGAGGTAACTTGGAATATGACAGTACAATAAAAGCAGCGAGTATCTTTTATGCTCCTTCTGACCTATGCTATGATGTTGTGGCAAAAGCAGACGCTATGGATGGCCAGGTTAAGGATCTGACGGGTACTGAAGTAGATAATCTTAGCAACGGGAATGCAGATTCAATTCCGGCATTGGCCGTTGGCTATGTAGGACCTGGACGTAATATCAAATCACTTGCCGATTTGATAAAGAGGAAGGATACTACCAGTCCTGACTGGAAGTATGTGGAGTTGCTAAAAAAATGCAGTCCGATTACTTACGTAAGAGAGGATTGTGTTCCGGTATGTTTATTACATGGAGGACATGATCCATTGGTAGACCCGGAGCATACGGAGTTATTATATCACGCTTTACTGGGTGTCGGTGCTGATGTAACTATGATTTGCTGTTCTTATGGTGGACATGGACCTTCACTGGGAGAAAGAGTTGATCAATTTGCTTATCAATTTTTGAAGGATCGTCTGTAATACTTCATTTGCGACAAAAATATCAATTATGGATTAAAAAAGAATAAAAAAGGGGGAAGTTAAAAATGACACTTCAAATGATTATCGCTCTTGCAATTGTAATTCTTATGATTGGTATGATTATGTCCGATAAATTTGCTTTTGGTGCACCACCATTAGTGGCTGCTTGTTTAATGGTATTGACTGGGGTTTCTACTATTAAGGATGCATTTGCAGGATTTATAGATACAAATGTAATTATGATAGCAGGATTCTTAGCAGTTATGGCAGGGCTTCAGAAGACCAGACTTATGAAGAAAATTCAGTCCGTTATGTCGAACCTTGCAGTAAAAGGCGGCTTTACAGCATATGTGCTACTTATTATTGTTGTTATGTTAGGTGCCAGCTTAATGGCTGGTATGACTGGTTATTATGTAATGATTCTTACAATTGCATCTACCATTCCATATAACAAGAAGTTACCAAATTCTAAATTACTTATGCCATTAGGATTTGCTTCAGGACGAGCTTTAATTCCGGTCAATGTTGCGTTCTTTTTAGGATTTTCAAACTCCCTTTTGAAAAGTGCGAAATATAATGGCGTTATTCCAATGGCAAAATTTTCTGTCATGATTGTATTTATGTCAGTCGCATTCTTAGTCTGGACATTGATTGCTTATCGTATTCTTCCGGATTACGATATTAATAAAGATAAAGAGACTGAAGTAGAGAAAAAGCAGAATGTGCAGGTTTCAACATTACCATTATGGAAAGAGAATGTTACATATATTGCATTTATAGCTTCTGTTGTTGGAATGATGTGTGCAAACAGTATGGGGGAAATCGCATATATTCTTCCAGGCGTTGCAACTGCTGTACTTTGTTTGATTCATGTGTTTGACTTTAAGGAGGCACGCAATAATTTCTTTTCTCCATTGATAATTATGATGGCCAGTGTAATTGGTGTAGCTAATGGACTTGCTAATACCGGTTTCACAGCCATGGTCGGTAAAGCTATTGCAAAATCTATGGGTGGCAGTGTTAGCCCATTCATACTAGTGCTAATGTTCTGTATGCTTACTAGTGCATGTGCTACACTGACTGGTTCGAACATCGGTACCTTATTGATCTTTGCTCCTATCGGTATTGCAACTTGTATGAGTCTTGGATTAAATCCGATAGGTCTTGCTGCTGCAGTTACTGTTTCTGCTTGGGGTGGTGGTTTCCTGCCAATCGATGGAATGCCAGCAATGATTTTAGGTATGGGTAATTACAAACTTGCACAGTTCTTCAAGTACGCGATTCCGATGTACTTAATTCAGATTATTGGTCTGGCAATTGGCGCTGTGGTAGTATTCCCAATGTAATTTAATATAGTTAGTAAGAGCTGGCGGCTATACTTGTTGCTGGCTCTCCTTAAGTTAATGGGTGAAAGGAATACAGATACATTAATGTTATTATTTTTACATATGTTTGTGAGGGGGGTCTTGATTAATGGTATACAAATGACTATTCTAAAGCAGTGAGACAGTATAGATAGTGAATGACAAAACTGTTAATGAGGATTACGCTATTAAGAACTGTGAGATACCTGTACATCTTTGAATATTTGAAGAAAACGAAAATTAGTATGACAAGTAATGGGATAAAATAAATAGATTGGATGTGAGAAAATGGAAAATAGTATTTCAAAAAAATATGAAGTGTTTTATTATATTTCAACAAAAGCAAACTCATATACTCCTGCAAAGACAATTTATGTTTGTGCTCCTGATAGAGCTGTTCGCTCATATGAGGCTTTGGAGAAATTTGCAAAGGACTCAGGATGGCTTGAACTGGCAGAAGACGATGGTGCAGTTCTTGTCATGCCAATTGCGAAAAATGGCTGGTATAAGCAAAGCTCTTCAATGATTGCAGAATTTTATGATGAAACCAGAAAAAATTTTAAATCAAAAAGTGATGTAACTATACCTGGACGAGATGGATTAATCTGGTGTTGGGAAACGCTTGTCTATTTGGTTGGCTATGAAGAGGGTGCAGTATTTGCAGGAAATGTGACTGTTACAACTCCAAATCGTTTTGCCGGTGTTGCTCTTATTAATGGTGTACCCTGTGATTATACATCAGGGCTTAACCCCTCAGACCATTGGCTAGTAAGTAACGTAAGTCCTGACTATAATAAGAAAAACCACGATATCCCGGTTTGTCTTTGGATGTTTGTACAGAATAAAAGTTTTGCAAAAGAGGCCCTTGCATATTTTTCTAAGAGTAACCAAATCACTGCTTCTGCTGAAATGTTAGAATATGATGGCATAAGCACAGAGCTTTATAAAAATTCAATCGAGGAAGCTGCTCAAATCAGAGTTTCTGTCGGGGATTTTGAGGCTGTTCCGGCACTTGCCAAGAAAGTTATGAACCAATTTTTCAATAAATTCATTCGGTGGAAGAATGCTCCGGATGGTACTTTAAAGCCATACCTTAGCAAGTCTGCCTTTTATGAGTCCGAGCGTTATGCACATGACTCAGTAATAGTGAATAATAATAAGTACGAATTTTCCACCTATCTTCCTGAGGGAATGAATAAAAAAGATGCTGCAGGACTTCCTGTTGTCTTCAGTGTTCATGGCAGAGGAGAACCAGCATGGATTTTTTCAACGAAGAACGGATGGGATAAACTTGCGGATGAAACTAAGGAATTTATTTTGGTTCTGCCTGATTCACCACTAAACATATGGCTGCCTGAACGTGATAGTGAAGTATTTGGACATATTATCAATAAGCTTTATGAAACATATTCAATAGATAAGACAAGAGTATATCTTACTGGCTTTTCTAACGGTGGTATGTTAACACGTCAGGTAGCAAATCTCCATCCTGAGCTTTTTGCTGCAATTTCTCCATGGAATGCACCTTTTATTGACAGTTTTGAAAAAATATTATCAAAGGGCTATGAACTTCCATGTTTTATTTATGCTGGCGATAATGATGAAAAAGTACCTTTATGGGATAACTTGGACAGCTTGCTGGAGAATATGCTTAAAGTAAACAATTGCAGGATTAGAGAAGCTGAAAAACGTAATCCTATGAAATTTATCCCAGATGGGATGCTTGACGGCGAGAATTATTACACAAAAGAAAACAAATATACAGATGGTGACCGCTTCAAGACTTTCTTATACAATAACATGGAGGGTAAGCTAAGAGTCTGCTTTACACTTATGAAAAACATGCCTCATGGTGCCGTATATGATCAAAGCCGTGCTGCATGGGCATTTTTGAAGCGCTTTAGTCGACCTGAGGGTTCAAAAAAAGTTATTGATGCCGATTCCAAATAATAAAGTGTACCATTGTGGAAAATATTAGGTATATATATTAAAAGGAGAAGCAAACTTTTTGACACAGCATTCCTCTTAATATATTGAAACCAACAAATATTTTTATATTATAAATTTCAAAAAATGAAAAAGCACTTAAAATATATAAAGGAAAAAATATAGAATTAAAAAACATAACAGTAAAATATTTTATGGCTAGTTTGTAGCTTTTGCAGTTTTTTAATTGCAGTTTGCTGCAAAATCAGGTTATATATTTATCACCAAAATATTAAAAAGAATTTCTTTCCGTAAATTTGCCTTAATTAGTGGAATTGGGGATTTTATGTTTAAGATATTATTCGCATTATTGACTAATTTGTGGCAGTTAAACATCTGCTTAATTATTATAGGACTGTGTATTCCGGGAATAAGCTATATTGAGGAAAACTAACTGATTGATTTCTTGCCATTTTGTAGACACATTCTATCTCTATTTTTGTTTTAATTTGTTCGAGTTATTGTGTCTACAAAACTATACTAACACCAATCCAAGAAATTATTTAATATAAAAAATCACCAGAGCAATCTGGTGATTTTTTATATTATGTAAGTATGAAACTTATTTTCTATATGCTTTGTGAAACCATCGATAAATTGAAGATGATAATCAGATTTAGAACAACTCTTATTCAAAAGTGTAATAAATGAATTTTTATTACATTTATTTATATTGTTATAGTAATCTCTAGATATTTTCCAAAATTTTTGTGGAAATGCCAGATAAACAAGGATAGCTTTATATTCATCCAGATTAAGTGGATATATATCTTCGTATAGTTTTAAACAATTTATAGCAAGCTCCAAGTCCCATTTAGTATTGTCTCTTTTTAATAATCTTCTCAAAAAATATGATAAATCGTGTACTCTATAATCGATTTTACATTTGTCGAAATCTATTGTCCAAATATTTCCCGAGTTATCAAATAATATATTTTTATTTACATAATCAAGATGACATAAATTAATAAATAGGTTAGTATTGTTTATAGTAGATGCGATATTAGCAGCTTTTTGAGCTAAAATTAAATTTGAGTCAAAATGCTGTAAGAAAATTTTTGAAAATTTATCGCCATGTTTGAAAGCAAGATTAGAACATGTAAGCAATTGTTGAAAATGTTTATTTAATGAACTATATAGGTTTTCAAAGCCTGTCCGATAGTTGCTTCCAGAGATAGGTTTAAAGTTTTTTGTACAACTATGTATTTTAGCTAAATTAATACTAGCTTGAAGTACATTTTCTAAATTGTCATAACTACATTTTTCACCTTCAACCCAAGGAGTTAAAATAAAGAGCATGTTTTCAAAGTTTACAAAACGACTTTTATTTTTTGTAGGTAATATTCTAGGTACTTTTATATCATTTCTATAAAGCCATTCTACAGCTGAATAAACAAAAAGAAGCTCCTCTATAGAAAAATATATTTTTTTTAAGCAATATGAGTTTTCTACATTAGTTACCTTATATACAGCTCTTTGCTTTTCTGTATCTTTAAATTTAATTTGAGTAACTTGGTAATTTTCCAAATTATAGTATGGAAGGACGTATTTTTTTATATTTTCTTCAGATAATAGATTTGTATTATATGATTTAGCCTCATAGGGCATAATAACACTCCTTAAATAGCAATCTTAATACTATGATATTAATAAAGTTTTTGTAATATACATATTAAATAAAAAAAGGGATTTTCATAAATATATAGAATTAAATTATTGGGGTGAATTTTACTATGTTGATAAGAGAAAAAATACAATATTATGAAAGAAAAATATTAATAGATGTAGCAGCTTTTTCAGATAATACTAAGGGTAGGAAGATTAAAGAAGAAAATGATGAGATACGGACACCTTTTATGGTTGATAGAGATAGAATAATACATAGTAAATCCTTTAGAAGATTAAAACATAAAACACAAGTATATATAAAAACTTCAGGAGATCATTATAGGACTAGATTAACGCATACATTAGAGGTTGCTCAAATAGCTAAAACTATAGGAAAGGGCATAGGCTTAAATGAAGATTTAATTGAAGCTATTGCTTTAGGTCATGATATAGGTCATGTTGCTTTTGCTCATAACGGTGAAGATGTATTAGATAAATTATTGCCCAACGGGTTTAAGCATAATGAAAATAGTATAAGAGTGCTTACTAAATTAGAAAAATATGGTCGAGGATTGAATCTAACAGAAGAGGTATTAGATGGAATTTTACATCATAGTGGTTTTTCATCTTCGTCTAAAAAAGCATTTACTTTAGAGGGTCAGGTTGTAAAGTTCAGTGATAAGATAGCTTATGTGAATCATGATATTGATGATTCTATTAGAGCTGGCCTATTAAGCGAAGAACAGCTTCCTAAAGATGTTATAGAATTACTTGGAAATAATCATAGTAAAAGGATAGATACTTTAGTTAAAGATTGTATATATACTACCTTAAAAAATATAGAAAATGGCACTATAGAAGTTTCTTTAAGTGAGGATATAGGTAATGCACTTAATGATTTAAGAACTTATATGTTTGAAAATGTATATAAAGGAGAAATTTTAAAAATTGAAAGAGATAAAGCTAAGTTTGTTTTAGAGCAGGTATTTTGTTATTTTTTAAAAAATCATGAAAAAATGCCTGAATTTTATAAGAAAATAGCTGAAAGTGAAGGATTATATCAAGGTGTTGCTGATTATATTTCCGGAATGAGTGATGATTACTGTCTTTTTTTATTTAATAGTATTTATGTACCAAAATTTGTTATATATTAAAAAATTAAGGAATAATTTTTGTTATATTATGGGTAAAATAATATTTGTTAAGTTAAAGAAGGATTTTTAAGTTTTATAAAGAATATTATTATTACTAAAATATTATTTAAAATTAAAAAAAATATATTTTTTAGAAGGAATATAGTTATTTGTGTCGAATATAATAAAACTTGTCATGAATATATAAAAGTTAGGTGGGAGGATTTCAGTGATAATCTCAGAAGAAATCATCCAAAAGATAAAGGAAAGCAATGATATTGTAGATATAATATCAGAAAGTGTAAAGCTTAAAAGATCTGGTAGAAATTATGCTGGGCTTTGCCCTTTTCATCAAGAAAAAACCCCTTCTTTTAGTGTATCTCAAGAAAAACAAATTTTTAAGTGCTTTGGATGTGGAGAAGCAGGAAATGTGATCACATTTGTAATGAAATACAAAAATTTGGATTTTATTGAGGCTGTGAAGCTACTTGCAGAAAGAGCAAATATCCAGCTAGAGGATGAAAATTCTGAAGGTATAAAAAATAGAGATATTAATGAAAAACTATTTAGATTAAATGTTGACGCAGCTAGATATTTTTTTTCTCAACTAAAAAACAATAAAAGTGCTATGTCTTATTTTTTAGGTCGAGGTATATCTGAAGCTACTATAAGAAAATTTGGATTGGGTTATGCTCCAGATAGTTGGAACAACCTGATGAATTTTTTAAAACGTAAAGGATATACTGAATTAGATATGCTTAATGTTGGACTAATAATTAAAAGTCAAAAGGATTCTTTTTATGACAGATTTAGAAACAGAGTTATGTTTCCTGTGTTTGACCATAGGGGTAAAGTTATAGGTTTTGGTGGGAGGGTGTTAGATGATTCTAAGCCTAAATATTTAAATTCGCCTGAAAGCAATATATTTAAAAAAGGTATCAACCTTTATGGTTTGAATTTTGCTATAAACAATTTAAAAGATAGAATGTTGATAATAGTAGAGGGTTATTTAGATTGTATCTCTTTACATCAACAAGGCATCACTAATGTAGTTGCTTCCTTAGGTACCGCACTTACAACAAATCAAGCTAAACTTTTAAAGAGATATGCTGACAGAATTATAATATCATATGATGCAGATGCAGCAGGGCAGAATGCTACTTTAAGAGGATTGGAAATATTAAAAAATGAAGGTTTTGACGTTAGAGTTTTAACTGTTCCACAGGGAAAAGATCCTGATGAATTTATAAGAAGCAATGGACGAGAAGAATTTATAAAACTTATTAATAAAGCACTTCCTCTTATAGATTATAAAATAAAAAAAATTGGAGAAGGAACAAATTTTAATGATCCAGAAATGCTTGCAAGATATGTTAAAAATGCAGCGTTAATACTTACTGATTTAAATCCACTGCAAAAAGATGTATATATAAAAAAAATAGCAGAAGAAACTGGAATAAAAGAACAGGCAATATATGACTTAATATCTGGTGAAATACAAAAAAATGTAAATAAAAGTGGAAATATAAATACTGTAGATAATTTTGGACAAAAATTATATTTAGAGCCTGCATATATTAAGGCTGAAAGAAGTATATTGAAACTTATGAATATGCGTAAGGAAGCTTATGATTATGTAATTAAAAATTTTTCTGAAGATATGATGATAATGGAAAGTCATAGAAAAATTTATAGGTTAATTAATGAATATATAGACTTTGAATTTAACGAAAGACAAAAATTAGTAGAGCTTAAATGTGACGACATAGATAGTTCCAGGGAGTGGATATCATTATTAGAATTGGAACTTTTATATGAGAATGATGATTTTATTAAATTTATAGATGATTGTTTTAAGGAGATTAAAAAATATAAATTGGAAGAAGCTATGAAAGATATAAGAAAAAAAATAAAGTTTTATGAAGAAAAAGGTCAATTTGAAGATTCTTTAAAATTAACACAAGATATGGTTAATATTCAAAATGAGTTAGCTAGACTATAAGTGTTATGGAAGGAGGCAATATTATGAAAGATAAGAGTGCAAAAATGCAATTAGTGAAAAAGCTGATTGAAAAGGGTAAAAAAAGTGGCACTTTAACCTATAAAGAAATAATGGATGAGTTAGAGGAAATAGATTTAAGTCCAGAACAGATAGAAAAGATATATGAAGTTTTGGAGAACATGGGCATAGATGTTATTGGGGATATGCAGGATATTGAAGTTCCCGAAGAAGATCTAGATTTATCAATTCCAGAAGGGATAGCAATTGATGATCCAGTTAGGATGTATTTAAAAGAAATTGGGAAGGTACCGCTTTTATCACCTGAAGAAGAAATTGAACTTGCTAACAGGATAGAAGCTGGAGATCAAACAGCTAAGAAGAAATTAGCAGAGGCAAATCTTAGACTTGTAGTCAGTATTGCAAAGAGATATGTGGGAAGAGGAATGCTGTTCCTTGATCTTATTCAAGAAGGGAATCTAGGACTTATTAAAGCTGTAGAAAAGTTTGATTACAGAAAGGGCTTTAAGTTTAGTACTTATGCTACTTGGTGGATTAGGCAAGCAATTACTAGAGCTATTGCTGATCAAGCTAGAACAATAAGAATTCCAGTACATATGGTTGAGACAATAAATAAATTAATAAGGGTTTCAAGGCAGCTTCTTCAAGAGCTTGGCAGAGAGCCTCTTCCTGAAGAAGTAGCAAAGGTAATGGAAATGCCTGTTGATAAGGTAAGAGAGATAATGAAGATAGCACAAGAGCCTGTATCTTTAGAAACACCTATAGGTGAAGAAGAAGATAGTCATTTAGGTGATTTTATACCTGATGATGAAGCGCCAGCACCTGCAGAAGCAGCTGCTTTTACTATGTTAAAGGAACAACTTATAAATGTGTTGGATACATTAACACCTAGAGAAGAAAAAGTTCTGAGATTGAGATTTGGTTTAGATGACGGTAGAGCAAGGACTCTTGAAGAAGTTGGAAAAGAATTTAATGTTACGAGAGAAAGAATTAGACAAATTGAAGCAAAGGCTCTTCGTAAGCTAAGGCATCCAAGCAGAAGCAAAAAATTAAAGGATTATTTAGATTAAGCACCTGATAAACTGGTGCTTTTTTTATATTTATAGATATATTTTAAAAATAATCTGTTTTAATTGTACACTATTATGGTATAATTCTTAATAAAGAGGTGATAATATGGTAGTTTATAAACCTTTAAAAGGAATAGGAGTATATTATTTATTAGCTATGTTAATATTTTATGATATTTTAATAATCCTGGGAGTTTTTTTTGTTAATTCCTATGTGATTTCAAGTTTGCTTAAGCTTCTTTTTGTTATTTTTACTGTTTATCAATTATATTATATACTTTTTTATTCTTCTATAAAGTATATCTTAGATGATGAAAACGTATATATTTCTAGTTTTCTAAGGAAAATTAAAATCTCATTAAAACAAATTGAGTGTTATAAAATCAACAGTGGAAATATAAATGGGGTAAAACTATCTGGAATTATAACTAATAGTTTTGCAATTGGAAAATCTTTTATAAAAAAAATCGGAACAACTAATATTTATGTAACTTCAAGTAAAAAAATATTGTATCTTAAGTCAGGTGATACAAATTATGCACTGTCACCTGAAGATTATTTTGCATTTGAGGAGTTTTTAAATAATAAGGGTATTAGAAATTTGGATTGGGAATATAGAATGAAAGAAGAAGTACATTTATATAAAGATAAATATTTTATGATCCCTTTTATAATTGTTAGTCTTATTATTACTACATTAACACTTAATCCATTTGTTCTTTACCTGACTAGAAAGCTTCCAGATAAAATGCCGCTTAATTTTGATTCATCTTTTATTCCTGTAGATTATGGAAGTGGAAAGCAATTTGCTTTTAATCAGATGATTTATGGTGTATTAAATATGGCAATATTATTTTGTATGTATTATGCCTCACATTTTTATGCTAAATATGATATAAAATCTGCTAAAAAATTTATATATATTTCATTAGTAATAGCATTATCATTTTTGCTAATACAATTTAGGATACTTTATGCATTTAAATAATTTAAATTCAACATTTTACTTTTATCAGGAGGAATTATGGAGCTTAGTTTAAGACTTAAGAAGGTAGCTTCAATGGTAGAAAAATGTACAAGGATTGCTGATATTGGAACAGATCATGCATATATTCCAATTTATCTTATAAAAAATGAGATTTGTGAAAGCGCTATAGCTACAGACATAAATAAAGGGCCTGTGGAAAAGGCAAAAGTAAATATATATCTTGAGAATTTATCAGACAGAATTGAGTGCAGATTAGGGGGAGGATTTTCTACCATAAAACCTAGTGAAGTGCAGTGTGCCATAATTGCTGGAATGGGTGGCAACCTTATAAGAGATATCATTGAAGAAGGAATTGATGTGTTTAAGAGCATTGATTATTGTGTACTACAGCCAGTACAAAATCCTGAAGTTTTAAGAGAATACATATATAAGTGCGGGTATAAAATAATTGATGAGGAATTATGCGTAGAGGATAATAAATTTTATGAAATAATGAAGATAAAGTTTGATAGAAAACCTATAAATTTAAATCCTATATATTATGAAATAAGCAAAGTGCTTATAGATAAAAAACATCCGTTATTAAAGGAGTATATTAGCTATAAACTAGAAAAATACTATAAAATAAAAGAGTATATAACAGGGTACACTGAAAACTCTGAAAGAAAAAGAGCTGAAACTATTGAAAAAATTAAAAGTCTAGAGGGGTTGCTTAAACGATGAAGTTAAAAGTAAGTCATATTAAAGAATTAATGGAAAACTTTGCTCCTGTAGAGCTAAAGGAAAGTTATGATAATGTTGGACTAATGGTTGGGGATTTAGAAAGTAGTGTTACTTCTGTGTTGGTAGCTTTAGACTGTACTTTGGAAATAATAGATGAAGCTATAGAAAAAGGGTGTAATACAATAGTTACTCATCATCCGCTTCTTTTTTTAAAGCCGCAATCTATAACAACAGATACAATACAGGGAAGAAAAATTATAAAACTTATTAAGAACGATATAAATCTTTACTCTTGTCACACTAATTTAGACATAACAAGAGGTGGCTTAAATGATATTATTACAAAGCTTTTAGGATATAAACAATGGGATATAATTGAACATATTAATCCATGTAATAATATTGATAATCAGGGCATAGGAAGAATAGTAACCCTTAATAAACCAGTTAGTTTGCTGGAACTATGCAGTGCTGTAAAGAAGGCTTTACAAATTGAATATTTAAGATATGCAGGAGATGAATCAATGCTTATTAGTAAATTAGCTATAATTAACGGTAGCGGAGAAGATTATTTTAAAGCTTCTAAAAAACAAGGTGCAGATTGTATAATAACCGGAGATACTACTTACCATTATATTAGCGAGTATTCAGAAGAAGGTATAGGGATTATTGATGCAGGACATTTTGAAACTGAATGGCCTGCTATGAAGATAGTGGCTGAAATTCTGCAGGAAAAAATAATAAAATTAGGTTATAATAATTCTGTATTTATAGCTGAAAATAGTAAACCTGCATATAAATTTATTTAATTATTAAAAAGTACTATTTTATTATTATTATTCTAAAATTGGTATAAAGATTTATTTGATTTAAATTTTAAACTATGATATTATTGTATTCGTTGAGTAAGCCAGACAGTCGCTGCTTGAAGCTAATAATTTAGCGTTCAAGGAGAGGAAAGTCCGAGCTCCATAGGGCAGGGTGCTGGGTAACCCCCAGTGGAGGCGACTCTAAGGAAAGTGCAACAGAGATATACCGCCTGAGCAGATGTTAGAGTTTAGAAATCAGAAGTTAGATTATAAAGCTGATTACTTCTGCTCAGGTAAGGGTGGAAAGGCGAGGTAAGAGCTCACCAGCGCAATGGCGACTTTGCGGCTATGTAAACCCCACCTGGAGCAAGACCGAATAGGAAGGCATCATCGTTAAGATGAAGGAGTTGCCCGCTCCGCCTTCGGGTGTGTCGCTTGAGCCTATTGGTAACAATAGGCCTAGATAGATGACTGTTTAATACAGAACTCGGCTTATAGGCTTACTCATTAATAACATGAAGCAAAACCAGGTTTTAGCCTGGTGTTTTTATTTTATTGAAAATAATAAAAATTTATAATGCTACATTTGAATATTTTTTATTCTTTTGGATATAATATCAGTCAAGGAGGGATATCATGTCTAAAAGAAAATATATTATAATTACAATTGGAATTATAGCTTTTTTGTTTGTTTCTTTCATATATAGCTACAAGTGGGCCATTAATAAATTTAATGATAATAAGAAAGCTAAGGTGAGCGAAGTTAATAATGTAGATAAGCCTACATCAAATTTAACTTTAGGAGATAAAATTTCATCTAATACAAAAATTATATTGAAAACCGAATATAAAAAAAGCGGAGATATAAATATTAAAGAAGTTAAAGTTTCAGAGTTTTTAGGAAAAAGTAAAGAGAATCTTGAAGAACAAGGATACATAGTAGAAAGTATGTCTGCAAAAGAGGTAATTTTAATTAAAAGGATTGACAGCTATGCTCCAAATAAATATGTATTGGGTGTAAAAGGACGGTGCTTTGCTATTTATAAAACAGATGAAAATGGCAACATGTATATAGAAGATGAAAGTAACGATGTAACAGATATACAAGTTCCTACAGAAGGTGATTATAACCTTTTAATTAATGGTTCTAAAGATTTTCAATTTAATAGCAGAGAAGAAGTAGAAGAAAAACTTGGGGAATATAGTTCATAGCCCTGAGTTTTTTTATTGTATTGATTTTTTAAAAATGATAAAGTAATATATGAATTGACAAATTAAAGTAAGATATGCAAAATATATAGACATACTATGAAAAGCAGTTAGTTGAAGGGTGTGAATTTAGTGTACGAATATATAAAAGGTATATTCATAGGAGTTAATAAAGATTATATTATTATAGATAATAATGGAATTGGGTATAAAATATATACATCAGGCACTACTCTTGCTAGTATGCCAAAGACTAATGAAAAAGTTACTCTTTTTCTTCAGCAAATAATTAGAGAGGATTTTATTGGACTTTATGGTTTTCTAACAAGGGATGAATTAAATATGTTTAATTTATTGCTCAGTATTACTGGTGTAGGAGCTAAAGCTTCATTATCCTTACTTTCAATTAGTAGCGTAACTAATTTAAAATATGCTATTTTAACAGGAGATGAAAAAACTCTTACTAGGGCACCAGGAATAGGTAAAAAAACTGCACAAAGAATTATATTAGAACTTAGAGATAAATTAAAAAATGATGATTTTATAACTGAAAATAAAGATATTATAGAACATAAAGAAATAAGCAAAAATTTATCAGAAGCTTTAGAAGCTCTACTTGCTCTTGGTTATTCCGAAAAAGAAGCAGAGAGTGCATTGAAAAAAGTTTCAAAAGATGATACAGTGGAGAGCATTATTAAAAATAGCTTAAAGCATCTTATGAGCTAAGGAGAATAATTTATGGAAAATAGAATTGTTACAGCTTTAAATACTGAAGAAGACAATGATATAGAGTATAGTCTAAGACCTCAAAATCTTAGAGAATATATTGGCCAAAATAAAGTAAAAGAGAAGCTGCATATATTTATTGAGGCAGCAAAAAAAAGAAAGGAAGCTTTGGATCATGTACTTTTATATGGTCCACCAGGACTTGGAAAAACTACTCTTGCAAATATTATTGCAAAAGAAATGAATGGAAGCTTAAAGATAACATCAGGACCTGCTATAGAGAGGGCAGGAGACTTGGCTGCTATACTAACTGGGTTAAGCGATTTTGATGTTTTGTTTATAGATGAAATACATAGGTTAAATAGAACAGTAGAAGAAATATTGTATCCTGCTATGGAGGATTATGCTCTAGATATAGTTATAGGAAAAGGAGCATCGGCTAAGTCTATAAGAATTGATTTGCCTAGATTTACTTTGCTTGGAGCCACAACTAGAGTAGGGCTCTTAACTGCACCTCTTAGAGACAGGTTTGGAGTGCTTTGCCCTATGGAATTTTATGAGGATAATGAATTAAAGACTATAATAATACGTTCAGCACAAATATTAGGTGTTTCTATAGAGGAAGATGCAGCTTTTGAAATAGCTAGACGTTCAAGAGGTACTCCTAGAATAGCTAACAGGCTTTTAAAAAGAGTAAGAGATTATAGTGAAGTTAGGGGAAATGGAATTGTTAATTTAGATGTAGCAAGAGCTGCTTTAAAGCTTTTAGATGTAGACAGTGAAGGGTTCGATAGAATTGATAATAAGATATTGGAAGCTATAGTAGATAATTTTAATGGAGGACCTGTAGGGCTCGAGACATTAGCTTATTTTATTGGAGAAGAACTTGATACTATTGAGGATGTATATGAACCGTATCTTCTTCAAAAGGGATTTATTATAAGAACACCTAGAGGAAGGATGGCAACAGATAAAACCTATAACCATCTAAAAAGAAACAGAACACAAAATAATATTGGCCAATTAACTATATTCGATGGCAAGTAAGTTATCAATAATAACAAAAGAAGGTGAGATATTTGGATGTTAAAGATTTTTATTTTCATCTACCTGAAGAGCTTATAGCTCAGCATCCCTTGGAAAGAAGAGATGAGTCAAGGCTTATGGTGGTAGATAAGAACACTGGAGTAATAGAACATAAAATATTTAAGGATATAATAAATTATTTAGATGCTGGGGACTGCTTGGTTTTAAATAATACTAGAGTTATGCCAGCTAGACTTATTGGTGAAAAAGAAGGTTCTGGAGGCAAGATAGAGTTTTTACTTTTAAAAAGAATTGATAAAAATAGCTGGGAAACACTTGTTAAACCGGGTAAAAGAGCAAAGATAGGGTCAAAATTCGTTTTTGGAAATGGGGAATTAAAAGCCGAAGTTACAGAAATGGGTGAGGAAGGCAATAGAATCGTACGATTTGATTATGAAGGAATTTTTGAAGAAGTTCTGGATAGACTAGGGCAGATGCCTCTTCCTCCATATATAAAAGAAAGACTTGAAGATAGGGAAAGATATCAAACAGTTTATTCTAAAGAGATTGGTTCTGCTGCCGCTCCAACTGCTGGGCTGCATTTTACAGATGAACTTTTAGAAAGAATAAAGAAAAAAGGAATAAATATAGTATTTGTAACTCTTCATGTTGGGCTTGGAACTTTCAGGCCTGTTAAAACAGAAAAGGTAGAAGAGCATTTAATGCATTCAGAGTATTACGTTATGACTAAAGAAACTGCAGAAATCATAAATAAAACGAAAGAAAGTGGAAAAAGAGTCATTGCAGTAGGAACTACATCAAATAGAACCTTGGAAACTATAGCTGATGAACAAGGAAGAGTTAGAGAACAAACAGGATGGACAGATATATTTATATATCCAGGGTATAAATTTAAAATAGTAGATGCTCTAATAACAAATTTTCATCTTCCAGAATCTACACTTATTATGTTAGTAAGTGCATTTTCAAGCAAAGAGATTATTATGAATGCATATAATGAAGCTGTAAATAATAAATATAGATTTTTTAGTTTTGGTGATGCTATGTTTTTGAAATAACAGAAGATAAAAAGGATGTGAAAAGCTTGTACAAATTACTCAAAAAGACTGGAAAGATAAGAAGAGGACAGTTTGATACCCCACATGGAGTAATTCAAACTCCTGTGTTTATGAATGTTGGAACTTTAGCTGCAATAAAAGGTGCGGTGTCTTCAATGGATCTTAAAGAAATCGGATGTCAGGTTGAGCTGTCCAATACATATCATTTACATCTGCGTCCAGGAGATAAAGTTGTAAAGAATTTAGGCGGATTGCATAAATTTATGAATTGGGATAGACCAATACTTACTGATTCAGGAGGATTTCAAGTATTTTCCTTATCAAGTATAAGAAAAATCAAAGAAGAAGGAGTTTACTTTAGTTCTCATATAGATGGCAGAAAAATATTTATGGGACCTGAGGAAAGCATGCAGATTCAAAGCAATTTAGCATCAACTATTGCAATGGCATTCGATGAGTGCATACCTAATCCCTCTACTCGTGAATATGTTATTCAATCAGTAGAAAGAACTACCAGATGGCTTGTTAGATGCAAGGAGGAAATAGATAGACTGAATTCGCTTCCAGATACAATAAATAAGAAGCAAATGCTTTTTGGAATAAATCAGGGTGGAATTTATGAGGATATAAGAATAGAACATGCTAAGACTATAACAAAAATGAATTTAGATGGGTATGCAATAGGGGGATTAGCGGTAGGAGAAACTCATGAGGAAATGTATAAAATAATAGATGCAGTTGTACCGCATCTGCCTCAAGATAAGCCAATATATTTAATGGGGGTTGGTACTCCTGAAAATATATTAGAAGCAGTATCTAGAGGAGTTGACTTTTTCGATTGCGTTTTGCCTGCACGAAATGGAAGACATGGACATGTATTTACTAAATATGGTAAAATAAACATAATGAATGTAAAGTATGAGATGGATTCTAATCCTATAGATGAACATTGTCAGTGTCCTACCTGCAGGTCTTATTCAAGGGCCTATATTAGACATCTTTTTAAGGCTAAGGAAATGCTTGCAATGAGGCTTTGTGTTTTGCATAATTTGTATTTTTATAACAACCTTATGGAGGAAATAAGAGCAGCTATAGATGGGGATTATTTTGAAGAATTCAAAAATAAAAAATTATCAGATTGGAATGAAAAAGCTTAAATTTATATTTAATAAATATAGGCCAGATTAGAAAGGGGGGATATAATGCAAAATATATTAGCTTATACGCCATTTATATTGATGATAGCACTTTTTTATCTGTTCATTTTTGTTCCTGAAAGCAGAAGAAAAAAAAGATATAATGCTATGATTAATGGTCTAAAAGTAAATGATGAGGTTATGACTAGAGGAGGTATAATAGGTAAACTTGTTAATATACAAGATAAATTCGTTATACTTGAAACCGGACCAGATAGAATGAGAATAAAACTAGATAAAAACGGTATTTCTCATGTTCTAAATGCTGATAGCGAAGAAAAAAATAGTAAAGAAAAATAATCATAAAACATCCTTTTTCTACATACATAATATTAGAAAAGGGATGTTTTTTATTCTAAATAATTTTATGGAGGTGCCATATTTGGAGGAACTTAAAAAGAACTACATTTACATAGGAAAAGGTGTTCTAAGAGGGTGTATAATCACATTGATTTTTGCATTCATCCTAGCACTTGTACAAACCTACGGCAGCATTGGGGACAATATATTATCTCTATGTATTTTAATAACAACCATGGTTAGTGTGATTTATGGCTGCATTTATGCAACTAGAAAAATAAACAATAAAGGATGGTTGGTTGGCATTTTAGTATCTCTAGTATACATATTAATTCTATATGTTACAGCCATTATTTTAGGAAAGGATGGATTTGCTGTAAAAGATATTTGGAGAATACTTTTAGCATTAGTTACAGGTACACTATCTGGAATGCTGGGAATAAATCTATAAAATACTTTATTTTATTGGTGATTTATGCTATAATTTTGTGGAAAGCTTTAGAAATGGAGGAATTAGGATGAAACATATCACAACAGTTAACAAATCTAATATTAAAGATAGCTTAAAGAAACCAGGATGCAAAGAATGTGCTAATTCTTGTCAGTCAGCATGCAAAACTTCCTGCACAGTTGCTAATTTAGCTTGTGAAAATTAATATATTCTTAAGCAGTAACTCAAGGTTACTGCTTTAAATTTATAAGAACATAGTTACATATATTTGGCATTGATTGATGGGAGGAGAAATAAATTGTCACTAATTCATAAATTTATTCAAGGTAATGAACGTTATGTAGTTGATGTAAATTCAGGAGTTGTACATTTAATTGATGAGTTAGTTTTTGATCTTTTAGATGACAATGAATTAAAGAGTTTGGAAGAACTTAAAGAAAAATATAGAGATAAGTATGAGGCTACCGAAATAGAAGAAGCGTATGAAGAATTGGTGCAGCTTGTTAAGGAAGGGATGTTATATACAGAAGATTTATATGAAGATATAGCTTTGAATGATAAATCAAAATCTTTTATTAAAGCTCTTTGCCTAAATGTAGCTCATGACTGCAATTTAAAATGCAAGTATTGTTTTGCCGATGAAGGCGAATATAAAGGGTGCAGAAAGCTTATGAGTATTGAGGTAGGGAAAAAAGCTATAGATTTTGTTATCAATAATTCAGGTCCTAGAAAGAATATTGAGATTGATCTTTTTGGTGGAGAACCACTATTAGCATTTGAAACGATTAAAGAAATAATAGATTATGCAAGAGAACAAGAAAAAATACATAATAAAACAATCAGATTTACTATGACTACAAATGCTACTTTACTTAATGATGAAATAATAGAATATATAGATAAGCAGATGGGAAACATAGTATTAAGCATAGATGGAAGAAAAGCTGTAAATGATAATGTGAGGGTAAGAGTCGATGGAAGTGGCAGCTATGAAAGGATACTGCCTAAAATCAAAGCGATGGTTGAAAAAAGAGATAAGTCAAAACAGTATTATGTAAGAGGTACTTTTACAAGAGATAATACTGATTTTTATGAAGATGTGAAGCACTTGGCAGATTTAGGTTTTAATGAAGTGTCTGTAGAGCCAGTCGTTCTTCCAGATGAGCATGAGCTTTCTTTAAGAAAGGAAGATTTACCTGTAATATTTGAACAATACGATAAGATTTATTATGAACTATTGAAAATGAATGAAGAAGGCAGACCTTTTAAATTTTACCACTTTAATATAGATTTACAGGGCGGACCTTGCGTTTATAAAAGAATATCGGGCTGTGGTGCTGGACATGAATATGTTGCGGTTACTCCAGATGGAGACATTTATCCATGTCATCAGTTTGTAGGAAATGAAGCCTATAAAATGGGTACTGTTTTTGATGGAAATATAGATATGGAAATATCAGAAACATTTAAAAAAGCTCATATATATAACAAGCCAATTTGCAGAGAATGCTGGGCAAGATTCTACTGCAGCGGAGGTTGTCAGGCAAATAATTTTAATTTTAATGGAGATATTCATATTCCTTATGAGTTAGGCTGTGAAATGCAGAAAAAACGAATTGAGTGTGCAATTGCATTAAAATCTAAAATTATGGAAAAATAATAACATAAATGCCTAAAGTTGACACAGTTTTTTAAAAGTAATATAATTAACTCTATGAAATATGCAGAGGGGGATAAAAATGAAAACTAAAGTAAAAAGTACGGCATTATTTTTAGTTATTATACTAGTAATAGCTTTTTTAGCCTATAGTGGAGCTTATGGTTTAACGATTGGAGATTATAGAATCAGACCATTTTCTGAAACTGTTAAAAGAGGACTAGACTTAAAAGGTGGTATTTCTTTAGTAATGGAAATACAAGAAAGCAACATTAAAAGAGAAGATATAGACAGAACCCTAGAGCTTTTATCTATGAGAGTTAATAAGATGGGGGTAAGCGAAACTACTATTCAACAGGAGGGATCTAAGAGAATAAGAATAGATATTCCTGATAGATTCGACACTAAAGAGGTTATTGATACTGTAGGTAAAACTGGTAAGTTAAAATTTGTTGGTCCTGATAATAGCGAAATATTAACTGGAAGTGATGTTAAAGATGCTACTACACAGGTTGATCAGCAAACAGGCGCACCAATTGTAGGATTAGAATTAAATGATGCAGGAGCTAAAAAATTTGCAGATGCAACTCAAAAGTTTTTAAATCAGCAAATAGCTATATATATGGATGAAGACATGATTAGTAACCCAACAGTTCAAGCGGTTATTAATGATGGAAAAGCTGTAATAACTGGAAGCAAGGATTTGGCTGAAGCGAAAAGATTAGCAAGCATAATAAAGTCAGGTGCACTTCCACTTACTGTGAAAACAGCTTCTGTTAAGGTTGTAGGACCAACTTTGGGAGCAAACGCTATGGCACAGAGTATAAAGGCCGGAGTAATAGCTTTAATATTTATTTTCTTATTTATGGTGCTTTATTATAGAGTACCTGGTCTAATAGCTTGTTTAGCTTTAGTTTTATATATGGTTCTTCTTCTTATAGTTTATTCTTCAATTGGTGCTACACTTACATTATCAGGTATAGCAGCATTCTTGATATCTGCTGGTATGGCACTAGATGCTAATGTACTAATATTTGAAAGGATGAAAGAAGAGTTAATAACTGGTAAAAGTATAAAATCAGTAATTGATGCAGGATTTCATCGTGCTATGACTTCTGTATTAGACTCAAATATAACAACAGTAATATCAGGTATAATACTTTACTACCTTGGATCAGGTGCTGTAAAAGGTTTTGCTCTAACGCTTATTATAGGTGTTTTATTAAGTATGTTTACAGCAATTACTGTATCAAGATTTTTAATTAAATTAGCTGCTAAAATGGGAATATTAAATAAAATCACCATAGGAACCTTCGGTGTAAGAAATGTAGTTAGGAGGTAAGGTATTATGCTAAAGATAATAGAGAAAACTAAGCTGTGGTTTTTAATTTCAGCAGTTGTAATAATTATAGGAATGGTTTCTTTGGTTAAAAATGGATTGCAGTTTGGATTGGATTTTGCAGGTGGAACGATTATAAAAATTGATTTAGGCAAAGAAGTTGACAAAAAAGAGTTAGATACTATTATCCTTAAATATGCACCAGATGCACAAACAAATTTTGCTACAGTTGAAGGTAAAAGCTTACCAGAGCTTGAGATTAGGAGCAAGGATATAACGGGAGAGAATGTAGCATCTATGTTTGCAGAGCTTAAGCAGAAGTATAATTTGCAGGACTCAGCTTTATTTTCACAGGAAACTATAGGTGCCTCCATAGGTTCAGAGTTAAAGCAAAAAGCATTAATTGCATTAACTATTGCGATTGTAGGTATGCTCATATATATTGGAGTAAGATTTGAATTTAAGTTCGGTGCTGCAGCACTTTTATCTTTAGTGCATGATGTACTTGTAGTTTTAGGTTTCTATGCAATACTAAAGCTTCCTGTAAATTCAGCATTTGTTGCAGCAATGCTTACTATTATAGGATATTCAATAAATGATACAATAGTGGTTTTTGATAGAATAAGAGAAAATCAAAAATATATGAAAAGATCAGATTATACTGCACTTGCTAATGCAAGTATGACTCAGACTATGGCAAGATCTATTAATACAGGTATGGCTGTAATAATTACATTAGTATCAGTATATTATTTTGTACCAACTGTAAGGGAATTTACTATTCCGTTATTAGTTGGGGTAATTTCTGGTACTTACTCTTCTGTTTTTATAGCTACACCTTTCTGGGTTATATTTAAAAATAGAGCAAAGAAGCTTAAGGCAGTTAGTCATGCATAATAAAAAACCTCGGAATATTTCAAACCTTGGAATGTTTCCGAGGTTTTTTATTAAAAGTTGTTATAAAAACTTGAACATATGCGAATAATTAATATATAATATAATAGTGTTTCTAAAAATAACGGATATAAATATTACTAAAGTGCATATTGTTCGTTTAACACAATTATAACTACCTATGTATTTTGAATATACTAATAATACAAAATTAAGGGGGAAACAGAATTGAACTTAAAAGAAAAAATAAGAATTATTGAAGATTTTCCAAAGCAAGGAATAAGTTTTAAAGATGTAACTACACTGCTTCAAGATAAAGACGTGCTTAAATATACAGTAGATGCAATAGCTGAAGATTTAAAAAATAAAAAAATTGATTTGATAGTAGGGCCCGAGGCGAGAGGTTTTTTATTTGGTGCTCCGGTAGCTTATGCATTAGGAGCAGGTTTTGTACCAGTTAGAAAAAAAGGGAAATTACCTTTTCACACTATAGGGGTTAGTTACGATCTTGAGTATGGTAGTGATGAATTAGAAATTCACAAGGATGCTATTTTGCCTGGCCAGAGAATTGCAATTGTTGATGATTTATTGGCAACAGGAGGAACTATAGCTTCAGTTGCAAAATTAGTTGAGAAGATAGGCGGAGAAGTTGTATCAATGAATTTTGTCATTGAACTAACAGAATTGAAAGGAAGAGAAAAATTACAAGGTTATGATATAATGTCACTTGTACAATACGATATTTAGTTTTATAATACGTCTAAATTTTAAATTGCAAAATTCTACATGATATTATATAATATTTATAAAAAATAACGGCTGGTTTAATCAACCAGCCTTTGATTTTAGGAGAGTAGCCCAAATGCTTACCAAGTTAATGGATAAAATTGATAAAAATTGTAATAATGTTAATAAAGAATTTATAACAAAGGCCTATAATTTAGCATTTGATGCACATAAGGATCAAAAAAGAGAATCAGGAGAACCTTACATAATTCATCCTGTAGAGGTTTCCTGTATTATAGCAGATATGGGTTTAGACACAAATACAATAGCAGCGGGATTACTCCATGATGTAATAGAAGATACTCCTTATACTTATGAAGATATAGTTAGAGAATTTAATGCGGAAGTTGCGGATTTAGTTCAGGGAGTAACGAAATTAGACAAAATTCAGTTTAAAACTAAGGAAGAACAGCAGGCTGAAAATGTAAGAAAAATGCTGCTTGCTATGGCGAAAGACGTAAGAGTAATTCTTATAAAGCTTGCTGACAGGCTTCATAATATGAGGACTCTTAAATACAGACCTGTTGAAAAGCAAAAACAAACCGCAAAGGAGACCTTTGATATTTATGCACCTTTGGCTCATAGATTAGGTATCTCAAAGATAAAATGGGAGCTAGAAGATTTAGCTTTTAGATATACTAAACCAAATGAATATTATGATTTAGTTCAAAAAATTGCTGAAAAGAGAGTAGAACGAGAAGCAAATATTGCAGAAATAACAAAAGAATTAAGTGAAAACTTGTTAAAGGCTGGTATAACTTCAGATATTGAAGGCAGACCTAAACACTTTTATAGTATATATAGAAAAATGGTTAACAAGAATAAATCTATTGATCAAATCTTTGATTTAACAGCAATAAGAATACTAGTAAATAGTGTTAGAGACTGCTATGCAGCATTAGGTATAGTTCATACTATGTATAAACCTATACCTGGCAGATTTAAAGATTATATAGCTATGCCAAAGCCAAATATGTATCAATCTCTTCACTCTACAGTAATAGGGCTGCAAGGAAAACCTTTCGAAATACAGATTAGAACTTTTGAAATGCATAAAACTGCTGAATATGGTATAGCGGCTCATTGGAAATATAAAGAAGGAGCTTCTGGAGCAGACGGAACACTTGATTCTAAGTTATCATGGCTTAGAGAAATACTAGAATGGCAAAGAGATACTTCTGATGCGGAAGAATTTATGGAAGGATTTAAGATTGATCTTTTTTCAGATGAGGTTTATGTTTTTACACCTAAAGGTTCGGTTATAAATCTTCCAAGTGAAGCAACTCCTATTGATTTTGCTTATCGTATCCATACGGATATAGGAAACAGATGTATTGGAGCTAAGGTTAACGGGCGAATGGTTCCACTTGATTATAATTTAAAAACAGGTGAAATTGTAGAAATTGTTACTTCTTCTGTTGCTAAAGGTCCTAGCATTGATTGGTTGAATATAGCTAAAAGTAATCAAGCAAAAAGTAAAATAAGAGCTTGGTTTAAGAGGGCTAAAAAAGAAGAAAACATAATAAAAGGCAGAGACTTATTAGAAAAAGAAACTAAGAAGCAAGGATATAACTTTGGGGAAATAGCAAAGGGAGAAGCTGTTGAACAGCTTTTAAAGCGTTACAATATGAATAGTTTGGAGGATATATTTGCTTCAGTTGCTGTTGGAGATATAATGGCTTCAACGGTTGTATCTAAACTCAAAGACGGTTATTTAAAGGGGAACAAGATAGAACCTCAAAACAATAAAGTTTTGGAAGAGCAGATAAATAAGACAATAGCTAAAAACTCTGATAACGTCAGGGGAAGCAAAAATAATAATCCAGGTGTGATAGTAAAAGGTATAAGCAATATTTTAGTGAGATTTGCAAAATGCTGTAATCCAGTGCCAGGTGATGAGATTATTGGTTATATAACTAAAGGAAGAGGAGTATCTATACACAGGCAGGATTGTAAAAATGTTGCTGTTTTGCTTCAAGATACTGAAAATAAAATTGTAGATGTAAGTTGGGGAACAGCTAAAGGAACAGATTATATTACTGAAATACAAGTAAGAGCTGAAGATAGAGAAGGTCTTTTAGCGGAAATTATGGAACTTATTATTGAGGCAAAAACTCATTTATGTGCTGTAAATGCTAAGACAATTAAGAATAATATAGCTGTAATTAATATTAAGTTAAAAATTTCTGATATAGAACATTTAAAGGACTTAATGAAAAAAGTAAAGAAGCTTCAAGGTGTGATGGAGATATACAGGACAAAGTCTTAACAGGAGTGATTAAATTGAGGGCTGTAGTTCAAAGAGTAAAATCCTCAAAGGTAGTTGTTGATGGAAATGTAACAGGAAGTATCGGTAAAGGTATAAATGTGCTTCTTGGTATATCAAAAAGCGATACTTTACAAGATATACAATACTTAAAAGATAAAATATTAAATTTAAGAATATTTGAAGATGAAGCTGGAAAACTTAATAAGTCTCTTTTAGAAGTAGGTGGGGAACTGCTTGTGGTTTCCCAATTTACTTTGTATGGAGATTGTAGAAAAGGTAGAAGACCAAATTTTATGGAAGCACTTTCTGGAATACAGGCAGAACAACTTTATAGTGAATTTGTTAATGAGTGCAAAAAAATATTAAGTAAGGTTGAAACTGGTATCTTTGGAGCCAATATGAATGTTTTTATAGAAAATGATGGTCCAGTAACCATTATTCTAGATAGTAAGAGAATATTTTAATTTGAGGTGTGATTATGCAAGTTAAAAGAATACCTGTTGGGAGTTATGCAGCTAACTGTTATATTTTAATTGATGAGTCTACAAAGGAATGTGCAGTAATAGATCCGGGTGGAGATGGAGAAGAATTAATAAAATATATTGATGAATTGCAAGTAAATGTAAAATTAATACTGTTAACCCACGGACACGCAGATCATACTGGTGCTGTCGGTCAACTTAAAGAGAGATTTAAAGTTTCTGCACATATACATAAAAATGATGGTGATTTTATAAATAGTGGGGAATTTATGTTTGGTCCTTTGAAATATAAAGGAGAGACTGTAATATTAAATACTGATGTAACAGAAGAAAGCATATTTAAAGTAGGAAACCTGGTAATAAAAGCAATAGAGACTCCTGGCCATACTCTTGGAGGGGTTTGTTATCTTGTTGAAGATAAGATATTTACAGGTGATACTTTGTTTTTACGATCTATTGGAAGAACTGATTTAATTGGTGGAGATTTTTTTACATTAATAAATAGTATAAAAAACAAGTTGTTAGTCTTAGATGAGGATATAAATGTTTTTCCAGGCCATGGACCACAAACTACTATCAAATATGAAAGAGAAAATAACCCATTTATTTAAAATTAAAGTATATTTTAATTTTTTCACTTATTACTAAGGAGAAAATATGATAAAAATACATTTAGATAATCTTAAATTTAGATATGATGTTTATCAAATTTTTAATCTTTTTTATAATTTAGAAAATATTGGTTTTGTTGAAGAAGACGCAGATTTTAGTATTTCAGATAAAGGAAATATTATTGAGGTTTCAGATGACAATTTTAGATTGGAGTTTATAAAGAGGGCTGAAATTAAAACTAAAGAAAATATCAAGCTTGCAGTTTTTAAATTTTTGAAATCCAAAACAGGGAAAGATTTGCCTTGGGGAACATTAATTGGTATAAGACCAAGTAAAATTGCTTTGGGATTATTAGAAAAAGGTAAGACTGAAGAAGAAATTATACAATATTATAATAATTGTTTTAATACGAGAAGAGATAAGGCTAAATTATGTTATGATGTAGCTCTTCTTGAAAAAAAATTTATAAATAAGGATTCACATGTTATAAGTATATATATAGGAATGCCTTTTTGTCCAACAAGATGTCTTTATTGTTCTTTTGCCTCAAATCCTATAGCAAGCTGCATAAATTTAGTTAATCCATACTTACAAGCACTTGAGAAAGAAATAAGGAGTATAAGCAGATTTATTAAAGAAAAAAAACTAAAAGTTCAGTGCGTTTATTTTGGAGGAGGTACTCCTACTTCTGTAGATGATAAATGTTTTGATTATATTATGAAGTGCATTTTTGATAATCTTGTGTTAGAAATGGGAGTGGAGGAGTTTACGGTAGAATGTGGAAGACCGGATAGTTTATCTGAAAATAAGTTTCTTACTATGAGAAATTATAATGTAAATAGAATTAGTATAAATCCTCAAACCATGAATGATGAAACCTTAAAAAGAATTGGAAGAAATCACTGTTCTAAGGAAGTTATTGAAAAGTTTAATCAAGCAAGAAGCCTTGGCTTTAATAATATAAATATGGATATAATAGTTGGACTATTGGGAGAAGGGATTAAGGATATAGAAAATACTTGTGAAAGTATTTTTAAACTTAATCCAGATAGTGTTACAGTACATGGACTGTCAATTAAGAGAGCTTCAAAACTGCATGAAAATATCGTAAATAACAGAAATTTGGGAAATCTTTTGCAAGAGGAAATGAATTCAATGTATGAAAGAACCTTCCAATTAGCAAAAGATTTGGATATGAAACCTTATTATATGTACAGGCAAAAAAATATGTTTGGTAACATGGAAAATGTAGGATACGCAAAACCTTTTAAAGAGGGGATTTATAATATACAGATGATTGAAGAAAAACAGACAATAATAGCTGTAGGTGCAGATGCAGTATCTAAAGTAGTTTTTTTAGAGGAAAATAGAATAGAAAGATTTGGAAATGTTAAAGATGTAAGAGAATATATTAATAGAATTGACGAAATGATAGAAAAAAAATTACAGCTTCTAAACATTTTGTATTAATACAACATAGAAGATAATTTTAGAGTAAAGTGTAGAGGGAGGAATTAAAATGGGAGAAGCATTATCAGGGCTTAAGAGAACTATTATGTGTGGTGAATTGAGAAAATCTCATATAGGAAATACAGTTACTGTTATGGGATGGGTTCAAAGAAAAAGAAATCTTGGAGGTTTAATATTTGTTGATTTAAGAGATAGAACAGGAATTTTACAGGTTGTATTTGGAGAAGAAATAAACAAAGAAGCTTTTAAGAAAGCAGATACACTAAAGTCGGAATATTGTATTGCAGTAACAGGTGAAATAGTAGAAAGGGAATCTCCAAATGAGAATTTGCCTACTGGAATGGTTGAACTTAAAGGTAGCAACATAAAAATATTTTCTGAGTCTGAAACACCGCCTATTTATATAAAAGAAAACTTAGATGCATCTGAAAATATAAGAATGAAGTATAGATATTTAGATCTTAGAAGATCAGACATGCAAAAAATATTAATGATAAGACATAAAGCAGCAAAAGCTATTAGAGATTATTTTAATGATAATGGGTTTTTAGAAATTGAGACTCCTACGCTTACAAAAAGTACTCCAGAAGGAGCTAGAGACTATCTTGTACCTAGTAGAAATTATCCAGGAATGTTTTATGCACTTCCGCAATCTCCACAGTTATTTAAGCAATTATTAATGGTGTCAGGCTTTGACAGATACTTTCAGATAGTAAAATGCTTTAGAGATGAGGATTTAAGAGCCAATAGACAGCCTGAATTTACTCAAGTCGATATAGAAATGAGCTTTGTTGAACAAGATGATGTTATTGCTATGAATGAAGGACTTATAAAAAAAGTATTTAAAGAAGTATTAAACGTGGATGTTGAAACTCCAATTAAAAGAATGCCTTATAGAGAGGCTATGGAAAAATATGGTTCCGATAAGCCGGACCTTAGATTTGGAATGGAGATAGTAGATTTAAGTGAAATATTAAAAAACAGTGAATTTAAAGTGTTTAATGATGCTCTTTCAAATGGTGGAAGTGTTAGAGCAATTAAAGTAGATAACTGTGCTAATATGGGGAGAAAAGACTTAGATAGACTTACAGAATTTGTGAAAGGATATAAGGCCAAGGGACTTGCTTGGATAGCATGTAAAGAAGAGGGCATCAAATCTCCAATAACTAAGTTTTTGAAAGATGAGGAATTAAAAGAAATCTTGGAAAAAATGAAAGTAAAAGAAGGTGATTTAATTTTAATTCTTTCAGATACTAATAAAATTACACTTCAAGCATTAGGTGCATTAAGACTTGAACTTGCTAAGAAGCTAGAACTTGTAAAAGACAGCAATGAATTTAATTTTGTTTGGATTACTGAGTTTCCTTTAGTTTCTTATGACGAGGAAGAAAAGAGATATGTAGCAGAACATCATCCGTTCACTTCACCAATGGATGAAGATATACAATATCTTGATACTGATCCGTTAAAAGTAAGAGCTAAGGCCTATGATATAGTTCTTAATGGAGAAGAATTAGGCGGGGGAAGTATAAGAATACATGATTCTAAGCTTCAGGAAAAAATGTTTAAGGTACTTGGCTTTACAAAAGAGAAGGCTTGGGAAAGATTTGGGTTTTTACTTGAAGCATTTAAGTATGGGCCACCGCCACATGGAGGTTTAGCGTTTGGTTTTGACAGATTAGTTATGTTCTTAAGCGGTACCGATAATATTAAAGATGTTATAGCCTTTCCTAAAAATCAAAATGCTTTTGACCCAATGACTGAAGCACCAAATATAGTGGATAGTAACCAGTTAGGTGAATTAGGTATTTCAATAAAAACAGCCACAGAACAATAGCGGCTTTATATAGCTGTGCTCTTTATGAGCGCAGTTATATTTTAATAATAAAATATTTGTTTCGGGGTGAAGATATGGAAATACGAAAAGATGTGCAAAATAGATTAAGAAGAATAGAAGGACAGGTTAAGGGAATAGAGAAGATGATTGAAACAGGTGCCAATTGCAAAGATGTACTTATACAAATAGCTGCAATAAGAGCTGCACTTAACAAAGTAGGGGGCATAGTTTTAGAGAATTACGCAAAGGATTGCATTGGATGTAGTGAAGGAAATGGTAAGCTAGATGGATTAATGGAAGCACTTTTAATGTTTATTAAATAAAACTTCTAGTTTTGTCTAGAAGTTTTTCTGATTCTATGTATAAAAACTATTACTTTTGTAATGGAAGATGCTAATAATATACCTACTGCTATAGCACCTGCACTAGAAATAGTGTCTAATCCTGTGCTTAAAAACATATTTATATTTCCTTGAACTGACTGAAGCATAGTATAATACATGCCTCCACCAGGAACAAGGGTAATTATTGAGCATACGGAAAATGTTGTAACTGGAGATTTTAAAATACGAGCAAAAATTTCAGAATATATTCCAGCAAATAGTGAAGAGGCAAATAAAGCAAAGAGGTTATAGTTTGAATAATTTAATACAGCTAAGTAAATATACCAAGTCAGGCTTCCACCTAGGGAGGCAAACAATAAATTTTTACCTTTTATATTAAATAATACTCCAAAGGATAAAGTAGCAAGAAAAGAGTATAAGGATTTTAGTAACATATTATAAAATACCCCCAATTAAAATTCCAAAATAATCAAACCAAATTTTCAATATAATACCAGAACCAACTGCAATAGCTATAGCAATTAAAAATGCTTCTATTCCTCGTGATACACCTGCTATTAAATCTCCTGCAATTGTATCACGAATAGCATTTGTTATTGCAAGACCAGGAACAAGGAGCATTATAGAACCTATTATTATTTTATCCACATTAGTGGCTAAGTGTAATTCTACTGATACTAATGCTAAAATAGCAGCTATTGCTCCTCCAAGAGCATTTGTAAAAAATTCATTAATATTAATGTTATTAAGCAATATTGATAACCATTTTATAATTATTCCTATAAAAAAGGAAACTATAAAGTCATTTAAATCTCCACCAAATAGCAAGGTGAAGAAAGAAGCACCTACGGCAGAAAAAAATAGAGTGGTTTTTATTCCATATCTTGGTGTCTCTGATATTTTTCTAAGCTCTTCATTTACGAAATCTACTGAAAGATTAGAAGGGCATATATTTCTTGATAAATCATTTACTCTAGATATTTTCTCCAAGTCCACAGTTCGAGTTTTTATTCTTTTAACGTGAGAAATAATACGACCATTAATATCTGTAGCGGATATCATGATTACCGTAGGAGTTACGAAACTCTCTGCACTAACTAGTCCGTAAGCATTGCAAATTCTTATTATAGTTTCTTCTACCCTATAAGTTTCTCCGCCGCTTTCTAGTATTATTTGTCCAGCTTTGGATGCCAAGTTTATTACATTGTTGATATTCATGAGTACCACCTTTTAATAAGTTTGTATAATTTAATAAATTAATTCAAGAAAAACTAATAATACTAAATAATTATAGCATAAAAATTTTTTATTAGAATATATCGGAAAATTGCGACAATAATGAAATTTTACTTTTTTCATTGAATATTGTCAAAATCAGTTTTATAATTTATTTAAATAAAATATTAAATATAATATTAAACAAAGGAGTGATTTATATGAACTTTGAAAATCTTAAAAATGTGGATAATGCAGTATTTAGTATTATGCAGTCGGAGATAGAAAGGCAGGAAAACAATATAGAGCTTATAGCTTCTGAAAACTTTACTAGTAAAGCAGTAATGGAGGCAATGGGTTCTCAATTAACAAATAAATATGCGGAAGGTTATCCAGGCAAAAGGTATTACGGCGGTTGTGAAATAGTTGATGAAATAGAAAATTTAGCAAGAGAAAGAATGAAAAAATTATTTAAGGCAGAGCACGCAAATGTTCAGCCACATTCAGGTTCACAGGCTAATATGGCTGTATATTTTGCAGTTTTAAACCCTGGTGATACTGTCTTAGGTATGAATTTAAGTCATGGTGGGCATCTAACTCATGGAAGTCCTGTAAATTTCTCAGGAAAACTTTTCAATTTTATTTCTTATGGTGTAAATAAAGATTCTGAACAGATTGATTACGAAGAAGTAAGAAAACAAGCTCTTGAATACAGGCCTAAAATGATTGTAGCTGGTGCAAGTGCTTACCCAAGAGTTATAGATTTTAAAAAGTTTAGGGAAATATGTGATGAAGTAGGAGCTTATTTTATGGTAGATATGGCTCATATAGCTGGTCTCGTAGCTACAGGAATTCATCCTTCGCCAGTTCCATATGCGGATTTCGTTACAACTACAACTCATAAAACATTAAGGGGACCAAGAGGAGGGGCTATTCTTTGTAGAGAAAAATATGCAAAGGATGTAGATAAAGCTATTTTCCCAGGCATGCAAGGAGGACCTCTTATGCATATTATTGCTGCAAAAGCTGTATGTTTTGAGGAAGCTTCCAAGGAAGAATTTAAATCTTACATAAATCAGGTTATCATAAATGCAAAGGTTCTTGGAGAAGAACTTAAAAATTATGGCTTTAGACTAGTATCTGGAGGTACTGATAATCATCTTTTATTGTTAGACTTAACAAATAAAAATATAACTGGAAAAGAAGCAGAAAAATTATTAGATGAAGCAAGGATAACAGTAAATAAAAATACTATACCTTTTGAAACTCAAAGTCCTTTTATTACAAGCGGAATAAGAATAGGTACTGCAGCCGTTACTACAAGGGGATTTAAAGAAGAAGAGATGAAGGAGATAGCGTACCTTATCAATTATGTTATTGAAAATAGAGGTATAAATATTGAAGAAGTAAAGAAAAGAGTAAATGAAATTTGTATTAAATTCCCAATATATTAATTTTATGATGATAGCATATTCCTTGTATATATGTAATTTCCTGGGAAATGATTTAAGGTAATAGTCTTTGTATGAAAAACATGTTGAAAGGATATAATTCAAAAAGTTAATATCTAAAATTAATATGGAGGAATTTGTATTGATTTATTATGATAGTTACAACTCACCTTTAGGTGAAATATTTGTAGTTGTGGATGCAGCTGGAGTTAATAGAATAGAACTTATAAAAGAGAATTGGTTGAAATTTATTGTAGATAAATCTATAAAAAGAGACTATAATGCCTGTTTTGAAGTTATAAAACAATTAGATGAATATTTTTCAGGAAAAAGAAAGTATTTTCATTTAAAACTTTCTATTGAAGGTACAGAATTTCGTAAAAAAGTATGGGAGGCTTTAATAGACATACCTTATGGAGAAGTTGTGAGTTATTCCAGTATAGCAAAAACTATTGGAAACCCAAAAGCAGTGCGTGCAGTAGGTCAAGCAAATAGAGCTAATCCTTTGCCTATTATCATTCCTTGTCACAGAGTAATTGGTAAAGATAAAAGATTGGTTGGATATGCTGGTACAAGAATAGATATAAAGAAAAAACTATTAAGATTAGAAGGAGTAAACTTAGTTTAAAACTAGACTTAGTAATAAATCCATCAGTATATTTATTCTTATTATAGTTGACAAAATTAGTCGGATTTGCTATTATATTTTTGAATCAATAGTCAGACACTTCGACTTGAAGGAGTGATTTAATGAAACTATCTACAAAAGGACGTTATGGTGTAAAAGCTATGGTAGATTTGGCTATCCACTATGGAGGAGCTCCTGTGTCTATCAAAAATATATCTGAAAGACAAAATATATCAGAATATTATCTTGAGCAGTTATTTTCACCATTAAGAAAAGCAAATTTAATTAAGAGTATAAGAGGGGCACAAGGTGGCTATGTGCTAAGTAAAGCTCCTAAAGATATAACCATAGCTGAAATTATGGAAATACTTGAAGGACCTATTGAAATTTCAAATTGTTTAGAAGAAACTAGCTGCAATAATGTAGATTGTTGTGCTACACGACTGCTGTGGGCAAAAATTAAGAATAGTATAGATAGCGTTACAAAGTCTACTACGCTGCAGGATATTCTTGATGATTATAATAATATGAATTCTGCTAACCAATAAGGAGTGAAAGGACATGAATAAACCTATATACATGGATTATGCTGCTACAACTTTTGTTAAACCTGAAGTTTTGGAAGAAATGCTACCTTATTTTACTGAGCACTTCGGAAACCCGTCTTCTATATATGCATTATCTAGAGAAACTAAAAAAGCTATTGATAAAGCTAGAGACAGAGTGGCAAAAGCAATAAATGCTGAAAGCAATGAAATATATTTCACTGGTGGAGGTTCTGAAGCTGATAATTGGGCTTTAAAAGGAGTAGCTTTTGCAAATAAAAATAAAGGTAACCATATTATTACTACAAAAATAGAACATCATGCTATACTACATGCATGTGAATACTTGCAGAAAAATGGATTTGAAGTTACATATCTGCCAGTTGATGAATATGGTTTTGTTAAAATAGAAGATTTAAAAAAAGCTATTACAGATAAGACTATTTTGATATCAATTATGTTTGCGAATAATGAAATCGGAACTATTCAACCTATAAAGGAAATCGGTAAACTTTGCAGGGATAGAAAAATATTATTTCATACAGATGCTGTGCAAGCAATTGGGAATATACCAGTAGATGTTAAAGATATGAATATTGATTTAATGTCAATGGCTGCTCATAAAATATATGGACCAAAGGGTACTGGCGCTCTCTATATAAGAAGGGGAGTAAAAATAGATAATTTGATACATGGTGGAGGACAGGAAAGAGCAAGAAGAGCTGGAACAGAAAATGTTGCAGGAATAGTAGGTTTTGGTAAAGCTTGTGAGCTTGCAACTGCTGATATGGAAAAACATGCAGAGCGATTAATAAAACTTAGAGATAGATTAATAAATGGACTGTTAAAGATACCATATTCCAGGTTAAATGGGCCATATAAGGAAGGAAGGCTTCCTGGAAATGTTAATATATGTTTTAAATTTATTGAAGGTGAAGCTATACTTCTTCTTTTAGATAGTATGGGAATATGTGCATCTAGCGGTAGTGCATGTACATCAGGTTCTCTTGATCCTTCTCATGTACTTTTAGCTATTGGGCTTCCGCATGAAATTGCGCATGGATCTTTAAGACTTAGCTTAGGTGACAAAAATACAGAAGAAGAGGTTGATTATGTAATCGAAACTGTAGAAAAAGTAGTTTTTAGACTTAGAGAAATGTCTCCACTTTGGGATGACTTTTTAAAGAAAGGAGAACAATAAGAAATGTATAGCGAGAAAGTTATGGATCATTTTATGAATCCAAGAAATGTAGGAGAAATTGTTGATGCTGATGGTGTTGGAGAAGTTGGAAATGCTAAATGTGGAGACATAATGAAAGTGTATCTTAAAATAGAAAATAATATAGTAGTTGATGCAAAATTTAAAACTTTTGGATGTGGTTCTGCTATAGCTTCTTCAAGTATGGCAACAGAGCTTATAAAAGGAAAAACTATTGAAGAGGCTTGGAAGCTTACAAATAAAGCTGTTGCTGAAGCACTTGATGGTCTTCCACCTGTAAAAATGCACTGTTCAGTTCTTGCAGAGGAAGCTATTCATAAGGCTATCAACAATTACAGAATTTCAAAAGGTTTGGAACCTTGGGATTACAAAGAACATAATGATATACATGAAGAGGTTCATGGAGAATAGATAAAAAATATAACTCTTTACAGGGTTATATTTTTTTATTTTAGGGGAAAATATATAGATAGGTATATTTTAAAATCTATGAATTAATTGAGGTTAAAAATGTTTAGAAGCAAGGATTTTATTTTAATGGACGTTATAGATATACACGGTAAAAAAATAGGTTTTGTAAAGGATATAATAATAGATTTTCACAATGGAGAAGTTAATGGAGTTGTAGTTTCTTCCTACAGGCTTTTTCAAAAAAACATAAATGTACTCAGAGAAAATATTATATCTTTTAATAAATCAATGGTTATAAGAGGATGGAATAAAGAATCATATCTTAAATTTTCAAACATTAAAGATATGGATATTATAAATAAATATGGAGATGTTATAGGAATAACTGAAGATATATTGTTTCATGAGTTTACATTTAAAATTCATGGTATTATAGTATCTACTGGATTAATCAAAAATATTATTTCTGGAAAGAAAATTTTGCTTACAAATAGTCTAATATTGGGTGAGAAAAACATGCTGTATTATAAAGATAAAAGTAATATTGATTTTGTGAGTGTTCCACATAAATTGTTTACGGAAGTTGGATGTTATGAAAAAGATATATAGATATTTATTAGTACTTATAATACTTTTTACAATTATATACATTTCGCTTAAAAGTCCAATTCTAAAAGAGGTGTATTATTTAATATTTATCTCTTTTATAATAGCTTATTCAATTAGGCCATTAATAAAAATACTAGTAGAAAAGGGTATAAGTAGAAAATTATCGGCCGTTTTAGTATTAGTTATTTTTATAGTACTTTTCCTTGGGACTTTTGTTATAATAATACCTTCTATTTTTAAAGAAAGTTTATATATTAGTAATACCTTTGGAAAAATACAAACAATTATTGATGGATTATATCTAAAAATAAAACCACTTAGCAATAATAAAACAATTTACGCAATATTAGATACACTATATTCCAATTCAAATAAGATGATTATAGATTTGTTTAACAAAATATTATCAGGAGCCTTCAGCCTAGGAGAAAATATGCTTTCTCTGGCTGTTATTCCAATTTTAGTATATTATTTTTTAGCAGATAGTGAAATTATAGCTAACAGAATGATTATGTTTTTTCCAGCTAATTTCAGATGTATAATTAAGAAGATAGTAGAAGATATAGACAAAATGCTGGGGCGATATATTATAAGTCAGTTTATTCTATGTGCTATAATAGGAATATGTACATTTATTGTCCTAATAATTTTAAAAGTAGATTTTCCAATATTATTATCATTATTAAATGCATTGTTTAATATTATTCCATACTTTGGACCATTATTTGGAGCAATTCCTGCAATTTTAGTGGCGCTTTTGTCTTCTGTTAAAACAGCAATATGGACAGCAGTTTGTCTTTATTTTATACAGCAAGTAGAGGGTGATATTATATCACCTAAAATTACAGGGGACAGTATAAATATGCATCCGCTGTTAGTTATCATACTTCTTTTGATAGGCAGTAAAGTAGGCGGATTTTTAGGCATGGTTTTAGCAGTGCCAATTGGAGTTATAATAAAAATACTCTATGAAGATTTTAATTACTATTTATTTTAGAAAAATAGTTTCCATATATTTAGTTAATACTTTATGGTTACATTACAACATATTGACATGTGAAAAATTTTAACTTATAATTTTTATGAATTATATATGAAGGCTATGATGAGAAGGAGTAAATTTATCTGTACATTTAGAGAGGAAGTGGGTGGTGAAAACTTCTTGGTGGATATTTTGAAGCAGTCTCGGAGTCATATATGTTAAAGTGATACAATTATTTTGTAGTAAATCTAAGTTCTACAATTGTATAATTAGGGTGGTACCGCGGATAACTTTCGTCCCTTTTGGGAATTGAAAGTTTTTTTATTTTACTTAAACTAAAATAAATATGGAGGAATTTATATGAAAAAAATGGGTTTAAACGAAGTAAGAGAAGCATATTTAAGTTTTTTTGAGAGTAAAAATCATTTAAGGTTATCTAGCTTTTCACTTATACCTCAAGGTGATAAAAGCTTACTTTTAATAAATGCAGGTATGGCTCCTTTAAAGCCTTATTTTACAGGACTTCAAGTCCCACCCAGTAAAAGAATTACTACCTGTCAAAAATGCATAAGAACAGGAGATATTGATAATGTAGGCAAAACTTCAAGACATGGAACTTTTTTTGAAATGCTTGGTAACTTTTCATTTGGAGATTATTTTAAGGAGGAAGTTATTCCTTGGGCTTGGGAGTTTGTAACAGAAGTGTTGCAAATACCGAAGGATAAGCTTTATGTAACAATTTATTTAGAAGATGATGAAGCATATGATATTTGGTGCAAATCTACAGATATTGATCCATCACGTATTTTTAGATTAGGGAAAGAAGATAATTTTTGGGAAATCGGTCAAGGACCTTGTGGACCATGCTCAGAAATACATTACGACAGAGGGAATGGCAAAGTAAATACTCTTGAAGATTTTATAAAAGCTGCAGAAGAAGATAGAATAGTTGAGTTTTGGAATTTAGTATTTACTCAATTTGATAAAGACGAAGAAGGAATATATCACAAGCTTCCTAATCCTAATATAGATACAGGTATGGGATTAGAAAGAATTGCTACAATAATGCAAGGTGTAAACAGCATTTTTGAAGTAGATACTATTAAAAGCATATTAGATGAAGTATGTAGAATATCAAATAGCAAATATGGAGAAGATTACAATAAAGATGTTTCAATAAGAATAATAACTGATCATGTTAGAAGTATGACTTTTATGATTTGTGATGGCGTTCTTCCATCTAATGAAGGAAGAGGTTATGTACTTAGAAGAATTTTAAGAAGAGCTGCGAGACATGGAAGATTGTTAGGTATAAGTAAAACATTTTTATATAATTTATGCGAAACAGTTATAAATGCTTCAAAAGGTGCCTATGGTGAATTAGAAGAAAAAAGAGAATATATTAAAAAAGTTATTAAATTAGAGGAAGAAAGATTTGAAGAAACTATAGACAGTGGTATTCAGATTTTAAAAGATTTTATATGTGAGCTTGAGCATAAAGGAACAAATACACTTTCAGGAAGCAATGCCTTTAAGCTGTATGATACTTATGGATTTCCATTAGAACTTACCTTGGAAATATTAGAAGAAAAAGGTTTTAAAGTTGATGTAGAAGGCTTTAATCATGAAATGAAAAATCAAAGAGAACGAGCTAGAGCTGCTAGAGAACAATCTAATTATATGGGAAGTGAAGAAAGCATTTTAGATAAAATATCTGTAGATTTAAATACTGATTTTGTAGGATACCAAAACCTTGCTTGTAACTCAGTTGTAGAACTTTTAATTAAGGAAGACGAATTTATAAAATCCTTAAATAGTGGAGAAAAAGGCATTATCATTACAAGAGAGACACCATTTTATGCTGAAATGGGAGGGCAAGTAGGAGATAAAGGTATTATTTATGGACATAATTTTAAGGCAGAGGTTTTAGATTGTAAGAAGAATGTTTCAGGTAAAATACTTCATTTTGTCAATGTATTAGAAGGTAGTGTTGAAACAGGTTGCAATGTTTCTTTAGAAGTGGATAAAAATAGAAGAGATAACATTAGAAAAAATCATACTGCAACCCATATCCTTCATAAAGCTTTAAAGCTAGTGCTTGGAGATCATGTTAATCAAGCAGGTTCATATGTTGATAGCTTAAGGTTACGATTTGACTTTACGCATTTTAGTGAAGTAAGCTATGAGGAACTAAAAAAGATAGAAGATATAGTAAATGAGAATATAATGAAAGTTTATAATGTTGTAACAGATGTAATGACTATAGATGAAGCAAAGCAAAGTGGTGCAGTAGCGTTGTTTGACGAAAAGTATCAAGATGAAGTCAGAGTAGTATCTGTAGGTGATTTCAGCAAGGAACTTTGTGGTGGAACACATGTACAAAATTCTGGAGAAATAGGATTATTTAAAATTGTTTCAGAATCAGGAGTTGCAGCTGGTATAAGAAGAATAGAAGCTGTTACTGGGTTTAATGCATTATCTTTTATAGAAGAAAAAAATAATTTATTAAAAGAAGCTGCAGCTGCACTTAGATGTTCAGAGAAAGACTTAATAAACAAAATAAATTTAGAGTTAGTTGAGTTAAAAGAGAAAGAAAAGGAAATAATAGAGCTAAGAAGAAAGCTTGTAGGTTCAGTTGAAGAAGAAGTATTAAATAGCTTAAGAGAGATTAAAGGAATTAAGTTTATTGCTGCTTCACTTAAAGATATTGATAGCGACTCTCTTAGAAACTTAGCAGATAAAATAAGGGATAGAATAACTGATGGTGTGGTTGTTTTAGGAAGTAGTTTTGAAGGCAGGGTACAGTTTGTAGCAATGGCCTCAAAATCTGTTTTAAACAAAGGAGTACACTGCGGAAAAATAGTTAAAGAAATTGCAGCTATAGCAGGAGGCGGAGGCGGTGGAAGGCCTGACATGGCTCAAGCTGGAGGAAAACTTGTAGAAAAACTGGATGAAGCTATAGGTAGTGTAGAAGCAATATTGGAATCTTTGGTTAAATAGTGTACTTTTTTAAAAATATAGTTTATAATATATTTAAGCATACCTATTATCATTTGAGAATGATAAGAAGAGGGGTGAGAAAGCAATGGGGAACATTAATGAAAATACAATACAATTCGATTTTTCAAAAGATAAAAAGGATTTGACAAAAGAAATTTTAAACGAAGTATATAATTCTTTGATAAAAAAGGGATATAACCCTGTAAATCAGTTAGTGGGTTATTTGATTTCTGGTGATCCTACCTATATAACTAATTATAATGGTGCTAGAGCTTTAGTTAGGAAACTGGAAAGAGATGAAATTCTTGAGGAAGTGTTAAAAGCTTATCTAGGAATAAAATAAAAATGCCCTTATTGGGCATTTTTATTTTAACTCTACACATAATAAAAGGAGAAAATATATGAGAATATTAGGGTTAGACGTTGGGGATAAAACTATTGGTGTTGCCATTAGTGATCCGTTAGGACTTACAGCACAAGGTATTAAAACTATAAGTAGAAAATCTAAAAAAACAGATTTAGAAGAGTTAAGAGAAATTTGCAGACAATATGAAGTTGATACAATTGTAGTAGGATTGCCCAAAAATATGAATGGTACAGTAGGCACTCAAGGTGAAAAAGTTATTGCATTTTGTGAGTATATAAAAGAAAATATTAATATTCCTCTAAAGATGTGGGATGAAAGACTTACTACAGTAGCTGCTCATCGTGTAATGCTTGAGGCTGATTTATCTAGATCTAAAAGAAAAAAGCTAGTAGATAAGATAGCTGCTACATATATACTTCAAGGATATTTAGACAGTATATCAAAATAATTTTTAAAATAATGATAAATGTAAAAAAGGAGAGAAAGATTTATGGAAAATGATATAAGCACAATAGTTCTTACTGATGAGAATGGTGAAGAAAAAGAATTCGATGTTATAACAAAATTAGATATTGAAGATAAGGAATATGTTATTGTAGTTCCTTCTGATGAAGAGAACGTAGATGCTATAGCACTTAGAATTGAAAAAGATGAAGATGGTAATGATGTTTTAGTAACTATAGACGATGATGATGAGTTTGCTATGGTTTCTGAAGCTTATGAATTAATTTTTTCTGACGAAGAATTAAACTAATAAAAGCGAGGTTTTATAATGTCAAAGCTATCTCCAAGTGAAATAGAAAGTTTAAAGAGCAATCTTAAAGAAAAAGGTTATAAGTTAACTCCTCAAAGGAGAGCGATTGTTGATATTATAATAAGAAATGAAGGAAGCCACTTAACTACAGAAGAGTTATATGATTTAGTTAAAGTGGAATGTCCTGAAATTGGTTTAGCTACCGTTTATAGAACCATACAATTATTAGAAGAACTTGGAGTAGTTAGCAAGTTGGATTTAAATGATGGATGTTATAGGTATGAATTAGTACATGAAGCTGAAAGTCATCACCATCATCACTTAATTTGCAACAATTGTGGAAAGGTTATAGAGGTTGAAGGTGATTTGTTAGAAGTATTAGAGCATGAAATTGAAAGTAAATATAATTTTAAGATAAAAAATCATAGTGTAAAATTTTACGGAATATGTGAGAATTGCCATAAAAGATAATATACAAAATAATGAAAAGGAGGGTAGCTATGAAAAAAGAAAAGGATAAGATTAGAATTATTCCTTTAGGGGGGGTTAACGAAATAGGAAAGAACCTTACTGCAATAGAGTATAAAAATGATATAATTGTTATAGATTGTGGCTTAAGGTTTCCGGATGAAGAGATGTTTGGTATAGACCTTGTTATACCAGATGTAACTTATTTAGTAAAAAATATAGATAAAGTAAAAGGAATATTTTTAACTCATGGACATGAAGATCACATAGGAGCGCTTCCTTATGTTTTAAAGGAGCTTAATGTACCTGTATACGGAACTATGCTGACTTTAGGTATTGTAGAATCAAAATTAAAAGAGCACGGACTTTTAAGTACAGTAGAGTTAAGACGTATTAGCCCTAAAGATGTTATTAAACTTGAAAGTGTATCTGTGGAATTTATAAAAACCAATCATAGTATAGCAGACTCAGTGGCTATTGCTATTCATACTTCACTGGGAATAATACTTCATACTGGAGACTTTAAAATAGACTATACTCCTATCGATGGAGTTGTTGCTGATTTACCAAGATTTGCAGAGCTTGGTAAAAAAGGTGTTATTGTAATGTTAGCTGATAGTACAAATGTTGAAAGATCTGGCTATACAATGTCTGAAAGTACAGTTGGCGAAACTTTTGAGAGCATATTTTCAGAGGCAAAAGGCAGAATAATAGTTGCAACTTTTGCATCTAATATTCATAGAATACAACAAATTATAACTGCTGCAAGTAAATTTGGTAGAAAAGTTGCTGTATCTGGAAGAAGTATAGAGAATATTGTAGCAGTAGCAGCTGAATTAGGATACATTACTGCTGAAAAAGAAATATTTATTGGAATTGATAATATAAATAAATATAATGATAATCAAATTGTAATTATCACTACTGGCAGTCAAGGAGAACCTATGTCTGCTCTTTCAAGAATGGCAGCATCCGAACATAAGAAGGTAAATATTTCAGTAGGAGATACAGTTGTAATATCGGCAACCCCTATACCTGGCAATGAAAAATTTGTTTCGAGAGTTATTAATCAATTATTTAAAAAGGGTGCTGAAGTTATATATGAAGCTTTAGCTGATGTTCATGTTTCAGGTCATGCTTGTCAAGAAGAGTTAAAGCTAATTCATACACTAGTTAAACCAAAGTTTTTTATACCTGTACATGGAGAGTACAGGCATTTGAAGCAGCACGCAGAACTTGCAATAAAACTAGGACTTGCTAAAAATAATGTTATAATAGCAGATACTGGTGATGTTATAGAAGTTACAAGGGACTCTATAAAGAAAAATGGTTCAGTTATATCGGGACAGGTTTTTGTTGATGGTTTAGGTGTTGGAGATGTAGGCAATATAGTGCTTAGAGATAGAAAACACTTATCACAAGATGGTATTTTAACTGTAGTTGTTACAATAGAAAAAGAATCTGGTAATGTTATTGCTGGACCAGATATAATATCTAGAGGATTTGTTTATGTAAGAGAATCAGAAGATTTAATGGAACAATCAAGATTAATTGTAAAAGATGCATTAAGAGAATGTGAAGAAAAACACATAACGGAATGGGCTACAATTAAATCTAATATCAAAGAAGCTTTAAGACTTTTCTTATATGAGAAAACTAAAAGAAAGCCAATGATTTTGCCAATAATAATGGAAATTTAATATAGATTTGCTCTGTAAGTTGACTTTTTATATCACTAATATTAGAATAAGTATGATGTAAACAAAATTGGGTACTTAAAAAGTATCCAATTTTTGTTTGATATAAATACTGTTGTTAATTCGTAGCATTAATTATATTAATAGAATGAGATATGGAGGAAATAAAGCATGGAATTATTTACGAGGAATGATATAAGAAATATTGCTATAATAGCCCACGTTGATCATGGAAAAACTACTTTAGTTGATGCTCTTTTAAGACAAAGTAATGTTTTTAGAATAAACGAAAAGGTACAAGAAAGAGTAATGGATTCTAATGAATTAGAAAGAGAAAGAGGTATTACTATACTATCTAAAAATACTGCTGTACAACATAATGGTGTTAAGATAAATATTGTGGATACTCCTGGACACGCAGACTTTGGAGGAGAAGTTGAGAGAGTTTTGAAAATGGTAGACAGTGTACTTTTGGTTGTAGACGCTTTTGAAGGACCTATGCCCCAAACTAAATTTGTACTGAAAAAGGCATTGGAATTAAATCTCAAGCCTATAGTAGTAATTAACAAGATAGATAGACCAGATTCAAGACCAGATGAAGTAATAGATGAAGTTTTTGATCTTTTTGTTGAATTAGGTGCAAATGATGAACAACTTGATTTTCAAATAGTGTATTGTTCTGCTAAAGATGGAATAGCTAAAAAAGAATTAAATGATAGTAGTGATAACATGGAACCTTTATTTGATATTATAATTAAAAATGTTAAGGCTCCTACAGGTTATATAGACAAACCTCTTCAAATGCTTGTAACAACACTTGACTCTAATGAATATGTAGGCAAAATAGCAATAGGAAAAATAGAAAGAGGAGTTATAAGAAGAAATCAAACAGCAGCTCTTATAAGACGTGATGGTTCTATTCGCAATGTTAAAATATCAAATTTATATGTATTTAAAGGATTAAAAAAAGAAGAGGTTGAGGAAGCCAAAATTGGAGATATAGTAGCTGTTTCTGGAATATCAGATATAAATATTGGAGAAACGATAGCTAGTTTAGATAATCCTGAAGCTTTACCTTTTGTAGAAATAGATGAGCCAACGTTAAGCATGAATTTTATGGTAAATGATTCTCCTTTTGCAGGAAGAGAAGGGGATTATGTAACATCTAGGCATTTAAGAGATAGGCTTATGAAGGAAATTCAGACTAATGTTAGCTTAAAAGTTGAGGAAACTGACTCTGCAGATAACTTTAAAGTAAGTGGCAGGGGAGAATTACATCTTTCAATTCTAATAGAAACAATGAGAAGAGAAGGATATGAATTTCAAGTTTCTAAGCCAACTGTAATCTTTAAAGAAGAAAATGGAACATTACTCGAGCCAATTGAAAGATTGACAATAGACGTACCAGAGGAGTTTATGGGAGTAGTAATGGAAAAACTAGGACCAAGAAAAGCGGAAATGGTTAATATGACTTCTGCAATTAATGGTTATACAAGACTGGAGTTTTTAATACCTTCTAGAGGATTAATTGGTTTTAGAAACGAATTTATGACTGATACAAAAGGTAATGGTATAATGAACCATATACTCGATGGATATGACAAATTTAAAGGTGATATACCAGAAAGAAGCAGAGGTTCTATTGTAGTTTTTGAAACTGGAGAAGCGGTTACTTATGGATTGTATAATGCACAGGAGAGAGGAACACTTTTTATAGGACCTGGTACAGAGGTGTATGAGGGAATGATTGCTGGAGAACATTCAAGAGCAGGTGATGTAGAAGTAAATGTATGTAAAAAGAAGCATCTTTCAAATACTAGAGCTTCTGGTTCAGATGATGCTTTAAGGTTAACTCCTGTAAAACCCATGTCTTTAGAACAGTGTCTTGAATTTATTGCGTCAGACGAACTTGTTGAGGTTACACCTAAAAGTATTAGAATGAGAAAGAAAATATTAAATAATGAACTTAGAAAAAAAGCTGTTAATAGAAACAAGTAATAATTAGTTAAAATAAAAATTATGGGGTGGGGTAATGAAAAAGAAAATTATTTTCGCGCTTGTTCCTATCTTAGTTACAATTATTATAGGCTTTATAATATATTCTGATGCTGCAAAAATTATAAGGCATCCTTTTGCAGACAGTACAGAACCTGTTAGAATAAAAGTTAACAATGGGGATAGTTTAAATGGTTTAATAAATAAGCTTTATAGTGAAAAAAAGATTGGAAATTCATATTTGATAAAGTGGTATATAAAGAAACAAAACTTAGATACTAATATAAAGCCTGGCAGCTATGTTATAAATAAAGATGTTTCTTTAAATGACTTTATAAAAATTCTTAATGAAGGAAAATATAATGAAAATGCAGTTAAGGTAACAATACCAGAAGGATATAATATTGAACAAGTAGCTGCACTTTTACAAGAAAAAGAAATTATTAGTAAAGATGATTTTATAAAGAGCTGTAAAGAGTATAGACTTCCAAATTACGTAAAAGCTGAGGAAAAAAGAAAATATGCATTAGAAGGTTATCTTTTTCCAGATACTTATGAATTAGTTAAAGGTATGAACGGAAAAGATATAATAGATATAATGATTAAAAATTTTGAGAAAGTTTTAAAGGACGTAGAGCAGAAGATAAATAGAGTTATAAAAACTGAAGAAATTGATAAGTTAATTATCATGGCATCAATAGTAGAAAAGGAAGCTGAGGCAGCTAACGAAAGACCGGTTATTGCTTCTGTATTTTACAATAGACTTAAAATAAAAATGCCAATGCAATCTTGTGCTACTGTAGAATATGCTTTGGGAGTTCACAAGTCTGTATATACTTATAAGGATTTAGAAATAGAATCGCCTTATAATACTTACAAAGTAAAGGAGCTGCCCATAGGACCTGTGGCTAATCCAGGAAAGGACTCCATAATTGCAGCAGCAGCTCCAGCACAAACAAACTATATATATTTTGTATCAAAGTTTGATGGTACAAAAACTCACTTTTTTACAAAAGATTATAATGAATTTTTACGCTACAAGAAGGTGTCAGATGAAAACTTAGCGAAGATGAATAAATAGATGGAGGAAACTTAATGAGTGGAATTACTTATGATTATATGGAGCAGTATATAAGAAGCTTAATACCACGCAGTGAAGGTATTCTTGAAGAATTGGAAGTTTATGCTAAAGAGAATTCTGTTCCAATAATACAAAAGGAAGTAGGGAAATTCCTTGAACTTATGATAAATATAAAAAAGCCAATGAAAATATTGGAGTTAGGTACAGCTATTGGATATTCAGCTATACTTATGAGCATAAGTTCTCCAGTAAAAAGCCACATAGTTACTATCGAAAGAGATGAAAATATGGTTAATACAGCACTGGAAAACATAAATAAATATGGATTTAAAGATAAGATAAAGGTTATACAGGGTGATTGTCTTGAAGTGCTTCAAAAATTAGAAGAAGAGTTTGATTTAATATTTATGGATGCAGGAAAAGGACATTATAATCATTTTCTTCCGCACTGTTTAAGATTGCTAAGTAAGGAAGGGATCATTATTGCAGATAATGTGCTTTTTAAAGGTATGGTAGCTTCAAGAGATTTATTAAAGAGAAGAAAAATTACTATAGTAAAACGTATGAAAACATATTTGGAATTGGTTTCTAGTAATAAAGAACTTATAACTTCAGTTATACCTATGGGTGATGGCATAGCAGTAACTGGAAGGAGGATTATCAATGAATAAACCAGAGTTATTAGCTCCAGCAGGAAACTTAGAAAAACTTAAAACTGCTATAAATTTTGGGGCAGATGCTGTGTATTTAGGAGGAAATAAACTAAACTTAAGAGCTTTTGCCGATAATTTTGGAAATGATGAGTTAAAAAAAGGTATAGAATATGCTCATAAAAAAGGTAAAAAAGTATATGTTACGCTTAATGTATTTCCACATAATGAAGATCTAGAAGGTCTTGAAGAATATTTAACACAACTTTACAATCTAAATGTGGATGCAATAATAGTATCTGATCCAGGCATAATAATGACTGCAAGAGAAATAGTTCCAGATTTAGAGCTTCATTTAAGTACTCAAGCAAACAATGTTAATTGGAAATCTGCATTATTTTGGCATAAAATAGGTATTAAAAGAATTGTTTTGGCTAGAGAATTATCTTTAAAGCAGATTAAATATATACGCGAAAAACTTCCAGAAAGTTGTGAGCTGGAAGCTTTTGTGCATGGTTCTATGTGTATGTCTTATTCGGGGAGATGTCTTCTATCTAATTATATGACAGGAAGAGATGCAAATAGAGGAGAGTGTGCTCAGCCATGCAGATATAAATACTACCTTATGGAAGAAAAAAGACCAGGAGAATTCTTTCCAGTATTTGAGGATGAAAAGGGAACTTATATAATGAATTCTAAGGACTTATGTATGATTCAGCATATTCCAGAACTTGTAAATTCAGGTATTACTTCTTTTAAGATTGAAGGAAGAATGAAAAGTTCTTTTTATGTAGCTACAGTAGTTAAGGCATATAGAGAAGCTATAGATGTTTATTTTAATAATCCAAAGGAATATAAGTTTGATGAAAAGTGGATGAATATTTTAGAAATGGCTAGTCATAGAGAATACCATACTGGATTTTACTTTGGAGAGAAAAATAAGCAAGTCTATGGAACTTCAGCCTATATAAGAACTCACGATATAGTTGGCATTGTGAAAAAATATAATAAGGAAAAGGGTATTGCTGTAATTGAGCAAAGGAATAAAGTGTTTAATGGAGATAAAGTTGAGATTTTGCGACCTGAGGGCAATAATTTTCATATAACTTTAGAAGATATGAGAGATTTAGAGGGCAATCTTTTAGAGTCTACTCCACAGGCACAAATGCTATATACTATTAAGACTAATATAGAACTTAAGGAAGATGATATGCTCATAAAATCCAAGGAGGAAAAATAATGAGGCGTCCAGTTTTAATAGGAATTACAGGAGGTACGGGTTCTGGAAAAAGTACTATTGCAAAGGAGATTTATAAAAAATTTGGAGCAGATAGTATTGCAATGATTGAACAGGATTCTTATTATAAAGACCAGAGTCAACTTTCCTTTGAAGATAGAATTAAAACAAATTACGATCACCCTGATGCTTTTGACAATGCATTGTTAATAGAGCACTTAAATAAACTGTTAGCAGGTGTAGCAATTGAAAAGCCAATCTATGATTTTGAAATTCATAATAGAAAAAAAGAAACAATAAGAGTTGAGCCAAGAGATATAATAATACTTGAAGGTATACTAATCTTGCAAGACATAGATATAAGAAATTTACTGCAAATAAAAATATATGTAGATACTGATGCTGATGTAAGAATAATTAGGAGACTAAAAAGGGATATAAATGAACGAGGCAGAACAGTAGATTCTGTAATCAATCAATATCTTAATGTAGTAAGACCTATGCATATGCAGTTTACTGAACCTACTAAAAGATATGCTGACATAATAATTCCAGAAGGCGGTCATAACAAAGTTGCTATTGATATGTTGATAGCGAATATAAAACAATTTTTACAAAAAGAAGAAGATTAGAATAAAACACCTCGCTTTAGGCTAGAATTTAGTCAAGGCGAGGTGTTTTTATGGAAATAACTGTTTATAAAAATAGGATTATATTGCTTTCAATATTTTTAGTTAGTATGTTTATGTTTCTTTGGTGGAGAATTAAAGTGCATACTATAGACGAAGCTTATAAGCTTAGTGTATGGGCAGATTCACAGTATACAGACAAGGTAGAAGTATCAGATTTAAACTATTTATTATTTGATCAAAATGGTAAGCAATTGCTGCAATATAAAAATAAGTATTATGCAGTTATTGATACTGCATCTTTTCTCAAAAATAATATGGATACTAAAACAGACGATTTGTATGCCCTTATCTATATACTTAGAAATTATAATAATACTTATGATTTATCAAATATAGGTTTAAATGGAACAACGAAAAAAATAACTTATGAAATAGATGAGATTACTTACAATAAGCTTCAGAATATAAAAGGAGTTAAGGGATTTTATATATATTCTGCTTCTAATGTTGATAGAAGTGAAGCGTGGAAAATTGAAAATTTAATTTCAAATATAAGAAATCCATCAAATAATAATTTAAAGAATAATGATTCTCTAGAAATGCAAATTTATGACAAAACGAAAAATAATGAATATCCAATTATAAGATTTGATAAGGATATTGACGGAAATGTTTCTACAGGGCAGTTTATAAATCCTAGAAATAACTTAAATGTTAGGTTAACTCTAGATAAAAATATTCAAGATAAAATAAAAGAAATATTAAATAGCAATAAATATAGAGCTCATGCTCAAATAGGAGTAGTTCTTGTAGAAAGTAATTCAGGTAAAATTCTTTCTATGACTCAAAAAGATGATAGTCTACCAAATGTAAATATTGGTTCTGCTACTCAAAATGGATTTGAGCCAGGTTCTATTTTTAAAGTTATTGTAGAGGAAACAGGAATTGATAAAAAAAGTATTTCGCTTAATCAAAAATATTCAAGTCAGCAGAGTGTTTATAAAATGGATAAAAAAGATTATGGGACTTTAAATGTAGAGGAAGCTTTCATTGTGTCATCAAATAATATATTTGCTCAGATTGGAGATAAAGTAGGTGTTAAAAATTTTATAGAAAAAGCTCAGTCCCAAGGATTATTTAACAAAGTTTTGAATCTTGATAGTGAAGTAAAAGGTGATTATGTTATGCCTCAGGCTCCAGGTGAGGGGGCAGGACAATTGGCAATTGGCCAAAGCATGAGGATAACTCCTATTCAAGCAGTTAGCATAGCAAATACGGTAGTTAATAATGGTATTTATGTAAAACCATATATTATTGAAGCTTTTGTGAATAATGATAATGAGGTAAAAGAAATAGTAAAAACAGAGCAACATACAGCAATCAATAAAACTACTGCTAATATTTTGAAAAATCAAATGATAAAAGTAGTTCGTCAAGGAACAGGAATAGCAGCTAATATATCAAACATAGAAGTAGGAGGAAAAACTGGTACCTCTACTAGAATAGACGGAAAAAATAAGACTTCTGATGGATGGTTTGTTGGTTTTTTTAAGGTTAAAAATAAATATTATTCTATGGTAGTATTTGTAAAGGATATTGATACTGAAAATGAGCAAGCCTCAAATACAGCAGTGCCAATATTTAAAGATGTAGTTCAATCTTTATATGTTTATTTACAAAAATAATATTTAAAATAATTCTTTGTACAGGCACTTTTTGTATTGATTCTCCATATCATATTAATAAGCACTATTAGGAGGATCAGCTGTGTTCTTCGTAAACTGTTTATTAGATTTGGTAGGCAGTATGACTTTTTTAGTAGCTTATGTTACCAATGGTAATTCTTTTCCACAGCCGCTAGATGATAAAGAAGAAGAAGAGTATCTAGAGAGATTTAAAAAGGGAGATTTGCTTGCAAAGAGTATATTAGTTGAAAGAAATTTAAGACTTGTAGCTCATATTGTAAAAAAATACTCCTACCCTGGAAAAGAAGTAGATGACTTAATATCAATAGGTACTGTTGGTTTAATAAAGGCGATAGATTCCTTTGATATCTCTAAGGGAACAAGGCTTGCAACTTATGCAGCCAGGTGTATAGAGAATGAAATACTTATGCTTATTAGAAATAATAAGAAAACTAAAGGTGAGGTTTATTTGCAAGAACCTATTGGAATAGATAAGGAAGGAAATGAAATATCTCTTATGGATGTATTGAGCAGTGATGAAGATTCCATAATAGAAGTAGTTGAAAACAAAATTCAAGTAAAAAAATTGTATAGTAAAATTGATAATTGTTTAGCACATCGAGAAAAAATTGTAATAGAAATGAGATATGGACTTTCTGATGGTAAGCCTAAAACCCAAAGAGAAATTGCAAAAATTTTAGGAATATCAAGATCTTATGTATCAAGAATAGAAAAAAGAGCCTTAAAGAAGCTTTATAAAGAGCTAAATACAACTAACAAATGAAGATAAATAAAAAAATATGTCATATCTAAAAGTTAAAAGATTAAAACTTTTGATGCAGTTTTTAATCTTTTAACTTTTATTTTTTAATTTGTTAAAAGGAATTTAAACTTATATGTTGAATAATTATTTATAAGATAAATAAGGGAGTGATATTATTGAAAAAATGTGGTTTGCTAGGTAATAATATACAATATTCTAAGTCTCCATTTATACATAATAAATATTATTCAATGCATAATCTTCCAGTAAAATACGAAATTTTTGACATAGATAAATGCGAACTAGAAAGTTTTGTAAATAATATTCATGTTAATAATATTATAGGATTTAATGTGACAATTCCTTATAAGGAAACTATTATTAAATATTTAAATAAATTAGAGTATCCAGCAGATAAAATTAAAGCTGTAAACACAGTTGTCGTTATAGATAAAAAGTTAATAGGATATAATACTGATTTTCATGGATTTATAAAAAGCATTAAAGAGTTTAACATAAATTTAGAAGGGAAAAATGCACTTATTATTGGTGGAGGTGGAGCTGCAAAAGCAATTTTTTATGCACTTAAAGATTTAATGTGCATGAAAATAGACTTAGCTGTAAGAGATATTGATAAAGTAAAAGAAAATTTTCAGGGGATTTCTGAGTTTATTTTAATAAATGATGATAATAATTACTGCAAATATGATATAATTGTAAATTGTACACCACTTGGGGGAGCAAATTACTTGCAATTTACTCCAATTAATGTAAAAACTATCAAAAAGGGATGTATAGTATATGATTTAGTGTATAATCCAGAGAAAACTAGATTTTTACAAGAAGCGGAAACTAATGGGGCTATAATATTTAATGGGGAAAGCATGCTAAAACATCAAGCTTATATTTCAGCAGATTTATGGATTAAGGAACATTTTAATTTATTAAAGTAATAGTTATAAATATATTGGAGGTTAAGCATATGACATTGTATGAATTATTAGCAATAACCATTAGCAAAGATGCGTCGGATTTACACCTGACAGTTGGATCTCCTCCAATAGTAAGAGTAAATGGCGATTTAGTTAGAATTAATTCTGAAAAGTTATTATCAAACCATACAGAACAGTTTGTAAAAGAGATATTAAGTGATGAGGAATATAGAACTTATAATACTAGAGGGGAAATTGACACTTCTTATTCGGTAGCAGGACTTGGTAGGTTTAGAATTAACATATTTAAACAAAGAGGAAGTGATGCTTTAGCTATAAGGGTAGTTGCGTTGAAAATACCTACACTTAGTGAATTAAATTTTCCGCCTATAGTGAAAGAACTTACTGAAAAGCAAAGAGGATTGGTTTTGGTTACGGGTCCTACTGGAAGTGGGAAAAGTACTACTTTAGCTGCAATGATAAATCAAATAAACTCATCAAGAGCAGCACATATTATAACTCTTGAAGATCCAGTAGAATATTTGCATAAACATAATAAATCTATAATAAATCAAAGAGAAATTGGGAAAGATAGTCTTAGTTACCAAAATGCATTAAAATCGGTACTTAGAGAAGACCCAGATGTTATTTTGGTGGGGGAGATGAGAGACTTAGAGACTATATCAATAGCTATAACAGCAGCTGAAACAGGACACTTAGTTTTGTCAACTCTTCACACTATTGGTGCTGCGAAAACTATTGATAGAATAATAGATGTGTTTCCACCTCACCAACAAACTCAAATTAGAGTTCAGCTTGCATCTGTACTTCAAGGTATAATATCACAGCAGTTAATTCCTAAGGCATTTGATATTGGAAGAGTTGCTGCGTTAGAAATTATGATAGCTACACCTGCAATACAAAATTTAATTCGGGAAGGTAAGACTCATCAAATTGAATCAGTAGTTCAGACAGGATTAAAATATGGGATGAAAACTATGGATATGGCACTTGCTGAATTATGCAGAAAAAATATTATAAGTAATGAAGATGCTTTAACTTACTCTACAAATAAAGATATTCTTCAAAGAATGATTACTTTATAAAAAAATAAGATAAAACATTAAAATATTTTTAATAATTAATAAATCCCTATAGTAATTAGCAAAATTTTATGCTAAAATATCTGTGAACTAGGGGGGAATAATATTGGATATTATTAAATTAGTAATGCAATTTGGTTCAAGAGCTTTAAGCAATGTAGTTTTTATTATCTCTATGTATTATTTATGTATTTCCTTTTTTGGTCTATATAGAAAAAAGGAATCCAATATGTTAGAACCTAAGAAAAGTTTTGCCTTAATTGTTGCAGCACATAATGAGGAAACAGTAATTCAAGATATTATACATAGTTTAAAAAGGTTAGATTATCCTAATCAATTATATGATATTTTTGTAATTGCAGATAATTGTACAGATAAAACAGCAGCAAAAAGCAGAGCAGCTGGAGCTATTGTATATGAAAGATTCAGTAAATCTAAAAGAGGCAAAGGCTATGCTCTTGAGTGGATGTTTGATAAGATATTTAAAATGGATAAAAAATATGATGCTGTTATTATTTTTGATGCAGATAATCTTGTTTCCAGGAATTTTTTAAAGGAAATGAATAAAAAACTATGTGAAGGATTTAAAGTAGTTCAAGGATATCTTGATAGTAAAAATCCACATGACACTTGGATTACGGGTGCATATTCTGTTGCGTTTTGGACCTCAAATAGAATGTTTCAATTATCAAGACAGAATTTAGGTTTATCTAATCAATTAGGTGGAACTGGGTGCTGTATAGATACAGAAATATTAAAAGAATTAGGTTGGGGAGCAACTTGTCTTACTGAAGATTTAGAGTTTACTTGTAAGTTAGTTTTAAATGGACATAAGGTAGGTTGGGCTCATGACGCTGTTGTTTATGATGAAAAACCGCTTACTCTTTCTCAGTCCTGGTGGCAGAGAAAAAGATGGATGCAGGGATATGCAGATGTAGCAAGCAGATATTTTTTTAAGTTAATAAAAAAGGCTGTAAAAGAACTTGACTTTACTGCGTTTGATTGTGCTTTATATAGTGTTCAGCCACTAATTATAGTTGTGCTAGGTGTGGCAACAATAATTGACGGTTTAACAAGGATTAATAACATACCTGAGCTCATTAACTCAATTATAAATATTAATCATGTCAGTGTGATAGCAATCATACTATCAATTGTTGCAGTACTGCAGTTTATATATACTCCTATAATATTATTATTGGATAAAAAGCTTAGTTTTAAAGTATTCTTATATTATTTAATATTTCCTATCTATACTATTACTTGGATACCTATATCAGTTCAAGGAATTCTTGATAAAAATAAAAAGGAATGGAGTCATACGCTACATACCAGAAGTGTTAACATTACAGATTTAGAAAAGGTAAATTAAAAGAAGGATAGCTTTAAGGCTATCTTTTTTTATTATAAAATTATTTTTTATATTAAAAATTTAATAAAATATGATATTTTTATTTAAAATTAAGAGGAAATAAACATTTTTTGTTGAATATATACAAATAGGGTTCTCTTATAAGGGGGGAAATGGCTTAATGGATGAATACATAGTAGGTATCGATATAGGATCCTCAAAAATATGTGCTGCTGTTGGAAGAATAGATAAACAAGACAAACTTCAAATTGTTGGGATTACTTCAGTCAGCTGTACTGGTTTAAAAAAAGGAACTGTTGTTAATATTGATAGCACATCAGAATCAATAAAGAATTGTTTAGAACAACTTGAAGAAATGATTGATATCAAAATAACTGGTGCTTATGTATCGTTGCCAGGAGGAATTTGTGAACTTGTATCTAGTAAAGGTGTTGTGGCAATTTCATCACAAGACAGAGAAATTAGAAGCAATGATATTGACAGAGTTTTAAAAGCAGCTAAAATAATATCAGTACCATCTAACAAAGAAATTATTGGAGTAATACCTAAACAATATATTATTGATGGGTATGACAACATAAAGGATCCTTTAGGTATGTCTGGTATAAAATTAGAAGTAGATGCACACATAATTTTAGCTCAAACAACGATAGTGAGTAATTTAGTAAAAAGTGTTAATAAAGCAGGTATAGAGGTTAATGGAATTGTATTAGAACCTTTAGCAATATCAGAAGCTGCCTTAAAAAAAGATGAGATTAATATGGGTACAGCTGTTGTAGATGTAGGAGCTGATAAAATAGATATTTCTATTTATAAAGGGGGTAATATACTACATACAGATATGATACCCTTCGGAGGTAATATAATTACAAATGATATTGCAATTTGTCTTAAGATCCCTTTTTCAGAAGCTGAAAAAATTAAGATTAAATATGGAAGTTTAGAAAAGCTGAATGGTATTCAGCAAGCGCCTATAAAAGTTAATTCTACTTATAATAATTTTATTAATATAGAGCATTCAATTTTAGTTGATATAATTGAAGCTAGAGTGGATGAATTATTAAAGCTTATTAGAGTCAAGCTTTATGAAAGTGGATATTATGAAAATATTGCAGGTATTGTAATTGTAGGTGGAGGATTGTCTTTATTTAATGGGGTTTGTGATTTAGGTAGAAAAATATTTGAAAGACCAGTTAGGATAGGTGCTCCTGAATATGTGGGTGCATCAAATCCAGTGTATAATACTGCTGTGGGAATAATTAAAGATGTTATCAATACATCTAGTTTTAATAAAATAAATAGAAATACAAGAGCATCTTCAGATGCAAATAGAACAAGAAAAGTAATAAATGAAAAAAATCAAGATATTAATGAAAAAAGTGTATTATCAAAAATTAAAGGATTTTTAGCAGATTTTTTCTAATGAGGAGGTATTATTGTGCTAGATTTTGATGTTGAGATTCAACAATTTGCTCAGATAAAAGTAATTGGTTGTGGTGGTGGAGGAAATAACGCTGTTAACAGAATGATTAAGAGCGGACTTAAAAATGTAGAGTTTATAGCTGTTAATACTGATAAACAAGCATTAATGCTTTCGCAGGCATCACAAAAGATCCAAATAGGAGATAAGCTTACAAAAGGGCTAGGAGCTGGAGCAAATCCTGAAATCGGGATGAAGGCTGCAGAAGAAAGTAAGGAAGAAATTTCACAGGCAATTAAAGGTGCAGATATGGTGTTTATTACTGCAGGAATGGGCGGTGGAACAGGTACAGGAGCAGCACCTGTTATAGCTGAAATAGCTAAGTCAATGGGTATATTAACTGTAGGTGTTGTTACCAAGCCATTTCCTTTTGAAGGAAGAAAAAGAATGCTTCATGCAGAAATGGGAATTAAAAATTTAAAAGATAGAGTAGATACTCTTGTGACTATACCAAATGAGAGGTTACTTAGTATAGTTGATAAAAAAACTCCATTAGTAGAATCTTTTAAATTTGCTGATGACGTATTAAGACAAGGTGTACAAGGTATTTCAGACTTAATTACTATACCAGGTCTTGTAAATTTAGACTTTGCTGATGTTAAAACTATAATGATAGATAAAGGTTTGGCACACATGGGTACTGGAGAAGGTAAAGGAGATAATAGGGCTCAAGAGGCTGCAAAGCAAGCTATATCAAGTCCTCTTTTAGAAACATCAATTGTTGGAGCTACAGGGGTATTATTAAATATTACTGGTGGTTCGGATTTTTCACTCATTGAAATGAATGAAGCTGCAGAAATAGTTCAGCAGGCTGCTGATCCTGATGCGAACATTATAGTAGGGGCAGTTATAGATGAAAATTTAAAAGATGAAATAAGAATAACAGTAATTGCTACTGGTTTTGAAAATGGTAAAGGTGAGGTTAAAGCTGTAAATACACCTACAGGAAAAAATGAAGCTGCTTTCACCTTGGAAAAAGAAAAATATGAAGAAGGCGATTTAGAAATACCTGCCTTTTTAAGAAGAACTTCCAAAAGATAAAAGTGCCTATTGGCACTTTTTTTTTATAACATTTAGAGAGTTTATATTTTTAATGGAATAATTTGGCGTTTTTTGAGGCTAAAAAATAATAAATTGTAATAGAATATGACAAAATTTTGAAATGAATAGATATATAATAAGTTTAAAGGGGGAGGTTATATGGTAATAAATTTAGATATTTTACTTTTAGAAAATATCATAGTGAATTATTTTCTTCTTTATATAACTTCTCAAACAGTTAGGAACAGAAGAGAATTTAGAAAGATAATTTTACCTGCTTTAATAGGAGGTATTTATGTAATAACCTTGGTATTTCCAAAATTAAGTGTTTTTACCTCGTTTCCTTTTAAAATATTAGTTTCATTTTTAATGATTATACTTTTATTTAGAAAAAAAGGTATTGTATTTAATATTAAAGCATTATTAATATATTTATTATATTCTATGCTTTTAGCAGGGCTATGTTTTTTTATAGAGCTTAACCAAAATAGTAATTTGCAAATTAATACTGTTATTGTAAATTTTAGTTATAAAAAGTTATTGTTATGTTTAATATTAATTTATTTGTTGATAGATAGGATAGTTGTATATGTAAGAGATAGAAAAGAGCTTAAATCGTTTATTTATACTATTGATATTATAAATAAGCATAAAAAGACAAGATTAAAAGCTTTTTTAGATACAGGAAACGAACTAAGAGAACCGGCAACAAATTTGCCTGTGATAATAATAGAAAGAAGATATTTTAATGATTTTAACATAAACAATAATGAAAAATTATATATACCATATAAAGTGGTTGATGGACAAGGAGGAAAGCTAGAAGGTTTTAAACCAGAGTATGTAATAATATATAATGGAAGTGAAATGGAAAAAAGAGAAGTTGTAGTAGCATTTTGTGAAAATAGACTTAGTGCTTTTAATGATTATAATGCTATTTTATCAAGGGGAATAATTTAAGATTTGGGGTGAATTTATGTTTAGGTTGAAGGTTATATTAAATAGAATACTAGTAAAATTTAAAGTTTTTGTTAAAAAAATTTACTATATAGGTGGAAATGATGCTTTGCCGCCTCCGCTTAGTAAGGAAGAAGAAGAAGATTTAGTAACTAAATTAGTCCAGGGAGATGAAAGCATAAGATCAATTCTTATAGAGAGAAATTTAAGGTTAGTGGTATACATAGCAAGAAAATTTGAAAATACAGGTGTTAATGTTGAAGATCTAATTTCTGTAGGAACAATAGGGCTTATTAAAGCAGTTAATACCTTTGACCCTAATAAAAAAATTAAACTTGCAACATATGGTTCAAGGTGTATAGAAAATGAAATTCTTATGTATCTTCGGAGGAACAGTAAGGTGAAGGCAGAAATATCTTTTTACGAACCATTAAATATTGATTGGGACGGGAATGAGCTTTTGCTTTCCGATATATTAGGAACGGATAATGATGTTGTTTATAATTTAATAGAAGATGAAGTAGATAAACAACTTTTATTAGTTGCGATGAAAAAATTGAATAATAGAGAAAAGGAAATAGTACAATTAAGATTTGGGTTAAATGGTGAAGGTGAAAAAACACAAAAAGAAGTTGCTGATCTTCTCGGAATATCACAATCATACATATCAAGATTGGAAAAAAGAATAATTAAGAGATTAAAGAAAGAAATAAATAAGATGATATAGGGTTGTCTTTAGTATAAAAAACGGCTCCTGGGGAAATAATTTAAATGCTATTATTCTGAAGGGGCTGATGACAGGATGATGATTAATAAAGTTGAAATTTGTGGTGTAAATACAGCAAAATTACCAGTTTTAAAAGAAAGTGAAATGAGGAAATTGCTCATAAGCATGAAAGATGGAGATGAAACTTGTCGTGAAAAGTTTATAAAAGGTAATTTAAGATTAGTTTTAAGTGTAATTCAAAGGTTTAATAATAGAGGCGAAAATGTAGATGATTTATTTCAAGTAGGGTGTATAGGATTAATAAAAGCTATAGATAATTTCGATTTATCACAGAATGTAAAATTTTCAACTTATGCAGTACCTATGATAATCGGAGAAATTAGGAGATATCTTAGAGATAATAATTCTATTAGGGTAAGTAGATCTCTTAGAGATATAGCTTACAGAGCTCTTCAAGTTAGAGATAAATTAGTTAGTGAAAATAATAAGGAACCTACTATATCTCAGATTGCAAAAGAATTAAAAGTTCCAAGAGAAGAGGTTGTATTCGCTCTAGATGCAATACAAGATCCAGTTTCATTATTTGAACCCATTTATCATGATGGCGGGGACGCCATATATGTTATGGATCAAATAAGTGATAATAAAAATTTAGATGACAGCTGGCTTGAAAATATTTCTATAAAAGAAGCTATGAAAAAGTTAAACGATAGAGAAAAGCTTATACTTACGTTAAGGTTTTTTGATGGAAGGACACAGATGGAAGTTGCTGATGAGATAGGTATATCTCAAGCACAGGTTTCTCGATTAGAAAAAACAGCATTAAGACATATGAGAAAATATGTATAAGAGCCTATAGGCTCTTTATTTTTTGACTTTATATGTTCATATAAGCTAAAGGATATACATATAAATTATATTAAGGTTAAAACACTATAAATATTTTTTAAAATTATTTATATGTGAAGAGGAGGATAAAAATGGAAACGTCAATGTATGCTATTGGTAATTTGAGAACTATGGAAGTTATTGATATATCAACGGGGGCCAAGCTTGGTTATATTAAAGATTTTAAAATTGATTGCAATGAGTACAAAGTTTTATCTTTATTATTACCTAATCAAAAAGTATCTTGGTTTAGTAAAAATGATAGTATTGAAATTCCTTGGTCTAGAGTAGTAAAAGTAGGAATAGATGTAATACTTGTCGACGGAAGCGATATAATACTTAATAATAGGGAGTAGAAAAATGTAGATGAAAAGTGTATAATAAATAATAATATTATACTTTGTATACAATTTTATAAAGGATGTGAAAAAATTGAAGTGTCCATACTGTGGCTATGAAGAAAGCAAAGTAGTGGATTCAAGATCTACTGAAGATGATATGGCAATAAGAAGAAGAAGAGAGTGTTTAAAATGTAGTAAAAGATATACTACTTATGAAAAAATTGAAGATATACCGATTCTTGTAATAAAGAAAGATTCAAGTAGAGAATATTTTGATAAATCAAAGATAATTAATGGATTGTTAAAAGCCTGCCAAAAAAGACCTATATCACGTCTACAAATTGAAAGTATTGCAAATGATGTAGAAAAACAATTAAGTAATCAGATGCTAACAGAAGTAAAATCTGACTATATAGGTGAAATGATTATGGAAAGCTTAAAAAGTGTTGATGAGGTAGCTTATGTCAGATTTGCCTCTGTTTATAGACAATTTAAAGATATAAATACTTTTATGGAAGAGATTAAAAACTTAATGATTAACAAAGAATAAATGCCCTTTGGGCATTTTTATTATGTGTTAAATTATAGTTAAGATTAAGTAAATATTGTTACAATTATTTTAATGAGTGGTAAAATATTGTTATGAGGTGAAACTGTCATGGATAAAATTATTATTGATGGATATGAGTTTCTTAGGGTACAGGCTGAAAAAGCTACTATGATTTTTTCAACTGCAAAGAATAACTTGAACTTTAATATTCACTGTGATGAAGGAAAAAATAATATTTTAAGATTAAAACAATGGTTTGGTTTAGATGATATTTCATATCTTTATCAGAAACATTCTGATAATGTATATATACAAGATGGAAATATTTATGAAGGTGATGGAATAATAACAAATAAAAAAAATATAGGTATAGGAGTATTTACTGCTGATTGCGTTCCAGTTCTTCTTTACGATAAAGTAGAGAACGTAGTAGCTGCAGTACATAGCGGGTGGAAAGGAACGCTTTCCTGCATAACTATTAAGGCTTTAGAGAAAATGCAAAAAGAGTATGGTTGTAGTTTTAAAAATATAAATGCTTATATTGGACCTCATAACAGGATGTGTTGTTATGAAATAGGAGAAGATGTGGCAGATAAATTTAATAAAAGTGCTTTATATTCTGGTATAGAAATTATAAAGAATAATAAATTAAATTTAGAAAGATGTATCGTAAGACAGTTAGAATATTTAGGAGTTTCTAGTAAGAATATAAATACAATGAATTTATGTACTTATTGCAACGAAGAAATACAATTATTTTCTTATAGAAAATCAAAGGAAAATTACGGCAGGATGTTTTCTTTTATTTTTATAAAGTAACTTGGAGGGGAAGTTCGTGTCTGATTATAAAATTTTAATTGTAGATGATGAAGAACATATACAAGAACTTATAAAGTTTAATCTTGAAAATAACGGATATAGGGTTATTTGTGCTTCAAATGGTATGGAAGCTTTGAAGCTTGCAAAATCAGAAAAGCCAGATTTAGTTTTGTTAGATTTAATGCTGCCAGGCATAGATGGATATGATGTTTGTAAAGAAATTAGAAGAGAGAATAGTATTTCTAACATGCCAATTATCATGATAACTGCGAAAAGTGAGGAGTTGGATAAAATTTTAGGTTTAGAATTAGGGGCAGATGATTATATGACTAAACCATTTTCTGTAAGAGAGCTTTTGGCAAGAGTTAAAGCACTGCTTAGAAGAACATCTACACAGGCAATAGATATGTCTTATAAATTTGACAATATAACAGTAGATTTTGAAAAGCATGAGGTTACAAAAGAAGGAAAAAAAATAGATTTAACACTTAAAGAATTTGAAGTTTTAGAACTTCTAATTAAGAATAAGGGCAGAGTTATAACAAGAGAGTTTTTACTTGACAAAGTATGGGGATATGAATATATTGGAGAAACTAGAACTGTAGATGTTCATATTAGACATTTAAGGCAAAAAATTGAAGTGGATGATAAATGCCCAAAGTATATAGAAACAATAAGGGGTGTAGGTTATAGATTTAATGTAGGAGACTAAAATGAAGAAAAGGTTAATGTACTATATTTTAAGTGTTTTGGTTTTTAGCATAGCAGTTTTAACTATCTTTTTTGTAAGAATTATTAATTATCAGTTCAATGAAAATATAAGGCAGAATTTAATAAAAAATAATAATTTTATAATTAGTGTATTAAATACTGGTAATTTAATAAATATAGAAGATTTTTTTAAAAAAAACTTAAGTAATTTAGATATAAGAGTTACCTATATTGATGTAGATGGTAACGTCATAGTTGACTCAGTATTAGACAAAGAAACTATGAATAATCATAATGATAGGCCTGAAATAATAGAAGCTCGTAAACAAGGTAATGGTTATAGTTTAAGATATAGCAACTCAGTAAATAAAAATATGATGTATGTAGCTACGGCTTTTAAGGATGGATTCATAGTTAGGAGTGCCATGCCTGCATCCTTAATAGAAAGTTTTGAGGGTAGATATATAAAGTATTATTTAATTACTATAATTTTTGTATTTATAGCAGCTGCTGCTATATCATTTAGGCTAGCACATATAATTGTTGAGCCAATTAAAGATTTACAATATGTAACTTCAAGAGTAGCAAATGGAGAACTTTACAGGAGAATAAGATGTTTTTCAAATGATGAAATTGGAGAATTAGGAAAAACTTTTAATAATATGGCAGATAGGCTGCAAAATACTCTTAAAGAAGTTACTGACAAACAAAATAGGTTGGAAGCCATACTAAAGAGTATGGACAGTGGTGTTATTGCCATCGATAATAACTATAAAGTTATTATGATTAATCCTTATGCTAAGGAAATATTTGGTATAGATAAAGATATAATAGGTGAAAAACTTATAGATGTTACTAGAGATTTCGAATTTGAAAATATATTAAAATATAATATGGAAGAATACAAAGAAGTTAAAATTTTAAGACCTAAGGAAAGAGACTTGAGAGTAAGAACTGCAGATATAATAAGTGATCATAAACTTATTGGTACTGTAGCTGTAGTTCAAGATATTACTGACATTAAGAAACTTGAAAACATGAGATCTCAATTTGTGGCAAATGTTTCTCATGAGTTAAAAACGCCGTTAACATCTATAAAAGGATTTGCGGAAACCTTAAAATATGTAGAGGATAAAGAAAAGCGAGAAAAATTCTTAGGTATAATAAATGATGAAGCAGAAAGGCTTACAAGACTGATTAATGATATTCTAACATTATCGCACATAGAGCAGCATCGAGAAAGTAAAAATGAATTTATTAATATTAATGAAGCTATTGATGATGTATATAATTTAATGAAAAATACAGCTGAAGGCAAAAATATCAAATTAGAGGTTGTAGGAATAAAACTTCCTAAAATATTAGGAGACAGAGATAGGTTTAAGCAAATGTTAATAAATCTTGTAGATAATGCCATAAAATATTCTGAAGAAGAAGGTAAAGTTACTATTAGTAAAAATATAATTGATAATAATGTTGTACTTTGTGTTGAAGATACAGGAGTAGGTATGTCAAAAGAGCATCTTAATAGGATTTTTGAAAGGTTCTATAGAATAGATAAAGCAAGATCTAGAGCACAGGGTGGAACAGGACTAGGGCTTGCAATTGTTAAGCATATTGTTTTAAACTTTAACGGAACTATAAATGTTGAAAGTGAAGTAGGCGTTGGAACAAAATTTACAATATCTTTACCTATAAAGAAGATGGAATAGATACTATCTTCTTTTATTTTTTTAACTATTGAGTTTATAATTATAAAAATATGAACAAGCCTATAACCCTCCTTATTAGGAGGTTTTATTAATATATACGTATATTCCATTGACTAAAGTTTTTACATAATGTATTATAACAAGATGAATACATTGCCAAATTGGGAGTGAAGGTATGAAAAATAAAATTGTCAAGGTAAAACCAGGCAGTATAGCCGAAGAATTAGAAATAGATATTGGAGATAAACTGATTAGTATAAATGGCACTGAAGTAAAAGATATAATAGATTATAAATTTTTGTTGGCTGATGAATTTGTAATAGTTGAAATAGAAAAAAAAAATGGGGAAGTATGGGAGCTAGAAATTGAAAAAGAATATGATGAAGATTTAGGCGTTGAGTTCGAAAATTCTATTTTAGACTACGCAAGAAGCTGCTCAAATAAATGTTTGTTCTGCTTTATAGATCAACTGCCTAAAGGTATGAGAGAAACGCTTTATTTTAAAGATGATGATTCTAGGTTGTCATTTTTACAGGGAAACTTTGTAACTTTGACAAATATGAAGGATGAGGATATAGACAGGATTATTAGATATAGAATTAGTCCCATAAATGTTTCGGTTCATACTACTAATCCAGAGCTAAGAATTAAAATGTTAAATAACAGATTTGCAGGTAACATATATGAACGTTTAAAAAAACTTGCAGCAGCAGATATAGATATTAATTGTCAAATTGTACTTTGTCCTGGATTAAATAATGGGGAAGAATTAGAAAAAACAACTGAAGATTTATTTAAGCTTTATCCTTCTGTAAAAAATGTAGCTGCTGTTCCGGTAGGGGTAACTAAGTATAGAGAGGGTCTTTACAAAGTAACATTATATGATAAGGAAAGCAGCAGGAAAGAGATTATGAATGTTTTGAGGCTGCAGGAAAAGTATATGAAAAAAATTAATCAGCCTTTTATTCGGTTATCTGATGAGTTTTATGTAATGGCTGGTATGGAAGTCCCGGCAACTGAATTTTATGGAAATTTTGAGCAGCTAGAAGATGGTATAGGCATGATAAGAATATTTAGAAACAACATAGAAGAAACTCTTGAAAGTCTTAACCCAAATATATGTGGCAGCTTTACTATAGTCACAGGGGTATCTGGCTTTAAAGAACTTCAAAATGCAGCTAGAAAAATAAATAATTACAGCAAAAATATTACTATTAATGTAGTTAAAATAATCAATAAATTTTTTGGTGAAACTATAACTGTAGCTGGACTATTAACAGGTAAAGATTTAATAGAACAGATAAAAAATTCCAATTTAGGCGATTATGTTATAATACCTGTAAATATGCTTAGAAGTGGTGAAGAAGTGTTTCTAGACGATTTGACAATACAAGATGTAGAAACTGCTTTAGGTAGACAAATAATCGTGGCAGATTATACAGGAAAAGATTTAATTCATTTAATAAATAAATTTAGTAGGGAGGAAAATTAAATGGGTAAACCAATAGTGGCTGTAGTCGGAAGGCCAAATGTAGGAAAATCTACGCTTTTTAATAAAATTGCAGGAAAAAGAATTTCTATAGTTGAAAATACTCCAGGAGTAACTAGAGATAGGGTATATGCAGAAGCAGATTGGTTAAAGCATAATTTTACTCTTATAGATACAGGAGGAATTGAACCAGAAAGTGATGACATTATACTTGCCCAAATGAGACGTCAGGCTCAGATTGCAATTGATACAGCAACAGTTATAGTATTTATAGTTGATGGGAAAGAAGGGCTTACAGGAGCTGATGCTGAAGTTGCTCAGATGCTTAGAAAAAGCAAAAAACCAATAGTTTTAGTAGTGAATAAGATTGATAGTTTAAAAGAAGAAGAAAATGCTTATGAATTTTATAATTTAGGTATTGGTGATCCAATTACTATATCTGCTTCTCAAGGGTTAGGATTAGGTGATATGCTTGATAAGGTAGTATCTTATTTTCCAGAAGAATCTGAAGATGAAGAACAAGAAGAGTATATTAAAATTGCTATGATAGGTAAACCAAATGTGGGCAAATCTTCCCTTATAAATAAGCTTTTAGGAGAAGAAAGGGTTATAGTAAGCGATATACCTGGAACTACTAGAGATGCTATAGATAGTGCTCTTGAAACTGAAGAAGGAAAGTTTTTATTAATTGATACAGCAGGTTTAAGAAGAAAAAGTAAAATAAAAGAAGAAATTGAAAAATACAGTGCTATTAGAACTTTAGCTGCTATAGAAAGAGCAGATGTATGTATTCTTATGATTGATGCTGAAGAGGGCGTGTCAGAGCAAGATGAAAAAATAATAGGATATGCTCATGAGCAAGGAAAAGCTATAATGGTTATAGTAAATAAATGGGATTTAATCGAAAAAGATGACAAGACATTAGACAAATATAAGAAAACCTTGCAGCACAGCTTATCATTTATTGATTATGCACCATATTTGTTTATATCTGCTAAAACTGGTCAAAGAGTACATAAGGTATTAGAAATGGCAAAACAGTGTTATGATAATTTTACAAAGCGTGTTTCTACAGGTGTACTAAATGACGTGATTAATAAAGCGGTATTAATGAAAGAGCCTCCTATTGTAGGGTTAAAAAGATTAAAAATCTATTATGTTACACAAGTTGAAACTAAGCCGCCTACATTTGTATTCTTTGTAAATGATCCAAATGCACTTCACTTTTCTTATGAGAGATATCTTTCTAATCAGTTAAGAGAAAGCTTTGATTTTAAAGGTACTTCTATTAAAATAATATTTAGAGAAAGGAAAGAATAGAATGAGTGCAAAAGTTGCTTTTTTAGGAGGAGGTAGTTTTGGTACTGCCTTAAGTATAATGCTTGCTAAAAAAGGCTTGATGGTAAATATTTGGGATAGAGATCAGCATGTTATAGATGATATAAATGTAAAAAAAGAAAATATAAAATATCTTCCCAATATAACTATTCCTTATAATGTTAAAGGGTTTACAAACTTAGAAGAAGCTATTCGTGATACCGAATTTATAGTTTTAGCCGTACCTTCCCATGTAATAAGAACTTTATGCAAACAAATCAGTAGCAAAGTAAAAAGAAATCAGATAATAATAAATATTGCTAAGGGCATAGAAGAAGAAACTCTTAAAAGACTTTCAGAAGTAATAGAAGAAGAACTTCCCAATAATCAGGTTGTAGTATTATCAGGTCCTAGTCATGCTGAAGAAGTAGCTGCTGATATACCTACAGTTGTTGTTGTTACTTCGAAAGATATGAAAAGTGCGGAAAAAGTACAAGATGTATTTATGACAAATAAGTTTAGAGTTTATACAAATGATGATATTATCGGTATTGAAATAGGTGGTGCTGTAAAAAATATTATAGCTTTAGCTGCTGGAATTTCTGATGGTATTGGTTATGGTGATAATACTAAAGCTGCACTTATGACAAGAGGTATGAGTGAAATTATAAGAATTGGCACAAAGCTTGGAGGTAAAAAAGAAACATTTTCAGGACTTACTGGAATGGGTGATCTCATAGTAACTTGTACAAGTATGCATAGTAGAAATAGAAGAGCAGGAATATTAATTGGTAAAGGAATTCCTGTAGAGGAAGCTATAAAAGAAATAGGCATGGTAGTTGAAGGGATAAAAGCCTGTAAAGCATTTTATCAACTGAAGGAAAAATTAAATGTATCTATGCCAATAACAGATGTTTTGCATAAAGTTATATTTGAAGGGAAAGATCCTAAATATGGAGTTTACGAATTGATGTCCCGTGATAAAAAAGATGAAATTTATAAAATATAAGTTTTTGTAAAAATAAGTTATATTTTTTTTCATCTCCCAATATATATATAGTGTTAATATGTATTTATTGGGAGGGTATGCGTTGGAAAATTTCGATATATATAAGGACATAGCCGAGAGAACGCAAGGGGATATTTATGTTGGAGTAGTTGGACCTGTTAGGACAGGAAAATCGTCTTTTATTAAAAGATTTATGGATTTAATGGTTATACCTAATATTGAAAACTCCTACAAAAAACAAAGAGCTAAAGATGAATTGCCGCAAAGTGCATCTGGAAAATCAATACATACTACCGAACCTAAATTTGTTCCAAATGAAGCTGTTGAGATACATCTTGGAGACGGAACTAAGTTTAAAGTTAGAATGGTAGACTGTGTTGGCTATATCGTTAAAGGTGCTGCAGGATATACAGAAGGCAATGGAGCAAAAATGGTTACTACCCCATGGTATGATCAAGAAATACCTTTTGAAGAAGCTGCTGAGATAGGAACAAAAAAGGTTATAAATGAGCATTCTACTATAGGTTTAGTTATAACTACAGATGGTTCAATTACAGATATTCCTAGAGAAGATTATATAGAAGCTGAAGAAAGAGTAATAAATGAATTAAAGGCAATAAATAAACCATTTATTATAATTTTAAATTCATCACAAGCTAAGGAACCAAAAACAATAGATTTAGGAAGAGAGTTAGAAGTTAAATATGATGTTCCAGTTCAAGTTATGGATGTTGTAAATATGAAGGAAGAGGATATAGCTAAAGTATTTCAAATTGTGCTTAAAGAGTTTCCTATTTCAGAAATTAACATAGATATTCCTGAATGGATCGAAAAACTAGATTCCAAACATTGGCTTAAAGTTAATTTCTTTAATCTGGTAAAAGATATGTGTAATAAAGTATACAAGGTTAGAGATGTAAAGCGTTCATTGGATGACTTTAAGGAAATAGAGTTTTTAGACGTAGCTAATATTAGCGAAATTAATATGGGTAATGGTATTGCTAGGGTGGCTTTAAATCCTAAAAATAGTTTGTTTTACAAAGTATTAAGCGAGGTTTGCGGCTGCGAAGTAAAAGGTGAAAATGAACTATTATCAATTATGCAGGAATTAAATAAAGCTAAAGTAGAATATGATAAGGTGGCTCAAGCATTAAGAGATGTAAAAGAAACTGGATACGGTCTGGTTGCTCCACAATTATCCGAAATGAAGCTTGAGGAGCCTGAGTTTGTAAAACAAGGTAATAGATGCGTAGTTAAGCTTAAGGCAAGTGCTCCTTCTCTTCACTTTATAAAAGCCGATATTGAAAGTGAAATATCTCCAATTATGGGAACTGAGAAGCAAAGTGAAGAATTGATGAAATCTCTTCTAGATCAATTTGAAAATGATAAAACAAAGATTTGGCAGAGCAATATGTTTGGCAAGCCTTTAGAAATATTAGTTAAAGAAGAACTTCAAAATAAGTTATACAAGATGCCTGAAGACGTACAAGTAAAACTTCAAAAGACTCTTCAGAAGATTATTAACGAAGGTACTGGCGGTTTAATTTGTATAATATTATAATTGAAATAGTTAATATAAATTAGGCATGCAAATATTTTGTATGTCTAATTTATATTGATTTTTAATAATGTTGTGTTATAATATTGTTATTACCTGGGTATGGCGCAGATGGTAGCGCGCTAGAATGGGGTTCTAGAGGTCGCAGGTTCAAATCCTGTTACCCAGACCATTAAGAAGGCTGTAAAATCAATACCTTACAGCCTTCTTATTTTTTTATTATTTAGCATAAAATTAACTTTTGACCATAAATCGACCATAATTGGTTATTTATTAAATAATGCTTTTTCTAATTTTAAAGCTGCTTCTTCCTGCATAATAGGAAGTACGTGACTATAGGTATCTAATGTCATATCTATTTTACTGTGTCCTAATCTTTCAGAAACTATCTTAGGATTTACACCTTGCATTAAAAGTAAAGTTGCATGAGTATGTCTAAGGTCATGAAAGCGTATTAAAGGCAGTTCACACTTAATTAAAAGTTTTCTAAAAGTGTGTGTTACATAATCAGGTTTTAAATAACTTCCATCTCCCCAACAACATACATAATCAGGCTCATCATCATTAAGTTTTATAATTTTTCTGTTTTCTTTATAGTGTTTAAGTTCACTTATTGCAGTAGGCAGTAGTGCTATGGTTCTAACTGACATATCTGTCTTAGGTGTAACTAATTTTGTTTCTTTACCTATTTTTGTCAAATTATGTTTTACCCTTATAATACCTTTTTCTAAGTCTACATCTTCCCATAGAAGTCCCAAAATTTCTCCTCTACGCATACCACAAGTTATAGCAAGTAATAAAGGAATATACATAACTTTAAATTCACTTGATTTTGTATAATTTAAAAGAAGTTCAACTTCATTAGGTTTTAATACTCCTATTTTCGCTTTAGAAGGCTTTGGCGGCTCTACAGCTAAGCAAGGGTTGTTTTGTATTACCTGCCACTTAACAGCTTGATTTAAAGCGATATTAAGAATATTGTAGTAATGTCTAACTGATGTATTGGATAGGGTATTATCTTTAAGCTTGTCCGTTAAAAAATTTTGTATTTGCATAGTTTTAAGCTTATCTAATTTTATTTTCCCAAGAGCAGGAGTTAACACTCTTTCAGCAATATCTTTATAAAATACATATGTGCTTTCTGTTATGTTATGTTTTACATTCTCAAGCCATTGTTTTAAATATGTTTCAAGTGTAATCTTACTTTCCTCAAAGTATTCGCCTTTGTTAATTTTAGTTTCTAATTCCATCATGGCGGCTTGACACTCTTTTTTAGTTTTAAATCCACCTTTAGACTTTTGTTTGTATTTCATTGTTACAGGGTCAAGTCCTAAGCTTACAGTAAATGACCAACCATTATCTTTTTTTCTTATGTATCCCATACTTATCCCTCCATAGTTAATTTTAACTTAGGAGCTTGTACATTATTTTTTAAAATCTTATTATTGTCTTGTTTACCGATATGATTTTGTTGGAAAATAACTTGTCCATTTACAATAATGTACTCAATACCTTTTATCATGTGCATCTATCCCCCAATCAAAAGAACACGAGAACATAAGTTCGGTGAAATGCTAACTATATTTTACCACTTTTAAAGGAAAATGCAAACGAAATAAGGGAACATACTGTTAATAAATTGTTAAGTTAATTTATGTAAAAAATACTTAAAAATTAAATAAAAAAGCCTAGCATATGCTAAGCTTTAGAGTTAGTAATTCCAATTAATTTATTATTTTAAATAGTATGATTAATAATATTTTTGGTATCAAGTTCAAAAACTTGATTAGAAAGTTTATCTACGATAGTATTAATATCTTTTATTCATTCTCCTTTATTTTCAACCTTGTTTCTTTTCATTTAGAAGTCTTTCAAATTCAATAACCTTTGTATCAGTTTTTGCAGTTTTAGAAGTAAGAGTATTAACATCAATTTGCAAATCATCAACTTTATTGTTTAATTTAATAAAGTTTTCACTCAAAGATTTAGAAGTATTACTAACTGCAAGTTCTATAATATCTAATCTTTCTCCTAATGTTTTTCCTTCTTTGTTTTTAGCTCGGTCCAATTGTTCAGAAAATGATTGTTGTATTTCAGCTAATGTTACTACTTTTGTTTTTATGTCTTCTTGAGCTGTTTCAATTTTAGTTAATCGAATATTTATTTCTTTAATCTCACCCTTAATATTGTTAATCTCACCCTTAATATTGTTAATCTCACCCTTAATATTGTTAATTTCGTATTTTATACCGCTAAAACCTTCATGCATTTCAGAATACATTTTTGTCATTAATTCAAATATCTTTTCATTTTCCATTTAAAAATCCTCCTATGTGTTTTTCTTTTTAAACTTTTCCCAGTCTATACCAAGTTGTTCTTTGAGTGTTTTTAATACTTCCAGTACTTCTTCATGAGTAAGTCCATCTGGATACACTTCTTTGTTTACTTCTATCTGTATTTCATTACCATCTATATTGTCGTTTACTAATATTCCTTTTGGATTGTCTGTTCTACATAGGAGGTAGTCTAAACTTACGTTAAAGTAGTCAGCAATTTTAATTAAAGTTTCTTTATCTGGGAAACGGTCATCACTTTCCCATTTCGCTACACCAACATTTGTTACATTTAATAATTTGCCTAATTCGCTTTGAGTTAATTCTTTTTCAGTTCTTAGTTTTCTTAATCTGTAACCGAATGTTTCCATATCAATCCCTCCATTTATCTTAATTATAACAGTTTGCTAAATACTTAAAATATTTTTTAGCAAAATGCATAATTTTTTTTAAAAAAGTTTTAAAATAGTATTGACATTAGCATATTGCTAAGTTATTATATTAACATAAAGTTAGCAAATTGCTAATAAAATTGGAGGTGTATATATGAATGACAGATTGATAGCTTACAGAAAACTTATAAAACTAAATCAGTCAGAAATGGCACGGAAATTAAATATTTCACTAACAAGCTACAATCGTAAAGAAAAAGGTAAAAGGTCTTTCACTCAACAAGAAATGTTAGAAATTACAAAACTTATAAAAGAATATGTGCCAGATATAACTATGGACGATATTTTTTTTGATTCTTATATTAGCAAATTGCTAAATATGCATACTGCTAATTAATACTCTACTAGTTTATACATTTATGAAAGGAATTAAATTGGTAAAGAGAGAGAAAAAAGAAAAAGACACCTATTTAAGTGTCTTAATGAATAGGGAATTAACATATTACATGAAAAATATTATTTAATTCTTTTAAGTGTGAAAACTTCATTTTCTTGGGCTGATAAACGGTTATCAAGTTTTTTAATATCGTCCCACATAAATTTGAGTTCAGCTTTAATTTCTTGTTGACCTTTTTCAAGTTTTGCTTGACCTGCTTCAAGTTTTGCTTGACCTGCTTCAAGTTTTGCTTGACCTTTTTCAAGTTTTGCTTGACCTGCTTTAAGTTCCTTGATGTCAGTTTCCATAGAATTAAGTTTTTCAAGTATTTGTTTTAATATTTGTTCCATTGTAACAGCTCCTTTAATAACATATAAGGATTTTCTAAGTTATCTGGTTGATGAAACTTTACGCTCAAGATTAAATAAAGTTTTTTCAGTTTGAGTTTCCTTATGAGTTAAGAATTCAACATCATTTTGGATTTGAACAAGTGTCTTAATAACTTCAGTATGATACTCAGTGAGGTCGGCAGTTTGGTTATAAACAGCAGATAGTTTTGTCTTAATATCTGATACATCAAGTTGAATTTGATTTTGAGAGCTTTCAATATTGCTTACCTTTATAGTAAGTTCATTAACTGTGTTAGCTAATTGAGTTAGAATTTGTAATATTTTTTCTTCATTGTTCATTTAAAACACGCTCCTTTAATTAGTCTATTTACATTATACACTACTTAATAGACTTTATGAACTTGGAGAGTAATTCCAGTTGCTCTGGGGTTAAATCTTTGTTTTGTTCAATAAAATCTTTAAAATGTGATGGAATTAAATTATTGGTATTATCATTAAAAAATTCTGTTAAAGAGATATCAAAAATGTTACAGAGTTTAAAAATCGTATCAAATGTAGCTGTATTTACATTGTTTTCAATTCTAGACAATTGAGGTTGAGATATTCCTATTTTGGAAGCTAATTCACTAGAAGTTATGTTATTTATATTTCTAAGTTCTTTAATACGAGAACCTATGTCAAACATTCTATACACCACCATTCTAATATACGTTATACGAATATTAATATATTTTAATATTAATAGATTTCAAGAGAAAATACAAGGTAAAGAAAGATAATTTGACATAATATACCCTAAACGCATAATATTATGTTTTAATTTATACGTAAAACGTATATAATAGAAGTATATCAATAAGGAGGTGACAAGGTGGCTGTAGGTATAAATATTAAAAATATCAGATTGAGTAAGAAAATAACTCAAAAAGACTTATCCAATAAAACAAAAATTAATCAATCAATTATAAGTAGGTATGAAAACGGAACTATAGTCCCACCAATACCTAAACTTGAAATAATAGCAAATGCATTAGGAGTAAAACCAACTGACTTACTAGACACCGCATAATTATTTTATGCAGAAACACAAGAAATAAAGTGGGAAAGGGAGGGGAAAAAGTGGAGAACCATTTACAAATATTTAAAGAACAACAGTTAATCCCAGTTAATGAAAATGAAGCTGGCGAGGTAATTTTAAGTGGTAGAGATTTACACGAGTTTTTAGAAGTAAAAACAAAGTATATGGATTGGTTTAACAGAATGATTGAATATGGATTTGCTGAAAATATTGACTATATAATGGTTACTCAAAAAAGAGAAACCAATAATCCTAAGAATCCATTTACCGAAATAACTGATCACATTATCAAATTAGATATGGCAAAAGAATTAGCAATGATTCAAAGAAATGAAAAAGGCAAACAAGCAAGACAGTATTTCATAGCAGTAGAAAAAGCATGGAATAGCCCAGAAATGATAATGAAAAGAGCTTTAGAGATTGCTAATAGAAGAGTTGAAAACTTGAAATTAGAAAATGAGCTACAAAAGCAACAACTTGAGGAACAAAAGCCAAAAGTAATATTTGCGGACGCAGTATCAGCTTCACATACATCAATACTTGTGGGAGAGCTTGCAAAACTATTAAATCAAAATGGTATTAATATAGGTCAAAATAGGTTATTTGATTGGCTGAGGGATAATGGATATTTAATTAAGAGGAAAGGAACAGATTATAATATGCCAACTCAGTACAGTATGGACTTAGGTTTATTTGAAGTTAAAGAAACATCAATAACACATTCAGATGGACATATAAGTATAAGTAAGACACCAAAAGTTACTGGTAAAGGGCAGATTTATTTTATAAATAAATTTAAAAGCGAAACATCATTTAAAGAAGTAGCCTGCACAATATAAAAAATAAAGGCTTAGAAAGCCTTATTTAACAATTTGAAGTTTCTTTTTAATGCTATATACTTCTTTTTCAGTCTGATTTTCTTTATGAGTTAAAAAATCAATATCATCTTTTAAATCATCAAATTTTTGATTTAATAAAGTAATATCTTCACAAGTCTTAGCAGTTTGGTTATAGACAGAATTTAGTTTAGTTTCAATATTACTAAGACGTTGGTTAGTATCTGTTTGGTTTGATTTAAGTGTTTCAACATCAGATTTAATTTGCTCGAGGTGTCCTAAAATTTGCATTAATATTTTTTCAGTATTTTCCATAGCTAATCATCCTTTCTTTAATATGCAATATTATTATACCTCATTTTAACGTCTTAATAAACTCCGCAAGTTTTACCAACTGCTCTGGAGTAAGCTCTTTAGCATTCTCTAGTAGTTCTTTGAGTTCAGGTGTTAATGCTATGGGTTCTGTTCCTTCGTTAAAGAAGTCGGAGAGGGTTATATTTAAAACTGCACAGATTTTCTCAAGAGTATCATATGAAGGTTTTTTAGTTCCGTTTTCGATATAACTTAAAAATACAGAACTAATACCCAAAAGATTAGCAAATTCACCAGATTTATAATTATTATTTGTTCGTAGCTCTTTTATACGAGTACCAATATCCATAATATCACCCACTTAAAATATAAACTAATAGTTTATATAATTATAATTTATAAAATATGTAAATTCAAGATAATAAGAGATTTTAAGAGAAATAGAAAGATATTTTGCTATATTAATAAACCCTTAGTTTAAATAAATTTTGAATATTTTAAACCATAGGTTTAATATATAAACATAAGGAGGCGATAAAGTGTTTAGGATTAAAGAAGCTCGACAAAAAGCAGGGCTTACACAAAACCAACTAGCAATAAAAGTTGGAGTTAGTCAAATTTATATATCTTATATAGAAAACAACCATAAAACGCCCTCATTTGATTTACTAGAGCGAATAGCAAAAGAGCTTCATACCTCTGTAAAAAGTCTTATAGAGGATAGTGCTTAGTTTATTTTATGCAGTTATTAGAATTTTAATAATAAACGGAGGGATGGAATAAAAAAAGACACCTATTTAAGTGTCTTAATGAATTTGGTTAATTGCTCTAGTTGTTCTGGAGTAAGCTCTTTAGCATTCTCTAGTAGCTCTTTGAGTTCTGGTGTTAATGCTATGGGTTCTGTTCCTTCGTTGAAGAAGTCGGAGAGGGTTATATTTAAAACTTCACAGATTTTTTCAAGGGTAGGAAGAGTAGGGATATAGCGATTGTTTTCTAAACTGCTCATAAATTCTCGAGTTATTTCAATTTCTTTAGCAAGAGCAGTAATAGTTAGGTTTTTAGACTTCCTTAATTCTCTAATTCTTTGACCTATATCCATACTATAAACCTCCAATGTAAAGTATAACTTAACATCAGTATAAATTAAATAATTTAAAAATTCAAGATAATAGAAGAAAAATAAAGAAAAAACGGAATAAGAGCGTAATAATTGTTAAGTATTGCTTAACATAAGATTTGAAAAATGTAAAGCGATACTTCATAATATAAACATAAGGAGGCGATAAAGTGTTTAGGATTAAAGAAGCTCGACAAAAAGCAGGGCTTACACAAACACAGTTAGCTGAAAAAGTTATGGTTACAAGAGAATATATATCTCTTGTGGAAAACAACCATTACAAACCATCTATAAGTTTACTTGAGCGAATAGCAAAAGAGCTTCATACCTCTGTAAAAAGTCTTATAGAGGATAGTGCTTAGTTTATTTTATGCAGTTATTAGAATTTTAATAAT
>NZ_JAMSKT010000007.1 GCF_023806125.1 Clostridium caldaquaticum
GCGAATAGCAAAAGAGCTTCATACCTCTGTAAAAAGTCTTATAGAGGATAGTGCTTAGTTTATTTTATGCAGTTATTAGAATTTTAATAATAAACGGAGAGATGGAAATGTCAAATATAGTTTTATTTGAAGGTCAAGAGGTAAGTATCATTACTGACAAAGGAGAAAAACTTATTAATTTAGCTCATACAGCTAAGTGTTGCGGGTTAATAAATTTAGATAGGGGAGTAGAAAGGATAAGTTGGAAAAATAGAAATGGGGTTGTGGATAAGCTTAAAAAACTTTACGGGGCAGATGCACCGAAAAAATATCAAGAAGAAATTCAATATATCTTAGACGAAATAGAAAACACTGACGACAGAAACTCAATTTATATGTCAAGCTGGCTTAGTAAAAGATTAGCACTAGAGTGCCATAGCGAAAGAGCTATGAGGTATAAAAACTTTTTAGTCAGTTTAGATGAAGAAAGAGAAAATACTTTAACTTTACCTAACATGGAACTTGCTAATATGGTTAGCCAGACAGTTCAAGGAATTTTACCAAGTCTTACTGAGAGTATTATTAAACAGTTTGCTCCAGTGATTATTGAAACTAAACAGCAGGTTAACAAAATGCAGGAGATGATAGTTGACCAGTCTATAAATTATGACCAGGACAGAGAGGATTTAAAGAGTTTAATTGGTTTTAGAGCTGTAAACACTAAAAGGTTAACTGAATTTTTAAAAGAAAAACTTAGCGAAGTATATGGAATGAATGTAAGTGCAAACAGTCAAGTTTATCAAAGAACTAAAGCTTTAATATTTAAAGAATTTAAAGTTATTAAATGGGAAGATATACCTGCAAGTAAATACAATATGGTTTATGCATTTATTGATAATTTAGATTTTAAAACTGCTAAAGGTGAAATTGCCTGTGCAAGATAAATGCGGAGGTGTTTTAAATTAAAAATGCCGCTTGATTTAACAAGACTTAGAAAAAAGAAAAAACTTAGTCAGCTTCAGCTTTCTAAAAGAGCAGGTATGTCAAGAAGCTATATAAGTGAATTAGAAAGCGGTAAGTATGACCCTAGTAAAACAATATGTAGGCTTTGCAAAGTTTTAGAATGTGAGCCTAACGAACTAATTATAGGTTGGAGGATAGAAAAATGACAAAGGAAGAAATAGAAAAACTACCAGAACTTTTAACAGTAGATGAAGCTAGAAAAATTGTAAATATAGGAAAGACAGCTATGTATGAGCTTATAAGAACAAATAAAGATTTTCCTGCTGTTAATTTAGGAGCTAGAAGAACCAGAATAATTAAATCTGATTTTTTATCATGGATTAAAGCAAAATATCAAGCTTAAAAAGTAGTTAACACATGAAAATAAAGGGGAGGTCATAAAGATGGAAACTGTATACACATTTGATATAGATGAAAATGGTGAAGTTATTTTTATTAGCGAAGAAGAATAGGAGGGGTTTATGAAAGTTTTTAAAATTACTCAATGCAAAACAAGCTTAGAGTTGTTACTTATATGGCTTAAAAAAATTGATAGGAGGTTAGGGGTATGAGTGAAAGGCTAAATTATCTTTTGGAGAAACAGGAAGAAGTAGGATTGTCCTGCAAAGAAAAACAGGAGTTAAAACAGCTTTTAGAAATGGAACAGGATATTGATTGGAGGGATATGTAATGTTAAATGAATTAGTTTTAAATGAGTTTCAGGAAATTCAGAGAGAACATCAAAATTTTAAAGTTGACAATTTAGAAAGTGCTAATTGGGTATTTAGAAAGTTAAGAGCTATTGAAGAACAAAGAGCAGAATATAAAGCTTTGGCAGAAAAGGAAATAGAGAGAATTACTGCATGGCTACAAGCTGAAGAAGAAAAGTTAAATAATCAGGAAGCCTTTTTTAATGGTTTACTGACAGAATACGCAATAGAGCAGAGAAGATTGAATCCTAAATTTAAGTTAAGCACGCCATACGGAAAACTGTCATTTAGAAAGCAACAGCCTAAATGGAAATATGACGAGGAAACAGTTTTATTAAATCTTAAAAGACATGCAATGTTTGATTTTATAAGAGTTAAAGAAGAAATTAACAAGGCAGAACTTAAGAAAGTTGCTGATGTAATAAACGGTCATGTAGTACTTAAAGATACTGGAGAAATTATTGAAGGTATTACCGTAGAAGAACAGCCAGAAACAATAAAGATAGAGGTGATATAAATGCCTGATGTAAGAGTTAGATATATAACTATGAAGGAAGCAAAGCAGGAACTTGTAAAACAATTAGAAGCTGAAAAACGTTATTTGAAAGTTATAGATGAAGAAGTACAGAAAAGAACTTATGCAGAATGTATAAATAAAATAAACATTCTGGAAGAACAACTAAGGAGGCTTTACAATGAACAAATCTGAAAGCATTAAAGAACTTTGTACAGCTCTTAATAAATTTCAGATGGAGGTTAATAATCCTAAAAACACAGAAAAAAATAATTTTTTTCAATCAAAATATGCTCCTCTTGATGTAGTTATAAATACTGTAAAGCCTGCACTTACAAAACATGGTCTGGCTGTTTTTCAAAATGTATCAGGTAATGGCGAAAGTATAACAGTTACTACTATGATTACTCATATAAGCGGTGAGTGGATAGAAAGCGAACCGTTAACACTTAACAACAGCGATAGTAAAGGCGTAAGCTTAGCACAGGCAGCAGGAATAAGTATAACTTACGCAAGAAGGTATCAGCTTAGTGCAATGCTTGGTATAAGCTCTGAAGATGATACAGACGGCAATAATCATTATCAGCAAGACAAATCTAAGCAAGATATTCCTGTAGACCTGCAAGGTGATATTATTAGCGAAGCTCAAGCAAAGAGATTATACGCTATAGCAAAAAATAAAACAAAAGAAGCTAAGGAGATAATGCTTAAATATGGTTACACAGAAAGTAAACAAATTAAAAAGACTGATTACAACAAAATAGTTGAAGAGATAGAAAAGGTGGTAAATGCATGATTGTACCAGATTGGTTTGACGAACCTGAAACAAAGTCAATAAAAGAACAGGTTAAAGAAGCTTATGCGGAATATATTAAAAATTTTGACTATAAAGAGTTTGAAGAAGGTTATCCTATGAGTTTGAGGAATATTGGTTCTAATATGGTCTTAAAAACACATAGGAGCGTTTAAGAGCTATAAAAAAAGTAAATCAGACCTTTTATATTACCCGATAAAAAACAAGTCTTAAAAAGGCTCTAAACGCATTTTAAATAAATGAAAGTATAGGTATTGCAGTACCTGTACTTTCAGTATACAGAATTGAGGGATAAAAAACAATGTTAAATAAAAAGAATTTTAAATTTTTATTTATATCAATTTTAATTATAACTTCCCTAATCGGTATTGTAACCAATTTTTATGCAGAATATTCAAAGCCTATAAAAATGATTTATTACTTAAAAGACGGAGAAAGCAGAAAAGAAGTTGCTGAAAGATTTGGTATAAAGTTAGAGGATATTGAAACAGATGGTAATTATTTGATTTTTGAGGTTAAATAAAAAAACTCACTACGGTTTAAAGATAAAAACAAAGGGGTAATGGGTAATGAAAAAATACATGGAACAGAGGATATTGGAAGAAGCGGCTTATATTATAAAAACTAAAGATACTATCAGAGCTACTGCTAAAAAATTTAAAGTTAGTAAAACAACAGTACACAAGGATATGGCTGAAAGGCTTAAATATGTTAATCCATTGATGGAACAGGTTATAAAAAAAATTTTACATAAGAATCTAGAAGAAAAACACATAAGAGGCGGAGAAGCTACAAAGAGAAAATATTCATCTGATGTAAAGTGATTAACTTTATAGGTGTTTGTTGGGGGTGATAAATTGGCGCAACAGGGATGGATTAAGATATATAGAAAAATCAATGAATCTTGGCTTTGGTCAGATAAAGAGCCTTTTGATAAAAGAAGTGCATGGATAGACCTGTTGTTATTAGCTAACCATGCTGAGAAGAAAGTGCTAATAGGTAATAAACTTATAGAAATAAAAAAAGGTCAATTTATTACCAGTGAAGTAAAATTAGCTGAACGTTGGCATTGGAGCAGGAAAGCTGTAAGAAACTTTTTAAAACTCCTTGAAGATGATGAAATGATTAAGAAAATAGTTGAACCAAATAAATATACCTCTATAGTAATTATGAATTTTTATAAATATCAAGATAGCATAATTGAAGATACAAGTCTAGATATTGAAAATAAAGACTTAGAAAACAATCAAGGTACAACAAAAGAACAACAAAAGAACAACAAGAGAACAACTGTGGAACAACTGCGGAACACAAACAAGAATGATAAAGAATTATATAAGAATGATAAAGAAATAAATATATTATCTAAAGATAATATATGTAGCACTGAAGAGCTACAAAGAGTAATTGATAAATGGAACTCTTTAGGATTATCTTCCCTAAAATCAATTAATCCAGATACAAATAGGTATAAACAGTTTAGAAAAAGGGTTAAAGATTATGGAATTGATGAAGTTATAAATGCAATTGAGAATATTAATAATTCTAGTTTTTTAAAAGGTCAGAACAAAAGAGGCTGGGTTATTACATTTGATTGGTTCATAAAGCCTAATAATTTCATCAAAGTTTTAGAAAATAACTATGCTGATAAATCTAAGCAAGAGCCAGAAGAACTGAAAAAAACTAAAAAAACTAGAGAATTAATATTTGCAGAAGGAGGATAAAATGAACGCTATAGATTTTGCCAGTAAACATTTATACCCTTATAAAGTCAGAGGAAGAGAAATAATAGCTGAAAAATGTCCTTATTGTGGAAACAGACATAAAAGCAAATACAAATTTTTCTTAAACATGGATAAAGAAACATTTAAGTGCTTTCATGGGGATTGTCAAAAGTCTGGGCATTTATTTGAATTATGCAGGGATTTTGGGGAGGTATATAAAACGGATAATAATTTTGAGCTAAGGGCAGTTAAAAAGAGTTACAAAAAACCTAATATAAAAACAAATGAGCTATCTGATGCCGCTATAAAATATGCTTACCTTAGAAAAATATCCTTAACTACACTGAAAGCTTTTAAAATAACTCAAAAAGATAATAATTATGTTTTCCCTTATTATGATGAAAACAATGAGCTTGTGTTTGTTAAGTACAGACCAATAGGTAAAGTAAAAGAAGGACAGAAAAAAGCATTTAGGGAAGCTGATACAAAACCTATACTTTTTAACATGAATAACATTGATATATTACAGCCTGTTGTGATTACAGAAGGGGAGTTTGATTGTCTGGCTGTATATGAATCAGGTTATAAAAATGTTGTTAGTGTTCCAAGTGGTTCAAGTGATTTTACTTGGGTTGAAAACTGTTGGGAATGGCTTGAAAAGTTAAATAAAATAATTCTCTTTGGTGATAATGATGAAGCTGGCAGGGAAATGATAAACAAAGTCATTTTAAAACTAGGAGAATATCGGTGTTATATAGCAAATCATGAATACAAGGACGCTAATGAACTGCTTTTTAGAAAAGGTTCAGACGCTGTTTTAAAAGCTATAGAAGAAGCTAAGGAAGTACCAAAAGCGGGAATAATTGATGTGTCCGAAATAGATTTATTTAAACCTAAAACAAAAGGTATAAAGCTTGGATTTAGAACAATAGATAAACTTTTAAATGGAGCAAGACTGGGGGAAATAACAGTATGGACAGGAAAAAACGGAGAAGGTAAAAGTACAATATTAAGCGAGGTTATACTTGAAGCTATTGAACAGGATAATAAGGTGTTTGTATACAGCGGAGAACTTACACAAAGAGATTTTAAAGAGTGGTTATATTCTCAGGCGGCAGGGAAAGAAAATCTTAAATTCGTGAAAAATGAGTTTGAAAGTTATGATGTGGAGTTTCCTGAGGAAGTTATAAGGAAAATTGATAATTGGATAAGAGGAAAACTTTTTCTTTATGACAATACTATAAAATCACAAAATATTGAAAATACATCAATTCTTGATATGTGTAAATATTCTGCAAAAAAGTATGATTGTAAAATATTTGTTATAGATAATCTTATGACTGCAGATTTTGAAGGTTATGCTGATGATTTTTATAGAGCTCAGGGGAAGTTTGTAGGTGAATTAGTTAGTTTTGTTAAATCATTCAATGTACATGTGCATTTAGTGGCTCACCCAAAGAAACAAAAGGGAGAGCTTGAAAAAGAAGATATAAGTGGTACTGCTGAAATATCTAACAGGGTTGATAATGTTATTGCAGTTGAAAGAAATAAAAGTGATGATGACAGCTACGATTGCAAACTTAGGGTACTTAAAAACAGAAATAAAGGAAGTTTAGGAGAAGTAAAACTGATATTCAGTACAGAGGATAAAAGATTTTATGAATTAAATGAAGACGGTACTTGTAATCGCAAAATTTATAGTTGGAATAAACAAGATGGAATGATACAAGTATTTGAAAAATGTCCATGGGATGAATAGGAGTGATATATTTGTTAACTGAGCATACAAGAACCAGACTTGTAGCATTAATGAAAAAATGTATTAAAGGGGTGATATATAGAAATGATTTGATAGATTGGGGTATAAAAATACAAAGCTTTGATTTTGGAATACCGAAAGAGGTTACAGTAAAAGATTTTATTGATACAGCAAAGCTAGCAGGTATAAAAGTTGCAATTTCTTTTGAAGAGTATAAAAGATTGAAAAATAAATATGAATCTATTTGTATTGTGCCTTATGAAGAATTATCTCATTCCTCAAAAGAAATTGAAAAAAGAAAACTGGAAGAATTATATGTTACTCAAGGATTAAGACAAGCACAAATTGCAGCTATTTTTAATATGAAACCTTACAAGATTAGTTATTTAATTAAAAAATATAAACTTACACGGAGAATATAATATGCAGGGAGGTTAAATAAAATGAGAGAGTTTAAGTTTAGAGCATGGCATAAAACTTTGAAAATTATGTTTGATGTTGACATGATTAATCTATGTCATAACGAAGTAGTATTAGTTGCAATAAATGAAGAACAACTAAAATTACTTAAAAAAATACACAAAAGAAAATTAATTGAATATGATAACAACAAATTAATTACTTCTCTGGACACAATTGAACTGATGCAATTTACAGGAATGATAGATGAGAATGGACAAGATGTGTATGAAGGAGATATTGTTAAGTATTTTGAATATGATGAAGGGCTTGAAGAATTAGTCAACCTAGGAGTTGGAGAAGTATATTTTGATGATAATTATGAGTGTAATTTTACAATTAAAGGAGAAGAACCGAATAGTTTAGGAAGATATATATTAAAAGTTGTAGGAAACATCTACGAAAATCCAGAATTGATAGGAGAAGGAAATGTACCATACAGGGAAGATAACAACTAATTTGAATGGTAAATGTGGCAGTTGTAAATATTATGAACCAAAAATAAAGAAAGATGCCAGAATGGGAATTATGGTTGAATATTGCAACGGTAAATGCTTACTAGCAACGAAATGCAAGTATAGGCAAAGGACAGATAGTTGTAAGAAATATGAGGAGGTAGAGAATAAATGATAGATAGAGAATACAGGAAATTTATTCTAATTTGTGATATGTGCGGAGAAGAAGTAAACGGATTTAAAACCTTTGAAGATGCACTGGAATATGGACGTCCAAATGGATGGGAAAGTGATATAGGTGAAAGGTTAGATTTAACAACAGGATATATTGATATTTGTCCTAGATGTGGAGGGAGAAGTAATGAATAAAGATAACTTTGTAACTATTAAAGATTTTAAAGAGTATTTAAATAAATTTAATGACAAAGAATATATAAGTTTAGTTGTTGTTAACAGTAATGAGAGAATTCACTATATACCTGAAAAGATATTTTTAATTGAAGATATGCCTGCTATTTTTATGAATACAGTAACTAATGAAATTATGGAGGAAGCAGAAAATGAATAAAGTAATGCTTATAGGAAGATGGACAAGAGAGCCAGAACTTAAATTTACAGCCGGAACAGGCACAGCAGTATGCACAGGAATGTTAGCAGTAGATAGAAAAACTGCAAATAAAGACGGAAAGTATGAAGCTGATTTTATACCGATTGTTATCTGGGGTAAGATTGCAGAAACTGTTGCAACTTATTCAGGTAAGGGAAAACTTATTGGTATCGCAGGAAGAATACAGACAAGAAACTATGATGCAAAAGACGGTAGCAAGCGATATGTCACAGAAGTAGTTGCAGAAGAAGTACAGATATTAGAATGGGTAAAAAACAATCAAGATAAACCGTCAATAGATATGACAATGATTGATGACGAAGACATACCATTTTAATATAGAAACAGGGGGTTAAAATGACAGAAACAGATTACATAGAAGAAATAAAAAGGCTGTATATTGAAGGGTACAGCCTGAGAGAAGCAACAGAAAAAGTTTTAAAAATGATAGAATACAGGAGGTTAAAAGATGGAAATAAAAGAACTTCTAAAAATGCAGGAAACACTAGATAACAAAATTATGGATAGGTTTTATAAATTAGGTTGCAATATAGGGACTAAAGAATTAATAAACGACAAATTACTAGCTTTGTTTACAGAAATCGGAGAATTTGCAAACGAGTTATCTACTTTTAAATATTGGAAACATTATCATGTGGAAAATAGAAAGAAAGCACTTGAAGAGTTTGCAGATATATTGTTTTTCTATCTTAGCATAGCAAATTTACTGGAATATTCCGCTGATGATATAGAAAAAGCATATTTAGAAAAATGGCATAAAAATTTAGAAAGGCAAAAGAACAACTATTAATAGGAGGTAGCTGTATTGATTATTTTTGAGATACCAGGCAGACCTATGGGGAAACAAAGACCAAGATTAGGAAAAGGTTTCACTTATACACCAAAAGAAACTGTAAACTATGAAAATTTGGTTAAACAAATATACATTTCAAATAAACTTCCATATATGACAGGTCAAATTTGTGTAGATGTGACAATTCAGTATGATATTCCAATAAGCACAAGTAAAAAGAAAAAAGAGCTTATGCTTGAGGGGAAAATAAAACCTACTAAAAAGCCTGATATAGACAACATATTGAAAATTATTTTTGATGCTCTAAACGGTATAGCGTACAAAGATGATACGCAAATATACAAGGTAACTTGTACTAAGATGTATGCAGAAGAACCAAAAGTAATTGTTAGTTTTATGGAGGGGTGAAAAATGATGCAAAAGAAAACATTCAATAAAATAGCATATACTTTGGCAACTTTACAATTCAATGAGTGGGCGGAAGAATTAGGGAAAAAAGTTGATGAAGCTATGAATACAGCTTTAAATATAGATAACAGATTAAGCATGAAAACAAAACAAAAGATATTTGATAATTTTGTATCTGTAATAAAAGCCGATGATAAGTTTAAGAGGTATGTGTAAATGCAGGATTTAACAAATGAAATAAATACAGCACGTAAACAGCTAAACGAATGTTTAGTTTTTTATAAGAATACAGGAAGGCAGTTGGCTGAAGCAGAAATGAAATACAGGATAGCACTTAGAAAAGAATTTTTAAGATTACATTTAGAAGATGGTGTTGCATGGACAGCGTGTAGTGAGCTTGCAAGAGGACAGGAAGAAGTAGCACAGCTTAGATTTAGAAGAGATGTCAAAAAATCTGACTATGAATGTTGTTACGAGAAAATCTTACAGCTTAAAACAGAGCTTAGAATACTTGAAAATGAAATAGAAGCAGAACGGAAAGGATTATAAAAAGGGGGATAAACAAATGTTAACTGCAATTATACTAATGACAGCTTTGGTTATTGCAGTAATAATATATAGCATTATAAAAACTAGCAGCAAGTACAGCAGGATAGAGGAAGAGGAAAGTTTTAAATGGGCTAGAATGTGGAATGAACAACGAGAAAAGGAAAAGATGGAATGATTGTTATAGAGGTTATTCCATATAAAGATTTTAAGGAACGAATTAGGGTTATAAAAGAATTGTTGAAAAAGAAAGAAAAAATTACTATAGAAGTATATGAAAATTATATTTATGTTGAGGTACAAAGGGGGAAAACTGATGTTTGCATGGTATAAGAAACTGCTTAATGACCTTGAGATGCACAAAAGATTTAAAGAAGCTGCACTGGTTGAATATGATTATAATAAGCAGTTATTTGATAAACACAAAAAAATAAATAACAGGGATACTATTAGCAATAAGCCTCTTGATAGAATTTTAGAAGAGTTAAAACATTATGAAAACATGATTTACATAGAAGAAGAAAATATAAAAAATCTTGAAGAGAAAATTAAGCTTATAGATGAATGTATAGAACAGGCGGATATAACTGTTAAGGTTGCACAATTAAGAGCTATGGGACTTACGCAGGAGCAAGTAGGAGAATTAATTGATATAAGCGATAGACATGTAAGAAGAATAGAAGCTAAGTTTAAAAATAAATAATGTCCTGTTATATGTCCTGTTATCTATGGATAAAACGAGATATTATGGTAATATAGATTTTTAATATTTATCCCCATCCCCCATATTGCAGTGAAATTATCTACGTTAGATAAAAGTAACTGCTCTTTTATTTTGCAAGAAGGTGAGAATATGAAAAGAAAATATATATTTTTATCAAAATGGAATAAACATGATATGTTATGTGCTTGTTTACAGCTTAATCCTTGCTGTAAAGATACTAAACAATGTGAAGAAATAGAACTTACGCTCAATCCCTATGACGATATAGAAGAAGTTATGAGGGAAAGAAAATATAAAAGACACAGAGGAGCATTGAGGCAGAGATAAATTAAGGAGGTGGCGTTGTGAAGCTAACAATAAAACAAAAGGCATTTGCTGATTATTATATTGAACTTGGCAATGCCACAGAAAGTTATATTAGAGCAGGATATAAAGCTACTACTAGAGAGGTAGCTGAAGCAAATGCAAGGAAGCTACTCGGTAAAAACTCGGTTAAAAATTATCTAGCTGAAAGGATGAAATTACTTGAAAGCGAGAAGATAGCAAAATCAGAAGAAATTTTAAAATATCTAACTTCAGCTATGAGAGGAGAAATAACAGAGGAAGTAGTTATTGTAGAGGGAGAAGGAGAAGGATGTTCTTCAGCAAGGATAGTAAGAAAAGAAATAAGTGCAAAAGATAGGACGAAAGCCGCAGAACTTTTAGGTAAGAGGTATAGACTATTTACAGAAAAAATAGAAGCAGATGTAAATCAAACTATAATTTTTGAGGGTGAAAATGAACTTGAAGATTAATCTCCCTGAGAAAATAGGAAAGGGATATAAAACCTTTTGGAATTTCAAAGGAAGATACAGAGTAGTAAAAGGTGGTAGAGGGAGTAAGAAGTCTACCACACAGGCTCAATGGGTAATCTATAACATGATGAAATATCCTCTAGCCAATACTTTAGTTGTTAGGCGTGTTTTTAATACCCATAAAGATAGTACTTATGCACAACTTAAATGGGCAACATACAACTTAGGAGTAGGTCATTTATGGCATTTTAGTAAATCACCACTTGAAGCAACATATATACCTACGGGTCAAAAGATATTATTCAGAGGATTAGATGACCCAATGAGTATTACATCAATAACTGTTGAAAAAGGTTATTTGTGTTGGGCATGGTTTGAAGAAGCTTTTCAAGTAATGAATGAAGATGATTTTAATAAAGTAGATATGTCTATAAGAGGAGAATTACCTAAAGGTTACTTTAAACAATTGACGTTAACATTTAACCCTTGGAGCGAAAAACATTGGCTAAAAAAAAGATTTTTTGATGTTAAAGACGAAGATATTTTAGCCTTAACAACTACTTATAAATGCAATGAGTTTTTAGGAGAAGATGACAGAAAAATTTTTGAGAAGATGAAAAAAAATAATCCTAGAAGATATTCCATAGAGGGATTAGGTAACTGGGGTATAGCAGAAGGGCTTATATATGAGAATTGGGAAGAAAAGGAATTCAATTATAAAGAGGTTAGTAAACGCAAAGGGGTTGTAAGTGCTTTTGGTTTAGACTTTGGATATACTAATGACCCAACAGCTTTTATATGTTGCTTAGTTGATACTGATACTAAGGAGCTTTTTATATTTGATGAACATTATCAAAAGGCTATGACGAATAGCATGATAGCTGACATGATTAATTACAAAGGTTTTGCGAAGGAAAAAATTGTAGCCGATAGTGCAGAACCTAAAAGTATTGATGAAATTAAGAAATTAGGAGTAAATAGAATAAAGGCTGCAGCAAAAGGTAAGGACAGTATACTTAATGGAATACAGTATATTCAGGATTATAAAATATATGTTCATCCAAAGTGTTCAAATACTATTGTAGAGCTTTCAAATTATGTATGGGACACTAAGGACGGGCAGGTTATTAATAAGCCTATTGATGATTATAATCACTTAATGGATGCTTTAAGATATGCACTAGAAGATGTTAAAAAACCAAAATGGTTAGTATAGGAAGTGAATTAATTGTTATTAGATATTCTTTCAGATAATCCAGACGTAGTTACTAAAGCATTAGAAAATGCTATATTAAAAGATAAAAAATCAGAAAAAAAGAAGAAAGCTTTGGAAGGATTAAATTATTATAAAGGCGAACATGAAATCCTGAACTACAGGCTTTTTTATTTTAATTCAGATGGAGTTTTAAAAGAAGATAAGTATAGGTCTAATATAAAAATACAGCATCAATTTCATACAGAACTTGTAGACCAGAAAGTTCAGTATTTACTTTCTAATCCTTTAGAAGTTGTTACTGAAGATGAACAGTTTCAAGAAAGATTAAAAGAGTATATAAATGAGGAATTCCAAGAATTACTTCAAAATGCTGTGGAAGGAGCTAGCAATAAAGGACTTGAGTATATTTATGCATATAAGGATGAAAATAACAAAATAGCTTTTCAAATTGCTGATAGTTTAGGAGTTATAGCTATTTATGATAAGGCAGATAACTCTAAATTAAAAGGTATAGTGAGATATTATGATACTGTAGTTTTTGATAATAATGATAATGAAATAACAATTACTAAAGCTGAGATTTGGACAAATATGCAGGTTACTTATTATACACAAGATAAAGATAAACATAGGTTTAAGCTTGATAATGATATTAAACCTAATCCTAGACCACACGTGATTTTAGAAGACGATAAAGCTTTTTATGATGGAGGAAGTTTTGGGTATATTCCTTTCTTTAGACTTGATAATAATAAGTATCAAAAAACCGATTTGGAGCCTATAAAAGCATTAATAGATGATTATGATTTAATGGCTTGCAGTCTTTCTAATAATCTTCAGGACTTTCAAGAAGCTATTTATGTAGTAAAGGGTTATCCTGGTGATGATTTAGATACTTTAACAAAAAATCTTAAAACTAGAAAAACAATTGGTGTAGATGCAGAAGGTGGAATAGATGTTAAGACTATAGATATTCCTGTAGAAGCTAGAAAAACAAAATTGGAGCTTGATAAAAATTCTATTTACAAATTTGGTATGGGGTTTGATTCTTCTCAAATAGGTGATGGGAATATAACAAATATAGTTATTAAATCCAGATATGCTCTTTTAGACCTTAAATGTAATAAAGCAGAAACAAGGCTAAGAAAGTTAGTAAGACAGCTTTTAAAAGTTATAGTTGACGATATTAATTCTAGGTATGGAACAGCATATGATTATAATACTTTAACAATAAATATAGTTAGAGAATCTATAGTTAATGAAAATGATATTGCAGTAAATGCTAAAACTGAAGCAGAAACAAAGGCTGTTATTATTAATTATATTTTATCAGCAGGCCAAACAATTTCTAATGAGTCAAAGCTTAAACTTATATGTGATGTGCTGGAGCTTGATTATGAAGAAGAAAAGGAAAAATTAGAGAAACAAGAACCTTATGTCGATATAAATGCTCTTACTGATGATTTAATTACTAGAAATATAAATAATACTTCTGGTGGTGAAGCTAATGAGTAAGTATTATGAAGAACTTTTAAAATTAGCTGAAAAAGACGAAAAAAAAGTAAGAAAATTACTCCTTAGAAACTATGTAACTGCTATTGCTGATATAAAAAAAAAACTTAAAGATTATATAATTATAAACGAGAAATTAACTTATGCTCAACAGATTGAAATGAAAAGATATGAAAGTCTCATTGAGCAAATTAATATTAATCTTAAGAAACTTTATGATAAAAACTATGATATTATAACTTATTATGACAAAGAAACTTTTGAACGTGAATACTTTGGTGTATTCTATGAGGTTGAAAATATAGCAAATATAAATCTAAGTTTTTCTATGTTAAATGAAAAATACGTACAAGAAGCTATAGAATTCCCAGTAGATGGCTTGAAGCTTTCAGAAAGACTTTATGATAAGCATTTAATGGACTTAAAAAATAGAGTTAAGGGAGCTGTAACGCAAGGATTAATTAATAGTAGTGGTTATGCTGCTATTGCTCAATCTGTTGCTGATATAGGCTGGACTAATTTTAATCACGCTATGACTATAGCTATAACTGAAGCAGGAAGAATAAAATCTTTAGCTAGGCAAAAAGGACAAGAAGAAGCTGTAAATAAAGGTGTTAAACTGCAAAAGCAGTGGATTTCAACTTTAGATAAAAATACAAGACCTTCACATCAAAAGTTAGATGGTGAGATAGTTTCTATAGATGAAGAATTCGAGATTAATGGGTATAAAGCCCCACAGCCTAGATTATTTGGTATAGCTAGTGAGGATATAAGGTGTAGATGTGATACTATTACTATAGTTGAGGATATATCTCCAGAACTTAGAAGAGATAATGAAGCTAGTAAAGTAAATAAATATAATAATTATGAAGAATGGAAAAAAAATAAATTTGGTGACGATTATTTTAAAGGTGGTTATAGATATACAAAAGATGGTATAATAAGAGTAACAGATGACTGGAAAGGGCAACACAAGTCTATACCAAGAAAATATAAACCATATGCTGTTATTGAAACTAAAAGTCAGTTTAAAAACGGGTATACTCAAATTGATAGAACAATTTATGATAAAAATGGAATGATTTATAAGCAAATTCATTCAGGCCATCATAATAGACCAGAACAACATAAATATGGTAATAATGGCGAACATAGACATATATATTCTTGGGATGAAAAAGGAAATAGAAAATCCAGAATAACTGGAGAGTTAAGTGAAAAAGATAGATTAGAACATAGGGATATATTAAAAGGAGATGATTAAATTGGTAACATTGAAACAGTTAGAAGAAGAATTAATAACTAATGATATAGCTTTTTCATATAAAGACAAGGATTACGTAATATGTCCTTTAGAAAAAATTTATGTTGGAGAAGCTGGCAATGTTGGAGATAATAATTCTTTTGATACTTTTGAAGAAATGGCTAATAATTGGATTATTCAAGGTAAAGCATTAAAAGATATAATTTCAGAAATAGAATTATTATAAGCACTTACTTATCAAACAGAGTAGGTGCTTTTATAATATTAAAATTAAGTCTTAGAAATAAGGCTTTTTATTTTGCTCTTTTTACAAGTTTGTAGAGCATAAAGAACAAAGATACTCTAACAGGTACAGACCTGTATAAAAATGTATTGGAGGAATATATAAATGGAATGGTTAAGAAAATTGTTAGAAAACGCACAAATAAAAGATGGGAAATTAGACGTTGAAGCTTTAATGACTTCCATAAATTCTGAATTTCCTAAAAATGCAGTTCCTAAGGATAAGTTTAATGAGGTATCTAATGACCTTAAAGAAGCTAATAAAATATTGGAGAATTTAAAGAAAAATCATAAGGATGTTGAAGCTCTTCAAACTGAAATTGAAAACTATAAGAAAAAGATGAAAGAGCTTGAAACAGCCAGAGAACAGGACAGAAAAATATATACAATTAAAAGTGTTTTAGAAAAAGCAGGTGCTATTGATGTAGAGTATATGATCTATAAACTTGGTGATATTTCAAAGCTTGAAATGGATGCTGAGGGTAATATTAAAGATTTAGATAATAAAATAAAAGATTTACAGGCTAATAATTCTAATTTCTTTAAAGTCTTAGAAGGTGATAATAAAAACAAACCGAAAGTAATTGAAAATAAATTACCCGAGGGTACTCCAAGTACTGATGATAATGATGTGGCAAATGTTTTTGCTAAAGCTTTAAATGGTAATTTTAATTAATAAAGGAGATGTATAAATAATGGCAAATTTATTACAATATTCAACTATATTCCAAAATGAATTGGATAAAATTGCAATTCAAGAAATGGTAACAGGCTGGATGGATGGTAATGCTGGACAAGTAAAATATACTGGTGGAAGAGAAGTAAAAATCCCAAAACTATCAGTAGATGGACTTGCGGACTATGATAGAATTGGTGGAAATGGATTTACTAGCGGAAGTGTAACTTTTGGGTATGAAACTAAAACTATGACCCAGGATAGAGGAAGGTCTTTTTCTATTGATGCAAATGATGTTGATGAAACTGGTTTTGTTGTAACAGCTGGTAATATCATGGGTGAGTTCCAAAGAACTAAGGTTATACCAGAAATAGATGCTTACAGATTATCTACTTTATCAGCATTAGCTTTAGAGGAGAATAAAGTTTATTCCTATACTCCAGATAAAACAGATATTATAGAACAAATTAAACTTGGAATCAAGAAAATAAGACAACAAGGATATAATAGCAATCTTGTTATACATTTAACTTATGATACTATGATGGAAATTGAGCTTGCATTACTAGGTAAAATATCAAGTACAGACTTTTCAAGAGGAGGAATTACTACTAAGGTTCCAGCTATAGATGGGTGTCCGCTAATTGAAACACCTGAAAATAGAATGTATTCAGCAATTCAGTTGTATGACGGAGTAACTTCTGGACAAGAACAGGGAGGATATGCAAAGGCTTCTAATGGTATTCAAATAAATTTTATTATATTACCTAGAACTACACCAATAGCAATTACTAAACAGGATAATATGAGAATATTTGACCCACAAACTAACCAAAAAGCTAATGCGTGGGCTATGGATTATAGAAGATATCATGATATATGGGTAAAGGATAACGCCGCAAATTCTATTTACGTTAACTATAAGGAGGCTAAACCTGTATAATGTTTAGATTAATTAAATTGAATGTAGAGCGTGTTGTAAATAGTGAAAACGCTCGAGATAATCTTATAAAACAAGGCTATAAGCTAGTAGAACAGCAGATTAAAAAAGAACCTAAAAAGAGCAGTAAATAAACTGCTCTTTAACTTTTAGGTGGTGATAATTTGATAACTACACTTGAAAATGCAAAAAAACTTTTAGGAATTAATGACAACTCTAAAGATTATGAACTTGAAGAGAAATTAAAATCTTTAGAAATAACTATTAGAAATTTAACTAATAATAAGTTTTTAGATACGAGAATAAGGGTAAAAGGTAATTTTTTATTCCAAGATAAAAAAATAATGGGAATTAATTTTCAAGATTATGGTTTCAGGAAGGATAATACTATTGAAATAGTTGATAGTAAATTAAATGACGGTATTTATGTTATAACTGCCATTGATAACAGCAGCATAATAGTAGATAAGATACTAGAATATGAAACCGGTATAAAGACAATGATTACTAAGGTTGTGTATCCTTATGATATAGTACAAGGAGTTATAAAACTTATACAATACGATTTTAAAATGTCGAACAAAATCGGTATTAAACAGGAAACTATATCAAGATATTCAGTTACTTACTATGATTTAAATAGTACTGAAAGTATAGAAGGTTATCCAGTAACACTTATGAAGTTTTTAAATAAATATAAAAAGCTGAGGTGGTCATAATGGATACTTTAAATTGTCTTGAGTATACAGTTTATGGAAATATCCAAACGTTTAATGGCATAGGCGGATTTATAGAAACTCCAATAGAACTATTTAAAATTAAAGGTTATTTGGATTTACTTTCAGGTAATGAATTAACTACTAATAACACTTTTATGGAAGAATCCTCTCATATTTTATTAACAGATTATAGACAAGATATTAAAAGCAAAGAGCATTGGATTGTAGATGAAAAAGGCAATCATTACAATATAATTTTAGTAGATGATCCTTTAAATCTTCATCATCATTTAGAAGTTTATCTAAAGTTTGTTGGTAATAAAGTATGAGTTTTCATGATAATTCAAAAGCATGTAAGAAGGCTATAAGAAGGGCTCAGGAGAAATGGCTCTATGCTGTTGGAGAACTTTTGGTAAGTGCTATAAGGCCGTTAATCCCAGTAGATACTTCTAGTCTTAAAACATCCTTAGATTATAAAGTGGATATTGATAAGATGGAGGTTATTATAGGGGTTGGGGAACATTATGCCATGTATGTGGAATTTGGTACTGGAGAATATGCAGAAAATGGGCAAGGACGTAAAGGTGGATGGATGTTTAAGAATTATAAAACTGGTGACTTGATATTCACACGAGGAGGTCACCCAAAACCCTACATGAGACCAGGCTTTAGAAGCCAAAAACAGAATGTAAAGGCTCTGCTTGAGAAATATCTTAAAGAAATAGGTGTTGAAGCATCCGTAAGTTTTAAAAAGAAATAAGGTGATTTAATGATACCTTTTTTACAAGAGTTAAATAAGGAATTTAAAAAGGTGTGTCCTGAAAGTTATCTTGAGTACAATACGGCTACTAACGTAATATACCCATATTTAACATATACGTTAAATAGTGAGAACTTAGAAAATCAAGAAGGTTTTTATATTGATGTAGATATATTCGATAACTGTGGGGCAAATACGCTTAATTTAGAGCAATTAACTCATGATATTAAGCAACATTTTAAAAGTAATATTATTTTAAATAATGATTTACTGTTACAATTTCAATATCAAACAAGTAGAAATATTCCAACAGGCTCGACCACTCTTAGAAGACGTTGGATTCAATTATATTGTAAAGTGGATTGGAGGAATTAAAAATGACCACGGAGATTAAAACAAATGGATATACTGCTGATACTGCAAAACATTATTTACTTAATACAGGTGCTATATTTAAAAATGTAGCTTATAATACAACCAGTGGTAAATATGAAGGTGAACCATTAGGTGCTACTGTTGGCGGAGCTAAATTTGAAATTAAAGTTAATTTAAGACAGCCAGAAGTAGACGGGGTATTAGCAAAAGTTAAAGGTAATGATTTAATAGAAAGTGTAGAAGCTACTATAGAAGGAACTTTAAAAGAATGGAAAAAAGAAAATATATCTCAAGCTTTATTTGGAGATATTACTACTGGAGATGGAATTACAGCTCCAACAAATTATAAAATTATTACTGGAAGAAGTACAATATTGCCTACTGATTATGTAAATAATATTTGTTATGTGGGGAAAATATCTGGAGAAGATAAACCTGTAATTATTATGCTGAAAAACGCTATAAATACAAGTGGATTATCTTTTGAAGCTAAGGATAAAGATGAAGCAGGCATTCCATTCAAATTTGAAGCCAGGGCAGATTCAGATAAACCAGAAGATATTAACGGTATTTGGGAAATTATATATCCTGAAACAACGATTTAAGGCTAGGATTTTGTCCTGGTCTTTTTATTTTAGGAGGTAAAAATGGAAGATAATAAACTTATAATGAGAACTTTGAGCGGGCAGGATTTATTTCCTATGCTTAAGATTTTAAGTAAAGTGAAAGTTAAGGATATGGTTTTAGATTTTTTAAAAAAGAGAGAAGAATTAAGTAAATGGGAGAAAGAATTTACTGAAGAAGAAACAAAAGATATAGGTATGGCAGTATTTGCAGATATAATTGATACTGCATTATGCAATTTAGACTTGGCTAAGGAAGATATAAATAAACTTTTAGCAGATTTATGTAATGTTAGTGTAAATGAAATAAAAAAATTAAGTATGATAGATTATACAACTTTAGTTATGGAATTCTTTGCTAAGGATGAATTAAGTGATTTTTTCAAATGTATTTCTTCATCCAACGTATTCAAGAATTTAAGATAAAGGATTTATTGTTTAAAAGGTATTCAAATGTTAATGAGTTGTTAAGTACCTTCAATGACTTTAAAGATTTAACAGAGTATCTTTTAGAATTATTAGATAAATCTATGGATGAAGAAATATATGAATATTATCTACACAAATCAATATTTAGTGATATTAGTTATTCTGATTTTAAAGATAAAATAACTAAGCAGATGCAAGCTGAAAAGATGACGCAGAAGGAAGTAAATGAAGTAATGGAAGAAGCATTTAAATATATAGTGCCAAGGAGGTGATATAATGGAGTTATTTACATTGTTTGGTAAAATAGCAACAAATGCAGATGAAGCTAATAAGGATATTGATAATATTACTTCAAATGCTGAGAAGTCAGAAGGACGTATGACAAAAGCTTTTAAGAAAATTGGAACAGCCATAGTAACAGCTTTTGCAGTAGATAAGATTATAGATTTTGGTAAACAAATGATTGAAACTACTGCTAAAATACAAGCGTTAGACAGTCAGTTTACTCAGACTTTTAAAGGTGACCAGGCGAAAGCTTTAGACTTAATTACAAAACAAGCTAAAGAGCAAGGTATAAATGTAGATAGGCTTAAAGGTACTTGGGCGTCTTTTTATGGAACTTTTAGGGGTAATGGAGCTGACGCAAATCAAGCGTTAGAACTTACAAATAAATATATGAGATTAGCTGCAGATGGTGCTGCGTATTATGATTTAACTTTAGAAGATGTTAGTTCAAGGCTTAAATCTTTAGTTATGGGAAACTTTGAAGCAGGTGACGCTATTGGAGTTAATATTAATGCAACAAAGATGGATACCGCCGCAAAGAAAGAATACGGTAAAGCTTGGAAAGATTTAACTGATACTCAAAAGGAATTCCTTCTCATAAATACCGTTTCAAAGATTTATGAAAATAGTGGAGCTATGGGGCAAGGTGCAAGAGAGGCTAATAATTGGTCAAACGTTACAGAAAATCTTAAAGCTACATGGGATAGATTTCTAAATGTTTTAGGAAGTCCCATACTTTCTGGTGCTGTTAAAATAGTTCAAGGATTAACTGGAATAGTTGAACAGCTTCAAGCAAGGGTTCAAAGCTTTAATATTACAGATTTTATCAAAAAGCTCTCTGATACTGGTGGAACAGCTGGAGCAGTAGGAAATGCATTAAATATTTTAAAGGATATTTTTCTAACTGTAAAAGACCGTTTTGTTGATATAGTAACTAACATAATTCAAGTTGCTAAAAAATGGTATACAGATAATCAAGATACTATAAACAGGCTTATAAATACTTTTAGTACTTGTATGACTTATATAAAACAAATTATAAATGATGCAGTAACTATAATACTTTTTATATGGAATAATTTCGGTAAGTATATATTTGATTTTGCTGTGCTTTATCTTCAACTTTTATTAGATAGAGTAAGAAATATTTTAGGTGTTATTAGCGGTATATTTAAGGTTATTACATCACTGATTAAAGGAGATTGGCAGAGTGTTTGGGATGGTATAAAACAAATATTTTCAAATGTCTTGGAGTTTATCGTAAGACTTTTAATTGAACAGCTTTTAGGGAATTTCATTAAAAAAATTGGACAGTGGGGAAGCTCTTTACTAGGTAAAGTTAAAACTATTATATCTGATGTTACTGGCAGTTTCAGCGGACTAATAAGCGGTATAACAAGTAAGGTCAGCCCTATTATTGATATTTTAACAAAACCATTTTCAGGTGCTTTTGATAATATAGCCGGGTGGATAAGTAAAATAAAAAATGCTATATCTAATATTTTTGATACTTATATCAAAAAGCCGCATTTTAGTTTTTCAGGGTCATTGAATCCAATAAATTGGCCTACTGAAGGATTGCCAAAATTAAGCGTTGATTGGTATGCAAAGGGAGGTATATTTAACAGACCTAGTATAATCGGTGTTGGAGAAGCAGGAACAGAGGCAGTTCTTCCAATTGACCGACTTGACGAATTAATGGCTAGGGCAATTGAAAAAGTAGGTATGCAAGGTAGAGCAGGAATAAATCAGACTATAAATATCTATAGTCCAACCGCTTCACCTAGTGAAGTTGCAAGACAGGTGAAAAAAGCTAGTCAAAGGCTTGCTTTAGATTTGTAAAGGAGGTTTTTTAGTGGCTAATGTTCTTATATATGAAAACGAAAAAGGTTTAAGCGTAGAATTAAGCACTAAAAAACCCTTTTTACTGCAAAAGTTTGATGGGTTTGGAAGTGTAAAAAACAATATAAGCACTTTTAAAAGTCCATTTCAAGATGGAGCTACAAAACAAAATTCTACGCTTGATTTAAGAGATTTAAGCCTTGAAGGGTGTATATTAGCATACAATAAAAAAGATATGATGGAGTATAGAGCATTGTTGATTCGAGCATTCAATCCAAAATATAAGGGCGTTTTGACTTATAAATATGATGGAGGAGAGAAACAAATATTGTGTGAAGTTGAAGAAGCTCCTATTTTCCCTCATGGTAATTCTTATTTTACTCAGACTTTTAATATTAATTTATTATGTTTAAATCCCTTTTGGCTTGATACATTTGTAACAGGAGAAGAAATAATATCTTGGATTGGTGGAGCAGCATTTCCTATAAGTTTCCCAATATCTTTTGCAACTAAGGGAGAAACAAAGAAAAATATAATAAATGTTGGAGATGTGGAAACACCAATAGAAATAATATTTAAAGGACCTGCTTCAAATCCTAAGATAACAAATTTACTTACGGGTGAGTTTATAAGAGTAAAAAAAAGTTTAACTGCTGATGAAACTTTAATAATAAACACTGAGTTTGGTAATAAAAAGGTGGAAATTTTCAATGTAGATGGAAGTAAAACTAATGCTTTTAACTATATTGATTTAAATTCTACTTTTTTTCAACTTCAAGTAGGTGATAATGTTTTGGAATACAGCAGTGAAAATGGTATAGATCCGTCTAGTGTATCAATTAAATATAAAAATAGATACATAGGAGTATAGCGAGGTGAAATTATGGCAGAAAGTTATGGTTTTTTTGATAGTGGAATAAATGATACCAGGCAATACACAGCAAATACTTTTGCAGAATATTTTAGAAGTTTTTTCACAACAGGAGTAAGTAGCGGATTACAAATTTCTGCTACAAGCGGTATGAATGTTTCTTTAGCTCAAGGTTTTGCAATAATTCAAGGTTATTTTTACAAGAATGACGGAGCATTTGCTATTGCAATTGAAAATTCAGACCCTAATTTGCCTAGAATAGATAGAATTGTTTTGAAACTTGATTTAATAGCAAGAACAATTCACGCAGTAGTAAAGAAAGGAAATACTTCAAGTTCACCGTTTGCTCCAAGTTTACAAAGAGATAGTAATATATACGAGATTAGCCTAGCAAAGATTTATGTATCAGCAGGAGCAACTACTATATCAGCGTCAAATATTACCGATGAAAGATATGATTTAAGTGTATGCGGTTTAGCTTCAGCGATTGTAAAACCTGTTATAATTTTGAATGCCGTTCAACCTAATTTAACACAAGGGGATATATGGATACAATATATCTAAAGGGTGATTGAATATGATGCCTATAAGAATAATAGACAGAAGTTTTAATTTAATTGGAGAAATAGACAATTATACTAGCTTAATTTTTACTAGAAAATATTCTAACTATGGCGATTTTGAAATACATATAGGTGCTGATGTTCTTAATGCAGATAAACTACAAAAAGGCAATATTATTGTTTTGGGCGGTAATGGTAGAAAATCAGGCATTATACTTCATAGAGAAATAAACCAAAATGAGAATGGAGAAGAATTTTTAATTAAAGGATATACTTTAGGTTCGATTTTAAACAGGCGAATAACTATACCACCTGTAAATCAAGCTTATGATACTATTAACTCTTTTGGAGAAACAGCTATAAAACATTATGTTGATGTTAATTGCGTTAATCCGATTGATGTCAAACGTAAGATTTCAAATTTAATTATTGCAGAAGATAAAGGTAGAGGAAAACAGGTATCATATAGCAGTAGACTAAAACAACTAGATGAAGAAGTAAGTAAAATATGTGAATTAAGCGGACTTGGTTATGAAATATATTTAGATTTTAATAATTTCAAATTTGTATTTGATATTCTTCAAGGAAGAGATTTAACAGTTAATCAAAATATTTTACCACCAGTTATATTTTCTATAGATTTTGACAATATACAAAATCAAGAATATACAGATAGTGATATAGGGTATAAAAATTATGGTTATGTAGGTGGTCAAGGTGAAGGTGAAGAAAGAAATATTATTGAAGTTGGTGATGAAATAACTGGTTTTGATAGAATTGAAACATTCATAGATGCTAGAGATATAAACGAAAATGAAGATTTAGCTCAAAGAGGTATTCAAAAACTATTAGAATTTAAAAATATACAGAGCTTTACTTCAGAAATTATAAACAATGTATTTGAATATGAAAAAGACTGGAATTTAGGAGACATAGTAACCTGCCAAAATAGAAAATGGGGTATTACTATGGACACTAGAATAACAGAAGTTAAAGAAATATACGAAAATACAGGTTTAAAACTTGAGGTAACATTTGGAAATAGCATACCTACGTTAACAGATAAAATAAAAAAGGTAATTGACAATCCTGTTATAGAAACACCTAGCGAAACTAAATATGATGAAAGATATTATACTAAAACAGAAGTTGATAAAAAAATAGAACAGACTATAGGAACATCAACTTTTATTTATACACAAATTGCTCCAATATCAGTTTGGAACATAAATCATAATTTAAACAAAAGGCCTAGTGTAACAATAATTGATAGTTCTGGGAATACAGTTATTGGAGATGTGCAATATATTGATGAAAATAACGTGAAAATTACTTTTTCGTCAGCTTTTGCAGGTAATGCCTATCTAAATTAAATAAAAGTGAGGTTATGAGAGTGAAATGGTTAAGTAATTTAGATTTAAATAAAAATGAGCTTCAAAATGCAAGAGTACAAAATTTATCAGTAGCACCTAGTAGTCCTGTAACTGGACAAATATATTATAATACAACAGATAATAAATATTACGGGTATAATGGTACGTCATGGGTAGACTTGAGTTTAGTCGTAACAAATTCTTTAACAAATGGGAATATAAAAATAAATGGTACTGAAACAACTGTATATACACATCCTGGAAGTGGAACAAACCCTCACGGCACAACAAAAGCAGATGTTGGACTTGGCAATGTAGATAATACAGCAGATGTAAATAAAAACGTATTATCTGCAACGAAATTAACTACTTCAAGAACAATAGCAGCTTCTGGTGATGTTACTGGTACAGCTACATCTTTTGATGGCTCTGCTAATATAACAATACCTATGACACTTGCAAACAGTGGAGTAACTGCAGGTACGTATAAATCTGTAACGGTAGATGCCAAAGGTAGAGTAACAGCAGGTACAAACCCCACTACTTTATCAGGTTATGGTATAACAGACGCTGTAAAAAATAATGGTAACTCTCCGTCAATTCAATCTGGTTTAGAAGCTTCAAGACCATCAGCAACTGGTAGCGGGGCAATTTATCTATCTACAGATACAAAAAAAATATGGAAAGATACAGCTTTAGGTACTTGGACACAAATGGGTGGACAGGATACTATAGATTGGGCGAATGTAACAGGAAAACCTAGCACATTCACTCCACCAGTAGCAAGTGCTGATACACTTGGAGGTATCAAAGTAGGAGCTAATTTAACTATAGACGCAAATGGTGTTTTAAATGCAAATGACAATCCAACATCATATATTATTAAACAGGAAAAGTTTACAGCAACAGAGGGGCAAACGGTTTTTAATTTAACACAAGGAAGTTATAGGCAAGGACTAGGGGCTTTGTCTATTTTTGTTTATGGAACAAAATTGAGTTCTGATTCATTTACTGAAACATCTACTACAAGTTTCACTTTAAAAACAGGACTTAACGCAGGAGATACAGTTATTGCTGAATATATACAGCTTATAAATGTAACACCATATCCTATACATGCCAGTGAACACTTAACTGGAGGCACTGACCCAATACCATTAGTTACAACATCATCAAATGGTTTGATGTCTGCTTCAGATAAATCAAAACTAGATTCTGCAACTAATTCAAATTCAGCAAATGCATTAGTACAAAGAGATGCTTCTGGTAATTTTTCAGCAGGTACTATAACAGCGAGTTTATCTGGAAATGCTTCAACTGCTACGAAACTTCAAACGTCAAGGTCTATTTCAATTACAGGAGATGCAACAGGTTCTGCAAGTTTTGACGGCTCAGCAAATGCAAGCATTGCATTAACGCTTGCAAATAGCGGAGTAACAGCAGGTACGTACACAAAAGTAACAGTTGACGCCAAAGGTAGAGCAACTGCAGGAACTACTTTAACTGCAAGCGATATACCTTCGCTTACAGCTTCAAAAATTTCTGATTTTGATACACAGGTAAGAACGTCAAGACTTGACCAGATGGCAGTTCCGACAGCTGATATATCAATGAATAGTAAAAAAATCACAAATTTAGCTGACCCAGTTAACGGAACAGATGCAGTTAACAAAAATTATGTTGATGCTGCAAGAGCAGGGTTAAGTGTTAAAGACCCTGTAAGAGTTGCAACGACAGCTAATATTACGCTAAGTGGTACTCAAACAATAGATGGCGTGGCCGTAGTTGCAGGTGATAGAGTTTTAGTCAAAAATCAAACAACAGCAAGTCAGAATGGTATATATGTAGTTGCTTCTGGGGCTTGGTCGAGGGCATCAGATGCAAATACTTCTTCAGAAGTAAAAGCTGGGCTTTGCGTATGGGTTAATGAGGGTACAACAAACGGAGATAGCCGTTGGGTATTAACAACAAATGATACCATAATTCTTGGTACAACTTCATTAACTTTCACAAAAGACTTTCAAGCTTCAGATATAATAGCAGGTGCAGGTCTTACAAAATCAGGTAATCAATTAGATGTTGTAGGTACAGCAAATAGAATAATTGTAAATGCGGATAATATTGATATTGCAAGCACTTACGTTGGACAAACATCAATTACTACTCTTGGAACAATTACAACAGGAACATGGCAAGGAACTGCAATAGGAGTAGCTTACGGAGGAACAGGAGCTACTACTGCCTCAGGAGCAAGAACAAATTTAGGAGCGGTAGGAAAATATGCTGCAAATATTGGAGATGGAACATCTACAACTATAACTGTAACTCATAATTTAAATACTACAGATGTTATTGTTTCACTTAGAGAAACTGCAAGTCCTTATAATGGAGTAATAACAGATTGGCAAATGGTAGATGCAAACAATATAAAATTATTATTTGCTACAGCCCCAACAAGTGGACAATATAGAGTGGTGGTGACCGGATAATGAAATATCTTAATACATTTCAAGATAGAACAGGAAAGAACGTCAGTATTGAAGGACACACTCATACAAAAACTCAAATAACCGATATGCCAACAAAATTAAGTCAGTTTGAGAATGATGTAGGATTTACAGTAAACGCTATAAGACAAACTGTAAGCAGTTCATCTCCAACATCTCCGATTAATGGAGATGTATGGATTCAACTAACATAAAGGAGGTTTTAATATGGGAACAATTAAAAACGCAATTTATAAGGTGCATAATGGTACAGACTTTGATACAATTCATTTTCAAACAAAAGCAAGTCAAGTTACGACAAATACTGGAAGTAATGTAGAAACTGTTTTAAGTGATTTAAGCAATTATAAAGTTGGTAGAACACAGGCAGACATGCAAATTTATGTAAGTTTAACTGGAAGCGATTCAACTGGAGACGGAAGTAGCAGTAATCCATATAGAACTATTCAAAAAGCAATTGATATTTTACCCAAATACATTTTTCACACAATAACAATTAATCTAGCTGCTGGAGATTATGCCGAAACAATTGGCATAAATGGTTTTGTAGGAAGAGGTGAAATTAGATTAATTGGTGCTGATATAAGTGGAGACACTCATCAAACTACTTCAATAAGTATTGCTAATTGTGCATGTCCTATTTTTGTAACAGGAATAAGATGTACACGAATAAGTTCTGCTACGTTTGCTGTTGATTATTGTCAATATGTAAAATTCAGTCAATGTAAATCTATTAATAGCTCAGACCAGTCAGCATTTAGATTTTTTGCTTCAAAAGGTGCTGTTGAAAACTGTGAAGTTAGAAACAGACAATATGCTTTACTTGCATTAAGAAGCGAAGTGTATTCTGCAGATTGGTATGCAGCTAGTGGAAGTAATATATATGGTTTATATGTAAGTGAAGCTGGTAAAATTGGAAAATATGGAACTCAACCAACAGGAACAACTGCAAATGAAACAGCAATTAAAGGGGGTCAGATAGTATGATGAAAAAACTATTTTTTGATAATGAAGTTTTAGAAGCTGAAAAAATTATAAAATACGAAAATAAAATAATTGGTTACATAGGAGATAATGAAGTTTTTTCTTTTAAAGGTATAACTGATTTTTCTGTTTTCACATTAGAAGAAGGACAAGAATTTGATATAAATAAAACAGAAGAATTAGAAATATTAAAAAAAGAAAATGTTGAAATTAAACTTGCTATTGCAGAAATGTATGAAACTATATTAGGAGGTATATAATGATTAAAATTTATGCTGACCTTGTAGAACAAGGTTTAAGAGCTTTAGAAGAAAATGATGGTGGTATTCCAATAGTGCCTATAAATCTTAGAGATAGAGTTAGAACTGAATTGGAGAGTAGAAAACTTTAAGAAGGCAGGTGCAAAATGGCTGACGAATTAATTATACAAGATTTAAGAGATAGACTTATTAAAATAGAAACTTTACTCGAGCAAAAATTTGTAATTACAGATATAAAGACCAAAGAACTCGAAGAAAGAATTAAAAAACTTGAAGAAAATCAAACGTGGCTATGGCGAGCTGTAGTAGGTGCAGTAATTACAGGGGCTATAGCTTTTTTAATTGGTAAATAGGAGGTGCTAATATTGTTTGAGGTTATAACTATTGACGAGCTTTTAAAAAGACTAGATAAATATAATCATAAAGAGCTTCACGTACATCATACTTGGAAACCAAGCCATAAAGATTTCAATGGTTCAAATGGTGTTAAGCTTCAGCAAAGCATGAGAGATTATCATGTAAATACTCTGAAATGGAATGATATAGGACAACATGTTACATTACTTTTAGATGGTACTTTTGTTACCGGCAGAGATTTTGCAAAAACTCCTGCCAGTATATCAGGCTATAATACAGGTGCTTTTGCTTGTGAAATGCTGGGGAATTTTGATTCTGGAAATGATGTTTTAAAAGGGGCTCAAAAAGAAAGCATAATAAAACTTGCAAGATATTTTTATGATAAAGGCAGGTATATAAGATTTCACAGAGAAAACGCTCCAAAGACCTGCCCAGGTACTTCAATAGATAAAAATGCTTTTATGAATGAAGTAAAAAATTTAAATGTAAATCAAATTAATGTCAAGGAGGAAGTAAAGGTGAAAAATTTAGTCGTATATGGAAATAGCATTGATAAAAGGGCAGCAGAATATCTGGCTGATTATTTAGGTTGTGCAACTTTAGACGGCAACATTGCTTATGATTATAGCAACGTAGAGAATGTATATTGTGTAGGTGGTGCTCCAAGTTTACCATGGACAAGTTACGCAAAGAAAATTATTACTGGTAAAGATAGATATGACACTATAATTCAAGTATTAAAGTTTATTGGGAGGGTGTAAAATGGATATAAAATCAAGGTTGAGAAACAAAACCTTTTTAGTATCGCTGTTTTCTGCGGTACTTTTATTATGTCAGCAGTTAGGTGTTAATATATTTCCGGATAATGCTGCAGATATATTTAATACAATTCTAGTGATACTTACAATATTAGGTGTTGTAATAGATCCAACTACTCCAGGAATAAGTGATTAATTTACCCCGGGGAAATTCCCCGGGTTTTTTATTTTTTTGAGAGGATTTTTTATAATTTTGTAGAAATATAAAAAATAAATTTTATTAAAAACATGCATTAAATTAACCTAACAGGTAAATAATCATTAAAAGAAAGGGATATTTATTATATAATGTTAATAGGATATGTAAACAACGAAGTAGAAAAGATATGTAATGATAGCTATCTCCCATATACAGTTTATAATAATGAAATACCAAAATTTAAAATTAGTAGTAATACTGATAATAATAAATAATTCTAATAATGTTAAAAAATTAAAAGTAGATAAAATAGAATTTGATGATAATTGTTTTTAAATTTATTAAAAAAGGTAACCTCAATCGAGGTTACCTTTTTATCTTCTATAATACTTCTCTCTAAGCTCATCTTGCTCATTTTAATTTTCTATTACATAATTTTTATTTAATTTTTAAGCACATTTTACATAATCTTATCATATTATAAATTATAATAAGTAATTTTTAATTAATTTTTAATTAATTTTTAAGCAATTTTGATGTAAGGAGGTTATATGATATTAGGCATTGATGTAGGTTATTCTATGACGAAAACATGTTCTAGCAAAGGAATTGACATATTCATGAGTACAGTAGAAGAAGGTGTAAATGATATTAACAAAGCTATTGTAATTGAATATGAAGGCATTGAATATACAATAGGAGAAAAAACAGGAGCTTTTTCTACAGATATAAATAAAATCAATGATTTAACCTTTAAATTATGTTTGTTTACTGCTATTTCTAGAGCTATGAAAAATAATCTAGTAGATGAAATAAATCTTGTTACTGGGTTGCCTATTGAATATTATAAAACACAAAAACAGGAACTTGTAGAAAGTTTAAAAGGTGTCAGAGCAACTGTTATTTATAATGGTGAGCCTAAAAGATTTACTATAACTAACTGTTTAGTTTTTCCTCAGAGTGCTGGATTATTTGTGTTAAATCCTTCTGAATTTGTAGGTGATAATATTATAGTTGATATAGGAGGTTTAACTGTTGATGTTAGTTACTTTAATGATATGAAACTGTTAAAAAGCAGAACTTATGAATTAGGAATATTAAAATTATACGATAAGATAATACAAATTATAAAATCTATATATGGTGTATCTTACGATATTTTAAAAGCTGAAAGTATTATATATACAGGTAACATTATAAAAGATGGTAATACAATTAATGTTAAGGAATTAGTCGATGAAATACTTAAAAAACACACAGAAAATATTTTACGAAATATTAAAAACGGGCTTAGTGAATATGACACAAGCAAAAGGATATTTATAGGAGGTGGAAGTTATATATTAAAAGATTATCTTCCTGTAAAGATAAAACAAGAAGATATTTATGCTAATGCAAAAGCATTTTATTTAATAGGAGTGGATAAATTTGAGTAGAAAAACTATAAGTATGGATAATAAAGTAATAGAAAAAGGTGAAAAAAGAGCTGAACAATTAGGAATGACTTTCAGCGGTTATTTAACTTATTTAATAAATAAAGATTGTGGTGAAATAGCGGCTACGTTAGAATCTGTAAAAAAAACTAAAGATAACAAAATAAGAAATGCTATAGATAATATTCTTGGGGACTAAGAGAGGGCAAATGCCCTCTTATTTAAAAATAGTATAGCCAATATAACCTGTAACTATAGCTATTATAGCAGATAGTATATCTAAAAGTAAAATCATACTAACCAACTCCTTTAAAATAGTATTTTCACGTACATAATAATTTATACATGGGGGCATAATGGAACCATTATTTTATTGTTTGTTATTAGCTGATAAACTATTAAAGGTAGGTTTGTTTGGATGCGGTTTATGGCTATTTTTTGAAGTTAGAAAAGTAAAAAAAAATAAACTTGGCACATCAAAACTTCAAATTGAAAGGAGTAAATTAACAGGTGATGATGGATTTATTTTATCTAAAAACTTTCAGCTTAATTTTAAAAAATCATGTGAAAATGTAGTCGTTATTGCTCCACCAGGAGAGGGGAAAACACGCTCGTTTTTTACAACAAATCTTTTAAATAATTGTTTCCCAAAAAGTTCGATAGTAATACCTGATTTAAAAGGTGAGTTATGGAAAAGTACAGCAGATTATCAAAAAAGCATAGGAAGAAAAATTATAAAATTTGAAATACTAGGAGAAGAAGGATTTTATAACCCTTTAAGCAACTGCGATGATTTTGCAGAGATAAGAAAACTTGCAATAAATATATTAGAAAATGCACAAGTTGATAAAGACAATAAAAACAGCGAATGGATTAGTATGTCAGCTCCACTTCTTACAGCAGCTTTGCTTAAAGAAAATACTATAGATAAAGCTTTAGATTTAATAATATTAAATGATGAAGAAACACTAGAGAAAGAGTTTTTAAAATCAAATCCACAAGCACAAAAGCAATTTTTAATATTTAAAACAAGTCTAAGAAGTCCAGGAACTGTAGATAGTATAAGAAGTACTCTGGCTACAAGTCTTGCTTTATATGGTGATATAAAACTCATTAAAACCATATCTAAAAACAGCTTTTCACCAAAAGATTTAAGAGAAGAACCTATAGCACTCTATATTTCTTATGAACCTTCAAAAGCTAAATATCTTTCGCCTTTTTTAGGTATTTTTTATACACAACTGATAGAAAAAACAATGGATTTTTATACTGAAAATAGTCTACCTGTTATTTTTATGTTGGAAGAACTACAGAACTTAGGGAAAATTCAAGGTTTAGAAAGTATTTTAGCATTAAATAGAATTTACGAAATGCCTTTTTTATGCTGCCTGCAAAATATATCTAAACTTTATGACATTTACGGGCAAAATAATGCTATGACTATATTAAACTGTTTAAAAACTAAGTGTATACTGCCTTCCATTAGTGATTTAGAAGCACTTAAATATGTTAGTGAATTATGTGGAGAAACAGAGGTAATTATCAATCATGATAAAGGCAAGATTACAAAACATTCAAAAAAACTATTTACGCCAGATGAAGTTAGAAGGCTTTCTAACAGTAATAAAAATAGTGATGATACAGTTTTAATTATTGCTCACAATAAATTACCTTTTGTAGACAAACAATATTTAATATAGAAAAATAAATAAACCGTAGTGAGTTTTTTTTATATTTTTTTATATTTTTTATATTAATATTTTTTATATTAATATTTTTTATATTAATAATAAATTGGAGGAATATATGGTATGGGAAGATGTAGAAAACAAAGAAGAAAAATTATACAAAGAACCTACTTATAGAAGTATTAACAGTAATTATTTTTACTGCATTTTAAGATTTGGGAAAAAACATAAAGCTATGATAAGTATAAGAGGATTTCAAAAACATATGCAAAGGGAAATAGATGTACCTAATGCTGATACTAAAATACCTAATGAAATACTGATAGGAGATAACAATGTATATGACAAAGTTATAAATTATATAAAAGATGTTAAGCTTCGTAGCAATAATGTAATAGCTAGAGAAATACTTTTAACAGCTTCACCAGGATTTTTTAAAGGGTTATCTAATATACAGTTAGAACAATGGAAAACAATAAACAAAGAATGGTTACAAAACAATTTTAAAGATAATTGTATTTATGCTGTGCTTCATAAAGATGAAAGCACATGGCATATACATGCTTTAATTATTCCTAAATTCTACTCAGAGAAGAAGCAAAGTTATATACTCTCTAATGCCCGTTATTTTGACGGCGTAGATAAATTAAGAACATGGCAGGATAATTACGCTTCCTCAATGCAAAGCACTTTTAAAAGCCTTAATCGTGGAATAAAATATAGTAAAGCTAAACATATAGAAGTTAGAAAATGGTACACACTTATTAATGAACAGCTAAACGAAAAAGATTTAGAACAGGTTAAAGCTAAAGCATTGAATAATGAACTAGTAGAGCTTAAATTAAAATCAATACAAAATACTTTAAAAATTTATAAAAAATATAATATTGATATAATTTTAGAAAATGAAAAACTTAATAAGGAATTAAAAGAACTTAAGAAAGATAAGAATTATTTTGAAAATGCTGTTAAATTAATATCTAATTATTATAAAATTGATGAAAAGAAAATAAAACAGCTTATAAATTATAATGAAAATACATTAGGTAGGTAAAAGATTTCTTCATAATATATACACTTAAATTTACGACCATAATTTCGACCATAATCTAACAAAAAACTGGTGAAATGAATGGAAATTTAATGAAATAAAAAATTCATTTTTTATGATAAATAAAGGGCTTGTTTAAATTAATAAAGCCTTATTCAATTAAGTGAAAGCAGGTTTTTTATAAATGGGGTTCTAGAGGTCGCAGGTTCAAATCCTGTTACCCAGACCATGATAAAGCCTGCAAACTTATTGTTCGCAGGCTTTAAATTTTTTTATAAATGATTATCATAGAATTCAATAATTTTTGTGAAATTGCCACCTAACTTTGCAGTAATATTATCATTATATCCATAAGCATCATCCATTTCTGTAAATGAATCTGTATTTTCTAAAAATAATGATTCATTTTCTTCAGGCTCTATAGGCTTAACATTCATTAAAGACACCTCCTTGAGGTTAGCATGTGTAACTTTATTAACAGTATGCATGTAAATTTAAAACATATTATAATTTTTAGTAGTTTTATACAGTTAAAAGATGTAGAATAATAAAGAATAAATCATAAATCAATAAATATTAATAAATTCATTACATTATTTGTGGGAGGTAAAAGTCTTGAAAAAAGTTGCAGTTATTTTTAATGGAGGCACAATTTCCATGAAAGTAGACCCTAGGATAAGAGCAGCTGTACCTACCTTAAGTGGTGAGGAGATTATGTCTATGGTAACAGGAATTGAAAGGTATGCTCAAATAGAGTCTCATACTTTTTCAAACTTACCGGGTCCTCATATGTGTCCTAAAACTATGTTTGAATTATCAAAATATATTCAAAATATATTGTTAAGAGAAGACATTACAGGGGTTGTAGTTACTCATGGTACAGATACCTTGGAAGAAACTGCATATCTTTTAGATTTAACAATAAACAGTGAAAAGCCAGTTGTTGTAACAGGATCTATGAGAAACAGCTCTGAATTAGGTTATGATGGTCCAGCTAATTTATCAGCATCTATATGTACAGCGATTTCACAAGAAGCCAGAAATAGAGGAGTGTTAGTTTGTTTAAACGATGAATTAAATTGTGCCAGTGAAGTTACTAAAGCAAATTCTATGAGTCTTGATACTTTTAAAAGTCCTAACTTTGGTCCTATTGGAATTGTAGATAGTAATGAAGTTATTTTTTATAGAAACAGTCTTATGAAACAGTATATTAAAACTAACAATATTGAAACTAGTGTAGATTTAATTAAATGTGCAGCAGGAATGGATTCTAAATTTATAGATTTTTGTGTTGAACGTGGTACAAAAGGAATTGTAGTTGAAGCTATGGGAAGAGGGAATATACCTCCTAAAATGGTTGATGGCGTTAAAAGGGCAATAAAAACAGGAATACCAGTAGTGTTAGTATCTAGGTGCTATCAAGGAAGAGTGTTAGATTCTTATGGTTACCCTGGAGGAGGAAAAGAACTTAGAAACTTAGGAGTCATCTTTGGAGACAACCTTCCAGGTCAGAAGGCCAGAATCAAACTTATGGTTGCTTTAGGTAAAACAAATAATAATAGTGAAATAAAACAAATATTTGAATTCGGTCATTATCAGAGTAGTTAACTTTGGATTTTTCCCTTTGTAACATTTATCAGTTTTTTAGAATAGTATAATAAAAAACTGATAAATGGAGGTATATTAATGAAACCCAATAATAGATTGAAAACTATATCGGAATATCATTTTCAAAAGTTAGATATAATAAAAAAAAATATGCTAAATGATGGCAAAAAAATTATAGATCTAAGTATTGGCGATCCTGATTTGCCTGTTGAAAATAGTATTATTAATGCTTTAATAGAAGGATTAAAAATAAAAGATTTTAATAAATATCCACCATATGAAGGAATACAGCAGTTAAAGAAAGGTATAATAAAATACTATGAACAAGTTTTTTCTGTTAAATTAGAGTTTGAAGAAGTTTTAATACTTATAGGTTCAAAAGAAGGTATTAATAATATAGTACCTGCAGTTTGTGATATTGGAGATTATGCTATTATACCAAAACCTGCTTATCCAGTTTATGAAACATCCTGTCATCTTTGGGGGGTAAATGCTTTTGAAATTCCTTTGCTGGAAAAAAATTTATATTTACCAGAAGTAAAATTTATACCTAAGGATATTTTGCCAAAAAGCAAGTTATTTGTGCTTAACTATCCTAACAATCCTACTGGGGCAGTAGCAAACAGTGAATTTTATAAGGAAATAATAGAGTTTTGCATAAAAAATGATATTGTTTTATATAATGATGGAGCCTATAACGAAATAATTAAAGAGGGTGAAGCTCCTCTAAGTTTATTGCAGATAGATAAGAAAAAGCAATGTATAGAATTTGGAACTTTTTCTAAAATATATAATATGACAGGATTTAGAATTGGTTATGCTGTTGGGAATTCTCAAATTATAAAGGCTCTTCTTAAAGTGAAGAGTAATGTTGACTCAGGGCAATTTATTCCTATTCAATATGCGGCAATACAAGCACTAAAACTTACCAGAAATTATGTAGATAATATTAGAAAGATTTTTGATGAGAGAAGACAAAATGCTGAGCAAGTTTTAACAGAACACAATATAGATTTCTTTAAAAGTGTAGGTACTTTTTATATTTGGTGTAAAACGCCAGCTGGGTATACTACTGAGACCTTCTGTGAAGAATTATTAAACAATTATGGAATAATAGTTACTCCTGGAATTGCATTTGGAGATTTAGGTAAAGATTATTTTAGAATAGCTCTAACAAAAGATAAGCAGGAAATAGTGCAAGCTTTTAGCAATTTAAAAGTATATTGATTTTTTGATGAAATCTTATTATAGATGTTTCTTTTGATTATAATTTTATGTGTCAAAGGAAACATCTATAAAATTAATAATGTTCATATATTTATTTATTATTTTTTGAAAAACGTTATAGATTCTAAATTTATCTTGCATTTCTTAGGAGGATTTATGTATAATTAGTTATAAACTGAATACTGGTCGGAAGGATGAGTCAAATATGTTGAAAAGCATGACAGGATTTGGAAGAGGGAGTATCGAAGAAAGTGGTAAAAGCTTTATAGTTGAAATAAAGTCTGTTAATCATAGATATTTAGACTTAAATATTAAAATGCCAAGAAACTTAATATCTCTTGAAGAGAAGATAAGAAATACGATTTCTAAAATGATAAGCAGGGGTAAAGTTGATGTTTTTATCACTTTAAATTCTTTTGCTTCAAATAATGCTATTGCAAACTTTAATTATTTGTTAGCAGATAGTTATGTAGAGTGTCTTCAGGAAATAAAAGATAGATATAATGTGAAGGATGATATTTCCGTATCTCTTATATCAAGGTTTCCAGAGGTAATTACACTTAATCAGCAGGAAGAGGACTTAGATAAGGTATGGTCAAGTTTAAGCACGCCTTTAAATGAAGCAATCAGCTTACTTATAGCTATGAGAGAAAGAGAAGGATTAAAGTTAAAGGAAGACATAATTAAAAGATGTGATTACATAAAAGATTGTATTGATAAGATATCGAAAAGATCTCCTATGATTGTTAAAGAATATAAGGAAAAATTAGAAAAAAGGATTAATGACTTGTTGAATGATACTGCTGTAGATGAAAGTAGACTAGCTTTAGAAGTTGCTTTATTCGCTGATAAAGTCAATATTGATGAAGAAATTGTCAGATTAAACAGCCATTTAATACAATTGAAAGAGACACTTGAATTAAATGAATCAATAGGAAGAAAATTGGACTTTATAGTTCAGGAAATGAATAGAGAAATAAATACTATAGCTTCTAAGGCAAATGATTTAGAACTTGTTAATATAGTTTTAAGCTTAAAGAATGAAGTTGAAAAAATTAGAGAACAAGTGCAAAATGTTGAATAAATTAGGAGGATAATGATGAGCATAAAGTTAATAAATATAGGATTTGGTAATATTGTTTCTGCCAACAGATTAATAGCTATAGTAAGTCCTGAATCAGCACCAATTAAAAGAATAATTCAGGAAGCAAGAGATAGGGGAATGCTTATAGATGCTACTTATGGAAGAAGAACAAGAGCTGTAATAATTACAGATAGTGATCATATTATATTATCAGCTGTACAGCCAGAAACCGTAGCACACAGATTGTCAACAAATAAAGACGAAGTAGAAATTGACGAGGTTGATGAATAATGAAGAAAAGAGGACTTTTATTAGTTATTTCTGGCCCCTCTGGTGCGGGAAAAGGCACTATATGTAAAGCATTGTTAGATAAAAATGAGTTTTGGTTGTCTGTTTCTGCTACAACAAGACAGCCACGACAGGGTGAAATTCATGGGAAAAATTATTACTTTATTAGTAGAGATGAGTTCTTAGAAAAAATAGAAAATGATGATTTTCTTGAATATGCTGAGGTGTATGGTAATTTTTACGGAACCCCTAAATCAAATGTTATACAAATGCTTGAAAATGGTAAAGATGTAATATTAGAAATAGATATTCAGGGTGCCTTAAAAGTAAAAGAAGTTTTTCCAGAAGGAGTTTTTATTTTTATACTTCCGCCTTCTATGGATGAACTAAAGAAAAGAATTATAAAAAGAGGCAGCGAAACTCCTGAATCTTTAATGACTAGATTTAAGTCTGCTTATAAAGAAATAAATTATGTATCTAAATATAGTTATGCAGTTGTAAATGATACTGTTGAAGATGCTGTTAAAAAAATTGAAAGCATTGTTATTGCTGAAAGATGCAGAGTTGATAGAATGAAAGATACTATTTTAAATTCAAAGGAGGAGTTAATTCATGAACAACTCTATGATTAATCCATCTATTGTAGATTTATTAGAAAAGGTTGAAAATAGATATTCATTAGTTATAATTACTTCGAAAAGAGCAAGACAAATAATTGAAGGTGATAAGCCTTTAATTGATGTAGAAAAGAATAAACCTCTTACAGTTGCTATTAATGAAGTAAATGCTGGAGTTATTACTTATGAAACTTTGAAAGAAGGAATAAAGTAACATGGGTTTTTCAAAAACTGTAGTTATAGGAGTATGTGGCGGTATTGCAGCTTATAAAGCATTAGATGTAATAAGTGACTTAAAGAAAAAAAATATAAATATCAATGTTATAATGACTAAAAATGCTACAAAGTTTGTGACACCCCTTACTTTTCAAGCTCTTAGTCAAAATATGGTAGTTACAGATATGTTTGCAGAACCAAAGGCATGGGAAATACAACATATATCTTTGGCAAAAAAAGCAGATTTAATGCTTATACTGCCAGCCACTGCTAATATAATTGGTAAGGTTGCAAACGGCATAGCAGATGATATGCTTTCTACTACAATAATGGCAACAAAAGCTCCAGTTATTTTTGCACCTGCTATGAATACAAATATGTTTGCTAACCCTATAGTAAAGGAAAATATTAACAAGTTAAAGCAGCATGGTTATAATTTTGTTTCTCCTTCTAGCGGAAGATTAGCCTGTGGCGATGTAGGAGAAGGGAAATTAGCTGATACAAAGCTTATAAGTGCTATTGTATGCAGCATGTTGTATGATATAAAGGATATGACTGAAAAAAGAGTATTAGTTACAGCTGGACCTACTATTTCGCCCATTGATCCTGTAAGGTATTTAAGCAATAAGTCTACTGGTAAAATGGGCTATGCAATAGCTGAAGAAGCTAGAGACAGAGGTGCTAAAGTTACTTTGATATCAGGACCAACTAGTTTAGAGCATCCTTTTGGTATAAATGTAATAAATGTTAAAACAAATGAAGAGATGTATAATGAGGTATTAAAGCATTTTGATTCTCAAGATATAGTTATTAAGTCTGCAGCAGTGGCGGATTATAAAGTTGAACAGTACTCGCCCAAAAAGATTAAGAAAAATAATGAACGCTTAGAAATAAAATTAATTAAAGATAATGATATATTAAAAAAATTGGGTGAATTAAAAACAAAGCAAATACTTGTTGGTTTTGCTGCTGAAAGCAATGATTTGATTGAAAATGCTGAAGCAAAGCTCAGGAATAAAAACTTAGATTATATTGTTGCAAATGATATTACTAGCAGTGATACAGGGTTTGCTTCAGATAATAACAAAGTTGTAATATTAAGTAAACACGGTGAAATTATAAATCTTGATAAAATGCCTAAAAAAATGGTGGCTAGGGAGCTTTTTAATTTTATAAATGTATAATGTCAAGTTTATTTTTTATAGGGGCAAACCTGGTAGTTATATTACAGGATTAAGCCCTTTTAATTTATTAATTTTAGAAGGGTGATTAAGTGTACAAATATGCTGGAATCATAGTAAATAATAACTCTATACAGTTAGATAAAGTTTTTATATATTATATACCTAAAAAGTTAAGAGAAATTATAAAAGTAGGTTTTAGGGTAAAGATTCCTTTTGGAGTTGGTAACAAAATAATAGATGGGTTTATAGTTGCTTTATATGAAGAATATTCTAGTAACTCCAACATAAAAGAAATATTAGAACTTAGTGATGAATATCCAATATTAAGGCTTGAAGATATAGAGCTTATTAAATTTATGAGAGAAAAATATTTGTGTACTTATCTAGAAGCTATTAAAGTTATTATTCCAACTGGGATTATAAAAGGAATAAATAGAAAAACTAGTGATGTAATATATGTTGGTAAAAATCTGGATGGAAAGTATCAAAAGGAAAATTATAAATTAATATATAGTTTAATTGCAGAAAATAATGGAAAGTATAATAAGAATGAATTTAGTAAAAAGTTTGGAGTTTCACTTTCTTCTTTAAATACTTTGTTAAAGTATGGTTATTTAACTACTGAAAAAATAACTATAAATAGATATGATGAAAGGATATTCAGTAGTTATCCAGAAAAAGTTCTTAATAAAGAACAAAAATATGTTTTTGATCGAATTGTAAATTCAAATAATAATAATTTTTTAATTCACGGTATAACTGGAAGTGGGAAAACAGAAATATATATGAACCTTGTTAATAATATGATTAACAATGGAAAAGATTCAATTATTTTGGTTCCTGAAATTTCTTTAACTCCCCAAATGGTAGAAAGATTTAAAGGCAGGTTTGGAAAAAATATAGCTGTTTTTCACAGTAAGCTATCTGAAGGTGAAAGATTTGATGAATGGTTTAGAGTTAAAAATGGTGAAGTAAAAGTAGCCATAGGAGCTAGGTCTGCTGTTTTTTTACCCTTCAATAATTTAGGCTTGATTATAATTGATGAAGAACATGAACACAGTTATAAATCTGATAGCGATCCTAAATATAATGCTTTAGAAATCGCACAGTATAGATGTAGCATAGAAGGAAGTAAGTTTGTATTAGGTTCAGCAACACCTTCTGTTGAAACTTATTATAAAACTACTTTAGGAGAACTAGAGCTTTTAGTCTTGAAAAATAGAGCTGATAATGCTGTACTTCCTAGAGTTGAACTTGTTGATATGAGAGAAGAACTTGTAGCAAATAATAAGTCTATATTTAGTAAAAAATTGTATAGTGAGATCGAGAAAAGCTTGATAAATGGTGAACAAATAATACTTTTTTTAAACAGAAGAGGTTATTCAACTTTTGTATCCTGCAGAAAGTGTGGTTTTGTATTTAAGTGTAATAATTGTGATATTTCATTAACATATCATAATGAGGATGGGATACTTAGCTGTCATTATTGTGGCAGTAAAAGAAAGGTAACTAATGTATGTCCAAAATGCAAGAGTAAGTATGTAAAATATTTCGGTGTTGGAACAGAAAAAGTTGAGCAGGAGATTAAAAAATATTTTCCAATGGCTAAAACACTACGAATGGATTTTGATACTACTCGAAAAAAAAATTCGTATGAAACTATATACAACTTGTTCAAAGATAATAAAGCAGATATATTGATAGGAACACAAATGATAGCAAAAGGTTTAGATTTTAAAAACGTTACTTTAGTAGGTGTTATTGCAGCGGATTTATCTTTAAATTTACCAGATTATCGCTCAGCAGAGAGGACTTTTCAGCTTATAACTCAAGTAGGAGGAAGAGCTGGAAGAGGTGAAAAACCTGGAAAAGTAATAGTGCAGACTTATAATACTGAAAATTACAGTATACTGAATTCTATAGCAAATGATTATAAAAACTTTTATAATCAGGAAATATCAATAAGAAGGGATATGGGTTATCCTCCTTTCTCAAAAATATTATTAATAAATATGAGCAGTAAAAATGAAAATTTATTAATAAAAAATATACAAAACGTTGGCGTAATATTAAAAAATATTTTAGAGCATAATGATAAAATAGAAATGTTAGGACCTTGTCCTTGTGCAATTTCTAAAATTAATGAACATTTTAGGTGGCAGATATTATTAAAAGGTGATATAAACAACAAATTAGCTAATGATATAAAAAATACTGTATATGAAACTTTAAAAGAAGTATATACAGAAATTAGGGTAAGTCTTGATATAAACCCTAATAGTCTTATATAAAATAAATTTTGGAGGTATAAATCATGGCAATTAGAAACATTAGAACTATTGGTGATGAAATATTAAGAAAAAAGAGTAAAAAAGTTGAAGAGATAAATGATAGAATACTTACTTTGCTTAAGGATATGCAGGATACTATGTATAAGGCAGAGGGAGTTGGCTTAGCTGCTCCACAGGTAGGAATACTTAAAAGAGTTGTAGTTATAGATGTAGGAAATGGACCAATAAATTTAATAAATCCAGAGATTATTAAGACTGAAGGAGAATATTTGGATGAAGAAGGCTGTTTAAGTATACCAGGGAAACATGGAAAAGTTGCAAGACCTGAACGGGTAAAAGCTAAGGCATTAAATGAAAAAGGTGAGGAAATTATAATAGATGGTGAAGGCCTTTTAGCAAGAGCTTTATGTCATGAAATAGACCATCTAGATGGTGTATTATTTGTTGATAAAATAGTAGAGGGTGAGAATCAATAATGAATATTGTTTTTATGGGTACACCTGAATTTGCTGTACCTTCTTTAAAAAAACTTATAGAAGAATTCGGTATAACTGCAGTTTTCACTCAACCAGATAGACCTAAAGGCAGGGGAAAAAAAATCGCTATGTCACCTGTAAAAGAGGAAGCAATAAAACATGGAATCCCAGTATATCAGCCTTTGAAAATTAAAAACGATATAGAAAGCATTGAAAACTTAAAAAAAATAAATCCTGATTTTATAATAGTAGTAGCTTTTGGACAAATACTTCCCAAAGAAGTGCTTGATATACCTAAATATGGATGTATAAATTTACATGCTTCTCTTTTACCTAAATATAGAGGTGCAGCTCCTATAAATTGGGCTATAATTAATGGCGAAACTGAGAGTGGTAATACTACTATGCTTATGGATGTTGGTTTAGATACTGGAGATATGCTATTAAAAAGTAAATATGAAATAAATGAAAATATGACTTATGGAGAATTTTATGATATTTTAAAACAAGATGGAGCAGAACTATTAATCCAAACAATAAAAAAAATACTGAAAAATGAAATCATTCCAGAGAAACAAGATCATAGTAAAAGTACTTATGCTCCTATGCTCAATAAAGAAATTGCAAAAATAAATTGGGCATTAAAAAATAAAGAAATTAAAAACTTAATCAGGGGATTAAACCCTTGGCCTGTTGCTTATACTCAGTATAATGGAGATATTATGAAAATATATGAAGCAGAAGCTATAGATGCAAATATTAATATTAAGAAAATACCTGGTCAAATACTTAGTGTAGGAAAAAAAGGCATAGAAGTGGCAACAGGAGAGGGAATACTTTTAATTAAAAAAATTCAGTTTCCAGGCGGAAAGCCTCTAAGTGTAGAAGAGTATATAAGGGGTAATATAATAAAAGATGGAGTAATACTAACTTAATTCAAAGGAGGGGTTTATATGTTTTATGATTCAACCTTTATGATTCTTATTCCAGCTTTAGTAATATCTTTTTGGGCACAGATGAAAATTAGCTCTACCTTTGATAAGTATTCAAAGATTTATAGTTTTAACGGATATACAGGAGCTCAAGTGGCTAGAATACTGTTAGATTCAAATGGTTTATATGATGTGCCTGTAGAAATAGTAGGTGGTAAGCTTTCGGATCATTATGACCCTAGTAAAAGAGTTATGCGTTTATCTTATGAAGTGTTTTATGGTACTTCTGTAGCTTCCATAGGAGTAGCAGCACATGAAACTGGCCATGCAATACAGCATAAATTAAATTATGTTCCATTAAACATTAGAAACTCTATAGTGCCATTAGTAAATATAAGTTCAAATTTATCTTGGGTAATATTTTTTATAGGAATAGTATTAAGGTGGGCAGGACTTATTAATTTAGGTATAATACTATTTAGTGCAGTAGTTGTATTTCAGCTCATTACTTTGCCTGTAGAATTTAATGCATCGAAAAGAGCATTGTTGATATTAAGAAATAAATCTATTCTTTCTGAAAATGAGCTGACTGGAGCTAAAGCTGTATTAGATGCTGCTGCTATGACATATGTAGCTGCTGCTTTAATGGCAGTTTCTCAGCTTTTGAGGCTTATTTTAATAAGCAACCGTAATAGAGATTAGTAATAGAATGAGGTTATAGGATGAATAATACTAGAAAAATTGCTGTAGACATATTGGATGCAATAATAAATAAAGGTGGATATTCAAATATAGTTTTAAATGCAAAACTTAATAAAGTAAATTTAGAAGAAAGAGATAAAGCTTTAGTTACAGAAATTATCTATGGTACACTTAAATATAAGTATACCATAGATAAAATATTATGCAGTTTTTTAAAAACTCCTATTAACAAACAAGACAGTACTATTTTAAATATATTAAGAGTTACTATTTATCAAATTCGATATTTAGACAAAATACCAGAATTTGCAGCTGTAAATGAAGCTGTGGAAATGACTAAAAAGTATAAATCAATAGGTGCATCTAAATTAGTTAATGCTGTATTAAGAAATTATTTAAGAAACAAATCTAAAGTATATTATAATCCTGATAATAAAATAGAACATTTGTGTTTTAATTATTCTTATGAGCCTTGGATGGTTAAGTTATTTATAAAGCAATATGGAGAAGAGACTGCAGAGAAAATATTGTATGGATTAAACAGTACGCCAAATGTGACTATTAGAATAAATAGTTTAAAAGTAAATTATGAAGACGCTTGTGAAAAATTAAGGCAATATGGTTATGAAATAGAAGAGGGAATAGTGTGTCCAGAGGCTGTGAGAATTATAAGGGGAAGAAGCATCGAACATAATCCATTGTTCAAAGAGGGATTAGCAACGGTACAAGACGAAAGTGCAATGTTAGTAGCTTCTTCTATGGATATTACATCTGAAATTGTTGCTTTGGACCTTTGCAGTGCACCTGGGGGTAAAGCAACACATATATCAGAGCTTATGAATAATACAGGAAAGGTTTTTGCCTTCGATATACATAAAGATAAACTATCATTAATAAAACAAAATGCTAAAAGACTTGGAATAAATAATATAATTTGTGAAGTAATGGATGCATCTATTTATAATAATAATTTAAAAAATTCTGCTGAAAGAGTTTTAATTGATGTTCCATGTTCTGGACTTGGCATAATAAGAAAAAAGCCAGAAATTAAGTGGACTAAGGAGTATGAACAGTTTAATAAAATTATAGAAATTCAGCGAAAGATTATGAGTAATGCAGCCTTATATGTTAAAGTTGGAGGAGTACTATTATATTCAACTTGTACTATAAATAAAGAAGAAAATGAAGAAAATGTTAAATGGTTTTTAAACAATTATAAAGATTATAAGCTGGAGCCTCTTTTTTTTGGGAATGTTGATAATTTTATTTATAGTGATTTTGGTTTAACTATATTACCTAACAAGTATATGGATGGATTTTTTATCGCTAAATTTAAAAAAGTACGGTAGGTGTTTATATGACCAATATTCTTGATTTAAGCCTGGAAGATTTAAAATTATGGATGAGAGAAAATAGGGAAAGTGAATTTAGGGCAAAACAGATTTTCGATTGGATTTACAAAAATGTATGGGATTTTGATGATATGAGAAATATTCCTTTATCATTAAGGCAAAAGCTTCAAAATTATTTTTATATAGGTATACCTAAAATTTTGCAATGTCTAAAATCGAATTTAGATGAAACAGAGAAATTTTTATTGGAATATGCAGATGGAAACGTAATTGAATGTGTTGTAATGAAATATAAGCATGGTATTTCGATTTGTATTTCAACTCAAATAGGTTGTAAAATGGGGTGTAAATTTTGTGCTTCAACTCTTGAAGGTGTAGTTAGAAATCTTACAGCAGGTGAGATGCTGGCACAAGTCATGGTAGCTCAAAAGAAAATAGGGCAAAGAATTTCAAATATTGTACTTATGGGAAGCGGTGAGCCTTTAGATAATTATGATAATGTTATAAAGTTTATAAATTATGCTAATGCTGATTATGGATTTAAAATAGGTCAAAGGCATATAACCTTGTCTACGTGTGGAATTATTCCAAAAATAATTGAGCTTGCAGATAAAAAAATGCAGATTACCCTGGCTATTTCATTACATGCTTCTAATGATACTTTAAGAAAATCTATGATGCCTATTGCTTATAAATATTCAATTAAGGAGTTAATTGAAGCGTGTAAATATTATATAGAAAAGACAAATAAAAGGATAACCTTCGAATACGCTTTAGTAAAAGATGTTAATGATAGAAGAGAAGATGCTGAAATGCTAGTAAAATTATTAAAGGATATGCTATGTCATATTAATTTAATTCCCGTAAATGAAGTAAGGGAGAATAAATTCAGAAAACCTTCCTCAGAAAATATAAAAACATTTTATAATATATTGACAAGTTTTGGAATTGAAACTACTATTAGAAAAGAGATGGGAGCAGATATTAATGCTGCTTGCGGCCAACTTAGACGAAGTTATTTAAAAAGTAATAAGCAAAATAAAGGAGTGTAGGTAGATGGCGGGGATGCTTTCGGATATAGGTAATATTCGAGAAGTTAACGAAGACTATTATGGTTATCATGAAGATTTTGAAAAGAAGCTATACATAGTTGCAGACGGTATGGGAGGACATAATGCTGGAGAAGTTGCAAGTAAGCTTGCTGTAGATACTATTATAGAATATATAAATTCTATTTGTTCATTAGAAAATTTAGAAAAAGTGTTAAGGGAAGCAGTAGAATTTACAAATAAAAAAATTTATGAATTATCTAGAACTAGTTCTACTCTATATGGGATGGGTACCACGCTAACGGCTTGTTTAATAAATAGTGGTAAGATGGTAATAGCTAATGTAGGAGACAGTAGATGCTATATAGTTGACAGGGATGGAATGTATCAGATTACAAAAGATCATTCACTAGTTCAAGAACTTTTAGATAGTGGAAGTATAACAGAAAAAGAAGCTGAGACACACCCAAATAAAAACATTATTACGAGAGCTTTAGGAACAAGTCCCAAAGTCGAGGTTGATACGTACCAAGTTAATTTACAGGATATATTCAAAGTAATGTTATGTACTGATGGCTTGTCTAATTTTCTTACATTAAAGGAAATGTATGAGATCATAATAAAAAATAATCATGATATAGCTTGTCATAAGTTAGTAGAGCTAAGTAAAAAAAGAGGTGGTAGGGATAACATAACTGTTATTATTTTTGAAGGAGAGTGTAAAGATGGTAGGGACTTTACTGGGCAATAGATATGAAGTAATAGAAAAAATAGGGGAAGGAGGCATGGCTGAGGTATATAAGGCTAAATGTCGACTATTAAATCGATTTGTTGCAGTAAAAATATTAAAGAAAGAGTACTCTGAAGATAAAGAATTTGTAGATAAGTTTAAAGGAGAAGCAGCTGCTGCAGGAAGTATTTCACATAATAATATTGTAAATATTTATGATGTTGGATCTCAAGATAATATTAATTACATTATTATGGAATATATTCAAGGTAGGACGCTGAAAGAAGTTATAATTCAAAATGGAAGATTGGATTATAACAGAGCATTAGATATTGCAATTCAAATTGCAAAGGCTTTAGAGTGTGCACATAAAAATAATATAATACATAGAGACATCAAGCCTCAAAATATATTGGTTACTGATGATTGGAATGTAAAAGTTACAGATTTTGGTATAGCCAAAGCTGCTAATTCTGTAACTATTACTAATACTAATAAAGTAATGGGTTCAGCACACTATTTTTCTCCTGAACAAGCAAGAGGTACTTTCGTAGATGGAAGGACTGATATCTATTCTTTAGGTATAGTAATATATGAAATGGTTACTGGTAGGGTTCCTTTTGATGCTGAAAGTCCTGTGTCAGTAGCTTTAAAACATCTTCAAGAGCCTGTAGTTCCGCCTAAACAGATAAACGGCAATTTGCCTGAGGGTTTAAATAATCTTATACTTAAAGCTATGGAAAAGAATCCATCAAGCAGATATCAAAATATAAAAGATATTTTGTTAGATTTACAGAGGATTAAAAATAATGCTGATTATAAAGTTGAATTAGAAAATCCTCTTGCAGAGCAAACAAGAGTGATGTCTCCAATAATTGGTGATGAGGAAGATGACGAAGATAATTTATATAAACCTAAAAAAAATAACAAAAAACTAGTATTAACCTTAATACCTTTAGCTCTTATTGTAATAGCTGTATTTTCTTTTTTAGGCTGGTATATTGTAAGTAAGTACTCTGCTTCACGTAATCTTAATGCTGCTTCAAATGAAATAGTTATACCGAGCATTGTAGGGTTAAATGAAAAAGAAGCCGAAAAATTAATTAAAGATAGTGGACTTGAATTTATAGTAGGTTCTAGAGAAAAAAGTGATAAACCAGAGGGCGTTGTTTTAAGCTCTTTTCCTGAAGAAGGAACAAAGGTAAAAACAGGTTCAGTGGTTAAAGTTTATATTAGTGCAGGAGCTTTGGCAGTTAAAGTTCCAAACGTTGTAAATTTAGACTATAAGGTTGCCTCTGAAATAATAAAAAATAATGGTTTTCAAGTGGGTAAAGTAGATTATGAGTTTAATAATACTATTCCAGCTGACTCAGTTATAAGACAGAGTCCAGAAGGAGATAAGGATGCAGAGAAAAATTCTAAAATTGATTTGGTATTAAGTAAAGGTCCAGAAATCAAATATACTACTGTTCCTAATTTGATTGGAAGAAGTCTTAGTGAAGCTGATAATCTATTAGGAAGTGTAAATCTTAAAATTGGTAACAAGACTTCTATAGATACTGAAGATAAAAACCAAGACAATAAAATAGCAAATCAAAATCCAGCACCAAATACACAAAATATTAAGGAAGGAAGCACTGTTGATATAACTTATTATAAATACAAGGAACCTGAAAAAATAGTTATTCCAGACTTTGTTAAAGATAAAGTTAAATTACAGGAAGCTATAGATATCCTAAAGTCGAAAGGATTAGAAGTTGAATCAATAGGAAATATGAATGATGTGGTTACTTCTCAAAATCCTGGAGCTGGTACAGTAGTAAAAGGAACAAAGATTATCTTAGAAGCTAAGCCGCAGCAGGAACAAAAGCAGAAAGATCAACAAGAGCAAAGTCAAAATAGTACTCAGCAATGATAAAATAAAAGCATAAGTAGATATTTTTAGGAGGAATTATGCAAGGAACTATAGTGAAGGGTATTGGTGGATTTTATTATGTTAGAACTGAAAAAGATACGTATGAATGCAAAGCTAGGGGTAAGTTTAGATACGATGAACTTATTCCTATGGTAGGTGATAGAGTAGAGATCATAGTGAAAAATAATAAGGGAGTTATTGATAAAATATATCCTAGAACTAGTGAGTTAATAAGACCTTCTGTATCTAATGTTACTCAGGCTTTTGTAATCTTTACTTTTACTAATCCAGATTTAAATATAGATTTGCTCAATAAATTCTTGGTGCTCTGTGAATATAACGATATAAAAGCAGTTGTATGCTTTAATAAGATGGATTTGGTAGAAGCATCTAAATATACTGAGATAATTTATATGCTGCAAAATGCAGGTTATGATGTAATATTTATTAAAGCAAAAGAAGGTTATGGTTTAGAAATGCTTAAGGAAAAACTTAAACAAAACATAACTGTTTTTTGTGGCCCTTCTGGAGTTGGAAAATCAACTATTTTAAATAAGTTATTAATGAAGGATGTAATGAAAACTGGAGAAATAAGCGAGAAGCTAGGCAGAGGTAAACATACTACAAGGCATAGTGAATTAGTAGAATTTGAAGATGGTTTTATAGTTGATACACCTGGATTTACTTCATTAGAAATGGAGTTTATAACTAAAGAAAACCTGCAATTTTGTTTCCCCGAGTTTCAAGATTATATGAACTTATGTAAATTTACTGGATGTTTACATTACAAGGAACCTCAATGTGCAGTCAAACAAGCTGTTGAGGATAAAAAAATAAATACCATAAGATATGATTTTTATGTAAAAACAATTGAGGAGTTAATGAATAGGAGGAATAAGAGATGATAAAAATAGCACCTTCAATATTATCATCGGATTTTTCAAAACTAGGAGAACAAATTATTGAACTTGATAAATGTGGAGCAGATATGATTCATATTGACGTTATGGATGGCAAGTTTGTTCCTAATATTACTTTAGGACCACCTATTATTAAAAGTATTAGAAAATACACAGACTTGCCTTTTGATGTTCATCTTATGATAGAAGAACCTGGTAGATATATTAAAGATTTTGTTGAGGCTGGTGCGGATATTATAACGGTTCATTATGAAGCTGATAGACACATAGATAGAACATTAAACTATATTAAGAGCTTTGGAGTTAAGGCTGCTGTTGCTTTAAATCCAGGTACTCCTGTAGAAAACATTAAAGATATAATTTGTTTTTTAGATATGGTATTGATTATGACAGTAAATCCTGGCTTTGGTGGGCAGAAATTTATTGAATATTCAACAAATAAAATAAAAGAAGTGAAAAATTTAGCTGAAACAATAAACCCGAAGCTTTTAATAGAAGTAGATGGTGGTATTGATAGCAGTACAATTGGTAAGGTTGTTTCATCTGGAGCAAATGTTATAGTAGCAGGTTCTTCAATATTTAAAGAGAATAAAATAAAAGAAAATATAGAAACTTTAAAAAGAGGATTTTAAAATGAAAGCTGTTATAGTTTCTGGTGGAGCTTCTCCATCAATGGAACTTATAAAAAATGAATTGGAAGAACCTTGTTTTTTAATTTGTGCAGACAGTGGAGCAAATCATTTATATAAATATAAGATTGTTCCTGACTACCTAATAGGTGATTTCGATTCAATTGATGAGGAGGTTTTTGATTATTTTGCAAAAAAAGGATGTATCATAGAAAGATACCCTAAAGAAAAGGATTATACTGATACAGAACTAGCGCTACTTAAGGCCAAAGAGTTAAAAGTCAGCAAAGTTATTTTTCTTGGATGTACAGGCAGCAGATTAGACCATACCTTAAGTAATTTAGGATTACTTTTAAAGTGTTTAACTCTTAAACTTGAAGCGTGTATAAAGGATAACAATAATATAATAAATATGATAAACTGCAGTACTGAAATAATTGGTGAAACAAATAGTAATTTCTCTCTTCTAGCTTATAATGAACCAGTTGTAGATTTAACAATTTATGGAGCAAAGTATAATTTAAATAGCTATTACTTAAAAGTGGGAGATGGACTAACTGTTTCTAATGAGTTTTTAAAAAATAAAGTGAAAATAACATTTAAAAGCGGTACTTTGTTGGTGATAAGAAGTGTAGATTAGGATGCATTGCATCCTATTTTTTTATGGAACAAATTTAAATTTGAATCATATAATAGTAGTAAAGCAGTTATGGGTGAGGGATAGTGTTTGTCAAAACGACATAAATGGAAGCATAATATAGGATGGATTATTGTATTTATAGGAATAGGTATAGTTATAACATTTATTATACCTGTATGGTGGTGGATAATAGGAGTAGGGGCTGCTTTGATCTATGTAGGCTGGTACTTAATAGAGCAATCTCATCATTAAAGGGGGGTAAATAAAATATGAAGATAATAGCAATTAAACTTCCAAAATTTATATCTTCAATTATAAGATTCTTTAGAAGAAAACATTCTTAGTATATTGTAAAAAATAACAAAAAATAAAAAATGCAATTGATTAACAACTGCATTTTTTATTTTTTATATAGCACGTTGAACCTTGCCAGAACGTAGGCATCTTGTGCAAACGTGTATAGTACTTGGGGTTCCATTAACAACAGCTTTAACTTTTCTTAAATTTGGAGCCCATTTTCTTTTTGTTTTACGGTTTGAATGGCTTGCTTGTAATCCAGATATAACACCCTTATTGCAAATTTCACATCTTCTTGACACCAAAAACACCTCCTTAGAAATTGTGAAGAGTAATCTTCTCAATTCAAACATGTTTTATTTTATCATATATTGTATAATTTTTTCAAGTAGAATATAAAATTATTATAATAAATATAATTAAATATTTATTTTGTTGAATAAATTATTTATTTAATATAAAATGGTCTATATGGTGCTTTTATGCAAGGAGGGTTATAATGATAGGTAATATTATAAATGAAAATGGATATCTTAATTATTCAGAAGAAGTCGTTGCAAATATAGTAGGTGTATCAACCATGGAATGCTATGGTGTTGTTGGTATGGCTTCTAAAAATGCAAAGGATGGTCTTTGGGAACTTATAAAAGGCGAAAATTTAAGTAAAGGTGTAAAAATTAGTTCTAAAGAAAATAATTTGTCTATCGAATTATATATAATAGTAGAATATGGAACTAAAATTTCTGTAATTGCTAATAATATAATTCAGAAAATAAAATATAACATAGAAAATTATACTGGACTTAAAGTAAATAGTATAACAGTAAATGTACAAGGTGTTAGAGTCTAAGGGGGTACTTTTAATGGAATTTTTTAAAATTAATGGAATACAGTTTTATAACATGGTAGTAAACGCATCAAACAAGTTGGAGGAACAAAAAGCTTTTGTAAATTCATTGAATGTATTCCCTGTTCCAGATGGAGATACTGGAACTAATATGTCTATGACTTTTAGAGCAGCAGTATCAGAGATTAAAGACATGCACAATACTTCCATAGGAGAGGTTTCAAAGAAAGTATCTAGAGGGGCACTTATGGGTGCAAGAGGAAATTCAGGTGTTATACTTTCACAGATTTTCAGAGGAATAGCAAAAGGACTTGAAAATAAGAACGAGGTTGATGCTTTAGAATTTGCAAATAGCTTACTGGAGGGTTCAAAAGCTGCATATAAAGCTGTTATGAGGCCAACAGAGGGAACTATACTTACTATAGTAAGAGCTGCTGGGGAAAGTGCAGTAAAGAGCAGTAGTACAGATATAACCTTGCTTATGAAAGAAGTATGCGAACATAGTGAAGCTATATTAAATAAAACTCCTGAAATGCTTCCTGTGCTGAAAAAAGCTAAAGTTGTAGATGCTGGTGGAATGGGTCTTTTAATTATACTAAAAGGTATGTATGAAGCATTAAAAGACAATATTCAAGCTAAAGCATTAAATGCAGTTAACGCAGAATCTTATATATCTAATCCAGCTTCTTTTATAGATGAACAAGATATTAAGTTTGGATACTGTACTGAGTTTTTTGTTTTAGGTAATAATATTAACGTAGAGTCCTTTAGAAATGAATTAGAACCACATGGGGACTCAATAATAGTTGTAGGTGTAGAGGATGCTGTAAAAGTACACATACATACTAATGATCCTGGATTAGCACTCTCAAAAGCTGTTAAGCTAGGTGAATTGTCTAAAATTAAAATAGATAATATGAGAGAACAACATAGACATATACTTAATGATGATTATGTTCTTACCGAAAAGGAAAATTTAGAATCTGTAAGTAAAGAAGTTGTAAAAGAAAAGAAAAAGTTTGGAATTATATCAGTGGCAATGGGAGAAGGGATAAAAAACATTTTCAAAGATTTTGGTGTTGATTATGTTATTGAAGGCGGTCAAACTATGAATCCAAGTACTCAAGATATGTTGAATTGTATTAATAATATAAATGCTGAAAATATTTTTATACTTCCTAACAATAAAAATATAGTTATGACTGCTAAACAAGCTGCTGAACTTACAGATAAAAATATTGTTGTAATACCTGCAAATACTATTCCTCAAGGTATAAGTTGTGTTACAGTTTTTGACTCTGAAGCTAGCTTGGAAGAAAATATTGCTGCTATGGAAGAAGCTATTAAAAATGTTATAACTGCACAAATAACCTATGCAGTTAGAGATACAGAAATGGATGGAAAGAAAATCAGTGAAGGAGATATATTAGGTCTTGTAGAAGGCAAAATTAATGAAGTAGGTAAAGATGTTTATGAAGTATGTGAAACTGTAATTAATAATATAACTAAAGAAAGCAGTGAGCTAATTACTATTTTCTTTGGACAGGACGTAGAAGAAAATAAAGTTAATCTTCTTGTGGAAAAATTGGAAGAAAAGTATCCTGATAAGGATATTCAAAGTTATAATGGCAAACAGCCGCTTTACTATTTTTTAATAGCTGTTGAATAAAAAAAGCCCGTGGGCTTTTTTTATTATCTATAGGTTTGAGGTGTTAAACTATGGATTTATATAGTGAAATAAGTTATATAAAAGGAATTGGACCTAAGATGAAAGAACTCTTAAATAATTGTGGGATAAATAATGTAATAGATTTATTGCTTTATTTTCCAAGGGACTATGAGAAAATATTATTGGATAAAAATTTAGATAGTACAAAAGATGGAAATAAGGTTGTTATTAATTGTACTGTTATCAAAATAGATAGGGATGTAAGAACAAAAACTAAAAGAGTAATATCTACGGTAGTTTTTAAATATAACAATGGAATAATAAAAGGAAAATGGTTTAATCAGCCCTACATGAAGGAAAAATTTGTTTTGCGGAAACAATATACTATATCTGGAAAAATACAAAGCTTTAAGGGCGAAAGAATGTTAATTAATCCAACTATAATTAATAATAAAGATAATATTATAATGAATTCATCAATTCAATATTTATCTGATAAAAATGAAAATGCAGGGTATAAGCTGGTTCCTAAATATCCGTTAAGAGAAGGATTAACTAATAATTTCTTAATAAAAATTATATCAGAAACTTTAAAATGCATTACTATTTCAGAAAATTTGCCCATTTGGCTAATAAAAAAATATGAATTTTGTTCATTAGACAAAGCTATAAGAAACATTCATAATCCAGAAAGCAATGAAGCATTATTAAAAGCAAGAAAAAGATTAAAATTTCAAGAGCTTTTTATATTTTCATTGAAGATGATAATGTTGAAGGACTTTATAAATAATAGTAGAGGAATAGCTTTTTCTATTTCTCCAGATTTAAAGGTATTAAAAGAGCAACTTCCATTTAATTTAACTAATTCTCAAAGCAGAGTTATTAGAGAAATATTATTAGATGAGAAAAAAAATAAACAAATGAACAGGTTGGTTCAAGGAGATGTAGGGAGCGGAAAAACAATTGTAGCAATTATCAGCATGTTTAATGTTGTAAAAAATGGATATCAAGCTGCCTTGCTAGCTCCTACTGAGATACTTGCTAATCAGCATTATTTAGAAACTCAACAGATTTTAAAGTCTTTTAATATTAATATTAGCTTATTAACTGGAAGTGTTTCTCAAAAACAAAAGGAAATAATAAAATCCGAATTAAAAGAAGGAAATATAGACATTATAGTAGGGACGCATGCACTTTTAGAGGAAAATGTAGAATTTAAAAATCTTGGTATAGTTGTAACTGATGAATTACATCGATTTGGTGTAATTCAAAGAAGTATGTTGTTTAATAAAGGCAAAAATGTAGATATCTTGGTTATGACAGCCACTCCTATTCCTAGAACTTTGTCTTTGTATTTATATGGGGATTTAGATGTGTCAATTATAGATGAACTTCCTCCAGGGAGACAAAAAATTGAGACTTTTTATGTAGAACACAATAAAAAGGATAAAGTATATAAATTTGCTGCTGAAGAAATAAAAAAAGGCAGGCAGGCTTATGTTGTATGTCCACTTGTAGAGGAAAACGATGAATTAAGCATTAATTCTGTTGAAAAACTATATAGAGATTTAGTAAATAATTATTTTAAAGAAGAAGAAATTTCAATACTTCATGGTAAGATGGCTAATAAAACGAAAGATGAGATAATGAACAAATTTAAAAACGGTGAAATAAAAATTCTAGTTTCTACTACAGTTATAGAAGTTGGAATTAATGTACCTAATGCTACTGTTATGATTATTGAAAATGCTGAAAGATTTGGTTTAGCTCAACTTCATCAATTAAGAGGAAGAGTAGGGAGAGGAAGTTTTAAATCCTATTGTATTTTAATAGCAAATATTAAAAATGATATAGTTGAAAAAAGGCTTCAAATACTTAAAAATAGCAATGATGGTTTTCAAATAGCAGAAGAAGATTTAAAAATAAGAGGCAGTGGAGAATTATTTGGGGTTAGACAGCACGGAGAGAGCAATTTTATCTTGTCGGATTTAATTAATGATATAGAGCTTCTTAAAGCTGCTAATGCAGAAGCTAAAAAGCTTTTAAAAAGTCAGAAGGAAGAAGATATAAAATTTAAAAATGAAATTATAAAAAAAATTGAACAGACATCACAATTTATATGTTTTAATTAATATTATATCTTTAATGTGTTAATTTGTGATTTATTACAATTATATTAATTTTATATTTCTTGAAAAATAGTAAATTTTATATTAATCTATATAACAAAGGGAGGAAAAGATATGAGAATTATAGCAGGAATTGCCAAAGGTAGAAAATTGTTATCTCCTGAAGGAATGGGTACGAGGCCTACTTTAGATAGAATAAAAGAATCTATTTTTAATATAATACAAAGTAGAATAGAAGGTGCTAAGGTTTTAGATGTATTTGCTGGAACAGGTAGTTTAGGTTTGGAAGCTGTCAGTAGGGGTGCTGAGAAATGTTACCTTATAGATAAAGGACAAAGTACATTCAAGTTATTAAAACAAAATGTTGAAAATCTTGGTTTTAATGATATATGTAAGTGTTTTAATATGGATTCATATATGGCTTTAAAAGATTTTGCACAAAAAAAATTAATTTTTGACTTAATTTTTATAGATCCTCCTTACTTAAAAGAAATGATTCCTCCAGCAATAGAAATAATTTCAGAAAAAGGTTTATTAGACAGAGATGGACTAATAGTATGTAAAATTGATTCAAAAGAGGAATTGTATAGAGGCAATAATTTAATTGAACTTGTTGACCACAGAGTATACGGAAATACAACTGTATGTTTCTATAAATTTAAGGAGGAATAAAATGAAAAGAGCAGTTTATCCTGGAAGTTTTGATCCAATTACTAACGGGCATTTAGATATTATTAGCAGAGCTTCAAAGGTTTTTGATGAAGTTATTGTAGGTGTTTTAATAAATCCTAATAAAAATGGTTTATTTAATATAGAGGAAAGAGTAAATTTGATACAGAAGTGTGTTAAAAATTTTAATAATGTAAAAGTTGAAAGTTTTAGTGGTCTTTTAATAAATTTTATGAAAAATGTAGAGGCAACAGTTATTGTAAAAGGTTTAAGGGCTGTATCTGATTTTGAATATGAATTTCAAATGGCGCTTATGAATAATAAGTTAAATCCTAATATAGAAACGGTATTTATGATGACAAATGCTAAGTATTCTTACTTAAGTTCTTCATCTGTAAAGCAGGTTGCAATGTTTGGGGGATGTATTAAAGATTTAGTTCCTGATATTATAATAAATGATATAATAAATAAACTAAGTAAAGAGGGGGATAATCAATTATGGAAGTTATAAAATTACTGGAATATCTTCAAGAAATATTTGAAACTTCGTCAAAGGTACCAGTAATGGGAAAGATTTTAGTTGATAAAAAAGAAGTTATGGGAATAGTAGACCAAATAATCAACTGTCTTCCAGATGAATTTAAAAAAGCACAATGGGTTGTAGATGAAAAAGAAAGAATTTTAGGTGAAGCTATAGAAGAAGCTTCGACTATGAGAAAAGAAAGTATGGATATATTAAAGAAACAGGTAGAAAATCATGATATTACGAAAGATGCAAAAATAAGAGCAGAAGAGATAATAGCCTCAGCTCAGAGAGATGCTAAGGCTATGAGGTTAGGTGCAAGAAACTACGCAGATGAAATATTGTGTCAGCTTGAGAAAGAGATAAATGAAAAGGGTCAGAACATGGTTTTTAATATAAAAAAACAAGTAGAACAATTTATATCTGTATTAGGTGATGATATTTCAGCAGATTTAGATGATATAAGAAATAATATAAAAGAATTAAGAGGTATAAAATAGTTTTTTTAATTTATTAAATAAAAATGGTATTATAAGTATAATTATGCATGTAATAAGTAATGAACTCCATAGATTAGTATTTGTTTTTATATTAGATGTTTGAATTGCTATTTTGGGTAAGGATATTCTATATAAAATCAGTGTAATTGTAGAACATATAAAACCTTGAAGCACTTTTCTAATAGTGTATTTTTTTAAAGATAGATTATGTTTGTAAGTAAACGAATAAACTTGGGAGATTATTGATAACCCGCTGAAGCCTAAGAAAAAACTTATAATAATTGCTTTTATATACATACTTTTTGATGTAGTTGATATTAAATAGCATCCATTAGTTATTTCTATTAATCCTAAAATAAATCCTTCTAGTATATTTTTATCTATACTTAATAAGTTAGTTATTTTTTCTATAATAATGTTAAAAAATAGATTGTTTTTTATAATATTTGTTAAAACAGAAAAAAGTATTACAAAACCACCAATAGACAAGCATGTTTTTATTGAATTTTCTATACTATTTTTTATTATATTACCTATATTTTTACTTGGTACAGTTCTCAAACCATTGAGGCTGTTTTTTTTATGTATGTCTTTTTGAGTTATTATTAATGCCATTATAAAACATGATATGTAGTTAGATATTAATAGTAAATATCCTATATTTGAGTTTTTCAGCATTGACGTTCCAACGGCTCCTATAACAAATAAAGGGCTAGCATTACTTGCTATGTTTACAAGTCTTTCACAAGTTTTATAATCAATCACTTCTTGCTCATATAATTCACAAGCATATTTAGCACCTAAGGGATAGCCGCATAACATACTTACAATTAAAACAAAGGTACAGCTTAATGGAAGTCTTAACGGTTTACATAAAATTTTACCGAAAAATTTTGAATAAATATGTACCCCGTTATAATCCATCATTATACTTGTTACAACTAAGAATGGAAAAAGTGAAGGAAAAACTCTATTTATAAATAAGTTAGCTCCTAAAAGTGCAGAATCTATACAAAGTTTTGGTGTAAGTACAATTTGTATTATAATAAGTGAACAGATAATAGTAATAACCAAATTTTGTTCTAAAGATTTTAATAAAAAATATAAAAGAACTAGTATTAAAAGAAAAATAGCATACAATAATAAGTTCAATTTATTTTCTCCTTTTATAAATTACTCTTTACTAGTATATATATTCTTTATATATTATTATTACTACTATGATCTAATTGGGCTTATTATATAATCGCTATTAGGGTTTATAGATTTATTAATTATACTATAAGACTTAGTAGCTTGTATATCTAGAAGTAAAGTTTCCTCAGGTTTCTTAGGAAGTTTTACATATATAGGTATAGAAGCATTATTTTTTGCCTTTTTTAAAACCTTTGCACCTACTTCATTAAATCCAAGAACTCGTGCATAAGGGCATGGAATAGTCCTTAGCATTTCAGTATCAAATTTCTCAAAACCAACATAGTATTGACAAAGTATTCTGTTTATCCGAGTATATGTATATCTTTTGCTTTTAATATTTTCTAATAATTGATTATAGGTATAAGAATGTATTAAAGCTTTATAAATTTTGTTATGTATTCCTTCTGAAACATCAGGAAGTTTTGTTATACTTTCACTTGAAGTAAAATACTTGTGCTTTAAAAAATCCAGCATATATTCCTCATAAACAAATGGATAATTGGCTTTTTTTAATTTACTAACTAAATTAAAGCTGGCATAAGGCAGATGTGTTTTAAGTTCTTCAAGACTATTATTATTTTTAATGTACTTTCTGATAGAGGTAGCACTTGAAAAAATATGGTTTAATTCATTGCTATTGTATGTTCCACCTTCACGTTTAATAGTTACTGGGGTTATGTTACTATTAAGCCTTATCAAACTTTTATAATATTCAATAGCTAAAATGTTATTAGAAGAACTTAATGATATTTCTAAATTATGATTAAAATCATAGTTGTTTTTTAAGAAATAATCTATTAGTGCTTTACTTCTAGAAACAGGATAAGTATGACCTTTGCTTAAATAGTGTTTAAGAGTTTCCTTATATTCAATTGGTTCATTATTTAAAACTTCTGCAACGGTTAAAATAAAATTTATATCTCCTATTTCACTTCCAAAGCTTATATTATCAACTATTCCTAGGCTATTTAAGAGGCTTACTGCTCCAAAAGCAAAAAATTCTGCTGAAGATAGACTATATATAACAGGAAGCTCAATAACTAAGTCTATTCCACATTTTAAAGCTGTTTCAGCCCTGTTCCATTTATCTATTATTGATGGAATACCTCTTTGTACATAATTTCCACTCATTATACAAATAATAGCATCTGAATTAGTTATCTCCTTAGTCTTATTTATATGATATATGTGCCCATTGTGGAGTGGATTATATTCTGCAATTATGGCTGATATTTTCATGTTTACACCGCCTTAAAATTTTTTATACATTATTTTATACACCTATTAAATACAAATTTCAATGATTAAATTGTAATTTTAAATAATAAGTTATGAAATATTGGGATTTTTTATATTATTTGTTGAAAATCATATTATAAATGAGTTATTATAATATATGGTGTATATGTATTGTAAAATACAGAAGGGAGAAATGTTTTATGGACTTAATGAAAGGTTTTTGGGAAAAAGCAAAGTCAGATATTAAAAAAATTGTTCTTCCAGAAGGTGAAGAGGAGAGAAATATTTTAGCCAGCGCTATAATTAAAAAAGAAGGATTAGCTCAACTAGTTTTATTAGGTAATGCTGAAAAAATTAAGGAAAAAGCCAAAAGCTTAAAGGCAGACATAAAAGGTATAGAGATTTTAGATCCTGAATCTTCTGAACTTGTTTCAACATATGCCAAAGAGTTTTATGAGCTTAGAAAGAGCAAAGGAGTTACAATAGAAAAAGCAGAAAAAATAGTAAAAGATCCAATGTATTTTGGAACTATGATGGTAAAGCTTGGTCATGCTGATGGATTAGTTTCAGGTGCTGTACATACTACTGGTGATTTGTTAAGACCAGGATTACAGATAATTAAAACTGCACCAGGTATTTCTACAGTTTCAAGTTTCTTTATTATGCTTATTCCTGACTGTGAATATGGTAAAAATGGCATGCTTCTTTTCTCAGATTGTGCTGTAAATCCAAATCCTACTGCGGAACAATTGGCTGCTATTGCTATTTCTACTGCTGATACTGCAAAAAAACTGTGTAATATGGAGCCAAAGGTAGCTATGCTTTCTTTTTCAACTAAAGGAAGTGCAGATCATGAATTAGTAGATAAGGTAAGGAAAGCGACTGAAATTGCAAAAGAGTTAAGACCAGATTTACAAATTGATGGTGAACTTCAGCTAGATGCTGCTATAGTGAAAAAGGTTGCAAACCAAAAAGCCCCTGGAAGTTCAGTTGCAGGAGAAGCTAATGTTTTAATATTCCCTGATTTGCAATCTGGAAATATTGGATATAAGCTAGTACAAAGATTTGCAAAGGCAGAGGCTATCGGTCCAGTTTGTCAAGGATTTGCAAAACCAGTAAATGATTTATCTAGAGGATGTAGTGCAGAAGATATAGTTAATGTTGTAGCAGTAACTGCTGTTCAAGCACAAAATATTTAGTTTATTCAATTTTAAGGAGGAGTTTAAGTTGAAAATATTAGTGGTAAATTGTGGTAGTTCATCTTTAAAATATCAGTTAATAGATATGGAAGGTGAAGTTGTACTTGCAAAGGGATTAGTTGAGAGAATAGGGATAGAAGGCTCTATTCTTACTCAAAAAGTTGAAGGAAGAGAAAAATATGTTATAAAACAGCCTATGGCTAGTCATAAAGATGCTATTAAATTAGTTCTTGAAGCTTTAGTTGATAGTCAAAATGGTGTAATTAAGGATATGTCAGAAATTTCAGCTGTAGGACACAGAGTTGTTCATGGTGCAGAAAAATATTCTAATTCAGTACTTATAGATGAAGATGTAATGAAGACACTTGAAGAATGCTCAAAGTTAGCTCCATTACACAATCCTCCAAATATTATCGGAATAAATGCATGTAAGGAGCTTATGCCAAATACACCAATGGTTGGAGTATTTGATACTGCTTTCCATCAAACTATTCCAGAATATGCATACATATATCCATTACCATATGAATTATACAAAAAATATGGAGTTAGAAAGTATGGATTCCATGGTACATCTCATAGGTTTGTATCATCAGCAGCTGCTGATTTATTAGGAAAGGACATTAAGGAATTAAAAATAATAACTTGTCATTTAGGAAACGGAGCTAGTATAACAGCAGTAAAAGATGGTAAATCTATAGAAACAAGTATGGGATTTACACCACTTGAAGGTATAGCAATGGGTACAAGATCAGGAAACATTGATCCTGCTATTATTACATTCCTCATGAAAGAGTTGAATTTAACAATAGAGGAAGTAGATGATATTGTAAATAAAAAATCTGGTGTATATGGAATATCTGGAGTTAGCAGTGATTTTAGAGATATTGAAGATGCAGCATGGAAGGAAGGAAATAAGAGAGCTCAATTGGCTCTTGATGTTTACTATTATAAGGTTAAGAAGTTTATTGGTTCCTATGCAGCTGTAATGAATGGAGTTGATTGTATAGTATTTACAGCAGGGCTTGGTGAAAATTCACCAGAAACAAGAGAGTATGTATGTGAAGGTTTAGATTATTTAGGAGTTAAGATAGATAAAGAAAAAAATAAAGTAAGAGGTAAAGCAGTAGATATAAGTTCAGAGGATTCTAAAGTAAGAGTATTAGTTATACCAACTAATGAAGAACTAATGATTGCAAGAGATGTAAAAGAAATAGTTAAAGGGTAGTGTTTTTACAAAATTATACCTTAAAACACAAATTAAGCTTGACTTTTGCATTGGTTGTTAATATAATAAATTGTGGCTAATGCATTGAGGTGAGACTATGACAATTGATGTTGTAGATTTAAACAGAAAAAAAGTATCTAAAAAGAAAGTGCATTTAGTTTTTACTGGAGAAAGCTTTTATGATGATGGAGAAAAAATAGAGTTTGCAAGTCCAATAGTTTTAGATGGTGAGTTATATCTTACAGGAGACATAATAAACTTAGAAGGTAAGATACAAACTAAGTTGATTTTATCTTGTTCTAGGTGTTTAATTAATTTTAGCCACACTATTGACATACCAATTCATGAAAAGTTTTCAACAAATCTTGACAATAAAGATGATGAAATCATTTTTATTGATGGTGATATTATTAATATCACAGATATTATTAGAAACAATATTACTATGTCCTTACCTATAAAAAAATTATGTAGTGATGAATGTAAGGGCTTATGCCAACATTGCGGTACAAATTTAAATATAGCATCTTGCAGCTGTGCAAAAGATGACTTTGATCCGCGACTTGCTAAGTTAAAAGATTTGTTTTCTGCTGATTAAGGAGGTGTTACAATGGGAAATCCTGCGAGAAAATTTTCTAAAGCTAGAAGAGATTCAAGAAGAGCACAAACATTTAAACTAAGCCTACCAGGAATAGTTGAATGTCCTCAATGTCATGAAATGAAGCTTGCTCATAGAGTATGTAAAAATTGTGGATTTTACAAAGGTAAAGAAGTAGTTGCTTCAGAGAAGTAATAAAAGGGAAAGTCTTAAGACTTTCTCTTATTTTTTAATTAATATTGTTTTTTAAGATTGGATATAATATACTTTATGATAATGAATACTAAATTTAACAATAGCATGAAAGGAAGTGAACCTCCTGGATGGCTTTCCAGGTGTAATTATGAGACTAGCTGTTGACGGTATGGGGGGAGATTTTGCTCCAGATGCAGTTATACAAGGTTGTATTGACGCAATCAAGGAGTATGGGGTTGATATTATTATTACTGGTCCAGAAGAGTTGCTTAAACAAAAATTAAGTAAATATGAATATCCTAATGAAAAAATACAAATTGTTAATGCTGATGAAATTATTACTCCAAATGAGGAGCCTGTTAAAGCACTAAAGAAAAAGAAGAATTCCAGTTTGGTTAAAGCTTTAAACTTAGTAAAAAGTGGTGCGGCTGATGCTGTTTTATCAGCTGGTAGTACTGGTGCTCTTATGGCTGGAGCTTCTCTTATTATAGGTAGAATTAGTGGGATTAAACGTATAGCTCTTGCTCCAATATTACCTGGCAAAAATGGATCTTTTATGATTATTGATGCTGGTGCTAATGTTGATTGTAAACCTATATATCTTGTTCAATTTGCTTTAATGGGGCATATATATTCTCAATGTATATTAAACTTAGTTAATCCATCTATTGGAATTATTAATATAGGTGCTGAAGAAGAGAAAGGTAATGAACTTACCAAAGAGGCATATAAACTTCTAAAGAAAACTAATTTCAACTTTGTAGGAAATGTAGAACCAAGGGATGTTCCAAATGGTAATGTAAACGTGTTGGTTTGTGATGGATTTGTAGGAAACACTATATTAAAGACCTTAGAAGGAGTTGTTTCAAGTGTTTTTAGTATGCTAAAGGAAGAAATAATGTCCTCATTTAAAACTAAAATAGGTGGTGTACTTTTAAAGCCTGTTTTTAGTAGATTTAAGAAAAAATTTGATTATACTGAATATGGTGGTTCTGCCTTTTTAGGAGCAAATGGCATTGTTATTAAAGCACATGGTAGTTCAAATGCAAAGGCTTTTAAAAATGCAATTAGACAGGCATTAAATTCTTATGATAATAAAATTGTTGATAAGATTAAGGGAGAATTAGAAAAACTAAACATTGAAGTAGAAAATGAAACATTATAAGGAGAATTTTATTTAATTATTAATATTGACGCTAAGAGTGTTATGTAATATTATCTTATTATAGTTTTTGTTTAGGAGGTGAAAATATGATATTTGAAAAAGTAAGAGATATAATAGCAGATCAACTCGGAGTAGATGCCGATGAAGTAACAATGGAGTCATCCTTTATGGACGATTTAGGTGCTGACTCTCTTGATATAGTAGAGTTAATTATGGCATTAGAAAGCGAATTCGATATGGAAATTCCAGATGAAGATGCTGAGAAAATAGCAACTGTTTCAGATGTTGTGGAGTACATAAAAGCGCATACTGAAGAGTAATTATAGAGTCCCGTAATTAACGGGGCTTTAAATTTTTATTCTTGAAGTTTATTCTTGAATATGTTTGTTAAACAAATTGAAGAATAAACTTATGATACATAAAGGAGAGTTGGTAGATGGTAGATAAAAAAGTTTTTTTACGTGAGTTAGAGGATAAGTTAAATACAAACTTTAAAAATAAAAATTTACTAATAGAAGCGTTAACACATAGTTCTTGCATTAATCAAAATAAGGAAATAAAGTATAATGAAAGGCTAGAATTTTTGGGTGATTCTGTTCTTCAACTTTGTATATCAGAATATTTATTTAAAAATTGTGAAAGTAAATCTGAAGGTGAATTAACAAAAATAAGAGCTCTCATCGTGTGTGAAAATTCTTTGTTTGAAGTAGCACAGGTGCTTAATTTAGGGAAATATATATTTATGAGTAAAGGAGAAGAGCTTACAGGAGGAAGATCCAGGCCATCAATTTTAGCTGATTGTGTTGAAGCTATTATTGCAGCTATTTATTTAGATAACGGAATACAAAAAGTTAAAGACTTTTTAGGGATTTATTTTAAAAATATAATTTATAAAGCTATAAATAATGAAATAGTATTAGATTATAAAACTAAACTTCAGGAAACACTCCAACAAAATGGTGAAGTATCTATTTTATATACATTAACAGGCTATGAGGGTCCTCCACATAGAAGGAAATTTTCTACTGAAGTATTAGTTGATAATGTTGTTAAAGGAAGAGGAGTTGGATACAGCAAAAAAGAAGCTGAGCAGAATGCGGCTAAGCAAGCATTAACGCAATTGGAGGGTAAGTATGAGTAAAAAACATTACATAATACCAATATTTGTTCCACATGAAGGATGTCCTCACGATTGTGTTTTTTGCAATCAAAACAGTATTACTGGGATTAACACAAAAATTACTTCTAATATGGTTAAAGATGTAATTGAAAAATATTTACAAACTATTCCTGAAACTAATCGTATTTTAGAAGTTTCTTTTTTTGGTGGTACATTTACAGCAATAAATATTGAAAAACAGAAGGAATTACTTAAAGTAGCTAAATATTATAAGGATTTAGGTATTGTTAATTTTATAAGATTATCTACAAGACCCGACTATATAGATGATGTAATACTTTCAAATTTAAAAGATTTTTCTGTAGATATTATAGAACTTGGAGTACAATCATTAGATAATGAAGTCTTAACAAAATCTGCCAGAGGACATACAAGATTTGATGTTATAAATGCTTCTAATTTAATAAAAAAATATGGTTTTATTCTAGGGCATCAAATTATGTTAGGGTTACCTGGCGATACTTTTGAAAAAGATATAGAAACTGCAAGAAGTGTTGCGAGTTTACAACCTAATATTTGCAGAATTTATCCTGCATTAGTAATAAAAGATACCCCAATGGAGAGAATGTACAAAACAGGATTATATAAGCCATATTCTTTAGATGAAACAATAAAAATTACTAAAATAGTTTATAGTATATTAAATGCGCATGGAATAAAAGTTATAAGAATGGGACTGCAAACTACTGAAGAAATTAGTGAGAATGGGGATATAGTAGCAGGTCCATTTCATCCTGCCTTTAGAGAGATAGTAGAAGGAAGTATTTTAAATGATTTGATCGTGGAAAATATACCTGAAAATTATCATGGAGAAGTAAAAATAGAAATCAATAGTAAAGATGTATCGAAATTATTTTGTGATAAAAAAAGGTTTTTTAATGACACAAAAGAACAATTAAAGACATCAAGTATTAAAATTATGCAGAGTTTTTTAATAGATAGGGGAGAAATAGTTATAAAATATGATGACGTTTGCAATAAATTGTCGATTAACGATTATTTAATTCGAAAATATAAAGAAGGATATTTTAGTATTTTATAGAATTATATCTTTGTAAGATTTGTATTAACAGATTTTGTAGGGAGGAATTATTTATGGAAGTATTAAAAGTATCAGCTCAATCTCAGCCAAAATCAGTAGCAGGAGCTTTAGCAGCCGTTTTAAGAGAGAATAATGCTGCTGAAGTTCAAGCCGTTGGAGCAGGAGCAGTGAATCAGGCTGTTAAAGCTATTGCTATAACCAGAGGATTTGTAGCACCCAATGGAATAGATTTAGTTGTGGTCCCTGCTTTCTCAGAAATAACCATTGAAGGAGAAGAGAGAACTGCCATTAAATTTATAGTTGAACCTAGATAATATATTAAAAACCGTGTGATTCACGGTTTTTTTATTTTTTACATTGATATTTTTTTATATTTACTATAAACTTATGTATAGAATTAGCTTAATTGTTAGGAGTATAAATTTATGAATAAAAAACAAAGAGAAAAGTACACAAAAATACTTATTTACTTTATTATTTTTATTTTCTTAATAGGGTTATTACCATCACTATTTAGATAAATAAAGGAGTGTACTTATGTTTTTAAAATCAATTGAAATAAGAGGCTTTAAATCCTTTGCTGATAAAACGGAACTTAATTTTATGAAAGGCGTTACCTCAGTAGTAGGACCAAATGGAAGTGGAAAAAGTAATATTTCAGACGCTGTTAGGTGGGTTTTAGGCGAACAAAGTGTAAAGAGTTTAAGAGGTGGCAAAATGGAGGATGTCATATTTGCAGGAACTCAGTTTAGGAAACCTGTAGGTTTGGCACAAGTATCTCTTACTCTTGATAATAGTGATAACGAGCTTCCAATTGATTATTCTGATGTTACAATATCTAGAAGATTATATCGTTCAGGAGAAAGTGAGTACTATATAAATAATACTCAATGTAGACTAAAAGATATACAGGAACTTTTTATGGATACAGGAATAGGAAAAGAAGGCTATTCTATTATTGGACAAGGTAAGATTGATGCAGTTTTAAGTGGAAAACCAGAGGAAAGAAGAAGTCTTTTGGAAGAAGCAGCTGGTATTGTAAAGTTTAAAAGTAGAAAAGAAGAAGCTGAGAAAAAACTAGAAATCACAGAACAGAATCTTGTTAGAATTGGAGATATTATAAGAACTTATGAAGAGAGATTGGAGCCTCTTAAAATAGAAAGTGAAAAAGCTAAATTATTTTTAAATTTATCTACTCAATTGAAAGAGAAAGAAGTAAATTTATTATTACACTCAATTCAATTTATTGAAGATAAAATTAAAGATATTAAAAACAATATACAAAGTTCACAAAAGGATTTAAGTATTTATGTAAAAGAAAAAGAAGTTAATAAAAATAGATTACAGAAATTAAATGATGATTTAGAAAAACATGAATTGAAAATACAAAGAGATCAGCAGGAATATTATAAAAATAAGTCTGATTACCAGAGTGTTTATTCAGAAACTAATCTTTTAGAAGAAAGGATAAAAAATCTTCAAGCATTCATTGAAAAAAACTTACATGAAATAAATATAATTGACAGTAAACTTAAAACTCTTCAGTTTTCTAAAGATGAGCAGGAAACTAATTTAAATAAATATCAAAGAGAACAATTAGATTTAAATAATACTATTAATTTGGTTGAAAAAGAAATTCTTGATTTTAATAAACAGCTAAATAGTAGTGAATTATCTTTAAATGAACTAAAAAATGAAAATATAAAATTATTAAATAAAATATCTGAAGTTAAAAATGAAATTTTTATAATAAATAGTGAACAAATCCAATTAGGAAAGAAAATCCAGGAACTTGTAACTTCTTGCGAGCATTATATAAATTCTTTAAAAATAAATTCAAATACTAAAGTTATGTTAGAAAACAATGTTTTAGAATTGAGTTCTAAAATTAAGACACTAGAAGAAGAAATCAAAAAAAACAGATTAGAAATAACAAAACTGAATGGTTATATAAATAAAGATGAAAAGAAATTAAAAGAATATAATGCAAAGTCAAATAAACTTGAAGCTAATTATCAGATGCTACAAAACTTAGAAAAGCAGTATGATGGTTACAATAGATCTGTGAAGATTTTAATGCAAAATATCAATAGTGGAAAAATACCTGATGCAAAATCTAATTGTTTTGTTTTTGGTGATATTATAAGTGTAAGTAAAGAGCTGGAAATAGCTATAGAAATAGCTTTAGGTGGAGCTATTTCTGATATTATTACAAAGGATGAGAATACTGCAAAACTTTTAATTAATTATTTAAAAATTAATAATTTAGGAAGAGCTACATTTTTACCTTTGAATATTATAAAAGGTAAGCCTTTAAATAATATTGAACAAATAAAAATTTTAGATGGCTTTGTTGGAATTGCAAGTGAATTAGTATCTTATGAATTCAGATTTAAAAATGCTATTGAATATATTCTTGGAAGAACTATTATTGCTAAAGACTTAGACACAGCTTTAAAAATAGCAAAGAAAACTAACTATAATTATAAAATTGTAACTTTATCAGGAGAAATAATAAATTCAGGTGGTTCATTAACAGGGGGAAGTATTTTCAATAAGTCTACTAGTATAATTAGTAGAAAAAGAGAAATAGAAGAAACAGCATTAGATTTGCAACAAACTAATATACTGATTGAAGAATTAGTTCAAAAAATAGACGTTAATAGACAATCTGTAAAAAAATTAGATGAAATATATTTAAATCTGAAAGATGAAGTTTATTACAAGAATATTGAAATAACAAAATTAAATGGCAAAATAGCAGCTATATCTTCTGAAGATGATAGAATATCCCAAAGTTTAACTGTCTCAAAACAACAAATAAAGGATTTAAAAAATAAAGAAAACATTAACTTAGAAAAACTAAATCAAAAAGAAATTTTATTACAGAATATGATTGCATTAGAAAAGACTAATTCTACTACTATTAAGGAATCAGAATTTAAGCTAAAGGATAGAAGGGATAGTCTTATAAATTTAAAAGAGAAGCATACTACTCTTAAAATAAAAAAAGCTCAAATTGATGAAATGGTGATAAATAAAATTAGAGAACTTCAAAGATTATCAAATGAATTAGATGAATTAAATAAGAAAAGTAATGCGTTATCTCAAGAGATAAAAGAATCCCAAATGAATATTAAATCTAGTAAAGAAAGTGTTGAAGAAAACAAAATAAAATTAAACAAAATAGAATCATATTTATCAAAATTGGAAATAGTATTTAAGGATAGTGAAATTGAGAGAATAAAAATAAAGGAAAATATTAAAATAATTGAAGATGACTTAGAGAGATTATCTTTAATATTAAATAAAAAAGAAGAAGAAATTCATAAGAAGGATTTATCATTAGCAAAATTAGATGTAGAAAAAGAAGCTTTATATTCTAAATTAAACGAAGAAATGTCTTTAACCTATGCTGAAGCGTTAAAATATAAATATACTATACATAATATGGAAGAGTATAGAAAAGATATATTTAAACTAAAAAATGAAATTACTGCGTTAGGGACTGTAAACGTAGGTGCAATTGAAGAATATAAGGAAGTTAAAGAAAAATATGTTTTTATGAGCTCACAGATAGAGGACTTAACTAAAGCAAAATCAGAACTTATAGAAATGATTAATGATATGACTGCAAAAATGAAAAGTGTTTTTAGTGAAAATCTTAATAATCTCAGAATAATATTTAAGGAAACCTTTAGGGAACTTTTTAAAGGTGGAAATGCTGATTTAATACTCACAGAGGGGGATGAACTTACTGCAAATATAGAAATTAATGTAGAACCGCCTGGAAAGAAACTTCAAAATATCAACTTGATGTCCGGTGGAGAAAAAGTATTATCAGCTATTGCACTTCTTTTTGCAATTTTAAAAATGAAACCAACACCTTTTTGTATATTAGACGAAATAGAAGCAGCATTAGATGATGCTAACGTTGCAAGATATGCAGAATTTCTAAGAAAATTTTCAAATAATATACAATTCATCGTTATTACTCACAGAAAGGGAACCATGGAGGTTAGTGATGTTTTATATGGTGTTACTATGGAGGAAAAAGGAATATCTAAGGTAGTTTCTATTGATTTAAATAAACAATCTATACTAATATAATAAAAAAGAGTTTTATAAGGAGAATAGATTATGTTTAGTGTTTTTTTTGAAAAACTTAAAAATGGTCTTACTAAGACAAGGAATGGATTTACAGATAAAATAAGTAATATGTTAAATTTGTATGTAAATATTGATGATGAATTATACGAGGAATTAGAAGAAATACTTATTACTTCTGATATTGGAGTTGAAACTACGTTAGATATAATAGAAAAAGTAAAGATTAAAGTTAAAGAAAATAAGGTAAAGGATCCTAAGGAAGTTAAAGGTTGCTTAAAAGAAGTTTTAGTTGAAATGTTAGGTTCAGAAGATAATAACATTATTAAAAATAATTTACCTGCAGTAATTCTTGTAATAGGAGTTAATGGAGTAGGAAAAACCACTTCTATAGGAAAAATTGCCTCAAAATTAAAGGCTGAAAAATATAAGGTAATGCTTGCTGCTGCAGATACCTTTAGAGCTGCTGCAATTGACCAGCTTGAAGTTTGGAGTAATAGAGCTGGAGTAGACCTTATACGTCATCAAGAAGGTTCCGATCCAGCTGCTGTAGTATATGATGCAATTCAAGCTTCAAAAGCAAGGAAGATTGATGTTTTAATCTGCGATACCGCTGGAAGATTGCATAATAAGAAAAATCTTATGGATGAATTGGGTAAAATTAACAGAATAATAGATAGAGAATATAGCGAAGCATCAAAACAAACTTTAATAGTTTTAGATGCAACTACAGGTCAAAATGCTGTTCAACAGGCTAAGCAGTTTATGGAGGTATGTCCTATTGATGGCATAGTCTTAACAAAACTTGATGGTACAGCAAAAGGAGGAGTTGTTATTTCAATAAAACATCAATTAAATATTCCTGTAAAGTTAATAGGTGTAGGTGAAAGCATTGATGACCTTCAAGAATTTAATACAAAAGAGTTTGTGGAGGCATTATTTTAAACTATTGAGTAACAAATATGCTGTTAAGCAAAAATACTTGACAGCATATTTGTTATTTGTTATTATTATTTTTGTTGGTAAGGTGATTGTATGGAAGAAAGAATTGAGATATCTATTCTTTTAGATTTTTATGGAGAGCTTTTAACCCAAAAACAAAAAGATATAATGACTATGTATTATAATGAAGATTTATCGCTTGGCGAAATAGCAGAACTAAACAATACTAGCAGGCAAGCTATACATGATATTATTAAAAGATGTAATAAACTTTTATTAGAATATGAACAAAAACTAGAACTTATGAATAAATATAATAAATTTAATTTAGTAAAAACATCAATATTAAATAAATGTAAACTTATAAGAGACAAAATAGATGATTTAGTACTTTTAAATTATATAGATGAAATAGAAAAAGACATAAATGAGAATATATAGGGAGGATTATCATGGCTTTTGAAGGATTAGCCTCTAAGCTTCAGGAAACTATTAAAAAGTTAAAAGGTAAAGGCAAGCTTAATGAAAAAGATATAAAAGAAGCTATGAGAGAAGTTAAGTTAGCACTTCTTGAAGCTGATGTTAATTATAAAATTGTCAAAGATTTTATAGGAAAAGTTAGTGAAAAATGCCTAGGCAGTGAAGTGTTGGAAAGTCTAACGCCTGGTCAACAAGTTATAAAAATTGTAAATGAAGAACTTACAGCTTTGATGGGAAGTTCTGAGAGTTCTATAAATTACGTTAATAATGGTATAACCATTATCATGCTTGTAGGTTTACAAGGTGCTGGTAAAACAACTATGGCTGGAAAACTAGCTTTACAAATTAGAAAGAAGAATAAGAGACCGCTATTGGTAGCTTGTGATATTTACAGACCTGCAGCAATAAAACAGCTTCAAGTTGTTGGAAAGCAAATTGATGTTCCAGTATTTTCAATGGGGGATAAAGTAAATCCAGTAGATATAGCTAAAGCTTCAATAGAATATGCAAAAAATAATAATCATAATGTGGTTATAGTGGATACAGCAGGTAGACTTCATATAGATGAAGATTTAATGAATGAGCTTAAATATATAAAAGCTAGTATAAATCCTAATGATATTTTGTTAGTGGTAGATTCTATGACTGGTCAAGATGCTGTAAATGTATCAGAGAGTTTTAATAATCAATTAGATATAACAGGTGTCATTCTGACAAAGCTGGATGGGGATACTAGAGGTGGTGCCGCCCTTTCTATAAAAGCCGTTAGTGGTAAGCCTATTAAATTTATAGGTGTTGGCGAGAAAATGAATGACTTAGAAGTATTTTATCCAGATAGAATGTCTTCTAGAATTTTAGGTATGGGTGATGTGTTGTCACTTATAGAAAAAGCTCAAGCTGCTATAGATGAAAAGGAAGCAAAAGAACTAGGGGCTAAAATGCTAAATCAAGATTTTAATTTAGATGATTATTTGACATTGATGAGTCAGATGAAAAAATTAGGTCCTTTAAATAAATTAATAGAAATGATTCCTGGAGTAAATGCAAAAGAGCTTCAAAATATTGATTTAAGTCAAGGGGAAAAAGAAATGAAAAGGCGTGAAGCTATTATTACCTCTATGACAAAAAATGAAAGAAAAAACCCTAATCTTGTAATTAGTTCGTCATCAAGAAAAAAGAGAATTTCTCAGGGCTCTGGAACTACTGTTCAAGAAGTCAACAAGTTCCTTAAGGAATTTGAGATGATGAAGAAAGTTATGAAACAAACTAAAAATATGCAAAAAGGTTTTAAAAAAGGTATATTTGGTAAATTACCATTTATGAGTTAATAGTTTATGCTTTAGAAGGAGGTGAAATAAATGGCTGTAAAAATAAGACTTAGAAGAATGGGTGCTAAAAAAGCTCCATTTTATAGAGTTGTTGTTGCTGATTCAAGATCTCCAAGAGATGGAAGATTTATTGAAGAAATAGGTTACTATAATCCAACTACAGAGCCAGCTCTTATTAAAATTGACGAAGAAAAGGCTGCTAAATGGGTTAAGAATGGTGCACAACCATCAGATATAGTAAAGAGACTTTTCGTAAAATCTGGAATTAGCGAAAAACTTTCAAAGTAATAACTGGGGGTGTATTCTGTGAAAGAGTTAGTTGAAATAATAGCTAAATCATTAGTTGATAACCCAGAAGCTGTTCAAATCAATGAGATTGCAGGTGAGCAGTCAATTATACTTGAACTAAAAGTTGCACCAGAAGATATGGGAAAAGTAATAGGAAAACAGGGAAGAATAGCTAAAGCTATAAGAACTGTTGTTAAAGCAGCAGCGATTAAAGAGAATAAAAGAGTTGTTGTTGAAATAATATAGGGGTTAGGTGCATCCTAACTCTTATTTTATTATTTATATTAATGCTCTTAGAAGGTGAAATGACAATGAAAGAGTTTTTATCAGTAGGTCAGATTATAAATACTCATGGTATAAAAGGAGAAGTTAAGATATATCCTTTAACTGATGATATTAAAAGATTTAGAAAGTTAAAAAATGTGTATATTGACGGGATTGAAAAAAAAATAGTTTGGTGTAAATTGCAAAGCGATAAAGTTATACTTAAAATTGAAGGTATAGACACAATAGAACAAGCTCAGGCTTTTAAAAATAAATATATTGAAGTAAGTCGTAAAGATGCTGTAAAATTAGCTGAAGGAGAATATTTTATAGCAGATCTAATTGGTTGCAAGGTTTTTGATTCAAACAATGTGGAAATAGGTGAATTATGCGATGTTATAAAAACAGGAAGCAACGATGTATATTGGGTTAAAGGAAAAACTGAAGTATTGGTACCAGCTCTTAAAGAAATAGTATTAAACATTGATGTAAATGAGAGAAGAATAATCATTAAACCCTTAGAGGTGTGGCAATGAAAATTCATATTTTAACACTTTTTCCAGAAATGTTTCATGTTTTTAATTATAGTATACTAGGAAGAGCTATTGAAAAAAATATATTGGAGATTAATACAGTCAATATACGAGATTATTCAAAAAACAAACATAAAAAAGTAGATGATTATCCATACGGTGGAGGGGCTGGTATGGTAATGTCTCCTCAACCAATTGTTGATTGTATAAAAACAGTTAAATCTATTAATAAAGGTAAAGTTATATTTTTAGGCCCTAGAGGAAAAACTTTCGACCAAGAAATTGCTAAAGAGCTTTCCACAAATACTGAGCTGATTTTTTTATGTGGTCACTATGAAGGCATTGACGAAAGAGTTTATAAGTATATAGATGAAGAAATATCGTTAGGTGATTTTGTACTAACAGGTGGTGAAATGGCTTGCATTCCAATAGTTGATAGTATATGCAGATTGATCCCTGGAGTATTATCTAGCAGAGAAAGCTATATGGAAGAGTCATTTTATAATGGACTTTTGGAATATCCTCAATATACAAGACCAGAGTGTTTTGAAGGAGATTTTGTTCCAAAAGTTTTGTTATCAGGCCATCATAAAAATATTAACAATTGGAGAAGAATACAATCACTTAAAGTTACTCGTGAGAAAAGACCCGATCTGTTTAAAAAACTTGTGTTGTCAAAAGAAGATAAAGAATTGTTAAAATGACAATTATATGTTGCATAATAATAATTTATATGATAAAATACAATTTGTGCTAGTACGGGCGTTCCTCTGACAGTCAAAGCGGTCAAGAACGTCAAATAAAAGTAGGGAGGGAATGCACACATGTTAGATATTATAAAATCTATTGAATCAGAACAAATTAGAACTGATTTACCTGAATTTAATGTTGGTGACACTGTAAAAGTTCATGTTAAAGTTAAAGAAGGTAACAGAGAAAGAATTCAAATTTTTGAAGGTATTGTTCTTAAGAGACAAAATGGTGGAATTAGAGAAACATTTACAGTAAGAAGAATTTCTTATGGTGTAGGTGTTGAAAGAACATTCCCTGTAAATTCTCCAATAATCGATAAATTGGAGGTTACTAGAAGAGGTAAGGTTAGAAGAGCTAAGCTGTTCTATTTAAGAAATAGAGTTGGTAAAGCTGCAAAAGTTAAAGAATTAATATAAAAAAGGGCTTTATAAGCCCTTTTTTGTATATAGGAAGGTGTATTAAATTGATTAAAGAAATAGTAGAGTTAGTTAAATCTATTGTAATAGCTATAATTGCAGCTATACTTATTATAACTTTTGTTTTTGAAACAGTCAGTGTAGATGGTCAGTCAATGTTTCCTACACTAGACCATAAAGACAGATTAATAGTTGAAAAGGTATCTTATTATTTTAGAAAGCCTGAAGTGGGTGATATTGTAGTGTTTAAATATCCTGCTGATACAAGAGAAAAATTTATTAAGAGAGTAATTGCTGTTAGCGGAGATAAAGTTAAAATTGAGGATAATAAGTTATATGTAAATGGTATTGAAAAAAATGAACCTTATTTAAATGAGAAAATTATAAATGGATACTACCCTGAAACTACTGTGCCGAAAAATACTATTTTTGTTTTAGGAGATAATAGAAATAACAGTAAAGATAGTAGATTTCCAGATGTTGGATTTATAAATTTAAAACTTGTTGTGGGTAAAGCTTCAATAAGAATATATCCATTTAATAAGATAGGAAAGGTTAGGTAGAATATGGCTATAAATTGGTTCCCTGGACACATGGCTAAAACAAGAAGAGAATTAAAAGAAAATATTAAAGTTATAGATGCAGTTATAGAAATAAGAGATGCTAGAATTGTTAAATCAAGTACTAATCCAGATATTGATGATATTTGTGGTAGTAAACCCAGACTTATATTGTTAAATAAAAGCGATCTTAGCGAGAGTGAAATAACTAACCAATGGATAAAAAAATTGTCTAAAGAAAATGTATGTGCTATTGCGGTAAATAGTATGTCGGGATCAGGGTTAAATAATATAAAGCCTGCGTTAGACAATCTTTTGAAGGAAAAGCATACAAAATTAAAATCAAAAGGAATAATAAATATAACTACACGTGTTATGGTAGTAGGAATACCTAATGTAGGTAAATCATCTTTTATTAATAAAATGGCTAAAAATAATATAGCAAAAACTGGAGATAGACCTGGTGTAACTAAAAGTAGGCAGTGGATTAAAACGAAATTAGGTATTGAGCTAATGGATACTCCAGGAATACTTTGGCCAAAATTTGAAGATACTGAAGTAGCGCTCAATTTGGCTTTTACAGGTGCTATAAAAGATGAAATTATGGATATAGAAGAATTAGCACTAAAACTTTTAGAAAGACTTCAAAAACTGTATCCAGGTAGATTAATAGAAAGATATAAGCTTGATTCATTAAGTGAAGATCCACTTACTAATATGAATAGCATTGCGAGAAAGAGAGGTACTCTATCTTCTGGCGGGAGTATTGATTATAATAGGATATCTGTATTGTTGTTAGATGAATTTAGAGGTGGAAAGCTTGGTGCTATATCTTTAGAAAGACCTTAGTTATAGGGAGAATATTTTATGGAAATTTTTAATGAAACTTATTATATAAATAAATTTTCAAGTATTAAATATATAAAAATAAAAGATTATGTTGATTACTTGAAGAAATCTTATTTAGATTTTGATTTATCTGACCAGCATTTTTATAAAATTGCAGAGATACTAAAAATGGATAAAAGAAAAAACGTACAAAATTTGGGTATAAAAATTATAAACTTCATAAAAAATAGAAAAGAAGAATTAGATAGAGTTAAATGTATGTATAATTTTGATAAGCAGTACATAAATACTGGATACCTTGCTGGGGTTGATGAAGTTGGAAGAGGTCCGCTGGCTGGACCGATAGTAGCTGCAGCTGTAGTATTGGATTTACATACATTAGAAGATAAAAATTTTATATTAGGAATTAAAGATTCAAAAAAGTTATCTGCAAAAGTAAGAGAGGATCTTTGTGAAATAATAAAACAAAAAGCTGTTAGTTATAGTATAGGACTAATAGATAGCAATATAATCGATATGAATGGAATAGCTTGGTGTAATAATGAAGTATTTAAACTAGCAATAAACAAGCTAACTTTAACTCCTAATTTTGTCCTTTCTGATGGATACTCTATTAAAAATTATAATGTAAAAAATGAACATGTAATAAAAGGTGATGAAAAGAGCGCTAGTATTGCATGTGCTTCAATTATTGCAAAAGTTTATAGAGATAATTTGATGAAAGAATATTCTAAGATATATCCTTATTATGGTTTTGAAGAGAATGCTGGTTATGGTACAAAAGAACATATTGATTCAATAAAAAAATATGGACCTTGTAAAATACATAGAAGATGCTTTTTAAGTAATATTCTGCATAAAAACTAAGCTATTAAGCTTAGTTTTTATATTTGAAATGCATTTTTTATTAGTCGTATTGTAGGTGCATTTTTTGTATCGTTTAATATTATTTCAATAACATCAAAGCGAAAATTTAATTTATGTATATTATTTTTTAGTATATAGTATTGAGCAGTCTTATATATTTTTCGCTGTTTTGAATAAGTTACAGATTCTGCTGGAGTGCCATAGTTGTTGTCATATCTAGTTTTAACTTCAACAAAAACAATATAAGTATTATCTTTTCCTATTATATCTATCTCACCTATATAACATCTAAAATTCCTTTCAAATATAATGTATCCTAAATTTTTAAGATAGTTAGCAGCAATATCTTCTCCATAAAAGCCTATATTTTTATTTAAAGATTTCATTATTTGTTTCTCCTTATTATTAGTGTTATATATTGATATTTATAATATATTAGAATATCTAAGTTGTATTTACAAGGTCTAATTTTAAAAATTCTGATAATTATAAAATGAATTATTGTTATAAAAATAAAACAATTGTCAATAATCTATCCTTAGAGGTGATTTTATGGCTATTACAATAAATACTGCTGCTTTTAGTGGAATTGATGGGGTTTTGGTATCTGTAGAAATTGATATTACTAGTGGGCTTCCAAGTTTCAATATAGTAGGTCTACCAGATACTTCTGTAAGAGAATCAAAAGAACGAGTAAGATCTGCAATTATAAATTCTGGATTTGATTTTCCAGTGAATAGAATTACAGTAAATCTAGCTCCAGCTGATTTAAGAAAGGATGGTTCTCAATTTGATCTTCCTATAGCAATTGGAATATTAATAGCGACAGAACAAATTAAATTTGATGAATTAGAGAACTATATTTTTATGGGGGAATTATCTTTATCTGGAGAGCTGAAAAAAGTAAAGGGAGCACTACCTATAGTTATAGAAGGAATGAAAAATAATATAAAAAATTATATTGTTCCTAATAATAATGCTAAAGAATGTTCAATTGTTAAAAATTCAAGTATTTATTCTTTTAATGATTTAAAACAAGTAACAGCTTTTCTTGAAAATAAAGATATGTTACCTTTTATTCCAACTATGGATGAAAGTGATATAAGTGCGAATTCTTTTAATTATGATTTTGAAGATGTTGTAGGACAAGAAAGTGCTAAAAGAGCCATTGAGATTGCAGCTGCAGGAGGGCATAACATTATATTATTTGGACCTCCAGGTTCTGGCAAAAGCATGATTGCATATAGAGTACCTAGTATTCTTCCTAAACTAAGTTATGATGAAGCTCTTGAGGTTACTAAGGTTTATAGTGTTACAGGAAATTTAAAAGAAGAAGGTTTGATAAAACACAGACCTTTTAGAAGTCCACATCATACAAGTTCAAATGTAGCATTGGTTGGAGGTGGGCGAAACCTAATTCCAGGAGAAATATCATTAGCTCATAATGGAGTACTTTTTCTGGATGAATTATTAGAGTTTAAAAAGAGCGTATTAGAAGTATTAAGACAACCTTTAGAAGATAAAGTAATACGTATTTCTAGAGCTACGGGCTGCACAAGTTACCCTGCTAATTTTATGTTAGTTGGAGCATTAAATCCCTGTCCTTGCGGATATTACGGTAGCGATATAAAACAATGCACCTGTTCTGATTATGAAAGGAAAAGGTACATCAGTAAGCTTTCAGGGCCATTGTTAGATCGAATAGATCTTTTTGTATTTGTTGCTTCATTGAAATATAAGGATATTAAAGGAAAAAAAAGGGGTGAGTCCTCTACAGTTATAAGAAAAAGAGTAGAACTGGCTAGACAAATTCAAAAAGATAGATTTAGCAAAGAAAATATATATTGTAATGCTCAAATGAATCAAAAGCTAATTAATGAATACTGTCAGCTTAGTGAAAACAGTGGTAAATTACTTGAAAAAATATATGAAAAATATCATTTGAGTAATAGAGCTTATAGTAGAATACTTAAGCTTTCAAGAACTATTGCTGACTTAAATTGTAGAGAGCAAATCGATGAAAAAGATGTAATAGAAGCAATTCAATACAGAAAATTTTTAGGTGAAAATATAATTTAGCTGTATATTAGGAGATAAAATGATAGAATATAATATCTGGTTTTCAACTGTAAACTTATCACATAAAATTAAGTTAGATTTATTAAAAAAGTATGGTACTACAGAAAATATATGGATTTGTTGTAATGAAGGTCAAATACTAGATAGTAAATTATCAATGCACTTAAAAAATAGTTGGGATAGATTAAAAATCAATGAAATAAAAAAAATTATTAAAGAAAACAATATTAATTTAATACTTTATAATGAAGACTTGTATCCTCAAAAATTAAAAGTATATGAAGATGCTCCTTCTATTTTATTTTATAAAGGACATTTAAATAAGTTAAATGAAGAATATTCCGTATCAATAGTAGGTTCAAGAAACTGCACTAGCTATGGTATAAATGTTACTAAAATTATTTCTACAGAACTTTCCAAAAATAACGTAAATGTAATTAGTGGTTTAGCAAAAGGAATTGATTCTTGTGCTCATGTAGCATGTATAGATAATAATGGTTTTACATGTGGCGTTATCGGGTGTGGAATTGACATCATTTATCCAAAAGAAAATAAATCACTATATGATAAAATAATTTATTCCGGATGCATCATATCAGAATTCCCCCCAGGGACTCAGCCGCTTCCGCAAAATTTTCCAATAAGAAATAGAATTATAAGCGGACTTAGTGATATTGTAATAGTAGTAGAGGCTGGAATGAAAAGCGGTTCTTTAATAACTGCTGGATTAGCACTACAGCAGGGGAAAGATGTAATGGCAGTCCCTGGTTCCATTTTCTCAAATCAAAGTAAAGGATGTAATAAACTAATAAATGATGGTGCTTATCCTGTAACCTGTATTGAAGATATATTTAGACTAATTAATTTAAAATATTCTAAAAGTATTAAAGTTAAACCTAAATTTTCAAGTACACTTGAAAAAAAGATTTATTGCATATTAAATGAGAATCCAATACATATAGATGACATACTTAGGAGTACTAATATTGACATAAATCATCTATATGAGGTATTATTTGAGTTGCAGTTAAAAGACGAAATAATATGTTTAGCTGGTAATTACTATGTAAGAAATAAAAAAACTATATAGAATTTATTTTATTAAATGAAAACGTAAAGTATATTATAAAATAAATAACAAATAATTAAAATGAATATCAAATTTATTACAAGGGGGTGACACTCTGGTTTATATACTTATTAAGTAAAATAAACTAGGGGGATTTATGGGTCAAAGATTAGTTATTGTTGAATCACCTGCAAAAGCTAAAACTATTGGAAAATATTTAGGTAAAAATTATATAGTTGAAGCTTCTATGGGGCATGTTCGAGATTTGCCCAAGAGTCAATTAGGTGTAGATATAGAAAAGGATTATAATCCAAAATATATAACAATTAGAGGAAAAGGAGAATTATTAGAAAAACTTAAAAAGGTTGCTAAAAAAAGTGAGAAAATCTATTTAGCAACTGACCCTGATAGAGAGGGAGAGGCAATTTCTTGGCATTTAGCTCAGGTTCTAAATATTGATAAAGATGAAAAATGTAGAATTGAATTTAATGAAATTACAAAAAATGCTGTAAAAAATGCTATAAAGGCTCCTAGAGCAATTAATTCTAGTTTAGTTGATGCCCAACAAGCTAGGAGAGTTTTGGATAGACTAGTAGGTTATGAAATAAGTCCAGTACTATGGAAAAAGGTAAAATGGGGTTTAAGTGCTGGAAGAGTTCAGTCTGTTGCTTTAAAAATGATTTGTGATAGAGAAAAAGAAATAACTGAATTTGTATCTAAAGAATATTGGTCAATTCAATGTAAACTTTATAAAAGCAGTGATAAAAAAAGTTTTACAGTAAGATTGGTATCTAGAGATAACCATAAGATTGAAATAAATACAGAGGAAGAATGTAAAAAAATTATAGCTGAGCTAGAACAAGGGGAATTTAATGTTATTAAAATTAAAAGATCTAACAAAAATAAAAATCCATTACCTCCATTTACTACTAGTACTCTGCAGCAAGATGCGTATAGGAAATTAAACTTTGCTACCAGAAAAACTATGTCTATTGCACAGCAATTATACGAAGGTGTAGATGTTAGAGGACATGGTACATTAGGATTAATAACTTATATGAGAACAGATTCTGTTAGAGTTTCAGAGGATGCTCAAAAATCAGCAAAAGATTTTATAATAAATACTTATGGTGATAAATATGCTCCAAGCACTCCTAGAATATTTAAGGGAAAGAAAAATATACAAGATGCTCATGAAGCTATAAGGCCAACATATATTGATTTAACTCCAGACTCAATTAAAGACAGTTTAAAAGATGAACAGTTTAAATTATATACTTTAATTTGGAATAGGTTTATAGCTAGTCAGATGTCTTCGTGTATATTGGATACAATTTCTGTAGAAGTTGAAAATAAACCATATCAGCTTAGAGCTAATGGTTCTAATATAAAATTTGATGGTTTTATGAAATTGTATCAATATAACTTTGAAGAAGAAGAAGAAACCACTAATATTCCTGAGGTTAATGAAGGCGAAAGATTACTAAAAAAATCTATTGAAGGTAAACAACATTTTACTCAGCCACCTTCTAGATTTTCAGAAGCTACATTAGTAAAAACATTAGAAGAAAATGGAATAGGTCGTCCTAGTACATATGCTCCTATTATATCTACTTTATTAGATAGAAAATATATACAAAGAGATAAAAAAACAGTTATTCCAACAGAATTAGGAATTATTGTAAATAGTATTGTTAGTGAGTACTTTAAAGAAATTGTAGATATTGAATTTACTGCCGAAATGGAAAATAAATTAGATAGTATTGAGGAAGGAAAAGCACGCTGGAATAATGTTGTAGATGAGTTTTTCAAACCTATTCAAAAGTCGGTAGAAATTGCTGAAAAAGAAATTTCAAAAATCACAATTGAGGATAAAGTAAGTGAAGAAATATGTGATAAATGTGGAAGAAATATGGTTATAAAGCGTGGAAGATTCGGAGATTTTCTTGCATGTCCTGGGTATCCTGAATGTAAAAATACTAAACCAATTGTAGAACAATTAGATGTTGTATGTCCTAAATGTGGTGGAAATATACTTGTAAAAAAAAGTAAAAAAGGCAAGAAATTTTTCGGATGTAGTAACTATCCTAATTGTGATTTTGTAAGTTGGTATGAACCTATATTGGAAAAATGTCCAGCTTGTCAAGGACTTATGGTTAAAAAATATACAAAAACTAAAGGCTTAACATATGAATGTACAAATGAAAATTGTAAAAACAAAATATATAAAAATGATAAGTAGTAAATAGAAATTTTATGTCGAAATTAATAAAAACATTGTTGAAATACAATTAATGTTATGATATTATTATTAAGTAAAACTAAACAATTCTAAATTTTTAAAAAAGTCAAACTATAAGATTTAAAACTTAGGTGTACTTCAGTTTTGTTAAAATTTGTTTTTATTAAAGGTTTGGTTCTATTAATATAGCAAAAGCTAAGGAGGAATATAAATGTCATCTTTATTAAGTAAAACTCGAATGCTTAATAAAATATTACAGAAGTCAGGAACAGAGCCGGTTGTTTTTGATGATATTTGCAAATTATTAAGCGATGTTTTATCATGTAATGTATATATAATTAGTAGAAAAGGTAAAATCCTTGGATATAATCTTTCATCAAATTTTGAATGTGAAGTTGTAAAAAATAAAATTATAAACGAAATGCGTTTTCCGGAAATTTACAATTCAAAGTTGCTAAATATACACGAAACACAGGCTAATTTAACAAATGATGGAATATGTGTTTTTGAAGAAGAAATGAATTGTGAAGTAGAAAATAAACTTTCAACTATTCTTCCTATTATGGGAAATAGAGAAAGATTAGGAACTCTTCTTTTAGCAAGATTTAATGAGAAATTTACAGATGATGACTTAGTTATTGCTGAATATAGCGCCACAATAATAGGTATAGAAATTCTAAGATCTAAAAATGAGGAGATCGAAGAGGAAGCCAGAAAAAAAGCTGTTGTTCAGTTAGCAATAGGAACATTATCATATTCAGAACTAGAAGCTGTTGAACATATCTTTAATGAACTTGAAGGCAATGAAGGACTTTTGGTAGCTTCAAAAATTGCTGATAAAGTAGGAATAACAAGGTCAGTAATAGTAAATGCACTTAGAAAATTTGAAAGTGTTGGCGTTATAGAATCCAGATCACTAGGTATGAAAGGAACTCATATCAAAATATTAAATGATAAACTTTTAGATGAATTAAAAAAAATAAAGTAGCAATTTGTTAATATTTTATAAATATCATAATCGGTGTGATTAAATACATTATATCTATGATATTTGAAAAAATTATTAAATAATTTCTAATTTATTGTTGAATAGCAAAAATCAATATGCTATACTACATAAGGAGAAAATACACACATTATCTAACTTATAGGTTGGTGCTCTAACGGGGTAATTTATAAGTATGAAGATAATGGAGGTAAAAACCAAGGAGGTAAAAATATGTCAGTTATTTCAATGAAACAATTACTAGAAGCAGGTGTTCATTTTGGACATCAAACAAGAAGATGGAATCCAAAGATGGCTCCATACATTTTTACAGAAAGAAATGGAATCTACATTATTGATTTACAAAAAACTGTTAAAAAAATTGAAGAAGCTTATGAATTTGTAAAGAGCGTATCTGCTGAAGGAAAGGATATTCTTTTTGTAGGTACTAAGAAACAAGCTCAAGAAGCTATTCAGGAAGAATCAGTTAGAAGCGGTATGCATTTCGTTAACAACAGATGGTTAGGTGGAATGCTTACAAATTTTAGAACTATAAAGGCTAGAATAAGAAGATTAGAAGAGTTAAATGCAATGGAAGAAGATGGAACGTTTGATGTTCTTCCTAAGAAAGAAGTAATCAAGTTAAGAAATGAAAAAGAGAAACTTGAGAAAAATCTTGGTGGAATAAAGAATATGGAAAGCAATAATATTGGAGCTTTATTCGTTGTAGACCCAAGAAAAGAGAAAAATGCTATATCTGAAGCTAAGATTCTTGGAATACCTGTAGTTGCAATAGTAGATACTAACTGTGATCCAGATGAAGTTGATTATGTAATACCAGGAAATGATGATGCTATTAGAGCTGTTAAATTAATAACTGCTAAAATATCAGATGCTATAATTGAAGGAAGACAAGGTGAACAGTTAGCTGAATAGTTCAGTTAATTAGATAAAAAAGATAAAAGGTAGGTGAAGAGTCCTTCATTTACCTTTTAAATTAACTTTTTTACAGGAGGAATATGATATGATTACCGCACAAATGGTTAAAGAGTTAAGAGAAAGAACTGGCGCAGGAATGATGGAGTGCAAAAAAGCATTAAACGAATCTAACGGGGATTTAGAAAAGGCTATAGAAATTTTAAGAGAAAGAGGCTTAGCTGCTGCTGCTAAGAAAGCTGGAAGAATAGCAGCTGAAGGTTTAGTAGAAACATATATTAGTGAAGATAACAAATCTGGAGCTATAGTTGAAGTTAATTGTGAAACAGATTTTGTTTCCGCTAATGAGGAGTTTTCTAAATTAAGTAAAAACATAGCTAAACAAGCAGCATCAACAACTGCAACAACTGTTGATGAATTTATTGAGGAAAAGTACATAGCAGATTCAAATATAACAATTAAAGAAGCTGTTACCGCATTAATTGCTAAATTAGGCGAAAATATGGCAGTTAGAAGATTTCAAAAATTTTCAATTGATAAGGGTGTTGTACAAAACTATATTCATGGCGGTGGAAGAATTGGAGTTTTAGTTGAAGTAGCATGCGAAAAGGAAAGCGATGTTGTTTTAACTGTAGCTAAAGATTTAGCTATGCAAGTTGCTGCAGCTAATCCATTATTCTTAAATAGAGAACAGGTAGATTCCGAAACTTTAGAAAAAGAAAGAGAAATATACAAAGTTCAAGCTATGAATGAAGGAAAACCAGAAAACATTGCAGAAAAGATGGTTCAAGGAAGAATACAAAAATATTATAAAGAAAATTGTCTTATTGAACAAGTTTGGATTAGAAATGCAGATTACACAATCACAAAGTATCTTCAAGAAAAATCTAAGGAAGTTGGCGCACCAATAACTGTTACAAGATTTGTAAGATTTGAAAAAGGCGAGGGAATTGAGAAGAAGGAAGAAAACTTTGCTGAAGAGGTTCGCAAACAAATGCAACAGGGATAAGAATGTAAAAAGAGGACACCTTGTGTTCTCTTTTTTTAAAATAAGTCTTTTAATTTGGAAATTTGTTATTAAGTATGTAATTTTTACTGCTTTGGAGGTATAATATATATGGAAACCGCTAAATATAAAAGAATAATGCTTAAGCTTTCTGGTGAAGCACTAGCAGGAGAAAATGGTTTCGGAATTGATTTTAATGTAACAAAACGAATTGCTGAAGAAATTAAGGAACTTGTTGAACTTGGAGTAGAAATAGGTGCGGTTGTAGGTGGAGGTAATATTTGGCGTGGTAGAAGCGGCCAAGGTATGGATAGAACAACTGCTGACTATATGGGTATGTTAGCTACATGCATCAACGCACTTGCATTACAAGATTCACTTGAAAATATTGGAGTTAATACTAGAGTTCAAACAGCTATTGAAATGAAGGAAGTAGCAGAACCTTTTATAAGAAGAAGAGCTATGAGACATTTAGAAAAAGGTAGAGTTGTTATTTTTGCAGCAGGTACTGGAAATCCTTATTTTTCAACAGATACTACAGCTGCTTTAAGAGCGGCTGAAATTGAAGCTGATGCTATATTGTTAGCAAAAAAAGTTGACGGTGTATATGATAAAGATCCGAATAAATATTCTGATGCTAAAAAATATGATAAACTTAGTTACATTCAAGTGTTAGAGCAAGGTCTTCAAGTAATGGACTCAACAGCCACTTCTCTATGTATGGATAATAACATTCCTATAATTGTATTTGGCCTTGATGAAGGTGGAAACATTAAAAAAGCTATATTAGGTGAACAAATTGGTACACTAGTATCAAAATAATGATAATAGGTAATAATACAGGAGGGAATTCTATGATTAAAGACATTATTCATACTGCTGAAGACAAAATGAATAAAACTATTGCAGTTTTAAAAAAAGAATTAGCTTCTATGAAAGCGGGTAGAGCTAATCCTACAATATTAGATAGGCTGGAAGTAGAATATTATGGAAGTATGCTGCCTATAAATCAAGTAGCAAATGTTTCTGCTCCAGAACCAAGACTAATATTGATACAGCCTTGGGAAAAGAGTTCTATAAAAAATATTGAAAAAGCTATACTAAAATCAGATTTAGGACTTACTCCATCTAATGATGGTTCAGTTATTAGATTAATAATTCCAGAATTAACTGAGGAAACAAGAAAGAATCTAGTAAAGAACGTAAAAAAAATAGGTGAAGAAAGTAAAGTGGCTGTTAGATCAATTAGAAGAGAAAGTAATGATAAAATTAAAGCGTTAAAGAAAAATAATGAAATATCTGAAGACGATCTTAAAAAAGCAGAAGATGATATACAAAAGAAAACTGACAACTATATAAAAGAAATAGACAAAATTATTGAAGTCAAAGAAAAAGAAATTATGTCTGTTTAGGTGGATTATTAATAAAACCTGCATACGTGCAGGTTTTATTAATAAATATATTAAAAACCAGATAATACATATGAATGGAGAGAATTCTCGTGTGGAAGCTTTTTAAATGGAATAGTAAAGATTCCTATAAAATATCTGATGAATTAGACATTGATAATTTGCCAAGGCATATTGCTATTATCATGGACGGTAATGGCAGATGGGCAAAAGAGAAAAACCTTCCTAGAACAGCTGGACATAGAGCAGGTGTAGAAACGATAAGAGAAATAGTAAAAGAATGCAGTAAACTCGGAATAAAATATCTTACTTTATATGCTTTTTCCACAGAAAATTGGAAAAGACCAATTGAAGAAGTTAATGCATTAATGAAATTATTAGTGGAATATTTAAGAGGTGAATTTGAAGAACTTAATTCTAATAATGTAATAATAAATTCTATAGGTGATACGTCAAAGCTTCCATTGGTTTGTCAGAAAGAGCTTAAGTATGCTTATGATAAGACCAAGAATAATACAGGATTAGTTTTGAACTTGGCCCTTAACTACGGTGGTAGAGATGATATTGTAAATGCTTTTAAAAAACTTTACAAAGATTTAAAGTATGGGAAACTAAAAGAAGAAGATATTTCTGAAGATTTAGTATCAAGTTATCTATATACTGCTGGAATGCCTGATCCAGATATAATAATTAGACCTAGTGGTGAACAAAGGTTAAGTAATTTTCTACTATGGCAATGTGCTTACTCCGAGTTTTGGATGTCTAATATAAAATGGCCTGATTTTAGAAAAGAGCATCTTCATCAAGCTATTTTAGATTATCAGAAACGTAATAGACGGTTTGGTGGAATAAAGTAGGGGTGTTAATTATGAATAAACGATATTTAGGTGCTGTGTTATTATCACCAATGTTAATATTTTTATTTATTGGTGGGGTGTATCTTAAGTATTTTACTTTAATTTTGTCCTTAATTGGAATGCACGAATTTTATACTACTGTAAAACAAAAGAATATTAACCCTTTGAAGTATATAGGTTATATGTTATGCATTATTTATTATATATTATTAAGTAATACAATAAAATTTGATATTATCCTTCTACTTATAATAGCAGGAGTTTTTATAATGCTGTGTATACCTATAATTAATGTGAAATATAATTTTATTGACCTTTCTATTACTATATTTGGATTTTTATATATAGGAGTTTTTTTTAGTTTTATTGTTTTGATAAATCAAAAATCATATGGTAATTATTTAATATGGCTAGTGTTTATATCTTCTTGGTTATGTGATACAGCCGCATATTATGTTGGAAAATATTTAGGAATGAATAAATTATGTCCGAGAGTAAGTCCCAAAAAGACTATAGAGGGTTCTATTGGAGGTTTATTTGGTAGTATTATTGGATGCACATTATTTGGTATGATTATTACTAAATTGGGAGTGAATATACATTATTATAATTATATATTAATAGGAATATTATGTGGGATTTTTAGTCAATTTGGTGATTTAAGTGCATCTTCCATAAAAAGATATGTTAATGTTAAAGATTATAGCAACTTAATACCAGGACATGGTGGAATATTAGATAGATTTGATAGCATACTTTTTACATCAGTTGTAGTATATTATTATATAACCTTTGTTATGGGAATTTAAAATACATATAATAAATATAAAATTTTTAATAGTGTTTTAATAAAAAAGCAGTCTATATACCGTAAAGTAGTTTCATAAAATACTGGTTATATAACTGCTTAGTTTATTATTTAATAAATATTTATATTTTGATTACAGAAGCTTATAGGAGGTACAAAAGTTGAAGAATATTACTATTTTAGGTGCAACTGGTTCTATTGGTTCTCAAACTTTAGACGTCATTAGAAAAGAAAAAAATAAATTTAAATTAATTGGTATATCATCTAATAAAAATTATCATAAAACTATTGATATAATAAAAGAATTTTCACCAAAATACGTAGCTGTTATGGATAAAATTACTTATGAAAACATAAAGGAATATTGTAAGATAAATAATTTATCTATAGAGGTTATTTATGGTATGGAAGGATTAAATATAGTAGCAACGTTGCCTGAAGTGGATATGATAGTTACATCAATTGTAGGAATGATTGGATTAGTACCTACTATAAATGCAATAAAATCAGGAAAGCATATCGCACTAGCTAATAAGGAAACATTAGTAGTAGGAGGTGAAATTGTTAAAGCCGCTGCACATGCTTATAACGTAATGATTTTACCAGTGGATTCAGAACATGGAGCTATATTTCAGTGTCTTCAAGGAAACAAAAGAGAAGACGTTAATAGAGTAATACTTACAGCTTCTGGAGGACCTTTTAGAGGGAAAAAATTAAATGATTTATGTAATGTATCTGCTGATGAAGCTCTAAAACATCCTAAATGGAATATGGGAAAAAAAATTTCAATTGATTCTGCTACACTTATGAATAAAGGTCTAGAGGTAATTGAAGCTCATTGGCTGTTTGATATGGATTATAACGATATTGATGTAGTAATACATCCTCAAAGCATAATTCATTCAATGGTAGAATATAATGATGGAAGTGTTATAGCACAATTAGGAACAACAGACATGCGTCTTCCAATACAGTATGCTTTAAATTATCCTTGCAGAAGAAAAACAATTGTAGATAGATTAGATTTTTATAATTTAGGTAATCTAACTTTTGAAATGCCAGACTTTGAAACTTTTAAATGTTTAAAGCTGGCATATGAAGCTGGGAAAACAGGTGGTACCTGCCCAACAATTCTAAATAGTGCAAATGAGGCTGCGGTTGAATTATTTTTACAAAAGAAAATTTCATTTTTACAAATAGCTAATATTATTGAAGAATGTATGAATAAATTCTCATGGGTAAGTAAGTTTACAATAGAGGATATTTTAGAAACTAATGAAAATGTAAGAAGATATATTTATAATAAATATGTGTTAAATGGAGGTATATAAATGAATTTAATTTACATATTAGGTGCAATATTAGCCTTTAGTGTGCTAGTGATAGTACATGAACTTGGTCATTTTACCCTTGCCAAACTAAATGGAGTCAAAGTGGAGGAATTCTCTATAGGAATGGGTCCTAAGGTGTTTGGAATAAAAGGTAAAGAAACTGAATATTTAATAAAAGCCTTACCTTTTGGAGGATATGTTAAAATGTTAGGTGAGGAAGAGAAGGTCTCAGATATTAGAGCCTTTTCATCAAAGACTCCAGCTCGAAAGTTAAGTATTATTGCAGCTGGACCTATTATGAATTTTGTGTTGGCTGTTGTTATTTTTGCTGTAATAGGAGCAATAAGAGGTTTTTTAATTCCTGTTATTGATAAGGTAGATATCAATTCACCTGCTTATAATGCAGGAATTCAAAAAGGTGATAAAATTATAAATATAAATAATAAGAAAGTTACTACTTGGGATGATTTCTCTACCGTTGTTTATATGGCTAAAGGTGAAAATCTTAATATTAAGCTTTTAAGAAATAACGAAATTAAAACTATTAATGTAACACCAGTAATGAATAAAGAAGAGAACAGATATATAGTAGGAGTTTGGCCAACACTGCTAGAAAAGCCAAATATAATTAATTCTTTATACTATGGCTTAACTCAAACAAATACTATAATAAAACAAACCTTTGGAGCGCTTAAAACAATATTTACTGGTAAAGCTTCAGCAGACGATTTTGGTGGACCTATTTCAATAATTAGAATTTCTACAAAGGTTGCAGAATCTGGTATTATACCGCTTGCTGCTTTTGCTGCTTATTTAAGCGTTCAGCTTGCAATATTTAATATAATTCCTTTTCCTGCGTTAGATGGTGGATGGATTTTTTTATTGCTATTTGAGATTATTACACGCAAAAAAATAGATGATAATAAAATAGGATTAATAAATTATATTGGTTTTGCTATACTAATAACTTTAATGATAGTAATCCTTATAAAGGATATATTATATCCAATAAAACTTTAAACTAAATTGAGGAGAATTCTATGGATAGACTAAAGACTAAAAAAATAAGAGTTGGGAATATATATGTAGGCGGAGATTCACCTATAACAGTTCAATCTATGACTAATACAGATACTAGAAATATAGATGCAACAGTATCGCAAATCTTAAGATTAGAATCTGAAGGCTGTGATATTATAAGATGTGCTGTTCCAGATATGGAAGCGAGTGATGCATTAAAGTATATATGTCAGCAAATACATATTCCACTTGTTGCAGATATACATTTTGACTATAGATTAGCTCTTAATTCAATAAAAAACGGTGTATCTGCATTAAGAATAAATCCTGGGAATATTGGTGATAAAGATAGAATCAAAGCAGTAGCAGAAGCTGCAAAGGAAAAAGGTATACCTATAAGAATAGGTGTAAATTCTGGTTCACTTGAAAAAGATATACTTCAAAAGTATGGAAAGGTCTGTCCAGAAGCTCTTGTAGAGAGTGCTTTAAGACATGTAGATATTTTGGAAGAATTTAATTTTAATGATATAGTAATATCTATTAAATCATCTAATGTAGTTCAAATGATTGAAAGCTATAGACTAGTTTCTAAACACGTTGATTATCCATTGCATTTAGGAGTAACTGAATCTGGCACAGTATGGAGGGGAACTATAAAGTCTAGTATTGGAATAGGAACATTGCTTTGTGAAGGTATAGGTGATACTATTAGAGTTTCTCTTACAGGGGATCCTATAGATGAGGTCAAAGTAGGTAAGGAAATTTTAAAATCTATTGGATTAGTAAGTAAAGGTATTGAGTTTATTTCTTGTCCTACATGCGGAAGAACTCAAATAGATTTAATAAATATAGCAAAGCAGGTAGAAGAACGATTAGTTAATAATAATAAAAATATAAAGGTTGCCATAATGGGATGTGTAGTAAATGGTCCTGGAGAGGCTAGAGAAGCTGATATAGGAATAGCTGGAGGTAATGGCGAAGGCCTTATTTTTAAAAAAGGTAAAATAATTAGAAAGGTAAAAGAAGAAGATTTAGTTAAAGAATTATTACATGAAATCGATAAGCTTTAAAATATTAAAATAAATCTATTGTTTTTATTTTAATTAAAATAATTTTTTCTTGAAATAAAGTTTTTATTATGTTAAAATAAATTTAGTAAATATTTACCGATAAATTTTGCAAGGAGAGTGGGTTAAAAAACCCGCTTTTTCTATTTTTAAAACGCAACTTATGTTGCGTTTTATTATAGTCAAACTTTCTAATTTTATCATTATAAACTTTAAATAGCTTATTATAAGTAATATACTTTATAAATATTGTAAAACATATGTATAAGGAGGGATTGAGATGATTAAAGATAAATTGATTGAGAAACTTTTGGATTTGATTAAACCAATTGTAGAAGAAAGAAATTATGAACTTTACCATGTAGAATATGTAAAGGAATGTGGAGAGAACTATTTGAGAATATATATAGACAGTCATAATGGAATAAATCTTGATGACTGTGAAAAAGTAAGCAGAGCTGTAAGCGATATGCTAGATGCTGTAGATCCTATTGAAGAATCATATTATCTGGAAGTATCCTCGCCAGGGATTGACAGAATATTGTTTTCTGATGCACATCTTAATAGATATCTTGGTAGTGTTATTTCTATTAAAATGGCTAAATTATTTAATGGTAAGAAAATTTATGAGGGTATATTGGAAGACTTTAACTCTGAATATATTACTATTAATTTTGAGGGAAATAGTTTAAATATACCAAGGAAACTAATAAAGGTAATGAATCTAAAAGGGGAATTCTAAGGAGGTTGTAAAAATGAATGAGGAGTTTATCGAAGCTCTTAAAGAAATAGTTAAAGAAAAGGGAATAAGTGAGGATTTATTATTTACTACAATTGAGGATGCTTTAGTTGCAGCCTATAAAAAAAATTATACTACTGGAAGTTCTCAAAATGTTAAAGTTACTATGAATAGAGAAAATGGAGAAATTCACGTATATTCTCAAAAGAAAGTCACTGCTCAGCCTAATAATGAAGTTGAAGAAATATCTCTTGAAGATGCAAAAAAAATTAATCCAAGGTTACAAATTGATGACGTAGTAGATATAGAAGTAACTCCTAAAAAATTCGGAAGAATTGCTGCTCAAGCAGCTAAGCAGGTAGTAATTCAAAGAATAAAAGAAGCAGAAAGAAGCATTATATACAATGAATTCATAACAAAAGAATACGATATTATTACTGGTACTGTTATAAGAAAAGATAAAGGTAATGTATTTGTAGATTTAGGAAAAATAGAAGCTGTTTTAGGTCCAAACGAACAAATGCCAGGAGAAGAGTATAATTTTAATAGTAAGTTAAAATTATATATAGTCGAAGTAAAAAATACTACAAAAGGAGCACAAGTTATTGTATCTAGAACACATCCTGGATTAGTAAAAAGGCTTTTTGAACTTGAGGTTCCTGAAATTTTTAATGGAATAGTAGAAATAAAGAGCATAGCAAGAGAGGCTGGTTCAAGAACCAAAATAGCTGTTCACTCAAATGATATTACTGTTGATGCCATGGGAGCTTGTGTAGGACCTAAAGGTACAAGAGTTCAAAATATAGTCAACGAATTAAAAAATGAGAAAATCGATATTATTAAATGGAGTAAGCTTCCTGAAGAGTATATTTGTAATGCGTTAAGTCCATCAAAGGTTTTAGATGTAACTTTAGATGAAGAGAACAAATCTGCAAGAGTTATAGTTGATGATAATCAATTATCATTAGCTATCGGAAAAGAAGGTCAAAATGTCAGGTTGGCTGCTAAACTTACAGGTTGGAAAATTGATATAAAAAGTAAGTCTCAATTTGAATCATTAAATACACTTTAAAAGTAGGTGGGTTTATGAAAATAAAAAAAATACCTCAAAGAATGTGTACTGGTTGTATGGAAATGAAACCTAAAAAAGAATTAATTCGTGTAGTTAGAAACAAAGAAGGTGAAATTTCTATAGATTTAACAGGGAAAAAACCAGGAAGAGGCGCCTATATTTGTAAAAGTGAAGATTGTCTAGCAAAGGCGTTCAAAGCTAAAAGATTAGAGAAAAATTTAGAAGTTAAAATAGATGATGAGATATACTCTAATTTGAAAGAAGAGATAAACAATGCAAGATAAATTTCTTCAATTTTTAGGTATAACAAAGAAGTCTGGAAGTTTATTAGAAGGTTATAATAAATGTGAAGAGGCTATTAAATCAGGAAAATTATTTCTACTAATATTATCTGATAATTGTTCTGAAAATACAAAAGAAAAGTTTATAAAATATTGCAATAAATATAATGTACCGTTTGTGCAAGCATATTCAAAGGAGGATTTAGGTACTCCTATAGGAAGAACTGAAATTAATATACTTGGTATAGCTGATAAAAATATGAGTATAAGACTTGTTAGTTTATGGAACGAAAAAAACAAAATTTAATACCGGGGGTGTATATATTGTCAAAAATAAGAGTTTACGAATTAGCAAAAGAATTAGGCGTTTCTAGTAAAGATTTAATAAATTTACTTTCAGAGGAATTTAACATTGTTGTTAAAAATCACATGAGTGTCATTGAAGAAGAAGATGCGGAACTTATAAAAGAATTAATGCAAGAGAATGGTAAAAATGAAATAATACCATCTGTACAGTCAGCATTAATGGATGAAGTTGATGTACTAGAAAAATATGAAGATTTTGCTGAAGAAAAGGTTAAAGTTAAGAAAAATAAGAAAAAGTCAAAAAATAGCGTTGTAAATCCAGAAGATGAAAATAGAGATGATGAATCCGAAGGTTTGATAATTGAGATTCCTGATACTATTACAGTAAAAGAATTAGCAGAAAAATTAAATAAACCATCTACTGAAGTTATAAAACAGTTAATTTTTACAGGTGTAATGGCTGCTATAAATCAGGAAATTGATTTTAAAACAGCTGAAAAAGTAGCAGAAAAGTTTAATGTTTTAGTTTCTAAAAAAGAAGAAACGTTAGTAAAGATAGAACAAGATGTTGAAGTAGAAGAAGAAACTAGTTTAGATACTGAAAAAAGACCACCTGTAGTAACAGTAATGGGGCACGTTGATCATGGTAAGACTTCTTTGCTGGATGCTATCAGAAAAGCTAGAGTTACTGAAAGCGAGGCAGGTGGAATTACACAACATATTGGTGCTTATACTGTAACTATAAACGGAGAAAAAATAACATTCTTGGATACTCCTGGTCATGAAGCTTTTACTGCAATGAGAGCTCGTGGTGCTCAAATTACTGATATTGTTATTTTAGTAGTAGCAGCAGACGATGGTATAATGCCTCAAACTGTAGAAGCTATAAATCATTGTAAGGCTGCAAATGTGCCTATAGTTGTAGCAATAAATAAAATTGATAGAGCAGCTGCAAATCCTGATAAAGTAAAACAGGAATTAACAGAATATGGATTAATTGCTGAAGACTGGGGTGGAGATACTATATGTGTTCCTGTATCAGCACATACAAAAGAAGGCATTGATAATCTGTTAGAAATGCTTATTTTAACTGCTGAAATGCAAGAATTAAAAGGGAACTCTAATAGAAATGCTAAGGGAACAGTTATTGAGGCTAAACTTGATAAAGGAAGAGGTCCAGTTGCTACGCTATTAGTACAAAATGGTACATTAAACGTTGGAGATTCTATTTTAGTTGGTACAACTTACGGTAGAATTAGGGCAATGTTTGACGATAAAGGAAAAAAAATAAAATCTGCAGGACCATCAATACCTGTAGAGGTACTTGGACTTTCAGAAGTTCCTGCTGCTGGAGATAAATTTAATGTTACTAAAGATGAAAAGACAGCAAGAGATATGGCTGAAAAAAGAAAAGAAAAACAACGAGCGGAATATCTTCAATCTACTCACAAAGTATCCTTAGAAGATTTGTATAGTCAAATTCAAGAAGGAAAAGTAAAAGAATTAGATATAATTATAAAAGCAGACGTTCAAGGTTCTGTTGAAGCTATAAAGCAATCTTTAGAAAAATTATCTACAGATAATGTAAAGATAAGAGTAATTCATGGTGCGGTAGGGGCTATAACAGAAACAGACGTTATATTAGCTACGGCTTCTAATGCTATAATTATTGGCTTCAATGTAAGACCAGATACTAATGCAGCTAATTTAGCAGAAAAAGAAAAAGTAGAAATTAAAACTTATAGAATCATATATAATGCTATCGATGATATCAAAGCCGCAATGCTTGGAATGCTCGAGCCAGAATATAAAGAAGTTGTGTTAGGAAAAGCTGAAGTAAGAATGACTTACAAAATTTCTAATGTTGGTACCATAGCTGGCTGTTATGTTTTAGAAGGTAAAATTACAAGAAACAGCAGCATAAGAGTTATAAGAGATGGTATTGTGATTTTTGAATCTAATCTGGCTTCTCTAAAGAGGTTTAAAGATGATGTTAAAGAAGTTGCTTCTGGATATGAATGTGGTTTAAGTATTGAGAAATTTAATGATATTAAAGATGGTGACATAATAGAAGCATATACTATGGAAGAGATTAAACCCAAACATCTATAAGTAATAAGAGGAGAGGATTGTATGGTTAAATACAGGAGTGGCAGAATAAACGAGGAATTAAAAAGAGAAATTAGTGATATAATCCATAACGAAATAAGAGATCCTAGATTAACTGCTATGATTAGCGTTACTAAGGTTGATATTACAAAAGATTTAAGATATGCAAAGGTATTTGTAAGCATATTTGGTAATGATGAAGAAAAAATGAATTCTTTTAATGTTTTAAAAAGTTCAACTGGTTTTTTGAGACGAGAACTTGGTCATAGGGTAAATCTGAGATACACTCCAGAACTTATACTAGAATTAGATACTACAATAGAGTATGGAATGCACATAAACTCTCTAATTGAGAAAATAAAGGAGACAACTAATCATGATAATACATGATATTATCAATGTGCTAAATGCTAGTAAAAAGATAGCTATAACTTTCCATGTATCTCCTGATGGGGATTCATTGGGAAGTTCTTTAGCTTTAATGCTTGGACTAAAAAGTAATCATAAAGATGTGTATATTGTAACCAAGGATAACCTACCAGAAACATACAGTTTCCTTCCATCCTACAATGAAATAATTATTTCAGAAGGAACAATATTAGATGATACTGATTGTGTGGTAGTAATAGATTGTGGTAATTTAGAACGTGTATCTGCAAATTTAAACCTAAAATTGAAAGCATATAATTTAATAAATATAGACCATCATATAACTAACGAATTTTATGGCGACTTAAATCTAGTAAATACAAATTCAGCAGCAACAGGAGAAATAATCTATGAACTTTTAAATTCAATGGGAGTAAATATAGATAAGAATATATCAGTGTGTCTATATACATCCATTATAGCAGATACAGGAGGTTTTAAACACTCTAACACAACTGCTGATACTCATAAAATAGCTGGTAAACTAATTAATAATGATATCAATTTTAGTGACATTCATAGAATTGTTTTTGAAAATAAAAAATTTAAAAGATTAAAATTAATTGCTAAAGCTATAGATGGGATGTATCTTATTAATAATATATGTGTAATAAAACTTACTAAAAATATGTTAGATGAGATAGGTATTGAAGCCTCTGATACTTCTGATATAATATCTATTGGGGGAAGTATTGATACTATTGAAGTTACAGTTCTTTTTAGGGAAACAGATGAAGGAATTAAGGTTAGCTTGCGTTCTAAATCAATAGTAGATGTAAGAAAAATTGCAGAAAGCTTCGGTGGAGGAGGCCACATACGTGCTTCTGGTTTATTAATAAATAAGAGTTTGGCTGAAGCAGAACACATTATTATAAAAGCCATTGAAAAAGAGTTGATAAAATGAATGGAGTAATAAATGTTTATAAACCTACTAATGTTACTTCTTTTGAAGTAGTTAGAAAGATAATGAAAATATGCAACACTAAAAAAGTTGGACACACAGGTACCTTAGATCCGCTTGCTTCAGGGGTATTACCTATTTGTGTAGGACGTGGAACAAAAATTGTAGATTTTATAATGAGTGATCAGAAGGTATATAATGCGCAGTTAAAACTTGGGGTTGAGACCGATACTTATGATAGAGAGGGTATGATCATAAGTGAAAAAGATGTGAACATAGATGAAAAAACCATTTTAGATGTCTTTAATTCTTTTATTGGAGATATTGAGCAAGAGCCTCCCATGTATTCTGCTTTGAAGATTAATGGAAAGAGATTGTATGAACTCGCTAGACAAGGTTTAGTAGTAGAAAGAGCTAAAAGAAAGGTTTCTATTTATGATATAAATATAACAAGAATTTCTTTACCATATATAGATTTCAATGTAACTTGTTCAAAAGGGACTTACATTAGAAGTTTATGCTATGATATAGGAAAAATTTTGAATGTTGGCGGAACTATGTGGAACTTAGAGAGACTTCAAAGTGGTATATTTAAAGCAGAAGATTCCATATTGTTAGATAAAATAAATAATAATAATGTGCAAGATTATGTAATCTCTATTGAGGATGCACTTAAAAATTATGATAAATTATGTATTAGCAGTAGATATGAAAGATTACTGTTAAACGGTGTAAAACTAAATAACGAGTATGTATTAAATAAAATAGAGTTTGATAAATTATATAGAGTGTACATAGATGGAATTAAATTTATTGGATTAGGTATGAGGGATGATAAAGGATTTAAAATTACTAAATTATTAGTTTAGGAGCAGTTACTATGATAGTTTTAGAAGATAATTTCAATACCATAATAAAAGATAAAACCTATATAGCACTTGGAAGTTTTGACGGGTTACATATAGGACATATGGGTCTTATAAACAAAACACTGGAATTATCAAAAATTAATAAAATAAAAAGCATGATATGCACTTTTAAAAATCATCCCCTTAGTGTTGTAAATAAAGAAAAAATGCCTAAATTATTAATTGATAATGAAACAAAGTTAAATTTATTGGAAAAACTAGGTGTAGATATTGTTAATTTGGTCAACTTTAATTATGACTATATGAAAATATCTCCTGAAGACTTTTTACTTAATATGCATAGATGCTACAACTTAAAAGGTATAGTAGTTGGATTTAATTACAGATTTGGCTATAAAAACAGTGGTAGTATAGAATTATTAAAAGATTATAGCTCAAAACTAAACTTTGATTTACATGTGATAGATTCTGTTATGTATAAGAGTGAGGTTGTTAGTAGTTCAAGAATAAGATCACTTATTGCTGAAGGAAATGTTTCAGAAGCAAATAAAATGCTTTTAATGCCATTTATGATAAGGGGAGTTGTAGTTAAAGGAAAGCAGTTAGGACGAACAATAGGATTTCCTACAGCTAATCTTAGTTATGATGATACACTTTTAATTCCTAGAATAGGAGTATACTTTACTGTAATAAAATATAAAAATCTGTTTTATAAAGCAATAACAAGTGTAGGCTATAATCCTACAGTAAATTCAGTTGAAAATAATGTATCGATTGAAACCCACATATTAAATTTCGAAAAGAACATATATGGCGAGAATATTGAATTATATTTCATAAAAAGAATGAGAGATGAGATAAAGTTCAACTCACTAATTGAACTTGCTTATCAATTGAAAAAGGATAAAGAATTTGCAGAAAAACAGCATTTAGAAAAATTTTCATAAAAATAAAAAAAATAATTTACAATATGTTTGTTATTTGTTATAATATCTTTCGTGAACCTTATGCTAAGAAATACGAATTGCCAACGTAATTCTTGGGATAAAGGCGATAGTTTTGGAGGTGTATATTATGGAAAAGGCAACAAAGCAACAGATTATTGAAAAATTTAAAAGACATGAAGGAGATACAGGATCTCCAGAGGTGCAAATAGCTCTTCTAACTGATAGAATTAATCACTTAACTGAACACTTAAAAGTTCATAAGAAAGATCATCACTCAAGAAGAGGTCTACTTATGATGGTTGGTAAAAGAAGAGGTCTTTTAAATTATCTTGAGAATGAAGATATTGAAAGATATCGTAACATTGTTGAAAAACTTGGACTAAGAAGATAATCAAGAGCGGGTCAACTCCGCTCTATTATTTTAAAAAATACTACATTACAAAACTTGTACATAATTTTTATAATAAAATAACCTAAGTTGACAATAATATTAATGTATATTGAAAGGAGGTAAATATATGAGTCAAATACTAGAAACTACTGTTGCAGGTAGGAAATTAAAATTTGATTATGGCAAAGTTGGTATGTTGTCTAACTGTGCCTTATTGGCTAGCTATGGAGATACAGTGGTTCTTATTAATGTAAATGCTTCTGATAAACCAAGAGAAGGAATTGATTTTTTTCCTTTAAGTGTTGAATATGAAGAAAGACTATATGCAGTAGGAAAAATACCTGGAGGATTTATTAAGAGAGAGGGTAAACCTTCTGAAAGGGCTATACTTAATGGAAGGGCTATCGATAGACCTTTAAGGCCATTATTCCCTAAAGGATATAGAAATGATGTTCAAATTGTTTGTACTGTGGTATCTGTAGAACCAGATAATGTACCAGAAATTTTAGCAATAAATGCTGCATCAATGGCTTTATGCATTTCAAGCATTCCATATAAAGATCCAGTTGGAGCAGTTTCAATAGGATTAATTGACGGAAATTTTATTGTTAATCCTACCTCGAAAGAAAGAGAACAAAGCATTCTAAACTTAACCGTATGTGCTACTAAAGATAGAGTTATGATGATTGAAGCTGGTGGTGACGAAATACCAGAAGATATTATGTATGACGCTATAATGTTTGGTTTTGAAGAATGTAAAAAAATTGTTAATTTCCAAGAGGAAGTTATGAATAAAGTGGGTAAAGAAAAAGTTATACCTGAACTTTATAAAGTTGATGAAACATTAGAAAAAGAAGTTACTGAATTTGCCTTTAATATGATAAAAGAAGCTATGTATATTAAGGATAAGGATAAAAGAAATGAAGCTATGGATGCTGTAAAAGCAAAAATTAGTGATGTTTTTAATGAAAAGTATCCTGATAATACTTCAGATATAGCTGATGTGGTTTATAGAATACAAAAAGATATAGTAAGAAATATGATTTTAAAGGAAAAAATAAGGCCAGATGGGAGAAAATTTGACGAAATACGACCGATAAATTGTGATGTTTCATTGTTGCCTAGAACTCATGGAACTGGTTTATTTACAAGGGGATTGACTCAAGTAATGACTGTAGCAACTATTGGTGCTTTAGGTGATGTTCAAATATTAGATGGTTTAGGTGAAGAAGAATTTAAAAGATACATGCATCACTATAATTTTCCAGCTTATAGTGTAGGAGAAGTTAAACCATTAAGAGGACCTGGACGAAGAGAGATAGGTCATGGAGCTTTAGCTGAAAAAGCACTAGAGCCTCTAATACCATCGGAAGAAGAATTTCCGTACACTATAAGACTAGTTTCAGAAGTATTAAGTTCTAATGGTTCGACATCACAAGCAAGCGTATGTGGAAGTACATTAGCGTTACTTGATGCTGGAGTTCCTATAAAAAGACCAGCAGCAGGAATAGCTATGGGTTTAGTTACAAGTGAAGACTTAACAGAAGAAGAAGTTTTAACTGATATTCAAGGAATCGAAGATTTCTTCGGAGATATGGATTTTAAAGTAGCTGGAACTGAAAAAGGAATTACTGCTATACAGGTCGATACAAAGATACATGGTTTATCAAATGAATGTATAAAAAAATCAATGGATGAAGCTAGAAAAGCTAGATTATTCATATTAGAGAAGATTAAAGAATGTATACCAGAACCTAGAAAAGAGTTGTCACCTTATGCTCCAAGAGTATATACTATAAATATAGATCCAGAAAAGATAAGAGATGTTATAGGTACTGGTGGTAAAACTATTAATAAAATTATTGCTGAAACTGGTGTAAAAATAGATATTAAAGAAGATGGAAAAATATTCATTATGTCAAATGATAGCGTAGGTGCACAAAGGGCGTTAAAAATAATTGATGACCTTACAAGAGAAGTTAAAGTTGGAGAAATTTATTTAGGTAAAGTAACTAAAATAGCTAATTTTGGAGCATTTGTAGAAATCCTTCCAGGTAAAGAAGGTCTTGTTCATATATCAAAACTTGACGTTAGTCGAGTTAACAAGGTTGAAGATATTGTATCTATTGGAGATGAAATTCTAGTTAAGGTTACTGAAATTGATAATCAAGGTAGAATTAATCTTTCTAGAAAAGATGCTATTAAAGATTCTGAAAATGAGGAAAATGAAAGTCAAAAATAGAAGGGCATCATTGCCTTTTTATTTTTTATAAAGATTATATTGCTTTATATTTCGAACCTTTTGTATGGAGGATAAAATGTATAATATATTTAAATTAAACAATGGATTAAGAGTGGTAGTTGAGAATATAGATTATGTAAATTCAGTAAGTATTGGGTTATGGGTTGAAAATGGTTCTAGAAATGAAAATAAATTTAATAACGGTATTTCTCACTTTATCGAACATATGCTTTTTAAAGGTACTACTAATAGAACGGCTAAGCAGATTGCAGAAAGTATAGAGGATGTAGGTGGTCAAATAAATGCTTTTACAGGAAAAGAAACTACCTGCTACTATACTAAAACATTAGATACTCATTTAGAGTTATCTTTGAATATTTTATCTGATATGCTATTTAATAGTAAATTTTTGGATGAAGATATAGAAAAAGAAAAAGGAGTAATTATAGAAGAAATAAATATGAGCGAAGACTCTCCAGAGGATGTGCTTACTGACCTTCATAGTACAGCTATATGGGGAGAAGATTCTATATCTATGCCTATATTAGGAACTATAGAAACGGTTAAATCTTTTACAAGAAATCAACTTATTCAATATTTAAAATCACATTATATTCCTGAAAACTGTGTTATATCTATTGCTGGAAAAGTAAATATACGTAATATTGAATCTTTAATTATTAAATATTTCGGAAATTGGAATTATGTTGATGATAAACAAATAACTGAATATTCGACTCTTAATATTTTAAATAATCATTTATTTAGAGAGAAGGATATTGAGCAGTTGCATATAAGTTTAGGAATGTATGGTTTAGAAACAGGCAATGATGATATATATAGTTTGCTGCTTCTAAATAATATGTTTGGCGGAGGTGCTTCATCATTATTATTTCAAAAAATAAGAGAAGAATTGGGTTTATGTTATTCAATTTATTCATATATCTCTGCGTTTAAAAATACAGGTGTTATTAGTATTTACACTGGGTTAAATCCTAAACATTCACTTAAGGTAGTTGAACATATTAAAGAGGAAATATTTAATTTTACAAAATATAATATTACTGATGATAAACTTATAAAATTAAAAGAACAATTAAAAGGAAGCTATATATTAGGACTTGAAAGTACTAGCAGCAGAATGTTTAGCAATGGAAAGGCCATTTTATTCTTAAATAAAGTAAATACTCCAAAGGATATAATCCAAAAAATAGATAATATAAGCAAAGAAAATTTACATGAAGTTATGGAGAAAACCTTTAAGAAAGGCATCTTAAATTCAGCTTTTGTTGGTCCTAAAGTGGATTTAAATGCTTTAATTAATATTATAGAAGGTGATATAGTTGCTTTTAAAAATAAAAAAAGTAAAAGGATTTGAGGACTTGCCTACACCTAAATTCATGACAACTGGAGCTGCAGGTATGGATTTATATGCGGCTATAAATGAACAGATTATTTTAAAACCTTTTGAGAGAAAAAAAATTCCTGTTGGAATTTGTATTGAGCTTCCTAAAGGATACGAAGCTCAAATAAGACCAAGAAGCGGCTTGACAGCAAATTTTGGAATAACATTATTAAATTCACCTGGAACAATAGATTGGGATTACAGAGGGGAAATAAATATTATTATGATAAATTTAGGAAATGAGAATTTTATTATTAACAAAGGAGACAGAGTTGCTCAAATTGTTTTTAATAAAGTTGAAACTCCTATAATTGAAATAGTTAGTGAAATTGGCGAAACAAGTAGAGGAATAAATGGATTTGGTTCTACTGGAGTTTAGTAATAAACTTTTCATATCTTTCATAGTATTCTATTATAATAAATGATATTAAGGAGGAAAAATATGAGTGATAATATAAAGTATTACAGTGAGATGGAAAGATATGAAATTATTAATATTAATGATGGTGAAAAATATAACTATTTATCAAATAATGATATAGTTATAGATGAACAAGGTAATTTAAAATTTTTAATACTAAATAATACTAAAACTAGGTTTAGTTTATTCGGTGGTAATGAATTTATAGAAGTACCTTGGGAATGTATAAAAAAAATTGGTTCAAGAACTATAATTTTAGATGCTGAGGAAAACTCTTTGAAGAAGACTCGGGTGTGATGGAGGTTATATAATGAAGATACTTGTTCAAAAATTTGGTGGTACATCCGTATCTACTCATGATAGAAGGTTATTAGTTATTGAAAAGATAAAGTCTGCATTAAATGAAGGTTTTACTCCTGTAGTTGTAGTTTCTGCTATGGGTCGAAAGGGAGATCCTTATTCAACAGATACTTTGCTATCAATGATTAATGAAAAATTAAAAGATACTAATCCGCTTGCTGTTGATTTGCTGATGAGCTGTGGAGAAATAATAAGTACTGTAGTAATGTCTAATGAATTAAACGAAGTTGGGATTGATGCACTACCTTTAACAGGCGGTCAGTCAGGAATTATTACTGACAATAATTATAATAATGCTTCAATATTAAGAGTTGATACCAGCAATCTCATGAAAATAATAAACAGCAATAAGATACCTATTGTTGCAGGATTTCAAGGTCAGGATGAATCTGGATTTATAACTACTTTAGGGAGAGGAGGAAGTGATGTTACAGCTTCACTGTTAGGGGTTGCTCTAGCTGCTGAGGAAATTCAAATTTATACTGATGTAGATGGTATCATGACTGCAGATCCTAGAATTGTTTCCGAAGCATCCTTAATAAAAGAAATTAGCTATAATGAAGTTTTTCAATTTGCTGATCAAGGCGCAAAGGTAATACATCCAAGAGCAGTGGAAATTGCAATGAAAGGTAATATTCCTTTAGTAATAAAAAATACATTAAATAATTGCACAGGAACTATAATTAATACTACAGGGGCATTGAATTTTGATAACATTATAACTGGAATAACTCACATGAGTAATAGAGTACAAATTAAAATAAGTTTAGATGAAAATTTCGATAATGATAATTATACTAAGCTTTTAGATATACTTGCTGAAAATATGATAAGTATCGATCTTATAAATGTATTTCCTAAAGAAAATATATTTACTATTGATTTAAACGATATTAATAAGTTTAAGAATATAATGAATAAATGTGGATTAAAGTATTCATATACGGATAATTGCAGTAAAATAGCTCTAATAGGAAGCAGAATCAGAGGAGTTCCAGGAGTAATGGCAAGAGTTTTAAAAACTTTGACAAAAGCCAATATAGAAGTGCTTCAAACGGCTGACTCGCATACTACTATTTGGTGCTTAGTTAATGGTAACAATACTCAAAGTGCTATAAATGCACTTCATAAGGAGTTTAAATTAGGATAACTTTATATGAATATATATCTTCTCTTATGCACAGACTAAGTTTAGCTAGGAGGAGTGTATATGTCAGAAGATAACGGAAAAAAAGAATTAGATACTGTTAAAGAATTAGGAATAACAAATGTTCTACGAACTGATGAAAGAATACAAGTTTTACCTATAATAGGCCAAATTGAAGGTCATTCAACTTTGCCGCCTCAGACAAAAGCTACTAAGTATGAGCATTTTATTCCTCAATTAGTGTCAATAGAAACAAATGAACGAGTTGAGGGTGTATTAATTATTTTAAACACAGTAGGTGGAGATGTAGAGGCTGGTCTAGCTATTGCAGAAATGATAAGAAGTTTAAGCAAACCAACTGTTTCACTCGTTATAGGAGGAGGACATTCTATAGGAGTACCATTAGCAACATCTGCAGATTATTCATTTATATCACCTACTGCTACAATGATTATTCATCCTATAAGAATGAATGGATTAATAATAGGAGTACCTCAAACGTTTGAATATTTTAATAAGATGCAGGAAAGAATAATAGAATTTGTTACGAGAACTAGTAATATAAAACGAGAAACATTCTTTGAGCTAATGCTTCAAACTGATGAGCTGTTAAATGATATGGGTACTATTCTTATAGGAAAACAAGCAGTTGAAATTGGTCTGATTAATGAAGTAGGTGGAATTAGTACTGCTTTAGAAAAACTCGAATTATTAATTAAAGCTAAAAAAGAAAAGTATGATTTGAAACCATAGGTAAATTCCTATGGTTAATTTATGTTATGATTAAATTATAATAAACCGAAAATTAATATCTATTGTATATATAGATATTGTTTTTAAATTACTTTAGATATATATTATGTCAAATACTAAAATAAATAAAGGATATTTTTTGGTTGTGTAGAATATAAACTAAGGAGGTGGGTACTTTGTCAAAGAAAAAATCTAAGTCAAGTTATAATTATGATATTAAAGGATTAATATATATAACTCTCGGGATACTTTCACTGCTTAGTGTTTTTTCTTCTTCGTCCTCAGGAATTGTAGGACATTTTACAAAAAAAATTCTTTTTTCTATCTTAGGACTAGGTGCATATATTTTCCCATTTTTTATAATATTTTTAGGATTTTGTTTAATTATTAAAAAAGGGCTAATAAGCATTAGTAAGAAATTTTATGGTATACTTTTATTATTAGAAACTATATTATTAACATTGCAAATGATAAATATTAACTTATACTATAATTATGAAGATATTATATCAGGAGTTATAAAAATATATAATTCTAATAGTGTCATTCACGGTGGAATAATTAGTTATCTTATTACAATATCGTTATATAAACTTTTTGGAATTATTGGTTCTTTTATTATATTGATATTCTTATATATTTTATCCTTCATATTGATATGGCAAATATCTTTGTATGATGTCATTGTTTACTTAAATTCAAACTTTAAGTTTAAAAAAATAGAAAAAAATAAGGTTTTTTCAAAAGAAAAAAACGAAGTAGAAGCTGATGTTCTAATTGCAAGTGATGCAGCTAAAGAGGATTTCATTAAGAAAGTAAATAATAAAATAAAGATAATAGATTTTATAAAATCTTCTAATATTAATAATGAACAAGCAGTAGAGCAAACTATTCAAGAAGATAAAATAGACCAATTAATAAATATTGAGCTTGAAGAACAAATAAATAAAAATTCTACCGATACAGGAATGGAATACATTGCACCCTCTTCAGAATTATTAAATTTAAATAGTTCTTTAAAGCTTAATAAAGAAGATAAAAGAGAGTTAATAAATAATGCAAGTAAGCTTGAGGAAACTTTAATTAGCTTTGGTGTTGAAGCTAAAGTAGTTCAAGTTACTAAGGGACCTTCTGTTACAAGATTTGAAATACAACCACAGGCAGGAGTAAAAGTAAGCAAAATAGTTAATTTGGCTGACGATATTGCATTAAGTTTAGCAGCATCTGGTGTTAGAATTGAAGCTCCTATACCAGGTAAATCTGCGGTAGGAATTGAAGTCCCAAATAAGGAACTTACCGCAGTATTTTTACGAGAAGTAATTGAATCACAAGAATTTATAGATAATAACAAAAATTTGGCCTTTTGTCTTGGTAAAGATATTTCTGGCAACTGTGTGGTTTCAGATTTATCTAAAATGCCTCATGTTCTAATTGCAGGAGCTACTGGTTCAGGTAAGAGTGTATGCATAAATACGTTAATAGTTAGTTTGCTTTATAAATATTCACCTGAAGATGTAAAACTGCTTATGATAGATCCAAAAGTAGTAGAATTAAGCGTATATAATGGAATACCTCATTTATTAATACCTGTTGTTACTGAGCCTAAAAAAGCGGCTGGTGCATTAAACTGGGCTGTTAATGAAATGACTAAAAGATATAAAATTTTTGCAGAAAATAATGTTAGAAATATTGAAAGCTATAACGAACTTGTCCAAAAAGGTAAATTAGAAGATAAGCTTCCTTGGATTGTTATTATTGTAGACGAACTTGCTGATTTAATGATGGTATGTCCTAATGATATAGAAGATTATATAGGAAGATTAGCTCAAATGGCTAGAGCAGCTGGAATGCATCTTGTTATAGCTACACAAAGACCTTCTGTTGATGTTATAACAGGTGTAATTAAGGCTAATATCCCTTCTAGAATTTCTTTTGCTGTATCTAGTCAAATTGACTCTAGAACTATTTTAGATACTGCTGGAGCTGAAAAGCTACTTGGGAAAGGCGATATGTTGTTTTATCCAGTAGGTGAATCAAAACCTATAAGAATACAAGGTGCTTTTATATCAGAAGAAGAAGTGGAAAGAGTTGTGTCTTTTATTAAAAATCAAAAGACGCAAATCGAATATAAAAACGAAATTTTAGAAGAACTTGATCATAATAGTACTGAAACAAATTCAGAAGAGCTTGACAGTCTTATAAATGAAGCCGTTAAAATTGTTGTTGACGCAGGACAAGCTTCAACTTCATTAATACAGAGAAAGCTGAGAATAGGTTATAACAGAGCTGCTAGAATAATCGAACAAATGGAAGAACTTGGAATTATCTCTAGTAAAGATGGTAGTAAGCCTAGACAAATACTACTAGATAAGGAAACAGCATTAAATGTAAACTACCTTCAGGCTAACAAATAATTTAAATAGTACTTGTTTATTTATTAAATCAGATTTAAAATGTAGTATGTATTTATATTAACTATGGGAGGAAGACTTGTGGAAAAACTTAAGTTTGGAATTATTAGTTTAGGCTGTGATAAGAATAGAATTGATTCAGAGTTAGCTATAGGAAGACTTAATAAAAATTATGAGTTAGTAAATAACCCTAAAGAGGCAGATATTATTCTTGTAAATACCTGTGGTTTTATAGAATCTTCTAAACAAGAATCAATAAATACAATTCTTGAGATGGCAGAATATAAGAAAAGATATAAGTGTAAAATTCTAATAGTAACTGGTTGCTTAAGTCAGCGTTATAAAGAAGAACTTTTAGAATTAATGCCAGAAATTGATATTATGTTAGGAGTAAATAATTACGATAAACTTTTAGAAAGTATAGAAGAATTTTTGAAAAACAAAAATAGATTATCTTATTATGATTATAGTGATAGTTTAATTACTGAGGGAGAACGAGTTATAACAACAGGTAAATCTACAGCTTATTTGAAAATAAGTGAAGGTTGTGATAATTTATGCACCTATTGTATAATACCTAAAATTAGAGGAAAGTATAGAAGTAGAAAAATGGAAGATATTGTATCTGAAGCTAAAACACTTGCTCAAAATGGTGTTGTTGAAATAATACTTGTAGCACAGGATACTACCATGTATGGAATCGACTTATATAAAGAGAAAAAGCTGCCTGCTTTAATAAGAGAATTATCTAATATTGAAGAAATAAAGTGGATAAGGTTACTGTATTGTTATCCTGAGGAAATAACTGATGAATTAATACAAGAAATTGCAGATAATTCAAAGGTATGCAAGTATATTGATATGCCAATTCAGCATATAAGTAACACTGTTCTAAAAAGAATGAATAGAAGAGGTAAAAAAGAAGAAATAATAAGAAGTATAACTAAAATGAGAGATAAAATAATGGATTTGTGTTTACGTACCTCTATTATAGTTGGATTTCCTGGAGAATCAGATAGTGAGTTCAATGAATTAAAGGAATTTGTTCAAGATATAAAATTCAATAAACTAGGTGTATTCAAATATTCTCAAGAAGAAGATACACCTGCTTCAAATTTTGATAACCAAATCCCTACAGAAATAAAAGAACAGAGAGAAAAAGAATTAATGCTTTTGCAGCAAAAAATATCTAAAAAAATAAACATGGATAAAATTGGAAAGGTATATGATGTTTTAGTAGAGGGTACTAAAAATGGAATGTATGTTGGAAGAAGTTTTGAAATGGCTCCAGAAATAGATGGTGAAATTTTCTTTAGTTGTGATACAATAGTAGATATCGGTAAAATTGTACCTGTTAAAATTACTAAAGCATTAGAATATGATTTAATAGGAGTTGTTTACTATGAATCTTGCTAACAAACTTACAGTTATTCGTATTTTTTTAGTTCCTATTTTTTTGATATTTATAGCTGTTAAAGAAATTCCTTACGGTACTATTATTGCTACAGCAGTTTTTATAATTGCAGCACTAACAGATAAATTAGATGGATATATAGCTAGAAGCAGAAACCAAATAACTCGCTTTGGAAAATTTATGGATCCTTTAGCGGATAAGCTTTTAGTAACTGCAGCACTAGTTTCTCTTGTGGATTTTCAAATAATTCCAACATGGATTGCTATGATTATAATTGCAAGAGAATTTGCTGTTACTGGACTTAGGTCAATTGCTGCATCTGAAGGTGTAGTGATTGCTGCAAGCTGGTGGGGTAAAATAAAAACTTTTGTTCAGATTGTAGCTATTATTTTTGCACTTTTAAATTTGAACTATACAACTATCTTCTTTACAATGTCTACAAAACTTGTTATGTATATTGCTGCTTTTGTAACAATATTATCTGGAATTGATTACTTCATTAAAAATAAGGATGCAATTAAAATAGATAAATGATTAGAATGACATAAATCGGGCATAATTTTAATAAAAGTTCCTAGAAATATTTAGGAACTTTTATTATACCTGTTGACCAAATAATTATAATATAATATAATTATATAGAACAAATGTTCGTAATAAAGAAAGGATGTGAACCCTTAGGGGAATTATATGGATAACGAAAAATTAAAAGCAATAGAAGCTGCAATAGGTCAAATAGAAAAACAATTTGGAAAAGGTTCTATAATGAAGTTAGGTGAACATAGTATATTAAATTTGGATTCCATATCCACTGGTTGTTTAGATTTAGATATAGCTTTAGGTATAGGTGGAGTACCAAGAGGTAGAATTATTGAAATTTTTGGACCAGAATCCTCAGGAAAAACAACTGTAGCACTTCACATTGTAGCCGAAGCACAAAAGGCTGGTGGTGCAGCAGCTTTTATTGATGCTGAGCATGCTTTAGATCCAACTTATGCAAAAGCATTAGGTGTAGATATTGATAACTTAGTAGTGTCTCAACCAGATACAGGAGAGCAAGCATTAGAAATTGCAGAAGCTCTAGTTAGATCTGGTGCAGTAGATGTAATAGTTGTCGACTCTGTAGCTGCTTTAGTTCCTAGAGCAGAAATAGAAGGTGAAATGGGAGATTCTCATGTTGGGCTTCAAGCAAGACTTATGTCTCAAGCTCTTAGAAAGTTAGCAGGATCTATAAATAAATCAAAATGTGTTGCTATATTCATTAATCAGCTTCGTGAAAAGGTTGGAGTTATGTTTGGTAATCCGGAGACTACACCTGGAGGTAGAGCACTTAAATTTTATGCTTCAGTTAGATTGGATGTTAGAAAGTCTGATTCAATAAAACAAGGTGAAGATGTTATTGGTAGTAGAACAAAAGTAAAGGTAATAAAAAACAAGGTAGCTCCTCCTTTTAAAATAGCTGAATTTGATATCATGTATGGTCAAGGTATATCATCAGAAGGAAATGTTCTAGATGTAGGTGTAAAAGAAGAAATAATACAAAAGAGTGGAGCTTGGTTCTCTTATAATGAAGTTAGATTAGGTCAAGGCAGAGAAAATGCGAAACAGTTTTTAAGAGAAAATCCTGAAATTCTTTTAGAAATAGAGAACAAGATAAGAGAAAAATATAACTTGCCTATTTTCAATAAAACATCTGTGGAAAAAGTAGAAACTCAAAAAAAAGATAATAAGGATAAGTAATTGATATCAGCCTTTCAATTACTTAATTTTTCATGCTTCAGCTTTGATAGACTATTTATTGACTTGACACTATAATAAAACTAATATAAAATAGAATACAAATACTGGTTTAGCATATTCAAATTATTGCCAATTGAATAAATATAACACCTTTTCTAAGCTTTTATATTACAATTTTCATTTATGCAAAAGAAGCAAAGGAGGTGTTAATATGACACAAGAAAGTTTTATTTTTGTAATTGGCGTTTTAATTGCTGCTGCAGTGGTTTTAGCTACTGTAGTATATGTAAGAAAAAATATATCTCAAGCAAAAGTTTCACAAGCTGAAGAAGAAGCTAAAAGAATTATTGAAGAATCCATTAAAAAAGCAGAATCATTAAAGAAAGAAGCTGTTCTTGAAGCAAAAGAAGAAGTTCATAAACTCAGAACAGATTTTGAAAAAGAGTCTAGAGATAGAAGAAATGAAATTCAAAGACTCGAAAGAAGATTGATTCAACGCGAAGAGTTATTGGATAAGAAAAGTGATACCATTGAAAAAAGAGATGAAAACCTTAATAAAAAGCAGCAAGAAATTCAAGCTTTAGAACAGGAAGTACAAGAACTTTATTTAAAGCAAAGAAATGAGCTTGAGAGGTTATCTGGCCTAACATCAGAAGAAGCTAAGCAAATTCTGTTAGATGAAGTCAGAAAAGAAATTAAACATGACGCAGCCATGTTAGTAAAAGAAGTAGAAAGTAAGGCGAAAGAAGAAGCTGATAAAAAAGCAAGAGAAATTATTACTTGTGCTATTCAAAGATGTGCAGCAGATCATGTAGCGGAAACTACAGTACATGTTGTTGCTTTACCTAATGATGAAATGAAAGGTAGAATTATAGGAAGAGAAGGAAGAAACATCCGAACGCTTGAAACTCTCACGGGTATAGATTTAATTATTGATGATACTCCAGAGGCGGTAATTCTTTCTGGTTTTGATCCTATAAGAAGGGAAGTAGCTCGAATAGCTTTAGAAAAATTAATTGTAGATGGAAGAATCCATCCAGCAAGAATTGAAGAAATGGTTGAAAAAGCTAAAAAAGAAGTTGAAAACCATATTAAAGAGGAAGGCGAACAAGCCACATTCGAAACAGGTATACATGGTCTTAATTCTGAGTTAATAAAGCTCCTTGGAAGATTAAAGTATAGAACTAGTTATGGCCAAAATGTATTAAAGCATTCTATTGAAGTTGCTTATTTATCTGGTTTAATGGCTGCTGAATTAGGATTGGATGTTTCGATAGCTAAGAGAGCTGGATTACTTCATGATATTGGGAAAGCTGTAGATCATGAAGTAGAAGGTCCACATGCTATTATTGGAGCAGATTTAGCAAAAAAATATCATGAATCACCTATTATAGTTAATGCTATTGGTGCTCATCATGGTGATGTAGAATTCTTATCTTTAGAAGCAGTTCTTGTTCAAGCGGCAGACGCTATTTCAGCTGCAAGACCTGGAGCAAGAAGAGAAACCTTAGAGGCGTATATTAAGAGGTTAGAAAAATTAGAGGAAATTGCAAACTTATATGAAGGCGTTGATAAGTCATATGCTATTCAAGCAGGAAGAGAAATAAGAATAATGGTTAAACCTGATGAAGTTGATGATGCAGGTGCTATTGAGTTAGCTAGAAATATTGTTAAAAAAATAGAAAATGAGTTGGAATATCCTGGTCAGATTAAAGTTAATGTCATTAGGGAAACCCGTTCTATTGAATACGCAAAATAGATAGTTAAGCTACTGATTTTTGTCAGTAGCTTATATTATAATATTAAAAATTTTTTAGACAAATAAAAGGATTTTTATATTTAATGTAGAATATTATAGTTAATATGCAAAAATTATTGTAGTTCTTATTTTTAGGAGGATAGTTATCATGGAAGTATTAAAAGTTTCAGCAAAATCTAATCTAAATTCTGTAGCAGGAGCTTTAGCAGGTGTATTAAGAGAAAATGGTACTGTGGAAATTCAAGCTATTGGAGCTGGTGCAATTAATCAAGCTATAAAATCAGTAGCGATAGCTAGAGGTTTTGTAGCTCCTAGCGGAATTGACTTAATCTGCATTCCTGCATTTACAGATATACAAATTGAAGGTGAGAATAGAACTGCTATAAAGCTTATAGTCCAATCAAGATAAGTTTCGAAGGCACTTGATTTCATAATTGTTTAAACAATATTATTGTATTCTGTACATATAAATAAAAAGTATTTATAATAGGTATACTAAAGTATATATTTTAATTATTAATTTATCTTAATATTTTATTTTAATAAAAATAGGTGTTTAATATGCAGTTTTCAGATTTACATATTCATTCAAGATACTCTGATGGAATGTTATGGCCAGAAAAAATAATAAGTATTGCTAGTAAAAAGAAAATAAAATGTATATCTATTACAGATCATGATACAATCGACTCTCAGCATAATGTTTCAGTGTTAGGAGAGAAATTTAATGTGATTGTAGTGCCAGGATTAGAACTTAGTACTGAATACAAAGAAAGAGAAATTCATATTTTAGGATATTTTATAAATATACATAATGAAAATTTAAAAAAAACATTGACTAAAATAAAAGAAAGTCGAATTTTTAGAGCTAAAGAAATTATTAATAGATTAAATAAAATAAATATACATATTAATTTTGAAGATATATATAGGGATGAAGTATCTATAGGTAGACCTCATATTGCTAACGCTTTAGTTAGTGCTGGTTATGCAAATAATATGCGTGAGGCTTTTCATCAATATTTAATAAAAGGAAGACCAGAATATGTTGATAGATATAAAATCCATTATAAGGATGCCTTAAGATTAATAAGTGAATGTAATGGTTTATCGGTACTAGCTCATCCGGGGGAAATTTATAAAGGTATTTCTATTGAAGAAATAATAAAAGAATTCAAGGTTTATGGACTTAAAGGAATTGAAGTATTCCATCCCTCTCATACATCAAAACAAATAAATGATTATTATAATTTAGCCAAAAAATATTCGCTTGTAATAACTGGTGGAAGCGATTGTCATGGTGTAATGCATGATAATGAACTGCTTATGGGAAGTGTTGGTATAGATGAGAAGCTAACCAATAAATTCTTAAGTTTAAAATTCAACAAATAAATCGGAGGAATTTAGTATGATTTTTTCAAAAAAAGCAGAACAAATATCGCCGTCTATTACTTTATCAATAGATGCAAAAGCTAAAGCAATGAAAGCACAAGGAATTGATGTTATAGGTTTCGGAGCAGGGGAACCTGATTTTAATACTCCAATTAATATTCAACAAGCGGCAATTGATGCAATAAAAAATGGGTTTACTAAGTATACTGCAGCATCTGGAATTAAAGAATTAAAAGATGCTATTATAAATAAATTCAAAATAGATAATAACTTAATTTATTCTTCCTCGCAAATTATCGTTTCAACAGGAGCAAAACAGTGCTTATCTAATGCCTTTCAATCAATTTTAAATCCTGGAGATGAAGTGATTATTCCTATTCCATATTGGGTAAGTTACCCTGAATTAGTAAAACTGTCCGATGGTGTGCCAGTTTTCGTTGAAACTGATGAAAAGAATTTTTTTAAGTATACTATTGAATCTTTACAAAGGGTATTAACGAATAAAAGCAAAGTGTTATTATTAAATAGTCCTAGTAATCCGACAGGGACTGTATATTCTAAAGAGGAATTACATGCTTTAGCAGAATTTGCAAGAGAAAATGATTTAATTATTATCTCAGATGAAATTTATGAAAAACTTATTTATGGTGAAGAAAAACATATAAGTATAGCATCCATATCAGAAGATGCTTATAATAGAACCATAGTAATAAATGGAGTATCTAAATCTTATGCTATGACTGGTTGGAGAATTGGTTATGCAGCTTGTGGTAATGAAAAAATTGCTAAATTGATGTCTAATATTCAAAGTCATACTACTTCGAATCCGAACTCCATAGCTCAATATGCTGCAGTAGAAGCTTTAACGGGTCCTCAAGATACTATTGAATATATGATTAAAGAGTTTAAATCTAGAAGAGACTATATGGTAGATAGAATAAACAGTATGAAATATATATCTTGTATAAAGCCAAGCGGTGCTTTTTACGTAATGATTAATATTACTGATTTATTAGATAAAAAAGTTGATGGAAACATTATAGAAAATTCATTAAATTTTTCAAGTATTCTATTAGAAAAGGAAAAAGTAGCTGTTGTTCCTGGAAGTGCATTCGGAGTTGATAATTATATTAGGTTATCTTATGCTACATCTATAAAGAATATTGAAATTGGATTAGATAGATTAGAGCATTTTTTAAATAATTTATAATAAGACAAAAATTAAATAATTTCTTAAAATAAAATTACAAAAAACTCTTATAACATTTAATTAAAATAATGAATTTATCATTGTATTATATTCAAAAAATGCTATAATATTAATGATAGTTTAATAATATTATGTGTAGAGGTGATATAAAATTGGTAACTAAAGAAGTGTTAGTTAAAAATTCAACAGGATTACATGCTAGACCAGCAACTTTATTAGTTAAGAAAGCATCATCCTTTAAATCAGACGTAAGTATAGAATTTAACGGAAGAAAGGCTAATGTTAAAAGTCTAATAGGCGTTTTATCATTAGGTGTTACAAAAAACTCCACAGTTAAAGTTATAGCTTCTGGAGATGATGAAAATTTAGCAGTTGAAGAAATTGTTAAATTAATAGATTCTTTAGAGGAATAAATAAAAGGCTCAGATATTTGAGCCTTTTATTTATATTTTACTTTTTCTTGCTTTAAACAAGAATAGTACCATATCAATTCCTGCAACTCCAATTATTATATAAATGATTCTTGATAGTATTTGAAGACTTGTTCCAAATATAAGTTGCACTAAGTCAATATTTAGTAATCCGTATAATCCCCAATTTAGAGCTCCTATAATTACTAATAAAAAAGATATTTTATCCAAAACGCTTAGTTTGTACATATTTCCTCCTTGAATATATAATGTTTATAGTAAATTATATTGTTTGTTTGTTTGAATAAGAACTATAGTAATAAATTTAACTTAAAAACGAACAAAAATGTATTTTAATTATATAAATGTATGATATAATATGAATGATTAGTAATGATAAACTATTTATATACGGAGGTTCTTTATGAGAGATACTTATAATACACCACTAAACACAAGATATGCTTCAAAAGAAATGTCTTACTTATTTTCAGACGAAATGAAATTTAAAACTTGGAGAAAACTCTGGGTTGCTTTAGCAGAATGTGAAAAAGAATTAGGTTTAAATATCACCGATGAACAAATAGAAGAATTAAGAAAAAATATAGATAATATCAATTATGAAGAAGCTGAAAAAAGAGAAAGAATAACAAGACATGATGTAATGAGTCATGTTTATGCTTATGGTCTTCAATGTCCAGCTGCTAAAGGAATAATACATTTAGGTGCTACTAGTTGTTATGTTGGTGATAATACAGACTTAATTATAATGAGAGAGGGTTTATATTTAATCAAAAAAAAGCTAATAAAAGTATTGAATAATCTTTCTAAATTTGCGTTAAAATATAAAGATTTACCAACTCTAGGATTTACGCATTTTCAACCTGCTCAATTAACTACTGTAGGTAAAAGAGCTACACTTTGGATGCAGGATCTTCTAATGGATTTAGAAAATTTAGATTTTGTAATAGAAAAAATGAAATTTAGAGGGGTAAAGGGAACAACAGGAACTCAAGCAAGTTTTATGGAGTTATTTGATGGTAATGAAGAAGCAGTGAAAAAATTAGATATACTTGTAACAGAAAAAATGGGATTTAAAGATAGATTTCCTGTTACTGGGCAAACATATCCTAGAAAAGTAGACTCTATAATATTAAATACTTTATCAGAAATTGCTCAAAGTGCATATAAATTTAGCAATGATTTGCGTCTTCTTCAAAGCATGAAGGAAATGGAAGAACCTTTTGAAAAAAATCAGATTGGATCTTCCGCAATGGCTTACAAGAGAAACCCGATGAGAAGTGAAAGAATGAGTGCTCTCTGCAGATATATAATAGTAGATTCAATTAATCCAGCCATTACAGCAGCTACACAATGGTTTGAGAGAACACTTGATGATTCTGCCAATAAAAGATTAGCAGTACCAGAAGCTTTTCTTGCACTTGATGGTGTTTTGAATTTATATATTAATATTACTAGTAATATGGTAGTATATGAGAAGATTATAAAAGCCCACATAGATAATGAATTACCATTTATGGCTACAGAAAATATTTTAATGGAAGCAGTGAAAAAGGGTGGAGATAGACAAGAATTACATGAAAGAATTAGGATGCATTCTATGGAAGCGGCAAGACGAGTAAAGGAATTAGGGTTAAATAATGATTTGCTTCAGAGAATATCAAATGATCCAGCGTTTAATATGACTGATAAGGAAATATCTTCGATTTTATGTCCTGAAAAATTCGTAGGGAGAGCACCAAGTCAAGTTGTTGAATTTATCGAAAACTATATTAATCCAATTTTAGAGGAAAATGCTTCTTCAATTGATATAGAAGCAAAAGTAGAACTTTAGGAGAATTTATATTCTCCTTTTTTATTTTTCAAAGCAAAAATTACATAATAATGTAAAAAACTTATTTGTTTGCATCCTACCGAAAATATTATACCCCGTATACGTATTTAAAACTCTATATAAAGGTCATAGCTCGAGTATAACATCATTGATATACCCTAGCATCAAATCTGGGAAATAATTAATTTAAAAGCCGTTAGTAAGTTATCAATTTTTAGCTTCTAAAAATATTTAACTATATTTTTATTATTTAGTATGTCTTAGAAAAGTAAGTTGTAATTAAGCGACTTGTAAATTATTAAATATTATTAATTTATAACAATATCTAAATTAATATAAGCTTTAACCCTTCTTAAAACTCGATTTAAAATTTCGCTAAATATACATTTAGTGAAATTTCGCTTTACTAGCGAAATTAAATAAAGTATAATAATAGGAGGGGGTGGTAATTTTTATGAAAAATAGATATGAAATAATTACATACACGGATAATGATAAAAAAATATTAGATAATACAGTGTTAACAGAGGAAGATAAGCTTATAATAAATAATTTAAAATTAGAGTTTAAAGCAAAACCTTATTCATCAGTAATAGAAGATCTTTACAAGTTTCATAAAAATAATTATTCTACTTCTGATATAGCTTATATATTTAAAGTTAGCATCAGGCAGATACAAAATATTTTTAAAGAATTAGGAATTAATAGAAATAGATATGAAGCTCAAAAAATAGCAGGAAATAAAAAAGCTCAGAAAAGAAAAAAGGTTAAAATTTTGAAGATTGCTTCAACTGATGATTATATAAACGAAAATTATACAAGCTTTCAAAATAATAACATTCCTGAGCGACTAAGAGAGTTTTTAAATTATTTATTAGTAATAAGAGGTAAATCTCTTAATACTGTAGAAGGCTATAAGATAGATCTGATTATGTTTTTTAGGTTTTTAAAGCTTTATAAAGAATTATGCGGTAAAAACATTAACTTCAGTGATATAATTATTAATGATGTTGATGATAATTTTATAAGAAGTATAAAGCTGCCCGATTTATATGCTTTTTTATCTTTTGTTGAAAACAGAAGAAACAATACCTCCTACACAAGAGCTAGAAAAGTTGCTGCTATAAAATCCTTTTTCAAGTATCTTTATTCTAAAACAAGGATTTTATATGAAAACCCTGCTTCTGATCTAGAGTCTCCTAAAATCAGTAAAAAAAACCCTATTTATTTAACTCTTAAAGAAAGTAAAAATTTACTTAGCTCTATAGATGAAACCTATAAACATAATAAAAGAGATTTTTGCATTATTACTTTATTTCTTAATTGTGGTCTAAGACTTTCGGAATTATGTAGCATAGATATCTCAAAGATTAAAGGTGACATATTAACAATAGTAGGTAAAGGTAATAAGGAACGTACTGTTTATTTAAATAAAGCTTGTTTAACTGCAATTTCTGATTATATGAATGAACGAAATTGTATTGAAGTTTTGCCTAGAGATAAAGATGCACTTTTTATAAGTGAAAGAAAACGCAGAATTAATAAACGTACTGTTGAACTAATAGTAAAAAAATATATTGAAATTGCAGGGCTTGATAAGTCAAAGTATACACCTCATAAATTAAGACATACAGCAGCAACATTGATGTACAAGCATGGTAATGTAGATATTAGAAGTCTACAAAAAATACTTGGTCATGAAAATATTTCAACCACTCAAATCTACACTCATGTAGATGATGAAAAACTAAGAGAAGCTGTAAATTTAAATCCTTTAAATGAATAAATAAAAAAGAAAAGTAGAAGCAAAGCCTCTTCTACTTTTCTTTTTTATTTATTGAAATAAGTCCTGGAAATTCTTCTAGTACACTTAATTCTTTATCTTCTTCAAATAACTCTTTTAATTCCTTAATATCATCAATATAATCCCACTGTTCACTATCTTCACTTAGGCTTATATTAGCCTGATTATGTATTTTATCAAGATATTCATACTCATTAAATTCAGATTCATCATCAAATATTTCATCAATATTGATAGCTCTCATATCATAACCTTCTAATTCTAAGCATTTACCGCAATTATTACATTTTTTATTAGCATTAAGGTCACAGATAAAACATTCATTGCAATCATTGCAAAGTTTATCGTTATAAAAAATACACGTTTTACTCATATTTCTCACCACCTTTAAAACAAACACTCCTATCGATACTGAAGCAATTATATCAAACTGTTTAAAATAAATCAATATTGCATAGAACACCAGTTTGATATTATTGAAATTATATGTTATAATTTACATAAAGATTGAGAGGTGTTCATTAGTGATAGACGGCAGAAGCAGCAAGCAAATGGAAATTTATGAGTTTATGAAAAACTATGTATTGGATAAAGGTTATCCACCTTCTGTAAGAGAAATTTGTGAAGCAGTAGGACTAAAATCCACTTCAACAGTTCATGGTCACTTGGAAAGATTAGAAAAAAAAGGCTTAATCAAAAGAGATCCTACTAAACCTAGAGCGATAGAACTCATTAAAGATAGTGTTACTAAAAGAGAAATAATTGATATACCTATTGTAGGTAAAATAACCGCAGGACAGCCTATACTTGCTGTAGAAAATATTGAAGATACTTTTTCTATTCCGTTAAATTATGTTAAGAGCAATAAAGAACTATTCATTTTAAATGTTTCCGGAGAAAGTATGATTGAGGCTGGTATTCTAGATGGTGATTTAGCTATAATAGAAAAGGTAAATGTAGCTGAGAACGGGGAGATAGTTGTAGCACTAATTGAAAATGAAGCTACACTAAAAAGATTTTTTAAAGAAAAGGATTATATAAGACTTCAACCAGAAAACAGTACAATGAGTCCAATTATTGTTAAAGACTGTCAAATTCTTGGCAGATTAGTAGGAATATATAGAACATATTAATTTTTATATTTATTAGTTTATTAAAAAAGAAGGAAAGTTAGTAGTTCCTTCTTTTTTAATAAATATTATATTTGTTCTAAAATTTTTGCTAATGATATTAAAATACCGGTCTTTGCATGATCAAAAGTAAGTCCTCCCTGTAAATAAGCTATATAAGGTTCTCTTATAGGGGCATCAGCAGATAATTCTATAGAGGCTCCCTGTATAAAAGCACCTGCAGCCATTATAACTTGATCATCATAACCTGGCATATCCCAAGGTTCACATTGAACAAAAGAATCTATTGGCGAGCCTGCCTGTATTCCCTTACAGAAGTTAATTAATTTGTTTTTATCATTGAATTTTATAGCTTGTATAATATCGCTTCTTTTATCGTTATATTTAGGAAGTACTTCAAATCCTGCAAGCTCCATAATCCTTGAGCAAAAAATAGCGCCCTTAACAGCTTCTATGGCTACATGAGGAGCAAAAAACAAACCTTGGTATAAAAGTCTCATTACTCCAAAGGTTGAACCGCATTCCCCTCCTATTCCAGGAATTGTAAGCCTATACGCTGCCTGTTCTACATACTTTTCTTTTCCAGCTATATATCCTCCTGTAGGAGCTATACCACCACCGATATTTTTTATAAGAGAGCCCGCTATTAAATCAGCGCCTACATCAGTTGGTTCTAATTTATCAATAAATTCTCCATAACAGTTGTCCACAAAACAAATTACATTAGGTTTAATATTTTTAATAAATTTTATTATATCTCTTATTTCGGATATCATTAAAGAGTTTCTCCACCCATAGCCTGTAGAACGTTGAATATGTATTAATTTAATAGTATCATCCTCTTCTAGCTGCTTTTTAATAGCAATTAAATCAACTTTACCTTCATTATTTAAATCTACTTGCTTATATATAATTCCATATTCCCTTAAGGAACCGATATTTTTTCCTTCTTTTATCCCAATAATATTATGCAATGTATCATAAGGAGTTCCACAAATAGATAACATAGTATCTTTTGGTCTAAGATTTCCAAATAAAGCAGCTCCTATAGCATGGGTTCCGTTTACAAAATGAGGTCTTACTAAAGAACTTTCACAGTTGAAAATTCTTGCATATACTTTATCTAAAGCATCTCTGCCTATATCTCCATAGCCATAGCCGGTAGAATTAGTAAAATGAGCATCGCTTATTCTTTCTTCTTGCAGTGCATTAAGAACCTTCAACTGATTATATTCTCTTATGTTGTCATAGTATTTAAATTCATCTTCTACATCGGTCATAGCATCATTGTACAACTTGAGTACTGTATCATTAATTTTATATTTATTCTTTAAGAATTCTTTCGTAATATCGAGCATCTTGTTACCTCCTAGAAAAAGCAATAAGTACCTTAATATAAACACTAAATAATATTAACACATAAAAAAAGAATAGGCAATTAATTACCTAATCTTTTTAATTGATATAAAAACTATACTAATTCTTCTTCCCCACCTTGATTGTTAAATAAAATTGGCTTTAAAGGTGTTATTGTAGATATAGCATGTTTATAAATAAGCATTTGTTTACCTTCACAATCTAAAACAACTGTAAAACTGTCGAAGCCTTTCACGTTTCCTCTTATTTGAAAACCATTTGTCAAATATATGGTTACAGGTATCTTTCCTTTCCTTGCTCCATTTAAAAATATGTCCTGTAGATTATTTGTTGTTTTGTTCATTATGTTCCCCTCCAAGTATTATTTGTATAAATTAAATATTCTATAATTATTGTAAAATTCCTTTATAATTTTATAAATTCTTTAATTCATCTATTTTATTTATTATATATTCAACGATCTCACCTTCATCATTAAATTTATCTTTGTCTATCCAGATAGCTCTATTATCTTTTTTAAACCAAGTTATCTGTCTTTTAGCATAGTTTCTGCTTCCCTGTTTTATCATATCAACTGCCTCTTCTAGCTTTATTTTTCCTTCTAAATAAGAGAGTATTTCCTTATATCCTATTCCTTTCATAGACTGCATATTTGAATTATATCCACTTTCTTTTAGTTTAATAACTTCATCTATAAGCCCATTTTCTATCATCATATCTACTCTTTTATTTATTCTGCTATACAGCTTTGCTCTATCCATGTTAAGTACAAAATAAAAGATTCTATAAGGAATGTTGAATATATCTTCATTTTTACTGAATTCACTGATAGTTGTTCCGGTAAGCTTATATACTTCAAGAGCTCTTATAACTCGCTTCAAGTCATTAGAATACAATCTGTTATAAGATTCAATATCTACCTCTTTAAGCATATTGTGCACATATTCTTTGCCATGTTCCAAAGCAAGTTTTTCAAGATAAGCTCTATAGTCTTCATCTTTATTAGCTTGAGTAAAACCATAATTATATATAATCGAATTTATATACAAACCAGTACCGCCCACCAGCATAGGAAACTTGCCTTTAGATGATATATCATCAATTGCTTTGCAGGCCAATTTTTTAAACTCTGCTACACTGAAGTTTTCGCTAGGTTCAACAATATCAATTAAATAGTGAGGTACATTTGACATTTCTTCTTTGGTTATTTTTGCTGAACCTATATCCATATATTTATAAATCTGCATGGAATCAGCTGAAATTATCTCACCATTTATTCTTTTAGCTAACTCAATAGATATAGAGGTTTTCCCTACCGCCGTTGGACCAGCTAATATTAATAAATCTTTCATAGTGTTTTTCTCCTTTCTATAACGGGATTGATTATTATATCCTTTTAAACCTCTTTTCAATTTCATTTAAAGTTATTTTAATAATTGTAGGTCTTCCATGAGGACAAGTAAAAGGATTATTAATAAATCTTAGTTTATTAACTAATGATTTCATCTCCAAAATAGAAAGTTTATCGTTTGCTTTTACTGCTGATTTGCAGGCAAGCTTAGCAATTTTATCATATTTTACCTCAGTAGCTTCTCCTGTTCCCATAATCTTAATATTATCAATGATATCAAGAAATAAACTTCTAATACTTATTTCTCCCAGTATTATAGGAACTTCTCTTATACTAATAGTATTTTTTCCAAAAATTTCGATATTAAATCCAGTAGTTTTAAATATTTCTATATTTTCGCTGTAAACTATAAAATTTTCAGTGCTTAACTCTATAACTTCCGGTGCAGCTAGCACTTGAGCAATTACCTGACCGTTTTTTACTTCTTCTATGTACTTTTCAAACAATATTTTCTCATGGGCAGCATGCTGGTCAAGGATATATAACTCCTCCCCATATTGAGCAAGTATATAGGTAGCGTTGAATTGTCCAATTACATTAAGTTCTGGAAACTTTGCTTCTTTATATTCCAAATTAATTTTTGTTGAATTATTCATTTCAGTTTGAATTATAGAGTTCTCCACTAAAAAATCTGCAGATGATTCCTTTAAATAATTATTATTTTCTATTTTAGTGTATGCGACATCTTGTAGACTATTATTGTCTTTAAATAATTTATTATTGAATACATAATTTTCTTTTAAATCTAAAGGAATCTGCACTAAAGTCTTACTGTCAAATTCCTCCGTAGGTTTCATTTCGAAAATATCTTCTGAAGGTATATCAAAGCTGTTGCGTAAGTTTCTACGAATTGCTTCATGCACTGCATCAAAAACTAATTTAAATATAAATCTATCATCTTTAAACTTAATTTCCGATTTTGTAGGATGAACATTCACATCAATAAACTCTGGGAATATATCTAAAAATAGAATAAAAAAAGGAAACCTATTTATTGTTAAAAAAGATTTAAAAGCATTTTCTACTGCAGTAGTAATTAGCTTGTTTTTAATATATCTTTTATTAACATAGATACTTTGATTGTTTCTACTTCCTTTGCTTATCTCTGCATTACCTATATATCCATACACAGATGCCATATCAGAATGATTTTCAAAATACATAATATTTTCCTGTATATTTTTGCCGTAGATAGTTCTAATAGTATCTGTTAAATTACTACTGGCAAATGTAGATAGAACTTTGTTGTTATTATTGAATAGCTTAAAGGATACTGACGGATTAATCAAAGCAAGCCTTTCAACAATATCATTTATAAGTGCAGTTTCCCTTTGAGGAGATTTTAAAAATTTCAACCTAGCAGGTACGTTAAAAAATAAATCTTTTACCTCTATGCAGGTTCCTATATTTATGCCTACATCTTTAATGTAATTTACTTTTCCTCCTGATATAGTAAGCTCTTTTCCATAATCAAATTCTGCAGTTCTGCTTTTAATATTAACTTCTGATACAGCTGCAATACTAGCTAAAGCCTCACCTCTAAAACCAAAGGTATTTACTTTATAAATATCATCTATATATTGTATTTTGCTTGTAGCATGAGGTAAAAATGCTTTTTCTATATCTTCAGGGTGTATCCCATCTCCATCATCTGTAATTTTTATAGATTTTTGGCCGCCTTCTACTATTTCTATCGTTATATTTTTAGCTTGAGCATCTAAACTGTTTTCTACAAGCTCTTTTACTACAGAGAAAGGTCTTTCAACTACCTCTCCTGCAGCAATTTTGTTTGAAGTGTTTATATCCAGTACATTAATTCTCTTCAATTTATCACCTTCGTATATCATAAAGCTTTTGCTCTCTTTATAAATTCGTAAAGCTTATTAAATCCTTCCATTGGAGTAAGGTTTAACACGTCAAGGTTTTTTAAATCTTTTATTAAATTCTCTTTTTCAATATCATTAAAACTAAGCTGTAGAGTTTTATCTTCTTTACTTACAGCTGTTTCTCTTATTTTAGCATTCTGAACCGTAGTATCAATTTTAAATATTTCTGCTTTGTTATCTTTTAAACTGCCTTTTTGTTCAAAAGTTATTAAAAGTTCTTTTGCTCTACTAATAACCTCTTCAGGAAGTCCTGCAAGTTTTGCAACTTCAATTCCATAAGATTGATCTGCTCCTCCTCTTATTATTTTACGAAGAAATACAATATCCTTACCAACCTCTTTAACAGCTACTGAATAATTTTTAACCCCGGATATTAAGCCTTCAAGTCTAGTAAGCTCATGATAGTGTGTAGCAAATAATGTTTTACATTTAATGCTTGTATTATTACATATATGTTCTATAACAGCCCAGGCAATGCTTAAGCCATCATAGGTACTGGTTCCTCTTCCAACTTCGTCTAAAAGAACTAAGGATTTATTTGTAGCGTTTTTAAGTATATTTGATACTTCCCACATTTCAACCATAAAGGTACTTTTACCTGCAGAAAGATCATCTGAAGCTCCAATTCGGGTAAATACTTTGTCACAGATGGAAACATGAGCGGTTTTAGCTGGAACAAAGCTTCCTATTTGAGCCATTATAGTTATAAGGGCGACCTGTCTCATGTAAGTAGATTTACCTGCCATGTTAGGTCCTGTTATTAGTAGTAAATTTTCTTCAGTATTATCTATACTTGTATCATTGGCTACAAAAGTTCCTGTTGAAATCATTTTTTCAACTACTGGGTGTCTTCCTTCTTCTATGAAGATTTTACCGTCTTGCGCAATTTTAGGCTTACAATAATTATATTCTAAAGCTACTAAAGCTAAAGAACAAAAACAATCTAATTCTGCAATATACTTGGCTGTCTCCTTTATTCTATCAACCTGATTTTCAATATTATCTCTTATAGAAACAAAAAGCTCATATTCTAGGATGTTTAGTTTTTCCTCTGCTCCAAGAATTTTTTCTTCCATTTCTTTAAGCTCAGGAGTAATATACCTCTCTGCATTAGCTAAGGTTTGCTTTCTTATATATCTTCCAGCAGGAATTTGTGCTTTATTAGCGTTAGTTATTTCAATATAGTACCCAAATACTTTATTATATCCTACTTTTAAGGACTTTATCCCCGTAACTTCTCTTTCTCTACTTTCAAGTGAAGCTATCCATTCCTTACCGTTAGATTTTGCTTCTCTTAGTTCATCAACATTTGCATTATACCCTTCTTTAATAATATTACCTTCTTTAACTGATACAGCAGGATTATCCATTATTGCTTTATTTAATAAATTATATATATCCCTAAGCTCATCTAAATTTTCATATATATACTTTAACCTTGGGGAATTAAAATATTTTAAGTCATCTTTAAGCTTTGGTAGTTTTTCTATAGAGTTTTTTAAAGAAATTAATTCCTTTGCATTAATACTTTTAGAAGCAAGTTTGCCTACCATTCTTTCTACATCGTAAATTTTGCTTAATGAACTTCTTAAATCTTCCTGAAGAGAGAAGTTTTTTGTAAGCTCATCTACTGCGTCAAGTCTGGCTTCTATTTTGTCCTTGTTGATTAAAGGCTGCTCAATCCATTTTCTTAACTGCCTACCTCCCATAGCTGTACAGGTTTTATCAATAGCCCAAAGTAGCGAACCTTTTTTAGTCTTATCTCTTAAAGATTCTGTAAGCTCTAAATTCCTTCTGGAATTAATATCAATACTTAAAAAATCAACTATATTGTAATATTCAAGACTATCAATATTACACAAATTTATTTTTTGAGTTTCTAAAATATAATTTAATAGTCCATTAGCTGCATTAATCAAACTATTACTAAACTGTCTCATATGAAAATTTGCAAATTGCTTCTGTAAATTTTTAGTTGAATTTTCATAAAAAAATATATCGTTTTTCTTTGTATATAAAATATTAAATCTTTCATTTATTTTCTGTAATAGTACCTCTTCAATATTTTCTTGAACAAGCATTTCTTTTGGTGAATATTTAGATATTTCATCAAGAATAACACTCTCTTGAATGTTAGTGTCAGTACAGTAAAAATCTCCTGTAGAAATGTCTGCAAAACAAATTCCAGCTATATTTGTTTTATAGTCTATATAAAGGCTCATTATAAAATTATTTTTATTATCTTCAAGAAAATCTGAGTCCATGTAAGTTCCTGGAGTTATAATCTTTATTATATCTCTTTTAACTATACCTTTTGCTGTGCTTGGATCTTCAAGCTGCTCACAAATTGCAATTTTATACCCTTTGCTTACAAGTCTTCCAATATAAGAATTTGCTGCGTGGAAAGGTACGCCGCACATAGGAGCTTTTTCTTCTAATCCACAGTCTCTACCTGTAAGTACCAGTTCTAATTCTCTTGAGGCAGTTACTGCATCCTCAAAAAACATCTCATAAAAATCACCAAGTCTAAAAAACAAAATACAATCTTTACATTTTTCTTTAACCTGCAGATATTGCTGCATCATGGGAGTTAATACCATATTATTGCCTCCTGTAGTTTTAAAAAAGCTCTTATAAACAAGAGCTTTTTTATTAAAAAATTAAATTTGTTTACCATTTAAGGAGAAAGATAAAGCTTCAGTAATTTTAACCTTTACCAGTTTTCCTATACTTTCAAAATCTCCTGTAAAGTTAACCAGTTTTCCGGTTCTAGTTCTTCCCATAAGTTTATTCACATCATTCTTGCTAAAACCTTCTACTAGCACCTCAACAACCTTATCTTGATATTCATTATTTTTTTTAGCACATATAATATTTACTTCACTTATAAGTCTATTAAATCTTTCATGTTTAACTTCATCCGGGATTTGTTCCTCCATTTCATCTGCAGGAGTACCTTTACGTTTTGAATATATAAATGTAAAGGCAGAATCATATTCTACTTCCTTAACCAGACTTAGTGTATCCTCAAAATCCTCCTCTGTTTCCCCAGGAAAGCCAACTATTATATCAGTTGTCAATGCTACATTTGGTATGGCTTTTTTAATTCTGTTAACTAAATCCAAGTATTGCTCTCTATTATACTGTCTATTCATCTTTTTTAGCATATTAGTTGAACCAGATTGAACTGGAAGATGAATATGCTCACAAATTTTATCACATTCTGCAATGGTATCTATAAGCTCTTGTGTTAAATCTTTAGGATGTGAAGTCATAAATCTAATTCTTTCAAGTCCTTCAATTTCATTTATTCTTCTTAAAAGTTTTGCAAAATTCATATTTCCTTGAAGATTTTTTCCATAAGAATTAACATTTTGACCAAGTAATGTTACTTCCTTATATCCTTTAGATACTAAATCTTTTATTTCTCTTTCTATATCTTCAGGATTCCTGCTTCTTTCACGACCTCTAACATAAGGTACTATACAGTAAGTACAAAAATTATTACAGCCATACATAATTGTAACAAAAGCTTTTATGGCGCTCTCTCTATCTATTGGTATTCCCTCTACAATTCCTTCTTCCTTATTCATTATTTCTATAATAGATTTTCCTTCTTGTTTAACTCTATTTAAGTACTCAGGAAATTTATAGGAATTATGTGTTCCAAATATAATATCTACAAAAGGATATTTTTTAATTATATTCTCTGCCATTCCTTCCTGCTGCATCATGCAGCCACATACAGCTATAACTAAGTTAGGATTTTTCTTTTTTAAGTTCTTTAATGCCCCTAAGTTTCCGTATACTTTAAGTTCTGCATTTTCTCTAACGCAGCAAGTGTTAAATATAATAATTGATGCTTCTTCCTTTATATCTGTTTTGGTATATCCAAGAGTTTTAAGCATGCCTGACAGTTTCTCTGAATCTTCTTCATTCATCTGGCATCCCCAAGTTTCTATAAAATATTTTAAATTTAGTTCTTTATTCATTATAATTCTCCTTCTAAATGTACATCTATGTCAAAATGTAAGCTTTTATTTTGACATATATCATTAATATTATATATAATTTATGCTAATTTTTAAAGTTTATTTTCTTAAATTAAAATTATTCCTCTATACTAATCTGTAATTTTATAATATAATAGAATGAAATAAAATATATGGAAAATTTCAATTGCGTTTAATCTTTAGTCAATTGAATAATTTTACAAACAATACTGCAGTATACTGTGGCTTATTTAAGGAGGATGAATATGAACGTCTCAAAAAGAATACAAAATATGCAATTTTCTCCCATAAGAAAATTAGCTTCCTATGCTGAAATGGCTAAAGAAAAAGGAATAAAGGTTTTTCACCTTAATATCGGTCAACCTGATGTAGTTACACCGCACACTTTTTTTCAGGGAATCAATAGCTTCAATGAAAGTGTTATAAAATATTCCAGTTCTCAAGGAATAGATTCCTTACTAGAAAGCTTTATTAAATATTATAAAGAATGGAACATTAACTTTGAAAAGGACGAACTATTGGTTACAAATGGTGGCAGTGAAGCTCTGCTTTTTACAATAATGGCGGTATGTGATTATGGAGATGAAATAGTAATTCCTGAACCATTTTATACAAACTATAACAGCTTTGCAGATGCTGCAGGAGTTAGGGTAGTTTCTTTTATAACCAAAGCAGAAGATGGATTTCATTTGCCAAATAAAAAAGAAATAATAAGCAAAATAACTTCTAAAACAAAAGCATTACTAATTACTAATCCTGGAAATCCAACTGGAACTGTATATACATATGAGGAAGTAAGAATGTTAGCAGACATCGCAAAGGAATATGATTTATATTTAATAGCAGATGAAGTTTATAGAGAATTTGTATATGATGGTTTACAATATACTTCTGCAATGTATATGGAAGATATATTAGATAGAGTTATACTTATCGACAGCATTTCAAAACGTTACAGTGCTTGTGGAGCTAGAATTGGTTTAGTAGCTTCAAAAAATAAAGAGATTATAAGTCAAATATTAAAGTTGTGCCAATCAAGACTTTGCTGTGCTACACTTGAACAAATAGCAGCCGCTAATTTGATTAATACTCCTAGAGCGTATTTTGAAGAAGTAAGATCAGAATATGAGAATAGACGAAACATAGCCTTTGAAAGTCTTTCTAAAATACCTGGAGTTATATGTAAAAAACCTACAGGAGCCTTTTATATAATAGCAAAGTTGCCTATTGAAGATGCAGATGACTTTGCAAGATGGATTTTAACAGATTTTAATTATGATAATAAAACAGTTATGTTTGCTCCTGCAGAAGGTTTTTACGCAACCAAAGGTCTAGGTAAAAATGAAATTAGATTATCTTATTGCATAAATTCTGAAGATTTAAAATGTGCTATGAATGTATTGTCTATTGCATTAAATACTTATATAGACTTAAAAAATCAATAAAAAATCGGCGTTTATTTAACGCCGTACTCCCACTTATAAATTTCTTTTTCTAAGATAAAACCCAAGCTTTTATATAGATTTAAAGCAATATAATTATCAGCTGATACTTTCAAGTTAACTTCCTTAAATCCATAATCATTTAAAAGCTTAAACAAATAGTTCATTAAAGCTTTACCATAGCCTTTTCCTCTAAATTCTTTTAGTATGCCTAAATTAACTATAGTAGGAATCTGTCCGTTTATGATTATTTGCCCATATCCAATATATTGATTATCTTTTTTAATAAAGATTGCCCCTTTATTAAAGTAGTAGTGTTGAGTCTCATCTAAATACATATCTTCTACAGTAAGAGGCAGTCTTGTTTCATTCTTAAATACCTCATTTTGTATTTTACACCGTATCTCTTCATCTTCCCCTTTTTTTAAAACTTGAAAAATTAAATCCGTGTCTAAAACTTCATATTTATAACCTTCTACCTTTGCACACATTTCAAAAGTTCCTTGAAGCTTTTTAAAGCCAAGTTTCTCTAATACGTCAAAGTTATAGCTATTTTTTTCGCAGCTATATATTAAATTTTTTTTTGACATAAGTGAACGAAGCATAAAATTGTATTTTTGGGAAAAATCATCATTATCTTTTACATACATAGATTTTATAACATTAGTGTTTTTATCATAGCTAGTTGTCCAAATATATCCAATTATTTCATTGCTGTAACATAAAATTTTAATGCTTTTACGAAGTAGAAATTGTTTTAATATATTCATATTATTATAATATTGACAAAAGTCTTCATTTAGATTGTTAAAATGTTTTCTTAAATTATTTAACTTCAAGAATTGATACATATTTCTATTATTTAAAGGAATAATATTAAACATAAAAAAATCCTCTTATAACCTTAATATAAATTCAATTATTAGTATAATTGTTGTAAATGTTTAAGTCAAACAAAAGATTTATTCATTATAATATTTCTCTAGATATTTTAAGTATTCCTCTAAAAAACTTTGTTGTAAATCAATATAGATTAACTGTCGCTTGAGCTTTTTAGTATACTTAGCTTCATCCCACTTTTTCTGTTTAATGTATCTCTTTTTTCCAAGTTTCCAAAATTTTTCAAGAAATATTATTAGTGAAAGCAAAATTTCTAATTGTTCTCTATCTAAAGTATTAATTTTTTCATATGCATCTATTAGTTGTTTAGCTTTAAAAAAACTCCATTTATATGAGGATTTATACATAAGCATTTTAATAAATTTTGCTAAATCATTTATTTGAATATCTACACTTATGTCATCTAATTTTGTTAAATAGTACTTTCCGGTTTTTTTTATTATATCTTTATGACTAAAGCTATTTAAGCATATGCTTTTATTTTCCGTTGCTTTTTTTAAAAATCTATGATAATTTAATCTATTTAAAATATGAAGAGCCGTAATTCCTATATTATAAAACTGCTCTATATGATTATAATAAGCTGCATCAAATTTATTTTTAATACTTTTTTTGTAAATCATCTTTTTGAATTTTTTAAGATCTAAAAGATAGCTGTTAAATATTTTAGTATAATTTTTCGTCTTACTTTTAATTTTTAATTCTCTTAAATCTATTATTTGAGTTAATTTATGAAACTGAGCTATGAGCTAAAAGTATTACATAATTTGTGGCATCATTTATTTCATTGAAATTACATTCTTCTCCATCAATCCATTCCTCAGCATAAAATAAAGACTTTTTAGTTTGTGAAAACAAGTGTCCATTTTTTGTCCTTATATATCTAGGTATGTTAAGAAAATTATTTTTTCTTAAAGCCTCTGCAACTATACTAGCATTTAATTTTTTATATCTAGAAGTATTTAATCTTTTTAAACATAGGGTTCCTAAATTTGTACTTACTCTGTAAGCATTTTTTACTTTTTCTATATCCTTCACATTGAAATTGTATTTATTTAACAAATTATTTATAGTTATATTTTCTTTTAAACTTGGTAAATTTTCAAACGTATCTTTTTTATATCACTCCATATTATCACCTCCTCACAAAAAACTTATGTTTAGTCACAGATACCCTAAAAAGTTAAAAAGAAGAAATATTTTTTTCATTCTGGTTTATTTTAAAACAGCCTCCTAGATTTAATTTATTCACTTAAATTATATTAAAACTAAAATTTTTTATTACTTAATTGTTGACAAAAAAAATATGTTGATATATAATATAAAATGTCTTGTGGATCTTTAGCTCAGTTGGTTAGAGCAACCGGCTCATAACCGGTCGGTCCGGGGTTCGAGTCCCTGAAGGTCCACCATTTGCTGGCATGGCTCAACGGTAGAGCAGCTGACTTGTAATCAGCAGGTTGTAGGTTCGATTCCTATTGCCAGCTCCATTTAAGGAGGAATTCCCGAGTGGCCAAAGGGGGCAGACTGTAAATCTGTTGTCTCTGACTTCGATGGTTCGAATCCATCTTCCTCCACCAAAAGACAGACTTTGTTCTGTCTTTTTATTTTTTGTTTAAACTTATAAAAAAGATCACATAAGTGATCTTTTTTATAAGTTTAAAAATCTTCAACTTCCTTAATGCTTAGGCCTATCTTTTTAGCGTCTTTATCTACCTCAATAATTTTTGCCTTTATAAGCTCACCAACTTTAAGAACATCTTCGGGCTTATTAATTCTTTTATTGCTTATTTGAGAAATATGAACCAATCCATCCACCCCAGGTTCTAGTTCAACGAAAGCACCAAAACTTGCAAACCTAACAACCTTACCAAGTACTATATTTCCTGCTGGATACTTTTCTTCTACATTTGTCCAAGGATTTTCTATTAATTTTTTTATACTTAAGGATAGTTTTTTATTTTCCTTATCAGCCTCAAGAATATAAACCTCTATTTTATCTCCTATTTTTAAAACATCACTTGGCTTATTAATTCTTCCCCAGGATATTTCAGATACATGCAGAAGACCGTCTACACCATTTATATCAATAAAAGCTCCAAAATCAGTAAGTCTTTTAACTTCCCCTGTTACTTTCTCTCCAGATTGAAGTGAAGCCCACGTTTCCTCTTCCTTTGCAATCTTCTCATTCTTTAAAATTTCTCTTCTGGAGGCAACAATTTTAGTTCCTTTTCTCTCCTCTTTATATTCTATTATATTTACTTCCAATTCTTTTTTCACATATTGGTTTAAATCCTCTACATGAAAAAGTTCTACGTGTGATGCTGGAACAAACACTCTAACACCCTTATAACGTGCTACCAATCCACCAGTAACTGCTTCAGAAACAGTTACTATTAATGCAGTCTTATTATCATAAGCTGCTTTTATCTCCTTGTAAGCATTTTCTCTTTCGATCTCAACTCTTGATAAGACTATATATCCATCTTCATTTTTTCTTCTTATAACTTTAGCTTCTATTTCATCACCAATATTGAGTAGCTCTGTAAGTTTAATATTTTCATCCGTTGTAATCTCTTCCTTTGATATGTATCCTTCAGACTTAGTGCCTAAGTCAACGTAGGCTTCTTTTTCATTTAAGGATATAATAGTCCCTTTAACAATTTGACCTACAGATATTGCAACTTCATTTTCTTTCATATACTCAAGCTGCTCATTTACATCTAAATTATTTTCATTATTCATATTAGTAATTACCTCCTCTATAATCCAGTCAGGCGTTGAAGCACCTGCTGTAATACCTATCTTTTTTATATTTTTATGTTTAATAAAATTATCAGGTATTTGACTAAAATTTTCAACATGTATTGTATTTGCACAATTCTGTCTGCATATATCATAAAGTTTAGTAGTATTTGAGCTATTAAATCCTCCAAGAACAATCATGGCATCTACATTCTTTGAAAGTTCCTCAGCTTCTCTTTGTCTAACCTCTGTAGCATTACATATAGTATTAAATGCTACTATTTCTTTACAGTTTTTAACTATATAATTTAACACACTTTCCCAATTTGCCTGCTTTTCGGTAGTTTGAGAAACTACACATACTTTTTTTGAAAGTATTTCTAATTCTGCTCCACTTTTTGCAATTATAGCTTTATTATCACACCATCCGTTAATACCTATAACTTCTGGGTGGCTTTTATCTCCAACTATTACAATAGAATATCCCTTATTAAAATATTCCTTAACCTTTTGCTGTATATTTGAAACATAAGGACAAGTCGCATTTACTATTGTAATACCTTTATCGCTTAAAGTCTTAAGTATCTGTGGAGTAACTCCATGTGATCTTATAATAACCACATCTCCAGACCTAAGTTCACTGACATCTTCTAAATCAATAGGATATACATCATTTTTTTTTAAATGATTTACAACATCTTTATTATGAATAAGCGGACCCAAAGTATAAATTTTTTTATCATACTTTTCTTTAACATTTATCGCTTCATCTACTGCCCTTTTTACACCAAAGCAAAATCCAGCTTTGTTTGCTAATATTATTTCCATAACTATTTCGCTAAATTAGAGCTTCCCCCTTTTGTTATATAACCTGACATTTTATCAACTACTTCTTCAATAGTAAGATAAGACGAATCTATTTCTATAGCATCCTTTGCTTTTGTTAAAGGATTTATTTTTCTATGTGAATCTATATAGTCTCTTTTAATAATTTCATTTAATATTTCCTTATGATTAACAGATATTCCTTTAGAACATAATTCGTCGCACCTTCTCCTTGCTCTTTCTTCTGCACTTGCAGTAAGAAAGAATTTAAAAGAAGCCTCTTTTAAAACTACAGTTCCAATATCTCTTCCATCCATTACAACATTATATTTTTCTGCCATTTTTCTCTGGAGAGCTACAAGCTTTTCCCTTACTTCTGGTATAGCAGCATAATTTGAAACATTATTACTTATAAAAGGCAAGTAAATTTCTTCACTTATATTTTCACCATTTAGTATTAAATCATCATTTTCAAAATGCATTTCCATCTTATCTATTAATTTGAGCAGGTTCTCCTTATCTTCTGGTGAAATATCTTCTTTTATAGCCTTTAAAGTAACAGCTCTATACATTGCACCTGTATTTATGTACATAAGATTAAATCTCTTTGCAAGAAGTTTTGCAATAGTACTTTTTCCTGCACCTGCAGGTCCATCAATGGCCACTGACAATCTCAATTGTATTCCGCCTTTCTAAATAACATATTAGGTATAATTGGGGCAAAAAAGATTATTTATTAGTTTTTTATAACTGGATTATTTATAATAATTTTATTAATCATTAACATAAGTATTCTAGATTAATTGTAAAAAACCTTCTATTTTATTTATAATATTTATTCTTTGAAGCTTATATTAATAACTTTCTCCTAGTTTTGTTCCAGCTAAATATCCAGTTGAAAGTGCTATTTGTATATTAAAGCCTCCAGTATAAGCGTCTACATCCATAACTTCTCCAGCAAAATAAAGATTGTGTATTATTTTTGACTGCATAGTTGAAGGATTTATTTCCTTGATATCTACTCCGCCAGCAGTAACAATAGCTTCTTCGATAGGTCTTAAACCGTTAATAGTTAAAGTGAAATTTTGCAGAAGCTTAACAAGATTTTTTCTTTCATCTCTTGTTATTGAATTTACCTTTTTATCTTCGCTAATTCCCGATAGTCTTATGACAACAGGTATCAATTTTTGTGGAAGCAAATCATCAAGACTGTTTTTAAAGTTTTTGTTAGCATATTTTATAAAATCGCTTTGTATTCTTTTATCTAAATCTTCAAAGCTTAAAGCAGGCTTCAGGTTAATAACTGCCTTAATCTGCTTATCTTTATGAACTACTCCGCTAGCACTTAACACTAATGGCCCAGATATTCCAAAGTGGGTAAAAAGCATTTCTCCAAAATCTCTAAAAAGCACCTTATTATTTTTATTTATTATGCTTAACTCTATATTTTTTAGAGATAATCCCTGAAGCTCTTTAACCCATTCTTCCTTTATGGTTATAGGAACTAGAGAAGGTCTAGGATTAACAATATTATGTCCAAGCTCTTTTGCAAAATACAAACCATCTCCAGTAGAACCTGTACTTGGATAAGACAATCCACCGGTGCAAATTATAAAATAATCTCCTTTAATAATAGATTTATCTTGAAGTTCTATTCCTTCTATAATTTTATTTTTTACAATTAGTTTTTTCACAGTACAATTAAGTCTTATATCTACTTTTTTTCTTCGAAGTTCCCTTTGAAATGCGCTTATAATATCAGAAGATTTATCAGATTCAGGAAATACTCTATCTCCTCTTTCAATTTTCAGCTTTACTCCAAGTTTTTCAAAAAAACTCATAGTATCTTCATTTGTATAACTATAAAGTGCGCTATATAGAAAGTAAGGATTACTAGGAATGTAATTAAAAAAATCATTAATATTTTTTGCATTGGTTATATTGCAGCGTCCTTTGCCAGTAATAAAAAGCTTTTTACCTAGTTTTTCATTTTTCTCAACAAGTATAACATTATGTCTATCTGCAGCTGCAATTGCAGCCATCATTCCTGCAGGACCGCCTCCTATAACTATAACTGTGGACAAAAAATCACCACCATTCTTTTGAATATCTTTTACTATTATAATTTAATATATTAATGTAATTTATTCAATAATAAATGTCAAAAATAACTATCAATAAGGTGCCATCATATTATAATTAAAAATAAAAGAGGATAGTTATTCATCCTCTTTTTCTCTATATGAATATACCTGATATTCTCCCCAAATACTTTCTAAATCACTAAAGGTATTTGAAATTTTTTCTTTTTCTCTTAAACCTACTGCAATAATAAGTGCATTTATTACACTCATAGGTGCAACTAATGAATCAACGAATGAAGCCATATTGCTTTGAGCTATTAATGTGTAGTCAGCTTTCGCAGCAAGAGGAGACAATAAACTGTCTGTTATCGCTACTACTTTAGTTCCTCTGCTCTGTGCAAAGTTTAAAGCCTCAATAGTTCTGGCTGCATATCTTGGAAATCCTATTCCAATAAGCAGATCATTATCTGATATGTTAATCATTTGCTCAAATATATCGCTTATACCATATGCAACTACTTTTACATTATCCAAAATAAGATTTAGATAAAAACCTAAAAACTCTGCTAGAGCAGTTGAACTTCTAAGTCCTATTATATATATTTTTTTTGCATTAAATATACTGTTTACAACTTCTTCAAAAGCTTTATGATTTATTTTTTCAAGGGTAGATCTTATGTTCTCCATATCAGATTTTAACACACCCTTTAGTGCAGTTTCTTCGCTTATTAAATCATTTGACAGTTCGATTCTTTGAACTGTTGTTAATCTTGTTTTTATTAATTCCTGTAGGGCCTTTTGCAATTTTGGATAACCACTAAAGCCTAATTCATTTGCGAACCTTACTACTGTAGATTCACTTACTCCAACACTTGTACCCAATTTAGCCGCAGTCATAAAAGCAGCCTTATCATAATGCTTTAAAATATATTCTGCAATTAGTTTTTGACCTTTACTCATTCTCTGAAATTTCATTTGTATAGTTCGCATCAAATCATGCTTATTTTCTTCCATGTTACTTTCAATCCTTTCTTCACATTTGACAGATAAATGAATTATTTATTTCAGTTTATCATCTAATGAAAATTTTATCAATACAACTTTCAATTTTATTAAAATAAAAATATACTTCAACTTTTATACTGATAAATTTTATAAGTGTTCTAGTATGATAAATTTAAGCTTTAAATACCGTTTTTCTCTACTATTACTAGTAATGGAGATGTGGAGCTTCTATTTATAAAAGAATGCATGAGAACTCCATAATCTTTTTTAGAGAGACTGCTTACAAGGTTTAAAATTGCATCCTTTTCTTTTATACCTTCATCATGTCCAGTGTAGATAGCTATACTCATTATTCCTCCAGGGCATAAAAGATATAATCCTTCCTTTATGCTACTAATTGTACTTTCAGTCTTCGTTGTTATATTTTTGTTTCCTCCTGGCAAAAAACCTAGATTATACATAATACAGCCAACTTCCGTTTTTATGTATGTACTTAATTTTTCATGACTGTCGTTTATTAATATTACATTATCTTTTTTTCTGATTAAATAATTTTCAATAGCAGTTTTCTGAATATCAAAAGAATAGACCTTGTTGAATTTTTCGCATAAAAAATCAGTATCATATCCATTCCCTAGAGTTGCATCTACAGCTATATTAAAATTGCTGCAATAGAAAGAAATTATATTCTGTGCTATTTTACTTATATCTCCGACATATTTAAACATAACATCACCATCATTTTATAAATTTTTCAAATAATCTACTTCTTTTTTTGTTAAGTATCTCCATGTTCCAAGCTTTAAATTACCTATTTTTATTGCACCAATAGAAATCCTTTTTAACTTTATCACAGGATGATTAATTGCACTGCACATTTTCCTAATTTGTCTGTTTTTTCCTTCATGTATAACTATTTCAGCTTCACAGATTTTAGAGCCTTGCTTTAATATTTTAAACTTTGCAGGAGCTGTAATATAACCTCCTATGTCAATACCAGTACAGAATCTTTTAATTTCTTCTTCTAAGGGAATACCATTTAGCTCTGCTATGTAGGTTTTTTCTACTACCTGCCTAGGATGAATAACCTTATTGTAAACTTCTCCATCATTTGTTAGAAGAATAAGTCCTGAGGTATCATAATCCAGCCTTCCAATAGGATAGATTCTTTCATTAACCTTTACTAAATCTAATATTGTACTTCTACCTCTCTCATCTTTAACGGTTGATAGATAACCTACTGGCTTGTTTAAAGCTATATAGAGCTTTCTTTCCTCTAATTTTATTAACTTATCGTCTATTAGAATTTTATCTTTTTCCCTGTCTATTTTATAACCTAATTCTTTTATTATTGTTCCATTAACCTTTACTCTGCCTGAAAGTATTATTTCTTCGCACTTTCTTCTAGAAGCAACTCCACATTCGGCCATGTACTTTTGTAGTCTTTCCAACATAATCTCACCTATTTTATTTAATATTGTCGCTCTATTTTCATATTATAGACCATAAAAACATAATATCCAACTAAATTTATGATATTTATTCAAAAAACTAGGTAGCTACCTAGTTTTAAAATTTTATTATTTCCCTATTTTAATTGGTGTTATAAACCTTTTTTCAACAATTTCAATTGGTATGTTACAGAGCTTTCTATAATATAGCTTATCCTTATGAATAACTCTCCAACCAAAAAGAATAAAAGTTACTGGCTCCCATAGTGCTACCCATCCAATTATAACTAAACTTTCTTTTGCTATTTTTATTATTCTTATATAAGCAAACTTATCAAATATTTCTCCTAATATAAGACAAAGTATTAAAAAAAGAATACCTATAACAAAGTTAATTACCCATTGTCTAAATTGCTGCTTTAGATATATTTCCGTTTCCTTTTGCTTATAGCAAAAGTGACTATGTATGATTTCGGTAACTAACTTTTTATTACATGGTTTTTGATTTTCCTTAATAATAAGCAGCTTTATTTTTTGGCTAAGAGGATAACATTTTATTGATTTAAATAAATATTCCTCTATTTCTTTATTCAAGCATTCTTCTATAGAAGTAGCACTTTCATTGTTTTTTAATATATCTTCTATATTTTTTATATCTATATTTATTTCAATAGTATCCTTTTCTTCATTTTCTATAAATCTCCATTCTTTAGATTTAAACATTACTATTGTCCCCCTAAAAATAGAATCTCATATTGTAATAATAAATTATATTTTTTTAAAATTTACTATATACATAAACATTCCATACTCTAAGAATATTTACTATTTCTAAAAAAAATATTCTAGTGTAAAAATAGAGAGTGCTATTTTTGTTGGAAGCAGTACTAGTATAAATTAAAAACATCATTACTGCTATAATTTGTATTACTTTAATTCAAAAGCTACTGCATAAAAAATTACGAAGAATTTATAATGTTTCAAAAAATTTCCAAGGAAATAATTGTATTAATTTAAAATTTTAATCGAGTAGGAGCTGAATAATTATTTTATTCAGCGTCCTCTCACACCACCGTGCGTACCGTTCGGTACACGGCGGTTCAATAGAAATTAATGTGCACATGAATAAATCTCAGATATTGAAACCAAACCTATTTCTTTGAGGTATTTTTTGGTTAATGCTCTGGATAATATAGGGCTGTTGGATATTCTCCAATAGCCTTTTCTTGTGTTTGCATATTCCCACGCTTTATTATTGGAAATTCCTAATCTTAAAAGATTATCATGTTTAGTCTTAATCTTTTTCCACTGTTTCCAAAAGCACATTCTTATCCTTCGTCTTAACCATTCATCAAGTATTTTAAGAATATTTTTCATATCAGCGATAGCAAAATAGTTTACCCATCCTACTATTGCCTGTTTTAGTTTTAGAAACCTGTATTCCATTTTCATTGCGTTACTTCTTGAAGTTA
>NZ_JAMSKT010000008.1 GCF_023806125.1 Clostridium caldaquaticum
AGCATATGCCTTATATGTAGTTTCTGTTCGTCAGACCAGAGCTTTGCCGCCGACTTCCTTCAGATTCCACCTCACGGTGTACACCCTTGTCTTAAGCTAACGGTTGGTACTATCAACCCCCGTATCGGACTTTCACCGACAAGATTACGCCCATGCCGGGCGCACATTAATAAAGCACCACCCATAAGGATGGTGCTAATTTTCAATTCCTTATACTATATAGAATTTCTTGTGTGTATCTTACCAGCCGCTTCCAACTGCGTTGTGAACAAATGCTGCTATTCTGTCTACTGGAATATCAACTATTGAACCAAATCCTCTATCAGCGTCGCATCTTATTCCACTTGGTAATGTTGTATTACCTCCATGTCCGCATCCTTGATGTTTATCACAGCAGCTTCCTAGTGCACATGCTGGAGCTGGTCCTATTTGTGTAATTAGCCTTACAAAGTTGCAATTTACACTAGCAAGTACTCCTGTAAAACCTCTGCCTGAATCTCCACCGCTAGTTGTATAAATTGTTACAGTCTGTCCGATGTGTCTTGCTAAATCTCCTACTAAATTAAATCCATTTGCCATCCTGTGTGTCCTCCTTTCTTATATTCAAGATTACTAGGACCTTTGTCCTAATATATACTATGATTTCCTGTATAAATGGTTACAGTTATCATATAAATTTTTATATTATATTATGTTGTGAACAAATGCAGCAATTTTATTTATTGGAATACTTGTCATAGTACCTAGTGTAAGTTTTTCACAATTATTTTCATCAAAAACCTTTTCTTGCTTTTCTGTTATGCAGCAGTTTCCAAGTGTACAGCTTGGTGGAGAAGCTGCTCTTATAAGTATTTTTATATAATCCTTATTAACTTCTATAAGTACTCCCGTAAACCCTGAACCTGATTCTCCTCCGCTAATTGTAAATATAGTTATTGTCTGTCCTATGTATCTTGTTAAACAAAGAATAAAGCTATCGTCATTTAAATATAACTTATTATTTTTTATTTTGCTGGAAAATCTATATGCAGTTTCCGTTCTTAAATATATACACTTTTTTTTCTTTTTTATATTAAATATATTTATATTTTTTCTAACCATCTATCTTATCCTTTCTTACATATTAAGCTATTTTATAATATGAGCATAAATCCTTTATTGTTACTAAAACTTATAAAGGCATCATCTAAAAGATGATGCCTTATTTCTAAACTTTAGTTACCAGCCGCCGCCAACTGCATTGTGAACAAAAGAAGCTATTCTATTTACTGGAATATCCACTACTGATCCCAAACCACGACTTCCATCACAATCTATTCTGCTTTGTCTGTTTGGAAAATTACCTTGACCTGCAATATTACCTGGATAATTTCCTAATCCATCGACACAATCCTCTTGAACTCCAGCTACGTTATCTGGAAATCGTTTATCACAGCAACTTCCAAGTGCACAACCTGGTGCTGGACCAATTTGAGTAATAAGTCTTATAAAGTTTTGGTTTACCATTGCCAGTACCCCTGTAAAACCTCTTCCAGAATCTCCTCCACTTGTAGTATAAACAGTCACAGTTTGACCTATATAATTTGCTAAATTAGGTACGAAACCTCCGTTTGCCATCCTAAGTATCCTCCTTTCTTATAATGAAGATTTATTAGGACTCTTGTCCTGCTATATAGTATGATATTTATTTTATATTTGTCACTATTTATAAAAATATTTTATGAAAACTGTATATGCTTACTTAATACAACTAATAATATTAATATCAGATTCTAAAGTATAGTGGTGTTTATGATGCGAAAATATATTTTTATCTTATTTTACCTACTTGAAATTGTATTATTTACTAGTTGTTCAGATTCCAATTATTCATTTTCCAGAAAAGGTTCCAACCAAGGGATAGTTAACTCTGTGTTTTATAATGATGGAATATATGTAGGTGAAGGTGACAGTAAAGATTACGGAAACGATATTGCAACAATTACTATATCAAAGGGAAAAATTACAGAAGTAATGTTTAAAAGAATAGACTTAAAAGGCACTGAAATTATTAGTAAATACTGCAGTACCATTGATAATAGCGATACAAGTAGGCGGCTTCTTGCAGATGATATAGAATCAATCATAGACTTACTTACAAATGAAGTTTTAAAAAGACAAAGCTATGATATAAGTATCCCAACAAAAAATAAAGACCTATTATTAAATTGGAAGCTGGCTGTAAAAAGAGCGGTAGAAAAAGCTAAAAAATAGCAAAGGGACTGATTTTTATATCAATCCCTTTTTTTTTAGATATTTCTATTAATTGCTTCCTACCGAGTTGTGTACAAAAGCTGCTATTCTGTCAACTGGAATATCAACTATAGAACCCAAATCTCCAGGACGGCAGTCTGGTCTTCCTTGTACTCCTAAATTATTACCTTCTTTACTTTGCTCAACACGGTGATTTTTATCGCAGCAGCTTCCCAGTGCACAGCCTGGTGCTGGTCCTAAATTTGTAACTAATCTTACAAAACTAGGATTAACCATAGTTAGCACTCCTGTAAAACCTCGACCTGAATCTCCACCGCTTGTAGTATAAATAGTTACAGTTTGGCCAATATTACTTGATAATTCTGCTAAAAAATTATATTCATCCATCCTCTGTTTCCTCCTTTTTAAAATTAATGATTTAGTAGACCTTTGTCCTAATTCATAATATGAAAGCTTTTTATAATTGTTACAAAACTCATATGAAAATAAAAATATCCCAACATGAATATTTTGAATATATGTTTATAATCTACAAAAAATATTGTATAATGATATTTGTTTTTATAATAACTTTTTAAAAATATTATCGTATATATCCATATGTATTAATTCTACATCTATTTTAGAAAGAAGTGACTTTAATGAAGTTATCAAAAAATAAAAAATTAAAAGCAATTTTATTCTCTTTCCTTGTAATTTTTGTAACTGTAGGCAGTTCTTTTGCAGGTTATACTTATTATCAATTAAGCAAAGTTAAAATTACAGAAATATCTAAAACCGATGAAGATTTAGGTATAGTAAGAACTCCTTCTTCAAATGAAGATGAACTAAATGTTGAAATGGATGATGACATTGTCAATATCGCTCTTTTTGGAACTGATAGAAGAGATCCAAATGAGAAAGCCCGTACAGATACTATTATGATAGCTACAATAGATAAAAAACATAAAAAAATTAAACTTTCTTCTATTATGAGAGATACTTATGTAAAAATCAACGGGCATGGAATGGACAAGATAACTCATGCTTATTTTTACGGTGGTCCTCAACTTGCTATTAGAACATTAAATGAAAACTTTAAACTAGATATAAGAGACTTTGTACTTGTTGACTTTTTTAGCTTAGAAAAAATAATAGATGCTCTTGGCGGAGTTGTTATTGATGTAAAAAAAGAAGAAATTCCAAGCATGAACAAAAATATGGAAGAAGTGGCTTGGAGAGAAAACAAACCTACTGCCTATGTCACTACTCCTGGACCACAGCTTTTAAATGGTATGCAAGCAGTTGGATATGCAAGAATACGAAACGTAGGAAATGGCGATTATGAAAGAACCGATAGACAAAGACAAGTTTTAAATTTATTATTTGATAAAGTAACTGCAGCTGGATCACTGAAATATCCATATATTGTATCTCAAATTTTACCTTATACAGAAACAAGCATAGATAAAAGCACTATGCTGAAACTAGGTGCTCAAGTTTTTGCAGCAAACATTACTACAATAGATCAACAGAGATTTCCTTTGGATAAAAATTCCAGAGATACAAAAATAAATGGAGTTTATTATTTGTGGGCGGACTTAAATGCCACTGCAAAGAATATTCATCAGTTTATTTACGAAACTCAGGATACTGGTACTAATACTGATAATAATGAGCAAAAATCTAATACCCAACAAAACAAAAAAACAACTACAACAAATAAAACTACGAAATCCAAACAGACGCAATCTACAACTAAAACTACTACAGAGCAAAAAAATCAATCAACACAGCAGTCTGAAACTACATCAAAACAAGAAATACAATCGTCAGAAGAGTCCAATTAGCCAATAACTGACCTATTAATATTTTAACTAAAAACCCTGTGCCTTAGCACAGGGTTTTTACTATTTTTTACATGAATTTCTTTCAGCAATTTGATGAGGTAATACAAAATGATGCTCAGCAAGCTCTGTCTTATTTATAACCTTAATAAGCATTCTCATTCCTACAGAACCCATATCATACATAGGCTGTACTACTGTTGTAAGCTTTGGATAGAATATAGATGCACTATAAATATCATTAAATCCCATTACATCAATATCTTCTGGTACCCTTTTTCCTATATCTCTTAATGCATTTATTGCACCCATAGCCAGCTCATCACTAGCACAGAAAACAGCATCTACCTCTACATCTTTATTAGCAAAGATAGCATTTATACCATCATAACCATCTTGAGCCTTTAGCCCACCAAAAAAGCATAATTTTTCATTAAATTCTATACCATTGCTTTCAAGAGCAGACTTATAACCAGAAAATCTATACGAAGCTGCATGAACAGCATCTTCATGAGTTCCTATGTAAGCTATCTTTTTATTTCCTTTATTTATAAGATAATTAGTAGCCTCAAAAGCTGCTTTATCATTATCAATAGTTATACTTGGGAAGGTATTAGCTTTATCTGTAGTTTCAACCAATACAACAGGTAACTCAAGGCTCTTTATAAGCTCGATTATCTCTGGCTCTAAAGAGTTACTCATATAAATAACTCCATCTACCATCTTCTCTTTTAATACTCTAAGATATTCCATTTCTTTGTCTGGATCCAAATCAGTATTACAAAGCATTATATTGTAGTTGTATATATTAGCTACATCTTCTGCTCCTCTTACTATTTCAGGATAAAACTGATTTGAAATATCTGGTATTATAATACCTATGGTTCTGCTTTTCTGAGTTTTTAAGCTTCTTGCAACTATATTAGGTCTATAGCCTAATTTCTTTATGGCTTCCTGAACCTTCTTTTTTGTCTCTTCATTAACTACATCAACATCATTTAAAACTCTGGAAACAGTAGCAATGGATACTCCTGCTTCTTTTGCAACATCTTTTATTGAAGCTGCCACAATATCAACTCCTAAACTAATATTCTATCTCATAATTATAACTATAAAACAACTTCTTTACAAGTTAATATATACTACTTTTTTCTATATTATTCTATTAATGAAGATATATTATCATAATTTTTGAATAAAAACAAATAACATGCAGCTATTTGCATGTTATTTTAAAATCAGGCACTTTTTGAAGTTTTTTCATATTTAGCTATTAATTTCTTATTCTTAGAAATAAACCAATATGGAAATGCAACAAACAATGCTCCGCCAGCTAAATTACCTAATGTAGAAAAAACTAAATTGTGAGCTACAGCTCCTAAAGATACCTCAGCTCCATGTGAAAGTATGCTTGCAAGCGGAAGCAGAGTCATATTTGCTACACTGTGCTCAAAACCTGTTGTTATGAAAGCAAATAAACACCAAAATATCATAATAAGCTTAGCTGTATCATCTTTTAATTTATAAAAACACCAAACCGCAAGACAAACCAGTATGTTACACAATATTCCCCTTGCAAAAATTTGAAGGGCTGATGGAGATACTTTACCTGCAGCACCTTCTATTATAAACTCTGCTAAATTACCCTTAACTAAACCGGATGCTAAAAATAATACTACTGTAATTATAGAGCCAATAAGGTTTCCAATCCAACTTGCAGTCCAAATTTTAAAAGCATCCATCCAACTTGTCCTTTTCTCTAAAGCACCAATTGCCATTACCATATTTGTTCCTGTAAAAAGTTCCGCACCTGCAACCATTACTAAACTTAAACCTACTCCAAAGGAAGTTCCCATGAGTATTTTATAAGCAGGTGAATTTCCTGCATGGAGATATGCTCCAACAGTGAAAATAAATATATATGCTATTCCAATAAACAACCCTGCTAAAGCTGCAGCGGTTATATAGTTTGCTTTACCTTCCTTTAAAAACTTAATTTTTTTTTCCGCGTAATGAGCTACATAATCAACATCTGAACTAAACATTTAAACCCCTCCTGTATTTCTGCACAAAGAATATTAATATTTGTGCTTGAAAGTTACAATTTAAAAAGTTACAATTTAAACAAAAATATTATATCATAAAATTTTAATAATCAATTCATTTAGTAAATTTTCAGTTTATTAAATCTTTTAGTAACCAAGGACAACCTAAAGTGAATATACTATCATAGCGGATTAAATTAATATAAATTACTGTTTTATCTTAAGGAGGTCTAAAATAATGGGCTGGTTTTCTAATCAAAATCATATAGTTCAGGCACTGCTTGCCACATTATTTACCTGGGGTATAACTGCAGCTGGTGCAGCTATGGTATTCTTCTTTAAAAATGTCAGCAAAAAAGTATTAGATGTGATGATGGGTTTTGCTGCTGGAGTAATGATTGCTGCAAGTTTTTGGTCACTGCTGGCACCAGCTATAGAAATGGCTGAAAACTCAGGAAAACCTGCTTGGCTTCCTGCCGTTACCGGCTTTCTTGCTGGAGGAATTTTTCTAAGAATAATAGATAAAATTCTTCCCCATTTGCACGTTGGTTTTCCAAACGAAGAAGCAGAAGGAATAAAAACAAGCTGGCAGAGAAGTGTACTTTTGGTTCTGGCTATAACTCTACATAATATTCCTGAAGGGTTAGCTGTAGGAGTAGCCTTTGGAGCTTTAAGTGCAAATCTTCCTTCTGCCTCTCTATCTAGTGCTGTTGCACTAGCTATAGGTATTGGTCTTCAGAATTTTCCAGAAGGTGCCTCTGTATCTCTTCCTTTAAGAAGAGAAGGATATTCAAGACTTAAAAGTTTTGTTTATGGTCAATTTTCTGGAATGGTGGAACCTGTTGCTGGCGTGCTTGGAGCAATGCTTGTAATAACAATGCAGAATATTCTCCCTTATGCCCTTTCCTTTGCAGCTGGTGCAATGATTTTTGTTGTTGTAGAAGAACTAATTCCAGAATCTCAACTAGAAAAAAATACAGATATTGCAACATTAGGTACAATGCTTGGATTTGCAGTAATGATGTTTCTAGATGTAGCATTAGGCTAGTTTCATTAAAAGCTGTTAGTCAAAATATTGATTAACAGCTTTTATTATAAATTTTTATGAACTTAACCTTGTCATTACTTCTGTTTCAAAAAATCTTCTTGCAGTAGCTCCTGAGACACTGTAAACTTCACTATCGTTTATTTTTACAGATACATTTTCTGTGCAGTGTCCCAGGCAGAATACAGCTTTTAATTCAATTTTATCCGAAAGATTGTATTCTTCAATAATTTGCTGGAAGGTACTTATTATGTTATAAGAACCTTTAATATGACAGGCACTGCCTACACAAACGCTTAAAGTTATCATAACATTACTCCCTTCCTTTATATTTTACATGCAGCAGCTTGTGAACTTTCCCTTTTAAAAGACCTGAATACAGAGACATCATTACAGGATTTTCTTCTGAACGCTTTATGCTGCTCATTCTGTCTGTTTCATATAATCCAGCACTTCGTTTTAATTTTCCTTCTGCTTTAGTAAAAGGCTGTCCTGCTCCGCAAATACATCCACCTGGACAAGCCATTACCTCAACAAAATCATAATGAACTTCACCAGATTTTATTTTCTTTACTATGTCATCTGCATTTTTAAGTCCACTTACAATAGCTATCTTAAGCTCTTTATCTCCAACTGTGATGTTTGTTTCCTTAACTCCTTCCATACCTCTGACACCATTAAAAGCAATGGAACGCAGGGTGGTAGTAGACTTATCATCCAAAACTCTTCGTATAACAGCTTCAGTAACTCCGCCTGTTACTCCAAATATAACACCTGCACCGCTGCTGACACCAAAAGGCATATCAACCGCTTCAGGCTCTATTTCGTTAAATACAATTCCCGATTCTTTTATCATTTGAATGAGTTCTTGCGTTGTTATTACATAATCTGTACATGGAATCCCATCTTCTTTAAATTCTTCCCTTTGAGCTTCAAATTTTTTAGCAGTACAAGGCATTACAGCTACACACACAACTCTTCTGTTAGAATGCTTGTAATGCTCTTTTAATACTGAAGAAAACATCTGCATAGGTGAGCGGCAGGTTGAAATATTTGCTATTAATTCAGGATAATTTTTCTCAACATAACTTACCCAGGCAGGACAACATGAAGTAAATAATGGGAGTTTCTCATTTTTCTCCAATCTTTTTAAGAATTCTCCTGTTTCTTCTAAAACAGTAAGATCAGCTCCTGTGGAAGTGTCAAATACTTCATCAAAACCCATTCTCTTTAAAGCTCCAACTATTTTTCCCATAACATTGTCGCCATCTTTATGTCCTAATTCTTCACTAATTCCAACTCTAACTGCAGGAGCAATCTGAACAACTACTTTTGTATTTTTATCGCTAAGTTCCTTCCAAAGCTTAGAGGTATCATTTTTAACTACAATAGCTCCGGTTGGACATACTGCTGCACACTGACCGCAGCCAACACAGTTTGAATTAGCTATAGGCTCATCAAATGCAGTAGTTACAGTCATTTTTGAACCTCTGCCTACAAAATCTATAGCTCCCACATTTTGTACTTCATCACACATTCTTACACAATCCCCACATAATATACACTTGCTTTTATCTCTTACTATAGATACAGAAGATTTATCTATTTGCCTATTTTCAGAAGTATTATTAAATCTAATTTCTTTGATTCCAAAACGCTGTGCTAAATCCTGAAGTTTGCATCTTCCGTTTTTTTCGCAGGTTGTGCAGTCTCTGCAGTGATTAGATAAAAGAAGCTCAAGAATATTTTTTCTATACTTTCTTAAGCGTGGAGTGTTTGTTTTAATTTCCATACCAGCCTTAGGCGGTGTAGAACAAGCTGCTTCAATTTCTCCCCATTTATTCTCAACCATACACATACGACAAGCTCCATAAACTGAAAGCTCTGAATAATAACAAAAGGTAGGCAAATCAATACCAGCTTTTCTAACTAATTCTAAAATATTTTTCTCTCCGTTTATTTCCACGGGAATATTATCTATAAGCATAAACTGTCCGCTCATTATGCTAATCCTCCTTTATAGCTTTAAAGTTACAAGCTTCAATACAAGCACCGCACTTTATACATTTATCTTCATTAATCTTATAAGCCTCCTTAATCTTACCGGAAATTGCTCCCACAGGACAAATTCTTGAACATTTTGAACAACCCTTACATAGCTGTTCATCAATAAATATAGTTTTAAGCTTACTGCAGGTTTTTGAAGGACATTTTTTATCTACTATATGAGTCTCATACTCGCTTCTGAAGTTCTTAATAGTGCTTACTACAGGAAAAGCTGCAGTTTTTCCAAGTCCGCATAGTGCAGTTGAAGATATTGTATCAGCAAGCTCTAAAAGCATATCTATATCTTCCAGTTTTCCTTCACCTGCAACAATTCTTTCAAGAATTTCAAGCATTCTCTTAGTTCCTTCTCTGCAGGGTACACACTTCCCGCAGGATTCGTTCTGGGTAAAGTTCATAAAAAATCTTGCAACTTCAACCATACAAGTATTTTCATCCATAACTACAAGACCTCCGGAGCCTATCATTGCTCCTGCTTTTTTAAGAGAATCGAAATCTAAAGGCAGGTCAAGATGCTCTTTTGTAAGACACCCCCCAGAAGGACCTCCTATTTGCACAGCTTTAAATTCTGTGCCTCCTCTCATTCCTCCTCCTATATCAAATATTACTTCTCTTAAAGTTGTCCCCATTGGAACCTCAATAAGACCTGTATTCTCAATATTACCTGTTAAAGCAAAAGCCTTTGTACCCGGACTTTTTTCTGGTCCTATAGACTTGTACCACTGTGCTCCTTTTATAATAATAGAAGGTACATTAGCAAAGGTTTCTACATTATTTAATACTGTTGGTTTCCCAAAAAGTCCTTGTTCAACAGTTCTTGGAGGCTTTACCCTGGGCATTCCTCTCTTACCTTCAATAGATGCTGTAAGAGCACTTCCCTCACCACATACAAAAGCCCCAGCGCCTCTATTTATCTTTATATCAAAACTAAAATCTGTTCCAAGAATATTCTTTCCAAGTATTCCATATTTTCTTGCTTCTTTAATAGCATTATCAAGCCTGCTTACAGCAAGAGGATATTCTGCACGAACATATATATAACCTTCCTGAGCTCCACAAGCAATACCAGCAATCATCATGCCTTCAAGTACTCTATGAGGATCTCCCTCCATAATGCTTCTATCCATAAAAGCACCAGGATCCCCTTCATCACCATTACAAACTATATATTTAATTTCTTCCTGCTGACGCTTTACCTGTGACCATTTACGCCCAGCAGGAAATCCTCCGCCTCCACGTCCTCTTAATGCTGATTCCTCTATCTGCTTTATAATTTCATCCGAATCCATATCAAATAAAGCTTTTTCAAAAGCTTTATACCCGCCTATTGCAATATATTCTTCTATAGAGGTTGCATCAATATGACCACAATGCTCAAGAGCCAGTCTGGTTTGTTTTTTATAAAAAGGTATTTCTTCCTGTTTTTTGTATATTATGCCATCTTTGCTGTAAACAAGTCTTTCAATGCATTCACCATTAACTATAGTTTTATCTATTATCTCATGGCAGTCCTCTGGTTTAACCTTAATATATAAATAACCCCAAGGCTCAATTCTTACAAGCGGACCCATTTCACAAAAACCATGACACCCGCTTTTTTTAATCCCTACAGATTCGTCATGAGGTTCTTTTTCAAGACTTATAGCACAGTTTATTCCTTTCTGTTTCATAATTTCTATAAATTTTTGATAAATTTTTAACGCTCCTCCCGCAACACAGCCAGTACCTGCACATATAAGAATCTTTTTTGTCTGTTTTTCAAGGCTTCTTTTATAAATATCCGCCATTTGAATTAAATCATTTCTACTGCTAAGCATACTATTTTCCCTCCTTAAGCTCATTCAAAAGCTCCGAAGCCTTATCCGGAGTCATAGCACCATATACCTTTTCATTAACAGTTATAACTGGAGCAAGACCACAGGCACCAAGGCAGGATACCGTTTCCACTGTAAACATTAAGTCGTCAGTTGTATGCTTAGTTTCAGAAAGCCCCAGCTCTTTTCTCAGTCTATCTAATATAGGAATAGACTTTCTAACGTGACATGCAGTTCCATCGCATATCTTGATTATATACTTTCCCTTCGGCTCTAAAGAAAAATTTTCATAAAAAGTAGCAACACTATAAATTTTTGCTCTGCTTACACCGAGCTTTTCTGAGTAGTATGTAAATACCTCTTTAGGCAAATACCTGAAAACTTCCTGAGTATCCTGAAGTATACCAATAATATTACTAGCTTTAAATTCATGTTTTTTTAGAATATCATCTAGTGTACCGTAATCAATTAAGCTATTCATCATATTCCTCCCCGTAAACATTGTTAAAATATTATCACATATTTATATTACATTAAATTTCAAAATATTGCAACAGGTAAAAATATTGTTTATTTTGACAAAATAAACAAGCCGAGGTTTCCCTCGGCTTTTACGGATTTTTATTTAACTACTTCAACAGCTAATCCTAACTTTTCACCATTAATATTAGCTTCATTATACTCTTTCTCTGCATTATAAACTACATCTGCAGCAAGAGTTTCCCTCATAATGTGGCTTTCAAACTTTTTAACAACCTTCTCTAAGCTTTCATTGCCGCTAACATAAAGTATAATTTTGTCAGCAACTTCAAAACCGCTTTCTTTTCTCATATTTTGAATCTTGCTTATGATTTCTCTTACGTGTCCTTCTTCTCTAAGCTCTTCTGTTATATGAGTATCAAGTACAACACCTATCTGACCCTCTCCAGCAAATGCATAACCTTCAAGTCCCTGCATAGTTACAAGCAGGTTTTCACTGTTTAATTCTATTTCTGTTCCTTGAACATTAATAGTTACAGTTCCTCCATTTTGAATAGTTTGAGCTAATTCCATCTGATCTTTTAAAGAAATTTCTTTTCTGATTCCAGGTATCAGCTTTCCATAAGCTTTTCCTAATACTGGAAGGTTAGGCTTTATTTCAAAGTTTACATACCTAGAAAGATCTGCTCCAAGTTCAAGCTCTTTAATATTAAGCTCATCTTTAATAATGTCGCTGTAGTACTCTGGAAGTACCTTTGTGCTTAAAAGCATCTTTGAAAGTGGCTGTCTGTTCTTTATGTTAGCAGCATTTCTTGCGCTTCTTCCAAGGTTAACTACCTTATAAGCCAAATCCATTTCAGCCTCTAAGTCTTTATCTATAGCTGACTCGTCAACTGCTGGCCAATGGCATAAATGAACACTTTCAGGAGCATTTTTATCTAAACCTACTACAAGGTTTTGGTAAATCTCTTCTGTAATAAATGGTACAAATGGAGCAGCAACTAAGCTAAGTGTCTTTAAAACTCTATATAAAGTAACATATGCTCCAACTTTATCATCAGTTAACTCTTCACTCCAATATCTAGCTCTGTTTCTTCTTACGTACCAGTTAGATAATTCATCAACGAAGCCTTCTATTGCAAGTGCAGACTGAGTTATTCTGTAATTAGCCAAATCATCATCTACAGTTTTAACTAAAGTATTAAGCTTAGACATTATCCATTTATCCATTACGTTTCCGCTTACAAAGCTTTCATACTTTGTCGGATCAAATTGATCTATTTCAGCATATAACACATAGAAGGAATACACATTCCAAAGAGTGCTCAAGAACTTTCTTTGTGCTTCTATAACAGCTTCTTCATAGAATCTTGATGGAAGCCATGGAGCACTTGAAGTATAGAAATACCATCTTGTAGCATCTGCACCTTCATTATCAAGAGCTACCCATGGGCTTAATACATTACCCTTGTGCTTGCTCATCTTAAGTCCGTTTTTATCAAGTACGTGTCCTAGCACTACACAGTTTTCAAAAGGATTGGTATCAAAAATTGCTGTAGATATGGCAAGAAGTGTATAAAACCATCCTCTTGTCTGGTCAACAGCCTCTGATATAAACTGTGCTGGAAAATTTTTCTCAAATATTTCTTTGTTTTCAAATGGATAGTGAAGCTGAGCAAATGGCATAGAACCAGAATCAAACCAGCAGTCTATAACATCTGGCACTCTCTTCATTTCCTTATGACAGTGAGGACAATCTAAGTACACATTATCTATATAAGGCTTATGAAGCTCTATATCCTCTGGTACATTCTTGCCTTTAGCTTTTAATTCCTCACGGCTGCCTATCATTTCTCTGTGGCCGCATTCGCATTCCCATATTGGAAGCGGCGTTCCCCAATATCTTTCTCTTGAAATACCCCAGTCTATAACATTTTCAAGGAAGTTACCCATTCTTCCTGTTCTAACATTATCTGGAAGCCAATTTATCTTATTATTATTTTCAAGCAGCTTATCTCTTAAAGAGGACATCTTTATAAACCAGGATTCTCTTGGATAGTACAACAAGTGAGTATCGCATCTCCAGCAGAATGGATAAGAGTGAGTAAAGCCTTCTGCCTTATAGAGATTTCCAGTTTCCTTAAGGTATTCTATAATCTTAGGATCAGCCTTTTTAACAAAAATTCCGGCCCATGGCTTAACTTCAGGTACAAACTTACCTTCTGAATCAACTAAATTTATCATAGGCAGATCATATTTTCTTCCGCTTATTGCGTCTTCTTCACCGTATGCTGGAGCAGTATGAACAACACCAGTACCATCTGTTAAAGTTACATAATCTGCATGAACTACATAAAAAGCTTTCTTATCAGGAGTAACAAACTTAAAGAGCTGCTCATATTCTACTCCTTCAAGCTCTGAACCTTTAAATTCTCTTACTATTTCATATTCACCATCAAGCTTATTTAAAAGTTCTTTAGCAAGTATTAAATTATCTCCATTATTTTTAACTTCTACATAGGTATAGGCTCTGTTTACAGCAAGAGCAACGTTGCTTGGAAGTGTCCAAGGGGTTGTTGTCCAAGCTAATATGTATTTATCTTCGCCTTTAACCTTAAATTTAACATATATAGATGCATCCTTAACATCCTTATAACCTTGAGCAACTTCGTGAGAGGATAACGCTGTTCCGCAGCGTGGACAGTATGGAACTATCTTATGTCCTTTATATATAAGACCTTTATCCCACATTTGCTTTAATGCCCACCACTCTGACTCTATATAGTCATTATGATAAGTTACATAAGGCTTTTCCATATCTACCCAATAAGCAACTCTCTCTGTCATTTGTCTCCACTGCTCAACATAGGTAAAAACGCTGTCCTTACACTTTTTAATAAAATCTTCTACACCATATTCTTCTATTTGAGGCTTTCCTGAAATACCTAGTGATTTTTCAACTTCAAGCTCAACAGGAAGTCCATGAGTATCCCAGCCTGCTTTTCTTAGAACTCTATAGCCCTTCATAACTCTATATCTTGGAATCAAGTCCTTAATAACTCTTGTTACTACGTGCCCTATATGAGGCTTTCCATTAGCTGTTGGAGGACCATCGTAAAAAGTAAAATATTCTCCATCTTGATTCATGTCAAAATTTTTTTTAATAACATCTTTTTCTTCCCAAAGCTTAAGTATGTCTTTTTCCATACCAACAAAGCCTTTTGAAGAATCCACTTTTTTGTACATAACACCTGCTCCTTTCATTACTACTTTAATTATGATCATAAATTCTTTAAATAAACTTAGAAAAATAAAAAACTCCGCCCCAAAAGGACGAAGTTAAATTCGCTATACCACCTATGGTTCAAGTACAATAATACTCTATCCTTTAACGCAGGATTACGGATACACCTAATAATGTAAAGCGACACACCAAAAAGTGCTGTCCCAATAAATTTTCAGTTCTCAGCTCAAAGGTGATTTTCCTTAAATTATCCCTATGGGTTTCCACCAGTCCCCACTCTCTTTAAGTTCAGTATTTAAGTACTTTTCCTTGTCAAAGCCATTTAAAAATCATTTTTCTTTATTTTATTACAATATATTTAAATTGTCAAATTATTTCGCAGTTGTTCTTTGCTATAAAATAATACTTAATATATTTCTATGCTGCTTTATTTTTTACAACTCTATTAGAATAAACAACTTTTAAAAGTATTGGAGTAATAAGAGTTGTTATAATTACCATTAAGATTATTGGTGCAAAAAATTTTTCATCCATAAGTCCAACTGCAGCTCCTTTATTTGCAACAATTAAAGCAACTTCACCTCTAGAAATCATTCCCACTCCTATTCTTAAAGACTCATGGTTACTATATCTGCACATTTTAGCTCCTAACCCGCAGCCTGCAATCTTTGTAAAAATAGCAACCAAAAGCAATACAACAGCAAACATAATCATATTATTATCCATTGTGCCTATAGTTATTTTAAGACCTACAGCAGCAAAGAATATAGGAGATAGCAGCATATATGAAATAGTTTCAAACTTTTTGCTTATATATTCAGCCTGCATAGTATTTGCTAAAATTACTCCAGCTACATAGGCACCAGTTATATCAGCTACACCAAACCATTCTTCCGCAATATATGCAAGTATAAGGCAGAAAGCAAATGACATTATAGGAATTCTTCTCTTTTGCCCTTGTGTTTTACACATCCAATTAAAAATCTTATAAAAAACTAATCCGCCTGCAACTGCAAGTATTAAAAATATTGATATTTTTAAAAGCACTAATGACAGATTAACATTACTGTCTGCTGTTCCTGTAATAATAGTTAATATTATTATACCAATAATATCATCTATAACAGCAGCTCCCATAATCGCAGTACCCGAAGAGGTTTTCAACCGCCCCAGTTCTTGCAGAGTTTCAACTGTAATGCTTACAGAAGTTGCTGTAAGTATTACGCCAATAAACACATTTCTCAAAAAAACTGGTGATGACAAGCTGGTTAATCCCCAATCTCCTGAATATACTGATGCCACAACATATCCTCCAAAAAGAGGAGCAATAACTCCTAATAATGCAATTATGAAGGATGCCTTTCCACACTTTTTAAGTTCTTTAATATCTGTTTCCATTCCTGCTGAAAACATGAGAATTATTACACCAAGTTCAGACAAATTAGTAATAAATTCTGTTTCATGTACCAGATTTAACATAGCGGGACCAAATATTACACCTGCAAGCAATGCTCCCACTACCTGAGGCATATGAAATTTTTTAGTCATTAAGCCAAGTACCTTAGTTGACAGAAGTATTATTGCTAAATCTAATAAGAAATGAATAGAAACCATAATTTTTAGTCCCCCCATATTTTTGATGTTATTAATTCAAAATAAATATAGCTCAGCCGTTTACAATTTTAAAACTGCTGAACTATAATTTATCTTTATTAACATTTTCAATATTTATATCATTACTTAAACCACTATAATAATTTTACCTCTATATATTTATTTTTTCAAGAATAGTTTAAAAATTAACTAAATTTTATACACCTTTAATTCTTCAGATAATTCTATATTTTCAAATTCTCCTTCTGCATCTTTAGCATAATTTTCTCTAGACTCTTCGAAATAAAAATGCGTTAAAAGAAGCTTCTTAGCCCCTGCCTTTCTAGCTATATCACATGCCTCTTTAACAGAAAGATGGGGCACATTGCTTTTTGATTTTAAATTTTCTGTAGCATTAGCTTCACATAAAAATAAATCCGCACTCTCAGCTAATTTAATTACATTACTGGAGCATACGGTATCTCCGCTATAAGCAAATACCTTGCCCCCTTTTTCTATTCTCATACCATAGCATTCAACGGGGTGAATAGTTTTATAAAAAGTAATTACAAAATGTTTAACGTTAATCTGCATTCTATCTGTAATGATATGAGTGTTAAATATACCTTCTATATTAAAATCATTAAATTCTACTTCAGGCGTTGCTGGACAAAAAACTTCTATAGGCTTATCCATAATCTTTTGATTCTTTTTTATCTGCACTGCATACTTTAAAACTCCCATATCTGAGCAATGATCTTTGTGAAGATGAGAAAGCATTATGGCATCCAAATCTTCTATTTTACAGTATTTTTGAAGTCTGCTCATAACACCATTTCCACAATCAATTAAAATATTAGTATTCTCATCTCTTAGCAAAAAACCAGAACAAGCTCCATCTGCTGCTGGAAAAGGACCATAATTACCAAGAACTATAAGTTCCATAATTTTCTCCTTTCATATCACAATAAACTGTTTCATTTAATATTATTGTATGTAAATACTAGAATATTATCATACTCACTTTGTATTTTATCATAAAGCGGCTTTGTATTGTACTTTTATATGATATTTTAATATATATAAAATTTCCATTACTAAATTTTTAAAAGCTATTTTTAGGGTATAATATAAAGTGTATTATTTAATTGTTTTAAAAGGAGTGCAATTATATGGAAATAACTTGGCTTGGTCATTCTTCATTCTTAGTAAAAGACTCAAAGGGAAGAACACTGCTTACAGACCCTTTTGATCAAAGTGTTGGATATAAAGTATTTAATGGTCATGCAGATGTTGTTACTATAAGCCATCATCATTTTGATCATGATTACCTGGAAAAACTTACAGGTAATCCAGCTGTTTTAGATAAAGTTGGTTTTTTTCACGTATGTGATATCGACATTAAAGGAATTCCTTCTTATCACGATAAGGTTCAGGGTGCAAAACGAGGAGAAAATGTAATTTACGTATTTAAAATGGATGACTACAGGATATGCCATTTAGGAGACTTAGGGCATGTACTCTCAGTTCAAGATGCAGATGAAATAGGGGAAATAGATGTGCTTTTAATTCCTGTTGGCGGTAACTATACAATAGATGGGAAAGAAGCTACTGCAGTATGCAAACTTTTAAATCCAAAGATTGTTATTCCAATGCATTTTAAAACTTCAGCTATTTCCTTCCCAATTGACGGTGCTGAGACTTTTCTTATCCATATGAAAAACGGAGAAAACATTCACTCCAGTACATTAAAATTAGAAGGTAAACTTGAAGGTACAAATGTAGTTAAAATTTTAGACTTTAAAGCATAAAAATGGAGAGCAAAATGCTCTCTATTTTTATAAAAACTATTCATGCTCTACATGTTCAAGCCCTGCATTAAAAATATTTCCTATGTGTTCATCATCTAAAGAATAATATACAACTTTTCCTTCCTTTCTAAACTTTACAAGCCTTGCACTCTTTAGTACTCTAAGCTGATGAGATATGGAGGACTGACTCATACCTAGCACTTCTGCTATATCACAAACACAAAGCTCCTTTTTTAAAAGGGCATATATTATTTTAATTCTTGTATAGTCCCCAAACACCTTAAAAAGTTCAGCTATACTTGTAAAAGTGTCTTCTTTAAGCATATTTTCCTTTACACACCCTACACAATCTTTATGGACTTCTGTGCAGTTGCACACTTCTATATCACTACTTTTCTTAAGCTCTATATTGTTTTCCATATTACACCTCAATGTTTAACAATTCTCTTTTAAACTATTATATTATTATTGATAAATTTGTACAACAATATCAAGCTTAATATGTAAAATCTAACCCCTGTCCAATATAACCTATATTTTTCTTTATTATTTATTAATAACTTATATAAACTACATCTAAACAATGTATTGTCTTTCAGGATTAAAATATAAATCACAGTGAAAATTTTTTAATATATTTGTTATTTCCTCTACATTATTACAAACAGTTAATACTGATGCTACAGCAGCCATTATATTTAATACAGTTTCCTTTGAATAACTCTCATGAGTAAAAGGAAACTCTTTAACATTTGATAATTTCTTTATATTACCTTTATTGTTCCATATTATATATTCTCCTTCTAAATAAAATGCTTCTCCTCCATTTTTTATATGCTGAATTATAAGTTCATTTTTATCAACATTATAAAGACATACATTCTCTTTATTTATTACATATTCCATTAACTCTTTTTGAGCTTTTATAATAATTTTCCCCCCCTTATCAAGTTCATCTAAAACTACAGTTTTTATATTTATTAAATCATTTAAGTTATTAACTCTTTCCGTACTTATGTAATCTTCAGAAACAGATGTAATAATTACTGCTTTAGCATTTTCATAGCCGAGACCTTCTTTATAAATAGAAGCTCCATCAATCTCTACAACTGCTGCTTCCACTTCTTTATCAGATAAAATCTCCCTAGCACTTAAAAAACCTGCGGAAGCTAATCCAGTTTTAAACCCTAAGTTTTTTAGTATATGATTTATAAGTCTGCAAGTAATAGTTTTGCCGTTAGTTCCCGTGACTGAAAAAATAGGAATCAGCCCTACGCCTTCTTTTATTAATGAATTAATAAAATAATCAATTACTTTATCTTTTGTATCCTTAAGTTCTTCTGCTACATCAAATACACAACCTAAATCTACAGCTTTAAGACCATCATCTTCCTGAACATCTATATACATAAATTCAATACATATACTGCTGTAAATCCTTTTACAGAAATCTTTCAGTTTTTGCAGTGTTTCTACAACTTCAAGTATTTCTAAGCTTCTATCACTAATTTCAATTACTTTATATCCATTTTCTTTCTTAAGAATTACACCTGCTTCACCCTTGTAACAAATGATTCTATATTTAACCACTCCACTATACACAAAAACTCTTGTGTACATTTTCATAACATTATCAAGAACTCTATTTAGCTCTTCCTCATCACTAATAGTTATCTTAATATCTGCTTTTTTATCTATACTTCTTAAGTTTATAGGATATTTAAAATTTTTTATTTCTTTTATTTCTTCTATACCGTAAAGAACTTTTCCATCTACTTTTGGAATATGTGTATATCTTAAATACTTCCATAAATTTTTTCTGTTTCGTGATATTTCAACTTTTATCATGTTTTCATAACTTTGAAATTCTTTTCCTAATATTACAGAACTCTCTCCATATCCTAGCTGAAACAAATCTTCTTTTATTTCTATTACTGGAAGACATCTATTTTGAGAAGCAATTATTATATCCTGCAGAAATCCTCGCTTAACAAGACTATCCGCTTTTTCTACTATTTTTTCTGTATTATCTATATCATAGGATATGTTATATAATATATATTTAGAAACTTCCTCCTGGGTATATGTAACCCATAAACTATAAAGTTTTCCTTCTTTCTCCATATCTACAAACTGTTCTTTAAAACCCAATAAAAAGGAAACTCTAAAATAGTTTTTAAGGTATTTTTTTATATCTGCATCACAGGCATTTTCAATAGATATGTTTATTATTTTCTTTTTTCTTTTCATATTGTTTCCTTCGTATACTCTAAGAGAAATTATCTTCATATATGCCACATCCTTATTAAGTAAACTATGGATAACCTTCCAAAAATATATAAAAGCTTTTATCTATGATTAGTATGCCATTTTTCTTATGTTATATTTATTTAAAGATAAATATATTATAAGAAAAAACTGCTGGAAAACATCTCGTTCCAACAGTTTATACAATATTTATTTTAATATTGTTACTTCTATTCGTCTGTTTTTCTGTCTGTTTTGTTCGCTGTCATTAGGAGCTATAGGTCTATACTCGCCGTATCCTGCCACCTCAAATATTTTAGAATCAAACCGTTCTCCTTCCGGAAGCTCTTCAGTAAAGTATCTAACTACGCTGATAGCCCTTGCTGCCGACAATTCCCAGTTGCTTTTAAACATACTATTTTTTATAGGCACATTATCTGTATGTCCCTCTATTCTAATATTTTTATTATACTGTCTAAGTATTACAGCAAACCTTTGTAATGTATTTTTTGAATCATCCCTTAAATCTGCTTTGCCTGTATCAAACAACGCCTTATCCTTAAATCTTAAAAGGACTCCTTCCTGAACCTTTTCAACATCTATATTTTCGGTTAATCCATTGCTGTCTACTAGTTCTTTAACCTTTTTATATATATCCTCCATCTCTTCTTGCTTCTCAGCTTCTACCTCATTATTCAGTTCAAGATTTATTAAAGAATCACCTTGACTTGTATCAGGCTTTATACTTCCCGATTCCCCTATAATACCCATTGAATTAAAGGCAGCAATAACCTTTTTGAACTTTTGGTTATCTATAGTAGACATGGAATATAAAAGAACAAAGAAACATAGAAGCAATGTAACTAAATCACCATAAGTTGCAAGCCATTCCCCTCCGCCTGCACTATCGTCATCATCTACATTATAATTATTATCAGCCATTACATTACCTCCTTCCTGAAATTATTTTTCTCCTTCTTTACTATTCATAAGTTCCATCTTCTTAGCGGTCTTATCATCTAAGAAAGATAACATTTTCTCCCTTAGCGTATTTGGATTTTCTCCTGCCTGTATACTTAAAAGTCCTTCTATAATCATCTCTTTTTGATATACTTCTTCCTCTGTTTTAGCCTTCAGTTTTTTAGACATAGGCATAAATACTACATTCGCCAAAAGTGAACCATAAAAAGTTGTAATTAAGGCAACTGACATTTGAGGACCTATAGTAGATGGGTCTGATAGCGTCTTAAGCATGTTAACCAAACCTATAAGTGTACCAATCATACCAAAAGCAGGACCTAAAGCTGCTCCAGTATCAAACATACCTCTATTGCTTTTATGTCTTTCTATAATACCTCTAATTTTTAAACCTAATACATTTTTTATAGTATCTGGTTCTGCTCCATCTACTATCATCATCATTCCTTTTTTTATAAAACTGTCTGATATTGTTTCAATCGTATCTTCTAATGATAATAATCCTTCTTTTCTTGCTTTCATAGACCATTCTACTAAATTATTAATTATTTCTTCATCATTTGACTTATTTTCTTTAAAAACCAGACTGAAAAGCTTAAACAAAGTTTTTGCATTTTTCCCTTTAGTACTTAATAAAAGTGCACCAAAAGTTCCACCAATAGTTATGTATACTGATGGCAGATCAATAAATGTAAATATAGAGCCGCTTGAAAGTATTCCATATAGTATGAACCCAACAGCCAGCACTAATCCTAAAAACGACATCTTGTCCATGGTTTTCCTCCTGCTTATGTAACAACTTTTAATTATACATACTATTTACAAATACAACATTGTTTTTATAAAGTAATAATCGTACAAAAAGATTTTTTCTTTAACATTTTATCTGTTTCTAATATAAAAACCAAGCAATTTTTGCTTGGTTTTTATTTGTCTAAATCTAATGCAACTGCTCCCATAACCTCAATGCTGCTTTTCACATCGATTATTCTCTGATTGGCTGAACCTCTGAATCTAAGCGCAGAATCTTTTTTATCTTCTTCAAACTTCCCATCTACAAGCACATCCACATATTTTAAAAGCTCACTCCAGCCTCTCTTTTTATTATGATGCTGCAGTATATATTCAAAAGTATACCCCGTATAGCACCATACACTAAGTCCCATAGCTTTTACTGCTTTAGCTATATAGGAAAACTTATCTGCCTGCTCCCAAGGCTCTCCTCCACTGAAGGTAACTCCTTTAAGTAGAGGGTTTCTTCTTATATCTTCAATAATAATATCCATATCCATAAGTTCTCCCTTATCATAAGAATGAGTGTGGGGACTAAAACAGTTTTTACAATTATGGGGACATCCTTGTGCAAAAATCACTCTTCTTATCCCTGGACCATTTACAAGACTTTCTTGAAGTATTCCCGCTAGTCTTATTTTTTTATCAAAACTCATCAGTTCTCACCTGCAATTTAATAAAAATTATCCACATTTACAGTAAGGCTTTATTAACAATTCACATTTTTATAAACACTGGCGTGGCTTTCTGTATGTGATTTTCTGTCTTTTCTTTCAGCATTTTTTCCAGCACCAAATCTTTCATCTAAGCTTAAATACCCAGTTACTCTTGAAACACCTTGTATATTATAACTTCCACATCTGCATTTGTGCTCACCGTTTTTTAAGTAAGTACCGCAGTCTCTGCAATACCTTATATGAAAGTTTATACCTATATAACTTATATTAGTATGCTTATAAGCATAATCCAATATATCCATGATAATATCTTCTGTAGGGTAGTCGTCTAGTTCAATATAGCTTATATGCCCTGCATTGCACAGCTTATGATAAGGTGCTTCTATGTCTATCTTATCTTTTATAGATATAGGGAACCCAACTGGAATATGATAGCTGTTAGTATAATAATCCTTATCAGTTACTCCCTTTATTTCTCCAAAAACCTTCTTATCCTGAAGTATAAATCTGCCGCTTAAACCTTCAGCTGGTGTTGCGTAAGTACTCCAATTAAGTTTTGTCTCCTTAGTAAGTTTATCTGTATAATTTCTTATATGAGTTATTATTTTAACTCCTAGTTCCCTTGCTTTTTCATCTTCTCCATGATGCTTTCCTGTTAATGCAACAAGAGTTTCAGCTAAACCTATCCAGCCTATAGCCCAAGTTCCTTGTTTTAAAATTGGCTCAATAGAATCATCAGGGGATAGTCCCTCTGAACCTTTCATAAGTCCTTGACCTGCAACAAAAGGCAAATCCTTAACCCTTAGTTTTTTTAACACCTCATATCTGTGCATTAATGCTTCTCTTGCCAATTCTAATTTACCATTTAATAATGAAAAGAATTTATCTATATCACCTTTAGCGAGTATCCCAAGTCTAGGAAGATTAATTGTTGTTGGAGCAATATTCCCTCTACCTTTAGTACCTGGCTCTCCATTTATGTTGGACATTATATAAGTTCTACAGCCCATTGTAGCAGGCATATATCCTTTATCAAAGTATGCCTTATTAAAGTCAGAATCTATATTCATAAAGGTTGGGTTCATTCGCTTAGCTGCAACCCTGCAAGCTAATTTGTAAAGGTAATGATAAGGATCATTTTTTTCTCTGTTTACTCCTTCTTTCACTCTAAAAATTATATTTGGAAATATTGGCTGTTCTCCTTTACCTAACCCTTTTTCATACTCCTTAAGAAATACTTCGCATACTAAAGCAGCATCCTTGCTATATGGTATTCCTAAATTAATAGAGGAAAAAGGTACCTGACTACCTGCACGTGAATGCATTGTATTAAGATTATAAACTATTCCCTGCATAGCCTGATGAACAGTTTTTACAAGTTTTTTCTCCACTGCCTCTTCAAGTTTTTTTCCTTCTAACCCTAATTCTATTAATTCCTTTCTTATCTCCTGTCTTGTAGGCTCTATAAAAACTGACATATCATTATCAAAATCAGGATGAGACTGGCCCCCAAACATATCATTCTGTGTTCCCTGCAGCAGTATACAGGATAATTCAGCCGCTGATTCAATACGTTTAGGCCTGTTTATAGTTCCATAGCCTGTATTAAAACCTCTTTCAAGAATTTCCTTTGTAGGTATATGTAAACAGTTAGTAGTCAGATTATATGAATCAAGGTCATGGTAATAAATATCTCCATTTTCATGTGCCTTTGCCAGATGTTTCGGCATCATTGCTAAGTTATGCCATTTATTCGATTCACTGGCTATTCTTAAAAGCTTAGAGCTGAAATTATTTCCGACATTTGCATTATCGCGATCAGTTTCTACCCCAATTCTCTCAATAGCCTTCATTAAATCTGATTTAATTTCTCTAACTTTGTTTCTTTCTTTTCTATAATTTGAATATGTAGTCTGCAGCAATTTATAATCGCTCTCAGATAGTATGTTTTCTACTATATTCTGCACTTCTTCCACAGCCACTTCTTCTTTACATAAATCTTCAATCTTTTTAATAACTTTTTGAGTTAATTCTACAGCTTCACTTTCTTTTAGGTTATAAGCAATTTCTTCTGCTGCCCCTTTAATTGCATTAGTTATTTTGACGGAATTAAACTCAACCCTTCTCCCGTCTCTCTTCACAACATGTAGCATATTTTTTCCTCCCCGAACACAATATATTGTTCTTGGAATATTATAATGCAGGATTTCTTTTCTAGCAATTTTTAAAAAATGCTTTTAACAATATTATCACCTTTAAGGTTAAATTACCTCTTATTTTTACTCTTTTTTAATAATAATTAAATTTCTTTATACTCATATAAATTGAGTGTGCAAAACTAAAAATGAATATATGGAAATAAAATTATATATTATAATAAATATGGTATAATATGCTATATTAGGAGATGATAAAATTGAAAAGCAAATTTACTGTTATAATACTTTTAAGCCTAACACTTAGTGTATCTGCTGGATGTTCTAAAATTAAAAAGAATTTAATCCAAGTTCCATCTAAGTCAAACTCTGAAACGGAACCTGCTGCCCCTGTAAATAATTTTATTAAAGAACCAAACAAAAAACAGGCTGAATTTTTTGCTCCCTTCACTGGAGAAGAAGTTGACGAAAAAACCTATAATAATGTTCCTTTTATGGCTATAATAGAAAATTCAAAAGATGCAAGACCTCAATCCGGACTTGTTGATGCAGATATCGTATACGAAACTATGGCTGAAGGCGGCATACCAAGAACTATTGCAATTTTTCAGAAAAACAGCCCTGAGAAAATAGGCCCTATTAGAAGCGCCCGTTCTTATTTTTTAAATTTATCACGGGAATATAACCTTGCATTTGCACACTGCGGGGCTAGTGATGAAGCAGACGAGATGATACAAAAAAACAAACTCATGTCTCTTAATGAATTTGCATATACAGGTTTTTATTGGAGAGAAAGAGACAGAAAAGCTCCTCACAATTTATATACCTCTGCTGATAGAATTAGGGATGCTATTGTTTCAAGAAAATATAATAAACCAGTAAATGTTAAGTTTTCTTTTGATAAAAGTTTCTGGAATAACAATCAAAACTTTAAAACTGCAATTAATATAAATTTAAAGTTAAGCAAATACTATAGCACTTCCTACACCTATAAAGATGGTAAATATTATAAATCTATGAACGGAACGGCCTCATTAAATAAAGAAGATGCCAGACCTTTAGCCTTTACCAATATTGTAATTCAAGCTACCAGCATAAAACAGAAAAAGGATAGTATACTCGTTGATATAACTTTAACAGGTCAAGGCGATGGATATGTAATAAGCAATGGAAAATACATTAAAATGAAATGGTCTAAAAAAGATTTAAATTCTCAAACAATATTAACGGATGAGAACGGAACAAAAATTCCATTAAATCCAGGCAATACTTGGTGGAATATTATAGACAAAAGTGATATTGTAGAGATTCAATAAAGAAAAAAATTAAAGTAGTCTGTAAAAAGTATTAACTTTTTACAGACTACTTTAATTATAGTTTAAACACTCTTAATTCATGCAATGCCCTGGTAGCCATTACATAGTTTAGTTTGCTTTCTCCTTCTCTTTTAGTATCCTGAACTAATATAACAGCATCAAATTCAAGTCCTTTTGCAAAATAGGAAGGAATTACTACAATTCCCCCTGTGTAAATTATATCTTCCCTATCTATAACTTTAACATGCTCTCTTTCTTTTAAAACCTTTCCTATTCTATCCGTCTCTTCTAGGTCTCTGCAAAGTACTGCAATATTCTCATATTCTTTTTGCTGAAGCTTGTGAAGAGCATCGTAGATTTTATCAATAAGTTCCTCTTCGCTGCTTATTGTTTCCTCAATAACAGCTTCTCCATTTCTTACGAGAGGAACTATTCTGTTATCCTTTAGAAACTTATTAGCATACTCCATTATTTCCTTAGTAGACCTATAACTTTTATCTAATTTAAAATACTCTACAGTTAACGCAGGTAATATCTCCTCAATACCTAACATAGGAGTTATTCCTTTAAGAGGCAGTAATCTTTGATTGCTGTCTCCTACTATAGTCATAGAACTGCATCTTGTGAGCTCTTTTATTACTAAAAACTGTACCGCACTATAATCCTGTGCTTCGTCAATTACCACATGCTTAGTTTCTTCTTTTATTCTTAAACCTTCAAGCCTGATTTTAAGATATAAAACAGGAGCTAAATCATCTTGAGTTAATTTTTTATATCCATTAAATTCATTATAAAGTTCTAAACAATCGGCATTATTAATCCACGTTAATTCTTTCTTAGCTCTCATAACTTCAGAGATAACTTCTCTTATTTGAATTTTTCTCATTAAATTTAATGAAGTTTCATGAATTTCAAGTTCTGATTTTGATAGCTTTGAAATTTTTTCATTATATTCCTTCTGTATTTTTCTTACCTTTTCATCCCTTACATCTCTAAGCTTTAAGTATATTATTCTCTTTATCTTTTTACTTCTTCTAAAAAGAGGCATATTCTTATAATAATCTTTAAATAACTTTTCTATCTCTTCTTTGTCTGCGACAACTTTATCGTAGAATTTTACACTCTGAACTTTAAAGTATTCATCATCCAGCTTAGTTATAAAATCATCAAGTTCTTTTACATAATCCATAGAACTCTTATGAATTATTTCACTTATAAACTCTTTATCATTCTTTAATACTTTCTCCATATAGTCTTTAAAATTCATTACATTGCTTATACCTAATATATCTATAGCAAAATCTCTGAAAGTAGTTTGCCTAACACCTACTTCTCCAAGGCTTGGAAGCACAGTTCCTATGTATTCCATAAAAATGCTGTTAGGTCCAAGTATTAAAACCTTGTCTTGCAGAGTGTCTCTATAATTATAGAGCAGATAAGCAACTCTATGAAGAGCAATTGTAGTTTTACCGCTGCCTGCCACACCATCAACTACAATAGTTTTATCCTTTGGCTGTCTAATCAGATTATCCTGCTCTTCCTGTATAGTCATTATAATATCTCTAAGCTTGGAAGTAGTGTTTCCACTTAATACCATCTGAAGAATATCGTCTTTAACATCTAAGGCTGAGTCAAACATTCCAAGAAGTTTACCCTTCTTAATTATAAACTGCCTTTTTAAAAGTATATTTACATCTATCCTTCCCGCAGGCGCCATATAAGAATTTTCTCCCAGTCTGCTTGTGTAAAAGAGTGAAGAAATAGGTGCTCTCCAGTCTACAACTACAGGTTCATATTCGCCCTCTGGAGTCATCCCAAACCTTCCTACGTATATAGTATCGACACCTTCAAAGTTCTCTTCCTTAAAATCAACTCTTCCGAAATAAGGAGCAGAAAGAAGTATTGTAAGTTCCTTAAGTCTTCTGTCAATTGTTTTAAAAGCCTCTTCTTTAACAAACCTTTCATGATCGAAATATTCTATTACTTTATCTTCATCATCTCTATACTCTTCTAAAACCTTTTTTCTATAATCCTGAATATAGTTAGAAACATCTTTTCTTTTTTCAACATAATTTAATATTTCTTTATTTATAAGAGAAATAACTTCCTCAAGCTTTTGTTTCTCAACATTAAGCTGCATTTCCTTTTCAATGCTTAACTCTTTTTCCAGACTTAAATCATTAATTTCCAACCCTATCACCTCTTTAATTCCTCTATTCTCCCCTGACTTCTCTTACCATTTCCATAAATTCATCACCCATGATAGTCTCTTTCTCTAAAAGTCTTTCAGCAATTTTTCTCATAAGTTCCCTGTTATTTTTCAAAATATCTATAGCTGTTTTATGTGCCTCTTTAATTATTTTTAATGTTTCTTCGTCTATAGCCGCTGCAGTTTCTGCACTGCAGTTTTGCACTGGTCTGCCATCTAAATACCTGTTTGATGGAGATTCAAGTCCCATCATATCAAATTTTTCAGACATACCATACATTGATACCATGCTTCTTGCAGTCTGAGTGGCTTTTTCAATATCATTTGAAGCTCCTGTAGAAATTGAATTAAACTCTACTTCCTCTGCAGCTCTGCCTCCAAGAAGTATTGCTATTTCATTAAAGAGTTCCTCCTTTGTAATAAGATATTTATCCTCCTCAGGAAGCTGCAAAGTATAACCTAAAGCTCCCATAGTTCTTGGAACAATAGTTATCTTATGAACAGGATCCGTTCCCTTTAATAGTGCTGCAACAAGTGCATGACCTACTTCATGGAAAGCTACGGTTTTCTTTTCTTTGTCAGACATAATTCTGTCTTTCTTTTCCTTACCTGCTATTATTACCTCAATGGCATCTTCCAAGTCCTCTTGTATTATCTCTTTTCTGTTGTTTTTAACTGCTCTAAGTGCTGCTTCATTTACCATATTAGCTAAATCTGCTCCTACAGCACCTGGAGTAGCCTTTGCTATAGCTTCCACATCTAAATCCTTAGAGTATTTAACACTTTTTAGATGAACTCTTAAAATAGCTTCTCTTCCTTTTAAATCAGGTCTATCTACAATAACTCTTCTGTCAAATCTTCCAGGTCTTAAAAGTGCTTTATCAAGTATTTCTGGTCTGTTAGTAGCTGCAAGTATTACTACAGGCTTACTAGAATCAAACCCATCCATCTCAGCTAAAAGCTGATTTAATGTCTGCTCTCTTTCATCATTTCCGCTTAAATTACCTTCTCTGCTCTTTCCTATAGCATCTATTTCATCTATAAATATTATGCATGGAGCTTTCTCTGCCGCTTGTTTAAACAAATCTCTGACTCTAGCAGCTCCCATACCAACAAACATCTCTACAAATTCAGAACCTGACATTGAAAAGAAAGGAACCTTTGCCTCACCAGCCACAGCCTTTGCAAGCAAAGTTTTTCCTGTTCCTGGCGGTCCAACTAATAAAGCCCCCTTTGGAAGCTTAGCACCTATCTCTGCATATTTTTTAGGGTTATTAAGAAAATCTACTATTTCTGCTAAGGATTCCTTAGCCTCTTCCTGTCCTGCTACATCTGCAAAAGTCTTTCCTGTTTCATTTTCAGCATAAAGCTTTGCAGTGTTTTTCCCAAAGGACATAACTCCGCTGCCAAACTTTTTATCCAGTCTTCCAAAAATAAGTCTTCCTAAAAAGGTAAAAAGTATTATAGGCAGCACCCAATTAAAGAAGAAATTTTTAATTGGATTGTTATTTGGAGCTACTCCTCCAAATTGAACTCCTGCGGCAGTCAGCTTCTCTACTAGCTTAGGGTCGTTAACATTAACTGTATATAATATTTTCTTCTTTTGTCCCTCTTCAACCTTAGGAATAACAATTATTCTATCATTTGATATCTGAACTTCCTCTACCTTTTTTTCTGAAATCAGACTCAAAAACTCATTATATTTAATGCTTTGTGTAGTTAAATCTACTATTAAAAAATTTATAATCATAAGTAATATTGCTGCTCCTATAATGTAGTAAGCTGCATACTTATATTTCTTATTATCAAACATCTCTTTCCTCCTAACTTAATTCCACCCATCCTTGTACATCTGTAATTCCAAGTCCTGGAGCATCTGAAAGTAAAATTTTATCTTTGTTAAAGCTTACTCCACCTATTACAGGGTCTTCTAACATTAGATTAACTGTATCAAGGTCTGCTCTAGTTATATTCTTTTTTCCACCTGAAAAACTTGCAGCGGCTGTAATACCTATCTTACTTTCAAGCATGCAGCCAATCATGCACTCTATCCCCATAGTTTCAGCAATGCTGTTTATTTTAGCTGCATTATAAAGCCCTCCGCATTTCATAAGCTTTATATTAACAAGATCCGCTGCTCTCATCTGTATTACCTTCAAAGCCTCATAAGAACTAAAAACAGCCTCATCGGCTAATATATCAGTCTCCACATTTTCAGTTACAAACTTTAATCCTTCCAAATCCCAGTACTTAACAGGCTGCTCCACAAGCTCAATATTAAGACCCATATCCTCAAATTTTCTTATGATTCTTACTGCTTCTTTGGGTTTCCAGCCTTGATTGGCATCAACTCTTATTGTTATATTTCCTCCAACTGCATCTCTTATGGCTTTAATTCTTTGTATATCCATACTAAAGTCTGTTCCTGCCTTAATCTTTAAAATATTAAAGCCTTGCTGAACAGCCTTTATTGAATCATTAACCATTTCCTCTAGAGAATTTACGCTTATAGTTATATCTGTAGTTATTTCGTTTCTATAGCCTCCAAAAAGCTTATACAAAGGCATGTTATATTTTTTCCCAAACAAGTCATAAACAGCCATATCTACCGCAGCTTTAGCACTTGTGTTTTTAATAATAGAACTATGAAGAACATTCATTATTCCCTCCATATTATCTATATCCATGCCTATAAGTTTTGGTTTTATTATACCCTTAACAGCACCTTCTATAGACGATTCTATCTCTCCTGTTATTACTGCAGTTGGCGTTGCACTTCCAAAACCAGCTTCACCGCTGTCAGAAATCACCTTTATAACTATTTCCTCAGCCCTATCTACAGTTCTTAAAGCAGTTTTAAAAGTTTTTTTCAAAGCAATGCTAACCTTTCCAACTTTTATATCTGCAATTTTCATTACATTCCTCCATGTTTAATAAATATATACATTACAAATTATAAACTAAAACAATAAATATACATACACATTTAATAAAATATTTAAAATTAATTCAGAGTTTTTTGTAATATTTTAATCTAATACAAAATAAAAAGTAGAAAATTTTTATTATTAATTTTATTAAAAATTCCTTTGATTATTAATTTAAATTTATAGGAACACATGTTTGTATACACTTTATTAAAAAGTTAAATTTATACAAATAGTCTTGAATAATTTATCATATAGCTGCTAGCAAAATTAACGGGCCCTATATTTAAGGAGAGTATTTTAATGGAATTAGAAAAATTAGTACTAGAAGCTAAAAAAGGCAATGATAAAGCTTATGAAGAAATAATTAATAGGTTTAAGGGATTTATCTGTAAACTTGCTAAAGAAACATATATTTCCGGCTATGATACTGAGGATTTGCTTCAAATTGGATATACTACTTTAATAAAAGCAATACGTAAATTTGACTTTAGTAAAAATAATAACTTTACAGTATATGTAACTTCTGCTATAAAAAATAACTTTTATTATGAAATAAGACAAAAAAGCAGGTATAATGGAGCAATCAGCTTAAACAAGGAGATTGATGAAGGTATCGAATTTATTGAAAATATTGTTTCTGATGAAGATATAGAAAAAGACTTTTTACTAAAAGAAAGCATAGAAGAACTGCATGCTGCTCTTAAAAAGCTTGAGCCTTTGGAAAGAGAGCTTATTGAACATATATATTTCAGCAATAATACAATGAAAAAATTTGCTGAATTAAAAGCAATTAACTATACAACTTGTACCAAATTAAAAGAGAAAGCGTTAAAAAAACTGAAAAACCTTATGTTATTGAATAATAAAGCTTAAATAATCAAAAAATATAAAAGTAAAAGATAATAAGATTAGGAGTTGATAATTATGGGTACAGGAAAGAGTGCAAAAGGAATCGTTGGTAAGTTTCCAATGGCTAGCAAACGTAAAGGCCCTATTGGAGAAGGAATAGATTTTGTTCAGAAAAACTTAACAACCGTTCCTGAAATAGATAAAACTATTAAGAACAGAAAGGATGACTAATGAAAGGCGTAGTTATAGATATATATCAAGCAGAGGCTTATGTTTCTCTTCAAGATGGCAGAAATATATGTGTTGGCCTAGCACATCTGCCTTCCAATATCAAAACTGGTACTAGTATAAATATACCAATGGATTCAACCTCAATGACAAACCATAAAATATCTAATGGAATATTTTAAGCTTAAAATTTTATCTTGAACAATCATTATAAATTTAATATAATATTTGTTGAAGAAAATATTGTGCTAGGGGTGCCTTTAGGCTGAGAGATGAAGAATTTCATTAACCCTCATACCTGATCTGGATAATACCAGCGTAGGAAAGCGATTTTAGTGTAGTTTAAAACCGTATTCCAATCTGGATACGGTTTTTTTATTGCTGCCTCTTAGCACAACATAAAAAGGAGGTATTTTATGAACACTTTTTTATCAACAAATTTTCTAAACGGCTTTAACTTTGAATTTAAGGGCATTGATTTGAAATCTATAGAAGAGGGCTTTGCTGAAGTGCCAAAACATCCTGTAGCTATATTTGCACTAATTGGCTTATTAGTATTAGCTTTCGTGCTTATTAAAGTAAAAAAAGTAAAGCTTACTACTAAAATTATGGCTCATATAGGTATGGCTCTTGCATTAGGTACAGTTTTAAAGATGATTAAATTCTATCAATTGCCTAATGGAGGAAGCGTATCACTTGGCAGCATGGTTCCTATATTTATTATAAGTTTATTTTATGGTTCTGAAATAGGGATACTTACAGGACTTCTATTTGGTCTGCTGGACTTTTTACTTGGTCCATATATACTGCATCCTGTACAAGTACTTTTTGATTACCCTCTTGCATTTGCCGCACTAGGAATAGCAGGATACTTTAAAGACAAAAATAAAGTACAAATGATATTTGGAATTGTACTTGCATTAATAGGAAGATTTTTATTTCATTTTATATCCGGAATTGTATTCTATGGAAGCTACGCTGAGGCTGGACAATCTGTAGCAGCTTACTCTTTCTGGTATAACTTAAGCTATATAGGTCCTGAAGGCCTTTTATGTATTATAATACTAGCTCTGCTGCCAATCAATGAATTATACAATGTAATAAACAGAACTTTAATAAAAAAGTAAGCAGATGAATACAACATCTGCTTACTTTTTTAATTAAGAAACTGAAATTGCATTAACTGGGCAGGATTCTTCTGCTTCTTTAGCGGAATCAGCTGCACCTTCAGGAACTTCATCTGTAATAACTCCAGCCTTTCCGTCATCTTCCATTTCAAAAACTTCTGGACATAACGATGGGCATAATCCACAAGATATGCATGCTTCCTTATCTACATTTGCTTTCATAATACGACCTCCGTTTACTTAAAATAAGTACAAAATAAAATTATGTACATTAATATTTATATTGTACCCTGAAAAAAATAAATTATTACAAAAATAAAAAAGAACAAACCCTAAAACTTAGAATCTGTTCTTTCAACTTTAAATTATTCTCATAAAATTTCCTAATAAATCACTATATTCAGATGAACTATTAATAAATTCTTCAACTTCGCCGCTTTCCATTTTTTCTACCAAATCTAAATTTATAGGAAGTTCTGCAATTAGAGGTATTCCTAAAGCTTCAGCCTGCTCCCCTGCTGACTTTTTACTAAACACCCTTTGCTTTTCGCCACAGGAACTGCATTTAATATAAGACATATTTTCAACTACACCATATACTCTTATGTTCATTTTTTGAGCCATAATAACTACCTTTTTAACTATCATAGTTACCATATCCTGAGGTGTAGCAGCTATAATTACTCCAGTTAGCGGAATACTTTGCATTACTGTCAACGCTAAATCTCCTGTTCCTGGAGGCATATCTATTAAAAGGTAATCAAGTTCTCCCCAATCTGTATCTCTATACATCTGTGTTAAAACCCCTGTCAATATAGGACCTCTCCAAATAACAGGCTGTTCTTCTTCCTCTGTTAAAAGATTTAAAGAAATTACCTTTATACCAGTAGAAGTTTCAACTGGTACAAACTTAGCCTCTTCCTCACTCTTTCCTGGAAGAACTGCTGCTCTTTCTTTATTTATACCAAAAAATCTTGGCATTGAAGGACCTGTAATATCACCGTCCAATACTCCAACCTTGTAACCTAGACTTCTAAGCTTTGTGGCAAGTATTCCTGTAACTGTGGATTTACCTACTCCTCCCTTGCCGCTCATAACTCCAATTATATTTTTAATGCTGCCGTAACTTGGTACTATCACTGAACAAGTATTTTCACTACTTCCGCACTTTCCCTTACTTGCACAGCTGTCACATTTTCCCATAAGTTTTCCCTCCTCTATTTTATCATAAAAAGTAATATAACTTATACCTCTTTAGTTTCTAATTGCATCATATATTATAACACAAAAACAAAATAAAAGCCCGTAACTAAATTTGCAAGCTGATATAAATAACCATTATATCACTCAACCTTCTTTTTAATTTTAAATATTAAAAAGGAAATCTCTAATTACAGCCAAATCACAAAAAGAGATTTCCATTAAAACATTTTAAGTTACAACTAAAAAATATTGTCAATAGTATAAGTAACTATAGTAACTTCTCCTGTCATACCATAATCCTGAAAATCAGTTTTAATTGTTTCAATGCCCCCGCTCATCATACTTTCAAAATTCAAAATTTTATCATAATAACCTCTTGCTTTTAAGCGATTGTTTAGTGTACTGGACACCTCTACCTTAATTATGTTTTCCCCTAAAACTAACAGTTCACTAATGTCCACCTTTAAGCTATTAAAATCAACTGCAGGAGCTTTCTTACCATTTACATATACAGCTGCTGAATTACCATTAGTAGAACCTATTTTAAGATATGCACCGTTATTTTCTGACCAAGTTTCAGGCAGTTTAAAAGTTGTTGTATAATACCCCACACCAGAAACTTCTTCTCCAACAGCTGAAATGTCTTTCCATGGTTTAAGCTCTGTTTTTCCTACCTGTATCTTTGTTTTCTTTGTTTCATAATAAACTTCCTTAGTTACATAACCAAGTCCTCTATCCTCTTGAATAGTAACTTTTTCACCTTCATTCCAATCCTCAACTTCAAGATACCATTCCTTTAAGTCAATATTATCTGGCACTTCAATTTCTTTTACTACAACAGAACCATCACTTAATTCTGTTCTATAAGTTCCACTTTCACAAGCTAGAACAAATATCTTACCTGAAGCTTGTAAAACTTTATGAGCATTGCTGGATACTGCATATACCTTATCTTTTTCACTAAGATTTAAAGCAATAACTGTAGCTTCACCTGGCTGTAATGTAATTTCAATAATGGTACATCCATTATCATAGCTATATATACCCAATTCGTTAATTTCTCCAGTCCAGCAGTTAAACTCATAAGGCTTACCTATACCATCTATAGCAATCTTACAAGTGAAGTTTTCCTTATCAGTGTACATATAATTATATACATAAAGATAACGAATATGCCCATCTTCTCTCATAAAAGTAAGAATATTTTTATTTGGCTCAGAAAATTTAGCACGAGGGTATACTCCAAGTAACATAAGAGCGTTGCAGGTTTGACTTTGGTCATTTACTTCAAGTACATTGCATAATGCTTTCATTTCACTCATAACTTCAGCCAATCTCTCGTTCATGTTGTCATTAAATGGAGTCATACTGGCTGCTTTAGCATGAGTTTTATTAATACCAAAGTGAAGTGTTTCGGTAGCTCCATTTACAATTACTACAGGTAATCCTTCCTTTGCCCATCTTAAAATCTGTTCTGCACTTGAAAGCGGCAATCCCTCTTGATAAATAATAAGGGCTTTATACCCAGGTCCATTAGGAGCAATAACCCCATTTCTAAACTCAATGCTATCTTCCTCTAAAATTTGTGGAGAAAAGTAATCATAAGTATAGCCTGAATTTTGAAGCATCATATCTTTCCAATATATTCCTTCATTGGCACGTAGCAGCCTGCTTTCATAAAGAGACTTTTCTTTAAAATCAAACATCATATACATATTATTAAAGTTATAATCAAGTCTTAAAATTCCAATATCTACACGTGGAGTTCCCTGCCTTAAAATCATTTGATATCTAGCCAGCATTGTGGTCCAATCATTATAATGCTGATAAGCAGGCTGTCGACATCCAAAACGTTCAGAAAATATTGGCCACATTCCCTCATGTCCAGGCCAATGAGTAGAGTCTTCAATTCCTGCAATGCTTGAGTAACCATGAAGTACTGTACGACTAACCCCTGCTGCAAATTGTGTAAAAATAATTTGAGTATAAAAGTCAAGTCCCATCATGTAATTCATCATAGTTGCACCAGTTTCGCTTGAATATAATCTGTTATATAGATGAGCAGGTCCAGCTAAATTTCGAAATGGTTCAATCTGTGATGCAAATTCCAAAGATTCAGTTTCTATACCATCTACATATTTTCCAGGCTGAGATATTTCAAAAGGCAGACCATAAGATATTTCTGCGCGAAGTGTCATTCCTATGCTATGAAGCCACTCTTGAAGCGGTTTAAGCATATTATCCATATAAAGCTCTGTCATTGTTTGATAAAGGTCAATGCGTACTTTATCAATAAATTTTGTATCATCATCCTCATAATAATAATTAAAAGGTCCAAAAGGCATCATATTATTAGTTATTTTTATTATAAAAGGAAGATATGGAGTAAGATCATACCCACGTCGTTTTTTGAATTCCTCTAAAAGATGATATCCCCAGAGCTGACCTCCTTTACCAAAAGTAGACAACTCCAAAGAATCCATATACATCTGAACTCTTCCATTTTGTTTTATATAATTTTTAAGTTCAGGAGTAATCACTTCTTTGTTCCAATAATCTATAAGTGCCTCTACACCATACTTATCTAAATAATTTATGGTATATGAAACACTGACTGAAGGAGTAGCAATTTGACCAGTACCGTGCATCCAGAAAGTAAAAAGTTCGTATTCTCCATCATCTGGTGCTGTCCAATGAAGAGTTCTATTTTCTCCTTCACCCTCAACCTTTTCAGTTAATACGATTACAGTATTTTTATCTAAGTAAACTTTATTCTCTTTTTTAGAAACACGCTTTACTGCAACAACAGCAATTAATTCTTGAATACTAAATTTTGCTGTATGGAATACAGAGTTAAGATTTTCTGCCGGCATTACTTTTTCTAAAATACCTGTGCGGGTTTGTCCTGCCGCAACTGTTTCAACAGTAAAGTCTAATTCTTTTGCAGCAGCCTTATCATCTGGAGTGATAGTTGTCAGATTAGCATTTGACCAGTTTGTACCACTTGTTAAACTAGCACCCATTTTTTTCTTGGTAGTTTCTTTTATAATTAATTGTGAGTCATGAATCCATTCTTCAGAACCCCAGCCATAGCGTGAAGAATCTGCTCCCTGCTCATCCATTGCCAAGAATTCAACAGCACCAAATCCAGCATCATATAACATTTGAATGTCTTTTTTCAACGTCTCATCAGTATGAAACCCCTCTGCCAGCCACCACCTTACTTCCGGCCAGTACTCTATTTCTGGCTTTTCAAATTTTTTCTTTAATAAATCCATAGAAATCCCTCCCAATTTAAATTTATATCTAATTATTAAATGTCTTATCTAAATTGTATAAACCTATATATTGTTTTTATATGACTAGATTTCATTAATACTGTGACTATTTTTTATGTTCTATACAATGTTTTTAAAATGTGATACTATATTTTTACAAATATTTAAATTTCCTCTAGTCAAGGGATGGTGTACAGCAAAATGAATAAATCGCAATTAGACAAATTTCTAAGAAAACATACTCACCTTGAAGAATTAGCTTTAAAAACTCCTAATTTAATTCCTTCAATTTTTGAATTATCTGAAACTGATTGTAATGAATCTATTAATTTTCCACATATGAGTCTTATTTTTAATGACGACTTAAATAAAATCATTACTGTTATTCCTCCTGAGGATTGTAAACAGGCAAACTCTACCTTAGACTTTAATAAAAAAATTTTTTTCAGCATACATCCTCGTTTTCTGAAAGTAATGGAGCACAGCCATAACTATATTGAAATAATATTTGTTTATTCGGGAAAATGTAATCAGATAATAAATGGTAATAAAGTTATATTACAAGAAGGTGATATATGCTTCTTAGATACTAATGTAAAGCATAGCATAGAAATTGCTGATGAGAACGATATTATTATCAACTGCATTTTGGATACAAGCTATTTTGATACTGCTTTTTTGTGCAGACTATCTGAAAACGATATACTATCCAGCTTCTTTATTCGTTCTATTTATCAAAGCAAAGAATTCAATGAATATATTATTTTCCCTTATGATAAAAGCAGCAATGTAAAACAGATAATGACTAATATTCTATGCGAATATTACGATAAAAATCTATGCTCAAACGAAGTAATCAACTGTTATTTGATAGTACTTTTTGCAGAATTAATGCGCAGCTACAAAAATAGAATTAATGAACAGAACTATTTAACATTAAAAAACACTAAAATTTCTGACATTATTATGTATCTAGAAACTAATTATAAAACTGCCACTTTAGAATCTACAGCTAAACATTTTTATTTTAATCCAAGTTATTTAAGTACTATAATTAAAAAATTTACCGGTCAAACCTTTTTAGAAATTATACAAGAAATTAAAATTAAAAAAGCATATTTTCTATTAAAAAATTCTAATATGTCTATTGCTGAAATAGCTGATAAAATAGGATATTCAAATATGAGTTTTTTTTATCAGATATTTAAAAAGAAATATGACGTAACACCTGCAAAATTCAGAAAAAATTCAAACTATTTCTGATTAGAGCTGTTTTTTTATAAGAAAAAATCATTTTAATTAAAATATGACCATTTTTTATATAATTCTAAATATAAAAAATGGTCATATTTGTTATATAACTTCGTTATAGTAAACTTTTTCAAAACAACATATTATTTTAGCAGAAACATTTTTAAACACAACATAAATATAATCTTTTTTAAAACTATTAACATTAAATAAAGGAGGTGCATATTAAGACATATAAAACATTCTCATTTTATATCATACATAATAAAATTATATAATTTTTGGGGAGGTTCACATGATTATCAAAAATACACATAGTGAGAAAATTAATTTTCTTGAGAAAAGCGCTTTTGCTCTTGTAAATTTAGGAAATATTCCAATAATGGCACTTGTAAATTCTTTTTTACTAATATTTTATACTGATGTGGTTGGTCTTAATTCAGCATCAGTAGCTACATTATTTCTTTTAGCACGTATATTAGACGGAATTAATGATCCAATTATGGGATTTATCGTAGACCATCTTCCAAATACAAAAATGGGACGGTTTAGACCTTATTTAATTATAGGTTCTATTATATGTTCTTTAAATTACCTGCTGCTTTGGTTTGGACCTCTTTTAATTCCTGGAGCTAAACTTATTATAGTATATATTTCATACCTATTAATAGGAATTACCTTTGACTTTATGGATATTCCATTAAACAGCATGATTCCTGTAATGACAGATAAAGCAAATGAAAGAAACACTTTAAGTTCTATTAAGGGAACTTTTTATATGATAGGAATAATGGGCTTTAATATTGCAGCTCCGCTTGTTATAGCAAAATCTTCAAATCCTAAACAAGGTTATATCACATTAGTATGGATTGCAGTAATTTTAGTTTTAGCTTTATCTATTATTGGTACTTTAGGAATTAAAGAAAGAATCCAGCCTATAGAGCAAGAAAAATATAAATTTAAAGACATATTCCCAATTATATCATTAAGACCTGTTGCGGTTGCATTTTTAAATTCATTATTTAGTGGAATCAGTATGGCAGCAACTAGTGCTACTGGAATGTACTTTGCTGTTTATATCCTGCACAAACCTGAAGTACTTAGTGTTGTTGGTCTTCTATCAGTTGCTGGAATGATGCCAGGCCTTATATTCTCCGCTCCTCTTAGTAATAAATTTGGAAAAAAAGCAGTATTCTGTACAGGCATATTAATTTCAGCTATATTCCCTTTACTTAGACTTATTAACGTTACAAATTTACAATTATTTTATATTTGCTCTATTATAGGCGCTATAGGCGGCGGTTTAACTATGGCACTTAACTATGGTATTCAAGCTGATAACACTGACTACGTTGAATGGAAATTCAATCAACGTGCTGAAGGTGCAATTGCATCACTTAGTTCTTTCGTGACAAAAGCTGGAATGGGTTTTGGAGGAGCGATACCAGGTTATGTTCTAGCTGCAACAGGTTATGTTCCTAACACTCAGCAAACTGCTTCTGCAATCACTGGTATTATTCTTGTATGCATAGTGATTCCCTCAATCCTTTCTCTTTTAGGAGGTATAATTTTCACCTTTGGATATAAAATAGATAAAAAGACGCTTTTTCAAATAGAAAACGATTTGAATTCCAGAAGATCGGAAAATAATTTAAAAATTCACAATATAAACACAAATAGCATGAAAGTTTAAAATTTGCTTTATAACTAATTTATACAAAATATTTATACCACAGGAAACCTCAGCCTAAACGCTCCTGTGGTATTTTAAAATTAGTGTTACAAGTTAATCATTTACTTTAAAATTAGAAAACGTACATTTCTTCTACATAACTTCAAATATTCTATTTTAAATTTCTTGCCAGTATTTTATTAGCTTTCTTTCTAAAATCAGCCGCTGCTTTTTTGTGCTGTTGTTTTATTATATAAAACTAAATTTATGCAATCAACTAATACTGTTTCATTTGAAGGATTATACTATATAAAATTTATCTTCTGTTAAATTATGAATCTGTAACCTTTAAGCTATCTGTTAATTTCAAAACTACTTCTTAAGAGGCTTTCTATCTGTTCTCTGCTTGAAATATTCGCATCTCCTTTTATAGTATGTTTCAAGGCTGAAGCAGCAGTTGCAAAATCGACAGTTTTTTGTGGTTCAAATCTTTCCATTAATGCGTAAATAAGCCCAGCTGTAAAGGCATCTCCTCCTCCTACTCTATCCACTATTTCAAAACTAAACTTTTCACTTTCATATGTTATTTTTTTACTCATACCTAAGTGCCTCAATAGGATCTAAATTAGCGGCTTTTCTAGCAGGATATATCCCAAAAAATATTCCAACTGCTGAAGAAAACAGTATTGCCCCGATTATAACTCCAGCTGATAGTGACGGAGTTATGTTTGCAAAGCTGCCTATAAAATAAGCACCCGTAATTCCAGCTATCATACCGATTATTCCGCCGATTACTGATATTATAACTGACTCTGTTAAAAACTGAAGAAGTATTGCACTTGTAGTTGCTCCTATAGCTTTTCTTATACCTATTTCCCTTGTTCTTTCTGTTACAGAAACAAGCATTATATTCATAACTCCTATACCGCCTACTATAAGTGATATAGCTGCAACGGCTCCTATAAAAGCAGTAAAAATTCCAAGAACCTTATTTATCTGATCTAGCTGCTTAAGTGCATTTTCTACTTTATATTTACCTTTTCCTCTACTATTATGTCTGCTTTCAAGTATGTTTTTAGCACCATTTCCTGCCGCATCTGTGCTATCTTTATTAACAGCCATAAGTGTGAGCCTATCTATTGGGGCTTCTCCAGAATATACAGTCTCTACAAAGGTTGATGGAGCATAAGCAATAACAGGCATCTGGCTTACATCAAAGGCAAAGCCTCCCATATCCAATTTGTAAACTCCTACAATAGTAGCTTTAACTGGAGACTGTCTGCTTCCTATTTTTATACTTTTCCCAACGACATCAGTATATCCAAATAGTTCTCTTGCTGCATACTCATCTATTACTATAACAGGTTTCCCTTCAACATATTCTCTTTCGTTAAAAGTTCTTCCATATAACATTTCAACATTTTGAATTGGGAATATATCAGTATTAGCCCCTGTAATACTTGCTCTTTTATTTTTTGTTTCTGATATTGCCACTCCATTTTTTGTTACAGTAGGAGTTATATATTTTACAGTATCTACTTTCTGTTTAATTTGTTCTATATCCTTATAGGTTATATAATCGTTTTGCTCGGCCTTGGAAGTATCAACTGATACATTTACTGTAGCTGCTCCTATCTTTTCAAACTCTCCTGTTATTGTATTTTGACCACCTTGTCCAAGGGATACTATAGTAATTACTGAGCTTATACCTATAATTATTCCGAGCATAGTAAGAAATGAGCGCATTTTATTGGCCTTTATGCTTTCTATAGCCATTTTAAAATTTTCCGCAAAACTTGATAAAAAGTTCAAATGCAACCCTCCCTCATAATATTATCCTGTCTTTAACTTCATAATCATCTACTATTTCACCATCTCTGAACCTAACAACCCTTTTAGTATGCTGTGCTATATCCGGTTCATGTGTAACCATTATAATGGTAGCACCTTCGTTGTTTAAATCCTGAAATATCTTCATAATTTCAACGGAAGATTTTGTATCCAGATTTCCAGTAGGTTCGTCAGCCATGATAACTGCAGGAGTATTCACTATAGCTCTTGCAATTGCCACTCTCTGCTTTTGACCTCCTGATATTTCATTAGGTCTATGCTTAACTCTATCGCTTAAACCAACCTTATCTAGAGCCATTAATGCCTTTTCTCTTCTTATTTTTTTAGGTACTCCTGCATAAGCCATTGGAAGCTCAACATTTTCAAGCACAGTCATTCTTGGGAGCAGATTAAAAGCTTGAAAAACAAAACCTATTTCCCTGTTTCTTATATGAGCCAGCTGTTTATCAGTAAGGTTTGATACATTTTGACCATTTAAAATATAAGTTCCACTGTCCATTCTGTCTAAACAGCCTAAAATGTTCATCATTGTAGATTTTCCTGAACCTGAAGGCCCCATTATAGAAGTAAATTCCCCTTTTTCAATTTTAAGGCTTACCCCTTTAAGTGCAGTAAAATTTATATCTCCCGTTACATATCTTTTAACTACGTCTTTTATTTCTAACATTATTTATCATCTCCTGAGGCTTCCTTAACAAGAGTTCCACTCTTTATATTTTCAGAAGGATTTAATATTACTTTATCTCCATTCTTTACTCCCTCAACAACTTGAGCTTCCATATCTGACTGAAGACCTAGCTTAACTTCCTTTTCAACTGCCTTATTTCCTTCAATCAAATAAATAAAGGTTTTGTCTTCTTTTGTTGTTCTTATACTTTCAGCGGGAACCTTTAATACATTGGTTACTGAGCCAAGTAGTATATCTACATCTATGTCAAAATCTATTTTTAAGCCTTCTGGTTTATCCAATATATCAATTTCCACACCAAGAATAGTTTCTGAACCAGTTGCTGATACAGTCTTTTTAGCAGCTGGATCTACAAAAGATACTTTACCTTTATATTCCTTAGTACCGCTTTTAACTATAGCTTCCTGTCCAATTTGAACTTTATCTGCATCATACTTTCCAACAGACATAACAGCTTTTAAATTGTCAACATCTTGAACTGTTACAGCTGCTTGAGAACTTGCCACAGTAGCAGCACCTTCAGTAACATTTACAGCAGTAACTACCCCATCTAAACTTGCTGTAATCTTATCCTGACTCTTTGAAAGATTCTGCTTTGCTGTATCTAAGTTAATTTTAGCAAGTGATATTGCATTATCCGCTTGTTTTAATTGTTCATTTGTAAACGGAAGTTTTAAAGCATCTCTTTGCTGTTTCAGTTGAGCCTTTTGAGTTTCTAAAGCTGCTGCCTTTGCTGCTTCTTCTGGGTTTGTTTTTAATGCAGCAATTTGATTTTCTAAATCCGCAATTTGCTTATCTAAATCAGCCATCTTATTTTTCATTTCGTTATTGCTATTAACATACATCTGTTTAGTAAGCACAGCATTGTCATAGTTTATCTGAGCCTGTTTAACAGCTATGTTAGGATCTGTTATCTCATACTCCACTAAAACCTGACCAGCCTTTACTACATCTCCAACTTTAACGTTTACTTTTTTAACCTTCCCCTGTAATGGATAATAATCCTTACTGTTTTTTGATTTTATAGTAGCAGTAGTTGAAAGATAGGATTTTATATCTCCCTGCTGAACAGTTGAGGTTTTAACACTTATAACCTTTCCCTTGTTTTTGGCAGTTACTCTTAAAGATATTATTCCGCCTATAACTGCTATTATAATAATCCAAATAATAATCTTCTTTTTCATATATTCCCCTCCATGTTCAAATTGTGTAGTTTAAGGCACGTGACAAATACTCAAAATTTTATCATGTGCCTTAAACTAAAAGGTTGATGGCTTATCATTTTCCGTATATACCTTTGTGTTCCATCTTCCATCCTTAAAGTTATCCGAAACTTGTATATAATATTTTTTTTCACTTTTATTTGTATTATCCCAGAAGGTAATCTCACATTTGTATAAGAAAGTCTTATAACCTACTGTTCTTATACTCATAGTAACGTCATAAACTTTAGTTTGTCCATTGGTTTTTGACGGCTCAATCAGTTCAGCATTATTAACTTTAAGTGATAAATTGCTTTTAAATTCTTCTAAATCAGTAGAAAGGATAAATTTTGCTGCTTCTACATCATCATAAATATTGATGCCGATTGATTTTCCTTTTCCATCTCCCTGAGAATACTGCTCTATCTGACTAAGTAAAGTCCCATAGTAAACTTCATTAAAATCATTAGGTTTTCTAACATTCCAAAAATTTTTAATTATGTCATTATCAATTCTCTTTGAAACAATATAAATTTTATCATCACTATATAGATTTCCTGCATCTTTTTTATCCAGTCCAGCTATATAGTTAAATTTATATACCTTATTTATGCCTTCTTCCATTTCAAATATATAATCAGGCTCTAATGCGGATTTAGCCTGAACTGGCTTTGCTTGAGAAAGTATGTCATAAAGTTCTGAAATAGCATTCTTATCAGTAACTATAAATCTAAATCCAGGATCTCTTGTACTTTGAATTACTATTTTTTTAATTTTTCCCTGTTTTATATATTCAAAATCATTATTTTTCATACCAAGCCTAACCTTTAGCTCATCTATTTTATCGCAACCAGAAAATAATGAAATTAAAAATATTACTAAAAACAGACTAAGCAAAGTTTTTTTTTGTATCAACACCTTTTCTCCCCTTATCCTTATATGTTCCTTAAAAAAGAGAAGCTATTGCTTCTCTTTACTTTAAATAAATTATAATACTTTAATCATACTAAATCAACGAATTATAAATAAATGATTTTACTTCTTTACTTCAAAAGTATCAACTATAGTTTTAAATATAGTAGGCATATTTTCTTTAAAATTTTTTTCTCTAACATAGAATGAAAATCTGAAAAATTTATCTTTATCTTTTAGAAAATACTCATAACCCTTAAAAACAGCATTTTCAGAAGTTTTCATAGTAAATATAATTAAATATCCCTCATGTTTCTTTACTGTTATTGGAATAAGTTCATACTGCTTATAACTTGCATATTTTACTCCTGACTCCTTGCTCTTGTCTAAAAAGTTTTTTAAATCTTCTTTCATATTCCACACTTGAACAAATCCATGAATAATTGCATCCTCTGATTCAAAATTATTATGATAAACTATCTCTTCTCCGTCAAAATTTTCTTTTTTAGTTATCCACTCACTAGGAAGCTTATAACTGAAATTAAGTTCAGGCACATCATACTTTTTAAGAGAGGTTATATTGTTCTGCATTAAAGCTACATATTTTAACCTATCATCAAATTTTTTTTCAAGACCAAATAAAACTAACATAAGACCAACTATAATTATAGTGACCCCAATTCTTTTTCTGTTTAATATGATTAATTTCATTATCCTCCCCTACCTATAAGCATTGTTATTTAATTATATGTACAAGCAGTAAAAAATAGAATGAAGAACTTTTCATTCTTCATTCTAAAGCTTATCTTATTTTACAGGTATTACAATTGTTGAATTTCTGAAATCATAGAACATAAGCCAGTATCCAAAGCTATCTTCATCTTCTTCTCCTTCTCTTAATGGAACCCACGTTACAAAACCTGTTTTTCCTCCAAAAGGCTGATCTGTTCTTGATTTTGTTCCTGGTATACCGTAGATTAAATACTTCATTTTACCATCTTTATCACATTTATAACCTAATACAAAATGTCCAAATTTATTAATATAAGGATAGTAATTCATCATTGGGTAGTAAGCTACAGTATATTTATTATATTCTCTGCAGTTTGTCATATCCTCTGGCCTGTTTACAGGTACTTTAAACCACCTGCATCTTTTAATTTCAGTGCAAATACCTTCTAACTCTTCAAATCCAGCAGCCAAGTTCATAAAGAATTCTCCTGCTCTGCCTTTAGGATAGTTTTTATCTTCATGTTTTGACTTTTCTTTATCCTCACAGCTGTCTTTTTTACTCTTCTTCTTTTTATGCCTGCTGTCTTCAAATTCATTGGTTTCTTCAACTTCATCCGTTTCTTCATATTCATCGGTTTCTTCAACTTCGTCCGCTTTTATTTCCTGGTTTATATTATCTCTTTTCATATTTTCCTCTTCAGATTGTACAGGTTTTTCTTTGTTATTATCTTTATTCTTTAATTCTTCAATTTTTTGCTCATACTCATCGAATATATTTTCCGGCTCTGCTTTTATCTCTTCAGCCTGTTCATTTTTATTTTCTACTACTTTCTCCAGCACTTCAGCTTCCTTAACCTTATTAACTTCCTTAACTTCTTTATCCTCATTTCGTTTCATTTCTTCTTCAATTACAGTAAAACTTTTCCATTCTGGAATATCCGTTGTTGTAAAACCGCTCATAACAGGTATTAAATTTGAATTCATAAACTTAACTATTCCGGCACCAATAACCTTGTCGATATTTATGCCGCAGTTAGCAACATTTTCTGCTGGATATTCATAACATACCTCTGCCCTTCCGTGGTCGTCTATGTTCAGTTCATTAAGCTTTATAAGCTTATTAACGTCTTTTTTACCACAGATTAATATCATATAGTAAGGTGCGCTTTCTTTTTTTAAGTTTTGGACGTAATAAGATATTTTGCATTTATCATTTTTTATTTCCAATTTAGCATAACCAGAAGGCAATTTGTCAGAGGCTAAAGCATAACCTTTTTCATCTTCTTGTAGTATTATAAAATATCTACTGTAGCTCTTTTTTTGCGTCAACTCTTGTCCCTCCAAAAAAATTATTCAATATAGTATATGAAATGCAATTAGAAAAGTGAACAATAATAAAAAAATACCCATACAAAAAGTATGTTTAACTTTTTGTATGGGTTAAGCTGTATATAGCATTTGAAAGATTTGCAAACTCTTGAAGTGAAAGAGTTTCGCCTCTTCTTTTAGGATCTATTTCTGCACAATTAAAAGCTTCTTCCATAAGCTTAGAATCTAGCTTTAAATTCTTTGAAGCGTTCCATAAAGTTTTTCTTCTCATATTAAAAGCTTCTCTGCATAGTCTGAAAAACAGCTTCTCATCCTTTACTTCAACTCTTGGCTTATCTAATTTGTCCAATTTAATAACTATAGATTCAACCTTAGGCTGTGGAATAAAAGATGCAGGTGAAACCTTTCTTATAATTTTTGTATCGCAATAATATTGAACAAGAATGGAAAGTGAACCATAATCCTTTGAATTAGGCTTTGCTGCTATTCTTTCTCCTACTTCTTTTTGAATCATAATAGTTAGCGATTTAAAATTATAGCCTTCATTTAAAAGCTTTGCTATTATTGGAGTTGTTACGTAATAAGGAAGATTAGCAACTACCTTTACAGACTTTTCATCTCCTATAAGCTCATTAAAGTTTACTTTTAAAGCATCTTTATGTATAAGTTCAAAATTATCAAATTCTTTTAATTCTTCATTTAAAATTGGAATCAATTCAGAATCAAGCTCTATAGAGCACACCTTTTTACTCCTTTTTAAAAGCTCTCTTGTTAGTGTACCTACCCCAGGTCCAATTTCTATAATAAAATCTTCACTATTTACTTCTGCGCCTTCAACAATATCCATAAGCACACTGTCATCTATTAAAAAATTTTGTCCTAAACTTTTTGTAAATTTAAATCCATACTTTTTAACTATATCTTTAGTTGATACCTGATTCATATTATTTTTCTCCTATTTCAATACGTTTTAAAGCTTCTATAAATTCCTCACGAGTTATTCCATAGTTATTTAATCTAGTTATAAATTGGCTGGAATTAGAGTAGCCTATTCCAAGTTCTCTTCCAAGTGCTTCCCGCCTTTCCTTAGCTTTATTATCTCCCGTGAGACCAAAGAATATTAAATCCTGAACATTAAATTCTTCTCTTTTGTCTTTTATTTCACACTTTGCAGACTGAAGTGCTCTTATTATAGTTTCTGGAGAGGCATTTTCAACTCCTATATCCCCATCTTTGCTTCCTTCCTTTTGAGTTATGTAAGCATGCTTTATGCCTGGTACCCTTTTAGCTATAATCCTTCTTATTTTTTCTCCTGCAAAATCCGGGTCTGTAAGCACGATAACACCTTGTCTCTTCTGAGCTTCCTTTATTCTTCCTATTACTTTTGCATTTATGCCAAAGCCGCCTACTGCTATAACTTCTGCATCAACTGCCCTTTTAACAGCAGTTACATCATCTCTTCCTTCAACCACTATTACTTCTTTTATCATAAACCATATCTCCCTAGTTTTAATTGCTCATTATATTTTGAAATAACTATACTAAAATGTCAAGAAAAAAGAAAGCAGTAATGTTCTGCTTTCTTTCAAAAATAAATCTTTTTACTTTAAGATATGAACAGTTACTGTTCTAACTCCCCATTGCATGCACTCTGCATTTGAGTTAAAGAAAACATCTATCTTGTTTCCTTTTATAGCTCCGCCAGTATCCTCTGCTATTGCATAGCCGTAACCTTCAATATACATTTTAGTACCATAAGGAATAACTCTTGGATCTACTGCTACAGTACTATAGCCACTAATATCTCTTCTAGCTCTAGTACCAGTTGCAGTCCTTCCAAAACCAGGATCTCCAGGCCGTTTGCCCGTACTTTTATAATCTGCTGTATATGCTGTACTTCTAACTGTAAAACTGGTTTTAATCTGAGTATTGCTTATTGAAGCTATAGTACTTAAACCGCTTCCGCCACGAGAAGCTACAAGTTTAGTAACCTTAGGAGCAACATAAGTTCCTACAGCTATCACTTTTGCAACTGGAGCTTTTGTAACAGTTTCATTTATCACTGTTCTTGATACTTCATTTCCGTCTTCATATACTACATTTGTAGCTATTACTTTCTCACCTGTTTGACCTTCTTGAAGTACCTTTCTCTTTCCTTTTTCAAGCTTTGTATCATTGGTTAATTTAGTTGAAAATTGTATAGGCTGAGTTTCCTCAATAATTTTTGACTCAACTCTTGTAACTGTTAATTTTAAACCTTCTTGTATAGGTATATCTTTTCCAGGCATAACTTTATCATTATTATCTATGTTTATGCCCTCTGCTTTAAACATTTTGTCTACTGTATCCTCTGCAGTCTGAATTTCTAAATTTTTACCATCTACAGTTACAATTATATTTACAGCCTTTTTAATATCTATTCTGTCATTTTTCTTAAGTACAGTGTCTAAACTTGGTATTGTCTTATCCTTAGGACCTAAAACTATGTTATTTTCCTTTAATACATCTTGAAAAGTGTTTTTATAAGTATTTATTTTTGTTTCTTTACCATCTATTGATACAATTACAGTTTTTTCAGCGGCATCAATAATTGAAGTTATGCCGATAAGTATCAATAATAAAATAAATATTGTCTTAGGTCCATTTGAAAAACAGCTTTTTAAAGCATTTTTCAACTTATCCATTTTTTACTACCTCCCCTAAGCAAAAGCGGCATTTAAAATACTCCACCTGAGCTTAAATTATTAGACTGCTAAAATGCATAACTATGCATAAGGAAAAAAAAATAAATGATTGCAGTAATAAATTTAATTTGCAGTCTTTAATATGAGGTTGTTAAAAATAGACAATACCTATGAATACACAATTATGTGCGATACTTTCTTCCTAAAAATGTAATACATTTAATTATATGACATATTTTAGAATTTTAATCATTTTAATAGCAAAAAAATAAACAGGCTTTCCCTGTTTACACTTAATATATATTTAATAATTTCTTAGTATTATCTATTGTAACTTTTGATATTTCTTCTTCTGTTACTCCTTTAATTTCTGCTATTTTTTCTATAATATATTTAATGTAATCTGACCTATTCCTTTTACCTCTATAAGGTGTTGGTGCCATATAAGGACAGTCAGTTTCAACTAACATTCTAGAAAGAGGTACTTCCTTAACTACCTCAATTATCTTTTTTGCATTTTTAAAAGTAACTACACCAGTAAAACCAATATAATAACCAAGCTTCAAACATTCTCGTGCAAATTCCACACTACCTGAAAAACAGTGTATTACTCCATTTACTTGTGGAAACTCCTTTAAAATACTCAATGTGTCTTCATGTGCATCTCTGTCATGAATTACTACAGGCAGTTTTAATTCATCTGCTAGATTCATTTGTGCTCTAAAAACTTTTTTTTGTATATCTCTAGCTGGATTTTCTTCATAGTAATAGTCAAGTCCAATTTCTCCAATGGCCTTAACCTTTTTATTTTTTGCAAGAAGCCTTAACTTACCTAACACATCATCATTAAAATCCTCTGCATGTTCTGGATGAATTCCAACTGCAGCATAAAAAAAATCATATTTATCTGCCAATTCAACTGATTGTATTGTACCATCAAAAGATGCGCCACAATTTAAAACTCCGATTACTCCCATTTCTTTAAGTTCTTCTATTACCTTATCTCTATCCTCATTAAAAGCTTCATCATCATAATGGGCATGGGAATCAAAAATATTTATCATACCTTTTCCTCCTTTTGTTAGTCTGTAATATACACTTTACCCTAAAAATATTTGTTTTACAACTAAAACCATTAATTTAAAATAAATAATGCTGTAATTGAATAAATTACAAATAAGTTGGCAAAATATATAATATTAATAGGTTACTTAAGATTAATCTATTGTAGTTTTTATATACTTAGGAGGTTTATTCAAATGCAGGGAACAGTAAAATGGTTTAATTCACAAAAAGGTTTTGGTTTTATCACTACTGACGATGGAAAAGATGTATTTGTTCATTATTCAGGAATTCAGACAACAGGATTTAAAACCCTAAATGAAGGTGATAAGGTTTCCTTTGATTTAACTCAAGGAGAAAAGGGAGATCAGGCTGTAAACGTAAAAACTCTTTAATATAAATATATTTAACATAGTAATATGCTTAATATTAATTGGGTTTTATAACATAAAAAGTAGAGAATTTATATTTTTCTCTACTTTTTATTATTTTTATCTATTTGCTTTTTCCTCAATTAATTTGGCAAGTGAATTAGCCATTTCATCTATTTCAGCCTGGTCTTCACCTTCAAGCATGACTCTTACTAAAGGCTCTGTTCCAGAAGGTCTTATAAGAACTCTTCCAACACCATGAAGTTTTTCTTCTATATTCTTAATTTCATTTGCTATTTCTTCATCTGTTTCATGAATATCCTTCTTATCATTAGGAACCTTGGCATTTACAAGCACCTGTGGAAGCTCCTTCATCATGGAAGCTAATTCAGAAAGCTTCTTCTCGCTTTTTTTAACAATAGCAGTAAGTTGAAGTGCTGTCAAAAGTCCATCTCCTGTAGTATTATGCTCAAGAAATATAATATGCCCTGACTGTTCCCCTCCAAGCTTATAGCCTTCTTTAACCATTTCTTCAAGTACGTATCTGTCTCCAACCTTAGTCTTAATAGATTTAATTCCTTCTTTGCTTAAAGCAATATCAAGTCCAAGATTACTCATTACAGTTACTACAACTGCATTATTATCAAGCTTTCCTTGTTCTTTTAAATATTTGCCGCAAATTGCTATCATAAAGTCTCCGTGAACAAGGTTTCCTTTTTCATCAACAGCAAGGCATCTGTCTGCATCTCCGTCAAAAGCAAGACCTAAATCACAGCCCTTTTTAACTACATACTCCATAAGTTCTTCCGGATGAGTAGAGCCGCAGTTTTTGTTTATATTTACTCCATCTGGGTCATTGTTTATTACAACAACCTCAGCACCAAGACTTCTGAAAGTTTCAACAGCAGCTTTGTAGCTTGCTCCATTAGCACAATCTAAGGCTACCTTCATTCCCTTAAAGTTTATATCTACCGTAGACTTAACAAATTCGATATAATGCTCAAGTGCAGCTTCTTCAACAATTTTTCTTCCTAAATCTGCACCTGTAGGTAAAGGTACACCTTGAAACCCATTTTCTATTACAGCTTGTATTCTATCTTCCAGTTCGTCTGAAAGCTTATATCCTTGACTGTTAAAAAATTTAATTCCATTATATTCAACTGGATTATGTGAAGCAGAGATTACTACTCCTGCATCCGCTCCATACTTTCTTGTTAAGTAAGCAACAGCTGGAGTTGGCACAACACCTAAACATACCGCTTCTGCCCCAACTGAAAGTATTCCAGCAACAAGTGCTGATTCAAGCATATCTCCTGAAATTCTCGTATCCATTCCAACTAATATTTTAGGCTTATGAGCCCCTTCCGTTAAAACATAAGCACCAGCCCTACCCAAATTATAAGCCAGTTCTGCAGTAAGCTCACTATTTGCAATACCTCTGACTCCGTCTGTCCCAAACATTCTTCCCATATCTATTACCTCACTTTATATTGTTTACATAAACATACAGAATAATTATATAATATGTAGAAATTTATTACAATGTTAAAAGGTGGTATTATATTTGAATACATTAAGATATAAGAATACAATAGTATAAGCTATACTGCGTATTGTGCTCCTTTTTCTAGAGCCTTTATATTAATTTCATAGAAATCTTCTTTGCCATGCTCCTTTAGTGCCTTCAGCAAATTTTTCATAGAAACTATCTTTGTTTTAGCAACTAATGCCCCTAACAGCACCATGTTAGCTATTGTCTTGCTTCCTATTTCTTCTGCTATAGTTTGAGCTGGTATACTTATTACTTCTATATCATTTCTCCCTGGAAGTCTGTTTACTAAGTCACTGTCTAATATCAAAAGTCCCTTTGGTTTTATAGCATATTCAAATTTATCTAAAGAGGGTCTGTTCATAACTACTAATGTAGAAGCTTTGTTTACAATAGGAGAACCTACTATATTATCTGTCAGAATAACAGAACAATTGGCAGTTCCTCCTCTCATTTCTGGACCATAAGATGGAAGCCATGAAACATTAAGTCCTGCTTCCATTCCTGCGTAAGCTAAAAATTTTCCCATAGATAGAATGCCTTGTCCTCCAAAGCCTGCAAACAATATTTCTTGTGATAACATTCTACTTCCCCTCCTGTGTTTTATTACTGCACTGAGAGCTCATTAATCTCTCTGTCTCCTTAGTGCTATCTTTCTTTACGCCAAGTGAGTAATAAGGAATCATATTCTCTCTAAGCCACTTAAAAGATTCTGCAGTGGAAAGTCCCCAATTGGTAGGGCAAATAGATAATATCTCAACCATTGAAAAACCTTTTTTTGCAAGCTGATTTTCAAAAGCTTTCTTTATAGCCTTTTTTGCTTTAATAACATTAGGTACGCTGTCTACAGAAACTCTTTCTATATATGAAGCTCCATCTAAAGTTGCAAGCATCTCTGCTACTCTTATTGGAAAGCCTGCTGTTTTAACATCTCTTCCATAAGGTGAAGTTTCTGTGATTTGACCTGGAAGTGTTGTTGGAGCCATTTGTCCTCCCGTCATTCCGTATATACAGTTATTTACAAATATAGTTGTAATATTTTCTCCTCTTGTTGCAGCATGAACAATTTCAGCTGTACCTATTGCTGCAAGATCTCCGTCTCCTTGGTAGGTAAATACTACGCTATCAGGATTTGCTCTTTTTACTCCTGTAGCTACTGCTGGTGCCCTGCCGTGAGCTGCCTGAAACATATCGCAGGCAAAATAATCATATGCTAATGTTGAACACCCAACCGGCGCTATACCTACAGTTTTATCCAAAATACCAAGTTCATCTATAACCTCAGCAACTAATCTATGTATTATTCCATGTGTACATCCTGGGCAATAATGTGTAGGCACATCTAATAATGCCTGCGGTGGTTGAAAAACTATTGCCATTAAAACTTCCTCCTTGTATTTCTCATAAGCACATAACAGTCAATAATTGCTATGCCTTCTATATATGTTGCACAGAAAAATTGTCAATACTTCTATTTCCTATTATGTCTTTAATCTTATTAAAAATTTCTTCTGGATGAGGTACCATTCCCCCGGCTCTCCCATAAAAGTATACTGGCTTTCTGCCATTTACTGAAAGTTTAACATCCTCAACCATTTGACCTAAACTCATTTCAACTGATATATATCCAAATTTAGTATTATTTACTGTGTTTTCAAAAGCTTCTGACGGAAATGGCCATAGTGTTATTGGTCTTATAAGCCCAAGCTTTACACCTTTTTCTTCAGCTGTTTTTATTACGTTCCTACATATTCGTGAAGTAGTTCCATAAGCAACCATTATTAAATCACATTCCTCTTCACAATTATAAAGTTCATATCTTACTTCATTCTTTATTATTTCATCATACTTTGCCTTAAGCTTCAGATTATGTCTTTCTAGCTCTTCTGGGTTTAAAAATAAGGAATTTATAACATTATGCTCTTTTCTGCCTCTAAGTCCTGTTGCTGCCCAAGTCTTCTCTGTAAGTTCTCTCTTTTTTCTTTCTTTAAATTCAACAGGTTCCATCATTTGTCCAAGCATTCCATCTCCCATAATCATGCAGGGAGTTCTATAAACATCTGCTACATCAAAAGCTTCCTGAACTAAATCAACCATTTCCTGTACAGAAGCTGGTGCAAAAATCGGCATATAAAAATCACCATGGCCCCCTCCCTTTGTTGCCTGAAAATAATCAGACTGTGCAGGCTGAATTCCCCCAAGCCCAGGTCCCCCTCTTACAATATTTACAATAACACAAGGAAGCTCTGCTCCTGCTAAATAAGATATTCCTTCTGCTTTTAAACTTATTCCCGGGCTTGATGAAGAGGTTAAAACTCTTACCCCTGTTCCAGCTGCTCCATAAACCATATTTATAGCTGCTATTTCACTTTCTGCCTGCAGAAATACTCTCCCAAGCTTTGGCATCATTTTAGACATGTAGGCAGCTAGTTCTGTCTGAGGTGTAATTGGATAACCAAAAAAACAATGACAGTTAGCTCGTATGGCTGCTTCTCCTATTGCTTCATTACCTTTCATTAATACTTTTTCATTCATTGCTATATCACCTCTATTTTTCCACTACTATAACGCAATCCGGACACATTTTTGCACAAGAAGCACAGCCTATACACTGGCTCATTTTATCTTCTGTAACTTCAGCTGGATGATACCCTTTGTTATTTAATTTCTCTGAAAAAGATATTATATTTTTAGGACAAGCCTTAATACAATTTCCACAACTTTTACATCTTTCTTCTCTAAAGGTAACTCGCGACATAGAATTCACTCCTAAAACTTATTATTTTATCTCCATGGCGGTTTCATGTATATATCTATTGGAAAAATCTCACCTTTAACTTTACCTTTTATATCTTCAGCCATATCTCTTCTGCATACAGTAAATTTATATGGAATACCTAACTTTTGAGAAAGCTCATATACTTCCCTATCCCCCTTAAATATATCTTCTAAGGTTGTTTCATAGGATAAATTAGTATTTGAAATTAATTGTGTAACCTTGAGCCTTGAGGCAAATTGTATACTTTTTATATATTCCTCTGTTAATTCTGCATCAAGAGTTAAAGGTCTGTTATTATTAACTACAAAATATAAATCATAAGGTTCCTCTTTAAAAAATCTGTTATATTGCCCAAGAACTACTGCACCTGATTCATCTCCTCCTATATCTATAACAACTTCATAAGATTTATCATTAAATACAGAAAATATTTCTGCCGGCACTACTGCTAATTCAGCATTAGAGTAGTGAGGATTCGATGAAATAACTCTTATACCATACTGTTTTTCTAAATAGTCCTTAATATCCCTAACACAAAAATAAGGATTAACTATATCTATATCAACAATAGCAGCTTTTTTTCCCTCTTTTATAAGATTAATAGCATAGTTTATAGCTATTTCAGTTTTTCCACTTCCAAAGTGCCCAGTAAAAACTCTTATTCTGCTCATATGTTCTCCTATTCTTTTTTGTCTATATTATAACACAAATATTTCTTATCATATATTCAGCTTGTCTGCGTATAAGTATGAACCTCCCTTTTTATTTGAAACGTTTACGAACTTTCTGTTTAATAGATTGCATCATTGACACAATCTATTAATTTTATTTCATCCTGTAAAAATCTAATCTATCGGTGCCCACTCCTTCATAATGCTTTCTGCTATCTTAAGTCCGTCAACAGCTGCGGACATTATGCCTCCTGCATAGCCGGCTCCTTCTCCTGCAGGATAAAGGCCTTTTAAGCAGACACTCTGCAGATTTTCATTTCTTTCAATTCTTAAAGGTGCAGAAGTTCTTGTTTCTATACCTGTAAGCACAGCATCATCTTGAGCAAACCCTTTTATCTTATTTTCAAAGTTTAGCAAACCTTCCTTTAATGCCTCTATAACATAAGAAGGCAGGCAGCCTTTTAATTCTCTAAATTCATAACCAGGTTTATAAGTAGGAATAATATTTCCCAGCTTACTGCTTACCCTATCCTTTAAAAAATCTCCTACAAGCTGTATAGGTGCTGTATAATTTCCACCACCCAAGGAATATGCCAGACTTTCATAGTGTCTTTGAAATTCCATGCCGCTTAGCGGATTACTACTTCCAAAATCATCTGGTCCTACAGTAACGACTAATGCTGAATTTGCATTATCCTTATCCCTTTTATAATAACTCATTCCATTTGTTACCAATCTTCTTTCCTCAGAAGCTGCAGCTACAACCTCTCCCCCAGGACACATGCAAAAACTGTAAATAGCTCTTTTGGTCTTTTCACCAATATAGCTTAACCTATAATCTGCTGCCTTAAGTCTTTTATGACCTGCAAACCTGCCATACTGATTTTCATCTATCAAGCTTTGCAGATGCTCAATTCTTACACCTATAGCAAAAGGTTTTGCAGTTAAAGTTATACCTCTTTTATAAAGCATTTCGTAAGTGTCCCTTGAGCTGTGTCCTATTGCTAAAACTAGATTTTCACAAGGAAACTCTTCACCATTAACTACAATACTTTTTAAACTTTTATCTTTAATAATCAAATCCTCTAACCTGCTGTTAAATCTTACTTCTCCGCCTAAACTTATTATTTCTTCTCTAATGTTTTTAACAACATTTTTCAGAATATCCGTTCCAACATGAGGCTTTCCAATATATAATATCTCCTCTGGAGCACCGGCTTTTACAAAAGCTTCCAAAACATAGTCGCATCTTGAATCTTTTATTCTTGTTGTAAGCTTTCCGTCAGAAAAGGTACCTGCTCCCCCTTCACCAAATTGAACATTTGATTCTATATTCAGTTTTCCTGTAGTCCAAAAAGAATTAATGCTTTCAGTTCTTTCCTCTACTCTCTGCCCTCTCTCAAAAATTACAGGCTTATATCCTTTTCTCGCCATCAAAAGACCGGCAAACATTCCTGCCGGTCCCATTCCAACTATTATTGGTCTTTGCTTCATTTTTCTAGTACCAAAAGGAAACTCGTCTGTATATTTAACAGTCTCTAGTTTAATATCTTTATCATCCAGCCGCTTTACAAGGTTTTCTTCATTATCGGTACTCACCTCTAAGGTATAGTTAAACTTAATTCTATCTTTTTTTCTTGCATCTATGGATTCTCTTAAAATTTTGAAATCTTTAATATGAGATTTTGATAACTTAAGCTTTTTAGCAGCCTTATCTTTTAAAATATTTATGTCATCGTCTATATCAAGTATTATATTGTTAATTCTTATTGACATATAGTTTATTGTCCTCCATTCGTTGGTGCATTGGTTGAAGCTGCTGCATCAGAATTGCCTGCAGCTGATGCTTCCTTTTTCTTTAAAGTAACTTTTACACTCTGCGGATTAGTTGAAATCTTTGTTACGCCTTGTGGTATAATAGTATTTATCTTTAATGAATATTCGCCTTCTGATGTTATTCCACTAAGGTCTGCAAAAGCGCTAAAATCCTCCTCTTTAATTGTATTAATTGTACTTTCCGCACCTGATACTGTTATTGAAACTTTTTGAATATCTAGTGCTGCTGTAAACACTTCATTTAAATTCTTAATACCAATATTTAAAGAATAGGTCTTACTAATAACTTTTTCTAAATTTGCCTTAACCTTAACTGTTCCATCACTGTTTATTAAGCTTATCCCTTCTGGTACAATTAATTTAACAACAATATTTTTATTTGGAGAAAGAGTACTTAAATCTACAGGCTCTGTATCCAATGCTGTTATATTATTTATTGCATTTCCTCCGGCTATATCCACTTTTTCTGGCTGCGGCACTAAGGATTTTAAATAAAATTCATTACTTATGTTTCCTTTTGTCTTAACATTTATTCCAACTGTTTTAGTCCTTTTAACTGGAATTGTTACTTGAACAGTATTTGTATCTATACTTACATTCTTGACCTCTTTGCCGTCTGCATCAACAGCTTTAAGAGGTAAATTAAAATTTATATCTTCTTCATAATTATTTATATCTTTTCCAGCTTCTACAGCTGTAACTGCATTAACAAATTTTGCTGCACCGCTTACAATTACTTCTGTTGGATTTATTGTTTGTGGAAAGGCATAAAAACCTTCTTTAGCCTTTCCGCTTATAGATACCTTCACAGGAACACTTTTTTGCACTAAATCATCAAACATTACTTTAACATAATAACCTGAATCTAACACTGTAACATTAACCGGCTGCCTTTCAACTGTAACAGGAATCCTGATTTCACCCTTAGATAAAGCATACATACTCATATCCGCTACTACTTTAAATTGTTCCTTGCCAAGCTCTATATCTGCAGGTGTTCCTTTAACATTTAAAGCTACAGTAAACTGTTGTTCTGGCAGAATAACAAGTTTCTTATCAGTTACAGAATCAATATTTGTAAGCTCTACTGCAACAGTAACCCTTCTTGTAACTTCATTATTTCCTATAGTAACTATATAAAGCCATAGAGAAAAAGCTGCTATTACACAGCATATTTTAATTAGCCACGTATCTTTTTGCTCCATAGCACCACCCTCTCCCTAAAGGTTATCTTTCTTTTTTGCTTAGCTTTCAATATTCTAATTAGTATATCTTTTAATCTTTCCTTAGTATAATTTCTAGTCAGTTTTCCGTTTACCGCAAGGGATACGACTCCTGTTTCTTCAGACACTATTATAGTTAATGCATCGGAATTTTCGGATATCCCTATACCTGCTCTATGCCTTGTACCTAATAATTTACTTATATCATCACTGTTTGTCAAAGGTAAAAAACAACCTGATGCAATAATTCTATCGTTTCTAATTATAGTTGCTCCATCGTGAAGAGGTGTATTAACTACAAAAATGTTTTCAAGAAGTGCAGATGAAACCAATGCATCTAATTTAGTACCAGTACTTATAACTTCTCCAAGTCCAGTTCTGTTTTCGATAACTATTAAAGCTCCTGTTTTGCTTTTAGATAAACTTTCTACAGCTTCCGTTACTTCATTTATAACTTTCTCCATTATCTCATCATTTTCAAGTAAGTGCCTGTCGTTAAAAGCGCTTCTTCCCAAGTGTTCCAGAGCTCTTCGTATCTCAGGCTGAAATATAATTATAATAGAAAGAATACCTATAGTTATTGTTTTATTTAAAATCCATTCCAGCATTGTTAATTTGAGAATTGAGCTTACAGGAATAAGTAAAAGTATTAAAAGAATACCCTTTAAAAGCTGCTCAGCTCTTGTTTCTCTAATAAGCATATAACCCTTATAAAAAATATATGATACCACTATAATGTCTAATATAGAGAATGGACTTATAGCTTTAATGCTATTTACTAACAATCCGAAAAATTCTGCCACATTTTTCCCTCCTAAACTGCTAACCAAAAAATTTATCAGAACTTATAGTTTATTATCTATATTCAATTATACAACAATATACACCCTTATAGTATAAAATTATTGCTAAATATATGAAACTTTAATCAAGATTTTAATAATATTTATTAATAGAAAATTTAAAAAACAGCAAGAAGGAATTTTAACACAAAACATAGAATATTAATATATAGTACAACCATCAGTAAATAAGGAATACGGAGGAGTAAAAATTGGAAGGGGAAAACGTTAAAAATAATAAAGCTAAAGATAAAGCTAAAAATAAAATAGTAATTTTTATGTTACAAATATTAGGTTTTGTAATTTTATTAGGAGCAGTTTTTTTTGGAACATACTATTTATTCATAGGCGACTCAATGAATTCCTATGAAAAAAATGTAAAAGAAATTATAAGCAAAATAAATGATGTTAACTCAAGTACAGCCTCCTATAGTAAGGGTCAGGCTATTGATTCAGAAAAACTAACAGCAATCAGAAAAGAAATCCCAGAGAAAATTCAAAATTTAACAGTTTTAAAGGATAAACTTCAAACTATAACTGCTTCAGATAAATATAAAGCAGACCATGAAAATCTTACAAATGGATTAGAAAAAAATATAACTATTTATAGACAGATAGATGCAATTTATAGAGATCCCGAAGGAAAAGATATAGACAAAGCTGCTGATAACCTGAAAACTTATATGGAAAGTTGTATAAATTATTATTCTAAAATCATCAATAAAAACTTAATAATAACTCTGCCTGAAGGCTGCGTAACTTTTATTGAAAATACGTTAAATTATGCCTATGAACTAGGTAGAATTCAAAGAGATAAAGAAATAACCCAAAATCAGAATGCAGAGTTTATTGAAAGCCTGGATAATATTGCATCAAAGTTTTCTCCTCTTAAGATAGATTTTTCAATTCAGCTTTCAAAAACTAGAAATGAAGGTGGAAACTTAGACAATATTATAGCTCTTGCTAATAAAAATGATGATGAGTTAAATTACATAAGACAGGAGTTTTCAAATTTAGCTGTTCCTGCAAAAGCGGTTAACTGCTATAAATTATTTAATACTGCTATGGATAGTTATGAAAGCTATCTTCAAAGCTTTATTTATGCAGTTAAAAATGAAAAACTTGCAGGAAGTAATTTAACAAGTGAAAAGCTTGCTGAAATTTACTCAGATTCAACTTCAAAATATAATGCTGCGGAAAAAAATTATAATAGTTTTTTAAAGACTTTCACAGAATTTAAAAATGCTAATTAAAATTAATATTACTACACTCTGGCATACTTTAAATAGTATGCCAATTTTTTTCTGAAATTTTGTATTTTTTTCAAAAACTGTGGAATAATAAATTCAGCCTAAGTTTTTATAAACGCGGGGAAACCATTTTGTTTGGGGTGAATCGTTTTTTAACGTAGGTTATGCCTTTACCGAACCCGTCAGCTAACCCCGTAGGTAAAAGGAGGAAAAAAATGAAAAAATACTTTTCAATACTTTTACTGACGACCATTATCCTAAGCATTCCTTGGTCTACAGTAAAAGCAGCAAATGATACGGATTGCGATTTATATAACGAACAAATAAGCGCAGTCCAAGTTTTTAACGTATCTGATAAAACTATATATATAACTGATGATGACGTATATCTTATGGCACAGATTGTATATGCTGAAAGCCGTTCAGAACCTTACGATGGTAAAGTTGCTGTAGCTTCAGTAATACTTAACAGGCTTAAAAGTCCCGATTTTCCAAAAACTATAGAAGGAATAATAAAGCAGAAAAATGCTTTTTCCTGCTTAAAAAATGGTGAAATACACGTAGTGCCAGATAAAGCAAGCTACGCAGCAGTTTTAGATGCACTAAAAGGTAAAGACCCTACTAATAAGGCAGTTTTCTTTTACAATCCAAAAATATCAACTTCAACTTGGATGAAAAAGGTAAATAAAACAAATATAAAATCTATAGGCAATCATGTTTTTTTTGCAGTTAAATAAAGCTTAATAATTTTACTCAATACAAAGGCTGTATCCAAATAACCTAATAATTTCTTGGATACAGCCTTTGTAGGTTCTTAATTACTCTAGAACTTAGGGACGGTTATCAAACTTTATAATTTTTATTTGAAAAAGTGGTGTTAGTATATTAGTGTGCACACAAAAATTAGAACACCTTAAAATATAAAAAAGAAAGAAAAAGTCTATAATGGCAAAAAGACAGAGATATTATACAAAAGAATTTAGAAAGACAATTGTAGAGCTCTATAACTCTGGTAAGAGTTTGGCAGAACTTAGTAGCGAATATGGCATATCAAAGTCAACAATCAATAGATGGCTTAAGAGAGTTAAACCAATAACTGTGAATAAATATACAACTATAACATCAGCAGAGTATCAGGCAATGTTAAATAAGATGGCAAGGCTTGAGGAGGAAAAGGAAGAAGTAAACCTAGTTACATATTGTGACTTTAATACTGCAAGGATAGCTATATTCGAATATATAGAATCCTGGTATAACAGAAAAAAGCTTCATAGCAGTATCGGTTATATGACTCCCTAACAGTTTGAAGATTCTTTAAGAAAACTGCATAAAAAATTCGAGTTTTTGTGTCTACTATATTGACATAAATCTAATATTATATACTCCTGAACCAAATTTTCTAACCTTTTGATTCTGCACCTTAAAAACAACAGTTACTCCAACTGGAATATTTACATTTACTTCCCTGCTATGCTCATGTTTTATCCACTTAACTTCTATATTTCCATAAGGACTTTCATAGAATAAACTGCAATACTTAAATGGTGCATCAAAATCAGGCTCAAAAATAAATTCGGCATTTTTCTCTGATGATTTATTTAATCCGCAAATTTTTCTGACTATATAATCCTGCACGCTTCCTAAGGAATAGTGGTTGAAAGATGTTATGTTTCTTGTTCCATCCACCTTAACAGCATCCCAGCATTCCCATATAGTTGTTGCTCCTTGCTTTACCATGTAAAGCCAAGATGGACATTCTTCTTGCAGCAGAAGTTTATATGCTAAATCTTTCTTACCATAGTTTGTTAAAACATCTAAAAGTATTGGTGTTGCTAAAAATCCCGTATCTAATCTGTTTCCATTTTCCTTAATTTTTTCAGCTAATCTGTCTGCAAATTTTTTATTAACTTTATCATCACCCATTTTAAAATAAGCCGCTAGTGTGTATAAGCCCTGAAGGTCGTTTAAAATCTTTCCTTCGCTATCTACAAAAGCCTTATTAAATGCAGCTTTAACTTTTATAGATAAATTTAAGTAATGTGATGCTTCCTCCTTTTCTCCAAGTATATGTGCAATATTTGAAAGAAGTTCTGAAGAATAAGCAAAGTACATAGTTGCAACCTGATTAGCAGTTAATTTTGCTGAAAGCATTGGATTCGGACTGCCATCTTCGTTTACTAAGCTTGGGGTAAACCAATCTCCGTAATGAAAATCCATATCCCATATATATTTTTCATATTCTTCTGATTCATCAGTTATATTAGAAGCACATCTTGCTTCAACATAATCTATCCATTTTTTCATCATTTCATAATTTTCTTTAAGAAAATTTATGTCTTCATACTGAACATAAAGATGCCATGGAATAATTATGCAGGCATCAGCCCACCCTGCAGAACTGATATTACCAAAACCACTAGATAACATTTTATCTGACTCTATCCAAGGAATAAGACCTGGTATTTGTCCATTTTCATACTGCTCAAGCCTCATGTTATAAAGCCAGCGTTTCATAAAGTTGTCAAGCTTCATATTAAAAATTGCAGTTTTAGTATAGATTTGTGCATCTCCTGTCCAGCCGCCTTTTTCCCTTTGCGGACAATCTGTTGGTACCGAAACAAAATTGCTTTCCTGTGAATGATATATATTTTCAATTAGTTGATTTATTTTTTCATTTGATGTTTCAAGCCATCCAGTTCTTCTGCAATCGCTGGATAATACATAAGCTGTGAAATTATCTTTATTTATTTCTCCTGGATATCCTATAACCTTAACATACCTAAAGCCATGATAAGTAAACTTAGGAATAAATGTTTCTTCTTCTCCTCCCTTTAATACAAATGTATCTGTCTGGTATTTGTTCTGCCCCATAAGATTAAAAAAGAAGTTTCCTTCCTTATCAAGTTCCTCAGCATGCTGAAGCTGCAAAACATCGCCTTCACTGCCTTTTACTTTCACTTCAACAATTCCGGCTATATTTCTGCCAAAATCAATTACAGTTTCACCTTTTGGGGTTTTAATTATACTTACAGCTTTAATCTTTTCAATACATCTTACCGGCTCAGCTGAATCTGCCTTAAGCTGTTTATATCCATAATCTTTCTCTATAACTTCATAATAGTCCTTTGTTTTTAATGCATGATTTTGTTTTTCACCTATAAACAAATCTGAATAAACTATCTCTCCATTTGAAGCTTTAAATGAATTATCTGTTCCTATAATTTTTCTTTCTCCATCTGCATACTGTATTTCAATCTGGGCAAGCAATGCAACATTATCGCCGAATTGGTGTCCAATGCCAGCTAAACCTATTTTCCCTTTGTACCAACCGTCTGCCACAGTTATCTTTAATTTATTTTCAAAGCATTTAATTTGATTTGTTATATCATAAGTCTGATAACACTGAAACTTAGGGTATGTTGTAAATCCAGGAGCCAGATACTCGTCCCCTACTTTTTTTCCATTAAGCTCAGCCTCATAAACACCATGGGCTGTGATATATATTCTTGCCTTTTCAACTTTTTTATTTTTTATAAAAAACTCTTTTTCAAACACTACAGGAGGATCTAAAGGAATTTTTTCAATCTCTTTTGGATTTCCTCCACTATATGAAAATATTTGTGGCAGAATAAACTGCTCTTTTTTAGATTGAATGGGCATTTTGGCTTCAATCCATTTTGCCTGCCAATCTTCAACATTTATTAAGCCCATTTCAAAACTTACAGGCTCACTCACAGCTTGTTCATCATAGTTATTCCAAACCGTTACATTCCAATAATATTCTTTTCTGCTCTCAAGCTTTTCTCCATCATAATAAATATTTATCTGCTGACTTTTTTCAACCTTTCCTGTATCCCATAGCATTTCCTTCTTATCATTAAACAACACTATTTGATAAGCTTTTTGAAATACATTATTTTTATCTGAATCCAGCTGCCATCCGAAAGAAATTTTATTATCTCCAATAATGACTTTTTTGTTACTGTTATTAGTAAAACATTTAATTATCGAAAACATTAACATCACCTCTTATTATACGTTTACAGACAATTCATCCTTTTAAATCATTTTACTATATGCCTAAATAATAATTAACAACGAAATCTAATATAATGTACAACCATAGTTAATATTCTTGTAAATCACATCTGTTTATGCTAAAGTACTGTTATAAAATAGGCAGCTATTTTAAATTCGATAACTAAAGGTGAACTAATGAATCGAATTGAGCTTAATAAATTTTTAAGAAAACATACTTTGCTTGAAGATACTTGTTTAGAGCTATCATCCAATAAAAACATTATGCCTAAGGTATTACCTGAAATGGATTTCTTTCTTGATGAAGATAGTACAAAAAAATTTCCCTTTATCAATAAAGGATGGGATGTTGATTTTATAATAAATCCTGAAAAATCTTTTAAAAATAAAACGGCGATACATCCAAAAGAAGGCATTATCTTTGCCTGTCACCCTCGCTTTAGCAGTGTAACAGAGCACCACCATAATTATATAGAAATGACTTATGTTTATTCTGGTAAATGTCATCAGATAATCAACGGAAAACATATAACACTTAATAAAGGAGAAGTATGCATACTTGATACAAACGTGCTTCATTCCATAATACCTGCTGACGAGAATGATATTATCATAAACTGTATGATGAGTAAAAATTATCTCGATAACATATTGCTAAGCCGTTTATCTGGAAATGACCTGCTCTCAAGTTTCTTTATCCGAGCTATTTACCAAAGCAATGATTTCAATGATTATATAATATTTAATTCAGGAAAATCTGAAAAGCTTACAAACCTAATGGAAGATGTACTCTGCGAATTCTTTGATAAATCTCTATGTTCAGATGAAGTAATTAACAGCTATATGATAATAATTTTTTCAGAACTTGTTCGTATATTTGCTGAGAATACTAATTCGCAAAACTATAATAATCTTAGAAATACTAAAATTTCCGATATCATTCTTTATATTGAAAATAACTGCAAAAATGCCACACTTGCTTCAACTGCAGAGCATTTTCACTTTCATCCTAACTATTTAAGCTCTATTATAAAAAAATTTATCGGCAGAAAATTTACCCATATATTACAGGAAGCCAAACTAAAAAAAGCTGGCATTTTATTAAAAAATTCTGATATGTCCGTAGCTGAAATAGCTAGAGAAATAGGCTATGAAAATACAAATTTTTTTTATGACATATTTAAAAGGCATTATGGATGTACACCTACGGAATATAGAAAGAATTTATAAAACCGCCAAAATAAATTCCACATCATTAAATTGATGTGGAATTTTCAACAACTACCAACCAAGCTTAGTCAAATAATCTCGGCTAAGTTTAATATCTTCCATAGCTGTGTTATCATAGTGAGCATCCTGTTCAACAACTACCCATTTTGCACCAGACTCAACTGCTGCCTCTAAAATCTCTTTAAAGTTCTGTACGCCATATCCTACTGGACGAAATTCAAAATTATTAGCTGCTTTCTTTTCTCCTTCGTCAATTCCGATTAATTCATACATATTGTCAGATTTTTCACCTTTAAAGTCTTTCAAATGTACTACTGGTGAGCGGTTAGCATACTTTCTTATATACTTTGAAGGATCTACTCCCGATACCTTTACCCAGCAGGTATCAATCTCTGTCTGAAGCTTGTCTGCACTTACTGTATCATACAAATAATCCAGTGCATATCTTCCATCTTCCATTTTTGTAAATTCAAAATCATGATTATGATAAAGAAGCATCATGTTCTTGCTTCTACAGTATTCACCTATCTTTTCAATGTTTTTTACCACTTCAGAAAACTTTTCTGTTCCTGGACGATATTCTTCTGTTAAGTAAGGAACAACAATATACTCACATCCTATGGTAACATATTTCTCAATAGTATTTTCCATATCCGCTACCAATTCCTGATAAGGTACATGAGCTGAAATGGCTTTAAGTCCTGCATTTTTAATATAATCCCTAATTTCTTCAGGTGAATATCCGTATAATCCAGCAAGCTCCACCCCATCATAGCCCATTGCCTTAACCTGCTCCATGGTTCCTTTAAAATCTCTTTCAGCTTCATCACGAATAGAAAAAATTTGTACTGCCACTGGCAACTTTTTCATTAATATAACCCCTTTCAAATCCATAATAAAAATTAATTCATTATTCCATATCTTTCCTATATTTTATCACTTTGTTAGAAAAATTAATAGTAGTAGTTTATTAAAAAATTTATTATACTTATATTACCGTTTTATATGTTGCAATACATAAACTGCACACATACAATTAATACATATTTTATATAAAGTGAGAGTGAATAAATATGCGTTCTAAAAGAAAATCATCTTTTGTTACCCCTTTAATAGAATATAGCTTATTAATCATAGGCAGTTTAATAACCGCTGTATCTTTCAATGTATTTCTTGTTCCAAATAACATTGCCTCAGGCGGTGTTACCGGGACATCTCTTGTAATAGAAAAAATATTCGGTATTCAGCCAGCGTTTACTCAGTGGGCTTTAAATATTCCTTTATTCATTGTTGGAATAATACTATTTGGGAATAAGTTTGGACTAAAAACTGCAGTTGGTTCAGTACTTCTGCCTTTATTTATTTTAATGACAAAAAATATAGGTCCTATTGCTGATGATCTTATGCTTAACGCTGTTTTCGGAGGACTTGCTGTTGGAATAGGACTAGGCTTAACCTTAAAGAGTAAAGGTTCTACAGGTGGTTTCTCAATACTTGCTTACATAATCCACGATTATACAGGAATTACTATAGGAAACTGTATGATGATATTTGACTCAATTGTTATAACAGCTGCTGGATTTGCCTTTGGTGCTGAAAAAGCCCTGTATGCTCTCATATCTCTCTTTATTACAAGCAAAGCAATAGACTTTGTTCAGATGGGCTTTGGTTTTTCCAAGGTGGCTTTTGTTATATCGGAAAATAACGAAGCCATACAAACAGCCATATTAAATGATTTAGATAGAGGCGTTACAAAACTGTCAAGTTACGGAGGCTATACCGGCAAAGAAAAGGGAATGTTAATGGTGGTAGTAGGCCAAAATGAAGTAACAAAGTTAAAAAATATGATTAAAAGTTACGACCCTAATGCATTTATAATTATGTGCGATACTTATGAAGTTCTGGGTAAGGGGTTTAAATTTATTTAATAAGCTGATTTAGTTTTTAATAAGTTCTTCTTAAACCTAAGATATAAGATAATAATTAAAACAACTAAAAATATTAAGTTTAGCTCAAAATCATATTGATTAAATATTATTTTGATAGTACAATAAAATCATAAGTTGTACGTACAAGTATTTGTTTTAACAACAATCACGCTGATAAATAATTAAACATAGTAATAAAAGAATTATCAGTTCAAAATTTTTACAATAAGTTGTACGTACATGATATGAAGCTGTAATCATATTTTTGTCAAGAAAACGTCTACACATATTTAATAAATATTGTCACAAACATAATTTAAATATTAATATGTATATGTTTTATGGAGGTTTAAAAATGAGTCTTTCAATGAATGATATCAAAAATTCCATTTTAAGCGGAAAAACAATGCTTGGTATTGAACTTGGTTCAACAAGAATTAAAGCAGTTCTAATCGGTGAAGATAATACACCTATCGCTTCTGGAAGCCATGACTGGGAAAACAGTTATATTAATAACATCTGGACCTACAGCTTAGAGGATGTTTGGACAGGCTTACAGGATAGTTATAAGAAAATGGCAAGCGACGTAAAACAAAAATATGGAGTAACCCTTCAAACCATTGGTGCAATCGGTTTTAGTGCCATGATGCATGGTTATTTGGTTTTCAATAAAAAGGGTGAACTTTTAGTACCATTCCGTACTTGGCGTAACACTATTACTGAAAAAGCTTCAGAAGAATTATCTAAACTTTTTAACTACCATATTCCTCAAAGATGGAGCATAGCTCATCTTTATCAGGCTATTTTAAATGGTGAAGAGCATGTAGCCGATATTAGTTTCCAGACAACTTTGGCAGGATATGTACATTGGAAACTAACAGGTCAAAAAGTTATAGGTATTGGTGAAGCATCAGGAATGTTTCCTATTGATATAGAAACAAAAGACTATAATAAAAATATGATTAAGCAGTTCAATGACTTAATTGCTCATAAAAACTTCTCATGGAAACTTGAAGATATTATGCCAAAAGTTTTGTTAGCTGGTGAAAATGCTGGAGTTCTTACAGAAGAAGGAGCAAAACTTCTAGATGTTACAGGCCAATTAAAACCTGGTATTCCACTTTGTCCTCCAGAGGGTGATGCAGGGACAGGTATGGTTGCAACCAATAGTATTGCAAAGCGTACTGGAAATGTTTCAGCCGGAACATCTGTTTTTGCAATGATTGTTCTTGAAAAAGAATTATCCAAAGCATATGAAGAAATAGATTTAGTTACAACACCTACTGGCAACCTGGTAGCTATGGTTCACTGTAATAACTGCACATCAGATATTAATGCGTGGGTTTCCATATTTAGAGAATTTGCTGAAGCAATGGGTATGGAAGTTGACATGAATAAATTATTTTCTATTTTATATAATAAGGCACTTGAAGGAGATTCAGACTGCGGCGGATTACTATCCTATAATTATTTTTCAGGTGAACATATAACTCATTTTGAAGAAGGACGTCCATTATTTGTGCGTACACCTGAAAGTAAATTTAACTTAGCTAATTTTATGCGTGTCCACCTATTTACAGCCTTAGGTGCATTAAAAACCGGATTGGATATTCTTTTTAAAGAGGAAGGCGTTAATGTTGATGAAATACTAGGTCACGGAGGCTTATTTAAAACTAAAGGTGTTGGACAGAAGATTATGGCTGCAGCTATAAATTCCAACGTTTCTGTTATGGAAACTGCTGGAGAAGGCGGAGCATGGGGAATGGCACTCTTAGCTTCTTATATGCTTAACAAAGCCGAAAATGAAACATTAGAAGATTACCTTACAAACAAAATATTTGCAGATGAAGTTTGTGCAAAAGTAGAGCCAGATGCTAAGGATGTAGCAGGCTTTAATGAATTCATGAAGCGTTATACCAAAGGTCTTTCTATTGAAAGAGCTGCTGTATACAACCTTAAATAGTTAATTTAAATAAGGGACGGTTATCATTTAATTCTTCTTTTAAAAAAGATAATAAATAAGGGACGGTTATCATTTAATTCTTCTTTTAAAAAAGATAATATTTGATAATCGTCCTACTTAGTTATTACTATAAACTAAACATTTTACAATAAAACAATTAAAAATGAATATAAGACACTGCATTTAAACCAGTTAATATTTGAAATTAACTCCCATGTTCTCCATCTGTATCAAGTTATTATATTTTGTGTTATAATACAATAAGGTTACCTATTCATAGTACTATAAGGGGGTATTTATACATGTTCAGTGTACTATTAGTAGATGACGAAATCTTAGAATTAGAAACCTTAAGGGATTATGTGGATTGGAATTCCCTTGGAGTGCAGGTGGTTGCAACAGCAAGAAATGGAAAAGAAGCCCTTGAGAAAGCTTGTAAATATAAACCTGATATTATAATTACTGATATTAAAATGCCTATAATGGATGGAATTGAATTCACTAAAGGGCTTAGGAAACAAAATATTAATTCTAAAATTATTTTTCTTACAGGCTATGATGATTTTACCTACGCTAAAAATGCACTTAAAGTTAATGCAATCGATTATATTTTAAAGCCTGTAGATATGAACGAACTGAAAGATGTTATACTAAAAGCTAAAAAAGACTTGGAAAAAGACAAGTTGTCAGCACATTCCTTGAAGGTATTTATACAAAACTGCTTTTATAAATTACTGCATGAAGATGAGCCTTCAAAAATAGTTTCCATTATTAGTGATATAAAAACAGATAGCTCCCATGACTTTGCCAGTTTTTCATACTATGTAATTAATATTAACTCAAAGCAAAAAGTCCTTAATTTAATAGAAAATTTTATTTATTCTTTTGATGAGCATGCCCAGTTAATTGAAGAAAACTGTACTTGTACTATTATAATTAGAACAGATAAACACCATACTTCAAGCCTAGAAGAATTTATAAGCTTCCTTAAATATAAGCTTGATATAAACCAATGCTTTAATGCTTCAATTATATATTCAGATTTTAAGTCAACTTTAACCGAATTAGCAAATACCTTTAATAGCCTGATATATGCTAGAGAAAATGTTTTTTATTTGGGCAAAAACTCAATTATTAAAGCTTCGAAAAACTTTAATAAAAAAACAACAGAATATTCAACACCTTCAATTGATAAAGAATTAAGTAGTGCTATTTTCAGCTATGACAAAGGAATAGTTTATAAAGTAATAAATGAATATATAAAACTATTAACAGATAAGAAATATCCTAAAGCTTCAGTAATTCAAAGTGTTTATAATTTGCTCGTATTCATTTGGGATAATTTTTTAATCCAAAATCCCGAAATCTCTAAGACTCATGCATCAAAAAATGAGCTATGGGAAAAACTCTCTATTTGCGAAGATATTAATGATGTTAAACTTATAATTTTTGATTACACAGAAAAAATAGTTGATTATCTATTAATAAAAAAGAAGGATAAAAATCAGTATGTTGTAGATAAAATCTTTAATTTTATCGATAAAAACTATCATAAACCTATAACAATTGATGATATAGCTAAGGAGGTTTACTTGTCCTCAAATTATATCAGATCTATTTTCAAGGAAAAAACAGGCGAAACCATCTTGGAATATCTAACAAACTACAGACTAAAAAAAGCTAGTGAGCTATTAAAAAACAAGTCCTTGAAAGTTCATGATATAAGCAACATGGTAGGCTATGAAAATGTGTCCTATTTTTGTACTATATTTGCAAAGAAATTTGGAGCTTCTCCAAATGATTACAGAAAGAAATACTAGAGGTATAAGAAAATGCTTAAATTAATATATAATTATTTAATTAACTCAAGCATACGAAGAAAGTTTTTCCTTGGATATTTAATTGTTGCTATTATTCCAGTGTTTGTTATAAGCTTTTACTTTTATAATACTACTAAGAATAATCTTATTGAACAAAACTACCAAAGTATGCAGAATAATCTGCTTCAGACCAGCAGTAATATCGAAAAGAAACTGGAAGGATATTCAAAAAGCAGTTCCTTAATTTATTTAAACAACGATTTAAAAAATTATCTGGTACAAGATTATACTAAAGCAAACATAGAAGATGCTTATTATTTTATAAATAAGTTTTTTTCTAATATGCTGATTTTAAACCCTGATACTTCCTTAATCACAGTTTATACACCAAATATAACTCTTCCCGCCGACCAATATTATATTAAACATTTAGATAATAGTGTAATAAATGAAAAATGGTATAACAACGTTAAAAACTCTTCTGGAAATGTTGTTTACGGCAGTACATTCAAGGATTCTTCAGGAAATTATGTGTTTACCCTTGCCAGATACTTAAACAGCGGAAGCATCAATTTCCCTTACGGTCTGGCTGTTTTAACTATTCAGGAAGCTGAATTATACTCATTAATCGAAAAGACTTCCTTAAATAGCTTCAGCTTTATTGTAGATCAGGAAGGAAATATTGTTTCAAGCAAAGACAAATCGCTAATAACAAAAAATATATTTGATATTTTAAATATTGATAAAAGTGAGCTTATAAATAAAAACAGACTTGATGTTCAATATAACAATCAAAAAATGCTCCTGGTTTACAACACTTTAAACAATGGATGGCAAACCCTCACTATGACACCTTATAACAGCTTTCTAAGCAATGCACGTAAATCTGCCTCCTATATATTAGTATTTTCTTTAGCTATGATATTATTAGCCATTGTGATGGTTTTTACACTATCAAAAATACTTACAAAAAGAATAAATATCCTTGCTAAGCAGGCTATAAAAATTCAGAACGGTGATTTCGACTTTGAGCTTAAGAATATGGGCTCTGATGAGGTTGGAAAGCTTTCTGATGCCTTTAACAACATGAACAAAAAAATAAAATTTCTGATAGAAGAAGTTTATCAAAAAGAAATCCTAAAAAAACAGGCTGAACTTAATGTATTACAAGAGCAGATTAATCCCCACTTTCTTTATAATGTATTAGCTTCTATTTCATCTTTAGCATTAAGGAGTAATAATCAGAATGTTGTAGAAATGACTTCCCTTCTTTCCAAGTTTTATAGAATGTCTTTAAATAACGGCAACTACATGCTCTCAATAAAAAATGAAATTGAGCTTACAAAATATTATATAGAGATACAAAAGAGAAGATTTAAAGACCTGTTAAATATAACCTTCTCTTTAGATGATAATTTGCTTAAATACAAAACTTTAAAGCTTATCCTTCAGCCTTTTATTGAAAATAGCATTAACCATGGTATTTGGAGTTATGACTGCCGAATAAATATAATTATCAAACTTTACAAAGCTGAAGATAAAATTATATTTGAAGTAATAGATGATGGCATAGGAATTTCAAAGAAAAAGCTATGTCAAATACTAAATGAAATAAACAATATGACTACAGGCTACGGCATAAAGAATGTTAATAATAGAATCAAACTCTACTTTGGCGACAATTTTGGAGTACAGGTATTCAGCAGGCTGGGGATTGGTACTCAAGTTAAAATTACAATACCTATACAAAGGTAAAACTGCAGACAATTTGTCATATACAAACTGCCTGCAGTTTTTTTCTATATGTCTACTGCTTACTCTTTAATCTCCATATTATGCTGCTATAATCCCCCATTGTTTCAGGTAAAGTAAGACCTAAATACATTAATTCGTCTCCCCCATATACTTCTTTAGAACCCTGAATAACATATTCCTTTTTTTCATCCAATCCCTTTAGGGTTAATTTCTTTATTGGGCCATTTGGAACAGCTAAAACGTTAAAGTATGCTACAAAAGCTTCCGTTTTGTCCTCTGAGACATACATCCAGGCTGTTTCGTTTCCTTCAAAAGGACTTAAAAGCCTATACATGTCTCCAAACTGAATCAATTCTCTAATCTCCTTGTACTCTGCAATCTGAACCTTTATCTCTTCTTTCTCACATTCCGAAAGCTTTGTAAGGTCAAGCTCATAGCCAAAATTACCTGACTTGGCTACGTCACCTCTCATTTTTAATGGAGTCACTCGTCCAACCTGATGATTAGGAACAGCTGAAACGTGTGCTCCCATAGTGCTTACTGGGTATACTATACTTGTGCCATACTGTATTTTTAATCTTTCAACTGCATCTGTATCGTCGCTGGTCCAGGTTTGAGGCATATAATAAAGCATTCCTGCATCGAAACGCCCTCCACCGCCTGAACAGCTCTCAAACAATATATGCGGAAAATCTGAAGTAATCTTATCAATTACTTTATAAAGTCCAAGCATATATCTATGAGCAGTTTCTCTCTGCCTTTCAACAGGAAGGCATTCTGAACCAATTTCAGTCATGTTTCTGTTCATATCCCATTTTACATAGTTTATCGGAACAGTCTTTAAAATATTTGAAATAGAATTTATAATATACTCACATACGTCTTCTCTGGATAAGTCAAGAATCAATTGATTTCTTGCCTCTGTTCTTGGCCTATTTGGCACATGAAGACACCAATCAGGATGCTGTCTGTAAAGTTCACTGTCTGGCGACACCATTTCAGGCTCAAACCATAGCCCAAACTGTAAGCCAAGCTTATTTATTCTCTCTGCCAAATCTTTTAAGCCATTCGGAAGCTTTCTTCTATCCTCTACCCAATCTCCAAGAGAGCAGTTATCATTATTTCTTTTTCCAAACCAGCCGTCATCTAATACAAAAAGCTCTATTCCAAGGTCTTTTCCTACCTTTGCAATAGCTTCTATCTTTTCAGCATTAAAATCAAAATAAGTTGCTTCCCAGTTGTTTACTAAAATAGGTCTTGTTTTATCTCTAAACTGTCCTCTGCAAAGCCTTGTACGAAATAGCCTGTGATAGGTTCTTGACATTTCTCCTATTCCTTTTGAAGAATATACAAGTACTGCCTCAGGAGTTTGGAACTCTTCTCCTTTTTCTAAAAGCCAAGAAAAATCAAAAGGATTTATGCCTATAGAAACTCTGGTAGTTTCATATTGATCAACCTCTGCCTGAGCTAAAAAGCTCCCACTGTAAACAAGACTGAAACCATAAACATCTCCATTATCTTCAGTGGCATCCTTGCTCAATAATGCTATAAAAGGATTGTGCTGGTGGCTGCTTGATCCTCTTCTGCTTTCAACAGACTGAGTTCCATTTAAAAGAGGTCTTCTTTCTATATGTCTTTCCTTGGCCCAAGCTCCATAAAGATGCATGAAATCATATTTACTGCTGTTGAAATCTACACTCATGCTTAGTGCTCTAAGAATCTTAAGCTTACTCTCTCCCCTATTTATAAATCTAACACTTCTAGTAATAACATCAAAATTTTTGTAAGCTGTATAAGAAAGTATAACCTTAAGACCTATTAATCTGTCAACCATAATTATTTCCAATGTTTCAGCCTCATCGTCTTTTTCTACATAAGTAGCTGGAAGTCCCCTGAGCATAGGCTTTCCTTTAAAAATTCTATGGGAATCATATCTCAAGTCTGTTACAGTTGAGCCATTTTCAAGCTGCACAGCATAAGCTGGAGTGCGAAAATCCGAATTACCGTAGGCTGGATATTCCTGCGGAAGAGTATCTAAGGTAAGCACTTTATTAACATTGCTTGTGTTTGGTGAAAATGACCCTCTGCCTCTTAGTGATAATATATTTTTCTCATTAACTTTGTTTATTTTCTTACCCCAATAGGAATGTGCCAAATACCCATCATCATAAACCTGCATTATATAGCTTGTATTTGCTGCCTGCAAATGAAAAACTCTTGTTGATTGATTATAAATTATGCCCATTTTTAAACTCCGTTAAGTTTATTAACGGGTTTCACCTGCCTTTCTTGATATTTTATTAAATTAAAATTTTGCCTCAAAGGGAGAAACGTCCGCTTTGAGGCTATTATTTAATGTTACTTCCAGAGTGACATTCTCTGTTTATAATTGTCATTAATTATTTGTTCTACTTTAGATAATCCTGCTGCATCTATATCAGCAATCATTTTATTATACAAACTTACACATTCTGCTTCAGATGCTGCATTAACAATTTTAGGGAAAGCCTGATTAAATATATCCTGTACTTTTTGGTTTATTAACGCTTCAGGAGTTCCACCTTTTGGTGTTAAACCATCAAACTCAGCTGTATCCCAATAAGTATCTGGAAGGTTCTTATTAGCAATTATTTGAGCTTGATCCTTATCATACTTAGTAGCCATATCATATGGAGTTCCATCTGAACCTAAACCATTTTTAATAAACCATGTCCAGTGTCTTACACCAGTCTTCTTAGCTGTATCATTAAAGTTATCTTTAAATTGCTTTAATATTTCATCAGTTGGTTTATGTTTTCCATCTACCATGTTCCAGGTTTTTCCCTCAACTCCCCACATCATCAGGTATTGACCTTCTTCACTTGCAAGAAAGTTAATAAATTTCATTGCTACCTCTGGATTTTTACAATTTTTTGTTATACCAATTGCATCCCAGCCTAATGAGCTTCTTCCACCGTAAGTAGTCTTTGAAGGATCTACACCATTTGCTACTACCTTATATGCATAAAGCTGAGCATCATTACCTAAACTGCCCTTTAATGCAGTGTTTGAATTTGTAACATCCCAATAAGCTCCAGTTGTAGCAAAAGTATAACCATTAGAAAGCTTTTGCTGCCATAATTCCTTCTTATTAACTACCCATTCTTTATCAATAAGACCCTCTCTATATAATGCGTTCATATATTTTAACATATCAAGATATTTAGGATCTCTTACATCATATTTAAGTTCTCCATTTATTTGATAGTAAGTTTTTAGTCCAAACATTCCCTTAAATGTTCCAACAATACCGCCTTGGTTATCACTTTGGAAAGTTAGAGGTATTATTTCTTTTCCATTAACTGTTGGATACTTAGCTTTAATATCTTTTAATACCTTAATAAATTCATCCTGAGTAAAGTATTGTCCATTTGATGCTTTATCTAAAGCTACCTGCTTTAACATATCCTGTCTCATTATAAATCCAAAAACAGCATCTGGGTCTTTGCCATACCAGTTAGAAAGATAATAGTTTTTTCCATCCTGATATCTTATCTTATTCAAAGTATCTCCATACATCTTTTTTACATCTGCACCATATTTGTCAATTAAGTCATTAAGAGGTATAAGAGCACCTGTGGTAATATATTTGTTTACGATATCATTTGACCTATCCATAAGAACTATATCTGGATAATCGCCACTAGCAAGCATAAGATTAAGCTTTTCAAGCGGATCTCCAGTAGGCTGCTGAATTTCAACCTTAACACCTGTTCTCTTTGTAATTTCCTGAGCTACCTCGTCAGTAAAAGCATCACCAGTATTTTTATCAAAGAATTTTAAAGTTACTACATTGTCATTTCCTTCACTTGCCGTTTCATTTTTAGATTTTCCAATACTACAACCAGTTAATACAGATGAAGCCACTGTAAGTGTCAAGACTAGAGTAATAAATTTTGTTCTTGATTTTAACATTGTTTTCCCCCTATTGATTTTTTATTTTTTATAAGTTTTGAAGCAGAAAGCTTCAAAACTTTATAAACATTTGCATTAATCCTTTATAGCGCCTACCATTATACCTTTAACAAAGTATTTTTGAACAAAAGGATATACTAGAATTATTGGAATTGTAGATACCATTGTTGCTGTCATTCTTATACTGTCAGACGTTACAGCAACTCTTTTTGCTGAGTCTGCCATCTGTTGTGCAGCTGAAGCCATATTGCCGGTCTGATATTGGTTCAGTATCTTTACAAGCACTGCCTGCATAGTTTTAAGTCCCGGACTGGAAGTAAATACATAAGAATCAAACCAGGAGTTCCACTGCATTATTGCTATAAACAATGCTATTGTTGCAAGCACAGGCTTTGCTAGGGGCAATACCATTCTAAAGAAAACAACCAAGTCGTTAGCGCCATCAATTTTTGCAGATTCAAACAGTTCTGCAGGCATGCTGTCTATGTAAGCCTTAACAAGTATCATATTAAAAACACTTATCAAATTTGGAAAAATATATACCCAAAAGTTATCAATAAGGTGTATTGACTTAAGTACCATGTAGTAAGGTATTAACCCGCCGCCAAAATACATGGTAAATATAAATAACAGCGAAAAGAACTTTCTACCTAGCAACTCCTTTTTTGACAATACAAAAGCTAACATTGACGTTGCAAGAACCGCTACAGGAGTACCTATAACTGTTCTTAGTAAAGTTATCTTTAAAGAACCAACAAATTCAGAATCAGTTAAAATTGTTTGATAGCTTGCAAAGCTGAGCTTTCTTGGGAGGAAGTAAAGACCTCCTTTAATAGTATCTATTGGATCATTAATTGAAATTATGAAAATATTCCAAAATGGATAAAGTGTAATTAATACAACTAAAATTAGTATTAGGTATACTACTATATCCAATACATGTTCCGATATACTTGATGTCTTTTTCAATTGCTTCACCCCTTCTAGAATAATGACTGATCGTTTAGCTTTTTAGCAGAATAATTAGCAATAATTAACAACACAAATGATATTATTGATTTAAACAATCCAACTGCTGATGCATAAGAAAACATTCCATTCTGAAGCCCATATCTATATACATAAGTATCAATTACGTCTGAATAATTCATTATTGCATTGTTTTGCATAAGTAACTGTTGTTCAAATCCAGCATTAAGAATTCCCCCTATTGCTAGAACCAACAATATTACAATTGTAGGTTTAAGTGATGGCAATGTTATATGAATCATCTGCTGAATTCTATTTGCTCCGTCCACCTTTGCCGCTTCATACTGTTCCTGACTTATACCTGCTATTGCGGATAAATATATAATAGAGTTATACCCCATAACCTTCCAGGTGTTTGCAAAAGCTATTATCCACCAAAAATACTCACCCTTTTGAAAGAATAAAATATTAGAATCGGTTAAATGAAGTGTCTTTAAAATATTATTTACTACTCCTTCTGAGGACAACAAAGTAAGGAATATATTTGCGGCAATAACCCAGGAGATGAAGTAAGGCAAATACGATACAGTCTGCACAAATTTTTTAGTAAATATACTTCTTACCTCATTAAGTGCCAGTGCAAGTATTATTGGAGCTGGAAAAGACATAATCAAGGTTAAGAGACTCATTGCTAAAGTGTTTCTTATAACAATATAAAAATCTGGACTGCTTACAAAATATCTAAACCACTCAAGTCCTACAAACTTACTGTTTAAAAGTCCTTTAAAAAACGGTTCTCCTGTTGGTGTATAATTTACAAAAGCCATATACAAGCCATACATCGGTGCATAGCAAATCACAATTACCCAAACTAAAGCTGGCAGAAGAAGTAAATACAGATATCTCTGCTCCCAAAGCTTTTTCAATAATTTATTGTTTTTGTTCTTTTTAATCTTAGTATTTAAATCAGTTATTGTCTCCATAAAACCACCCTTTCCTTAAATATTGCATAGTATAATCACTTCATAGAATAAAACTTTGACTTCTGTTTTGAATGCAGTGTTAATTTCTAAGGTCAATTTAATTTTACAATCTACTGCAACCATTTACAATTTAACATTTTTCAGAATTATAGTCGAAATTAACAAAGTTGAATTTAATAAATATTTCAAAAAATTAAAAATTCCCAGAGGATAATCCTCTAGGAATTTTTAATTTTAGAATCAATATAAGCTACAGCATTTAAAGCAGCTACTTGACCTTCACCCGCCGCCTTAAGATATTGATACGGTCTTCCAATACAATCTCCTGCAGCATAACAGCCTTCTATATTGGTTCTCATATTTCTATCAACTTTTATATGGCCATTTTCTATTTGAAGTCCTGGAACTAACTGCCCAGGAGGAACGCTGTCCTTTAAAATAAATATACCGTCAGTATTAATTTCACCATTTTTAAATACCAATCTATCAGCCAGACTATCTCCCTGTATTTCTAAAGGTCTGTCATTTATTACTTGTATATTGCTTCTTAAATTATAATCTGCTTTATACATAGGAATATAGTAAGTTTTTGCTGCAAGCTCGCTTACATAGTTGGCATCCTCTTCACCCTCATGATTATAGCCTATGATAGCAACTGTTTTTCCTTTATAAAGGGGTGCATCACAGGTAGCACAGTAGCCTACCCCTCTTCCTAAAAACTCTTCTTCTCCTTTAAGAGGTTTTGTATACTCTACTCCTGTTGCTAAAATAACAGCAGTAGCTTCATACATTTTTTCATTTACCATAAGAGCAAAATAATCTCCCATGGCATAAATATTATTTATCCTCTCATTAGTTATGTCTATATCCATTGCATCAAGATGCTTTTGAAACTCATTTTTAAGAGCTTCGCCAGTGATATCAGGCAGACCTAAATAGTTATTAATCTTTGGAGCTTTGATAAGCTTTGTGCTTAAGTCTTTAGTTCCGAATATAATTATATTTTTATTTCTTATCTTAGCATTTACAGCTGCTGAAATTCCTGCAGGCCCACTGCCAACTATAGCTATATCATATCTGTCAGCCAAGTCTTTCACCTCATTTATAACCAGTTAGATGTGCTTTTCAAGAAGCTGTTTTATATCTGCTTTTGGTCTGAAACCAATCATTGTATCTACTGCTAATCCTTTTTTAAACACCATAACTGTTGGTATGCTTGATATTCTATATTTCTGTGATGTAACTGGGTTATTATCCACATTAACTTTTATGAATTTTACCTTGCCTTCATACTCTGCTGAAAGCTCATCTAAAACTGGTGAAAGCATTCTGCATGGTCCACACCAAGGAGCCCAAAAATCAACTACTACAGGAACATCTCCCTCACTTATTTCTTCGATAAAATTGTTATCCATAACTTCTTTCATTTTCATTACCTCCTATATACCCCTAACAGGTATTTTATATTATTATTTTACAACATATTTTTATGTAAATCAATACCCTATATCTATTTAATAATAATTATTATATAGCTTTAATCTTAAGTCAATTCTATTTAATCTTTAAACAAACTTTGTATTCTCCAGAGGTTTCCTATACATTTGCACCTCATTCTATACTATTTATTATCTTTACAATTATTCCTTTTATTTATACACATATCTCTTTATTCTCTGCAGTTATAATAAATATGTATGTATGAATACCTTGTTTAATTAACAGTTTAAATATATATCTAACTATCTATGCATTAAAAAATCAAAAATGCTGTAAAGCTTAAAACTCTACAGCAACTAGGTTTGAAATTTTTCTTCTGCTTTATCAAACCGCTTTTAAAAAACTGCATATATTATAAAAAATATCTTTAGCATCAGCATTACCTTGTATAGTTTGTAATATACCTAATTGTTTATAATAACTTACAATAGGCTGTATAGATTTATTGTATATTTCCAGTCTATCTAAAACTATATTTTCTTTATCATCATATCTATGCATTAAAATACTGCCACAAACCTCACACTTATCTCCATATTTAGAAGGATTAAACTTAATATGATAACTTGCACCACATTGACCGCAGAATCTTCTCCCTGCAATTCTCTCTAAAATAATATTTTTTGATACATCAATTAAAAAAACCTTATCGATAAACTGTCTTTTTTCAACTAATATTAAATCAAGTTTCTTTGCCTGATATATATTTCGTGGAAATCCATCAAGTAAAAATCCATCATTATATTGTTTTTGGTTTAAAGTTTCTTTAATTATTGAAACTGTAATATCATCAGGAACAAGATTACCACTTTCAATAAACTCTTTTGCTTTAATACCTAAAGCAGTCTTCTCTTTTATTTGTGCTCGAAATATATCTCCTGTTGATATATGAGGTATATTAAAATATTCACAAATTAACTTAGCCTGAGTTCCCTTACCCGCTCCTGGTGCACCTAATAACACAATTTTCATAATCACAACCTCCAAGTTTATTAATGTTTATTTAACTAGCAATTATCATGCCATTTTCTTAAATAACTATTTAATAATACTTAGAGCTATTTTAAATTCTCTTAACACATAAAAACATTTTTACACTTGATAATTTTTGTCAACCATACTTCTTATAGGTTGATAATTTTTGTCAAGTCCTGTTTAATATTTTTAACAGCTTTACAAATTTTATCAACTCAATTATCATTAATTATTCCATATTTCTCACACTTTAGTGCTACTGTACGATGAGAAATCCCTAGAGCTTTTCCCGCTTTATTATAGCTTTTATATTTTTTCATTGCCATTTTTATTATTTGCTTCTCATATTCTTCCATAGTAAGCATATCGTCGTTTTCAAGTTTAAAGGTATCTTCCTTCTTAGGTCTTATATTTGTTAAATATATTGGCAAATCTCTTTCAGTAATAATTTCATCCTCACAAATATTTATAGCACGTTCGATTATATTTTCCAGCTCTCTTATGTTTCCAGGCCAATTATAATCCTGCAGATAAATAAGAGCCTCCTTGCTTATTCCTTTAACATTCTTATCAAGTTTCTTGTTTATTTTATTTATAAAGTGCTCAGCTAAAAGACTTATATCTTCTTTTCTATTTCTTAAAGGAGGGAGCTGAATTGTTATAACATTAAGCCTATAGTATAAATCCTCTCTAAATTCACCTTTTTCAATCATTTCTTCTAAATGCCTGTTAGTTGCAGCAATTACTCTTACATCAACCTTTTTTGTAGTTATTCCGCCTACACTTTCAAACTCTTTCTCCTGAAGAACTCGTAAAAGTTTAACCTGCATTGACTTTTGCATATCACCAATTTCATCGAGAAATATAGTTCCCCCATCTGCCAGAGAAAACTTTCCAAGCTTACTTGTCACAGCTCCAGTAAAAGCCCCTTTTTCATATCCAAACAATTCACTTTCAAGTAAGTTTTCTGGAATTGCAGCACAATTTACTCTAATAAAAGGTTTATCTTTTCGATTGCTGTTATTATGAATTGCTTTTGCGATTAATTCTTTACCTGTACCGCTTTCACCACGCAATAAAACAGTAGAAACTGATTTAGAAGCTTTTTCTGCCATATAAAGACTTTCTTTAAGACTATTGTTTGAACCAATGATATCTGCAAATGAGCTGCTTAATTTCGAAAATCGTGATAACTCTTTCTTGTAATAATTTATCTCTTCCTGAGATTCTTCCAGTTTACTTAATATATTTTTAATATGATTTACTGGTCTAAGTATTGAAATAATACCTTTAAAGTTATTATCTATAAATACAGGCCCTACTGTAGCTACCATATCCATGCCTTCTTTTTGATAAACAAAGTTTTCAACCTTTTCTCTTGAGTTAAATACCTTCATTCGAAGTCCATCAGGGGATAAATCTTTTAGGTCTTTTCCTAACGCATCCTTATTTGAAACTGGAATATACTTTGTATATGACGGATTTAAATAACTTATTTTTCTGTTTTCATCAACAAAACAAATTAAATCACTACTGTACTCTAGTATCATGCTGAATTTTTCATTTAGTTCTTTCACAGTTACCAGTTCCGAAATGTCCTGGAATATTTCAACTGCACCAATAATACTATCCCCGGAAAACATGGGACAACTTGTAACTAAAACCTCAGTATTATTTATTATTTGGGTTACCCCGGTATACTTTTCCTTATTCTTAATTACAGAAGGCAAATCAGAAGTTGGAATAACTTCTAAAATATTTTTTCCAATAACTTCTTGAAGATTTCTATTTATAAACTTAAGACCGTAACTATTCATTGATATAATAGATGAATTTATGTCAACAACTACTATACCTACAGGTATACTTTGAATTATCTGTTCATTAACTATATTGCCTTGTACCATAATATTGTCTAAATTATTCAAACTTGCAGTTTTATCTGTTGAAAGCCTGCTTATAAATTCGCAAAGTTCTGTTACTGCATTTTTACCTTCTATGCTGTCTTCCATACAGGAAATTTCTATTATATCATCTTTTGATATTTTGAGGGATACCAAAGCAATCATACTGATAGCAATAGGTGTAGAAACTGTAGTTTTTCTTATATATAAATTAATACCATATTTGCCCTTAAGCATATCTGCCTTATTTACTATTTCTGCCGCAATTCTTGCATGAATGCCTAAGGAATTACTAACGGTAACTGTTTTAATAAACATTTTATCCTCCTTGCATTCCCTGTTTCAATCAGGGTAACTTTAATTCCTCTTTAATATTCCTTTTATTATGGAATTATTATAAATAGATTTAGGATAAGCTTTAACCAGCTTTTCAGCGTAGTTTCTAGCTGCATCATTATCAATATTTTTATATATCAAAGCAAGTTCATAAAGTACTGTATCCTCATAATCTCCGCTAGGATATTTACTGTCATATTCTTTGTAGTATTTCAAAGCCTTTTCTATATCTCCCTTGCTTTCATAGCTAAACCCAAGAAAATAAATTACATGTGAATAAAGGTAGCTACTGCTTCCAATATTATAGGCTTTCGTTAAATAATCTATTGCCTCATCATAATTTTTACGTCCTGCAGCTTCTCTGCCTCTATTATAAAAATACTCTACCCCACCGTCTTTTATTATTTCTTCAGTTTTCACTAATAAATACTTATCACCTACATTTAATTCTTTACCTTGCCATTTAAAAAAAATTGTGTATAGCTTATCATAATTTTTACTCTCTAAAGCTTTTTTAATATCTTCTGAGGGGAATAGCTCTACAGCTTCCTCCTTCTTTTCCTCCTGCTTATCTACTGTACTTTTTTGCTGTATATCAGAAATATTTTTAGAAGTTATATTTAAATTATTTTCTTTTATTTCAGGTTTGTTATAAACCTTGGCTGGACTACTTATAAATCTTGATATAACTGTAAAAATAACGATAAAACCTATAATAAGTATTGATAAATTTATATACTTTATTTTAAATTTCTTTTCTATTATGCCGAATTTTATCAGTTCTTTCTTATATCCTAAGGCAATCTTGTTTTCTTTATCTATTTTTAACACTTCATCTATAGCTTTTAAAGCTTTTTTATATTCACCAGTTTTAATGGCACAAAGTGCTATGCAGTTATTTACATTTATACTGTTAAAATCACTTTTTTTACACTCTTCAAGAAGCTTTAATGCTTCCTTTATTCTAACTTCTTTTGCTTTTTTTACAGCAAGCTCGTATAAAGACTGTTTTTCTTTATCATCTTTGCTGTCTTCCAGATATTTTTTAGATACTAAATCCTTATTTACCTCAAAATTCATTTTCCATAAAGCTTGAGCATTATTAAGGTCTCCTTTTAAATAATAAAGAAGACCTTTAAGATTTATGGCAGAACTATTTTTTAAATTCTCAGAAATACTTTTTTCGCAATATTCCAATGATTTGTCAATATATCCATCATTATAATAATTAACTGCCTTTGTATATAACTTAGTAGACTTATCCATACTATACCTCTTATAAATATAATATTATGTATTTATTATAATTGTATTTAAACTATATATCTACTACCATCTTTTATAGAAATAAGTATATACCTTAAATCATAGGTGTAAGAAACAAAACTAACTATAACCGTCCCTAATTTATTTTGTTGTAAAAATTTACTAATTTAGCTTAGTGATTTTTATATTTTCAACAATGATATTCAGATTTGTATATGATAAACTAATCATGTCAAACGTTTACATTGACCTAGGTGATTACTTATTATCAGTGCCTTAATAATCCGCGGAAAAGGTACTTACAAAGTTCTAACATAATAGCCTTTTAATTCATATTAGAAAGGAGAAAAAAATGCTTAGAAAAAAATTAAAATTATTTATTTCTTGTGTAATCATTACTGCAATGATGACTACTACAGCTTGTTCTTCATTTTCTTCAGTAACTTCAAAAAATACTAATGTAGAAGTAACAGCTAGCAGCAAAACCGTTGAGGCAGGCTCTAATTGGGTTGTAGACAAAACTACTAAACTATCATCTCTCACCATTGGTGAAGGAGCTACTATTACAGCTCCCGAGGGCTATAGTATAACTATGACAGTTGATGGTATTGGAAAGACAATTAAACCTGGCACGTTTAAAGGGGATGTTGTGCTCTCCGTTACTAAATATAACGAAGTGAAATACGTTAAAGAAAATATGGGAGTAAATCTAACTCACATTTTCCGTCAGGCTCTGTTTGTAGATAGTACTGGTATTGTAGAAAACAAATCTGTTACAGCGTCAGTTGTAGGTGGAAATGTTACAAACACTGATGCAAAGGATATTAAGATTACTTCAGAGGAAGAAAACTTCAACGGTATCTATGTAGCTGGAGGTACTTATACTGTTAACGGTGCAAAAATAAACTTAACTGGTAATGGTGGTAACGACTTTGCTGGATTTGGTGCTGCTGTTATGGCTACTGGCAAAGACACCACAGTTGTTGTAGATGATGCCGATATCCAAACTCATGGAGCCATCCGTCCGGCTGTTATTGCCGCTGACGGCAGCAACTTAATCGTCAAGAACTCAAAAATCAATACTGAGAATGGTACGCTTCCTGCAGACTATAAACCTAACGTACAACTAGGCATGATGAAATCAGTACCCTGGATGCTTGGGCTTTCGGGAAATTGCCGCGCTACTAACGTATTAGGTGATAACACCACTGCTACTTATATCAATTCTTCCATATCATCTGAAGGTTGGGGAGTTCTATCAACTGATGACTGTAATAACATAAAACTCACTGCTATTAATAGTAATGTTGCCATCACCGGTGAAAGCGGATACGGAGCTTATGCCATCGGTAATGCTGAAGATTCCTTCTATGGTTCTAAAATTACTGTTCCTGACTATGCCCTTATAATAACAGGTGGTAGTGGTATTTTCGGTGCAAGTACACGTACAAATTTAGACAAACTCAATACTAGCCTAAAGCTAGGTCTTACTTCAAAAGATTTGGATGCCATTGAAGAGAAACAAACTACTGTAAAGTCCAGCCGTTTCGGAGTTATGTGGCATGGTGATGGCTCTGTAAGTGTTAAAGATGGCACTACCTTTGACACAGGAAAGACAACCTTCTTAGTAAAAGGTGCTTCTGCTCACATTGACGTAGACGGTTCTAAGGGTGCACAGTTAAAATCCGGCAATGGAGTCCTCCTCCAATTAATGGATAACGACGATCCAGGTCCAGTTATGACTGATGGACTACTTTTAAACACAGGTGTTTACAAAGAACCAACAGAACCAGCTGTAAAAGATAAAACCCATAATACTGCTGCTATTGATAAAGCAAGGGATACAATTGCAAATTTCTCTAATATAGAACTAAAAGGCGACTTATATAATTCCACCCGTGGCGACCTTGTAAAAGATATGTCAGGCAAGGAAAGCAGAAAATGTAAAAATCTTTCTATTAATTTCGATAATGCTAAAATAACTGGTACCATTTCTGCAAGTACTGCCAAACATGAAATAAGTAGTATTGGAGCTGAGGACTATAAAAAACTAGGTGAAGTTACCAATACAGCTAATGCTGCGGTAAACAACGGAGTGGTAGTATCCTTGACTAATGGTTCCACTTGGATCGTTAACGGAAATTCTTATTTAACTGGCTTAACCATTGCTGATAGCTCAAAGATTACTGCTCCTGAGGGTTATAAAGTGACTATGACAGTTAACGGTGTAGAAAAAAATATCACAGCAGGCACATACACTGGTAATATACTGCTTAAAGTTACTCCAATTGCTAATTAAGTAAGATACTATCATCAGGCTGCCTTATAATAAGGTAGCCTGTTTTACATGTGCACCCTACATAGTGTTAATATAATACAAAAAAGCTAGGACTATATTAAATAACTAATCCTAACTTTTAATACTAATACTATTTATACATGGCTTGAGATAGCATTATAGTCCTGTTTTCTCTATGGCTGGTGTTTAAAGCTTCATCATCAAACACCAAAACTTCCACATCAATTTGTAAGTCATTTGAAGACAGTCTCTTTACTGAAAGTATTTTTGTTATTTCTGAGTTTGGGTTAAGATTTATAGTGTTGTTAGGATCTGCTTCGTAAACACCGGCATCAACTATATTTAAAACATATAGCAATCCTCCTTGATTTACAGCTTTATATCCGTATCCTATTATAACTAAAAGATGCTCATCATCTATCCATTCAATTGCCTTTGGGCTAAACTGTTTTCCATCATTATCAACCAAATTAAAAGACCACTGTTTCCCTGTATTTACTTCTTTTAAAATTATATTTGCAATTCCTTCTTCAATAGCCTCTGGTCCTTTTCCTTCTAAAGCAGCACTGTATTTCTTACTTGTGCTGTTTTTCCACAAAGTGTTCAACTTTGGTTTATAGCTCTTTTCTAAAGCTTTCTTTTCAAACCTTGGCATATAAGCATCTTTTACCTCTGATTTAATCTCAGCACTTTTTAATGAGTTAGTACTATTATCTTCTGCAGCTTTGCTTTGGGCAATTTGATTTTTCTGTTCTTTTTCACCGCTTACACTGTAATTCTCTAATAAAGCACCCTCAGAGCTTTTGTTAGCAATTTCCATACCTATGCCTTTATTAATAAGTGAGATAAAACCATTTTTTATAATATATGGAGTAACAATTACTGCAAAAATGATAAAAACAGCAGCATATAAATAAGTTTTACTAAATCTTTTTATATTATATAAAAACTTTTTTACAGGATTTTTTCCATATTTATTTTTATTTATATTTTTCATAATGTCTGTTCTCAGGCTTCTAAAAGACTGTGCATCAAAAGCTAAGGAAGATTTAAAAGCTTCATCTATAAAAACTTCTTCATCATATAATGTCTTGCAGGCTTCACAATTTTTCACATGTTCCAGCATAGCATCTTTTAAATCGTAGGATATATTATCTTCAAGTAAATCTGTAAGTCTTTTTCTAAATATTTTGCAATCCATTACTTACACCTCTCTTCCTTGTTTACTCTAAATTCCTTAAACTTGTCTCTTGCTTTGTAGTATCTTCTTTTTACAGCTGACTCTGTCATTTTCATTATTTCCGCCATATCTCTAAAGGTTATATTTTCGTTTGAATATCTTAGTATGATTATTTGTTTATCCACATCATTTAATGTATTTAAAAAGTTTTCCACAAGCTTTTTTGTTTCTTTAAACTCTACACTTTGCTCAGGTGATATTAGAGAAGAGGCTATATCTCTAGTTTCCTCCACATTAGCTTCATAAACTCTTTTATATTTTCTTATGTAATCAATACATTTATTTCTGGCTATCTGAAAAATCCAATTTGAAAACTTATAATTTTTATCAAATGTATAAAGCTTGTTATACACAGTTATAAAAACTTCTTGGGTTATGTCTTCTGCAGCTTCTCTATCTTTTAGAATATTATATACAAACCTAAGTATAGTAAGTTCATATTTATTGACTAATATATTAAAGCTGTCTATATTGCCCTTTAATACCTCCTGCACCAGCTTCAAATCCTCATCCAATTTTTACACCACCTTTATATATCTCAAAAATATATTTTCTATAACTATATACGTATACTGCAAAACATAGTCACAAAAAATAAAAATTCTCCCTTCATAGAGTCAGTTTTTTATTTAAACTGTCTGCTACAAGGGGAGTATATAACAAAAAACTATTTCTTAAAATATAACTTCAATACTATTTCTTTAATTAAATCCCACAAATCTCTGTGATATTTTGTATACCCCTATAGAAATACTACGTCCAATTCGCCCTGGCAGGTTAACTATATTTCCTAAAAAGCCGTATCTTAAATTATTGTAAAGTTCTATATCCTTATCCTTAATATACTTCCATAATTCTTTTTTCTTTTTTAAGTTTTCTTCTGTTGCTGAACGTATAAGCAGAATATTAGATACTGCAGTAACAATCTCCAAATGATTAAGCATATATTTGCGCAATTTTTCATTTTCAATGTTATTAATATTCACCTGCTCAATCATAAGCTTATTTACTCTTATCTGCTGATCAATCCTTTTAATCATAACACTTTCATTAACGGATTGATCTGCTCTGCCAATAAAGTATCTGTAAAAATCTACGTTAATATAAAACATTCTCCTTACATGTTCAAGAGGTACATATACAAATAAATTGTCAACATAGAAGGTATGCTTTGGAAGTTCCAGTCTGCAATCTATTAAAAGTTGTGTTCTGTATATAATAGAATGCATCAATATATACTGTCCTTTACGAAAGTTCTTAATTTCATCCCAGGTGAAAATCCTGCCTTGTGGGAGTACATCTTCATATTTCATAATTTTTCTATACTTTGAACCTTCTTTTTCATACACAAAATTGCTTACTATCATATCAACTGATTTTGCTTCTGCCTGAAAATCCTTTAAACATTTTAATATTTTCAGATATGCTCTCACATCTACCCAATCGTCGCTGTCTACAACTTTGAAGTATAAACCTAATGCATTTCGAATTCCCGCATTTACAGCTTCCCCATGTCCGCCGTTTACTTGATGAATGGCCCTTACAATGGTTGGATATTTTCTTACATATTCATCTGCAATTTCTGCTGTTTTATCACTTGAACCATCATTTACTATAAGAAGCTCTACATCTTCACCACCGGGCAAAAGAGATTCTATGCAATATTTCATATACTCTTGTGAATTATAGCAAGGTATTACTATTGAAAGTAATTTCATTGTGAACCTCATCCCCTTTTATTTATTATTACTGAACTTACTTGTTATTTATCTTCTTTTTCTTTCATTCTTTTTCTTCTTATGCCTTTCCTTTAAAAAATACCGCAACCCTTTAAAGAAATGTCCATTCACTATCATTAATATGCCGTCCAGCATAGGCATATTCACAGCTCCCCCTGTCATTCTGGCTATTCCTCTAAAAGGCATATGATATATAGACATCATTATAATATTTGCAGCAGCTCTCTTCCCTATTTTTCTTAAAAGCCAGTATGCAAATACAATAAGATGGAATGAAAGTCTTGCAAATACTCCCTTTGCATACTGACACTGTGCAATAGTATCATTATATGATAAAGGTTTTCTTCTATCCCATGTAGAAACTGGTACTTTATGTCCAATAAGATTCTCGAATTCTTCTGTGCTTACATTGTTTACTTTTCCTGAATAATAGGACGGAAGCTTATCCTTATCATATGGAAGAGGTGCTCCAGTACCTTCAATAAAAATAGTATGAACAAGTCTAATATCAGCACTTGATGCTCCAATCATAATTTCGTACTCTGCGCCTTCTATTTCCCATCTGTTTGTCTTTACATTAAAATAACGGAAAGTCTTATCATCAAAAGGTATTGTTACTGTCTTTGTCTGGCCGGCATTTAAAAATACCTTCACAAAGCCTTTTAATTCCTTCCTAGGCCTGAAAATGGCGTCAGACTTACAGCCAACATACAGCTGAGCAATCTCCATTCCAGCAACTTTTCCCGAATTTGTAATCTTAAAGCTAACTTCCTCTTTACTCACTTGTATATCGGAATAATGAAAGGTTGTATAGCTTAAGCCATAACCAAAAGGAAACAGTACTTCCACATTAGCTGTATCAAAATAACGATATCCAATATATATCCCTTCTCTATACTCTACGCTTACTTCCTTCCCTGGAAAGTTATAGTAAGAAGGTGTATCTTCATAACGAAGAGGATAAGTTTCTGTAAGCTTTCCTGATGGATTAACATCACCAGATAAAACTCTGAGAATAGCCCTTGCTCCAGCTTGTCCGCCCAAATATCCGTGCACCAGGCCTTTTACCTTGTTAATCCATGGCATTTCTACTGCACAGCCGCAGGAAAGAATGGCTACAATATTAGAGTTAACCTTATATAAAGCATTTAATAAATCAATCTGATTTTGAGGAATTTTCATACTTTGTCTATCTAGTCCCTGAGCTTCAGTAACTTCATCCAACCCGATATATAAAAGTACAACATCTGCTTGCTTTGCAAGTTCACAGGCTTTCTCTATTTTTTTTACGTTTTTCTTTCCATAACGCTCAAACCCCTGTTCAAAACCAATACTTACAATTCCTGATTCCTCAAAGCAATTCAATGTATGATCTAATATTGTTGGATTTACTATAGAAGAGCCTGCTCCCTGATATCGTGCTTCCTTTGCAAAATCTCCAATTACTGCAACCTTTTTACCATACTTAAGCGGCAATATATTATCTTCATTCTTAAGAAGCACTATTGACTCCTCTGCAACTTTCTGTGATACTCTGTGATGCTTTTCTACATCAAATTTTTCAGGTGGTTTCCTGTATGCTTCTTCAGTTGTAAAAATAAGATGCAGCAGTCTGTCTACACACTCATCTAATACTTCTTCTTTTAGTTTACCGCTTTTAATAGCTTGAATAATTTCATCATCAGTCTCACCAGCAGTTGAAGGCATTTCCAGCTCATTGCCGGCAATAAGTCCTGCAATACGGTCATTGCTTCCGCCCCAATCAGTGATAACGCAGCCTTTATAATTCCATTCACCTCGAAGAATATCCTGCATTAAATGCATATTCTCATTTGCAAAAATACCATTCACTTTATTAGCAGAAGACATTAAAGCCATTACTCTTCCTTCCTTAACTGCTATTTCAAAGGCAGTAAGGTAGATTTCTCTAAGAGTTCTTTCATCCACAATTGTATCAATAGCCATACGTCTCTCTTCCTGATTATTTGCACAAAAATGCTTAACACAGGCTGAAATACCTTCTGATTGAACACCTCTAATAAAACCAGCTGCCATTTTTCCAGCAAGATAAGGATCTTCGCTGAAATACTCAAAGTTTCTTCCGCATAAAGGATTTCTCTTCATATTAACGCCTGGTCCTAGTAACACATTAACCTTTTGAGCAACTGCTTCTTCACCAAGATACTGTCCTACTCTTTCCGCCAGTTCTACATTCCAGCTGTTAGCTACTGTAGCAGCTGTAGGAAAACAGGTAGCTGGAATCCCCTCATTAAGACCAATCTGATCAGCAGATACCGACTGTTTTCTAATTCCATGAGGACCGTCAGCAAGAAACATACTGTTTATCCCTAGGCGTTCTATATCCTTGGTTTGCCAAAAGTTCTTACCAGACATTAAAGATGCTTTTTCTTCTAATGTCATTTTATTTATCAGTTCTTTATACTTCATCATCTTTTCCTCTTTTTGTATTTTCGGCGGTACCTGAAGAAAGTACCGCCGAAACACTTGGTGTTTATTATAAACACTATAAAGTCATATGTTCAGAATAATTATAAATGAAACTAAATCCATCATCAAGTATTAAAACATTAAGAAAATATTAAGTTATCGTTGTAAAAATTATAACACTAATTCCTTATAAATTTATCATATTACAACATAAATTTCTATCATCTAAAAATTATTAAGAATAAACTTTTGGTTTATTGATATCTTGACTTAAAAAAGAGGATGTCTCAATTAAATTTCGAGACATCCTTATGTTTTTATGCACCAATAGAATTTAACTCTTTTTTCTGCTTAATAAGTTTTCTTGTAACAAGTATTGTTGAAACAACTATATATAAACCAGCTACAACATCAAAAATAATCATCCAGTACTGCCATTTTGGTATAATTTCAACAATTTTAGAATCTGCTGCTAAGCCGTTCATAGCATTACTATTTACAATTGTGTAGATGATATCCTTAGCTGATTTTCTTATATTATTTACTACAGTAGGAGTTAATTGCTCATTAGTAAGTTTCCAAAGCTTAGCATCAGTATTCAGCCATAAGTTAGTACCTGCCTCTATACCTTCACGTAAATCTTCATAAGCAAATACTGAAAAAGATGCCTGATCCGTAATAACCATTCCCTTAAACCCCCATTCATTACGTAAGGTTTCTGTCATAAGCCCTTTATGACCGCCTGACCAACGAGCTCCTATTCTATTCATACTAGCCATAGCACCACGTGCGTTTCCCTCGCGAACAGTTGTCTCAAATGGTTTCAAATACACTTCACGAAGAGTCTGCTCATTTGCAAACATAAGACCTCCTATACGGTTTGTTTCCTGATCATTTAAAGCAAAGTGTTTCATATATACTATTGCACCCTTAGACTGAAGCCCTATAACTTCACTTGCACTCATCTTACCTGAAAGGAAACTGTCCTCTGAGAAATATTCAAAGTTTCTTCCGCTAAATGGTGCACGGTGCATATTAACCCCTGGAGCATATACTCCATGTACACCTAAGCTTAGACTATCCTCACCAATAGATACACCCAACTTATTAGCCAGTTCAATATTCCATGTAGAAGCTAAAGTTACTTCTGCAGGAAATGCCATACCACTTTCTCCTCCACCAACAAGGGTTGTAGATATCCCTGCAGGACCATCCTTATCTACTGTTCCTGGCAGATTAATTGATGGAAGAGGTATAGTTGCATATCCACCCATTCTCACAAGTTCAGCCATTTCATCAACAGTGAGCTGATTTAGAAGAGCATCCCACATCTTATCGTTATAATCACGTCCAATAAACATGGCAGCGCTTAATTTACCATACTTTTCGTCTATCTTGCCAGTTACAGGCATAACAGCCTTCGAATCTTCTGTGAATGAAATCTCAGCATCTTTAAGCATCTTATCAGGTGCAGTCAAAGCACCCTTTGCATAAGTTATTGGCCAAGTACCTGACCAGTCTCTTCTTGAAAGATATTTGAAATTAGGATCATAATACTTAATATCAACATCGTTAAACTGATTTGTGATTTTCTTTCCTGTTTCTGCTGATACAGAATAAGTTATAGCATCAAGCTTATCTACAGTAAATTTCTTTACAAAATCTGCATTTCCGTTATAATCCATATTGTTTGCAGTAGTTTTACCTTTAGCTGCAAGAATATTATTGAGTGCATCGTGTGCATTCAAGCCTGCCGCAAAATAATAATCACCTGCATCAACAATGTATGTTTTATATCCTTTTGCATCATAGACCTTCATTTCTTCTTTATCTACTTTGATCTTAACAACCTCTGATTTACCAGGTTCAAGCTTAGAAGTCTTTGCAAACCCTACCAGCTTTACAGAAGCCTTTTCTATATCATTATCTTTGTCATATTGAGTGTAAGGAGACTGCATGTAAATCTGTACAACATCCTTACCAGTAGCAGTTCCTGTATTTGTAACTTTTACTGAAACTTCATATCCATCATCCTTTTTTACTACACTATAATCAGACCACTTAAATGTAGAATAGGATAAACCGTACCCAAATGGAAATTGTACTTGTTTTGTATAATCATAATTGTTTACGCTTTCGTTTCCAAGTACTACATCCTCATATCTAGTTTCATAATAATAGTACCCAATATAAATCCCTTCACCATAAACCATGTAAGTATTTCCTTTATTTACTTTACTGTTAGTGATTTTGTAATTTCCGAAGTTAGCCATTGCTGGAGCACTTAGCGCATTATATGCATAAGTATCAACCAATTTACCAGATGGATTTACCTTTCCATTCAGCACTTCACCTATAGCATAAGCACCAGTCTGCCCTATAGCACCCACGGATATAGCAGCGTCAATATTATATTCTTTTAAGAATCCCAACTCCATTGCATTTGAGGAGTTTATAATAACAATAACTTTTTTAAAATTTTCTTTTGCAAGTTTTAATAGCTCTATTTCGTTTTCATCAATCTTAAGAAAATGTTTTCCAGTAGATGCAAGATCTGCACTTTCCCCTCCAGAACGTCCAAGTACAACAACAGCTGCATCATTATAATCCTTTAAACTATTAATTTCTTTTTCTGTGTATACACTTCGTGGAACTTCATTTACTGCAAAAGTACCTCTGCCATACACATCAGGAGTTGTTCTTCTGTATTTTGAACCTGCTCCAGTTTTATAGAAATCCCATAATGTCATATTTACGTTAAATCCTGATTTTTGAAGTGCTGTCAATAAATCTACCGCTTTAGTAGTATCAACAGATCCAGCCCCACCACCTCCATAAACAAGATCAACAGAACTCTGCCCTAATAAAGTAATCTTTGAACCAAATGTAAGCGGAAGTGTATTGTTATCGTTTTTTAATAACACAATACCTTCCTCTACTATTTCTTGTACAAGCTTTTCAGAACTAGATTTTTGTTCCTCTTTAGATGAATAGCATGTTTTAAAATACTGTGTTTCTGCTTTATCGTCAGATGAAACAACTTTATTAGTTTCATGTCCAAAATATATTGAAATAATCTGCTTATAAGCCATTGCATAAAAATTACTTATCACAAGTGCAATTATTAATACAATGTTTACTACATACAAAATAATACCAGTTCTTTTTGATAATCTTTTCATAATTATCCTCCCAAATTATAAATTTCGTATAAAACCTTGCCCTTCTTAAGACAAACCTGCTGAAAAAATTGTTATTAATAAATCCCCCCTAAACTGTATTTTTTGTATTTAAAATATAGTACCTTAATATAAATATAAAGCACTTATTTATTACCAATTAAAAGACTGATTTTATTTTTCTGAATTGCGTTTAAAAATTATCTTAAATATTGGGTAGAATACCCAGAAAGAAATAGCACAGTTTATAATTATTGTAATAAAGTCTGCTATTGTTACACCGACTGAACCTAATTCCAAAGTATTCATAAAAAAGTTATAAATCGGTGCTTTGTAAAGTCCCTGAAAAGCTGCAGCACTAATAGAAATAACTATATAAGCAACTACGTACCAAAACGCAGCTTCCCATATGTTACCATTAGACTTAAATGTTATATTCCTTTGTACAAAGAAATTAATAATTTGTGCAACTGCTAAAGTTATTTGAACTGCAAGGAAATAGGCAAGTCCACCTCCACCACCTGCAGCAATTGAACCAGCTGCATAATTGAATACATAATAAGGACTTCCATCAAGATTATTACCAACCTTAAAAACCTGAAAATTTGTATTTATCAAGGCTGTATGTTCAAAGACTCCTTTAATAACGGGCATCAAAACCATCTGAAGAACAGTAATGCCATTACTTAAAATTAAAAATACAATAAATTGTGCAAGCTCTGGATGCTTTTCTCTGAATTTTGACCAAATTTCTTTCTTTTCTGTAGCTACGTTGTTATAACCGACTTTTCCCCTGCTCATTTTTTATCCCTCCTGTGTTGCTTGTACTTTTGTTTTAGAAGCTTTAAAACTTTTAACTGACTTACTTCTCTCCTTAAGCATCTTTCTTCTTTCTCTAAGCAAGTGCCTTAAGCCTTTAAAAAACTGGCCATTTACAACCATCAGCAGCCCATCTAGCATTGGCATATTAAAAACTCCACCTGTCATTCTGGCAATTCCTCTGAAAGGCATGTGATAAATAGACATCATAATAACATTTGCAGTACTTCTCTTACCTATTTTCTTAAGAAACCAATATACAAACTCAATGATATGGAAAGCAAATCTTGCAGCTAATCCCTTTGCATATTGACATTGTGCAACAGTATCATTATAGCCTAGCGGTTTGCTTTTATCCCATTTAGACTTAGGTACTTTTCTACCAAGCAAAGCTTCAAATTCCATAGTATCTACATTTGCTGCCTTACCAGAAAAATAAGATGAAAGAGAATTTTTATCATAAGGTGCAGGAGCAGATGTTCCTTTTCTAGAAGTTACACCAAAAAGCTTAATATCCTTACTGGAGGAGCCCACTAAAATATTATATTCACCAGGCTCTTCTTCCCAAGAATCTGTTAAAACATTGTAATAACGGAAAGTTTTATCATCAAAATTTATAGTAACTCTCTTTATTTCTCCAGGCTTTAAGAAGACTTTTTTAAATCCTTTCAGTTCTTTTTTAGGCCTAAAGACTATATCTGAAGATTTTCCAATATATAGCTGTGCTACTTCCGCTCCAGAGAACTTTCCAGTATTTTTTAAAAAGAAACTTATTTTATCGTTTTCTATTTTTAAATCCGAATACTCGAAATTTGTATAACTTAAACCATATCCAAAGGGAAAAAGAACTTCCACATCAGCTGTATCATAGTAACGGTAACCTATATATAATGCTTCCCTGTATTCTACAGTCTTTTCCTTACCTGGAAAATTGCTTGAAGAAGGTACATCTTTATACTGTAATGGATAAGATTCAGCCAGTTTTCCTGATGGATTTACTTCTCCACAAAGCACTCTTAAAACTGCCATTGCTCCAGCCTGTCCACTTAAGTAAGCATGTACGAGCCCCTTTACTTTGCTAATCCAAGGCATTTCCACTGCTGAACCACAAGATATTACTGCTATTATATTTGTATTTACTTTATATATAGCCTCTAAAAGATCTATTTGATTTTGTGGAATTTTCATATCCTGCCTGTCTAGGCCTTCTGCCTCAGTAGCTTCATCTAAACCTATGTACAAAAGCACTACCTCAGCTTGTGCTGCAAGCTTACAGGCTTCCTTAATTAACTTATCACTTTTCTTTCCATAGCGTTCAAAACCTTGTGCATAACCTACAGTAATAAAATTGGTATTCTTTAGACAGTTTAGAGTATTATCCAGTTTTGTTGGATTTACTATTGAAGAACCAGCCCCCTGATATCTTGGATTTTTTGCAAAATCTCCAATCACAGCCACTCTTGTTCCACAAGATATAGGAAGAATATTTTCTTCATTTTTAAGCAGCACAATAGATTCTTCTGCTGCATACTGTGCTAAACTATGGTGTTCTTTTACATCATATTCTTTAACAGATTTCTTATATACCTCTTCTGTAGTGAATATTAATTCCAGCATTCTATCTATACATTCATTCAAAATCTCTTCCTTTAATTTTCCGCTTTTAATGGCATTTAAAACCTCTGCATTTGTCTCTCCTGCTGTAGTCGGCATTTCAAGTTCATTACCTGCAATAAGTCCAGCAACACGCTCGTTGCTTCCGCCCCAGTCCGTAACTACTACACCTTTAAATCCCCATTCTTTACGAAGGATGTCTTGCATTATATGCATATTTTCATTTGTATAAGTACCATTTAACATATTGTAAGATGACATTACGGTTTTCACGCCGCCTTCTTTTACTGCAATTTCAAACGCAGTAAGATAAATTTCGCGGAGTGTTCTTTCATCAACTATTGTATCTATAGCCATTCTTCTTTCTTCCTGATTATTTACACAGAAATGCTTTACACATGCTGCAATTCCCTTAGACTGAATACCTTTTATATAACTAGCTGCCAACTTTCCAGCCAGATAAGGGTCTTCACTGAAATATTCAAAATTTCTCCCACATAAAGGATTTCTTTTCATATTAATACCTGGTCCAAGCAATACGTTTACTTTCTGAGCTACTGCCTCTTCTCCTAAGAACTCGCCGATTTTCATGCACAGCTTTTCATTCCAGCTGTTTGCTACTGTTGCAGCTGTAGGAAAACAGGTTGCAGGAAGGCTTGGATTAAATCCAAGATGATCTGCTGCTTTTGCCTGCTTTCTAATGCCATGAGGTCCATCAGATAAAAACATACTATTTATTCCCAAACGCTCAATATCCATCGACTGCCAAAAATCCTTACCGGAGGTTAATGATGCCTTTTCTTCTAATGTCATCTTATCAATTATGTGTTTATATTTCATTTTGTCACCTCTAAGAAAATTAGACTAAATTTATTTCATGAAAAAGCTGAGAGAGTTATACTTAATTTAAATAGAAACGATATCAGCATATACAATTTTATTCCCCCTGTATTAAGCCAATACTGCAAAAATCTTTTTTTTATCACTGACTTATTTACGCGTTCTCCCTCTATTTTCTCTTTTTTCTGTGATACCGTTAGATTTTTTTCTTTACATTATTTAATTTAACACATGTGGGTAAAAGACTCCATCAGCCAAAAGTTCTAGGAGTAAACTTTTAGTTTATAAGCTAGAAAAGTCGTTTTGATGCTGTTTCTCATCAAAACGACTTTTTATCTTAACTATTTTCTTTTATATATCTTCTAAACAGTGCTAATGCCTTAGATTGAATGAATCTTTTTCTTGTAATAAGATAAATATTTTGTGGGATTTTTTCCTTTAGTCTTATAATTTTAAGCTTTTGATTATTTATTGCCTCTTCAACAAAATCCACCGAAACAACAGCAAGCCCATCTGCTTCACATAATTTATGTAAAGTAGTAATATTTCCAAGTTCCTGCTCAATATGCGGTGTAAATCCAAATTCAAGGCATTTATCTATAAAGCTATGTTCTTTACCTTCTTCTACAGATTTAATAACCAGGGGCACATTTTCTAAATCCATTACAGAAATTTCATCCTTAACTGATAGAGGATGATTTTTAGGTACTGCTATAACCACTTCACCAGATACAACTAAATCATACTCACAGTTTTCAATTCCTTCATGTCCCATAATTAATCCTGCATCTGCTTCTTCTTCAAAGAGCTTATATATAGGGTATTCGTCAGGAAATTCTCTCAATTTCATTTGAACATTTGGATATAATTTAGAAAACCCGAATAACAGCTTAGTAGGAACAGCAGTTGATGCAGAATAAGTTACTACAACACTTATTGTACTTTTTTCTCTGCTCATAATGCTGATTTCCTTCTTTATATCATCCATTAGATAGCAAATATGTTTAGCTCTGGCATATAATAATTCTCCATATTCAGTTGCTTCCATACCCCGAGTCCCTCTGCAGAACAATTCAACCTGCAAATCAGTTTCAAGCTGCTTTATAGTCTTACTTAATCCCTGAGGAGTAATAAATAAATCTTTGGCGGCAGAAGATATACTCTTCTTCTCATATACTTTAATAAAATATTGTAATGACTCTGTGTTCATTTTTTTCCTTCTACGCGTAATAAGGGGAATATTTTAATGAAAGTATAACATAGTATAACTTTTTTTACAATCTTACTTTTTACTATTAAAAAATTTATAAGGTGAGTAAATAAAACTTACCCACCTTTTTATTGAAAAATATTTATTACATATTTGTAATTATCTGTTTAGCTCTCAGTATTTACGAAGCACTCATAGAAAACTCATCTAAGCCGTATTCAACTAGGGTAGGTATAGCTTCTTCGTCTCCTGCCATTTCTCCGCACATTCCGCACCACTTACCTGCATTATGAGCAGCTTCTATAGTCATTTTTATAAGTTTTAAAACTGCCGGATGCATTGGATTATATAAATAGGATATCTTTTCATTCATTCTATCTGCTGCTATAGTATACTGAATTAAGTCGTTTGTTCCTATACTGAAGAAGTCTACATGCTTTGCAAATTCATCTGCAATTACTGCAGCAGCTGGTATTTCTACCATTATTCCTGTTTCCAGGTTATCATTATAAGCTTTTCCTTCAGCCTTTAATTCTTCCTTGCACTCATTTAAAAGCTTTTTAGCTTCTAAAAATTCTTCAACTGAAGAAATCATAGGGAACATTATCTTAATATTTCCAAAAGCTGAAGCTCTAAGAAGTGCTCTTAACTGAATCTTAAATATATCTTTTCTGTCAAGACATAATCTTATAGCTCTGTAGCCTAGGAAAGGATTCATTTCCTCCGGCATTGGAAGGTATGGAAGCTTCTTGTCTCCTCCAATATCTAAAGTTCTGATAACCACTGGTTTTCCTTCTAATTTTTCAGCTACATATTTATAAGCTTCAAACTGTTCTTCTTCTGTAGGCATGTTATCTCTATCCATATAAAGGAACTCAGTTCTAAATAAACCTACACCTTCTCCGCCATTTTCTATAACCTTGTGAACATCTTCTGGCTTTCCTATATTACCTACAACTTCAATTCTCTTTCCTGCCTTTGTTGTAGTCTTAACTTCAATCAGCTTTTTAAGCTCTTCCTTTTCCTTTTCAAACTTTACTTTTTTAGCTTTATATTCTTCTATCTGTGCATCACTAGGATTTATTATAACTATACCTTCACATCCATCTACTATAACCGTATCCCCATTCTTAACAGATACAGTTATATCTCCAAGTCCAACTATAGCTGGAATTTCTAAAGTTCTAGCCATTATAGCGCTATGTGACGTTCTTCCGCCGATATCAGTTAAGAAAGCTACTACTTTGCTCTTATCAAGCCCTGCTGTATCAGAAGGAGTTAAATCATGAGCAACAATAACAGCATCATTGCCTGAAACCTCAACCGCTTCTGTAGCTATACCTAAAAGATTGTTTAAAATTCTATTCCCAACGTCTTTTACGTCAGCAGCTCTTTCTTTCATATATTCATCTTCCATGGATTCAAAAATACCCATGTACATATCAACAGTATCTTTTAATGCTTTTTCTGCATTAATCATAGCACCTTCAATGCTTGCTTCAATAGCCCCCACAAATTCCGGGTCATCTAGCAACATAATATGACTTTCAAAAACTGCAGCTTTATCAGCACCCATTTCAGCTTCTGCTTTTGCCATTATTTTAGTTATCTGCTCTCTTGATAAACTAACAGCAGCTTGAAGTCTATTTTTTTCTTCTGCTGCATTTTCTATTTTTCTTTCAACTACTACTGCTTCTTCTTTTTCATTCAGCACTACCTTACCAATAGCATACCCTCTGGAAGCTGCAATTCCTTTTTTCATAACAATTCCTCCTCATTCCTTTAAATGGATCTAGAAAGTTATCAATCAACTTTATTTACTAATCTTTATTTTTTTTAAACACCAAAATATTATTACAGCAAATTTCATGCCAAATCTAAAACAGCGTAAAATCGGCTATGTATTAAATACCCTTGATATTTTTTATCAAATACTTTCTTATTATTATTTGCATATTATGTTTTTTTATTATAAATCAATACTAGACAAGCCTTTTTTAACAGGTTATTATATTATTGATACTTTTTATCAGGCTGAATTTGCATAATGATATTTTTTATCATAGCGAGGTGTAATAATGTATAAAAACAGTATTATTGTAAACATTCATTATGGAATCCATACAAGAATTGCTGCTATGATTGTTCACAAAGCAGCAGAGCTTAAAGCAAAATATAATATTAATTTATATATAAGGAAATTAAACAGTAAAACTCCAATTGCCATAAGCATGCTAGCCTTAGTTTCCTTAAAAATTAAAGAAAATGAAATAATTGAAATCTCTTGTTATGAAGATAATAACTCCGGCAGAAATGCTGTACTTGAACTATGCAGTTTTATAACAACACAAATAGGTCCTCAAAGCAGCTCAATGTCTAATGTGGACGCTTTAATTGAAGAAAGTACTATTGCCAACGAGCAAATACTTGAAAATTTGCCACTTGGAATAATAATTATAGATGCTAATTCTAATATAACTTCTGCAAACGAATATACTTTGAATCTTCTTAAAAAGAATATACATGAAGTGTTAGGAAGGAATATAAATGATATAATTGAAGCTTCTGAATTACCTAAAGTTATGCTTACAAAAGAAAAGACTACTGGCGACATTATGCAGATAAATGAACACATAGTTATAACCAATCGCAGCCCTATATTTTCAGAAGATAAAGTTATAGGTGCTATTGGTGTTTTTCAAGATATTTCAGAGCTTGCTAAAAAGCTTGAAAACTATCAGGAAGAGCTTAATTATTATAAAGAGGAATTACAAAAACAAACTAGCTTCAGAGGTCACTTCAGCGATATTATAGGTTCCAGCGGAACCCTAAAAGAAGCTTTGATAATTGCTGAAAAGGCAGCTCATTCAACCTCTACAGTGCTAATAAGAGGTGAAAGCGGTACAGGCAAAGAACTTGTGGCAAAGGCTATACACAATCACAGCCAAAGAAAAGATAAACCTTTTATAAAAGTTAATTGTGCAGCAATACCGGAAAATCTGTTAGAAAGCGAATTATTTGGATACGAAAAGGGAGCTTTTACAGGAGCAGTAAAAAGCAAACCTGGCAAGTTTAAAATTGCAGATGGAGGCACTATATTTTTAGATGAAATCGGGGACATGCCTAAATCCATGCAGGTAAAACTTTTAAGAGTGCTTCAGGAAAAGGAATTTGAAAGCATTGGAGGACTTGAAACTCACAAAGTTGATGTACGTGTACTTGCTGCTACAAACAGAAACCTTGAAGAGATGTTAAAAAGCGGTGAATTTAGGGAAGACTTATACTACAGACTGAATGTATTAACTTTTTCTCTTCCTCCTCTAAGAGACAGAAAGGAAGATATAAGTCTGCTTGCAGAATATTTTATAAAAACTATCAGCACTAAACTTAAAAAAACTATTTCAGGCATATCCGCTGAAGCTCTTCAGCAGCTTGAAAAATATCATTGGCCAGGCAATATACGTGAATTTCAAAATATTATAGAGAGAGCCATTAACATGTGTGATGGAAATATAATAACCTCAAAAGACTTACCCTTTTATATAGCTAATTTCTCTCCAAAAGAAGAAAATTTAATTAATTTAGTAAACGGTGAACTTCTTCCACTTGAAGAATATGAGAAAGAACTTATAACTATAGCTATGAAAAAATATAAAAGCTATAATAAGGCTGGAAAAGCATTAGGACTTACCCATAGAACTGTAGCATTAAAATGTGAAAAGTATGGTATTGTTCCTGAAAAATGATGACTAAAGGAGCCGCTTTTGGCTCCTTTATTAACTATTTTTTGCTTTTTTACATACTTTATCGAATATCCAAGTACATGAAACTAAAACCATTATATCAAAGGTATAATTAAAAAGAAAAAGCTGTTTTGCAGTATCTGCTTCCCCATTGCCGATATAGGGCATTGGAAACTGCAGAATACCAATTATTGCAATAAGCCATAATAGTTCTATATACATGCGTTCCTTTGTATTTTCTTTTCTTTTTATATATTCTATTATAGAAACAACTGCAATAAAACCATAAAATATTACAAGAAAAATAAGCCTTTTAGGTAATTTAGTGTTTCTAAACTCTGACCATAAGGTAAATCTGTTAAACTTATATGTATACTCACTTACTGCAGTTTTTTCATATTTTCCTAAGGAACTCATTGTATCAAAAACTTTAGAAGCTGTATATTCCATACCCTCTATAAGCCTCTCAGGCTGAAAAACATAAAACTTTAAAAGTTTAAAATTACTGATTTTATCGTTAAATTCGGTTTTTGTAAGCTTTGACCACGGCTTATACTTTATGTACTCTTCCTTTGGAAGATAAGCGTGCTTGCCTGCATCCACAGCCATATCCGAAGGTAAGCCTAATACAGCTAAATCCTTCTCTGGATTTTTAGAATTTTTCAAAATACCGTAGAATACTGAATTATATTCAGTATCCAAGCCGCAGACACTGCTTGTTTGAACGTATATACCTCCTACATAGAAAATTAAAATTAACACAGGCACAATTAAAACTCTGCTGTTTTTAATTTTAAACAAATCCTTATTTTGAATAAAAGCTATTCTGATAATAAATGCTATCATAAAAGGCAAAGCTGGAAAACACTGAAGCTTTGCTCCAAGAAAAAGTAAAGCAGTTAAAAAAAAGAGCATAATTTTTCTAAAATCTTTTTTATCTAAATTACTTACAGCATATAAAGCTGAAGCAATAAACAGCATAAGCCCTATTATCATCATAGGCTCGCCATATAAACTGTTGAACCACACAACATAATTTCCATCCATTAATATAAATATAGATAAAATCATAAAAAAAATATTTGTAACTATTCTTTTAAACTTAATAAATTTGTAGCAAAAATAAAATCCAGCAGTATACATTAGTACATATACAAATGATAAAACTTTAGTACTAAAATATTCTCCTGCAATTATTCCTGAAATTATCCTTGCCAAAGTAATCGGATATATCATGCTAGTTGTTGGGATTATTCCTAATAACCTTGCAGGATTCATAGGAACCATTTTATATTCACTTTTAACAAACTTAAACCATAAGGAATTAAGCTCTTCGGGAGTTCTTTCAAGTTCCTTAAGACCTGTAACAGTCATTACCCTTTGAAAATCCCCCTGGTCTGCAACTCCTGGCATGGGAGGATAAAATAATACAAATGAAGCTATACTAAAAGCAATTATTACAGCTGTAATATTAATATAGTTATTTATTTTATAGGATTTTTTCACTATATCATCCTTTCAAGACAATACTTATTATAATATTATTGCCTAAAAGATAATGATTAAGTCGAATTTGCTTGTAAATTTATCCTATTTATAATAATTACTTATTTTAATTTTTCATACTCTTTATATTCTCTTTGTCCTATCTCATACAGATTGTTTCCTTGGCAGTCTATAATTACAACAGCTGGAAAATCTACAACTTCAAGTTTTCTTATAGCCTCTGCGCCTAAATCCTCATAAGCTACTATTTCCGATTTTACAACTGATTTTCCAATAAGTGCAGCCGCACCGCCTATGGCACCAAAATATACTCCCGTATTCTTTTTTATAGCTTCAATAACTTCACTGCTTCTAATCCCTTTTCCTATCATTGCTCTCAAGCCTTTTTCTATAAGCTTTGGAGAATAGGCATCCATTCTGTAGCTTGTAGTAGGCCCTGCAGAACCTATTACCTGACCTGGTTTTTCTGGTGTTGGTCCAACATAATATACTACAGCATCTTCAGCTTCAATGGGAAGACTTTCTCCTTTTTCTAAAAGCTCCACAAGTCTTTTATGTGCTGCATCCCTTGCTGCATAGATAGTACCTGTAATAAGTACACTATCTCCTGCCTTAAGCTCTTTTATTTTTTCTTTTGTAAGCGGAGTTGTAATTCTTTTTTCCATTGTTTTCTTCCTCCCATTTATAGTTCTATCTCTGCATGTCTTGTTGCATGACAGCTTATGTTTACTGCAACAGGAAGCCCTGCTATATGAGTCGGATAAGTTTCTATATTAACAGCAAGTGCTGTAGTTTTTCCTCCAAACCCCTGTGGTCCTATGCCTAAAGAATTTATCTTCTCTAAAAGTTCTTCTTCAAGTGCTGCATAATAAGGATTACTATTTCTTTCTGTAATAGGTCTTAAAAGAGCCTTTTTAGCGATAGTAGCAGCCTTTTCAAAATTACCTCCAATGCCTACTCCAATTATCATTGGAGGACATGGGTTCGGTCCCGCCTCTTTAACTGTCTTAATAACAAAATTTTTAACACCTTCAACTCCAGAGGAAGGAGTAAGCATTTTCAATTGACTCATATTTTCCGAGCCAAAGCCTTTAGGAGAAATAGTTATTTTAAGCTTATCTCCTGTTACAACTTCATAGTTAATTACTGCCGGAGTATTATCTTTTGTATTAACTCTGTCAAGAGGATCTTTAACTACAGATTTTCTTAAAAATCCTTCAGCATAGCCTTGTCTTACTCCCTCGTTTATTGCCTCCTGTAAACTTCCTCCAACAATATGCACATCCTGACCTAATTCAATAAATACGCAGGTCATACCCGTATCCTGACACATAGGCATATTTTCATTTTTAGCAATATCTGCATTAACTAGAAGCTTCTCCAGTATATCTTTAGCTATAGTCCATTTTTCATCATTATAAGCTTCCTCTAATTTCTGCTTAATATCATCAGATAAAAAATAGTTAGCATCTATACAGAGCTTTCTAACAGCTTTTGTAATTTCTGAAACATGAATCTCTCTCATATTTTTTACCTCCGTTTTATATTACATTATATATATATTACTTTATAATTCCTTTTTTAATTTTTTTCGATTTGTTTGTGCATAATTATATACCATAGTGCTTTTTCTTGTCCATAAAAAGTTATCTCCTAATTGTATGTTTTGTTTACAAGTTTATGAAATTCTAAAAAGCGACATATTGCCTGGGTAATATGTCGCTTTTTTATAGTTTATAGATTTTCAATTTTACTGAAGTACATATTTATAGATTTTACTAAAGAATCTACAATTTTTTGCTGATATTCTTCTGAAAGAAGTCTCTGTTCTTCTTCATAATTTGATAAAAATCCGCATTCTACAAGAACTGATGGCATTGTATCGTTACAAGATAATATTTTATAATCATTTTTTGCAGGTTTCTCTACTCTTTTATTATCATGATTTAAGTCAATTTTTAAATTTTCCTGCATAATGTGTGCTAAAGATTGACTTTTATTATTGTTTGAGTACCATACTTGAGCTCCATAATATTTCCCTTGCGGAAAATGGTTTTGATGTATACTTATAAACAAATCGGCCTGTGATTGTTCTTTAATTTTACACCTGTTTGCAATATCCTGTGCTTTTTTTCTTGTAGTTTTTTTATCTTCATCTAAAAGAGCTTTATCTGTGTCTCTAGTCATTATAACATTATACCCTTTTTCAATTAAACTATCTCTTAACTTAAGACTAATTTTTAAGTTTACATCTTTTTCCTTAGTTCCGCTTTTTCCTTCTGCACCACCATCATATCCACCATGACCAACATCTATTAGTATTGTTTTTTTATTGCTTGTACTATCATTTTCTGCTGCTGCAGGTATTACATTCTTAACAATACTATATACTAATAATGTAAAAATTAAAGTTGAAACTAATATAGCTCTTTTTTTTATTTTACCATTATAATGCAATACAATCCCTCCTTTAAATTCTTTGTAGAAATACAAAATTAGAAGAATTACATTGAAATATAATGTACTCAATATATATATTGTGCTACATTTTAATTTTTACTTTATTAAATTTCTGGAAAACTATTAAAAAAAAACCACAAACCATTGAGGTTTGCGGGTTTTGTATATTTTGCATATTATCTCTTTGAGAATTGTGGTGCTCTTCTTGCTTTCTTAAGACCGTATTTCTTTCTTTCCTTCATTCTTGGATCTCTTGTTAAGAAACCAGCCTTCTTTAATTCTGGTCTAAGATTTTCATCAGCTTTAACTAATGCTCTAGTAATTCCATGTCTTATAGCTCCAGCTTGACCTGTGAATCCTCCGCCATGAACATTTACTATTACATCGAACTTTTCTTTAGTTCCAGTTAATACTAATGGTTGATTAACAATAACTCTTAAAGTCTCTAAACCAAAATAATTTTCGATATCTCTTTTATTGATTGTTACTTTACCTTCACCTGGTACAAGTCTAACTCTTGCAATTGATTTTTTTCTTCTTCCAGTTCCTATATATTGAACTTTAGCCATTATAAATCCTCCCTCCTGCTTCCAATTAGTACTTTAACTCTAGTACTTCTGGTTTTTGTGCATCGTGATTATGCTCAGCACCTCTATATACCTTTAGCTTTTTAAGCATATCTCTTCCTAATGGTCCGTTTGGAAGCATTCTTCTTACTGCTTCATGGAAAGCAAATTCAGGCTTCTTTGCTAATACTTCTCTATAAGGAGTTTCTTTTAATCCACCTGGATATAATGAGTGATGTCTCATCATTTTTTGATCTAATTTCTTTCCTGTTAAAACAACTTTCTCCGCATTAATTACTATTACAAAATCTCCAGTGTCAACGTTTGGTGTAAAAACTGGTTTATGTTTTCCTCTTAATATTGTAGCAACTTGGCTTGCAACTCTTCCTAGTGGTTTTCCAGCAGCGTCAATTACATACCATTTTCTTTCAACTTCGTTCTTTTTTGCTAGATATGTTTTCATCTTTTTCCCTCCCTGAACTCTACATAAAAAACGTTTATCTATGTCAAGATCCGGGGCTAGTGGATCTTATACACTTCATAATACAACATTATTCATTATAATACATTCTACCAGGTGTGTCAACAAATTTCCACTAATTATAGTGTACAAATTCTAGACAAAGTCCGCTTGCAGGAACAGTTTTACCTGCTCTGCTCCTATCTTTAGACTGTATTATATCTTTAATATCGCTAGCCCTTATTTTACCAATTCCAACATCAATAAGTGTACCTACCATTATTCTTACCATATTATATAAAAAACCATCAGCCTCAACATAGATAATTATTTTATTATTATCTCTATTAATAAAAGCCTTCTTTATTGTTCTAACTGATGTTTTTACCGAGCTTCCTGTGCTTTTAAAAGCCGAAAAATCATGTTTCCCTATAAAATAATTACAAGCTTTTTGCATTTCTTCAAAATTTAATTCTTTTTTAAAATGATAAACATAATTTCTTCCTATTGCTGGAGGCTGAATTCTGTTTATTATAGTGTAGCTGTACATTTTACTTTTACTTGAATATCTAGAGTGAAAATCTAAAGGTACTTCTTCTGACTCTAACACTGTAATATCTTCCGGAAGCATAGTATTTAAAGCTTCTCTAAAGCTTTTACCAGGTATACTGCTTTGAGTTTTAAAATTTGCTACAAATCCTTTTGCATGTACTCCAGCATCAGTTCTGCTTGAACCCACTAAATTTACTGTCTCACCTGTAAGCTGTAAAACTGCTTCTTCTAATGTTTGCTGTATTGTAACAGCATTTTTTTGTTTCTGCCATCCTGCGTAATTAGTACCATCATATTCTATTATGAGTTTTATATTTTTCATTTTCTACTCCAATTTATTATTAAACTGCGGTCCACCAGAATCTGCTGAAAATACATAGGATAATAACTAAGACTGTTACTGTACCTGCTGTAATATCTCTGCTTGTAAGCTTTAGCTGCTTCATTCGCGTTCTTCCTTCTCCACCTCTGTAGCATCTTGCTTCCATAGCCATAGCAAGTTCATCAGCTCTTCTAAAGGAACTAATGAACAATGGTACTAGAAGTGGAATTAAATTTTTTGCTCTTGCAAATATGTTTCCACTTTCAAAGTCACCGCCTCTTGCCATTTGAGCTTTCATAATTTTATCAGTTTCATCCATAAGAGTTGGTATAAACCTAAGTGCTATTGTCATCATCATTGCTAATTCATGCGCTGGTACCCCTATTTTTCTAAATGGATTTAAAAGTTTTTCAATTCCATCTGTCAGCTCTATTGGTGATGTTGTTAGAGTAAGTAATGATGTACCAATTATTAAAAATGTAAGTCTTATAATCATAAATGCTGCAAGAACAAGACCTTCACGGTATATTCTTATAAACTTCCATCGAAACAAAAGAACCTCTCCGCTGGTCATAAATATATTTATCAAAGCAGTGAATATAAGCAGTATAAATATTGGCTTCAGCCCTTTGTATATATACTTTAGCGGCACTTTTGAAATAAGTATTGATAAAACTGTAAAGATTATTATAAAAATATATCCTTCAAAATTATTTACTATAAAAAGAGATATTATATACATCATAGAAATTAATATTTTAGTTCTAGGGTCTAATTTGTGTATAAAAGATTCACCAGGTATATACTGTCCAATGGTAATATCCTTAATCATTTTTAGCGCTCCTTAAAAATTTTAATATTTCCTCTTTAGCCTGATCTATTGTAAATGCATCTCCTGAAATATTAAAGCCTTTTTGCTTAAGTCTCTTCATTAGGTATGTAACCTGCGGGACTGCTAATCCTACACTTTCAAGAGTATCAATTTCTTTAAATATTGTGCTTGGCTTTCCATCTAGTATGCATTTTCCTTTGTGCATGACTAATATTCTTTCAGCAACTTTTGCCACATCCTCCATACTATGAGAAACTAAGATTATAGTCATGTTGTATTCTCTATGAAGTATTTTTACCTGATTTAAAATGTCATCTCTTCCTTTCGGATCTAAGCCAGCTGTTGGTTCGTCAAGAATCAAAACCTCAGGCTCCATAGCAACAACTCCAGCAATTGCAACCCTTCTCTTCTGACCACCGCTTAAATCAAAAGGGGATTTATTTTTATAGATCTCATAATCAAGACCTACCATATTCATAGCTCTCTTTACCCTATTACTTACTTCCTCATCGCTTAATCCTAAATTTTTTGGACCAAAGGATATGTCTTTCTCTATTGTTTCCTCAAATAGCTGATATTCAGGATACTGAAAAACAAGTCCAACTTTTTTTCTTATATCACTTAACTTAACGCCTTTATCTGTAATATTCACATCATTTATTATTATATTTCCACTATGGGGCTTTAAAATACCATTTATATGCTGTATTAATGTAGACTTACCAGAGCCGGTATGACCTATAAGTGCTACAAACTCATTATCATTTATAGTAATTGTAACTTCATCAAGGGCTTTCTTTTCAAAAGGAGAACCTTTCATATATATATGAGTTAATTTTTCTATTTTAATTGGCATAATGCTTCCACCATTTCGTCTATAGTTAGTATATTAGTAGTCATATCTATTCCATTTCGCTGTAACTCAAAAGCAAGCTCAGTAACTTGCGGAACATCTAATCCTATTTTTTTCATAACAGGAACCTGACTAAATATCTCCCTAGGACATCCTTCCATTATTATATTCCCTTGGTCCATTACAATAATTCTGTCAGCCTCAGCTGCTTCATCCATAAAATGAGTTATTAATATTATAGTAATTCCATAGGTTTTATTAATATCCTTTATTGTTTTTAAAACTTCTTTTCTCCCAGATGGGTCAAGCATTGCAGTAGGTTCATCAAAAACTATACATTCAGGTCTCATGGCAAGAATTCCTGCAATAGCTATTCTCTGTTTTTGGCCACCTGATAGCAAATGAGGAGCATGTTTCCTGTAATCATACATACCTACTCTTTTCAGGGACTCATCAACCCTTTTTCTAATTTCCTCAGGTTCTATACCTAAATTTTCTGGTCCGAATGCCACGTCTTCTTCTACAATTGTTGCAACTATCTGGTTATCAGGATTTTGAAAAACCATTCCTGCCTTGTTTCTTATCTCCCATAGATTTTTGGTATCTGCTGTGTCTAGGCCGTTTACATATACCTTTCCTCCACTAGGAAGAAGTAATGCATTTATATGCTTTGCTAAAGTTGATTTACCAGAACCATTTCGTCCTAATACAACAAGGAATTCTCCTTTTTTAACATTTAAGCTTACCCCATTTATAGCTATTTTTCCTTGCTCTTCTTCATTACCTGGATATTGATATATAAGGTCCTTGCACTCCACCATATTATTTAACATAAAAACACCTCTATTACAAAAAAGGGACTAAGCTAGTTTAACTTAATCCCTTTTAATATTATACTAACTCTAGTATAACCATTTCTGCTCCATCGCCTCTTCTTGGACCTACTTTATACATTCTAGTATATCCACCATTTCTTTCTGCATACTTTGGAGCTATATTTTCAAATAAATTTGCTACTACACTTTCTTCAGTTACAAAAGCAAGAACTTGTCTTCTAGCATGAAGATCTCCTCTTTTAGCAAGAGTTATCATCTTTTCAGCTAAGTTTCTAGTTTCTTTTGCTCTTGTATCAGTAGTTTCAATTTTTCCATGCTTTAAGAAACTAGTAACTAAGTTTCTTAACATTGCTTTTCTTTGGTCAGTTGGACGACCTAACTTACGATATCCTGCCATGTCTTTACCTCCTTTTTAAAATTGGTCGGTACACAGAGTTTTATTCCTCACTCTGTCTTAGGCTTAAGCCAAGAGCTTCAAGTTTTTGCTCAACTTCTTCAAGTGACTTTTTACCTAAGTTTCTAACCTTCATCATATCATCCATTGATCTTTGCGTTAACTCTTGTACTGTATTAATACCAGCTCTCTTTAAGCAGTTATAACTTCTTACTGAAAGATCAAGTTCTTCAATAGTCATTTCTAGAACTTTTTCCTTCTTATCTTCCTCTTTTTCAACCATTATTTCCACATTATTAGCATGATCAGTTAATGTCATAAACAACTTAAAGTGCTCTATAAGTATCTTTGCAGATAACCCTATAGCTTCATCTGGCTTAATTGTTCCATTAGTCCATACCTCAAGAGTTAGTTTATCATAATCGGTAATTTGACCAACTCTTGTGTTTTCTACTGTAAAATTAACTCTTTTAACTGGAGTGTATATTGAATCAACAGGAATTGTATTTATAGGTAAGTTATCACTCTTGTTTTTAGTCTGAGAAACATATCCTCTTCCTCTATCAACAGTGATTTCCATATATAGCTTTCCATCAGTGTCTAATGTTGCTATATGTAAATCCTTATTTACAACTTCTACATCTCCATCGGTTTTAATATCTGCTCCAGTTACTTCACATTCTCCTTTAGCATCTATATAAATAGTTTTAGGACCTTCACCATTCATTTTTAATGCTAAACCTTTTATGTTTAGTATAAGTTCGGTTACATCTTCCTTAACTCCTTGTACAGTGGAAAACTCATGAAGTACATTTTCAATTTTAACTGAGGTTGCTGCTACCCCAGGTAATGATGAAAGTAATATTCTCCTCAATGCATTACCTAAAGTTGTACCATAACCTCTCTCTAATGGTTCTACAACAAATTTCCCATAGGTACCATCGTCTTTAAGCTCAACACATTCTATTTTTGGCTTTTCTATTTCTAACATATAAACCCTCCTTATTTATTTATATTATCCTATTTTGAGGGCAACTGATTCTATTTTAATTACTTGCTATATAACTCAACTATTAATGTTTCATTTACTGGAACATCTATATCAGCTCTAGCTGGTTCAGCTATTATCTTGCCTTCGAAATTTTCAACATTTCCTTGCATCCAATTTGGCAGAGCCTTTGGATTTTCAGCAAACATTTTGAATCTTTCGCTGCTTCTGCTCTTTTCTGCAACAGTTATAACATCACCCACTGATACTTGGTATGATGGAATATTTACTTTCTTTCCGTTTACTAGGAAATGTCCATGAGTTACTAACTGTCTAGCTTCTCTTCTTGAACCACCGAAACCTAATCTGAATACTACGTTGTCAAGTCTCATTTCAAGAATTTTTAATAGGTTCTCACCTGTTATTCCCTTCATTCTATCAGCCTTTTCATAGTACTTTCTGAACTGACCTTCTAGTAATTCGTAGATTCTCTTAGCTTTCTGCTTTTCTCTTAATTGAACACCATAGTTTGAAAGCTTCTTCTTATTTTGTCCGTGTTGTCCTGGTGCATATCCTCTTCTAGCAAATGCACATTTATCTGTATAGCATCTATCCCCTTTAAGGAATAGCTTCATTCCTTCTCTTCTGCATAATCTGCAGTGAGCTCCAGTATATCTTGCCATTAAAATCTACACCTCCTGTGATTTTCTCTATATATTACCACAATTAAACTCTTCTTCTTTTTGGTGGTCTGCAGCCATTATGTGGTATTGGAGTAACGTCTTTTATAAGTGTAACTTCTAAGCCAGCTGCTTGAAGTGATCTTATAGCAGCTTCTCTACCTGCTCCTGGTCCTTTTACGTATACTTCAACACTTCTCAGACCATGCTCCATAGCTGCTTTTGCAGCAGTTTCTGCAGCCATTTGAGCTGCATATGGAGTGCTCTTTCTTGAACCTCTGAAACCTAATCCACCAGCACTAGCCCATGATAGAGCATTACCAACTTTATCAGTAATAGTAACTATAGAGTTGTTGAAAGTGGATTTTATATGTGCAGCACCATGCTCAACGTTCTTTCTTTCTTTTCTTCTTCTAGTAGTTCTCTTTACCTTTTGAGCTGCCATTTCCTTACCTCCTTACTATTTCTTCTTCTTAGCCCCTATAGCTCTCTTTGGGCCTTTTCTTGTTCTTGCATTTGTTTTAGTTCTTTGACCTCTTACTGGAAGTCCTTTTCTATGTCTTATACCTCTGTAACATCCTATTTCGATTAATCTCTTTATGCTAAGAGCTACATCTCTTCTTAAATCGCCTTCAACCTTGAAGTTTTTGTTGATATAATCTCTTAATGCATTAACTTCTTCTTCAGTTAAGTCTCTAACTCTAGTATCTGGATTAACTCCAGTTTCTGCTAATATTTTATGTGAGCTTGGTAGTCCTATACCATAAATATATGTTAGACCTATTTCAACTCTTTTTTCTTTTGGTAGGTCAACACCTGCTATTCTTGCCATTAAATCTTACACCTCCTAGGTATTAATCAAATGAAACAAACTTCATTTTAATGTTTTATATATATATAAGTTTTAGGCCGATAGAACCAGCATGCCCTATCGTCAGCCGCTCCTAAAACATAATTAACCTTGTTTTTGCTTGTGCTTAGGATTTTCACAAATAACCATGACTCTTCCTTTTCTCTTGATAATCTTGCACTTTTCGCATATTGGCTTAACTGATGGCCTTACTTTCATGGCTAACCCTCCTTATTACTTTGCTCTCCAGGTTATTCTACCACGTGTCAAGTCATATGGAGAAAGCTCCACAGTAACCTTGTCACCAGGTATAATTCTAATAAAATTCATTCTAAGTTTACCAGAAATATGTGCCAATATTTCATGACCACTTTCCAGTTCAACTTTAAACATCGCATTAGGTAGTGCCTCTAAAACCTTACCCTGCATTTCAATAACATCATCCTTTGACATAAGGTAATCAAACCTCCTCATTAGAGCTCATTGACTGTAAAAACTTTTTTACCGCTCTATTACTAACCTTATCTCCTTGTTTTAGCAATTGTTTAATTTCACTTGCTGTAATATCAGTAATCTTAAGATGCTTAATTTTTTTCTTCTTTGGCTTTTCTACTGGTCTTAAATCTCCATCTGTAATATAAACATAATCTTCATCAATTATACTTGTTATAATGAAAATTCTGCCAGCATCTCTACCTGATTTTGAATAAGCAACCCTGCCAACATAATCAGTAAATATCAAATTAACCACCTCATCAGATAAGAGTTAGTATTTCCGGTCCATTTTTTAAAATGGCTACAGTGTTTTCATAATGAGCTGAAAGAGAACCATCTTCAGTTACCACTGTCCAGCCATTTGATTCCACTCTGACATCGTATTTACCTATATTCACCATAGGTTCTATAGCTAAAACCATGCCATGTACTAGCTTAGGTCCTCTGCCTGGTCTCCCGAAGTTTGGAACTTCGGGATCTTCATGCATGTTTCTCCCAATTCCATGACCAACAAAATCACGTACAACAGAATAATTAAAACTCTCAACGTAAGTTTGTATTGAAGCAGATATATCAGTAAGCCTGTTTCCAACTAATGCTTTTTCTATTCCTTTAAAAAAGCTTGTTTCAGTAACTTGAATTAAATTCTCAGCTTCTTTAGATATTTTACCAACTGGAATTGTTCTAGCGGCATCTCCTTGAAATCCATCTAAAATTACTCCACAATCAATACTAATTATATCTCCTTCTTGTAGAACCCTATTTGCTGGAATACCATGTACAACTTCATTATTTACAGATGCACATATAGATGCCGGAAACCCGTGATAACCCTTAAATGATGGTTTTGCATTATGTTTTTTTATGAACTCTTCTGCTATTTTATCTAACTCCGCAGTGGTTATTCCTGGTTTTATCAGCTCTTCAAGCATTGCCAGGGTTTCCCCAACAAGCCTACCTGCACGCCTCATATATTCAATTTCATTATCATTTTTAATTATTATCATTTAGTTATCTCTCCCTAGGACTTTACAAATATTTTTAAAAACATCGTTTATTGCTTGTGTTCCATCTATAACAGCTAAAATACCTTTATCTCTGTAGTATTTTATAAGAGGTTCTGTTTGCTGATTATAAATATCCAGCCTTTCTCTAACTGTTTTTTCCTCGTCGTCTTTCCTTTGTATAATATCACTACCACAAATATCACATTTACCTTCAAAAATCGGAGGGTTAAACTTTATGTGATAGCTTGCTCCGCAGGTTAGACATACTCTTCTGCCGCTCATACGCTCAATAATAAAATCTTTAGGAACATCAATTAATAATGTAGTATCAAGTTTTTGACCTTCTGTTTCAAGAAAACTGTCTAGTGCATTTGCTTGAACTACTGTTCTTGGAAAGCCATCTAACAGAAATCCTGACTTACAATCTTCATTTTTTAGTCTTTCCAGAACTATCCTTATGGTTAATTCATCTGATACTAACTGGCCTTTATCAATGCTTTTTTTTGCTTCGATTCCTAGAGAGGTATTTTCTGAAATATGTTTTCGAAAAATATCACCCGTTGATATATGGGGTATGGATAATCTATTACATATTGATTTAGCCTGAGTTCCTTTACCAGCTCCAGGAGGACCTAATAAAACTATTTTCAATAGCACCATCTCCGCATAGTTATTTTAAAAATCCTTGATAGTGACGCATTACTAATTGTGATTCCATTTGTCTCATTGTATCAAGAGCAACTCCAACCACAATTAATAAACTAGTTCCTCCAAAGGAGATTCCCTTAAATTTGGTATATCCTTCAAGAATGATTGGGAAAACAGCTATTACAGCTACAAAAGCTCCCCCAAGCAATGAAACTTTAGTTAATACTTTTTCAATGTATTTTGCAGTATAATCTCCAGGTCTTATACCTGGTATAAACCCTGATGACTTATGCATATTCTCAGACATTTCATCAGGTTTAAAAGTTATCTGCGTATAAAACCATGAAAAAAATAAAATTAACAAAAAGAACACAACTGCATATAACCATGTATTTGCTTTAAAAGGACTATATTTACTTCCTGTAATTGCTTTAAATACAGGTGAGTTAGGCCAGAATTGAGCAATTGTTGCTGGAAACTGCATAACTGACGATGCAAATATTATAGCAATAACTCCAGAGGCATTCATATTTATAGGAATATGAGTTGTCTGTCCCCTGAAAGTCTTATTTCCAACAGTTTTCCCTGCATATTGAACTGGTATTCTTCTTTCTGCCAAACTCATTACAACAACTGCGACTAATAAGGCTGCTACTAATGCTATAAACATAATTACGCCTACTATATTAACTTCTTCTGCTTTTTGGAGTACTCCAACTTGATATGCAGTAAAAGGAATTCTTGATAAAATATTTACAAATATCAGTAAAGATATACCGTTCCCTAATCCTTTAACTGAAATTTGATCTCCTAACCACATCAAAAATATTGATGCAGTTGTAACTGTGAGCATTATAACGAATATATTCAATCTAGAATTACTCTTTAGTGCTCCAGCATTAGCTATTAAAACATATATTGTGAAGGACTGTAAAATAGCAAATGCAACTGCTGCGTACCTAGTATACTTTTGTATCTTTTTTCTACCATCTTCGCCTTCTTTTGAAAGCTGCTCTAAATATGGAATAGCAACTGTTAATAATTGAACTACGATAGACGCATTAATATACGGTACTACACCCAAAGCAAATATATTAAATTTACTGAAAGCACCACCTGAAATTAAATCATAAAATCCAAGCAATGTGCCTGATGCAGCATAACTCTGAAGTGCACTTGCATCAACTCCAGGAACGAGGATATGATTCCCCATCCTGTAAATTGCAACTAAAAACAGTGTCCATAAAATTTTTTTCCTTAAATCTGGAGTTCTCCATGCATTACGTAGGGTTGATAGCATTTATACCACCTCAACTTTTCCCCCAGCCGCTTGAATTTTTTCAGCTGCAGTCTTAGAAAATTTAGACGCTTTAACTGTCAAGTTCTTTGTTAAGTCACCGTTTCCTAATATTTTAACACCATCATATAATTTGCTTATTACTCTTGTTTCAAGTAATAATTCTGGTGTTACTACAGTTCCGTCTTCAAATATATTTAATCTATCTACATTTATTGTAGCGTATTCTTTAGCAAATATATTTGTAAAACCTCTCTTTGGAAGTCTTCTGTAAAGAGGCATCTGACCTCCTTCAAAACCTGGTCTTACTCCACCGCCAGATCTTGCCCATTGACCCTTTTCACCTTTACCAGCATTTCTTCCTAAACCTGAACCAGTACCTCTACCAACTCTTTTAGGGCTTTTTTTAGCACCTGCAGCAGGTTTTAAGTCATGAAGTTTCATACTCTGCACCTCCTCTTTATCTTATACTTCTTTCACTTCTAAAAGATATCCTATTTTATTTATCATACCTCTGATTTGAGGAGTATCCTCTTTTTCAACGCTCTTTCCGATTGTTTTTAATCCTAGAGCTTTAGCTGTAGCTATGTGGCTATCTAATCTTCCGATTAAACTCTTCTTTAATGTTATTTGCAGCTTAGCCATGGTCAATCCCTCCTAACCTAGAATCTCTTCAACAGTCTTGCCTCTAAGTTTAGCTATATCTTCAGCTGTTCTTAAAGAAGCTAATCCGTTTATTGTAGCATTAACCATGTTTCTTGGGTTATTAGAACCAAGAGATTTAGCTCTAACGTCTTTTAATCCTGCAAGCTCAAGTACCGCTCTAGCTGGACCTCCAGCTATAACTCCTGTACCTTCTGCAGCTGGCATTATAAGTACTTTACCCTTTCCAAACTCTCCAACTATCTCATGTGGAACTGTAGTTCCAACGATAGGTGTTTTTACAAGATTCTTTTTAGCATCTTCTATTCCTTTTCTAATAGCTTCAGGAATTTCTATTGATTTACCAATTCCAACTCCTACGTGGCCATTTTCATCTCCAACTACTACAAGAGCACTGAATCTGAAATTTCTACCACCCTTAACAACCTTAGCAACTCTGTTTATAAAAACAACTTTTTCTTTAAGCTCTAGTGTGCTAGGATCTATTCTCATTTATTTCCCTCCTTCTTTTAGAATTCTAGTCCTGCTTCCCTTGCACCTTCAGCAAGTTCTTTTATTCTTCCGTGATATATAAATCCGCCTCTGTCAAATACAACAGACTTAATTCCTTTTTCTATAGCTTTTTTAGCTATAAGCTTTCCAACTTCTCTAGCTGCTTCCTTATTGCTTCCTACTCCGTTGAATTCTTTATCTAAGCTTGATGCTGCAACTAAAGTCCTTTGTGCTACATCATCAATTATTTGAGCATATATGTTTTTCTCACTTCTAAATACAGCTAATCTTGGTTTTTCACTAGTACCAGACACTTTCTTACGTATTCTTAAGTGGCGTCTTTTTCTAGCTTCTTGTCTGTTTTCCTTACTAAACATTAAGTTCACTCCTTTCTTTGTGCGTCAATACTCTAAATTTAATTTATACGCATTGACCTGTTGTAAACTAATTATTTCTTACCTGTCTTACCTTCTTTACGTCTGATAACTTCGTTATCGTACTTAATTCCTTTTCCTTTATAAGGTTCAGGCTTTCTCCATGTTCTAATGTCAGCAGCTACTGCACCTACTAATTCTTTGTCAATACCTTTAACAACAACTTTTGTTGGAGCTGGAGTTTCAAACTCTATACCAGCTACTGCTTCTATTTCAACTGGATGTGAATATCCAAGGTTCATAACCAATTTTTTACCTTGTAGTGCTGCTCTATAACCAACACCAACTAATTCTAATGTCTTTTGATATCCTTGAGTTACACCTGTAATCATATTATTAACTAAAGCTCTAGTTAAACCATGAAGAGCTCTTTTTTCTTTGTCATCACTATCTCTTGTAACAACTACAGAATTATTTTCAACAGCTATATTTATCTTTGTGCTCATAGCTTTTACAAGTTGACCTTTAGGTCCCTTTACAGTAACAACGTTGTCTGGTGTTACTGTAACTGTTACACCACTTGGTATAGCTACTGGAAGTCTTCCTATTCTTGACATTAATTACACCTCCTCTGTTTAACTACCAGATGTAGCAAATAACTTCTCCACCTAGTCCTAATTTTCTTGCCTCTCTATCTGTAACAATTCCCTTAGAAGTTGATATTACTGCAACACCTAAACCATTTAATACTTTAGGAATTTCTTCCTTTCTGCAGTAAACTCTAAGTCCTGGCTTAGAAATTCTTCTAAGTCCTGTTATAACTCTTTGCTTATTAGCACCATATTTCATACTTAATCTTAACATAGGAACTGATCCATCATTGTATTCCTCTATGTTCTTTAAATATCCCTCTTGTAGCATTATATTTGCAACAGCCTTCTTTATATTTGAAGAAGGTACTTCTACTATTTCATGTCTAACCACATTAGCATTTCTTATACGGGTTAGTAAATCTGCAATAGGATCTGTCATTGCCATTGATTTGTGCCTCCTTTCATTCAATAGGTTCTATTACCAGCTTGCCTTCTTAACGCCAGGTATTTGGCCTTTATAAGCAAGTTCTCTAAAACAAATACGGCATATACCAAACTTTCTTAATACAGCATGTGGTCTTCCACAAATTCTGCATCTTGTATAAGCTCTAGTTGAAAACTTTGGTTCTTTATTCCACTTTTCTATCAAAGCCTTACGTGCCATGTTTTCCCTCCTTAATTATTGAGCAAATGGCATTCCAAGGAATCTTAATAATTCTCTTGCTTCCTCGTCTGTCTTTGCTGTAGTTACGAATATTATATCCATACCTCTTACTTTGTCGATTTTATCATATTCAACTTCTGGGAAAATTAACTGCTCTTTAACTCCTAAGGAGTAGTTTCCTCTTCCATCGAAGGATTTGTCTGAAACGCCTCTGAAATCTCTAACTCTTGGTAGAGCTACGTTCATTAACTTGTCAGCGAATTCATACATTCTGTTCTTTCTAAGAGTAACTTTGCAGCCTATTGGCATGTTTTGTCTTATCTTAAAGTTTGCTATTGATTTCTTAGCTCTAGTTAAAATTGGTTTCTGTCCTGTTATTAACTGTAAATCAGCCATAGCAGACTCTAAAACCTTAGCATTATCTTTAGCTTCACCAACACCCATGTTCACAACTATTTTTTCAAGCTTTGGAACTTCCATTATATTTTTATATCCAAACTTCTCCATCAAAGCTGGAACAACTTCTTTCTCATATCTTTCTTGTAGTCTTGGAACCATTAGTTAAACCTCCTTTCAAACATTAAAATGTTTCTCCGCACTTCTTACATACTCTAACTTTAGTTCCGTCGTCAAGTATTTTATGGCTTATTCTTGTTACATTTTTGCAGTTATTGCAGTATAACATAACCTTTGAACTGAAAATAGGTGCTTCTTTTTTAACTATTCCACCTTGCATATTCGCTCTGTTAGGTTTAGTATGTCTATTTACAACATTAACATCCTTAACGACTACTTTACCAGTCTTAGGCATTACTGCTAAAACTTCGCCGATTTTACCCTTATCTTTTCCGGATATAACCATTACTGTGTCTTTTTTTCTAACATGCACTTTAACTTTTTCCATCATAGCCACCTCCCTATCTTATAGAACTTCTGGCGCTAATGAAAGAATCTTTGTGTATTCCTTATCTCTTAGCTCCCTAGCCACAGGTCCAAAGATACGAGTTCCCCTTGGCTGTTTATCATCTTTTATTATTACTGCTGCATTTTCATCAAATCTTATATATGAGCCGTCAGCTCTTCTTGTTCCTTTAACGGATCTAACGATAACTGCCTTTACAACGTCACCTTTTTTAACAACTCCGCCTGGTGTTGCACTTTTAACGCTAGCAACTATTACATCACCAATGTTTCCATACTTTCTCTTGGAACCACCTAAAACTCTGATACACATAATTTCTTTTGCACCAGTGTTGTCAGCTACCTTTAACATTGTTTGCTGCTGTATCATGTAAATAACCTCCTTTCAGCATTAAAGCTATTTAGCTTTCTCAACTATTTCAACTAATCTCCATCTTTTATCTTTAGATAATGGTCTAGTTTCCATTATTAAAACTCTATCATTAATTTTAGCTTCGTTATTCTCATCATGAGCCTTGAACTTAGTAGTTCTGTTCATTGTCTTTCCATACAATGGATGACGAACTTTTGTCTCAACGGCAACTACTATTGTCTTATCCATTTTGTCTGAAACAACTCTACCTATTCTTGTCTTTCTATTTGCTCTTTCCACTTGGACACTCCTCCTTTCGGCATTACTGCTTTACTGCCCTTAACTCAGCTTCCCTAAGGATGGTCTTAATTTGGGCTATAGATTTTTTAACTTCTCTTATTCTCATTGGATTTTCAAGTTGACCAGTAGCTAACTGAAATCTTAAATTAAATAGCTCAGCTTTTAAGCCATTTAGCTTATCTGCTAAATCTTGAGGAGTACTTTCTCTTAAATCTCTTAAATCATTAGCCTTCATTAATCTCACCACCCATTTCCTCAAAATCTCTTCTTGTAACAAACTTAGTTGATACAGGAAGTTTGTGTGATGCTAGTCTCATTGCCTCTCTAGCAACCTCTTCAGATACTCCTGATAATTCAAATAATACTCTACCTGGTTTAACAACTGCTACCCAGTATTCTGGTGAACCTTTACCAGATCCCATACGTGTTTCAGCTGGTTTTTCAGTAACTGGCTTATCTGGGAAAATCTTTATCCAAAGTTTTCCTCCTCTTTTAACATATCTATTTATTGCAATTCTCGCTGACTCTATTTGATTACTTGTAATCCATCCACATTCAGTAGCTTGAATAGCAAAGTCTCCATAGGCAATAAAGTTACCTCTTGTAGCTTTACCTCTCATTTTGCCACGTTGAACCTTACGATGTTTTACTCTTTTAGGCATTAACATAGCGTATTCCTCCTTCCTTATGCGTTTGCTTCTTCCTTTTTAACTTTCTTAGTTGGAAGAACCTCTCCTTTATACACCCAAACCTTAACTCCGATTTTACCATATGTTGTGTCTGCTTCAGCAAATCCATAATCGATATCTGCTCTTAATGTTTGTAGTGGAATTGTTCCTTCATGGTATCTTTCGCTTCTAGCTATTTCTGCACCTGCAAGTCTTCCTGAACATTCAGTTTTAACTCCCTTAACGCCTTGCTTCATAGCTCTTTGTATAGTTTGTTTCATAGCTCTTCTGAAAGCGATTCTTTTCTCTAATTGTGCAGCAATGTTTTCAGCCATAAGCTGTGCATCTGTTTCTGCATTTTTAACTTCAACGATGTTGATAAGTACTGTCTTATCTCCAACCATGTCCTGAACAGCTTTCTTTAACTCATCAATTCCAGCTCCGCCTTTACCGATAACCATACCAGGTTTAGCAGTAAATACATTTAACTTAACTCTCTTAGCGGCTCTTTCTATTTCAATTTTTGAAATTCCAGCTTGAAATAACTTTTTCTTTACAAATTCTCTAACTTTATTATCTTCTATAAGATTATCAGCAAAATTTCTGTTATCTGCATACCATTTTGCATCCCAATCTTTAATTACACCAACTCTTAAGCCGTGTGGATGTACTTTTTGTCCCACTATATATCCCTCCTTCTTACGCTCTTTCCTTTACTACTAGTGTAATATGGCTAGTTCTCTTCTTTATACTAAACGCTCTACCTTGAGCATGTGGTCTAAATCTCTTTAATGTTGGTCCTTGACCTACATGTGCTTCAGAAACATATAATCTACTTTTATCTAAGTTTAGATTATTTTCTGCATTTGCTACAGCTGATTTTAGTAGTTTGTTAACAACTACAGCTGCATCCTTTGGAGTATATTGTAATATAGCAAAAGCTTCATTTACATTCTTGTTTCTTATTAAATCAAGAACAATACCAACTTTCATTGGTGACATTCTTATATATTTAGCTATAGCTTTAGCTTCCATAGTTAATTACCTCCTTCCCAAGGCTATCTTAAGCCTGACTTCTTCTCAGTTTTATCTACGTGTCCTTTGAAAGTTCTAGTTAGTACAAATTCGCCTAACTTATGTCCTACCATATCCTCTGATATGTATACAGGAACATGCTTTCTTCCATCATGTACAGCTATTGTATGACCTATCATTTGTGGGAATATAGTTGAACTTCTTGACCAAGTCTTGATAACTTTCTTATCTCCAGCCTTGTTCATTTCGTTTATTTTCTTTAATAAACCTTCGTGAACGAATGGTCCTTTTTTAACTGATCTGCTCAATGAATTTGCCTCCCTTCATAATACCTGCTATTTAATTAAATAGTATAGGAAGAGAATTAAAAATTCTCTTCTAACTATTTAGTATTTCTTCTCTTAATGATAAATCTATCTGAATATTTCTTATGCTTTCTAGTTTTGTATCCAAGTGCTGGCTTACCCCATGGAGTAAGTGGTCCTGGATGACCGATTGGTGACTTACCTTCACCACCACCGTGTGGGTGATCAACAGGGTTCATTACAGAACCTCTTACAGTAGGTCTCCAACCCATATGTCTCTTTCTACCTGCATTTCCTATATTAACAATTTCATGTGTTAAGTTTGAAACTGTCCCTACAGTAGCTCTGCATTCAAGTCTTACATATCTCATTTCACCACTTGGAAGTCTTAGTGTAGCATAATCTCCCTCTTTAGCCATAAGTTGTGCGGATGCTCCTGCACTTCTTACAAGCTGCGCTCCCTTACCTGCTGATAATTCAATATTATGAATTACAGTACCAACAGGTATATTTCTTAGAGGAAGTGTGTTTCCTGATTTTATATCTACATCTGGACCAGACATTACTACATCTCCAACTTTAAGTCCAACTGGAGCTATAATATATCTCTTTTCTCCATCTGCATATACAACAAGTGCTATATAGGCTGATCTGTTTGGATCATACTCAATTGTAGCAACTTTTGCTGGAATACCATCCTTATTTCTCTTAAAGTCTATTAATCTATATTTTTGCTTCGCACCACCACCGTGATGTCTAACAGTTATTTTACCTTGGTTGTTTCTACCTGCCTTTTTGTTTTTTGCTACAAGAAGAGATTTCTCTGGTACATCTGTTGTAATTTCTTCAAATGTAGGCATTGTCATTTGTCTTCTTGAAGGTGTGGTAGGATTAAACTTTTTAACTGCCATTCATGTTCCCTCCTTTTTTTAGCTTTTCTGGCTCTCAGCCAATACCTGCTTTAATGTATTACATTCCATCAAAGAATTCTATTGTTTTACTGTCTGCAGTTAACTTAACAATAGCTTTCTTGTAGTCAGGTCTTTTACCGATATGAACTCCAACTCTCTTTGTCTTACCCATTATGTTCATAATCTTCACATCTTCAACCTTAACTCCAAAAACATCTTCTACGGCTTTCTTTACCATAGTTTTATTCGCATGCACATCAACTATAAAGGTGTATTTCTTTTCTCCCATGGAAGCCATACTTTTTTCAGTAATAACTGGTCTTCTGATTATATCGTAATTAGTTAGCTTCATTATGCATACACCTCCTCAATTTTTGATACAGCTTCTTTAGTTACTATAAATTTTTCATACTTTAATAAGTCATAAACATTTATATTGTTAACTGGAACAACCTGAACACCTTCAATGTTTCTTGCTGACTTATATACATTTTCATTAACTTCAGCAGTTACGATTAATGTTTTTTTAGCATTAAATGCATTAAGCATTGCTACTATTTCCTTAGTTTTTGGAGCAGCTAACTCTAAGCTCTCTAAAACTATTATGTTATTGTCTGCAACCTTTGAAGATAAAGCTGATTTTAATGCTACCCTTCTCATCTTCTTAGGAATTGACATACTGTAATCTCTTGGCTTTGGTGCAAACACGATACCACCATGAGTCCATTGTGGTGATCTTGTTGAACCTTGTCTTGCTCTACCAGTTCCTTTTTGTCTCCATGGCTTTATTCCACCACCAGAAACTTCAGCTCTAGTCTTAGCAGACTGTGTTCCTTGTCTTTTATTAGCAAGTTGTGCTACAACTACTTGGTGCATTGCATAACTATTTATTGGTGCTCCAAATACGCTATCTGATAATTGAATGTCACCAACTTTTTGTCCTTCTTTATTGAATAATCCTACTGTAGGCATTCTGTATCCTCCTTTCTACAAAAATTAAGCTTTTACTGAATCTCTTATTACTACTAAACCTTTATTTGGTCCTGGTACTCCACCTTTAACAAGGATGAGATTTTTTTCAGGCATTACTTTTGCAATTGTAAGGTTTAGTACTGTTGTATTAACATTACCCATGTGTCCTGGCATTTTCTTATTCTTAAATGTTCTTGATGGATCAGATGATCCTCCCATGGATCCTACTGCTCTATGGAACTTGGAACCGTGTGTTTCTGGTCCTCTGTTAAAATTCCATCTCTTTATAACTCCAGCAAATCCCTTACCTTTTGAAACTCCTGATACGTCTACTTTATCCCCTGCTGCAAAAACATCAGCCTTAATTTCTTGACCAACTTGATATTCGCTGGCATTTTCTAGCTTTAATTCTCTTACGAATCTTCTTAAAGCAACACCTGCTTTTGCAAAATGTCCTTTTACAGCTTTAGTAACTAGTTTTTCTCTTATATCTCCAAATCCAACTTGAATCGCATCATAACCATCTTTTACAACAGTTTTCTTTTGTACTACAACGCATGGACCTGCTTCAATAACTGTTACTGGAATAACCTTTCCATTTTCATCAAATATTTGCGTCATACCAAGTTTTCTACCTAGTATAGCTTTTTTCATATCTCCTGCACCTCCTAAACATATTAGCGGATTACATCTGCAATCATAATAGTTCATATTCATTTATTCCGTACAATTTTTATGTACGATTATAGTTTTATTTCAATATCAACACCTGCTGGCAAATCTAGTCTCATTAACGCATCAACAGTCTTTGGTGATGGGCTAATTATATCAATTAGTCTCTTATGAGTTCTAATTTCAAACTGCTCTCTTGAATCTTTATACTTATGTGGAGCTCTTAATATAGTTATAACATCTTTTTCAGTTGGTAGTGGAACTGGTCCAGCCACCTTAGCTCCTGTAGATTTTGCAGTTTCTACAATTTTTTCAGCTGATTGATCTAATATGTTGTGATCAAAAGCCTTTAATCTGATTCTGATTTTTTGTTTTGCCATTTTAAATTTCCCTCCTTTTCATCGCACGCTTTGCTTCCTGCGTCCAACAGCGGATGTTCTGTAAACTGTTCCGGGTGTTGCGTATTATATAACAAAACAACACACCTACAGAAACTCCGTCGCCCAGTTCTAGACTTAGGCATACTCAGCAAAGAATTCCCCGGAAGCCGGCCACCTCTTGCCTCATCGCTGTTATATCATCGCAACTTCTATATTGTACAATAAAATTCATTACTTGACAAGTATTTTTTTTATTTATCTACAATAATCTTAGTATAATATATATTTTTGACTATAATTTAGTAAAATAATCAAATATTGCATTTGCACAAGAATTTTATACACAATAAAAAAGAACTCTTTTCTATTTAAAGAGTTCTTTTTTATTGGTGCAGGCGAAGGGAGTCGAACCCCCACGCCGAAGGCGCTAGATCCTAAGTCTAGTGCGTCTGCCAATTCCGCCACGCCTGCATAAATGGTGACTCATAGGGGACTCGAACCCCTGTTACCACCGTGAGAGGGTGGTGTCTTAACCGCTTGACCAATGAGCCACATTTAACCTGGCAACGACCTACTCTTCCACAGAGCCTCCCCTGCAGGTAAATGTCCTAAATGGACATTTACGGGCAATTTAGTCGATGGGAATCGACGCTCTTAAATTGCCCCGTAATTGGCCAGCTTAATTGGCGACTATCTACTTTTCCACACAGTCTCCCGTGCAGTATCATCGACATCTCGGAGCTTAACTTGCGTGTTCGGCATGGAAACGAGTGTACCCTCCGCATTATTATCACCAATTATATACAGAGAACAAATTATTCTCTGAAAATTGCACAGATTAATATTTTGGTCAAGCCCTCGACCTATTAGTATTAGTCAGCTGAACATGTTACCATGCTTACACCTCTAACCTATCAACCTAGT
>NZ_JAMSKT010000009.1 GCF_023806125.1 Clostridium caldaquaticum
GTATAATACTTTTGCCCTTTTGCCATTGTAGACACTTCCTTCCCTTTTTATATTTTAAGACGTTCTACTTTTTGTGTCTACACTAATATACTAACACCAAAATAATAGAGTGTCGACTTTGTCGACACTCTGAGCATTACTAAATATTTAGTAATGCATTTGAAATTTCCTCAAATCTTTCATCAGTTATACCAAGTTTTTTCTTAAATTTTTCATCTTCTATTCTTGCAATAATTATTTTATCAGGAGATATTTTCTTAATAATATTTTTCATTTTCTGAATTGATTCTTCATCATCGTTATAGCCCTTAATTAGAGTAATTTCAAATATAAATTTACCTTTGTATTGTTTATTAAAGGAAACCATGTTTGAAATATATTCTTCTAACGTATACCCTTCAATCGGTCTTTGGGTTTTTTGAAAATCTTCTTCTCTTATTACTTTTATCTCTCCAATAACTTCATCACACTTATTGGCAATTTTCATATATTCATCTCTGCCTAGTAAATATCCATTAGAAAGCAGTCTTACAGGTAAACCTTTGTCTTTAATTAAATCAATAATATCACCAATTTTATCATTGACCAAGGCTTCTCCTTTTGAGTTAATAAAAATTAATTCTGCTTTAGTATTTTCTATTATGCTTTCCAGTTCTTTTAATGAACAATCCATATCATCAAATGACTTTTGGGTATCCACCTTATTTTGTGACCTTCCGAGAGGACAAAATATACAGTCAAAGTTACAATGCTTTTCAGGAAGTATGTTTACCTCCAGTACCCTTCTTCCATCTTCAATATAAATATCTTTATAACTGAAACCACCCATCACCTTATCCTCCTTAAATTACTTTATTGATATTTCTTTATTGTTAATATCAAGAATTGAAATCTTACATGTTCCACCTAAATTATCCTCTACTGTTTTTGCTAAATCTTTCAAAGCATTCTCAAACTCTTCTATTCTTTTTTCATCAATTAATTCAATGCACAAAAAAGCATTCTTTGTATTTTCAGTGAGCATCGTTCTTACTGATTCACGCCAATTCCAGCATCTGCAAATTGCTCCCTCATTATCTTTATACACTATCTCACCTTCATATGGTGGTTCATTTTTATCCGTTCCTAATGTAACAAAATTTTCATTTCCAACTGCCTTAGTCAACCTTATATTACCAGAAAATGTATCAATATCCTCACCACCGCAGGGTAATGCATATCTTAATGAAATACAGTTATAAATATCAACTAGTGGATTAATAGTCCCTAAATGGTTTCCATTATGCACTCTCTTTAGTAACGCCTCAATAGATGACCTTGCACCCTTCTTTGTTTTAAACTTTTGAAATGCTTCTCTCCATACTTTTATTACTTCGTTACTGCTAAATTCTTCATTCTGTAGATATTTTAAGGCTTCCTTTTCTGCCTCTAAAAGCATTTCTTTGTATTTCTCTTCATTCTTTATAGAGTTATCTATATCATTGCAGATAATGATTCCTATCTTTGCATAAGGAAATAAGCTCCAAAAATCATCTTCAATAACAAACTTTTTCATTTTAATTCCTCCTTCATATTAAAATGAGATAGCTACATATTTTACGCTTATCACTTTTTTTCGGTAAAATAATACTTATTTTTTATTGTTTCTAAACTATATAAGATTATTAGTCTAATGATATTAATTTTAGACCAACGATTCCAATAACTATAAATACAATACAAATCAGACGCATCAAATTAATCGGTTCTTTAAATAAAACAATGCCTAAGACTGCAGTGCCAACAGTTCCAATACCTGTCCAAATTGCATATGCATTGCCTAGTGGTAAGCTTTTTAAAGACAATGATAAAAAATAAAAACTTGCAACCATTCCTATAACAGTTAATATGCTAGGTAGTATTTTTGTAAATCCATGTGAATACTTCATCCCCATTGCCCAGCCTACTTCAAAAAAACCTGCTACAACTAAATAAATCCACTCCATAAACTCTACCTCTCTAAATTAGTAGTTAAGATTAATATAATAATATCTTATGGTTTATTTAAAAGAAGATAAAAACAAAAAAGCCATAAGAAATATTATTAAAATATCTCCCAGGCTTTTATCCTTCCGTGTACACAGTTACCTGTGCGTCTTCTCTTGGACCAGCCAGTTATAAACTGCGGAACCCTAGAAAACTAAACTATAAAACTTTTTTTGTAATTTATAAGTTATAACTTATAAATCTATATTAGCATAGTGGTAGATTTAAGTCAACTTAACATTTTTCCTTCAAAATTTTACAACTGCGTATTAGCTATGTGATTTATTATATTAAACATTTCCTTGTAATTAAATCAATTTTATATAATAATTTATGTGATTTGTATAGGCTCCTCAGGAACAGCAGTGAGCCATGAACTAATTATTGTTGCATCCACTCCTTCGGCATCCTCATCACAAATAAATCTGTAGTTTCCATCAAAATCTCTTGAATAGAATTTACCCTTTAGCTTTGCACTCTGTGCCTTTGGCTTTTCTGCCTCTGTATCATATTCATCTGTAGCAAGCTCAAACTTACCTTTCAAAAGCCATACATACCTATACTTTCCGTTGTTCTTCTTAGATTTAAAACCTAAAGCCAAAGTTGGTGGCATATCATCCTTATTTTCAATAAGAACACCTTTCACAACCTTTGCACCTTGAAGTTTTGCTCTGCTTGTAAGGGAAAGCTGGTTAACTTCTATTTCAACATCTACACCTTCAAAAGCAGTAATAATATCTTCCACCGCATCATCAGAATAAATATTATCTGAATTTGATTTTGGAGAAAGCTTTGCACTTATTGCTCTTTCTAGCTTTATTGGTGGATCATATGCAGCTCCCGTAGCATCATCTGTTTTTAGGATAGCTATATGAATATCTCTAAGTCCTATCTGTCTAGCCATTTGAATCACTCTCCATTTCTTCTAAATAATAAAATTTAAGACCTTTATGATAGATTTTTGTATCTTCTTCATAAAGGTCTATTTCGTTTAATCTTTTAAACCCTGCCTTCAGCAAAAGTTCTTTTATAGTTTTGACTATCTCTGTGTAATCAGCCTTTGACCACACATCCACTTGGATATAATGTGCTGTTAAAGCTTCCTCATCATCTTCATACTCTTCACCTGAAGTTAAATACTCATGAAAAGTAATATAAGTTTCTGATTTTCCACTGTACTTTTGAAAAGCTACTGGAATTTTAAGTGGCTTTAAGGTATCTATAATCAATTTATTTATCATTCCTCAAGTCCCCTTTGCAGTTCTTCCTTTATAATGTTATTTATCTCTCTTTTATTCTCACGAACAGATTTCTCTGCCCAATGTTGAGCTGGCTGTGTACTTGTCCCCCATTCGCTGAATTTTGAATAAAAGAACTCTGAATTATCTCCTTTATTTGGACCAATCTCTACAAAGTCCATTCCATTTTCTTTTTCTATATCTGAAACCTTTATATTATCAGCCATATGTTTTTTACTTAAACTTGACCTTGGAGCATTTTTCTCCATACTGCTTTTCACCAAGTTTCCAGCCTTATCAAGAGCTTTTTTCTTTATTATTTCACCTTTAGCACCAAGTTTATTAACTCTATCTATAACTTCCTGCATTCCTTCAAGCTCTATTTTAGCCACTGATATCAACCTCCATAGCCTTGATTTCTATAAACTTATTTGCATATTTAATGTTATCTATAGCGGTTATATTGTACTGCTTTCCATCAAAGCTTATCCTCATACTTTCAGTAATGTCTTTAAAAAATCTAACAGTAAACTTCACAGTTTTTTCAGCTTGAACAGCGGCTGCTGCAAAGTACTCTCTGCCATTTAAATTAGAAACAGCTGCCCACACTATCTTATGATCTACCCAAGTTTCAACATCAAATCCATTTTCGTTAGTAGTTGCAACTAAGATTTGAAAAGTAATTCTATATTTAAGATTTCCTATTTTCACAATATCACCAGCTTTCTTTCCTATATGCAAATAAAAGCCTTGTCATAACCTCAATAACAGCCTTAATATCAGCTTTTTCACGTTCTTCATACATATTTGCTACAGCATATAAAATTAATTGTTTTACAGCTTCAGGTACTACAGTTAGCTCTGTTAATGGATACCTTAGCACTCCTTCACACAATTCTTCAGCTGCTAAAATGAATTTAGTGATGAGTGTATTTTCCTCATCACCATCAACCCTTAAATATAATTTAACCTCTTCAAGTGAAAGAACCATACACTCACCTCCAACTGCTATACTGAAAATCTTGGCTTATCACTTATGGCGTATATTGCTCCTGGTACAGTAGAAGAAGTAATTGCTGTAGTTTTTAAAATTACTCTGTCAAACTCCTTTGAAGCAAGCATATTTGCTGTAACTTTTATAAGATAGTATTTTACTGCTCCTGATGCCCCTCCAATAGATACTTGCTTGCCTGTTGGTTCTACTTCAACAAATCCATTATTACCTTTCTCAGCAAATAAAAAAGGAACTGCTGATGCTTCACCAGTAGCTCCTGATCTTCCTTCAACTGTTATTGTTGTATTTGCTGCTGTTCCTTCTCCACTTTCAACTAAGAAGGTAATTTCTTGATAGTTATTAAGTTCTATTTCAGATGTTGTAATTGCTGAAGCAAAAATTGCTCCTGGTATTTTTAAATCAGTTATTCTCATATATAATTACCTCCACTAATTTCTCTTAGCCAAAGCCACGAATGGGCTTGTTGAATTACTTCCCTTATATGATGTAAGTGGCTTACTCCATATTGGTTGTCCATCTACTCTGTAGATAAATCTGAATACACTCTCATCATATAAGAAACGCACATGTATAGAGGAAGCTGCATTAATTCCTCCCTTATCAATTAAAAGGTACTGACTTAGATCAGCTAATAGAATATCTCCAACTTCTCCAACTGCTGAGCATTGTTCAAGCGGCATCACAGGTCTACCAAATAAAGTGGTATATGGTACTTCAGAAAGTCCTCCTGCTGGAATGTATACTGGCTTATCTCCAACTCTAAAAGTGTAAAGAAGAGGTTCAATTTCTTGATTAACATACCATACAGCATTTCCCCTGCTTCTAGCCCATAGTCTTGCCCACATATTTAATAAATTTTGAACTGTAATCATTTCAGTTTGCCCACTATCTTTTCCTACTTTTACAAGAGCTTCAGAATTTAATATTCCTAATGGTTGTCCACTTCCTATACCATTTAATATAGCATCATCAATTTTAAATCCAAATTCTTCTGCAAAGGCCTGTCTTAAAACACTTTCAAGTGCTGCTGCATTCTGAAGAAGTTCATCTGTTGCATAACAAAGACCTGTAAGTTTCTTAAGGGATAAATCCATTGTTCTAAACTTAGGCTTAGAAGCTGTATGTTGGTCTGCTTCATTCTCCCAGTAAGTCTGAACTCCCCCCCATCTTGAACCATTAGCTCTGCTGCTTTCATCAATAGCATTAATCTTTAGTCCATTGGCATTGGTTGAAATAGGAATTTTTCTAACCTTTGAAGCTAGAATACCTGTTTCATAAGTTCTCTTTAGAAGCTCAGTAACAAAGTCCTGTTGAACTAAAAAACCTCCGTCAGAAGGAACACTTTCATTCATTCCAGTTGCAGCCCTAGTTGTAAGTCTTGGGTCAATTCTTCCATCTGGTGAAGCTGACCTATATACTGCCATCATTTGTTCTCCAAAGCTAGCAAATCTTTTCTCATCATTTTGAGGTGTTGGCTTTACTGGTGGAATATCAGTATCTGGTGTAGGTTCATCATCTACTCCTATAGCCTCAGCCCTTTTTATTGTTTCATCCCACTTACGCATTTCTTCCTCAAGTTGCTTTACATTTTTATCTTCTTCTTCAGTTAAAAATCTGCCTTCCTTTTGGGCCTGATCAATTATTGCTAGTGCCTTAAGTCTTAAATCATTCTTTCTTGCAAGCATTTCTTTTATTTTTTTACTCATATATTTGTCCTCCTACATTAAATTAAATTTTTGCTTTAGCATTTCAAGCTTTCTTAAATTCTTAGATATTTCTGCTTCATTGCTGCTTTTAAGCTGATTCTTTCTTGCTTTGTAAACCTCATCAGCACTTCTCACTCCAACACTTGTTTGTGGGTAGGCTGGAAAGGTCACAGGAGATACATCAAAAAGCTTCACTTTTTGAAGTTCTCTTACATCCATGCCGTCTTCATGCCCCCATCTATCCTCTATAACTAAAAAACCGAAGCTCATCTGACTGATGTCACCTCGGTCTATACTCACAGTTAAATCCCTTGCCCACTGTGTATCTGGTGGAGTAATTCTTACAAGTAATCCTTTTTGTGTTTCCTTAAGTTCTAATGTTCCTGCTTTGTTTCTTCCAAGTACATAGTTTGGATCATGATTAAAAAGTGCTCTTATATCATCGGTCTGAATGGTTTCGCTAAAAGCTCCTGGTAGTACCTTTTCTTTAAAAGGAAACATACCTCCAAGCTCCTCAGACCACTGATTAAAAACAGCTGCATGACCTTCAATTATAGGAATAGCTTTATTTTCACCTTCTTCTGTGTTAGCTTCCAGAACTCTTAGTTCCGTTAGTTCCACTGTTCTGCGTTCCATCTGACTTTTGGTTGCCATTATCTTCACCTCCATTGTTTTTTAAAGCTGCTGTTGCAGTCATCATATTTCCATTAACAAGATATAAATCCCCTCCCATTTCTTCAGGAATAGGGTTTAAATCTTCAAATTCCCTTATATCATTGGCACTGTACCAACCGTTCTGCCTTCCAACAGCATATCCATCCATTCTCGTTTTAAAATCTCCTCTTAGAAGGCCATCAACCGTAAATTTTGTAAAATATAAAGCCCTCTCCTCTTCAGGAATAAGAGCTTTCTGTATTGCTTGTTCCCACCTAACAAGCCATGGTCTAATTGTATGAACTACAAAATCTATGGATTGATGCTCTATATTTGAGAAGGTGGCTCTTTCTAGGTCTCCAATTAAATGCGGTGGCACTCTGAATATTCTACAAATTTCGTTTAACTGAAACTTACGTGTTTCTAAAAACTGTGCATCATTTGGAGGAATACCTATCTCTTTATAAGTCATTCCTTCCTCAAGCACAGCAATCTTGTGAGAATTTTGTACTCCTTTATATACCTCTTCCCAAGACTTTCTAAGCCTTTCTGGGTCCTTAACTATTCCTGGATGCTGAAGTATTCCACCTGGCCTTGCTCCGTTTGAGAAAAATCTAGAACCAAATTCTTCAGTAGCCTGTGCAAGCCCTATAGTTTCTCTAGCCATGCTAATTGGTGATAAGCCTTTTATACCATCGAAACTTAGCCCACAAATATGCAGTATTTGTTCACTGCTATACACAATTTCCTGTGTTCCACCTGTATATCTATAAATTAATTTATTGGTTCCTGGTTCTCTTTCTACCCTCACATAGGCAGGATGCAGTGGCCATAGCTCTGCAATCTGATTTCCTCTTTTTATAATCTGTGCATAGGCATTTCCCCATAACAGCAAATGAGTCATCATTGTCTCTCTAAAAGAAAAGCTAGTCATATCACTGTTTGGCATATCATGAAGTACAGTATATAAAGGATGGTATGTTGCCTTTTCCTTTCCTCTTGGAAGCCTTTTATATAAAGGCAGCGGCAAGCTTGCTACTGTTTCTGCAATAACCCTGACACAAGCATAAACAGCAGAGATTCTCATTGCAGTTTCTTCGTTAACCACAACTCCAGCTCTGCTGCTTACATTTAAATCCTCACCAAGTAAAAAAGCCTTCACACTATCTGAGATAGGTGCGGCTCTTGCTTCTATTTTATTTTTAAAAAAGGGTATTTTCATTGGTTCACCTCCTGAAAATGAAATAAGCGTGGTTTATTGCCACGCTTTTAAACTATATCCAATTAAAATGACTTCTCACAAGTGAGGCAGTATAATTTGCTGAATGTATATGAGTATCAGGTAATGTTAATGTAGGTGTTATACTCCCAAGTTGAACAGGATTATTTGAATCTTGGAAATCAACAATCCTAGTAAAATTCCATCCAATACTTCTAAAATGGTTAATATAGTCTTCTGCTCTGTGTAACTGCCTTTTAGATTTTGGATGGATAAGACCATTAATTCTCAAACATATTAAAATATCATCATAATGTTTTTTTACCTTTTGGGTTACATAGGTTACAAATTCAGATTCGGTACAATCAGTTTCCTGAAGAGATGTAATTCTTACAAAAGTATCCTTTATAGTTCCGTTTGCATGTTGTATTTTATACACGTTTTTTCTATCTACTCCTGATAGACATCTCATTACAGAAGACTTTCTCATATTAGCTTCTCCGAGTATCACATATAAGTTTACTGCTGCTGGATTATTCACCATAATAAGTTCCCCCTTAAACTAATATTTTTTTTATTAACTTTAACATTCTTATAGCTTTATCTGGGGTAATTTTCTCAAAATCTATTGTTTCTACTATACTTTTGATGTACTCAAGCACCTCTAAATCTTCATTGGAAACATTATCTTCATTTCGAGTTTCTTTTAAGCAGTACATATTTCCTTTTCTGCCTTTGTTAACTGATTGAATATTATATTTTCTTTTTACAACTTGTATGGCTTGAAATAATCCACCGTAGTTCTCCAGTTTACCATCCTTAAATGTATACCCACAAATCTTACCTATTTCTTCAAGTTTAGCTGTATATTCTCCATTGTGCTCCTTAATTTTCGCTACTAAGGTTTTACCAATTCTTTTAACATCATCTTCACTATAAACACCCTCGGTCCAACTTTTTTCGTAAGCCATGAACCAACCCTCCCTAGTTTAGCTTATATTCTATAATATGCTGAAAGAATGGATTTAGAACCTATTTAAATTAATATTTTTCTGATTTTAAAATCTCAATTCTATTAAAATAGATTTTCCCAGTAAAAAATTCTGTTTCAATAAACTATATTAAAATGAATTCTAATAAATCACTATAAAACTAAAATTCCTCTATTATCATAAACACTATCCTTTGTTTCATGCCTAATAGACCTATCTAAAGCCATAATCAAAGCAACAGCTCCATCTATCTTTTCAGTGGACTTCTCTTTATCTGGCTTAATATTCCCTGCTGGGTCTGTTCTTACGTGAATATTATCCATCATCCATTTAAGTACTGGATGTCCTCCATGAGCTATTCTCTTTTCAAGTGCTAATTTCATTAGTTCCTTTGTTGGTGGACTCATATCTTTATAACCTTGTCCAAAAGGAACAACCGTAAAGCCTAACCCCTCTAAGTTTTGGACCATTTGAACAGCTCCCCATCTGTCAAAAGCTATTTCTTTAATATTAAACATTGTTCCTAGCTCTTCAATAAAGCTTTCTATAAAGCCATAGTGTATTACATTTCCTTCTGTAGTTTTTACAAAGCCTTGTTTCTCCCAAACATCATAAGGAACATGGTCTCTTTTTACTCTAAGCTTTAAATTTTCTTCTGGAATCCAGAAATAGGGAAGCACATAATATTTATCATCAGCTGTTGGTGGAAATACCAATACAAACGCTGTTATATCATTTGAACTTGAAAGGTCAAGACCACCATAGCACTCTCTTCCTTTCAGTTTATCTATATCAACAGCAAAAGAACATTTATCCCATACCTCCATTGGCATCCACCTAACGGATTGTTTTACCCATTGGTTTAACCTAAGCTGTCTGAATATATTTTCTTCAGCTGGATTTTCCTTTGCACTTAGCATTGCTGCTCTAACTTTTTCTATATCAATGGTATGACCTAATGATGGATTTGCCTTATACCAGTTGGCTTCCTCCTGCCAATCCTCCTCATCTTTGATACCATAAATAACAGGATAAAAGGTGGTATCAATCTTCTTACCTCGTAAAACATCCTCTGCCTTTTGATGTACTTCATAGCAAATAGAATTTCTATCATTTCCTGCAGTTGTTATTAAGAAAAAAAGTGGCTGCTTTCTCGCATCACCACTACCTTTAGTCATAACATCATAAAGCTCTCTACCTGGTTGTGCATGAAGCTCATCAAAAATAACTCCATGGACATTTAAACCATGCTTTGTATATGCTTCTGCCGAAAGAACTTGATAAAAGCTACCAAGAGGCATATATACTAATCGCTTCTGTGATATTACAGGTTTTATTCTTTTCTTTAAAGCTGGACACTGATCCACCATATCAACAGCTACATCAAATACTATAGAAGCCTGCTGTCTATCTGCGGCACAGCCATAAACTTCAGCTCCCCACTCATTATCTCCACAAGTTAAATAAAGAGCTACTGCTGCTGCAATCTCCGACTTCCCATTTTTCTTTGGTATTTCAATATAGGCTGTATTATACTGCCTATAACCATCTTCTTTAACAGTGCCGAAAATATCTCTTATTATTTTATCCTGCCAAGGTAAAAGATCAAAAGGAACTCCATGCCACACACCTTTTGTATGCTTAAGATTATTAATAAACTTTACTGCCCTTTCAGCTTTCTTTACATCAAACATGAAACTAACCCATCCTTAAAAGTTCTTCCATAGGATCAGAAGTATCTCCCTTAGAAGTTCCAGCATTAATTCTAGAACGAGCTGATGGTGTTAATCCAAATTCTGAGCAGAAGTCTTTCATAATCTTTAGGTATGTCTGGGCTATTGAAACCTGTGGAACCTGCTGAATGTATCCTGATGGAGTTTTAAAAATAGTTCCATGCTTTGATAGAAATTCTTCTGCTTCTTTCCACCTTGAATATGCTTGGCAATAACCAGCAAAAGCTGCAGTATCCACTTGAGTTAACACACCTATTTGCTCTAATACCTTAGACATCCTTCTCCATTCCTTCTTGGCTTCAGGTTCAAGCCATGACGGACACTTTGGAGCTTTCTTTTCTGGCTTGGGTTCGTTTAAATTTAAAGGTCTCTTACCTGGATTACCTTCAAGAACTTTTAATGCTGTTGGTTTTGGCTTTCTTCCTCTTGTCGCCATGGTCTCACCTCCTCAAAATAAAAAGACTACCCTTTCAGCCCAATGTCATTAAGTTAAGATGACATTGCCCTTTCAGCAGTCCTTCCTTATTCTTATTCGTTTACTTGTTTTCTAAAGGCACTGTTACCGCCCAGATTGCTTAGTAATTGATTCCTTGCTTCTTTATATCTATCCCCTATAAAACCAAGCCTTAGAAGCCATGTTCTCATGGTGTATTTTTCATTATCAGTATTCTTCTCTTTGTAAGAAGTATGCTTTAATTTTATTGCTCCTTCATTTAATGCTTCAGCAAATTGCCTTTTAACCTCTTCATCTTCAAGTTCATCTAAAAAATCAAACCTTATAGTTTTTTTGTTAAAGTCAAAACCTAATCCACTAGCCTTTTCAAGTCCAATTCTTAAGGCTTCAGCTTCAAAGTCCTCAAGGGTTGTAAGTCTTATACTATTTATTTCCTCTACAAATTCCTGTGTAACTATATCTTCCTGTGTTCCAAGGGCCTTTTTTATAAGGCTTTGCTTGCTACTTATCATATTTACTAGATTGCGAAGTGACGAACCTGTATGTCCATCCATGTTTAAGATTGCCTGCCTACTTAAGTTTTCCTCTTCTTTTATTTCTACCACTAATCCTTTTAAAATACTTTCAAGCTCCAGTTCAATCCCTGAAGAATTTCTAATTTTACCTTCTCTATCTACTAAATATGATTCCCCTTGATTGGTTTCAATTTGGTAAGCAAAACTTGGTGCTCCTAAATATTTAGGCTTAACATCAAAGTGCTCTCCAAGCGCTTTTAGGATTTCTTTTTTATCCATTATAAAAACCTCCTGTACTTTTGTTACATACATTAATCACTCTAAAGTACAGATTTATCAAGTATTTTCTAAGCTAAAAAAGCCCTTGTTTTAGGGCCTTCTTCTACTTTTCTATCGCTGTATATCTTGGGTATGTGTATCCTTCCGAGTCTACTAAAATACTTTTCTTTGTTTTTGAATTTTTAACTCTTATGCATCTCAGCTCTCCTTTTTCGTTGCAACCACCATCTTCTTTGTTTATCCAAGGCTGGTCTTTGCAGAAGTCTTTTGCAAATTCTTTAAATTCCTCATCGCTTAGTTCAATTTCTTTTGTAACTTCGTAGGCTGTTCCTTTTGCTCCATCCTTCTTAGCTTCTTTTGTAAGCTCCTTAAGTTCCTTTAAATTTAAAACCTTTCTTCCAAATAATGCTTTCATTTTCTTACCTCCAAGTGTGTTTTTTGTTATACTATATATCACTCTAAAACACATATATATCAAGCATTTTATTCACTTTTTGATACATCTTTATATGCTATTTTTTCACCATCTCTAAGTAAGAAAACACCCTCTTCTCCTGCTGTTTCAATATATCTTTTAACAATAACATCACAGTATTTTTCATCAAGCTCTACAGCATAGCATATTCTACCGGTCTGCTCACAAGCAATTAAAGTAGAACCACTACCTGCAAAAGGCTCGTATATAATACAGTTAGTCATGCTACTATTTTGAATTGGATACGCCATTAAAGGTACTGGTTTCATTGTTGGATGGTCTGGACTCTTAGTTGGTCTATCAAAATTCCATACAGTTGTTTGCTTTCTATCTGCATACCATCTGTGTTTTCCTGTAGGCTTCCAACCATAGAGCACAGGTTCATGCTGCCATTGATAATCGCTCCTACCAAGAACTAAGCTTTGCTTAACCCAAATACAAACATTAGCAAGATGAAAGCCTGTGTTTTTGAAAGCTTTTCTAAAATTTAAGCCTTCAGTATCTGCATGAAATATATAAGCTCCTGCTCCATCATCAAGAACAGTAAACATATTTTTATAGGCTGCAAGTAAGAAATCATAAAACTTACTGTCCTCCATGTGATCATTTTTAATAACTCTTTCATTTTCTTTCCCAACTGAATAATTAACATTATAGGGTGGATCTGTTACACAAAGATTTGCTTTCTTTCCATCCATTAATTTTTCAACATCTGAAAGCTTAGTGCTGTCACCACAAATTAATCTATGCTTTCCTAAAAGCCATATATCTCCTGTTTTTGAAATAGGTTCTTTAATATCCTCTAAAGCTTTATCTGCATCAAAGTCATCATCATTAACATCTTTATCATGGACTTTTGAAAATAAGTCTTCTATTTCAGCAGCATCAAATCCTGTAAGTGATACATCAAACATTGATTTATCTAGGTCTTCTAAAAGTTCAGCAAGCTTTGGCATATCCCAATCCCCACTAACTTTATTAAGAGCAATATTTAATGCTTTTTCTTCAGCTTCCTCCATATCAACAACTACACAATCTATTTCAGTTGCTCCTCGCTCTTTTAATATTTTAAACCTCTGATGCCCACCAACTATATGACCTGTCCTCTTATTCCAGATTACAGGTTCAACATATCCAAAGGTTTCAATAGATCTTTTTAATTTCTCGTATTCTGGGTCACCCGGTTTTAGATTTTTTCTTGGATTATATTTTGCTGGATTAAGTTTATCAACAGTTATCCTCTGAATATCCATTTGTTCACCTTCCTCAAAATTAATAAAAAACACCCCAAAAAGCATATGTTTTTACATCACTTTTTTAAGGTGCAACCTATCTTAAGCCCTGAAAAATTCAAGGCTCTATATTTTCAAGGCCTGCCTTATCCCCCCTCTGGAATATTGCGATTTTTAGTACGAAGGGGCCCACCCGACCTTTGGCAAAGGAGCTGTAGAGATTTATATCTCCCTCCCCTTGTCCAAATCCAATCAATGAGTATTAAGTGTTTGAATAAGAATAAACAATATTCTTTCTTCCAAACCTACCATCTTCCTTTGCCGTCTTTCTGTCATGACACTCTTTGCATAAAGGTTGCCAGTTGCTTTGGTTCCAGAACAAACCTTCATCACCTTTGTGAGCTTTAATATGATCTACAACAGTTGCTGCTTTAATAACACCTTTAGCTTTACACTCAACACAAAGAGGATGTTGCTGTAAGAATTCCTTTCTCAGCTTCTTCCACCTACTTGTGTTGTATAAATGTTTGAAAGGTCTATTTGTCTTATTGTATTCACTATCAACTTGTTTCTGGTGTTTTTCACAGTACCTTCCTTCGGTTAGTTCAGGACATCCTCTGAAACTACAAGGCTTTCTTGGTTTTCTTGGACACATTTCTTTTACTCCTTTTTCTTCTATCATCGCAAGTTGTCCTAGCTTTTGGAACAACTACAGTTTCCTTTGTAACAGTAACCTGTTCTGGTATATCTTCTTTCATGATGCACCTTGGAAAGATACAGAATAAAATGTTTGAACTGATCTTGTTGCTCCAAATACACCTTTTACATTTATGAATAGCCATATCTATTCCTCCAAATAAAAAAGCTCCCAAGGGAATATCCTCAGAAGCTATATCTAAATCATTTAATTTTTCTTATTTAAAAAACCTCTCAGATTTCTCCAAGAGGTTTATGTATATTTCTACACTTTAAATTATAACATAGATTTTCTGTTTTGTTCCTATCCATTTTCAATACATTTTTAGTATGTTTCCTAACCCTTTCACTAACTGTTTCCTCACCTATCCCTGTATTAACTCGTTAAAAAGTTCTTCCCCTCTTTTTCTCATCGGATTATTTTCTCCTAATTTCTGAATTCTAATTGGTGCTCCACCTTTATCTACAAGGACTTCATCTTTTGGAACATACCATTTTACTCTTCTGCAATGCTGTACATCCCAACTGTAACTATCTACCTTATCAAATATTGGTTCAAATCTATATGGACTTATAACTTCACCAACAGCTAATATCTTCCACGTTTGTGTATTTGGATTTTTAATATGCTTTAATATAAATCTATCTCCAATTTGTACTTCCTCAGCAAAAACCTTAACTAAATCACCATCTCTGCCCATTTTTTCATACTCGTTTTTATTATCAAAATAATCTCCTTCAGCTCCTGGTCCTATTAGAGCTACATTTAATTTTATAAAAATATCTACCAAATTTGTATCTCCGTCTCCTGCTGATATCTGCCAATAATTCATCTCAACATCCCCCATTTTGTAATATTTTCCCCTTTATTATATCACTATTTAACACACAACAAAATAAAAGACCAGCTATATTGCCAGTCTTCCTATTTCATACATTTCAGTTATTTCAGCTACTGCCTTTCTTTTATATTTACTAATTGTATTTTCACTTATAAATAAATTTCTACTTATATCGCTCCATCCTATTTTGTCTATATAAACACTTTTAATAACATCTTTTAGCTTTGGTTGAAGCCTATCGATACAGTAATTTAATCTCTTAATTTCAAACTCCGTAGCCTTAATCATTTTTCTTATTTCTTCCTTAGCTTCGCTATTCATTCTTTTAGCCACCTCAGTATATATCAATGCTATTTTGCAAGTTTTATCTGATATTCTATAAGCTGCTACTCTTTCTTCATTCCCTGTTGAGAAATTCATGACATCTATCATTTCTTCTGGAACTAATTCCTCAAAGGTTTCAAGTTCAAACTTCAATTGTTCAATATCCTTTAAAATCTCATTATAGTTTTCAAGTAAATACTCAACGTATTCTTTAGTCTCCACATTTGTTCCCCCTCTCTTTTACTCACATACTACAATTCTTCCAACACCTAATGTAAACAGATTTGTTTCAACCTTGCCTTTACTGCCTGAAGAAGCGCCTCTTGTCCAACTTCTTTATTTTCAAGTGTCCTCATTACATCTTCATCAATTGTTCCTTTTGCTATAATATGATTTATAATTACACTCTGCTGTTGGCCTTGCCTATAAAGTCTTGCATTGGCCTGCTGGTATAGCTCCAAACTCCAAGTAAGCCCAAACCAAACAATTATATTCCCTCCAAACTGTAGGTTCAGTCCATGTCCTGCTGAAGCTGGATGAACTAGCATTATTGGTACTTTGCCTTTATTCCATGATTCAATATCCTCCGAATTATTTAACACTCTGAACTCTTTATTTTTTAGGTATTCGGATAATCTATAAAGATCATGCTTATATGCATAAAATATTAAAACTGGTTTACCATTTGCTGCTTCAATCACATCATCTAAGGCTTTAAGCTTTGCATCATGAATTTCTTTTACTTCACCCTTCTCATCATAAACAGCACCATTAGCCATTTGCAAAAGCTTATTTGTAAGTACTGCAGCAGTATCGGCAACAATATCTGCATCTTCAAGTGGTAGTAGAAGTTCTTTTTCAAGTTTCCTGTATTTCATTTCTGCCTCTTTAGGTAACTGAACCATGATACTATTATTTATTCTTTCAGGAAGTTTTAAATAATCTGCTGCCTTCATGCTTATGCATATATCCTTTAATTTTTCATAAATTCTATCTTCTGCTCCATCTACTGGCTTCCAAGAAAATATTACTGTTTGATTTCTCTTATCAGGTTGAAAATATCTATCTCTATATCCAGTAAGTGTTTTTCCAAGCCTCTCTCCCTGATCCAGAAGATAAACTTGTGACCATAAATCTATAAGTCCATTCGGTGCTGGTGTTCCAGTAAGACCTACGATCCTTTTTATAAAAGGCCTTACTTTCTTCAATGCCCTAAATCTATTAGACTTTGGAGATTTAAAGCTTGAAAGCTCATCAATTACTACCATATCGAAAAACCACTCTTTATCCAAATACTCTACAAGCCACTCAACATTTTCTCTATTAATAACATAAATATCAGCCTTTTCTTTTAAAGCTTCAATTCTTGTCTCCTCTTTTCCAAGTACCTTTGATATTTTTAAATTTTTTAGATGCTCCCACTTTTGAACTTCGCTACTCCAAGTATCTTCTGCTACTCTTAAAGGTGCTATAACTAAGACCTTTGACACATCAAAGTAATCATATAAAAGCTCTTCAACTGCTGTTAGGGTGCATACTGTTTTTCCCATTCCTAAATCCAAAAACAATCCTGAACTCGGTTTTTCAATAATCCATTGTTTTGCATATTCTTGATAATCATGTGGTTTAAAAATCACTGAAAAACCTCCCTTACAAAACCATCTATGCCTTGAAGTGAATCTATTATATAAACCTTGAAGCCTAGAAGCTCAAGCTGCGATTTTCTTTTTAACTGAAGCGGTCTTAACTTTTTACCTGGTGCCTTTAATTCTATAAAAACAACACTTCCTTTTGGTATAAGCACAATTCTATCTGGTATACCTGCCATTCCTGGAGATACAAACTTTAAAGCCATACCTCCCATTTCTTCCACCTTATTTTTTAAGGCTTTCTCAATTTTACTTTCCTTCATCCTATACCTCCCTACTTCCATGTCCTGATATCCTTAAAGGTGGTTTTCCTATACGTGTACGTGTATATAGCGTATATACATATACGTATATATAGGTATTTCTATATTCTATATACTTATATAGAAAAATAGTTATTTTTTTATTATATTCACCTATGGTGGAGGGTGGGGAATGAATTGTTCTAAGATTTTGACATATGCTAATAATCTTATAAAAACTTATGAAACAAGAGATCCTTTTAAAATTGCAGAATATCTTGGTATAGACCTAAAATATAAGAAAATGCAAAATTTAAAAGGATTTTATACATATATACTAAGAAATAGATACATTATAATAAATGATAAAATAGATGATGTAAGTGCTAAAATTGTTTGTGCTCACGAAATTGGTCATGACCGTTTCCATAGAGGGCTTGGAATAAATATGTTTCAATATGAGATGTGTGTTTCCTTAAAAACCTCTACACCTGAAATAGAAGCAAATTACTTTGCAACAGAATTTCTTATTTATGATGATAACTTTCTATCGTTAGCTTATGAAAATTGTACTTATAAACAAATAGCTTATACTCTAGGAGTTCATACAAAACTTGCTATGATAAAGGCACAGCTACTAACTATCAGAGGTAATATAAATGTTCTTTACATACCTAATTCTATGGTTAAAACCACCGACTATGAATGAATCGGTGATTTTGTTTTCAGGTCAAAGATTAAAAATTTTAATTACATATTCTTATAATTCGGTTATAAATCAGATAACAATACCTGCCTATTAACAGAAAATATATCTCTAATGTTTTTATGTGTATAATGCTTGGACTCGTATGATTCAACAAGTTTAATCATATTAGATACACTCATTGCTGAACCAGAAACACCAGTAGCATTAACAATATCTATAATTTGAGAATTAATATTCTTTCCAAAGCCGCCTGCAATATATGAAAAAAAGGCAAGCGGAGCACTAGAATTACTATAACGATTTAAATTTCCTATATAATTGTGAACCATTCTATTATGATGATCATTGCTAATTGTATATTTACTGTATGCCTTATTATCTATAATGGCCTGATATCCATCTTTATCAGATAAAATTAAAACATCAGGCGTAAGGCCTATAGGTCCTACATGTTTTGCTTCAAACCCAAAAACATTTTGAAATAATTGTACAGTTGCTTTTTCAAAGTCTGTAGCCTCATCTCTCCCTTTAAAAGCCATTTCAAAGTATTCTGTCATAAATGCACCAACAGACCCTCTTGGATACAGCTTCAAAAGGATTTCTTCTACCAGCTTGTCCTCAAAACCTGTCTGCTCAGCAATTTTATCTATAAGATCTGTCGTTATTTTGGTTATCGGCTGTTTTAAAGATTCAACAATATATGCTTTTTTAATCTTCTGTTCAGCAATAATTTTAGCTGTAATAGTCTTAGTTTCTGTAAGATTTCTAGTATCTTTCTTGTGCTTAGGGTCAAGGCCGTATTTTCTTTGAAAATATTCATGCTGTTCAGGTCGATCAATAAAAGGCGGTGAAACAGATAAAATCTGCTGAACTTCTAATCGTTTATCTTCAAGAATACGTACTTCACCATTATCTCTTTTTACAAGCTGTGTATATTCTAACCAGTTTACAATAGTATTTGCTAAATCCATTAAATGCCTATATGGTTGTTCAGGATTGATATCACCTTTTGAAGATTTATATTTATCAAAAAAATCTTCTTCATGAATCATATCACCGCTTTGTCTGAATTCTAAAATTTTACCTACAATATATCTATAACATTTATCTGTTTCATTTTCTGCCTTCGTAACTATAATTTTTGCAATTTCCTCTTCTGTCAAATATTCTATCTCTGGATCATTTAATAGCCTCAATAGAAATCTAAATGGTCTGATTTTAAATCTTGGGGCGACTTGAACTCCTCTGCTCAATGAAAAAGAAGATGGAAACTGATATTTTAAAATCTGGTTTTTCAAAACTTCAACAGGAGAGTCACCTGCCATTATGGCTTCACCTGCTAATGTTAACTTTATCTTTCCTGTTGATTCCTGTGCGAATATCAACCCTAAGCTTGTAAGCCATGCCTTATATGTTCGTGCTCCTCCGCCTGTCTGATCTCTGCGTTCACCTTTACGCTTTAAACCTGCCTGCTCTAAGGCATCTTCAAAAGATAAATGAGACTCTTTCTGCCCCTGCCATTCTTGATCTAATGATAATTCGGCAAATGCTGATAATACTTCAGGAACAGAATTTAATTTTCGCTTTGGTCTTGTTACCCACCAGTAATTTAACAAACCTGCTACCCCCTATTCATTAACATTACATGGAACATTTTCATATTCAATACCTGCAAATGTTCTTAATACAGCTTCAAATATTATCTTTGCTCCTTTAGCTGGAACTGCCATCCCTATCTGCCTTCTTACACTTTCCTTTGAACCCTTAAATAAATAATCATCTGGGAATGTCTGCAGTCTTGCTCTTTCCCTATTAGTTAATGCTCTTGGCTCAGCATAATGATATATATGAGTTCCACCGCCGCCTGAACCTGTTACTGTATAGGCTGGTCTATTAGGATCTAATCTTTTATATATTTGACTTATCTTTGCCCCTTTAACATTCAATCGAAGATGCTCCGGTAAATCTGCCGTGAAAGCATTTTCTCCAGGTCTTATATATTTTAATCTCTCTGTTACTATTGCTGATTGTCTTGTCAATTCATTATTCGGTGCATCTTTCGGAATGGGTGGTACTTCTAATGCTGTTCTACAGGTATTGTCTAAGTCTTTATACGGAACCGGAGAAGGAACTTTAAATTCATATGGTAAATCTTTTCTAATACCTATAATAATTATTCTATGACGTGCCTGCGGTATACCATATTCTTCAAACTTATATAAATGAGGATATAATCTATATCCAGCCTCTCCCAAATCATTAAGTATCTTTTTAAATGCTCCACCATCATTTGCCGACTTTAAACCGCCTACATTTTCAGCAAGAAACCACATTGGTTTGAACTTTTTCAATACTTTTACCCCATAAGTATACAATGGCCCGTATTCTCCATTAAACCCTTTTTGTTCGCCTACAACCGAAAAATCATTGCATGGAAAACCAAATGCAAGGGCATCTATGGGCTGCAAAGAATCTATGTTCAACTTCCTTACATCCTGACATATAACCGATTCAGGATTATCCGGACATATATTATGTATGTAAGTATCACAAGTATCTCTGTCATAGTCATTTGCCCATTTATGAATTATTCTATATTCCTTATTTTCTATTTCTGCTGTTTTTGCTCCATAAGCCAGCCCTCCAGGTCCGCAAAACAGTTCTCCTAATTCAAATTTCATTTAAAATCCCTCTCTTGTCTATACTTTTTCACCATTTGTTAGTATAAAGTTTCTCTCAAATTTTGCTTCAACAGCTTCTGCTATTTGTTCTAATTCTGCTATTGTAAAACTTTCTCTTTTTAGTTTTGAATTAAGATTTTGAGGAGATTTTCCTAACCTCCTTGCTAATTCTGCTACACTGATATTACTTCTAACGCACAGTACTTTAATTTGTTCTGAAATTTTCATCTTTCCCACCCCATAATAAGTGAAAATCTTCTCTAAGTATAAACGTTTTATTTTATATTGTCAATTATTTTGTTTAGCAACACATGAATCAAATCAAATTTATGCATTAATACAACTAAAAAGCACATAGCCTTCCATTCTTTGTTGATATAAAGTGTATTTTGTTCATGCAATTTCATAAATCTTGCATACTCTCATACCTTCCCTCAAATCCCCGTTTTATTTCTATCTCCCAATATATATTTGCGAAAAAGTGCACCCCCGGGGTTCAAATCCCCTCAAAACATTAGTCTACGGAAACATAAAACACACATGAAAAAAAGGGGCAAATTGCCCCAAGCCTTTGATTTCAAGCTATTTCTTCTCTATCTTCACGACACACTCAACATGTGTTTTGATAGAATGATGATAATAATACGCATAAATATTTATTTTGCGTAAAGATGAACCCCTTAAGTAAATATGGCTTCAGAAATAAAATCCCTTAACTATCAATTATTTTAAAAATAAGATAGATTTATAAAAAGTTACTTTCAAAGATTCTTGTGCCTTCTTTTTCTATCCTTACTCATATTATAATACATTTTAAAACATATAAAAAATAGCATTAATAAATTTGCAATAATATAATATATGGGCATATTTTTGTCTTGTGATAATAATATTATTGCTGTATATATAATTGAAGTAAAAATTTCGATACACCCTAATATGAACATATTTGTACCAAATAAATTAGCTATATAATCCTTATCGTCATATTTAGGATCATATCCTGAAATTATTTCTACATATTTTTTTTTCTTAATTATATTGCCAATAAGCATATTAGTAAATCCAAAAATTGAAAATAAAACAAGTACTGCTATTTCTGTTGAATTCATAATGCATCTCCTCCAATTTCTTTATTCAATTTAATTCTATTTTTTTTGTCAAGCTGATGCTCTCTTTTTCATGTGAAATTATAAAACAAATAATTGAGTCTTTAATAGTATTTATATATGCGTAAAATTTTTCTTTAGAATCAAAATCAAGAGAAGAAGTTGCTTCATCAAGAATTAATATACTCGGATTACGAATCAAAGCCCTAAGTATTGCTATTTTTTGTTTTTGACCTCCAGATAAATTTGCGCCTTTATTTAATACTACTCTATTCAGAAACTGTTTATTAATTCCTTTAAACCCAATTTTATTAGATAAACTTAAAACTTCATCAATACTAATTTTAGAATCTAAACATATATTATCTAATACAGTTGTTGAAAATAATTGTATATCTTGTGGAACTATCGAAAAAATATCTTTTAGTTCGTGAACTTTAAGTTCTGAAATATCAATATTATTTATTTTAACAATTCCTTCAACCGGCTTGCAAAAACCACTAAAAATATTTATTAACGTACTTTTCCCACTTCCATTTTCACCGTATATTCCAACTATATCTCCTTTTCGAAAAACTTCTGAGAAATCACTTATAATGCATTTTCCATTATAACTAAATGATACATTAGACACAACAATATTATCAACATTTATTTGATTTAATTTAATATCTTGTTGTAATTCATCTAGTTGTTCAAAATCAACTATTTCATTTAATCTATTCATGTTTACTTTAAATCTCTGATATTCAAGATTAAAATTTTTAAGGCTCTCTATATGAGTTATTAGTTGCTGATAATATCCCCATAACGCTATTAATGTTCCTGCTGTCATTAACCCATTTGTTACTTTAAAACCACCATATATCCAAATTACTATCATTGGTAAATAACTTATAATAGCAAGAATTGTATTCAATATCACTTTAAATTTTGTAAAGTTATATATAATAAATCTATTTTTTTTCAATTGTTCTAAAAATTTTTTATTACAATAATTTTGAAGCCTCATATATAGAATTGTTTTTATATTACTTAAAATATCAATAATTATATTATTAGTTTCTGTAAATTTAGTTATTAATTTTTTTTCATATCTTAGAAATTTTCTTCCAGTAATATAAAAAAATATACAAAATATTAATACAAAAAAAATAGTAATACTTGCAATTTCAATATCTAACAAAAAGAGCATTATGATAAAAAATATAATATTACCCAATGATATAATAGTTTTAATGCAAGTATTAATTAAAAAGTTAATAATATCACTCAATTCATTAATAAGTCTGTAAATTATTTCTCCAACATTTTTTTCCATAAAAAATGCAAATTCTTTTAATAGTATCTTCCTAAATACTTTTGACCTTAAATCCATCAATATCTTTTGTTCAATAGTAACATTTAAGATTGATATTATGTTATAGGCAACAATACTTATTATATATATCACTATAAACATTACTAGTCCATCAAAAAGATATGATTTATCTAGACCAATTAAAGATTTATCAATAATGTTTTTTGTTAAAATCATTGTAACATTACTAACGATAGAATTTATAACGATGCATATGAACAACAATAAATACATATATTTATACTTTAAAAAATACTTTAATATTTTCTTATTATTTTCAATCAACTATATCACATCCTATAATGTATAGAAATTAGGATAATGAATGTAATCATTCTTATCCCATTTCTAATAATCTCAACTTAGTAATTCCATACCCAAGTAGCATTCCACATCACCGCTGCCATTTGAACCGCAAACTGCACAGAAGCTGCAACCGTTGTAAGAGCTAACGCATATATTGCAATTACTGGCACTGCTACTCCTGGTTTTATAGCTTCAGTCTCTACACTATTAACCTGTGTTATCATCGGCGTATTATAACTGTTCATGTAACTTCACCTCCTCTCTTCTAAAATTTTATTTAAAACTAATTAGTTTTAAATGCCTTATCGTATTTAATCTTTTTTCTATATATGCAAAGATCTAAAAAGTTATTTTCGTTTTCTTCAAATATTTCTGATTTTAATTCACCAACTTTTTTAAAACTAAATCCTTCTATTATTTTCTGAGAATAGATATCATTTTTTAGTGCTGTAGCTTCAATAGAATTGAATCTTGTATTTGAAAATTTCGAAAATACTACAATTGCCCACTGGATGAAATTTAATAATAATTCCTTTTTATCCAAAAATTCTTCATCTATATAATAAAAATTTATTTCTACAATTAGGCTCTTGCTATTTTTACGTGATATTCCAAACAGCATTACAAGCTTGTTTATATGTGTTATTGCACAATATTGCTCTATATTATAAAATGAATAATCTCTCAATGTATTTTCATTAAAAGCAAAAGCCGGTATATACTGATTTTTACACTTTAAATTATTAGTTTGCGAAAAAATTTTTATTAAATTCTCACCTGATAATATACTGCATGTATAATTATCAATAGTATTATTAAATAGGTCATGATATGGACTAGATAAATTTATATCTAAATTTAGCCACTGAATTATACCAATTCTCCAACACGTAAATAATAAATTATTAACATCATTATTTAGTGTTTCATATGGAACTTCAGGATAAATTTCTCCAAGTTTTTTGATTATATCTTCTATAGTATTTTTTCCATTGCAATTATCAAGTATAATTTTACCTTCTCTATTTAAAACTAATTTATCTATTGATCTATATTGTTTTGATATTAAATACCTTCGACCATTTTCATCATCATATAAATAGGAGACATATTCTTCTGAAAATAATGGATAAAAATTATTATTTTGTAGTAACACATAAAACCCTCCCTAATTTATATTATAAAACTAGAGTAAACATCAACAGCCTCGCCGACACATACCTCATTGTCTAATGTTAACTCCTTACAAAAACCTAGTGAAATAAGAGTATCACTAATTGTTCTTTTATGATTATCATAAATGCTTATCTTACTTATATTAGCAAAGTAATTTTTCACAGTATTTTTTATATAAACAAAAAAATCTTTTGTAAATTCGTTAACATTTAATATTAATTTTAATTCTGCACTTGAGATTTTAAATGGTGGATTGGGATATACCCTTAAACATACTAAGTTTATAAATCTCTCGTCTTCAAGTATACCAAAATAAATCTCTTTATAATCAAACATAGCAATTCTAATGCTTTGTTCTGTTAATTCAATGTTCTCCATATAAGGTGACATAAAAGATTTATTGTCATTATCAATATTTTTTAGAATATTTGCTATTTCAAATACATCTTTGGGTTCTAGCATTAAGTATTTATTCATTTTTATCACTCCATTTACTTAAAATTTCTTCTAATGTTAACGAGTTAAAATTCTCTGTATCTACTAAATCAATATACAACTGTTTCTCTATAAAGTTTTTAGGAAGTGTTGAATACTTATTATTTAATTCCATCTCTTCTGCTGATTTAATCTCCTTACATATAGACTTAACAAAAGGAACTGACCATATATCATTTAGACCTTTTTTCCAATAAGTTGATAAACTGTGTCTTTTTATATTTCCAATTCTTATTGGTATATATGGTGAGATTTCTATATTTCCATATGCATCTATATTAACAGCTATATTTTTTCTATCCCAATCCATTGCTCCACTAGTTAAGTGCTCGATAGGATCCCCCCATTCAGTTATCATTTTACTTTTGTTATTCTTAATATGGTTATTAAATACTTTTCGTATTTGCAAGTAATCTAAATAAGACGGAACATAATCCTTAAGATTCTTAGAAGCTCGTCCCATAAGCATTAATGGTTGCGCTCTAAAACTTTGTACTCCTAAACTTTCACATAATTCAACTGCTTTAGAATATTCATGGATATTTTTCTTGGTAGGAGTACAAGAAACAGAAACCGTAATATCACATTCTTTTAGATTTTTAATTGCCTGAATGGCACTTTCAAATGAACCCTTTTTACCTCTCAGCCATTCATGTGTCTCAGGACTAGCTCCATCTAAACTTATTTGCACCATATTTATCCCAGATTCTTTTAATTTTTTAGCAACATCCAATGTAAGTAATTCTCCATTACTTACCATATTAATAGCTGTGTGATTATTTGTTCCATCACTTATTTTTTTTATAACTTTATATACTAACTCTTTTCGAATCAAAGCTTCTCCCCCACATAAACACAATGTTGAAGGTTTGCATAATATTATTTCATCGCAAAAATTTAATATTTCATCATCTGTCATTTCTTTAAATCTATTATCATGTTCTCCACTAGAATTAAAGCAATGAAGGCATTTTAATGTACACTTGTACGTAATGTCTAAAGCTATTATTGTCGGATTATCAATTCTCTCCATTAATTTCTTCTCCTTTCAAGTTGAGTACTCGCGGAAGCTTTTTCAGCCTCTTTATTTAATCTTTTAAACTGGTAAACCTGAATTTGTATGCTTATTTAGAAATGAAATACTTTTATATCCAATGCAATACTAAAAATTATCTTTTTATTAAATAGATTCATCGTAAAATGTTGTTTTTTACGTGTAAAATGATTTTATTATATAAAAAAGAACATATACTATTCCAATATTTCAAAAAAATCATTAATTAATATAAATAACTTGTCTACATTTGTAATTTTACCCCCCCCCCATTACAAAACTGTCAATAATTTTCATATTCTATATTTTTACAATATTCGTCATATATTTGTCCCATGATCTATTTATTGAAATCTACTTTCATCTTATTCAACTACAACCTCAATCTCCGTCCCATCAAGCAAACTAACTATTATCTTCTCCCCATCAAACACTGTCATCTTCTCTACTAATCTAAAATACATATTAACATCAAATTCTTCTACCTTCTCTGCATCAGCTAAAATCCCCATAAACTGTTTTGCCTTATATCTTACCAATACATTCTCACTTTTAAGTCCTTCCTTCCACTTCTCTGTAAAGTAGTCCTTATTCTCCACCATCACATTAAACGTATTTACGAAGGCTTGATATAAAACATTATTATCTATATGCTTATTTTCACAGCTCTTTTTCCCCTTTACTTCATACTTCTTATTACACCTCCAAACCACTCTTCTAAGTCTTTCATCTGTGGAATTCCACACCTTTCTTCCAAAGGCACTGCCGCAGTGTCCGCAGATAACTCTTCCTGCAAAAGGATTATCAACTGTGGCATAATCAAGTTTACTGATGTTATATTTTTCTGCAAAAGCTCTTCTTCTCTCCATTTCAAGCTGTACTGACTCCCACATTTCTTTATCAATAATTGCAGGATGGCTTTCTTCAACATAATACATTGGAACTTCTCCGTTGTTTACTGCTCTTTTTTTGGTTAAAAAATCAACTGTGTACGTTTTTTGAAGAAGTGCATCACCTTTATATTTTTCATTACTTAAAATCTTTCTTATACTGCTTTCATACCACTTAGGCTTTCCATTCCAGTTAGGAACACCTTCTTCTTCAAGCTCCTTTGCAATTCTGTTTGGTCCTTTACCATCAAGGTAATCTTTATAAATTCTTCTCACAATTTTAGCCTGCTTTTCATTTATCACAAGGTTTCCTTCTTCATCTTTGTCATAGCCTAAAAATTTTGTGTGGTTTATATGAAGCTTTCCCTGTTCAAACCTTCTCCTTATACCCCATGTTGAGTTTTCACTTATACTTCTTGATTCATCTTGGGCTAGAGAGCTGAGGATAGTAAGCAGTACTTCTCCCTTTGAATCTAAAGTATTAATATTTTCCTTTTCAAATATTACTCCAATGCCTAATTCCTTAAGCTGTCTTACGTAATTCAAAGTATCAAGAGTATTTCTTGCGAACCTTGATATAGACTTGGTTATTATCATATCTATTTTTCCTGCTCTGCAATCCTCAATCATTTTATTAAATTGCTCACGCTTTTTAGTATTTGTTCCTGAAATCCCTTCATCTGCGTAAATTCCTCCGAATTCATAATCTGGATGATTTGTTATATAGGATGTATAATAAGCTACCTGTGCTTCATAACTTGATAACTGTTCTAATTGGTCTGTTGATACTCTGCAATAAGCTGCCATTCTCTTTTTCTGCGGCTGTACTTGTTCTGCTAAGTTGGTCCTGTTTGCTCTTGCAGGTATAACTGTAATATTTCTTGCCATCCTTAACATCCTCCCTTACAATTATTGGTTCTTCTATATTAAGCCTGCTTATAACCTCATCATCAATTGATGTTCCACTGCAGGCATCTTTTCCATTTTTAATATAGTTACTGCACTGCCATACTATCTTCTTACAGGAGTGTTTACTGTTCCATGTCCTTCTCCTTAAAACGGAGCCGCATTTGCTGCAATAAAGCATTCCTGTTAATGGATATCTGTTTGTATATTTTTTTGTATCTCCTGCTTTATTTCCCTTTGCTTTTGCTCTTTTTGCAATTTCTATCTGAACCTGCTCCCACATTTCCCTTGAAACTATGGGAGAATGATTATCTTCAATATAATAGCTGTCAATTACACCTTCATTTCTTACACTCACTTTTCTCAAATGGTCTGGAGTGTAGTATTTCTGAAGTATGGCATCTCCCTTGTATTTTTCATTCTTTAAGATATTTAAAATTGTACTTTCCTGCCATCTGCCACCTGCAACAGTAGGCACTTTATCTTCATTTAATTCTTTGGCTATGGTAAATGTCCCTTTGCCTTTTAAGTAATCTTCAAATATTCTTTTAACTATTTCTGCTTCTTTAGGATTTATAACTAAATCGCCGTATTCATCCTTGTCATAACCTAAAAATCTTGTGGTATTTATAATCAGCTCTCCTCGTTCAAACTTCTTCTTTACCCTCCACTTTAAGTTATCGCTGACATTTTTGCTTTCTTCCTGGGCAAAAGAAGAGAGGACGGTTAGCATAAGCTCTCCATCCCCTGATAAAGTTTTGATATTCTCTTTTTGGAATTCTATTTCTACACCAATATCTTTTAGTTCTCTTACTACTTGAAGCATTATAGCTGTGTTCCTTGCAAATCTTGAGATAGATTTGGTGATGATTAAGTCTATTTTCCCTTCTTTTGCAAGATTAAGCATTCTTTGAAACTCTGGTCTATTATCTGTAGTGCCGGTAATTCCTCTATCAGCAAATACACCTGCATATTCGTAATCAGGATTATTTGAAATCACATTTTCATAATACTGGATTTGATTTTCTAAAGATTCCCCCTGAGCTTCACTGTCGGTTGAAACCCTTGCATAGGCACAAACCCTTTTCTTTTTATTTTCCTGCTTTTTTACAGGTTCAATAATCCTAACACGCATTTTAGTTTCTCCCTTCTATCAATTTGGTACTACTATACATCACTCTAAAGGTGATAGAAGTCAAGCTAAATAAAAGAAAAACGTCTACTTATTAAATATCATAATTGTTGCATCAAAGCCTGCAGCCTTTAACTTTTGTACTTGATTTTCAGCATTTTCTCTTACTGAATATGAACCTGCCATTACTCTATAAAGAGTTTCTTTTCTCTCTGATTGCGTTAGTGCTGAAGGTTCAATATAAGCAACCCCTACTTGTGCTAAAATTGCTTTTGCAATTGCTTTTACAATCTCATTTCTTCTACTATCAAACATGTTGTTATCCCCTGTATTATCAATAAAACCTATCTCAACAAGAACTGCTGAAGCTTTGGTTTCCCTTAACACATGATAGTTAGCTTCCTTTATACCTCTATCTGCAAAACCTAATGCTACAAGAGATGTTTGTATCCTCTGTGCTAATGCTTTTGATTTTGCTCCTCCATTTAAATATGTGTAAGTTTCAACTCCCCTAGCTTGTTCTGGCTGAAAGGCATTTCTATGGAAGGATATGAAATAATCATAGGTATTTCTATTTTCAAAAGCACTTCTATCATTAAGACTTACTGTAGCATCGGTCGTTCTTGTTTCATCAACTGTAACTCCATGCCTTCTGACCTCTGCTGCTACAGCTCTACCTATGCTTAGAACATCATTACTTTCTTTTCTGCCATTATAAGTTGCTCCTGGATCTTCTCCACCATGTCCATAGTCAAAACATAATCTAGCCATTGTTTTCATCCTCCTTATTTAGCTGTTTTAAAACATCCTTTAGTTTCTCTGGTATTGGTAGTCCAACCTTAGCTGAATTTTCTATAATGCTTATACCTTCATTGGAAATGTAGAAAAAAATAACAGCAGTACGAATCGCACTACCGTTTTTGATGAGATAAACATCTATTATATTTCCTATGCCAACCAATGTAAAAATCATCACCTTTTTAAATATCCCTCTAAACCCTACCTCACTTGATAGCTTTCTTTCTAGCACAGCTACCATTAAGCCTGTAACATAATCAATTACAACAAAGGTAATCAGTGCATACATAAAGCCATCAGCTCCTCCCAAGAACCAACCAATATAGCCGCCAATGGCAGCAAATACCGCCTGAATAACATTAATTGTGTTTTTCACTGTAAATCCCTCCACTCTAATAAAAATCTTCTCCATAGTTAATTAAATCTACTTCAAACATATACTGAACCTTCATTGTATTTGCTTCAGTTTTTTCAACAGGCTGTGCAAGCTTGGTATGTGCTCCAATAGGTCTGCTTGTTAAAAGAGCTTGAATACATAATTGAACATAGTTGTTATAAGCATAAGTGTATCTGCTTATCCACCTGTCAGTACCAAGGATATTATGGTAGTAGTAATAGTTGTAATTGTTAGGAAAACTGAAATACATTTTATAGGCTTCCAGTAAATTCCCTTGAGGAGTTATAACTTGATAAAAGCTTGTACCCCCTTGAGTGCTTGTATAATAAAGATATATTCTATTGGCGCTTCTATAAAAATTATATACATAGCATCTTCTCTCAATATTTCCGCTATCCATCCCCTTATTTCCAAACCAAGTGCTATTACCAATCTTAGGTTTAATATTCATATCCTGAACCTTATTGCCTGCGGCATCCACCCTAATCCATCTACTTGTATAAACTGTTTCATTAAATTGAGAATCAGTTCTTGAAGTATACCCAACAATATCAATACAGCCGTCAAGATAAATCCCATCACTTGAAACGGTTCTGTAATTGAAAGGTACATTATAAGCTGTATCTTTAAAATTTTGGCTCATATTTATATCAACAAAGCTTAATTGAACTCCTACTTTTGTCCACTTATATATTCTCATATAGCTTTCACTATTTATGCTGTAAAGGTAATACCCAATAAAAATAAGCTCTCCATCTGACTGAATATACGGACATACATAGGAAAGACCGTCATATTTTCTTACTGCGTGACTGCTGTCAATGTTTAAGGCATTTCCTTCTGAATTTAAAAGTTTGACAACCTTATCCCAAAACACAACATCATTTGTATTTATATCAAATGGAATCATAAGCCAGTGTCCTTTTAAGCTGTCTGGAAATTGGATGTAGCTTGACTGTGTTAAGCTTGTATCCCTTGAATCTGCTAATATCCACCCCTTTGTTTGACTTGTAAATTTTATAGTTCTTGCATAAGAAAATAAAGTATTCAACGCCCAATACCTTTTAGGATTTGTAGTATTATATACAGCATAATCTGAATCAGCTGTTTCCCTTCCATAGATTGCAGCCCCTGAATAAAAATAATCCTTATTATCAGGGTCACCCTCTGCCCAGTAAATACTTTCAATTTTACCGTTTGCCGCATGGGTTGGAAAGTCAAATACAAAATTCATCTTTATTTTAGAATCTGTAACTTCAAATTTTGATTCTGCTCTATTTATAGTTCCACGTCTTGTATCATTTCCAGAGTAAGTATTATTTCTATGGGCAAAACCTATAATATTTCCCATAACTCTCTGTTCATTAGCATTTTCTGGTTTATCGTTGTCGGTAAGATAAAGATACTCAAACCAGCTATAATTATCACACCTTCTGTTACCACCAGAACCCATGATTCCCTGAACAAAATGTCCTAAAAATGTATCTTTAAAAAACAAATCTGGTATTAAATTTTCTGTATATGCTTCCTTTATCTTCTCCTTAGTTTCTGCATTAAAAAGTTCTAATAAAACCTTTCCTTTAATACCTCTCTGTCTCTTACTCTTTTTACTTTCAGAAATCTTACCTGTAAGCAAATCTTTATTGTAAGCAATACTTTCATAAGGCTGCCCTTCAATGAACATATCATCACCCCTCAGTTGTAAAGAATTTTGATTTTTCTTAATTTACACACATCATTTAATGTTGGTTTATCTAAAATATAAGCAAATCTAAGTTTTCTGTCTTGAGCAATCATTGCGTTTAAAGCTGCATAATCTAAGCTTGTAAGTATTGTAGGATTTATCCCATTTGCCAAAAATGCAGCTGAATCTGTAATATCAATACTTTCAAAGCTTGATGCATTAATATTATAAGTAAGCCAGCTTAATCCCGAATCAACACTTAAAGCTATTCTTATCTTTCCATTGGTTGTAACATCATTTAAATTCGAATCTTTCTTAGTGTATTGAACAATTGCTTCAAGTTTATTTATGGTTTTCCCATCATGTATGTTAAAATCATAGTTTTGAATAATTACCTTTGGCTTACTTGTTACTGTCTTCTCAATAAAGAATCTATTGCTGTTTTTATTTGCCTTAATATCTGGATTATCCGTATAAATATAAAGAGCTGGTGAAGTGCCTGAAAGTCCTGCCATAGATGCAGGCAGAATATCAACGCCGTAGGTTTTAAACATTTCTTCTGTTAGAGGTAAATCTCCAATTTTAGTCCATGTGCTGCCTTGATAATTTTTAACTCCATCACTATCCACCATAAGAAATTTCGTTATGCATGGAATATATGAACCTTCCTGCACTGTATAATTTTTGCCTGATAAATCAGCTGGAGTAAAAATATATGATTTCCCTGCTCCTAATGCCAATGATTGAGTGCCCACATTTGGATTTACAAAACTATTTGTACCGTTATTAGGTATCTTCTCAACAACAAGTCTTATTACTCCAGTTTCAAAAATAGAAAGTTCCCAGATAAGGTCATTGCTGCCCCAACTGCTATAGGAACTATTTCCTTCAAACCTTATTCTGAAAAGCTTTGTGCTATATTCTACTTCACTGTCATAATAAAGATTGTTATAGCTGGCATCTCTTCTGTTAATACAAAGATGTTCTGATGATGCCCCAAAACCTACCCAGGTATTACCGCTTGTGTAAAGCTGTCTTATGGCTGAACCGTTATAATTAAAGTTAAAGCCTATATCAGGAAGAGTTACTGTACTATCATCATTTCTTGTACCATAAAGTGTCATTCCTGCATTTCCTTTTGGAAGTGATATTTGATTTATTACTGGCATTATCCGCTCCTCCTATACTTGCTTAAGATATGCATTTATTGCAAGCAAATCCTTATAAAGTGTTGTATCTGGCACATTTGCAGCATAAATTATGCCATTTCCCAAGTCCTCAATATATCCGCCTTCTCTTTTTAAAACAGGTTCTTTTATAGCAGCTCTATTATAAAAGTCATAGGTTCCATCTTTGTTTTTATCGTAATCTGAACTGAACTCAACCCAGTAAGCATCAAAAGCATAACTGCTTGATTTACTGTTATTAAATTCTTCTATAATTCCCATTACATTAAGTATTAAAGCAGGGTTGCCATGAGCTGCATTTCCAACATTAAATCTGCTATTAAAAACTTCAAAATTACAAGTATCCATTTCTCCTGAAGTAATATCCGAATAATGCTTAAAATCATAACCAACGTTAAAGGTATATGTTCCAATCTTGATATTGAACAGATTATAAAGGAAGGTATAAACTATCTCTGCCCTTGGTATACTTGCACTAAGTCCTCCCTCTAAGTCTCTTCCTTCAATACTTACCTGCAGGTTATTCTTTTCAATGGTAAATGTTCCATTTGAAACCTTCATCTCCACCATAAAAGTATGGTCTCCTGCTGTTACCTGTGGCATTGGGAGCGGCAATCCTATAACATTATCTCCTGATGCTAACTTTTGAATTGGTTTAAAATCGTAGTATTTTCCATCTAAGGAAAACAGAATTGTTAACGTGCAGTCTGCACTTGCCTTACCAGTCATAGTAATATTACAGTTTAAATTTGTATCTGCCTTTGCAGTTATTCCAACTATCATAGCAGGATAACTGCTAGTGCTGATTGTTATGGTATCACTGTTTTTCTTGATTATTACACTGCTTAAAGTACCGCTTATAGCACTTTGTATTTCTTCTAAAAGCTTACTAGTATCAAGTTTTTCAATAATTGTGTTTAAAGGATCACCAAGCTCTATTTTTGTATTTATAGGATTAATTAAATCTGTCTTTTTCTTTATAACCCTTAAATCAGTTGTTACAGCTATCTTTTCATTTCTTACCTTTACAAAGTCGCCAACATTAACTTTAGTAAGATGGCTGTAACTTTTATATTCTTCAGTTTTGCTTAGTTCCATAAAATCTATTGTTATAAATACCTTTGGACTTGCAGCCTTTTCAGCATATTCTTCAGCCCTTGCTCTAAGGCTTTCTACATCCTTGCACTCCTTAAACTCGACCCTTTTGGTTATGGGATAGGGAAGTAATTTTGCTCTTTCTCCCTCTACTTCTATATATCTTTCTGGCAGCAATAGATTATTTGCTCCTACTGCATATATCCTTGTAGCAAGCTCACTGGTATCCTCAATAACCTTCATTCCTTTTATGTTTTTGCCGTATTTTATTAAGATTCCGTTATTTTCACCAATGTAATTTTTTATCTCTATATTGAAGTTATCTCTAAAGAGTTCTCCACCATAAATTTCGATAAGTCTAAAAACAGCATCTACAGCATTAACCTCTTTAACCGCAAAAGGCGCTATATTTTTTTCTGGTGCTTTAAAGAAAAATAGCCCTTGAAGTTCGGGTGGCATTGTTCCTTCAATAGCCTCTTTCATGTTTGCATTAAGTACTTTTGCTGATTCTATAAAATAAAAAGCAAGATCATAGAATATATGTCTTGCCCATACCTTTACCTTGCTTATCTTATCCTGCGTTCTCTCTACTTTATATATTCTAAAAAGCTGTCCATCAGCTTTAATAATATTGAACTCCTCTAAATACTGTGCTTTTTTAGATACAACTGGGTATTGAATTTCTAAACTGTAATCCCCATTTAGTTCATGAGTTACTTCTGCTGTTATACATTCATCTAAAACTGCAAGGCCATTATTATCAAAGTTTCCTCTTACTGTTTTCTTATCATATACATAAATCATTATAACCACCGCCAATTTGGAACTACTTCTATTTTAGTAACACTTCCAGTCCACTGAAATTTATTTGAACCTGTTTTTAAAGTTATAAACTCACCGTTTACCTTACTGTTTAAGTTATCTCCTGCATCATTATAAGCATCTTGCAAAACTGAATCTAATATGATTTTTCCTGTTATATCATTTAAGTTAACAGAAGTTTCATTAACTGTAACACTTATCTTTCCAGATCCGTAGACGGATATAATCGGTTCACTTTTTAAAGTACCTGGATTTATTATTGAAGTTCCATTTTCAGTAATAGTAAATATGTTATTCTGCACAGCGTATTTAAAAGGCTTGCAGTTAAATATTATTGGAAAAACAGATGTGTATTTGAATACTTGTTTAAAATCTATGGCATTAACTACTTGTGCTTTATATTTTTTATCATCCTGAAAACTAAATATCAAATCACTTTCTCCTGCTCCAAATAGCCATGCTTTTATGTTATCTAGCTTTTCAGCTATGTTATTGCCTTTAATACTGCATTCTACTGCAATTGTTATATCTTCATAAGTTCCTTCATCATATCTTAAATTTGAATCCCTACCCGGGATATCTATATATGATACTCTTCTTTTAGGTGATGGCAGAGATGGTCTTTTAGAAATAATAATGCCATAATCAGTATAGCTGTTTTTTCCACCAAAATTAAAACTAAGCATTAAGCACCACCCCTTCCCATTGAAACTCTTTGCCTGTAAAATTCAAGTTCATAGGCAAGCTGCTCTATATCCTTATCTGAATTATTAATGAAGTTTTCTATATGAAGTGTAAGTCCTACACTGCCTACATTACCTTTTACTTTTTCCATTGCTCTAGCCATAAGTTCATCTAGCCTGTCAATTGGAAGTACAGCTTCAGTTCCTGCTTCACCAACACCGATTATACTAGGTCTGTTAAAAATCCCTCCCTTTGCATACCAATCTACACCTAGATGAGGTACACTTGGAGGATTTAAGTTGAATTCACCTTTAATACTGAAGTGTGGCAGGTTAATATGAGGAAATTTAATATCCAGTCTATCAAAGAAACCTTTTATTTTATCTAACTGATCCTTCACAAAATTCACTGCAGCATTGATTGGAGTCATTATTGCAGATTTAATATTATTCCATATACTAGTTGTCACTGATAAAATACTGCTCCATACGTTAGATACAGTATTTTTAATACCGTTCACTGTATTTGTGAATAAACTTGATACTCCACTCCACATACTTGAAAAGAAACTTGAGATAGAATTCCAAATAGATGTGGTTGTATTTTTTATTCCATTCCATACAGCATTTAAAGCTGATTGTATAGCATTCCAAGCGGTAGTTGTCGCTGATTTTATAGTGTTCCAAGCTGTAGTCAAAGTAGAAACTATTGAATTTATTATTGGTCTAATAAAATTCAATATTGAGTTCCAGACCGTATTTATTATTGAAGAAACTGCATTAAATACTGTTGTTGTAACAGATTTTATGCTATTCCATGCAGTGGTTATTGCATTCCCTATTCCTTGAATTATAGGGTTTAGAAAGCTAACTATCCCATTCCAAACAGTACTTATCACCCCAGATACAGCATTCCACACAGTGGTTGTTACAGTCTGAATAAGCTGCCAAGCAACACTAATGACAGCAGTAACTATATTTATATAAGTTTGAACAATAGATGAAATAATAGTCCAAGCACTGATAAAGATAGCTTTTATTACTTCCCATAGAAAAGTAAATCCTGTCTTTACACCTTCCCATATAGTTTTAATAACATTTGCTATTCCCTCAACTATTGGAAGTACCACAGCTTTTATAGATTCCCAAGTAGAAACTATTGCTGTTTTTATTGCTGATACAGAATTACTAATGCTTGTAGTAAGAGCCTGCCATATTGCACTTGCAGTATTTTTTATAGTATCCCAGTTTTTATATAAAAGAACTCCAACAGCAACAAGTCCAGCAATAACAGCTATTGCAATTCCAACTGGACCAGTTAATGCTGTAAATACAGCGCCAAGTGCCGCCGAAGCACCTCCTGACGCTGCCATTGCTCCTGATATACTTCCTATTACAGTAGATAAAGTCCCTGCTATGCTAATTACTTTACCTATTATTCCTATAATAGGTCCAACTGCTGCAACAACTAAACCTATTTTCACAATCATCTCCTGCTGCTCTTTAGATAGCCCTTGAAATTTATCCATCAATGGCTTTATAACTCCTATAAGCTTTTCAAGTATAGGAATTAAAAGCTGACCAAACTGAATACCAAGTTGTTCTGCTTGTTCTTTCATTACTCTTAGCTTATTTGTTGGACTGTCCATAGTTCTTGCAAGATCACCCTGTGCATTTTTAGTAGAATCCATAATAACGCCATATCTTGCCATTACCTTCTGCTGTTCTGTTAAAGCTTCACCCTGCTTTGCAATTCCATGAGAATAAGCATAGGTTTTAATTGTATTATCATTAACTAAAATACCTAATGCCTTAAGTGGCTCTGCTTCACCTGAAATACCTGACTTTAATTTTTCAAATGCCTCTTCCGGTTTTAAGTTATAAAAAGAAGCCATATCATAGGAAAGCTGAGTTAAGCCTTCTGACATCTTAAGTGATTCTTGTGCTGTAAGCCCCATACTGGTAAGCATTGAATTATAGGTTGCTACATTTTTTCTAACATTATATGCATTAAGCCCAAGAGCCTTTGAAGTTTCTTCTGACCACTTCCTCGCATCTCCAGCCATTGAACCCATAGCTACTTCAAAGAGATTTTCTGATTCTACTGCATCCATAGCCATTTTAGTTACAGCAGTGCCTATTCCAACTAGAGGAAGTGTTACAGCAGTTGAAAGCTTACTTCCAACTGAGGACATCTTCTCTCCTACAGATTTCATCTTTTCTCCTGCACTATTCATGCTTTCAGACAGCTTATACCAAGCCGAGCTTTTTTCCTTGAGTTCTCTTGTTGTCTCTTTCAGCTCATTTTCCATTTTGTTAAGCTCTGCTGTAGCATAATTAAGCTTAACTTTTAGATTTTCAGTAGCTTTTGCATCTTCGCCCTTTGTTTCTACACTCTTTTGGTATGCTTTTTCTAATGCTGAAATTTTATCCTTCTGAAGTTCTATCTGTTTATTTAAAGTATCTGCTTTCAGCCTTAGACCTTCTTCAGATTTACCAAAGTCACCAAGCTTAGAAGAAGCTGCTGCAAATTCACTTTGAACAACCTTTAGACTCCTTTGTATTTTGGCAACACCTTCCTGAAAACCTCTATCATCAAGACCTACTCTTGCAACTACGGTATTTGCATCTCTTGCCATCATCTCACCTCCCTGTTAGAAAATAATGTTATCTATATAATCAAGCTCCTGTTCTTCCTCTATTCCGTTTACTCTTTTGTATACATTAAAAAGAGCTTGTAATTTCTTAGGTGTACTTTTCCAAAACTGCTCCTCAGTCATTTTTAAAAGGTTTGTTCCCAAATAAAAGAGCCATTCCCAATCCCACGATGTAGAATCAAAATGGCTTTCTATTCCCCCATATTTTCAGTTACTTCTGGCATAGCCATATTTAATGCTTCATTAATTGCAGTGCCTAATTTCTCCATATCATTTAAAGTTAACATTTTTCCTACTTCTTTAAGAGTAACACTTTCATCTTCGGCTTTAATTGCTGAATATATAAGTGCTCTTATTGCTTTAATTTTTCTATTCTGCAAATCTTCAAAGGCTTGATTGATATCACCATAGACCTCTTCAAGCTCACAAAATGTATTCATATCGAACTTGAGTTCATAATCTTTGTCTCCTATGATAATTTTAATACCTTTGTTTTTTAGTTCTGATGCTTTCATGTAATCAGCTCCTTTCTGGATTTTGGGATATAAAAAAACAGGGAGTGTGTAATTTCCCTATTTTTATAAAATTACAATATATATTAAGTAGCAATATGCTTAGATTAATATAATAACAAACTACTTAATAAAACCTCCATGAAACATGCATTCATATACCTTTTTATTATTATAAAAAATTTCTTCATATCCCTGAAACCATTCATACTCTCCATTAATTATGCAATGATACTTATATTCCCCATTTTGATATACCATAGGTCCTCGATATGGATATTCCTTTGGCACTAACAATAATGCTTCCTTCAGAAAATCTCCTGAAAACCCTTCATCAACAATTCTCCCAATATAATTCATAGACCAAAAAGGAATATTGTTTTTCCATAATGCTTCTTCCCCTGCAAACTTTTCTCCTCCTAAATAAGTGTCAATATACTTTAGATCTCCTTCTATATATTGAAAATCATGAGAATTTGGTCTTGATGGTAAAACTTCAGCTCCTTTTCCTGCGTACGTTGCCTTTTTTGCTTTAATTAAAAAATTTATTATCTCATTATCTATTGCAAGTTGCTTAGAGTCTTTTTCACTAGTGCTGCACCCTTCTTCACAATCCTTTACCAATTTATCAATGCTAATTTTAAACATATTGCTTAATTGAATTAGTTTATCAATATCGGGATAAGACTGCCCTAACTCCCATTTTGCAACTGCTTGCCTCGATACCCCTATAACTTCAGCTAAACCTTCTTGTGATAATCCTCTTTCTTTTCTAATCAATTGTAGCTTTTCTGAAAAACTCATATACATCACCTCAGTTCTAGTATACTAAGTATCATTAGTAATGACTACCAATTTAAAATAACAAATTTGCCAACCAATAGTTGCTTCCTTGTTTTCTTTTTAAGCATTTAACTGATTTAAGTTGTACTGACAGGCTCTTCAGGTACAGCTGTAAACCATGAACTAATAATAGTTGAATCTACTCCTTGAGCGTCCTCATCAGCAATAAATCTATAATTTCCATCAAAGTCCCTAGAATAGAATTTTCCTTTAAGCTTTGCACTCTGTGCCTTTGGCTTTTCTGCCTCTGTGTCATATTCATCTGTAGCAAGTTCAAATTTTCCTTTTAAAAGCCATACATATCTATACTTTCCGTTGTTCTTCTTTGATTTAAATCCTAAAGCTATTGTTGGAGGCATATCATCCTTATTTTCCACTAATACACCCTTTACAACCTTCGATCCCTGCAGTTTTGCTCTGCTTGTAAGTGATAACTGATTAACTTCAATTTCAACATCAACACCTTCAAAAGCAGTTATTATGTCTTCAACAGTATCATCTGAATAAATATTTTCTGAATTTGATTTTGGAGAAAGTTTAGCACTTATTGCTCTTTCTAACTTTTCCGGAGTGCTGTAAGTAACACCAGTACTGTCATCCTTTGTTAAAACAGCTATATGAATATCTCTAAGCCCTATCTGTCTTGCCATACTTATTCACCTTCCTCTAAATAATAAAATTTAAGGCCTTTATGATAGATTTTTGTATCTTCTTCATAAAGGTCTATTTCATTTAATCTTTTGAACCCCGCTTTAAGCAAAAGTTCTTTTATATTTTTAACTATATCTGTGTAATCACCCTTTGACCACACATCTACTTGGATATAATGAGCCGTCAAAGCTTCTTCATCATCTTCATACTCTTCACCTGCAGTTAAGTACTCATGAAAAGTAATATAAGTTTCTGCTTTTCCACTGTACTTTTGAAAAGCTACTGGAATCTTAAGAGGTTTCAATGTATCCATAATCAATTTATTTATCATTCCTCAAGTCCCCTTTGCAGTTCTTCCTTAATGATGTTATTTATCTCTCTTTTATTCTCTAGGACAGATTTCTCTGCCCAATGCTGTGCAGTAATTTTACTTGTACCAAATTCAGTAAATTTTGAATAAAAGAACTCTGAATTATCTCCTTTATTAGGACCTATCTCAATAAAATCTACGCCGTTTTCTTTTTCAATATCTGAAACCTTTATATTATCTGCCATATGTCTTTTTGTCTTGTTTGACCTTGGAGCATTTTTTTCCATGCTAGTTTTCACTAAATTCCCTGCTTTATCAAGTGCTCTTTTCTTTATTACATCTCCTCTTGCACCCAGCTTGTTTACTCTGTCTATAAGCTCCTGCATTCCTTCAAGTTCTATTTTAGCCACTTGCCTCAACCTCCAAAGCCTTGATTTCAATGAATTTATTGTTATATTTTATGTTATCAATAGAAGTTATATTATACTGTTTTCCTCTAAAAATAATCCTCATTGCAGTGTCAATTTCATCTGTGTACCTTATAGTAAATTTCACAGTGTTCTCAGCTTGAACTGCTGCGGCTTCAAAATATTCTCTGCCATGAAGATTTTCAGTTTTTGCCCATAGCTCTTTAAAATCTGCCCAAGTTTCAGTTTCAAAGCCATTATCATCTGTTTGGGTTATATTTTTCTGCAATTTTATTCTGTGTCTTAATTCTTCTGATTTCATACTGGAATCACCCTATTCATAGAAAGAAGAGCATTTCTTGCTTCTTCTAATTTTGTTTTTTCCTCTGGTCTGTAGTCATCATAAAGGAGTTTCATTTGAAGAATAATTGCCCACTTTATTGCTTCAGGTACTTTATCTCCACCATCTCCATAACCTGCAACAACTCTAACTCTTATAGCATTTACAGATTGAAGTTCCACTACGGGCCAATGCTTTCCTCTATTTAAAACAACTCTGTTTACAAATCCATCTAAATCAGCAATGTAATTACTTTCATCAAATAAATACTCCTGTCTATTCTCATCATAATATTTTATACTTTCCACCTTTTGTACCGGCGAACAGCTATTAAAAACTATAGCATTACCATTAGGGAAAGTATCCAAAACAAGCTCTAAGGTCTGAGTTATATATTTTCTATTTTGATAGTCTTCACACCATTCTCTTGCCTGCTTTATAAGACTTTGTATTAGCAAATCATCATCATTTCCATCTATTCTTAAATGGTGTTTTGCTTCTTCTAAAGTTATGGGTTCAACTGATGGTGGATTTATTATTTTAATTGCCATCTTATCACCTCGAAAAAAAGGAGCACTAAGGCTCCCTGAATTAATCAACAACTACAGATGAAGGGCTATCTCCTGCGTACTTACTGTCTAAAATATACTCTGCAGATGCAAAGTTAGTCGCTTGTGTGCTTGCTCCAATTCTTACATTAAGGCAAGTAAATCCTTCATTTATATCAAGCTTTGCAGGATCAATATGAAATACTACCTGCTTATTTTTTGCTGTATTTGCTACAGTGTAGCTTACTCCATCTGCTTTTCTTAAAAGTGAATCTCCTGAAGATACATCTTCATTTGCCCATACTGGAACAGTATTTGTTAAAGGCTTTGCATCAGTTCCTGAAACATCCTTTGCCTGATACAAGGAAACTTGAGTTGCGTGGCCTACTGCCTGAGTTAGATTTACTACAACTGCTCCTCTTATTATATTTTTAAGACTTACATATGCTCCTGTTATTGCAGCATTAGTGGTCTTTGGCTCTACAGCCTGAACCACTTTATATTTTTCAACTAAATTCATGATTAAATCCTCCTTCTAATTTTTAAATTTAGGTAAAAGAAAAAGACCTACAATTTAGCAAGTCTTTATTTTACTTATATGTTATTTTAAATGTTAATGATAAAATCATCATTTAGTCATCACCGCTATCTTCAATAATAATTAAAACTATAAATTGCAATTTTTACCGAGTCATCTTCCAGACAGAACCATCTGCCATTCTTCGTAAATATCCGGGACTTCTCTCAAGAATTTCTCCAGTTTCTGCAGTTCTAATAATAATTTCTTCACGGTAATCCGGATCTTCAATCCATTTTGACGTATACAATTTTCCATCATTCTGGAAATATAAGCTCTCATTTTCTTCAAGTTGGATGTGCATTTCTTTTGGCCACAGAAAATCCACTGCATCACCTTGAACATCGTGCTTAACTAATGTAAATGGAGAAGTTACTAATCGTACATTTATCATATCTCCAACTTTTGAAAAAGACATTTCTGTAAGAACTTTCACACTCGAACACTCTGGTTTAAAGATAAGTACCTGTATAACTTCTTTATTAAAGTCGTAGAGTATGATTCCAAATGAATTATCTTTACTCTCATAAACAGGTATTTCTAGAAAAACATTTTTTTCCTGTTTGATTGGCTCTAAAACTTTTCCTGATGGATACTCAATAAAATATAGTCTCGTGCCAGGGTACTTATTTTCAAAATCCGGTACTTCATAGGCTTCTGAACATGGCGTCCATCGTCCATAATACCAAGAATCCGATTCATCTACTTTTTCTGGATATATATCTTCAAATCCTTTGAATATCTTAATATCCATTGTCTTTGATACCTCCACTATAAACTGTGATTTATAGATTTATTCTATAATTAGAACACTCTACAAACAAAATTATACCATAAACATTACCAATTTTATGATTACTTGTGGTATATTTTATTAATTTCTATCTATCCCCTAAAGTTACAAACGGACTTAATGGATTTGCACCCTTATAAGGCATTATTGGTTTATTCTTATAAGGCATACCATTAAATTTATAGATGAATCTAAATACCTGCTCATCATAGAGGAATCTTACATGAATAGACACATCAGCAGATGGCGCTTTCTTATCTATTCCAATGTACTGAGTTGGATCTGCTAAGATTATATCTCCCTTTTTACCAAGAGGTGAGCACTGCTCTATTGGAATAATTGGTCTATTAAGCAGTGTGCTGTACTGAGAAGTTGCAGCACCTCCAGAAGGCATAAACACTGGTGCTCCTCCAGTTCCAATATTAAGAGCCATAGTGTAAAGCTGTGGTTCTATCTCTTGGTTTATATACCATACTGCATTTGCTCTAAGTCTTGCAGGCATTGAACTCCACATTTTAAGTATATTTTCATACTTTATAGTTCCTGCTGCTTGGTCTTTTTCTTTAGGTACAGTAACTAATGCATCAGAATTTAATATTCCAAGAGGCATTCCTACACCCGTACCATTAATAATTGCATCATCAATCTTAAAACTCATTTCATCTGCATAGGCTTGTCTTACTATAGCTTCTAAAGCTGTAGTATCCTGAAGCAAATCATCAGTTACATAGCAAAGTGCTAAAAGTTTTTGAAGGGACATTTCAATTTCCTTAAACTTTGGTTTACTTTGAGCTGCTGTTTCAGCTTCAGCTACCCAGTAAGCCTGAACTCCACCCCATCTACTTCCGTTTGCTCTGCTGTTTTCATCAATACCAAGTGCTCTAAGTCTATTGGTATTAGCACCAATTGGAATCATTCTTATTCTGTTTGCCACTTGACTTTGAGTCATCATGGATTCAAACAAATCATTAATAAAGTCATTCTCAAGAAGGAAGCCACCTTCAGAAGCTACACTTTCATTTAAGCCTGTAGCTGAATTCTGATAGGTTAATCTGTTGTCCATTCTTCCACCTGGAGATGAAGCCTTAGCAACAGCACCTAAAAACTCCCCCATGCTCTTCCACTTCTTTTCATCATGGTTTTTAGGCTGAGCATATATTGGTTCATTTACTGGCGTCTTAGCCTGTTTTTCTCTTTCTGCATTTAATGTATCTATTTCTTTTTGTGCCTCAATTTTAGCTTTTAAAGCCTTAATTTCAGAAAGCTTTGCATTAATTTCATCAGCTGTTGCATCTTCATTTTGAATTAAGTTTTTTGATTCTGTTTCTAAATTTGATAATTTAGCTAATAATTCTTTCATTTTTTCTGACATATACGTTACCTTCCTTTCAAAATAATAGATGCCCTAAAGTTCACACTCTAAGGCAAGTTTTGCTTTTAATAATTTTATTGTTTCTTCATTTTTATTGGTTAGTTCCTTTTTATCTAACAACAAAGATTTTGGAGTATTCTTATATCTATTTAGAATTTGCATATCGTAATTTTTACATCGAGCTGAAATTTTATTTTCTTCTATTAATTCATCTGCAAATCCTAAATCTACAGCTTCTTTACCAGTAAGCCATGTTTCTTTATCCATTAGTTCTTTAATTTTATCCTCTGATAAACCAGTTTTCTCAATATATACTTCCACTATGGTCTGATTTACTTTATCTAATATATCAGCTAAAGCCCTAAAGTCATTTGCATTTCCTTCTGCAAAAGCTGATGCATTATGCACCATAATCATTGCATTCTTTGGAATATAAACTTTACCGCACATGCTTATAACACTGGCTATTGAAGCACTTATACCGTCAATATAAACCTTCTTAATTGCCTTATGTCTTTTAAGCTGTGAATAAATACTTTGACCTTCAAATACTGAACCGCCGGGAGAATTAATGTAAATATTTAGCAGTTCAATATCTCCTAAATTCTCTAAATCTTCTTTAAAGCTATTAGCAGTTACATCTGAATCATCCCATTTATAAGGTGTTATTTCTCCATAAATATATAAATCAGCACTTTTAGAATCCTTCCTTGAAAAATTATAATATTTGGCTCTCAAATCGCTTCACCTCCTCTGAACCTGTATTCACCATAAACCTTTATTTCAGCTTCTTTTCTAGCTTTTACTGCATCATAAAAGTTATAAAACCTCCCTAACTTTTTCTGTTTTTTGTTTATAGAGATATAACTTAGCCATTTACCACTTTCTTTATCCCATGTTACCCCAGTAGCACCACTGGTATTATTATTTTTTCTTCTTACATTTATAACATTTTGGCTTGGATTACATATTCTTAAGTTTTCTTTTAGATTATCACAGGAATCTCCATTTATATGATCAACAAGATTCTTCTTGTCAAACTCAAATTGATTTAATAAAAATCTATGAAGTTTAATATGTTTTTTATTTATTACTGCTGAAAAATATATTCTTTTACTCCTATTATCATAAGCACCATACCAATAGTAATTTTTAATCCTTTCATAATCCTCTATATCAAAATAAAACTTTCTGCCTTTTGAGTCATAACCTATTCCATATTCTCCTGTTAAATCAAATTTATTGTATTTCTTTCTAGCAGCCATTTTTTCACCCACTTTAATGCAAAATAAAAAGACATATTTCTATGCCTTAAAATGTTTTTCTTATTTTTTATCAGCTATTATTTTATAGATTTCATTTTTAATTTCCTCAACTTCCTGTTTCCCTGCCTCACTCATGTTGAGAGGCTCCAAATATCTATCTCCATTAGGTATTGGATTCATATTTTCAAGCCTTCTAATATCATTAACAGAAAGCCATCCCCACTGTCTTCCTTGTGCATAGGCTTCATATCTTGATTTAATATCTCCACGAAGAAGTCCGCTTATATTGAATTCAAAGTATCTGTTTTTTCTCCTTGATTCCTTTGATAAAAGCTGAAGATTTAAATTTTCTTCCCATTTTTTAAACCACGGCAGCATAGTGTAAACAATAAACTCTAAGCTCTGATGTTCAATATTGTTATTTGTGGATCTTGTTAAATCCTGCACCAGATGAAGTGGTACTCTGAAAATTCTACACACATCTTCTATTCTAAATCTCTTAGATTCTAAGAACTGTGCATCTGTAAGCTTCATGGTTATTTCCTTAAATTGCCCTCCACCTTCAAGTATCATTGGAACTCCTGCATTGGAAAGTCCTGTATAATTCTTTTTTATATCCTTTTTTAGTCTTTGGAAGGCTTCATCTGAAAGCTCGTTAGGATACTGAAAAATACCGCTGGTTGAAGCCCTGTTATGATAAAAATTTCTTTCAAAGGTGTCCTGCGATAATCCAATATCAATAGTAAGTGCTGCATAACTAAGAGGTGTTATTCCTATATACCCGTCTAAAGTAAGTCCCGGAATATGAAATATTTCATCTCTTGTTTTAGGCTCTTGCTTCCCATCAATATAATAAAGAAGTCTTCCTGTAGATTTATCTATATCAATTCTTACTCTGTCCCATGATATAGGTCTAAGCTCTAAAAGCTCTCCATGAATATTAAAAACCTTTTGTGCTATAAAGTTTCCGCCAAGGTTTATATTTGTCATCCCAAACTCTTTAAACTGTACTGGTGTCATTTCTGCATTTGGTGCATAATGAAGTACACCATATTCAGCAGTATCTGTAACCTGCCTCCTGTTTCCTTTATCATCTTTTTCATAAAGCATTATAGGACAGCTTGCCAAGGTTTCAGAAAGGACTCTATTGCAGGCAAAAACTGCAGAAAAACTCATAGCGGCTGCTGTATCTATTTTAAAATTATCTTTTACAACTTCTTCGCCACTAAAAAAATCCTCCGAATATTTCTGAAGGACTTCAAACAAGGCATTCTGCGGTGTTAAAAATAACTTCACTCTATCTTTCAGTTTCAAAGCACCACCTCCTAATCAAGAAAACTCCTCATTCCTCTTTTTTCATAGACACTTTCTTTATTTTCATATCTTATTGATCTGTCAAGTGCCATAATAAGTGCTACAGCACCATCTATCTTTTCAGTAGACTTTTCTTTGTCAGGCTTTATATTGCCTGCAGGATCAGTTTTTACATAAATATTATCCATCATCCACCTTAAAACAGGATGTCCTCCATGGGCTATTTTCTTTTCAAGAGTAATTTTCATAAGCTCCTTTGTAGGAGGAGACATATCCTTATACCCCTGCCCAAAAGGTACAACTGTAAATCCCATTCCCTCAAGGTTCTGTACCATCTGCACAGCACCCCACCTGTCAAAGGCAATTTCTTTTATGTTGTATTTTTTCCCAAGCTCTTCAATAAAGGTTTCTATATAGCCATAATGAACTACATTTCCTTCAGTAGTTTTTAAGTATCCCTGCTTTTTCCAAATATCATAAGGTACATGATCTCGTCTTACTCTTAAATTTAAATTATCCTCTGGTATCCAAAAGTGAGGAAGAACAATATATTTTTCATCTGATGTTCTTGGAGGAAATACTAAAACAAAGGCTGTGATATCTGTGGTACTTGAAAGGTCAAGTCCTCCATAACATTCCCTGCCTTTTAATTTATCTATATCAACTTTAAAAGCACACTCATCCCACTTGTCCATCTGCATCCATCTTGTGGACTGCTTTACCCATTGATTAAGTCTTAGCTGACGGAATATATTCTCTTCAGCAGGATTTTCTTTTGCACTGTTAAAGGCATTTCTCACTTTTTCTATATCTATGGTATGCCCAAGAGAAGGATTTGCTTTATACCAGTTTTTCTCTAAGGTCCAATCGTCATTGTCATCTATTCCATAAATAACAGGATAAAAGGTTGGATCAATTTTTCTTCCTTCTAATATATCTACTGCCTTTTGATGTACTTCATAGCATATAGAATTTCTATCTGTTCCGGCTGTAGTTATAAGAAAAAACAGCGGCTGCAATCTTGCATCACCACTCCCTTTGGTCATAACGTCATATAAATCCCTGTTAGGCTGGGCATGAAGTTCATCAAATACCACCGAATGAATATTAAGCCCGTGTTTGGAGTAGGCTTCAGCAGATAATACCTGATAAAAACTATTTGTAGGCTTATATATTAATCTTTTTACAGAAAGAACAGGTTTAATTCTTTTCTTAAGAGCAGGACACTGTTCTACCATTTCAACAGCTACATCAAAAACGATAGAAGCCTGTTGTCTATCTGCAGCACAGCCGTAAACTTCAGCTCCCCATTCTCCATCTCCGCAGGTCATATAAAGAGCAACTGCAGCAGCAAGCTCTGATTTCCCGTTCTTTTTGGGTATTTCAACATAAGCAGTATTATACTGCCTGTATCCATTTTCTTTTACTGTTCCGAATATATCCCTTATAATTTTATCCTGCCAAGGCAGAAGATCAAAAGGAACACCACGCCACTGACCCTTTGTATGCTTTAAGCAGTTAATAAAGTTTACGGCATGCTGTGCTTTTGCTTCATCATACACTCTTACTGCCTCCTTTATAAAGTATAAGTTCCATTGGATCTTCTTCATCATTTATATTGTCAGTGACTATTCTGCTTCTTGCTGATGGAGTAAGCCCAAACTGTTCACAGAATCTGTTCATGATTTTAAGGTAGGTTTGAGCGATAGATACCTGTGGCACCTGCTGCCAGTATCCCGATGGTGTTTTTACAATAGTTCCATGTTTAGTTATAAATTCTTCTGCTTCCTTCCACCTTGCATAGGCTTGACAATATCCTGCAAAGGCTGCCATATCTATTTCTGTAAGTATTCCCATTGCCTCAAGCTGCTTTGACATTCTCCTCCACTCTTTTTTAGCTTCAGCATCAAGCCAGCCTGGACATTTAGGTGCTTTTTTCTCAGGTTTTGGTTCATCTACATTAAGTGGTCTTTTCCCTGGATTTCCTTCAAGTATTTTTAATGCTGTTGGTTTTGGTTTTCTTCCCCTTTGAGCCATAGGTATCACCTCCAATCCTTGATTTTATATATAAAAAGAGCCTACAAAAGTAAGCTCTTGAAATTGCATATTTCGTTTTACCTATGGGATAAATTTTATTCTTTATGTTTAAAATTCTGCATATTTAATTTTTGATAAGCTGCTATAAGCTTGTCTAAAATTTCGCTTTGCTTAAGTATTTTTTCATTAGTAAGATTTTCATATCCAGTTTCAATCATATCTTCTAACTTTTTCTTTTCTCGTTTTAACTCCTCATACAACTTAAGTATTCCCCTCACCCCCGGCTTTTCAACAGTATAGCACAAAATTCTTGTTGCATTTTGTCAATACTTGTTATTAAATAAATATTTTTATTTAATAGGTATTATCGTTATTTTCAAAACTTCTCAACCTTGCTTCTTTAAGACTTTCAAGCGTCAAATCCCAATCCTTAAAACCTTGCTTTATAATACTGTAATACATATCTGAGGGTTTTCCTGTTCCTTTTTCATTCATTATATAAGCAAAGGCTTCATAAATTTTCCCATTCTCATCTTCTGCTTTTACGTTTATTTTTCTGTATAGTCTTGGATACCCTTCATACATATCAAGATTTTTGATATCTTTATCTGAAACTTTATAAACAGCTCCATAAACTACATCATCAGCACTTTCAATAATATCTGCTACCGTGTTAAAAACTAATTTATATCCATTTAGCTTTACTTTAATAATCGGAACTGAATCAGGACATCTTTTTTTCATTTGAACCTTATTAAGATTTGAACCATAAGCAAAATACAGCATTAATTTTCTCCTCCAATATACAATATTTAAGCTGCATGTCTCCATGCAGAATTCCCTTCAAGGTTTGCTAAGAAATGATACCTGCAGGTTTCAAACTCTTCGCCTATAAGTCCAAGTCTTAACATCCAGCATCTGAAAGTATATTTTTCATTATCGGTTTTAGTTCTTTTTGCACTGGCACTTCTTTGAGTTATTGCCTGATGACTCACTGCAAGACAAAATTGAATATATGCTTTTATTTTGCCTGCATGAGTTGTTCCATTGAAAAGCCGAAACTCTACCGTTCCTTTATCAAATATACTGTGAAGGTTAAGACCATAATATCTTGTTGGATGGTAGTGTTTTCTTCTTGATTCTCTGCTGTAGCCTTCATACCAAACTTCAGCAAGCTCTTCAAGAGTTTCAGGTTTCTTTTTATTTATGGTGTTAAGAAGATTTTCGTTTACCTTTTTACAATATCTGATCCTTGAAGTTTCAATATCAAGAGCTTTATAAATTAAATCTTCCTTGCTGGCTATTAAATTTATAAGATTTTTTAGACTTACAGGTGTATGATTTGCTCCATCAACATGTATATGTATTCCACAGCTTTTATTGGCAAAAGCCCCTGTCTTTCTAAGTTTTCTCACTAATTCCTGCAGAGTCTGAATATCTTCATAAACAAGAACCGGACTTACAATCTCAACTTTATAAATATCTGATGCTGAAACAATTTCTCCTTCAACTTTCTTTTGAGGTTCTATACTGCCGTCTTGAACTACTTTCCATACTCTTTCATTAAAGTCTTTGATGTGATACTCATCATAACTCCCGCCTGCATGCTGTGCTTTGCTTTTTAAAAAAGCCGCCACTGCTTTTGAAGCAGCAGCTCTTGTAATACCTGTAAGTTCAATTTCTATTCCAAATCTTTGGCTTTTCAAGTTTAGCCCTCCAATCTTACAATGTATCCAAAGCTGTTTGAGTAAACCTTATAACCTTGATAACCGCTTTTTTGTGCTGTTTCTAAAAGCTTTAAAGCCTTTTCCCTATTTTCTTCTCTGGTTCCATGGTAAAATTTTAATTCTCCATCCTTGGTTAGCCTTCTTAATTCTTCTTTCATTTTTTCTACCCCTTTCAAAGTGTGTTTATTACCTTTTAGTAGTGTACATATTACCTCTGAAAGCAGTATATAGCCAGTTATATCTATCAAATAAAACACATAATTTTTACGACTCTATTCGTCATCTGATGGTAAACTTGCAGCTACTGCAAAAGCTACATTTACAGTTACTGCATTACCTGCCTGCTTATATAGCTGAGCATCTGAATTTACAACCCTTGCTTTTTCAAATAATTCATCTGGAAAGCCTTGAAGTCTGAAGCATTCCTTTGGTGTAAGCCTTCTAATACGATAATTTCTGTCCAATGTAGCCATTTGACATCCTGTATCTAAAGTATTTGATATACCTTTTCCAACTCTGCCTCTTCTTGTTTTTGAATTAGGGACTGAAATATTTATGCTGTCTCCAATCTCAGCTTCAGCATAGCCTTTTTTTGTAGCTTCTTTAACTACAACTCCATGTCTGTCCTGCCCTGTTAAAGTAAACATTGGCTCATCTGCATTTTTAAATCTCCTTCCATTCTGACGTTTATTTCCTCTTTCAGGAGTTATAACTGCCCTTGCTTCAAGAACAGCATTTTGTGTTTGATTTCTGTTTAGTCCTCTCCAATCACTGGCACTGATTGTATGTGCTGTTTTTATTTCATCAAGAATACCATCATTTCTATTAAACCCAATTGGAACACTCTCTAAAACTCCGCTATTCATTGCAGTTCTATTTACAACTCCTGCTGTATAACGGGAAGTAATACATCTTGAGGTATCTGTGAGCTTTGGCTTTGTATAAGACTGGTCTATAAAAATTTTACTTCCTTCACCCTTATTAGTTGTAACTGTTGGAGCAATTCCTTCTGATGAATAAACATTTCCATTCATACCTTTGCCGCTTGGATTTATATTTCCTACACAGTAAAGACCAGTCTTTGCTCCTCCACCTCCGCCACAACCTGTAAGTGTGCAAGCTACTCCTTCTGCATCATAAACCCGCTCACCTTGACAGCCACCTATAATCTGCTTAAGAGCTGCTGTGTTTTCTCCTGTGATAGGTAATACTTTTCGTCTACCTCTGGTTCTAAGATTTGCAATAATGAACACGCGCTCTCGGTTTTGGGGAACTCCGAAGTCTTTAGAGTTAAGCACCTGCCAGATTGCATCATACCCTGCTTCATCCAGCTCAGAGAGAACGGCTGCAAAGTCCCATCCGTTATTAATTGACAGCAGGTTTTTAACGTTCTCAATAAGAAGGTATGAGGGTTTATCTTTTTCTTCTTTGCCTTTGATAAGGTCAATAATTCTAAAATATAAGCCGCTTCTTTCTCCACTGAGTCCTCTTTGTTTTCCTGCAACTGAGATATCTTGACAATTGTGGACTCCAAGATTGTTTGCTGTGTATGAATTATCATATTCCACCTCCATGTTATAAACATAGTTATTAAATTCTATTAATTTACCACCATTAAATTTAACCCAAATATATCCGTCCATAAAAAAAGAACCATCTCTTTTTGATGATTCCATCTTAAAACTTATGGTATACGTTGTACGTTGCTTTACAATCCTGTCCTCAATCAAATGTGTCTTTGGTCTATTAGATTTGTATAATGCACAAGGTCTATGGTATGCTTTATGAATACAAGCTTGAATCCCATAAGCAAGCTCTCTGGATACAGTTATAGCTTTGTAATATTTCCCTACCATACAACCATCTGTTTCTAAATATCCTTCTAAAAATGAACTTAATAATTTTTGTGGTAAATTTAAAATAGATTCTGTTAAATGTTTATTGTAGGCACCTTTTCCAAATTGCATCAAAAATACAGTCAGTTCCTTATTAACAATATGAACTTTATAAATCCCTCTTTCTTTGCTTATAGAATAATGGAACATTGAACCCACATGATTTCTAAATCTTTCTAACTTTTCTTCATTACATGCAATTACAACTCTATAATTATCAGTTGCATTTTTTCTTTTAGTAATTCTGTACCAACCATCTGCAAAATAACAGCCTACAAACCACCAAAAATCTTGATTATTTAATTGCAAATTATTTAATACATACTCTCTACCATGTCTCTCATAATGAATCCCTTTCCAATTTGGCAGCTCAGACTTTTGATTAATTGGGATACCAATTTTATCACCTTTTTTTAGGTCTTTCGCCCTAACCCATTTAAATGTAGTGCCATCTTTCACAAAAAATGGATGTTCCTCTGTTGCAATTAATCTATCTACTCCATAGAAATCTAATTCTAAGGCTTTTTTGGCAAAACACTTCATTGGTTTAATAACTGATTTAAACCTATTTTTATGCGTTAATACTTTCATTCCTATTTCAATTTTCTCAATTGGAACATAGCCCTTATCTGTCATTATTAGAGTTCCTGCTTCAAAACATGGAAAACCAAATGTCCAGATGTCTGCATAAGGTATGTCTTCTGATTTGAGTTTTGTAATGTCATCTGCATACCACTCTCCTTCCGTATCAAACATAGCTCTATAGCTTTTTACTGCAAATTTATCTTTTTCACAAAATCCTATACATTTATGTCCTGCAAGTTCTAACCCCAATCGAAAGCCGCCTATTCCTGCAAAGAAATCAAGGAAGGTCATATTAATCACAACCTTCCTTTTTTATATCAGCATATTTAATTTTATTACCATCTCTTAAAAGAAACACATCTTCATCAGTTCCAACCTGCTCTATATATCTCTTTACAATAACATCAGCATACTTTTCATCAAGCTCTATGGTATAGCAGATTCTATTAGTCTGCTCACAAGCAATCAAAGTAGAACCACTACCGCCAAAAGGATCAAGAACAATACAATTGCTCATGCTACTGTTTTCAATTGGATAAGCACAAAGCGCTACTGGCTTCATTGTTGGATGGAGAGCATTTTTAGATGGTCTGTCAAAGTTCCATATAGTACTTTGTTTTCTATCAGAGTACCAATTATGCCTGCCTTCCTTCTTCCAACCAAAGAGCACAGGTTCATGTTTCCATTGATAAGGACTTCTGCCCAGTACCAAGCTTTGCTTTGCCCAGATACAAACTCCGGATAGATAAAATCCAGCAGCTTTAAAAGCCTTTCTAAAGTTTAATCCTTCTGTATCTGCATGGAATACATATATTGAAGCATCTTTCTCCATTGCATCATACATATTAGTGAAAGCATTATAAAGGAACTTATAAAACTCCTCATCTTTAAGGTTATCATTTTGAATCTTTCCGGCTTTTGCTTCATATGCAACATTGTAGGGAGGATCTGTAACAACTAAATTAGCTTTTTTACCATCCATTAAAGCCTCATATGTTTCAGCTTTAGTACTGTCCCCGCAAATCAGTCTGTGCCTTCCTAGCAGCCACAAATCTCCCTGCTTTGAAATTACAGGTTCTTTTAAAGCATCTTCAACATCAAAATCATCTTCTTTTATTTCCTTGTCATGAACATTGCTAAACAGTTCTTCTATCTCCGGCGGTTCAAAACCTGTTAAGGAAACATCATAATCTATACTCTGCAAATCCTTAATAAGTTCAGCAAGAAGTGCTTCATTCCATTCTCCGCTTATTTTATTAAGTGCCACATTCAAAGCCTTTTCCTTTGTTTTATCTATATCAATAACAACACAATCAACTTCTGTATAGCCTAAGCTTTTTAAAACCTTCCATCTTTGATGACCACCAATAATTGTAAGGTCTGAATTTACAATAATAGGGTCTACATATCCAAATTCAGTTAAACTATTTTTTATTTTTTCATATTCCTTATCACCCGGCTTTAAATCTTTTCTCGGATTATATTTAGCTGGTATAAGGCTGTCTATTTTTAACTTCTTAAACTGCATCTTCTTAAACCTCCCCAAACCTTGATTTTATATAGCAGTTGTGACTGCAGTATTTTCTGTTTTTATTTCCATAAGAGCTGAACTCTTTCTGGCAATAGACACAGGTATATTTATAAACAGCTGTATCCTTTTTGTTTCTTTTATCCTGATTGTTTTTCCACCAGATTCTCCTGCATTCTTCACAGCAGAATTTCCTTGTTCTCCCTTTTCCCTTTTGTTTTAATTTCTTACCACAGTGAAGGCATACAAGATTCTGCTTTTTCATCTCTTCAATGTTCAAACTTACTACAGAAACATCACCGCAAAGACCATTCCTTTTACAGTAGCTTTTTACTGAATCTCTTGATAAACCAAGAACTGCAGCTATTGCTTTATATCCTAAACCTTTAAGCCTTAGTTCATGAATCTGCTGTTTTTCCACCTCAGTCAATTTCTTTATGCCTCCTTTCCTTTTTGCGATAAGATTAATGCAAAATCTTTAGAAAATGCCATAAAAACATTTAAAAATCACTCATTGAACTTGATTTTTGAATAGTTTTTATATAAACATCAAAAGCCTATAAATCCTTGTATTTTCAAGGTTCACAGGCTTTTACTTCTGATTTTTTACAGATACTTATCTGCAAAATATAAAACAACTTGATTGCTGATTTTCCAATGGTTACAACTGATTTTTTATGAAATATATGCTACCCCCCTTATTAAATTCTGCGAAATTTCGTGCGAAGGGAGCCGCCCGACGTAGGGGGGTTCAAGTGGTGAGGAAATATACCCCCCTACCCTTGCTCAAAGAATTATCAACAGATTGTCCACAAGTTATTAACACATCACTGTTGATAACTTTAATAGGAATAAACTCTTCTCTTCCTTCCCCATCTGCCGTCTTCCTTAGCGGTCTTCCTATCATGACAGCTTTTGCATAAACTCTGCCAATTCCTCTCATCCCAGAACAGCCTTTCATCACCTTGATGCGGTTTAATATGATCCACTACTTCAGCAGCAGTAACAATACCTTTTCTTTTACACTCTTCACACAGTGGATGCTCAATCAGGAACTGCTTACGAAGTCTTCTCCACCTGCCGCTGTTATAAAGGTAACCATAAGGTCTGCAGGTTTTATTATAGTTTTTATCTATTTCCTTTTGATGTTTCTCACAGTATCTGCCACAGGTAAGTTCAGGACAGCCAGGATAACTGCAGGGTCGTTTAGGTTTTACTGGCATATATATCAGTCCTCCCAAGTTATGTTTTTACATATGAAAACCACCACAGTTTTTTCTGTGATGGCTTCATCTGTTTTTTCACTTCGTCTATTATAATACTACTGCGGATACAAGGGTGTCTTTCAATGTCTTTTAGTGTCCTCTTTAATATATATCTAAATTCTTTTTTCCTAATTATAATTTAATCAGATTTTAATACTCTCTTTCTATCACATTTACTCTCATCTTTTGTTTTTATTCTAAAAATTTCCGTTTTCAAAATAGTTTTTTTAATTTTTTTACAATCAGAACAGATATAATTATAATTTGGTACATAGTTACATGACATTACTTCTGTACCACAAAATATACATCTAGGGTAGTATCTATCTTGTTTACCTTTTTGTTCAATCCTAATCCCGTCTAACAAAGCTTCTTTATAACTCATCTTTCTAATCCTCCAATTATAATATAAACACATTTTGATACTCTCTTTCTATCACATTTACTCTCATCTTATGAAATATTTATTTCTTTTAAAGCTTTATCATGAATACGAAATATATGCTGTAAACTGTATCCCATATCAACAGCAATCTGTTCCCATGTTTTAAAACAGAGATATCTAAGTTCCAATAGAGTCTGATATTCTGTATTATCTATTTTTCTAATAACTGAAACAAACTCCCTTTTTAAATCCACAAGAATATCAATATCTCTATTTATTTCATTTTCTAAATCAACTATCTTAGCTATTATATCCTCCATAGAATGCACATTACGAGTTCCACTAGGTGGTGTATCACTTAATGTGGATGTAGCTTTTGTAGCTAATGCCCTTAAGGAAACAATCTGCTCTAACTTACTATTAATTCTTTGGTCTATATGATAAGCCTGTGATAAATATTCTTTGGCTGTCATGCTAAATCTCCTCCTTTAGCCAAGGCATTTTATTGTCATAATAGGACTCTGCAATATGCACTTGTGTACCTTTATCTAAGGATTTAATCCTTTTAAAAGTTAGCTTCTTTTCCTGCTGAAGCTGTTGATTAGTTTTATAAAAACCACAACTTAGGTCATCACATTTTCTAACATTTAGCACACTGCACTTACCTTTTCTTAAGGCAAAACAACTATTTATTGTTTTTTTCTTTTTTAATTCCTTTATTCCATTCCCAACAGCCTTTGCAGCTGTAGGATCTGAGTATGCTTGTCTATCGCTCATTTACAATTCCCCCTTGCTTAGGGAGTACATGATACCTAGTTATATATATATATTTCTTTTTTATATAGTAATATTTTTATATATACTATATCTTATTATATAAAGGGTATATACATCTTGGACATCTTGTACCCCATTGATTTTACTACGTTACAATCTTGTACTTATGTTGAACTCATATAGAACCCATCTTGTACTTACATTTTCACAAATATCCTATATTTCTTCCCATCAATTTTTTTATCTATAATTTTATAACCGAACCTCTTGGTAATCTGTCTTGAAAATTCTATATGACTTAAAGGCTGCAGATTATTATTTAAGCAAAACTCCAAATAATTCTTATAGACATTTTTCGTTGGCTCATTTTCCACTTGTGTTTCATATTCTTCATAAAACTCAATAATTGGATTGTTGGTCTTCTCATATTCTTTAAGCTCATGCTCCACTTGTATGGATTTTGTGAACTTTTTATTTTGTAGGATTCTTTTAAGCCCCTTTAAACCCAGTAAAATCAAATATTCCATTGACTCTTTTGTCCTTAATTCATATTTAATATCTGGTCTGAAATCAGGATCATCTGCTGTAAACTTTGCCTTAAACGGAATTATAAGAAGTCTTCTTTGGACAGCTCCTGTTTTATCTTTAACCCTTGGAACATTATTTGCTGAAAATAAAAGCTTGGAATAATTATTAAACTCAAACGGATCTTTGCCTTTTCTTTCTGCATTAACTCTATCTCCTGTAACAAGTTTTTTGAACATTGAAGGCTCTGCAATAAATTCATCTCCAATGTCATCACCAATATTTGCAAGCTTTCCAAATAATTCTGCTGTTTTAAATCGCTCTCCCAGTTCCTTTAAATCAAGAGCAGCAATATTAGAAATACCTATAAGTGTAGTTACCATATCCAAAAATGTTGATTTCCCATTTTGTTTTTCACCAGTTAAAATGAAAGCTTTTCCAATTTCATTTCTTCTATAAAATGTGTATCCTATAAGTTCTTCAAGTACACTTCTAATTTCAGCATCATTGCAGCTGATTTTATCTAAGGTTTTATCTGCTAATTCGAAATAAGCATTTGGGTTATAATCCCACGGAATTTTGTTAGTGATGATAAAATCTGGAGAATGTTCTGTAAAAGAATCATCTATTATGTTATAAATTCCATTGTTAAATGCTATGCGATTATAATCTTCAAAGCTTTGAATAACGTTATTAGTAATAAGTTCTAGGTAATTTATAGTTTCATTCCTCTTTGCTTTATTAAGCTCTGGTAAATGTTTAATCATAGCTGATTCTATTTCTAAGTAGTTACTTATATAAACACCATCTTTGTATATATGAAGTTGATTGTTTATCTTTATAATATGTTCCTCATCCCTTATAAATCTTGCAAACTGGTCATGAAGAAATTTTGACTTATGATAAAAAGACTGTTTTAAAAATGCCTCATCACGAAGTATTGTATCTATTTCTCTTTGTTCTAATGGGTCTTTTAAAATATATTTATTTATGATATTTATAATGTTTTTAATACTATCCTTACTAAAACCTTCTGATTGAAGGGTTAATATATAATTGAATAATGCTTGATTTCTTCCCTCTCCTTCTTTCATATTTAAAAAATCCGGTGCTGTTTTTAATGGCCTTAGCCATTCTGGAAGATAGTCAACTTCATCTGTTTTGTTTAACCATCTTCTTGTTACCCCATTTACTCTCAATGGCACAATACAATTCTTTGAGCCAAGTCCTATGTCAATTGTTACTCCTAAAGGAGTCTTTGTCTTAATTTTTCTTGTTTTTAAATCTGTGTTTTTAAAATAAAAATGCATCCCTCTATCTGTCTTTAATATGCAGCATTTAATATTTAAATCTGTTATTATGTTTTTTACAATATCGGCTTCTTTCTTTAAATCAAAATCTATTTGAACAATATCATCTTGTAGTACTGCTCCGTAATCTTTACCTGTTTTTCTTATATAGTCATAACAATAAAATTTATTTCTATCTTTATATTCCTCTAAAGGTTTTTTACCTTTTAAAGGAATATATCCCTTAAAAATGTTTATAATTTTTCACCACCTTTTGGTAAGAAATACATAGTAAAAATATAATTTTTCTTCCCATTTTCGTATATATTTTGGGTTGTTTAGCCATCAAAATATATAGTTTTATTACTAAAAATCATCTTAAAATTAGTATTAAATTGTTTTAAAATAACCCCTTTTGGGTAGTAACTTCCCAAATTCCTATAATTTTTTATCTGATTTCACCAACAAAATCTTCAATTCTTTTCTTTGCTAAATTTATATACCACTCTTTATCAAGGCGTCTTGGGACTCTTTTTTCTATAACACTGTCATTTACTATAAAACATCTATCAGGTGTATTTGCTATTTTTTCAACTCTGCCATTAGGCTTTACTTTAAATACCCCTTTATCCTCCTCATTCTTTGATGCAAAAACTCTTAAAGTTTTTTCTGCTAATGGTTTATCCCCATAAAGAGCATGAGAATATTTATAAGTAAGCTTTACAACCTTTTGAAACATTAAAAGCTCCTTACATTCCGTTATAGTTTTTTCAACTGGAAAACAGTCTATAAAATATTTCTTTAAAGCTAAGTTTATTATAGGCAGGTCATTATCAATACTATTTAGTTCCTTAACATAGGCACCTTTGGATTTAAAACTGCCGTCTTCTTTAATAATGATGTAGTTATTTACATCCTTTTGATATATCTTCTTAAAGATTTCAAAATCAAGTTTCATATAAGTCCTATCTTCCCACTCCATGCAGATTTCTTTAATTTTATCTAAATCCGATTTCCTTTTTATTTTTCCTATTAAACCATCAGTATTGGACTGAATTAAAGTCCAATGCGGTTCTAGCCTTTCTATTAAATCTAAAAGTAAAAGCTGTCCTGCTACGCATACATTATTAGCCTGTCTTGGGTCATAAAGGTTATTGTATTTGTATTTCATAGCACCATAGGTACTGTTTAGAACAATTTTATAAGGCTGCTGCATTGGGTTCTTTTCAGCCTTTAACTTTATACGTTCCTTATATATTTCTTTATAAAATGTTGGGTCTTCTACATTCCTTGATAAAAATCCATACTCTATCATCAAAGACGGGTAAAATGAAACTACATCTACATTTAAAAGAATTCCTTCACCTGTATATTTTTCTTTTGCACCATGAAGCCCACCCCATGCAAATACATGCGGTACACCACTTATATTTATTTCTAATGATTTATCATAACTGTGATTACTTGAATTTTTGTACCAATCAAGAACTTGTTTATATTTATTTATTTTTAAATTACTTGGTATATCCAAATTAAACTCATCAGAGCGATTTATTTTATTTGCTTTTAAAATAACTGCTGCAAGCTGAGCCTTTGTTTTACTTATATATTTAAGCGGCAGTTTAAAAGCTTTAAGTAAAGCTATATGACTATCAAATTCCTCTTTACGATGTAAAAATATTTCTATAGTCTGCTCAACATCATGGGTACAGTATTTTACTACTTCCTCTAATTCTTCTTCTGTTAACTTTCTATCTATTGAAAAGCTTACAGTGCTTTCTCTTATGTCATTTCCCATAAATCCTTCTAGTTCTTTTAAACCGTGAGTTGTTGTCATAATATCAAATTCATAAAGTTGAATTTTTTGAAATAGAGAACTATACTGCCAGCCTTGATTTTTTTCTGCTATAATGAAACTGGAGATACTATGTGGGTCAAAACCGCAAAGGATACCTTTTAAAATATACTGATCATAATGATGGCTGTTATAGCCAATCCAGATATGTTCTTTATGTTCTTCATAAAATGATGCTAATTTCTTAGCATCATTTATAAAGACATATTTTTGATGATTAACAGGATCTATTACGACGAAGAGCCAATCTTGCAGGAAAACCTCTGCGTCAAAGAATAGAATCATACCTATTAAACCTCAAATACTTCAGTAATTTTAAAAGTTTTAAATCCTTTGTTGGTTTCCCCATACTCTACTGCATATTCTAAATTGCCGTCAATTGCTTCATGGATATCAAGTATCAAATCATAGTATTGTGAAAAACTTTCAAACTCTACTTCTATTCCAGCTTCAAGAGATCTTAAAAACTCATTAGCATTATGAAGTCCGAAAGCTGTGTTTATAACTTGGTTCATAAACAATATGGAATTTTGATATTCGCCAGATAAAATTTTCATCCAGCAGGATAACATAGGTTTACCTGTCTTTGACTCTACAAGTTCCATTTTTTCAATCTTTACCTCATATGTTCCAAGAGGTACATCTTTATATTGTCCTTCTCCTGTTCCTACATTTTTTAAATCTTCCTTTAACCCCTTAATATCAAATTCCTTATCAAACTTTGCGAATAAATTTTTTGTTGCCATTATTATCTCCTCCTAAAATTTATTATTTTCTAGAGCGTCTGCTCTTTTTTACTGGTTCTTCTGTTTCAGATACAGTTGTATCCCCTGCTTCTGTTGCTGTATTATTAGAAGTATCTGCTCCTTCAGCCGCTACTGTTTCTGATTTAGAATAAGTTTTTACACCTTCCTGAGCATCTTCTAAAACTTTCATGAATTCATCCTTATCAAGCTTTACTCTTGGAACTTTAAAATTAAATCTGCCGCCGCCGAAGATGTTTTCTTTCTTTTCAAGCTGCAAGTATCTTTCTTCTCCATCCATAAAGGCTCTTACAGTTAAATCTACTGTTCCTGCTAAAACATTAGCTATTTTTTCATTAATATTAGGTTTTATGGTTGTAAGCTTAGCTCCATTTTTTAGTGTTATTTCTATAGTTACTTCCTTAGAAATATAAATTATTTGATATCCTAAATTCTTAAGTCTTTTTATGGCTGATAAATATTCAGTTCTAACCATATCCCATCCTTTACCAAAACCTGCATCCTGCTCATGGTCTATTCCTAACTTGTTATACATATAAAGCCTGCAGTGTTCATATAAGTCCTCAACTAAATCAATGCACACTCTTTTGAAAGTGTTATCTTTCTTTTCAAGCTCTGTAATAACATCTAAAAATACTTCCCAAGCCATTTTGACTTTTTTAAGTCTTCCTTCAAAAGTTACTTCATCAGCTATCCTTAAAACTGGGCTTGTGGTATTATCTGTATTTCCATCAGTATTTAAGAATAATAAATCATCGAACTGATCAACAAAAGTTGATTTTCCAATGTAACTGTCAGCATATATCCACATATCCGGATACCTGTCTATTTGCAGTTCTCTCCTAACATTTTGCGGTAATAACATATATGTTTGTCCTCCTTCACAATAACTTTGATATTCACACCAATCACAAAGTCTTGATGGTGTTTTTTCATATTCTTTTTCATTAATAATCTCCTGGCATCTTAGCTTAAATTCTTGAACCTTAGATTCATCATATGGAATTTGAATTACCTTAACTTCCATAGCTTCTAAAGTTTCATGAAGCCTTTTTCTAAACTGATATAAATCCTCAGTCTTCCTTTGCCTTATAGCTGTTTTAGGAATAAAAATAAATCCTATTTCCGATACCTTAAAGCCGAGTTTTTCTAAGTAATACCTATATAAGTGCAGCTGTTTTGACTCCAGATAATGCTCTATATTATTGCTGTATTTAAAGTCATAAATGCTAAGACTTCCATCCTGTGTTTGAATAATAAAGTCTACAAATCCTATAAATTCTGGAAAATCAATTTTAAACTCATATTTTTCTGTCGGCTCTTTATTATGAAGCATTGTATTTATTACAATCTGAGCCTTTTTTACTAATGATGTAAGCTTAATTACTTCATTTACATGAGCATCAGTAATAACCGGATACTGATTATAATAATATTGCTCCATTGCCTCTATACCTTCCTCAATCCCAAGATGTAAAGCTGAACCTGCAATTAAAGCATTATCTGCTGTTGGTGAAGGTATTGTTCTTAATTTGTCTTTATATCGCAGTTTGAATTGGTACTTACACTTTTCAAAGCATTCAACTCTGCTGTGGGAAAATTGCACATCAGCACCTCCTCTGTGAGTTTTTTAAATTCTTCAAATCCTTTAGGGTATAAAATTATTCCAATGCCTCCTGCTGCATTTATGTTTTTTATGTTTAACTTTTGAAGTTCTGTTGGTTTTCCTTTTTCTGCTTTCAGCTCAATTGCTAGAAAAACTCCATTTATACAGCAGATTAAATCTGGAATACCACTTCTTTGGAATCCACCTCCAAAAACTTTAAAATACCATGTTTTTGAAAGTGATTTTAAATATCTTATAACTTTAGTTTGAAACTGCTTTTCTGTCATAACATCACCTTTTCAAATAGCTCTACTGTAAAATCCCGCCTTTCCTTTAGTACTTCAAGTATCTTTTCTTCTATGCTGTTTTCTGTAATAAGATAGTAGTAAAAGCAGGTCCTATTTTGCCCTATCCTGTGTATTCTCTTTTTTGACTGCATCCAAAATTCACTAGATAGCGGAAGGCTGAAATAAATAATTCTATTTGACTTTTGTAAATTAACTCCAGATGCTCCTGATTGATACTGAACCAAAGTAATGCTGTTTGATTTATTTTCATAATTTTCAAGGTTTGTTCCATCTCCATTAATATAAGAAATGGGTCTATCTATCTTAAAACATATGTTTTTTATAATCTCAAACTCTCTTTTAAAATTGTAGAAGATAACAAATCTATCATTACTGGATTCAAAGATATCTTTTAGCACCTGATGTTTATTTGAGTTGTAAATAGATGTTAACTGCCTTAGATACAATAACTTTGTAAGTGCTGTATCTCCTGCTAAAGTTTCACCATCAATTGTAATAACTCTGTCTTTTTTAAACTTTTTATATTCTGCTGTATTAGCAACACTAACTAAGGTTTCAATCTGCTCCGGCAGGTCAAATACTTCTTCTGTTTTCATAAATACTGCACCATGGGATTTTAGTTTTTCCTTTAACCTATCAACATTTTTATAGCCTTTTACAACTGGAATTTTAAATCCTCCAACATCAATCTTTTCTGTAATTGTGTAGTGATTATAAAAGGACTTTTTACTTATGCTCCATCCAAGAAGTCTAAGCTGTGACCACAGTTCCTCATATTTTCCACCTGTTGGAGTACCAGAAAGAAGAATTACATTTTCAGGATTAAGACTTAAAATAAATTTTGCCCTGTTGGATGTTTCATTTTTGATATACTGTGATTCATCAAGTATTAATGTAAAATCCTTTAGCTTTTGTAATTGCTTCCTTCGCCATACCAAATCATAATTAATAATAATTACACTATTTTGTGGTATGCTCTCTATAGATTGGTTCTTGAAAATTATAATTTCTAAGTCATAGTAGTTTTTAAAATGTTCTTCCCAATCTTTGATTTTAGACTTTTGGCAGATAAGAAGATTATAAGGTGCATTTAATTGTTTCATTTTCTCTGAACCTAAAAATGTCTTGCCAAGCCCCATGTCCAAATAATATGCAACTTGATTTGAGTTTTGGGTCTTCTTTAGCACTTCTATTTGATGTGGGTAAAGTTTAATTCTTATCACCTGCCTAAACAACATTTCTATCAACTAATCCTTTAATTAATAATCTAAATGTTTCTCTACCTTTAGGTGTAATTAACGTTTGTGTTCCTACCCAGCCGGTTTTATCATTCTTCGATTCTTTTATTTCAAACAAACCGTTATTTTTATCAGCATATGGTTTTAAATTTCTCTTCTTATCTCGATAAATATATTTATTATCAATTAGAAATTTTATAAAGTCCTTTTCCTTTATCTTTAATTCTTTTGCTGTATCCCTAAAATTAGTAAGCAGATTCCTGTCTACCAGTTCATCAAAATACTCTGCCTTTGGTCTCATAATTTCATTTTCAACGTTTAACCTTGAATTTACTAATTTTAGAGATTGAATCTGTTTCTCCGCCATTTTCAAAGCTCTTGACATTACCATTTCAGGTGTATTCCATGCCTTTTCAATAGAAAGAAAATACTGCCTAGCCATTTTCCCTTTTTCAGTCCTTTGAATCATACATATTTCTTTTGCCATAGGTATTGTTAAACAATAGTCCCTTGTTGGCTGATGGTTTTGAGGGTGGTCAAAAATGACCGGGGTATAATCTATTCCTTCTTTAAACCCGTATTCACACATCCTTGGAAACCAATGCCTGAACTCTGTTGCTATTTCTAAAAACTTATGAAGTTCTCTTGCTGATACTGTTGGTTCTTCTGTACTGTAATTTACTTTAATTAATTCATTCATAACTTTTTCCTCCCTTATATTTTTTTAGCATCTTCAAAAATATCAGCATAATCTTCAAGTTTAACTTCAATTAGCTTTTCTGCACCATATTTTCTTAATAGTGCTTTAATTTCTGCTATTTTACCTTTTTTCATTTTCTCTGTTAGCACCATGCTTATATCTTGAATGCTTATTTGATCATTTATTGTATGGTTCTTTGCTTTTGCTCGATATTCTGCTGCAAGTCTTTCCAGTTCTTCTGCAAGAACTAAATTTATATCAGTCATAAATTCCACCTCCTTCACCCTTATGCTTTTAGAGCAAAGTCTTTGATAATGCTATTCATTACGGCAAGGTCGTCACCTGACAGCATGATACTTAATCGTTTTAATAATTCCACTTGTTCTGGCTTTAAATATTTTTGATTTAACTTATAACCATCTGCAATCTTAATACCTCCACCATGTCGTCCTCGAATAGTTTCTATCGGGTAAGAAAGCGATAGGATATCAATATCATTTTTAATGGTTCTAATACTAACCCCAAACTCATTTGCTAAGTTAGCCATTGTGTCTTGCCTTCTATAACATAATCTTTCTATGATTTCTATGCGTCTTTCATTTGGTCCCATCGCTTCCCCCCCCTTTCCTTTGCTCTGTGATATAAGAATAAAAGTTAAATATGCAGACTTTTTGCTTATTTAAAAAAATTTTAGTTTCTGCAGCAATAAAAAATAGCCGGAGAAATGTTATGTGCTAAAGAACAATCCTTAAATGCACATTTACATTTCAATCCGGCTATCTAAGCAGCTCACAAGGGATTGGATTTTATTTGATTTTTATATTATTTAAGATGCTTCTTCTCTTTTCTTCTTATAAATAAACTTACAGACTTCTTTAATTCGTACCATTGTCGTCTTATCCACATATGGACTTATAACTGAACTAATATCAATTAAAACAGGTTCCTTATGCTCTCTGCATTTTATTGATATTAAGAAAGCATCTTCTTCAATAAGAATTTTAAATAGTAGCTTTTTATATTTTCCTTTGTCTCTCACTTCTTCTAATACCATAGGCACCTCCATTTTTTTCCTATTCGTGTCATGTCAGCTTTTAAGCGAACATATAACTAAAAAAATTTTGCCTTGCTTTTATAACTTGTATGCATTTAACCATTAAGATAATGTAAGCGTAAAATTTACACATTTGTTTTATGTACGCTCACATGCGAACATGTTATTTTAAAATAACAACACGAGCTATAGCTCCTGCTGTCATCTTTACATTGAAATTCCCAAAGTATTTAATCTTATTCCTGCAGCCTGTTTTGATACTTCAAATGTGGATGCTAATTCATCAATTATTAAATCTTTTATTATTGATTGACTAATTCCTTTTAATCTACAATATTTTCCTCTTAACTCTTCTGCCTTTATTTTAAACATTTCTGCTGGCATTAAGATTGCTGCTGCTATGTTATCAGCCTGCCACTCTATCCACTCATCTGCTGTTTTAGGCTTGTATGCTTTTTGTTTAGGACATCTGCAGGCTTTTGCCATAGCTTTATCTTTATAGGACAGTGTCATAAATCTTAATTGATGCTTGTCCCAATGAACCATTTCATGGGTAACAGTAAACCTTTCTCTGCCTCTATTTGCTATTTCAGAAAGATCGCTTTCAACTAGAAGAGTTCCTTTTTTATATTGTCTTGCAATATTTTGCTGAGTATCCTTATCATAAAGTTCCACACATCCATCAGAAAAAATCATCATACCTAAAATATCGCAGTTTCTATCGATATTTACATAGTCTATTTCAAGTCCCATTTTAAGCTCTGCAATATCTTCTACTGGTATTGCCATTGGTTCTTTCAAACCTTGCGGATAGTATTTTTGCAAAAATTTAGCTGCTTCTTTATCTATATCCCCTTTTCTGATGATGGGAACTAAATCATTATTCAAATTCATTATAACCCCATCCCCTTTATTTATTGTAAGCTTCTATGTCATTTATAACAAAATCACTTAATGAAGCATTATCTAATACTGCACTGCAGCTTAATTTAAACCATTGGCGTATTGACTCTGAAATATTTTCTTTAGCAAAATAATCCCCTATTTCTATATCACAATTAACAAGTATATCAAAACTTACTTCTTCATCATCTTGCTTGATGTTATTGACCCTTAATATTTCTATATTATCCAATTCAGCTTCTAAAACTTCTATTACATCTCTAGCTCTTAATGTTAAGTCATACTCAGAATAGTTATTCATTATTTCATCTTGTAAAGCATCAAAAATTTGTTGGTAAAACTGTTCTTCTATCATACCTTTAAAATAATCATTCATGAGTATCCCCCTCTCTACTCTTTCTCATCTAAGGCTTTAATAAATTCAAGCCAAGCCTTTTCTGTAATATCACTTTTCCCCTCACTTTCGATTTTACGTGCTTTTCTAAGGGCAGTTCTAGCTAAACCACTTTCTTTGATATAATCAGGTAAGTCCATAGGGATTTCATCCCTATCTTCAGATGCTATATCAATCATATAATCTGTTTCTTCTTGTGTTAGCCCTAATATTTTTGCTATTTCCTCCATCTTATTGATATTAGGTGGATTTCTTCTCCCTTTTTCAATATCACTCCAATATGCTGGAGAGATATCTAACAAATCTGCCATCTTTCTTAGACTTATATCCTTTTGTTTTCTTTTTTCTGCAATAAAATCCCCAAACTTACTACTCATAATATACACCTCCTTCCACTGTCAGCATTATTTATTTAAAATTGAATTTTGAACACTTAGATAATAGAAAACTGCTTATATTCCTGTTTTTCCTTAATGAAATTCAAATTTTTAAGTCTTATCTTTGCAGCTGTTAAAGATACGTCAAATGTATCTGCAATTTCACGACTTAAGACATCTGCCCATAAATCTTTTTCAAAATCAGTTCCCATTTCATAACACATTCTCACCATACCTGCTGACTTAAATTTAGCTGTTATATATCTTGTAAAGATTTTCTTAGGCATCAATAATGCTGAAGCCATATAATCCGCCTGCCATTCAATCCAATCATCATCAGTTACAAGCTGCCTTTTCCCTGTACTTTCAATATCAGTTGTACGACACTTTATCACCGGCTCGTTTTGGGGTTCACTATCAAATAATGTCATCTGCATTTTATTAATTGTGTAAATATGTCTGTGTAAAAGCCAATGTGCTATCTCGTGTGCATGAGTAAAACGGCCTCTTCTTAATTGTTCTTCATTCAAAAGACTATTGTCTATTAATATAGTCCCTTCATTTACTGGTATTCTTTTCGCTTTATTATTATCTGCATCATATACAGGAATATAACAATCATTAAATACTGTCATTCCTAATATGGATTGATTATGCGTCAAATCTTGATAGTCCATTTCCAATCCGGCATAACATTCTGAAAAATGCTCAACATCTAAACTGCAAGGTTCCTGAAGGATCTTTGAATTATAGTCATGTAAAACTCTTTCTGCTAAATCATCTATCTCTGCTCTTTTAACAACAGGAGTCCCATTATTTTTAGTTTTAAAATCCAATTGAATCAATCTACCATCCCTCTCATAAATGCATGTATGCTTTAATGCTAACACTATTATAATATGGCATATTATTCCTTGTCAAGAATTAAAAATTTAAAAATGTTCTACCCATAAACACTGCTCATCATCATATAAAATAACCTAGTCATTTGTATAATGGCTGAATTTATTTTTTACATTTTTAATTTGCATTAAGAAGAAGTAGATATGAAATGTAGCTAAAATAAGAAAAGATAGGCACTCTTAAAGAATACCCACCTCTATTGTTACCACTTAATCTATATATGATTCAAATACTAGAGCTAAACTTTAAATTATACCTGCTCTAATTTGTCTTTCCTTAACAACATCAATAAATGTAGCAACATCAATCAACCAAGATCTTTGAGCATCAGTATATGTAGAATGTAAACTCTTTGGTAAAACCAATTGTAAATTTCTTTCTCTCATTTCATTTGTCTGGTTTTCACTAATAGCAGTTTCTAAGGTTAAAAGATGCTTATACTCTATCTTATCAGCCTCTGATAAAACTTGTCTCCATCTATCTTTACATGTACTCTTTACTCCAAGCATAGTAAGTAGCAAAGGATTAAAAGAATTGTCATGATATTTTTCTATGCTTGGAAAAATAAAATCAGGCTTAGATTTATTCTCTGTAATCTTTGTACGGGAATAATTTATATTATATATAGAAAATATCTGTTCTAAATGATTCTCTAATGCATAACCTACACGACTTTTTCTGCGATTTTGTACAGAAAGTGAAAATGCTATAAAACCTTCAACATCATCAACAAATCCTTTTCTCAATCTCTCACCAACTAAATGTTTTTCAAAAGTTCTAAATAATATTTCCTCTCGTTCAATCCACGCTATCAATGCTGCATCTGCATCGTCTAATGGTTCAATATCCCTTAATGTCGAACGAGCATATCTTGAAAAATCATATGTTGATGGAAATTTTTCTCCAAACCTTGAGATCATATCATCTAAATATGTTTCTTCGCTATCTTCAACAGTAATTCCTATTTGTTCAAGTATTATTCTTGACGCAAAAGCTATTCTATCTTGTTCACTCTCCAGTTCTCCTCTTATCGAAAATCCTGGATGCGTTTCATTACTAAATCCAAATAGCCATCTAATTTGATTTCCAATAGTTGAACCATTTTCAGCAATTATAACTAACACAGATTTATCTGGTCTTAAACCAATAACAAGTAAATCTCCTGCAGCTGCACATGTAGATACTTGTGTCGTTGGAAAATATAATCTGCATTCTGACCGTTTAGGATTATTTTCTCTTGCATCATACCAAGTTAAAAAGCCATCTGCTGTAATAGGTTCATCATCATAGTCATTTAAATATATAAACTTTGTATTAAACTTAACTTTACCTTGAGGTTGCCCAAAAATTCTCTTTAGCCCACTGACTCCATTAAATTCATGTTGATTGCTACTATAAGGATCTGCTTCAACAGCACTAAGATTTTTAATTGCTACTCCAGTAAAATATTGTGATAAATAACCTGCTTTCATTCCCATCCCTCACTATATATAATTGTTTATTTATTCCATTATATATGTGGTAGCATAAGTTTGGCAACAGCTTTTATAACTGGAACAACAACCGAATTCCCAAATTGACGATATGCTTGTGTATCAGAAACAGGTATAATAAAATCATCTGGAAATCCCATCAACCTAGCACACTCTCTTGGCGTCAATCGTCTTGGATTTTTGCCTTTCCCTCTAGAGATTAGTATCTCTGAGCCATCTTTATAATATCTTGCTGACAATGTTCGAGCGACATCATTTTCTGTTACTAATCCATACCCAAAACCATTACCTTTTGCTCTATGCTTTTCTGCATATGCCTGTAAATAAGCCCATAGTTTATCACTTAACACATATTTGCTATGTACTTTTGCTTTTTCACCAACAGTATAGGGTTCTTCTGGTTTCTCACTTCCATCCTCTGGATGCAAAATACTTTTTAAGGTCAATTTAATCTCTGGTATCTCCAAATTATCCCATGAAAAATCTGTTTTATTTTTAAATCCAACAATTATAATACGCTCTCTATGTTGTGGTACCCAATTCTGACCATCTATAACCTTATAATGAACATCATACCCCAACTCATCCCTAAGTGTTTCTATTATAACTTTGAAAGTGTTCCCACCATCATGTGATACAAGATTTTTAACATTTTCTAACAAAAATGCTTTAGGTCTTTTAGCTGCAATAATTCTTGCTACATCAAAAAATAAAGTTCCTTGTGTAGTACATTCAAATCCATGTGGTCTACCAAGTGCATTCTTCTTTGATACTCCAGCTATAGAAAATGGCTGACATGGAAATCCTGCGAGTAATACATCATGGTCAGGTATCTCATCTTCAGGGAATGGAACTATATCTCCAATAAAAGGATGGTTGTCACCAAAGTTAGCTTGATATGTTTTCTTTGCCCAATCATTCCATTCACTAGTAAATATGCAAGTTCCACCTACTGATTGAAAGCCTAGTCTGATACCGCCAATTCCTGCAAACAAATCTATAAATGTAAAGTTCTTCATACTTGACATACACCTCCAATCCTTTTACTTGCAACATTCTCTTTAAATAATACCATAAGTATTCTTTGTTTTAAAGCGAACATCCGTAAACTGATATTGTCTCATATTTTAAGTTATTATTCAATATAATCTTAGTATAAATATAAACAAACATCTGTTCTTGTGTCAAGTTTTATTTATTAATTTATAAGCTTTTAATAAAATCTAAACCTATTATTTTTACCTTATTTCATTGCACTTTTAACATTATCCGGCTTCTTAGCATGCTCTGGTATAGCCCATGTATTTCCAAACTTAACTGCACCTTCAATGCGCCCTTGTTTACATAAATGCTGTACATATCTTGGTGAAATACCCCATTTTTCTGCCATTTCAGCTACAGTAATCATCCCCTTCATGTTACCCCTCCTGAGATACTGATTTTCACTTACATTCTATGCGTTTAAACGCAATATGTCAAGTTTTACTACAAAGTTAAAACATAGAATTTTTAACCATTAACAAATTAATTTTGCATTGTTATATAGATTAAATTTACAATCCATCAAATGTTAAATTTTAACTATATAAAACAATACCTAAACTCCCATACCTTCTAGCAACTCTCCATTCTATTTCTATCTCTCAATTTATATTTGCCAAAAAGTGCACCCCCGGGGGTTCAAATCCCCTCAAAACGTTAGTCTACGGAAACATAAAACACACATGAAAAAAAGGGGCAAATTGCCCCAAGCCTTTGATTTCAAGCTATTTCTTCTCTATCTTCACAACACACTCCACATGTGGTGTGTGAGGAAAAAGATCCATTAGCTTAACTTTCTGAATTACATATCCATTATCTTTAAGCACCTTTAAATCATTTACCAAACTCTTTGGATTACAAGATACATATATCAAATCTGGTGCATTAAAATCAACTACATATTTTAATGCAATTGGATGTACTCCTGCTCTTGGGGGATCCAGTATTATAATTTCTGGTTTATCTTTTAGATTTTGTATAACTTTAGCTACATCTCCTGCTATAAACTTGCAATTATTTAGTCCATTCAGTTTTGCATTTTCATTTGCAGCTTCAACAGCCTCTTCTATAAGCTCTACACCGATAACTTTTTTTGCTTTTGGAGCTACAATCTGACCTATAGTTCCAGTTCCGCAGTAAAGATCAAAAACTACCTTTGACTGGGAGTCCTCCATAAAGTCTCTTACTATACTATATAGCTTTTCCGCTCCCTTTGAATTAGTCTGGAAAAAAGAAAAAGGAGTTATTTTAAATTTCAATCCTAGAAGCTTTTCAGTTATATAATCTCTGCCATAAAGAATTTCAATGTTATCTGCTTGAACTACATCAGCTAATGAATCGTTTATACTGTGTAATATCGATACAAGAATACCTTCGTAAGGAAGAGTCCTTAACATCTCCGTAAGCTCACTAAAATCAAAATCCATTTGTGAGGAAGTAACAATATTTATAAGTATTTCACCTGTATTTTTAGCCTTTCTTATAACTAAATTTCTTAAATAACCTTCATGGCTTAATATTCTGTAGTGAGGAAGTCTTTTTTCTCTAAAATATTTAAGAACGGCAGTTAAAATTTTTCTATAATCTTCATCTACTATTTGGCAATTGTCAACTGTAACTATTCCAAAGGTTCTTCCCTTTATATGCATCCCTAATGAAAGTTCTCCGCCTTTTTCATAATCTCCAAAAGTAAATTCCATTTTATTTCTATAGCCAAATTGTTCTGGGCTCTTTTCAATACCTAAAAACTCAAAATTATCTATTCCATTTTCTTTCAAAAGAGAAAGTACTTGTTCCTTTTTGAATTCAAGCTGTTTTTCATAACTAATAGTCTGATGAGAGCAGCCTCCGCACTCTGCAAAATGAAGACAGCTCTGTGGTATTTTATAATCCACATCCTCAAGTATTTCTAGTGCTTTAGCTTCAATGTATTCTTTCTTTTTCTTTGTTATTCTTCCTAGAATTTTTTGTCCAGGAAGAGCATTCTTTACATATATCTTCTTATCACCTAAGATACCTATACCATACCCTGGGAACTCAGTTTTTTCAATGACTATTTCATATTCATTTCCTTTTTTCATAAAATTTTTACCTCCGTACTTTTATAGACACCATATTCTTCATAGCCCAACACGTATTATTATGCTACAGCCTATTAATTCTGTAAATATTAATATTTTTTAATAAATGTGATTTATTTATTACAATTTATGCACCGTCTATATATGCAATTAAAATTACTGTATCAATTTTTCACAACATTTCGTTACAATTTGTTCATAATTTTGACTAACTTTATACATATATCAGATTTATACTTTAATAGTTCAAGATTTGTTTTTCAGGGGGGTAAAAATGAAAAAGCTTAAAAATATTATCGTAAATATTATAGATATAATTTTGTTTTTTGTAACTGTTGTTATAAAAACAATTACTTACGGGAGGCAAATTCAAGAGAACTACTTTTCAATTCATTCCTTAATTTATCCAGTAATAGCATCAGTTATTATAATATGCAGTCTGCTTTTTTTAGTTAAGAGAAATAAAAGACCGAGAATATTAATAATTTTAAATTTAATATTAAGTATAGTTTTTATTTGTGATTTAAATTACTACAGATATTTTAAAGATATCCCGTCTTTATCTGTGCTTAGAAATGGTATTTTACTTGGGTCTGTTAAATCAAGTATAGGAAGTTTATTTAAATTATCTGATTTATTATTTTTATGCGACTTAATAATATTCATATTTATTAAAGAATTTTTAAGGTATAGAAATATTAAAGAAAACAATCTTAAAATCAGAATTATTTCTTTTGCAGCAACCTTCTTATTTGGATGTTTCTTAAATAGTATTTATATATATAATTTGTCAGTAACCCAGCCAAGATTAATAAGTACTATGTTTAATCGAGTTTATATAGCTAAAGAATTAGGCATAATAAATGCTCATGGCATAGACATATATAATATAGTAAAAAATGAACTATCAAGACATACTTCCATTACAGAAGAAAAAGAAATAATTATTAAGAGTTTTATGGAAAACAATTCAAATGCGTTAAACTCAAACCTAACTGGTGAAAGTAAAGGGAAAAACCTCATAATGATACAAGTAGAAGCTCTTCAGCAGTTTGTAATTGATAAAACCATAAATGGTAAGGAAATAACACCTAATTTAAATAGATGGATAAAAAGAAGTGCTTATTTTAATAACTTTTTCTATCAAACATCTGCTGGAGGTACCTCAGACGCTGAATTTATGTCTAATAACTCCTTGTATCCCGCTCCTTCTGGTGCTGCCTATTATTTATATTCCAGTAATGAATATAATGCTTTACCTGAACTTCTCAGAAATAACGGCTATGACACTGCTGCTTTACATGGCTTTAAAAGCACCTTTTGGAACAGAGATGTAATATATAAATCATTAGGTTTTAATAATTTTTTTAACGAAAAGGATTATATTATTAATGAAAAAATAGGCTTAGGTCTTAGTGATAAATCATTTTTTGAGCAATCTTTAGAAAAAATTAAATCTCTACAGAAACCTTTTTACACTTTCTTGATAACTTTAAGCAGCCACTTTCCTTTTGAGGATAGAATAGGATACGGAGATTTTCCTTTGGGTGATTATGAAAACACTTTGATAGGAGACTATATTCGTGCTGTTCACTATACTGATGAAGCTCTTGGAAACTTTCTTGAAAATTTAGAAAAGGAAGGTTTATTACAGGAATCTATAGTAGTTATTTATGGAGATCACAGTGCCATTTCTAAGGATAAACAAGATGAACTAGCTAAATTCATGGGTATTGAAGACATGAATGAAATAAAGTGGGCTATGCTTCAAAAGGTTCCTATGATTATTCATTTTCCTGAGGATAAGCACAAAGGCGTATATGAAACTTTTGGCGGTCAAATAGATATATATCCTACTTTAAGTAATTTATTCTCGTTAGATAGCTATGATGTATTAGGTAAAGACTTGTTTAACTCAAAAAACGGAACAGTAATATTTAGAGATGGCTCCTTTACTGATGGCAGCGTATACTATTCAGCCCCTAGCAACTCTTACTTTGATATAAAAACTAATACAAAACTTGTGGAAAATGAATATCTGAAACTAAAAAAAGAAAATGCTGCAATGCAGCTTGAATATTCAGATGATATATTAAAGCATAATTTATTAAAAAAGTACAATAAAATTAAAGAATAGACAATTTATAAACTTTGATCTAAATAGTAAGAAAGCCTTTCTTTTAAACCTTTTGTCTTAAAAGAAAGGCTATTTATTTATAATACTTTTCTCAATTTTTCCCCTTCATAATCTCTTATAAATTTATTATTTGACTCATCTCGTATTAGCAATCTAACAGTACCATCCTTTATTTTTAGAACCTTTCCCTTTAGTTTAGTACCTATAACATTAACTGGTACTCCAACCACAAGTTCACTAACATAACTGCTGTTACAAAAGCTACAACAATCACTGTTTCCTATAACCCTTTTACACTCATTACAATAATAAAGCTTGTTCATCTCCACCTCATCCTCCTAAAATAAATTAAACCTCTCATAAATTTATATAGTAATTATCTTCACATATAATTATATTCTGCATATTGCAAAATTTTCCTGCTATTGTTTTGAATTTTTTAAAATTTTTTAAAAATTCAGACCATAATTACCTAAAATTCACTTCTCTCACTATTTTTATAATATCTTCAATCTTTTCAACAGCATAATCGGGGTTATGTTCCATTATCTTATGTAGTGGAAGAACTGTGTACTTAACTAAACAAGTTTTTGCACCAGCATTTTTACCAGATAAAATATCATTATGGCTGTCCCCTACCATTAAAGCTTCTTCTGGAAGTATACCTAAATTTTCGCAAGCTTTAATAACCGGTTCTCCATCTGGCTTATGCTTTGTTGTATCTTCTGGAGTTATAATTACATCCATTTTATGCAATAAATTAAAAAGGTTTAATCCTCTTTCAGCTAGAGTTCTCCTTTTAGAAGTAACTATTCCTACTTTAACACCTAAAGCTTTTAACTCATTTAAAGTTTCCTTTGCTCCGACTATTTCTTTTGCAACTTCATCATGTATTGCTTCATTATATCCTCTATAAGTTTGCATTAAAACATGTGCATTATCTTTATCAAAATATTCCAAGGTATTTAAAAGAGGCTCTCCAAAATGCATAACCAGTTCGTTTCTATCAACCTCTAAATTTAAATGTTTTTTCAATGTGTAATTAAATGATTGAATTATAAGTTCATTAGTGTCAATAAGAGTACCATCTAAATCAAATAAAACAGCTTTTATCAAATTCTTTCCCTCCTGCTCATATATTACCGTTTCAATTATATTATTATATTTTACATTCTGCAAATTTATAAAGCTTGAGTATAACTTTGTTCTAATAATTATTGTTTTCTATACTAAACATATCTATCTATAATGTCTAAATACTTTACAAAAATCTATTAATTTTATGATTGGCTATACATATCTTTTAGGGTTATAATGATTTAATAAATACTTATTCTTTAAACAAGGCAAGAGGTTTATATTGTGTTAAATATATAATTCCATTGAAGAAACATGGATTTTACATACCTGGAACTGTTAATCTTGTATTAAAAGAAATTACTAATGAAATTGTTGAACAAATAAAAAAATGCCAAGATTAATTTCTTGACATTTTGTAAGCTAATTTACATATTAGTATATATAATAAAAATAAACAAATTATATAATTTTTCATTAATAAAATTAATTAAGAAACTCTTTTATTTTTATACTGACTTAAATATATATTTTTTGTACATAACTCCTTTACTGTAGGTGATATTCCTTGTTCCTTAAGAAAAATAACTAATTCCTTTAACTCTTTTGTGTTCATAGCTATACCCTTTAACATTTTTATCTATCTCCTTTTTGTATCATTGGTTATATAAAATTTATATGAGTACTCCAAGATATTTATTACTAATTCCTATTATTAATATACAGAATCATATTTAAAGAACACTTGTTCGTAATAATATTATATAGCTATTACCCCAAAAAGTAAACATTTGTTCGTATTTTTTATAAAAAAACACGATTATTGTCGTTTTCTTATTTTGCAACAATAATCGTGTTAACTTTATATATTATCCTTCAAATCCTTCTGGAAACTCTGCATTGTGATAAACGTCCTGAACATCGTCGTCATCTTCAAGAGCATCTATCATCTTCTGAATCTTTGCAGCTGTATCCATATCTACTACGGTATAATTATCTGGTATCATCTTTATATCTGCTTCCAAGAATTTAATTCCGTTAGCTTCCAGCGCTTCTCTTACTGTTCCGAAGTCTTCTGGAACTGTTGTTACAACATAAACCTCATCTTCTGAAGAGAAATCTTCTGCACCTGCATCTAGTGCCATCATCATTAATTCATCTTCATCAAGCTCATCAGTTTTTTCTATAACTAATTCACCCTTTTTCTGAAACATAAATGATACACAACCTGTAGACCCCATATTCCCGCCGTATTTACTGAAGGCATGTCTTACATTACCTGCTGAACGGTTTTTGTTATCTGTAAGTACATTTACTATAACAGCAACTCCACCTGGAGCATAACCTTCATAAACTATTTCTTCATAATTTGCACCTTCTAATTCTCCTGCACCTTTTTTTATCGCTCTTGTAATAGTATCCTGAGGCATGTTATTTGCTTTTGCCTTTGCAATAACATCTCTTAATTTGCTATTAACATCTGGATTGGAGCCGCCGCTTTTTGCAGCCATTATAAGCTCTTTACCTATCTTTGTGAATATTTTTCCTCTTTTAGCATCTGTCTTGCTTTTTTTTGCTTGTATATTATGCCACTTGGAATGTCCTGACATAAAGAATCTCCTCCTAACAAAACCATATATATGTTATTAATTAAAAACAAGTAAACGCACAAAATATTATATCATACAAATTTATATAGTTACAACGTTTTGTACTAACATTCCTTAAATAGTCTATTTTCTAGCTTAAAATAGTACCCTTCCTCACTAGTACTCATAACTGCTCTTCCTGACGTAGTTTCTGTTATATTGCTCTTTATTTCAGTTATGCTGCTAATTTCACAGTATGTTGTAATTTTTACCTTATCGAAATATTCAACATTTTCAATATACCAAGATTTTTGAGAACAAACATACTGTATCTTACCGAGCAAATCATAATCTGCTGTTATATCTAAACGGCACCCTTTAACCTTTTCAACTATACCAGCATCTTTAATTGCCATTGCTGCTCCTTTTGAATATGCTCTAACCAAGCCTCCAGCTCCTAGAAGAACTCCACCAAAATATCTGGTAACTACTACTGCTATATCAGTAACTGAATTTTTTTTAATTACTTCAAGTACTGGAACACCTGCAGTTCCCTGAGGCTCTCCATCATCACTGTACCTTTGTATTCCAAAATTTTCACCTATTACATAAGCATAGACATTATGAGTGGCTTCTTTATGTTCATTTCTTATTTTGTTAATAAAAGCTTTTGCTTCCTCTTCGTTATATACTCTTTTAGCATGGCCTATAAATATAGATTTTCTTTCTTCAAACTTACTGCTTACTTCATCCTTTATTGTAAAATAACTCATTTACTCACCCCGATAACTTTTAACTATTTATTTATGCTGTCTAAAAAATCTTGAGCAGCTTTTTTAAGATAGTCTTTATTAGTAGTATCTAATATATTTTTTATTTTGCTATAAGCCTTTTCACTTTTAATTTTTATAAGAGACTTAATAGCATAAAGTACAACTTGCGGGTTTTCATCCTCCAATGCCCTTATAAGTACAGTATCCAAGGTCTTATCTCCTATCTTTCCCATAGCGGAAACTGCCATTCTCCTTATATTTACATGATTATGAACCATAGCCTTTATCAGTATATCTATATTTGATGAACTTCCTAATTCTCCCAGTATCCAAATAGCATTTTCCTTACTTTTTGAGAGCATGTCAGCATATCCAGACCTTATATATTTCACCAATATATTTATATTTTCCTCACTTAAAGAATTAAGAACAGCTAGTTTTTCCTGCTTTCCCAAGCTGCATAAAATATCAAAAAGCTCTTTTCCACTTTTACTTTTTACCAAAAATCTATATTTTATTTTTCCTTCTATAATATGCCTTTGAACTTCTTCTTTATTTAAATTTCGTATCCTGCATATCGCATCAATTGGCTTTCCTTCTAAAGATAAAAAATAAGTTATATCTTCCTCCTGAAACTTATCTACATCATTCCAATCATACTTTACAAGTCCCTTAAACAACTATTATCACTCACTTTTTAAAATGTTGTTAATTATATTTATCCCTTTACATATTTCATCACTTTTAACCTTTGAAAATCCTAATCTGAAATATTTTTCTCCATCTTTATAACTCTTATAAAACAACACTCCTGGAGTTATCAAAACTTCTTTTTCTCTGCATTTATAAAACAAATTTATGCTGTCTATATTAATATGCTCCTCAATTTTTACATAGAAATTAAGCCCTCCTCCAGGACAATTAAATTGAACCTTATCACCTAAAATACTACTTAGGCTGCCTTTCATCATTTCATACTTCTCTTTATAGATTACATTTAAATCCTTTATATACTCCTTCCAAAAGCCTTTTTCTATGTACAGCTGCAGTGCTCTCTGCATAAGGCTTGAAGTAGATATATCCGTATCCACCTTTGAACTTTGAATTTGCTCTTTAAACCTGTCAGGACAGATTAAGTAGCCTATTCTTATACCTGGAAGAAAAATTTTAGAAAAACTTTTGATATATATAACTCTATCATTATTATCTAAAGATTTAAAGCTTTTATAATCTATATTCCTATCATAAATTAATTCAGAAAGATAGTCGTCTTCTATTATATAGAAATCAAATTCTTCTGCCATCTCAAGCAATTGTAATTTTTTATCTAAGCTATAGCTTGACCCTGTAGGATTCTGAAAATAACTCATTAAGTAAAAGCATTTTATTTTGTTTTTCTTTAAAATATTACGAAGTTCTTTTAAATTAATTCCATCCTCCTCCATGTCAATTTCAAAGATGTTAGCTCTTCTGCCTTTAAAAACTGACAATGCACCACTGTAGGTAGGTTTCTCCACAATAACATTATCATTTATATTAATCATAGCTTTAGATACAATATCAATCCCCTGCTGTGCTCCAGAAACTATGAGTATATTCTCAACATCTAACTTCTCATTCCAGAAATATTTATTTATACTGTCTCTTAACCCGCTATACCCTAGCATTTCCTGATAAGCAAGTGCTTCAGCTCCATCTCTATCTAAAACTTCATTAATTACATTTTTAAAAGTATTTATAGGAAAAAAGTCGCTACAGGCATTTTCACCTGTAAAATCAATATACTGTTTCAGCTGTTGTGCTGAAAGCTTTTTAAAAGTATCAGAATAGTCCTTTTTAAAATTTCTATTAGTTTCTCTTTTTTTTGCATAGGTTCCGCTCCCAAGCTTTAAGACTGCATAACCTTCCGCTTGAAGCCTTTTGTATACATTTATTATAGTATCATTATTTACATTAAGAAACTTAGACAATGTTCTGATGGAAGGAAGCTTTTCTCCATCCTCTATTTGATTCAAATCAATAAGCCTTTTAATATGTCTTGATATTTGAATATATTTCGGTATTTCATCCTTTAAAAAATCTAATTTGTATTTTTCCATAAAACCACCTTAAATAAAATAATAAAGCAATTAAGCTACTAGCATAAATATATGTTTATACTAGTAGCTTTAAATTATATAAAGTATACATTTTCTTTAAATAACACCTTACCATCTTCTGTTTTATAATCTCTGCTGTCCTTCTTTATAATATTTTTTTCCCATAACCTGTTTAAGATACTCTCAAACGCTATATCATAACTTTCAAAAAGCTTATCATTTTTTATATCCTCTGTACTTAGTAAACAACCTTTTTCTCTTAAATAATTTATCAAAATAGAAGCCGCATTTCTTATATCATTATCTACAGAATTCTCTATATAATTTATAGCTTTTTTTATTGCATTTTCTTTATCACTGCTTAGGAAAAATAATTCCTCAACACATTTTTTAAAGCTGTCGTTTAAATTCATGGCCATTGTCATAGCATCTTTGCTTATCATATAACCCGAATGATTTATAAATAATTTTGAGTAATTTAAAGCACATTCAACTGCAGCACTGTATGCAGTATAAATACCGTCATTTGCAAGATACTTTTTGCATACATCAATAGTTTTTAATACCTTTCCCAGATAAACCATGTTCCATCTCTCTCTATCCACATCAGGATAATATCTTCCACCGTCATATTTTACTGTTATATCCATATCCTTAGAAAATACTAGTCTTGATGCAGCAAACATTCGGTGCATAAATCCACCTCTTGAATTTTCTTCATAAAGCTGAATAAACTTACTTTTACTCATAAGTTTTATGTGCACAGGAATCTGCTTTTCTTCAATATATATATTTTTTATGCTTGTCATTTTTTCATCAATTATTACAAACAAGTCAATGTCCGATTCATCCCATAAGTCACCGGTAACCATGCTACCAAATACCATAACAGCAAGCACAGTTTCATTTGCCTTAAGCCTGTCAACAGCACTATTGAAAGCCTTCTGATACTGCAATATAGTTCTTTCCATAGGCACCCCTCCACTAAATATAAACTTATATTTTATTATAATATAAGTTTATATAAAAACAATACTTTATAGTTAATATTTATACAAGTATTTTATTAACTTTTATATTTTCATAATTACCGCAGCTTTCACACTTAAATATATGTATACAATAATCGTAAGCATCATTTATAGGCATGTTAGCTGTATAGTCATCCTGAAAAACTTCCTGACCTCTCCCATAATCAGTCATTACAGCACTGCATACTTTGCATTTAACAAATTCACCTCTTAATTTATTACATACTGGACAAACCTTCTCCATAAATATTCCTCCTTTTTATAATCTGTAAATATTTTTACCTGTAAAAATAAAAATAGACTAGAATTCCAGCCTATTTTTATTATAAAAATTATTGTATAATGTATTTTTTACATTTGTTATATACTTCTTCATCCACTTGAGCAACTATATAAGTTCCTTCTTCTCTATATTCTTCTTTCTCGATATTTGCATTTCTATGCAAATATGCAGCTGCAGATTGCTCAGAGTAAGGTATTAGAAATTCTGCTTTTATTAATGTGTAAGGAAGAGCTTTAGAAACTTCATTTAATAATGTATCAAGATTTATGTTTTCCTTAGCTGAAATTTCTATATAATTGTTTTCCTTATAAGTATCCTTTATTAAATCTATATTCTCTTTTTCTGCCTTATCTATTTTATTTAATACTATTAGAACTGACTTTTCATGTGCCCCAAGTTCTTTAAGCACTGTATCTACTGCTTTAATTTGTTCTAGAGCAGTACTTGATGAAGCATCTACTACATGTAAAAGCAAATCTGAATAAACAACTTCCTCTAAAGTAGATTTAAAGGCTTCAACTAAATCATGCGGCAGTTTTCGCACAAATCCAACAGTATCTGTTAAGGTTATAAGTCTATTATCAGGAAGTACAATTGCTCTTGTAGTTATATCTAAAGTTGCAAATAACATATCTGCCTCAAATACCTTTTCTTTTACCGCTGTGTCTTTTGGCATTGCTATTTCACAGAGTTTATTCCTTAAAGTAGACTTACCTGCATTAGTATATCCAACTAAAGAAACCTTAGGTATTTCCGTTCTCTTTTCTCTTTGAGTTTCTCTATGTCTTTTTATTTTTTCAAGCTCACTGTTTAGATCATAGATTCTTTCTCTTATATGTCTTCTATCTGTTTCCAGCTTTTTCTCACCTGGACCTCTAGTACCAATTCCTCCCCCTGTTCTTGAAAGTACAGTCCCTAGTCCCATGAGTCTTGGAAGCCTATATTTAAGCTGAGCAAGTTCAACTTGAATTTTAGCTTCTTTTGTTCTTGCTCTTCTAGCAAAAATATCTAATATTAATGTTGTTCTGTCTATAACTTTTGCTCCTGTTGTATCCTCTAAGTTTCTTACCTGAGAACCATCAAGTTCATCATCAAAAATTATAACATTGGCTTTTAATGCCTGTCTAAGCATTGATATTTCTTCTACTTTGCCTTTACCTATATAAAAAGCAGAATCTATCTTACTCCTCTTTTGCAATACTTTATGTACTACCTTAACTTCACAAGCTTTTGCAAGTTCTCCCAGTTCCTCTAAGCTTTCATCGCTTTCAATACCAACTAAAATAGCTCTTTCGCTTTCATCTTCCTCAAGTTCGTTTTGTTTTAATATGCTTTCTATATAATTTATCCTGTCTAAATAATCAAAATTCATAGCAGCTTCTACAGAAAGAGGCCCAATCGTTTCTGCTGTTAATATATCATTTTCTACAGTACAAAAGCCTATACTTGCTTCTGCACATTTACCATCTATTTCTGAAAGTGCCACAATGCAGTCTAACTTAAGCTTTATAAGAGCCGAAAGATCTAATGCTGAAAGTGTTGATACTCCGCTTGGGTGTGTATGTATTATCCTAACACCAGAAAGCTTTTTTTCTTTTACATCTATAATCGGCATTTCTACAGTAGTACTGTCCCCTACCGCTACACTTATAACTCTTCCTTTTCTATCAATAGCTGCACTTACCTCTCTACCAATTTTATTTGTAACTTCACATAAAACTGAAGAAAGTTCACTTTCAAAAACATTTTCTCTGCTAATATTTACTTCATAAAGGCTTTCCAATCTATCCAATATTAAATTCCTAATACCTTCAATATTGCCGTATATCATGCTACCAGCTCCACTTCAAATTTAATTTTCAAAATCGAAATGATTTGCAAAAAATAGTTTACTTTTTGGCATCTAGTTCCTCAATTATAAACTTATCAAAATCTATTTCTTCCATAAAATTATGAGAGTTAAATATGGTTTTACCTCTTTTATTATATTCTTCCATATTTGTAGGAAGCCAATAAGGTTTTTGTATATCAAACTTATAACATAATTCATTTATACACTGTTTTAAGTTATCTTGGTAAGTTCCTTCTATATCTGAAGTTACTACAGCATCTTTTAATATTTTATTATTTTTTACAATTTTTCCCCATATTTTTATCATTACTAGCCTCCATATGCTTTTATAATAACATAATTATAAAGCATAATTTATTTTATATAAACATTGTAGAATATTTTTTACTTAATTTAGTTTAAACTTGAAGGGAAGTGTTAAATTATAAAAATAGATTTTTGCTACTCTTTATCATAAAAATCTAAAAATGAAAATTTTTCTCCTTCTTTTTTCCATCCAAGTATGGCGTCCATATTAACGTTTTGAGCTGCTCTAAAAATTGATTTATCAACATCATTGAAATTTTTCTTTAATTCTTTAATTAAAGCTTTAATTTCATAACGTTTATTGCCTATCTTTTTTGCAGCAACCATACAAGCACAGTTTAAAGGCCATATTCCGCTGTTTTGAGTAAATCGCTCAATATACATTTCATCTATATAATATAATGGTCTTATAAGCTCCATATTTTCAAAGTTATCTGCCTTTAGCTTAGGCATCATAGTACTAAAGTTACCAGTATAAAGTACATTCAGAAGGGTTGTCTCAATAACATCATTAAAATGATGTCCTAAGGCCAATTTGTTGCAGCCTAATTCCTGAGCTTTTGAATATAGTGCACCTCGTCTCATTTTAGCACACATATAACATGGATAATCTTTTGCGATTTTGTCTACAACTTCAAATATACCTGAGTTGAAAATTTTTATAGGAATATTGAGATGTCTGCAGTTATCTATTAAAAGCTCTTTTATATTAGAGTGATAACCTGGATCTGCAACAATAAATTCCAATTCAAACTTTACCTTGCTGTATCTATGTAAAATCTGAAATAACTTTGCCATTAATAAGCTGTCTTTTCCTCCAGAGATAGCTACTGCTACTTTATCTCCTTCTTCTACAAGCTTATAATCATTTATTGCTTTAATGAACTTTGCCCAAATATGTTTTCTATAAGTAGTTGTAATACTCTTTTCTATTACTTCAAGAGATTTTCTTTCTGTAAAAGGAACTAGTATTTCACAGCCTTCTCCTGCAATATTACTCATATAATCCTCCTTATTGTTACACATCTTAATAAGTTTAATGTAAGTTTTTCGCAAATATTATATCATCTTTCTAATGCTTTGTCTTTAGGTAATAAAAACCCGGCTTTAACCGAGTTTTTGCTTAAATATTTCTTAATATATCATTTATAGCAGAGCTAACCTTAAGCCTAGCTTCATATACCCATTCTTCATCAAAATCCAAATTAAATGTCTTTGAAAAAGAATAGTACAGATTAATCTTTTGATAATAAACTTCAAAGTCATATAATCCCCCTTTGTAATTTTCAGGTTTTGATATAACTTCTCTCTTTGCTATAAACCTTTCATCTACATAACTTAAAAATGTACTCATCATATCAGGATTAGAAACATCAAAAGGAATTCTTAATAAATTCCATTGAATTTCTTCATTCAGCTTATAGCCTTTTAAATTTTCAAGAATAATTATGTACTCACTTATATCCATTTTCCGATAGAAAGGCACCTTTTCTTTTTTTGTACTCCAAAGAGCCAGCTTTTCTTTTAACGGAAGGTTTTTTACCTTTAATATTGCTTCACTTGGTCCAAGCACTGCTTCTCTTATCCAACTATCTTCACTTTCCAAGTTATCTCTAATAAATTGTGCATTATCTCCACAAGCTGCCACATAACCTACATCATAAATTCCTTTTCTTCCTGCTCTTCCTGCAATTTGTTTAACTTCCTGAGAATTTAAATATCTAACTTCATTTCCATCAAATTTTTTAATATCCATAAAGATTATTCTTCTAATAGGTAAATTTACACCCATTCCAATGGCATCAGTTGTAATCAATATAGAGGTTTCTTTATTAATGAATTGTTCGTATTGTTTTCTTCTTACCTCTGGCGGTAAATCACCATAAATCAGACTTGATTTTATACCTAAATCTGAATAATGATATGCTAATTCCAATACTCTCTTTTTAGAGAATACTACTAATGCATCCCCTGGCTCTATATTTTTGGAAGTAAAAGACTTATAATCAATCTCTAAAGGTATTTCCCTCTTATACTCCTTTATTTCATATTCCTCTCCACAATCCTCTAAGATTTTAGTTAGTATTTTCTTTGAATTTAACGCACCGCAGACATGTATCTCTTTACACTTTAATCCCAGCAGCGCTCTAGTCCAAGCTGCTCCTCTTTGATCATCATCTATCATCTGAATTTCATCAATTATGCCAACTTCGTAATCTTCATGAACATTTAATTTTTCTATAGTGCAAGCTACATGAAAAGCACCTTCTACTCTAATTTCCTCTTCACCAGTTATAAGACTGCACTTTACTCCTTCTCTATTTAATCTCTCAAAATTTTCTAAAGCTAAAATTCTTAAAGGTGAAAGATATACTCCCTTAGAACAAGCTTTCAGCCTTTGAATAGCATTATAAGTCTTTCCTGTATTTGTTTCTCCCAAGTGAAGATAGAATTTTCGTTTGAGTCTTCTTGCTTCTAAATATTCATCCTTTGGATTATCAGGAAATACTCTTTCAAATTCCTCTGAAGCTATAGCAGGTATATGCTCACTTATAAGCACACTTATTATTCCAGATTTTAAAAAACTATCATAATGTTTATTTACTATCTCATCATAATAAAAATCTGTTTTATTTTTCTTATTGTAATCTTCTATCAATCTTATTGATATATGCTCTAATATATCCAAATACCCTTGATAAACACTCTTATAATCCTTAAAATCAAAGTCTTCATATTCTCTTAATTCCTTCAGCTTTTTTCTTACAGAAGCTTCATGTTCCCAGAGTGAATTTGTTTTTGTATGCCTCACTATTTCATTAATCTGGTGAATCTGATTTTTAAGCTTTCTAAAATTTCTTTCAGCTGCTCCTCTTTTCATTACCCTTCCTCCTGCAAAAGCTATATTCCTTATACATTATTGTTTACTTAAAAACTTTTAATATTACCCTTTTCTCTCCTTAAAATAAAAATCTCACTTTATCATATGCAAAAAACATGACAAAATGAGATTTTTATTTCACTTATAATTACATTAACTTAAAATCTTTTCTACACATTTAATCAATTCCTTTGCAACATATTCAGCATCCTCAGCCTTAAGAATTGAATAAAGCGGCAGTGATATTTCATTTGCATATTGTGCATAGGCATTAGGATAATCCTCTATCTTGTAACCCATATTCTTATAGAGAGTAAGCATTGGAAGAGGCATAAAATGAACATTTGTAGCAATATCTTTTTCTGCCATCATTTGAATTAAAGCATCTCTTTGTTCTTCACTGAAACCTTTTATTCTTAATGGATATAAGTGATAACAGGTTTCTGTGTTTCCTTCTTTATCAAAAGGAAGTATTGCCCAATCCCTATCTTTAAGTATACTATTATAAATATGGTGTAACTCTCTTCTTATATTCATCATAGCATCAAATCTTTTAAGCTGAACAATACCTATAGCTGCCATTATATCAGTCATGTTTGACTTAAATCCATCAGTAACTATATCATACTTCCATGCCCCTGCTTTCATCTTAGAAAGAGCATCCTTTGTTTGACCATGCAGAGAAGTATACTTTAATTCTCTATATAAATCCTCTTTACCTTGAAATCTATTATCATTAAAAGTTATTGCTCCCCCTTCTGCAGTGGTAAGATTTTTTACTGCATGAAAAGAATACACGTGAAAATCAAACTGTCCTCCTACCTTATCACCCTTATAAGTTGCTCCAAAGGAATGCGCTGAATCTGAAATAAGAACTATATCTTCACGCTTCTTTGCTTTTATTACTTCTTTCACTGCGTCATAATCTACTGGTACTCCTGCAATATCTACTGTCATTATAGCTTTTGTTTTAGGAGTTATAGCATCTGCTATTTTTTCAATATCTATAAAAAAAGTATCTTTTTTTAAATCAACAAAAGTTGGTCTTATATTTCTATGTACAAGTACATTAGAAGTAGCTGCAAAAGTATAAGGGGTAGTTATAACTTCATCATCTCCACCTATCCCCAACACTTTCAGTATTAGTTCCAACCCTGCAGTGTTACTGTTTAATGCAACAGCATGCTTAGTCTTACAGTAGTTTGCTAAGTTTTCTTCAAATTCGGCTGTTTTAGGTCCTGTTGTAATCCAGCCTGATTTTAGAACCTGAACAACAGCTTCTATCTCTTCTTCTGTTATATCTGGTGGTGAAAATGGTATTTTTTTATTTAACATATTAAGCCTTCTTTCTTCTATTAAGTTAATTATTTTCTATAAAATTTCTTAATTGTTTCACATACAAACTCTACTTCCTCAGCAGTAATTTCAGGATAAATAGGAAGAGCTAAAATCTGCTTTGAAACTCTTTCAGCTACTGGGAAGTCTCCTTTTTTATATCCTAGATATTCAAAACATTTTTGCAGATGAAGAGGCATAGGATAGTAAATGCTATAGCCAATTTCATTTTGTTTTAAATACTCTGCAAGCTCATCTCTTTTTTCAGCTAATATATTAAATACGTAATATACTTGCTTTTGTTCGCCCTTAACTTTAGGTAATCTTATAAACTCACAGTCAGCTAATCTCTCTTTATATAAATCAGCTATTTCTTCTCTTTTTTTAATTGCTTCATCTATATATTTTAACTTAACGGATAAAATTGATGCTTGAAGCGTATCTAACCTTGAATTATAACCGATATAGTCATAATGATATTTTTTCGATGCTCCATGTACTCTTAAACTTTTAACCTTCTTAGCTAAGTCCTCATCATTTGTAACTATCATCCCGCCATCTCCATAGCCTCCTAAAGTCTTAGTTGGAAAGAAGGAATATACCCCAAAATCCCCAATAGTACCAGAATGTCTATAAGTTTCACTATTCCCCTTCCATCTCATACCGAAGGCTTCTGCAGCATCTTCAAGCACTTTAAGCTTATGCCTGTTAGCTATATCCATAATTTTATCCATATCAGTCATTTGGTCAAATAAATGTATTGGGAGTATTCCAACTGTATTTTCGTTTACTCTCTCCTCAATTTTGCTGACATCTATTCCAAAAGTATCTTCATCTATATCTACAAATACCGGTTTTCCTCTATGCTTTGTTATGCAGGAAGTAGAGGCCAGAAAAGTAAAAGGTGAAGTTATAACTTCTTTTCCATCTTTAAATCCAAGCACATCTGAAGCAATAATCAAAGCATCTGTACCTGATGCTACACCAATTGCGTACTTTGCTCCTGTATATTTTTCTATGTCTTTTTCTAGTTGTGCTACTTGTTCTCCTAATATAAAATTTCCTTTCTCAACAACAGCTTGTATTGCTCTGTCAAACTCATTTTTCTTTTCAATATATTCTCGATTAGAGGTATAAAAATTAACTTTCATAACTTAATCTCCTTTGTATGTAGTGCTTCTTTTTTTCACATAAGACTATAATATCACTTCCATGCAATTTTGTTAACAACAGTTTATATATTTTTTTGTTCTTTACTTAAAGCTTATATTTTTTAATTCAGCATCATTATTTAACACTATTTTATCAAAATTTACATAAAAAAAACTGTGCTAGATATATAAGTTATCCAACACAGCACTTTTAATATTATTATTCTAGATTTTCGATTCTTATTATATTTTCAACCTTGCTTATAGCTTCTAATTCAGTTATTTTTACAAGGGACTTATTAATATTATCTTCATAAGTATCGTGAGTAACAAAAACAATAGTTACATAATCATCTTTGTCTTGTTTTTCTGGTTTTTGTATAAATGATAATATGCTGACTTCATTTTCGCCAAATATAGTGGCTATCTGCCCTAAAACTCCTGGCATATCCTTAACTAAAATCCTTATATAATACTTGGACTTAACCTCTTCCATTGGAATAATATCTTTATGAGCATAGTTAGCAGTAGTAAAGCCTGACCTCTCAACTCCATTTCTTAAAACAGAAATAATATCACCCACTACAGCACTACCTGTTGGAAGCTCCCCTGCTCCCCTTCCATAAAGCATTAAATCTCCTACCGCATTCCCTTTAATAAACACGGCATTGAAAGAATCATTTACATTTGCTAATGGATGAATGACTGGAATCATTGCTGGGTGAACTCTAAGTTCAAGCCTTTCATTTACTTCTTTAACAGCAGCTAATAACTTAATAACATATCCAAATTCTTTTGCATATGCTATATCAACCGGCTTTATTTTTGTAATACCTTCTCTATAAATGTTATCTACATCTACTCTTGTGTCAAAAGCAAGTTTAGTTAGAATAGCTAATTTATAAACCGCATCATATCCCTCTACATCTGAGGTAGGATCTGCCTCGGCATACCCCTTTTCCTGAGCTTCTTTTAATGCATCTTCAAAGCTCATTTTTTCTAAAGTCATTTTAGTTAAAATATAATTAGTAGTTCCATTAATTATACCAACAATCTTTTCTATCCTATTGGCAGTTAAACTTTCATTAATTCCATGAATGATAGGAATTCCACCGCAGACACTGGCTTCAAAGTTTACAATTACTTCGTTTTCTTCTGCTTCCTTAAAAATTTGGTCTCCATTCATGGCTATAAGAAGTTTATTTGCTGTAACCACATGCTTTTTCCTTCTGATAGCATCTAATATATATTCCTTAGCTGGTTCCAGACCTCCCATAACCTCAACTACTACCTTTATACTATCGTCTCTTAATATTTCATCAATATTAGTAGTTAAAAGCTCCTTTGGAACATCAATATTCCTTTGTTTATTAATATCATTAACAAGTATTTTTGCAATCTCTATCTCACAGCCAGCTCTTTTTACAATTGCTTCTCTATTAGACTTTAGTATATTCCAAACACCTTTTCCCACATTACCTAAACCTAAAAGTGCAATTCTGACCTTATCCATAAAGCAACCTCCATTTACTACATTAATTCAGCTTACATGCCTAACTACTGTACCTTCACAATCAATTTGAAGTTCTCTAATCTCCCACTTGCTTTGTAAACTCTTTAAGAATTTCTTAATTTCACGACAAAAATCATGATTTTCTTCTTCAAGCATTACCATAATTGTTGGACCAGCACCACTTAAATATACACCTAAACAATTCAGTTTTTCGCATTCTTCCTTTACTGCATAGAAACTATCTATAAGCTCAGCTCTATAATCTTCATGCAGCTTATCCTTACAAGCCTGTTTTATCAAATGGAAATCTCCATTATTTAATGCAGCAATCATAAGTGCTGTTCTTCCTATATTAAATATACCTTGGCTAAATTCAATATTTTTTGGAAGTACCGCTCTTGCTTTCTCTGTTGATAAAGTAAAATCTGGTATGAGAGCACAGAATTTAATACCTTTTTTTACATTTACACTGCTAGAATATACCTTGTTATTTTCATATATTGAAACAGTCATACCTCCAAAAAGTGCTGGCGTAATATTATCTGGATGTCCTTCCATCTCCACAGCTAACTCTAAAAGTTCTTGCCTAGTTAAAATTCCTCCCGCTAATTCATTTGCACAAACTATTCCTCCTACTACACAGGCTGCACTGCTTCCAAGACCTCTTGATATAGGAATATCATTCTCAATACATATTTTTAATCCTTTGGGCTTATAACCAATCTTATCAAAACATTTTTTCATGGCTACATATACTAAATTTTCTTCATTATTATACTTCTCATCTCCACCCTGAAAAATAAGCCCATTTTCTATTTCTTCAACAGCAAATTTATTATACATATTAACAGCTATTCCAAGACAATCAAATCCTGGGCCCATATTAGCACTTGTAGCAGGAACTTTTACCTCTATCATAACTCTCACCTACATCATTAGAAACTTTTTAATTAACTCTTTCATTTCATCCTTTTTACAAGTAACCTTGTGTCTTATCTCTTTATTCTTTAAGCTTTGTATGCTCTTAGGTATTTGAATATCATATTTTTTTGACATATCATCAATTATATCAAAATCCGACACGGTGTTATCTGAGAAATTTAAAGCTTTATTCATACTTCCTGCAAATTTGAAAGGACTTGCAGTAGACGCTATTACAGTAACAGTTTCATCACCAGTACTCTTTTTATATTTTTCATAAACTTCATAAGCTACAGCTGTGTGAGTATCTATTAAATAATGAGAATCTTCCTGTACCTTCTTTACAGCTGATAAAGTTTCATCTTCTGTTGCAAAATCTGCATATAAGCATTCCAGCTTTTTCTTCATCTCTTCATTTATCTCATACCAGCCTTCTTTTGAAAGCTGCTCCATTAGCATGGTTATTAATTTGTTATCTCTACCGCTAATTTCATATAAAAATCTCTCCAAGTTGCTCGATATAAGAATATCCATTGATGGAGAATTTGTTACAAAAAAATCTCTTCTTCTATCATAAATTCCTGTATTAATAAAATCAGCAAGAACTTTATTTTCATTTGATGCACAAATTAATTTTCCTATAGGTACCCCCATTAACTTTGCATAAAAAGCAGCCAGTATATTCCCAAAATTCCCTGTAGGTACTGCAATATTTATGCTCTCACCATTTTTTATTTTTTTCTCTCCCCATAAAACAGCATAAGTATAAACATAATATACTATTTGAGGCACTAGTCTTCCTATATTAATAGAGTTAGCGGAGGAAAATAAATATCCTTTTTCATTTAAAAGTTTATTAAATTCGCTATCGTTAAATATTTCTTTAACTCCGGTCTGTGCATCATCAAAATTTCCTTCAATACCAACTACAAAAGTGTTATTACCTTCTTGTGTAGTCATTTGTTTCTTCTGAATTTCACTTACTCCATCCTTTGGATAAAATACGATAATTTTTGTACCCTCAACATCTGCAAAACCCTCTAAGGCTGCTTTTCCAGTATCTCCAGATGTAGCCGTAAGAATAACAATTTCTTTATTTATATTTAGCTTTTTTGCTGCTGTTTTCAATAAATGAGGTAGTATGCTAAGAGCCATATCTTTAAAAGCTAAAGTTTTTCCATGATAAAGTTCTAAGAAATAAACTCCTGCATTATAGCTTAAAGGTGCTATTTCCGGTGTTTCAAACTTATCATCATAAGCTTTATATATACAATCTTTAAGTTCTTCATCTGAAAAATCATCAAAATATTTTTTTAAGACATAAAAAGCTATTTCCTGATAGCTCATCTTTGAAAGCTCATCAAAAGACTTATCTATTTTAGGAAATTGCTCTGGTACATACAACCCACCATCAGAAGCAATTCCTCTAATAATGGCTTCAGATGCCCTAACCATATTTTCCTGTACTCGAGTGCTTCTATATAACAAAACATAGCCTCCTTTTGTTTTACAAATTTTCTTTATTATAAACTTCAAGGCCTGCAAATATATACATACTAGAGGCCTTTATTATATTTTCATCAGAATTTAAGCAGTTTCTATAGTATTATGAATAGCCTCTCCTGGAGGTACAATTGGAAAAACTTTATCATCACAGTGAATATCACATTCTATAAGAATAGGCTCATCACTTTCTAATGCTTCTTTCAACACTTTTTCTATCTTATCATCTTCATCTATCTTTACAGCCTTTATTTTATAAGCTTTTGCCAAATCAACAAAATCTACATCTGGTCCTAAAGTAGTTTCAAAAAATCTTCCTCCATAAAATAAATCCTGCCACTGTCGAACCATTCCAAGAGCATGATTATTAAACACAAGCTGAATAATAGGCAGCTTATTCCTTGAAACAGTAGCAAGTTCTATTGAATTCATTTTAAAACTTCCATCACCTGCAACATTGACTACTTTAGTTCCAGGCTTACCGATTGAAGCTCCTATAGCAGCTCCAAGTCCATAGCCCATAGTTCCAAGTCCACCAGAAGATATAAAAGTTCTAGGTTCTAAATATTTATAAAACTGAGCAGCCCAAATTTGATTTTGCCCTACCTCTGTAGTTATAATAACCTTTCCTTCAGAAAGTTCATAGAGCATTTCTAAAACTTTTTTTGGACTTACTCCTCCGTTATTTTTATATTTTAAAGGATAACTTTCCTTCCAATGCTGTATCTGTTTATTCCATTCACTTTCTTCTTTTTCTTTTACTTTTTCATTAAGGTTAATCAATATATTTTTTACATCGCCCCAAAGCTCTGTATCAACCTGGATAATCTTTCCAAATTCTCCTTGGTCAATATCTATATGAATAATTTTAGCTTTTTTTGCAAAGCTGTCTTTATTACTTACTACTCTATCACTAAATCTTACACCAACAGCTATAAGCACATCGCAGTTATTTATTGCAATATTAGAATACTTTGTTCCATGCATTCCAACCATACCTGTAAAATACGGGTGGTTACCCGGAAAAGCTCCCATTCCCATAAGAGAACAGGTAACTGGTGCTTTTATTTTTTCTGCAAACCTAAGAAGCTCATTATTTGCCCCTGAAATATTAACTCCTCCGCCTGCAAAAATCATTGGTCTTTCGCTATTATTAATTATCTCAATAGCCTCTATAAGATTTCTTTCAAACTGTTCCTTCAAGCTATCATCACAGCTAATTTCTTTTTCAGGATTATAGGAAACATCTATTGAATCTGGCTCATAATCTATATACAATGTCTGCAAATCCTTAGGAATATCTATTAAAACAGGACCCGGTCTCCCAGAACGAGCAAGCTCAAAAGCTTCTCTAACGATTCTAGGAATATCTTCTGCTTCCTTAATCTGATAGCTTTTTTTAGTTATAGTGCTGGTTATACTTACAATATCAACTTCCTGAAAGGAATCTTTATCTAATAGATTACGTGATACCTGCCCTGTAATAACCACAATTGGAACAGAATCCCTATAGGCTGTAGCTATACCAGTAACAGTATTAGTTGCTCCAGGACCTGAGGTTGCTATAACCACTCCTACTTTTCCAGTTGCCCTAGCATATCCGTCAGCAGCATGTGTTGCACCTTGTTCATGAGCTGTAATTATATGCTTTATTTCTCTATAATCATATAAAGCATCATATATTGGCAGCACCGTCCCTCCTGGATATCCAAAAACAACATCAACTTCTTGTTCTTTTAAACATTCCAACAACGCTTCTGCACCCTTTAGTTTCATTTATTATAGTCCCCCTTCCTGGAAATTGTTCAAATTCTTTCTGCAATTAAATCTCCCATCATTTCTGTACCAACAATTTTTGTTTCTATCTCGTGAATATCTAATGTACGATAACCTTCATCCAATACCTTAGAAACAGCAACTTCAATACTGTTTGCTGCTTCCTCCATATCAAAGCTGTATCTAAGCATCATAGCAACGCTTAAAATTGCAGCTACTGGGTTTGCCTTATCCTGTCCTGCAATATCTGGTGCAGAACCATGAATAGGCTCGTATAATCCCCTTTTTCCTTCTCCAAGGCTTGCAGATGGAAGCATACCAAGTGAACCAGTAAGCATAGAAGCTTCATCACTTAAAATATCTCCAAATAAATTTTCTGTTAATATTAAATCAAATTGCCTTGGATTTCTAATTAGCTGCATAGCTGCATTATCCACATACATAGTACTCAGGTCTACCTCTGGATACTCCTTTGCTATTTTAAATACTATTTCTCTCCAAAGTCTAGAGCTTTCAAGCACATTTGCCTTATCTACCAAGGTAAGCTTATTTTTCCTTTTCATTGCTGCTTTAAAAGCTACATGAGAAATTCTCTCAATCTCATGAGCAGAGTACATCATAGTATCCCAAGCTTTAGTTCCTTCTTCAGTTTCTATCCTCTTTTTCTCACCAAAATAGGCTCCTCCAATTAGTTCACGAATTACCATGATGTCAAGCCCATCTCCAAGTACTTCTTCTTTTAAAGTAGAAGCTGATTTTAGTTGTGGAAATAAAATTGCTGGTCTTAAATTTGCAAAAACTCCAAGAGCCTTTCTAAGCCCTAAAAGACCAGCTTCTGGCCTGAGATGACCTGGAAGTGTATCCCACTTTACTCCTCCAACTGCACCTAAAAGAACAGCATCACTGTTTAAACATACATTAACAGTTTCCTCAGGAAGAGGTATACCGGTTTTATCTATAGCAGTTCCTCCCATAAGCACTTCCTCAACTTCATATGAGAAATTATATTTTTTAGATACTGCATCAAGAACCTTTAAGGCTTGTTTTGTAACCTCTGGACCTATACCATCTCCTGAAATAACAGCGATTTTCATTATTCCCTCACCGCCTTTGCTAAGTAATTTATTAATCCCTCAGCCTTCATAATTTCCTGAATAAAAGGCGGAAAAGGTTCAGCCTGATAGGTTTTATTCTTTGTTATGTTTGTAATAATTCCTGTACTTACATCAATAGTAATTTCATTATTGTCTTCAATATCCTTTACCGCTTCTGGACACTCTAAAATAGGAAGACCTGTATTAATAGCGTTCCTATAAAAAATTCTAGCAAAAGTTTCTGCAATAACACAGCTTATTCCTGAAGCCTTAATTGCTATAGGAGCATGTTCTCTAGAAGAACCACAGCCAAAATTTTTTCCTGCAACCATTACATCTCCTGGTTTCACTCTATTTATAAAATTGCAATCTAAATCCTCCATACAGTGCATTGCCAATTCTTTAGGATCACTAGTATTTAAATATCTTGCAGGAATAATTACATCCGTATCCACATTATTTCCATATACAATAGCTTTTCCTTTTAACATTTTTTATCCCGCCTTTCCTACAAACCAAGTTCTTTCGGTGAAGATATTTTCCCTGTTACTGCTGAAGCAGCCGCAACTGCAGGACTTGCCAAATATATTTCACTTTCTATATGCCCCATTCTTCCCACAAAATTTCTATTTGTAGTTGTAACAGCTCTCTCTCCGCTGGCTAATATCCCCATATGCCCTCCAAGACAAGGACCACAGGTAGGAGTGCTGACTGCAACACCAGCTTCTACAAAAATCTCTAATAGTCCTTCCCTCAAAGCCTGCAAATAAATTTTTTGTGTAGCTGGGAAAATAATCGCTCTTACATCAGGATGTACTTTTCTTCCTTTTAAAATTTTTGCGGCAATTCTCATATCTTCGATTCTTCCGTTAGTGCAGGAACCGATAACTACTTGATCTATTTTTATATCTCCAACTTCATCAATAGTTCTTGTATTTTCTGGTAAATGCGGGAAGGCTACTGTAGGCTTGATTGAGGATAAATCTATTTCAATAACTCTAGTATATTCAGCATCTTCATCTGCTTTATAAACTTTGTATTCCTTTGTGGAATGTGTCTTTATATAATCAATAGTTTTCTCGTCAACTTCAAAAATTCCATTTTTAGCTCCAGCTTCAATAGCCATGTTAGCCATTGTAAACCTATCATCCATTGAAAGATTTTTTATACCTTCGCCTGTAAACTCCATAGACTTATAAAGAGCTCCATCCACTCCTATTTCTCCTATTATATGAAGAATGACATCTTTTCCGCTTACCCAAGGAGCTAGCTCTCCTTTTAATACAAATTTAATAGCTTCAGGAACTTTAAACCAAGCTTCACCTGTGGCCATTCCTGCTGCCATATCTGTACTTCCGATTCCTGTAGAAAAAGCTCCTAAGGCTCCATAGGTACATGTATGAGAATCTGCACCAATAACAACATCTCCAGCTACTACTAAACCTTGCTCTGGAATTAAAGCATGCTCAATTCCCATTTGACCAATTTCAAAATAGTTTTCTATTTCCATTTTTTTAGCAAAATTTCTTATGCATTTACATTGTTCTGCAGACTTAATATCCTTATTTGGAGTGAAGTGATCTGGAACAATGGCTATTTTCTTCTTATCAAAAACTTTATTTATTCCTATCTTTTCAAATTCCTTTACTGCAACAGGTGTTGTTACATCATTTCCTAATACTAAATCTAATTTAGCTTTAATTAGTTCCCCTGCTTTTACACTTTTTACCCCCGCATGAGCAGCCAGAATTTTTTGTGTCATTGTCATACCCATTGGTATCCCCTCCTTAAGGACATCCTAGGAACATTTATATTCCTAGGATATATTGACTATATTAGTATCTAAAAATACTTTATTACTTATTTTGAATCCAAGGCATCATTTTTCTTAACTCTTTACCTACTTTTTCTATTTGATGTTCCTGTTCTCTTCTTCTTATTGCGTTAAAGGAAGGACGATTAGTTTGATTTTCTAATATCCACTTTCTAGCAAAAGTTCCATCTTGAATTTCTGAAAGAACCTTTTTCATCTCTTTTCTTGTTTCCTCAGTAATTAATCTCTTACCTGTTGAATAATCACCAAATTCTGCTGTATCGCTTATTGAGTATCTCATGTAGCTTAATCCGCCTTGATTGATTAAATCTACAATAAGCTTCATTTCGTGAAGACATTCAAAGTAAGCGCTTTCTGGTTGATATCCCGCTTCAACTAAAGTTTCAAAACCAGCTTTTATAAGTTCTGTAACTCCACCGCAAAGAACTGCCTGTTCACCAAACAAATCAGTTTCAGTTTCTTCCTTGAAGGTAGTTTCAAGCACACCAGCTCTTGCACCACCAATTCCTTTTGCATAAGCTAAAGCATATTCTTTAGCTTTACCAGAATAATCTTGATATACAGCAATTAAACAAGGTACTCCTTTTCCTTCTTGATACTGACTTCTCACAGTATGGCCAGGTCCTTTTGGAGCTACCATAAATACATCAACAAAAGCTGGAGGTTTAATTTGTCCAAAGTGAATATTAAAGCCATGTGCAAATAATAAAGCTTTTCCTTCTGTTAAATTAGGCTCTATACTGTCTTGATAAAGCTTAGCCTGTTTTTCATCTGGGATAAGAATCATTATAAAATCAGCTGCTTTTACAGCATCTGCAGCCTCCATAACTTTAAGCCCTGCTTCTTCTGCTACTTCCCATGACTTACTACCCTTATATAAACCTACAACAACATCTACACCGCTTTCCTTAAGGTTTAAAGCATGTGCATGCCCTTGACTTCCATAACCAATAATTGCAACCTTTTTACCCATTAATAATTCTAAATTTGCATCATGATCATAATACATTTTTGCCATTTTAATTCCACCTTTCAACAATTTATGTTTTATATCCCACCTTACTATGTAAAGTGTGGGTTTAATATATTCATTTTAGATATAAAAAAACAGACCTCTACCCTGGGGCGAGAAGTCTGTCGCGGTACCACCCAATTTTAACTCATTTACATAACGGCACTTGCCGGCACAGCTTACTATAAGTTCAGCCTGCAGCTCCAGGATGATTTTCTGCAATATTTTGTTTACGGGCTTTCACCTTTCCCCGCTCTCTTTGAAACAATACTATTACATACTCTTCCCTTCATAGCTTGTATTTCCTTATATGTTAATTATTAATCTACTATGTTTAAATCAAAAAGTCAACCTTCTTTTTTCTGAAATTTGAATTATTTTATTGAAAACGTTTCTGAATCATTAACCATTCTATTTATAGCACTTAAATACGCTTTAGCACTGGCTTCTATAATATCAATGCTAATGCCTCTGCCTGTATAAACTTTCTCATTATTTTCAACTTTGACAGAAACTTCACCTAAAGCATCTGTTCCACCAGTAATTGACTTTAAGAAATAATCCTTTAAATTTACAGGAATATTAACAGCTCTATCTATAGCCTTAAATGCTGCATTAATAGGACCTTCTCCAACAGCAGCTTCTTCAATTATTTCTTCTCCCTTTCGTATTCTCACTGTAGCTGTTGCACTTAAATTATTACCGCTAGATATATGAAAAGATTCTAACTGAAAAACTTCTTTTTCATGAACTATTTCCTGTCTGATTAAGGATTCTATATCTTCATCGTGTATTTCCTTTTTCCTATCTGCCAATTCCTTGAATTTTTGAAAAGCTTCAGCTACCTTTTCTGCACTTAAATTATTATACCCTAATTCTTTAAGTCTTTGTTCAAAAGCATGAGTTCCTGAATGTTTACCAAGCACTACCATACTTTTCTTTAAACCAATAGACTCAGGAGTCATTATCTCATAAGTTTCTCTGCAATTTAATACGCCATGTTGATGTATACCTGACTCATGTGCAAAAGCATTTGCACCAACAATAGCTTTATTGGGCTGAATTTGAATTCCCGTAAGCTGTCTTACAAGTTCGCTTGTCTTATGAATCTGCTCAGTTGTAATATCATTTTCAATTTTATATAAATCCCTTCGAGTCCTAAGAGCCATAACAACTTCCTCTAAAGCTGCATTACCAGCTCTTTCCCCAAGTCCATTAACTGCACATTCAACTTGTGATGCACCATTTTCAATTGCAGCAATAGAATTAGCTACAGCAAGACCTAAATCATTGTGGCAATGCACACTGATAACAGCTTTATCAATATTTGGAACATTTTCTCTAATACCTCGGATAAAGGCTCCAAACTCATTTGGTACAGTATAGCCTACAGTATCAGGAATATTAACAACTGTTGCTCCTGCGTCTATTACTGCTTCTAAAACTTTATATAAAAACTCTGGATTCGTCCTTGTTCCATCTTCTGGAGAAAACTCTATATCATTACACAAAGATTTTGCATATCTGACCATTTCAGCTGCTCTGTTTAATACTTCATCAGGTGACATATTTAGTTTATGCTTCATATGCAGATCAGAAGTTGCAATAAAAGTGTGTATTCTTGGTTTTTCTGCATATTTAAGCGCTTCCCAAGCTCTATCAATATCTCCTTTTACCGCTCGAGCTAATCCTGCTATTATAGGTCTTTTAACATTTTGAGCAATTAATTTTACCGCTTCAAAATCTCCATTGCTTGCTACCGGAAATCCTGCTTCGATAACATCTACACCAAGTCTATCTAACTGTTTTGCAATCTCAAGTTTTTCAAGTTTGTTTAAGTTTACTCCAGGAGTCTGCTCTCCATCTCTGAGCGTTGTATCAAATATAAAAATTCTTTGGATCATATTATCTCCATCCCTTCCTTAAAAATTGAAATAAAAAAAGACAGACCTCTAGCTTGGGGCGAGAGTCTGCCGCGGTACCACCCAAATTTTTACTTAATTTTATAACGGCGTAAACCGGCACAGCTTACTAAATTTCAGCCTGCAACTCAAGGGTGAGTTTCTGTAGAATCTATTTACGGGTTTTCACCAATCCCCGCTCTCTGTAAAATACGAAATCTACATACTTGTCCCTGTCATAGTTTTTATTTATTGAATGAACTATTAAATATATATGCATTAATCAGAAGATTAATTATATTCTTTAACAATTTAATCATCATATTTATTATAAATAATACGGTTTTTATTATGAATTGTCAACCTTTATTTTATTATTTTTTGCAAATTTCAAAATTGCTGTTAATTGACAGATTATTAAACAAGGAGTATATTATACTCTAAAATATCAAAAGTCTGAACTTTTAAAATAAAAAATAAATTATTCTATTATTATGCTAGGAGGTAAAATTATGAATAATTCTTATTTAAACAATAAGTTAATCAGGGTAAAACTAGCCTTTGATTCTATTTCTGTATATAGGGGTTTACTAGAAGATAAGGTTTTAACAAAACTCTACTTACTTACAGAATATCTTGAAATAGGAAAATTTGATTTAGGCAGTTTTACTAAATTATATTCTGACTTTTTCTACAGTTTATGTTGCAGCTCTTATAATTCTCTAAAAGATTATATTATTGAGCTTATCCTTTTTGATGAAAATCCCTATTCTCTAAGTTGTGAATCAAACAAAATGAACCAAAACGAAACTTATCTTCACAAAGTAGCTGCAAATGATTTAAATAACTTGCAAATTATAGCAAACTTGTCTTCTTCTGAATTAAAAGTACAAGCATTAGAATATTGTGAAGATAATATAATTGCTTCTGAAATAATAAATAATCTTCCAGATTATAATATCAATTTAAACTCTTTAATGAACAATACAAGTGTTTCAACAGAATATTACGAAGTAAAAAACCATTTCTATTATTGCAAGAAATGGAGCGAGTGTATTTCTTACTTGTCTGAATATTACAAAAACAACGGCTGTGGCTTATTTGGCCGATATAAAGCTTTTGTATGGGAATATTCAGGAAACATTGGTAAATTAACAGGCATTAATACACCAGATACAGTTTGTCTTTCAAATTTTATAGGTTACGAAGCTGAACGTTCAAAAATTATTGAAAATACAATACAATTTTTACACGGATTTAAAGCAAATAATATTCTTTTATATGGCGATAGAGGTACAGGAAAATCTTCTACTGTAAAGGCTCTTTTAAATGAATATTATAAAAAAGGACTTAGAATTATAGAAGTGCCAAAAGCTCATCTTTCTGATTTTCCCTCAATCATAAGACTTATAAAAAATAGGCCTCAGAAATTTATTATTTTCATCGATGATTTATCCTTCCAAGAAAATGATGAAAGTTATACTACATTAAAAGCAGTACTAGAAGGCGGTATAGAAGGTAAACCAAATAACGTTTTAATTTATGCAACATCCAATCGACGTCATTTAGTAAAAGAAAAATTTCATGAGAGAAACGGTCTTACCTCCGTCAATAATGATGAAGAAATTCATGCAACAGATACTATACAAGAAAAATTATCCCTTGCAGACAGATTTGGCATAACAGTTGTATTTTCTTCACCTGATAAAAGTCAATATTTAAAAATTGTTGAAGGCCTTGCAGCTCAGAGAAACATTTCTATAGATAAAGAAAAGCTTCATAGAGAAGCATTAAAATGGGAGCTTTGGTATAATGGTCGTTCTCCTAGAACTGCCCGTCAGTTTATAGACTGGCTGGAAGGTTGTGAAAAATTAAATAAATAATACTAAAAACACTATTAGAATTCAAACTCTAATAGTGTTTTATTGTTGAGTTTTCTTATGAGTTTTATAGAATAGTTGATACAAAATAGGTTGCCATTGTTATTGCTGAAACAATTAAAGTAATTCTAACTTTATATGCTGAAGAAGCTTCTCTTTTACTTTTTTCCTTAATAATGCCTAAATTTTCAATCAATATTGCTGTTATCCATGCAATTACAGGATTTACTGCAAACCCTGCTAAAATACTTAATGCTGCTATTTGCATATCTTCATAACTTTTTAATGTATTTAACCCTATCTCAATTAGCGGAATGTATACTCCAAAAATAAGCACCATCCATATAAGAGGAGGAAATACTGCTATATCAAGAGGAAAACCTAATAACGCAGAAACTATACCCAAAATACCAAGTATTAAAGCACTCCCTGCAATAGGCCTTTTTACTATACTAAGGGGTATCATGAAACTTCTCCAAACTGCAGCGGTTTGTGCTCCTCCAAAAAAACTTCCTACTATATTCCTAATAGAAACTACAATAAAAGTTGAGTTCAAGTGAAATATTGACTTTTTAGCTTTCTCTCCATAACTTGTTTCCTGAAGAGTCTTTATAGCTAAGGCATCACTTGGCCACATCACAACAGAAAGCAGGGCGAAAGGTAACGCCTTTACAATATTTTTTAAATTCACTCCCCATCCTAAGCCCCATTTATTAAACCACCATATTTTAGGATTGAAAATCGGTAAAGCTGGTAGTGTTTTTATTTCAGGATATAAATTATAAAAAGCTGAAATAACTATACCAATAAATGCAGCAGAGGGAATCATAAGCCATTTACATTCATACTTATTTAACACTAAGTAAATTACAATACCAAGAATAATGAGCACCGCAAACAAGGAGCTACTCTTTAGTGCTGTCCACTTCTTAAGACTATCAATTGAGCTTATAATACCCATTATACCAAATAGGAGTATAATACTTCCCCTGGCAGCAGAACCATTTATCTCAATGATTTTTTCAAAAAGCTTAAAACTTGATATAATTATTCCTAAAATTCCTACTAATATTCCAAGAATAAGAGGATGAACTCCTGAAACAGCCATAATAGGAATCAGCGGAATTAACGGTGCCAAAGTACCCGGGGGGGCAGTATATGGATTTAATATTGACGAAAAAATTAATGTGATAATACTTCCAATTACAACTTCCAACCTTACATTTTCAGTAACAAAGGTTGCATCAGAAATACCTAAACCTTTCTCCCACGCAATTGCAAAAGCAGCTACTAATGCAATTTTCCCTATAGTACCGGAAATAGCTGGTACTATATCTTCAAATCTAACAGAATAATTTTTAATTGGTATATTTATCTTATACTTTAAAGGATTATAATTAATTAGTTCATTTGTTAATAAATCTTTTCTACTTTGTTTTGCTGCCAAATTTATTCTCCTTTCAAAAATTATATTAAACTTATACAAAAAAGCCGGTAATTATTAATAAACTTAATAATTACCGGCTTACTTAACAATTGGTAAATACCCTTTGTTCAGTCTTCCAAATTAAATTCTGCTTTTAAACCTGGTGTCCAGATCTTCATCTACTATAAAGATAATTATCTTTTCCCCAGTTTTAGTGCTCACATCTGAATGTGTACTTACAATATTCACATCTATAATTTCTTTTATGAGATTTTCAAGATACTCTCTTGCACCTTCGAAAAGAGCAGTCCTAACATCCTTTATAAGCTTTACACCTTGAGAACTTTCTGCAAGCTTTTTTTCCGACTGGCTTAAAAATCCAGTCAGCCTTATGATAATCATATCCTGTTTTATTATAGTTCGTATACCCTTAGGTCCACGTCCCATAAATTCCATTTCAAATTTTGTAATCCCCTCACTAATTTTTGCCTCAAACTGCCCCTTTGTCATAAGATGACCCTCCTTAAATATCTTTACAAAAGTATTTAAGCTTATATTATAGTAACATATATATATAAATAAGGCAACATTAATTGCTAAACTAAATATTTTCAAAACTTGAAAAATGTAAATGGTTGTTGTATCCTTGTAGTATTATTTAGGAGGTGGCTGTATTATGGCAAACAATCAAAAAATTTTAGCTGAATCAGCAGCTGATGATATACTTGCAATGATAACAATAGACAAAAGGTTTGCACCAGGAGATAAACTTCCTAACGAAAATGTCCTCTCTTCTGAACTAGGTATAAGCAGAACTACCTTAAGAGAAGCAATACGCATATTAGCATCTCACAATGTACTGGAAATTAAAAGAGGTAAAGGAACTTTTATAGCTGAAAATCTAGAATTCAATGAACACTTTGCTTTAGGAGAGCTGTCTAATATAAGGCTTAATGTAAAAGATTTGTATGAAATAAGACTAATATTTGAACCTAAAATAGCTTACTATGCAGCTAAGCGTGCCAGCGATAAAGAACTTAATAGAATCATATATTACGGGAAACTTGAAGAGGAATTAATTTCTAAAAATGAGGATCGTACAGAAGTAGAGCAGGCCTTTCATAACTCTATAGCAAAGGCTACTCATAACGAATTTATGAACAGACTTATGCCTATTATTTATAAAGCCATATATAAGGGTGTAATTTTGTCAAATGAAAATCCTGTTTTAATACAAGATACAATTAATGATCACAGAATGGTTATGGATTTTCTGTCTAAACGGGATGCTGAAGGTGCTGAAACTGCTATGAAGCTTCATATTATACATGCTATGAGAGGACTAGGTATAGAAACTGAATAAACAATTGACAACAGACATCATACAACGTAAAATAATGTTAGACAACATATTCCAAAAATTACACTGTTATGTCTGTTAAATTTATTAAAAAGGTGGGAAATTATGAGAAGTGATGCTATTAAAAAAGGAGCACAGAGCGCTCCACATCGTTCTTTGCTAAACGCTCTAGGTCTTACAAAAGAAGAAATGAACAAACCACTAATTGGTATTGTAAGTTCACAAAATGATATTGTACCTGGACATATGAATCTTGATAAAATAGTGGAAGCAGTTAAGCTTGGTGTGGCTATGGCTGGAGGTACACCTATTGTTTTCCCTGCAATTGCAGTTTGCGATGGTATAGCGATGGGACATCTTGGAATGAAATATTCCTTAGTTACAAGGGATTTAATTGCAGATTCAACAGAAGCAATGGCAATGGCTCATGCTTTTGATGCACTTGTAATGGTACCTAACTGCGACAAAAACATACCTGGGCTTTTAATGGCTGCAGCAAGAGTTAATATTCCAACTATTTTTGTAAGCGGTGGACCTATGCTTGCAGGAAAAGTAGACGGATGTAAAACAAGCCTTTCAAGTTTGTTTGAAGCTGTTGGAGCTTATAATGCAGGAAAAATTACAGAAGAAAAACTAGAAGAATTTGAGAACAAAGCTTGCCCAACCTGTGGTTCCTGCTCAGGAATGTTTACTGCTAACAGCATGAACTGTTTGACAGAGGTTCTTGGAATGGCTCTTCCTGGAAACGGAACAATTCCTGCAGTTTATTCAGACAGAATTAAACTTGCAAAGCATACAGGCATGAAGATTATGGAGCTTTTAGAAAAAAACATAAGACCAAGAGATATTATGACACTTGATGCATTTAAAAATGCATTAACTATGGACATGGCTCTTGGGTGCAGTACAAACAGCATGCTTCACCTGCCAGCTATTGCTCATGAAGCAGGAATAGAGTTAAATATAGAAATGGCAAACGAAATAAGTGCTAAAACTCCAAATCTCTGCCACCTTGCTCCTGCAGGCCCAACATACATTGAGGACTTACACGAGGCTGGCGGTGTTTACGCAGTTATGAGTGAAATAAATAAGTTAGGTTTATTAAAAACAGATTTAATAACATGTACAGGAAAAACTGTTGCAGAAAATATTAAAGGCTGTTACAACAAAAACCCTGAAGTTATAAGACCTGTAGAAAATCCTTTTAGTGAGACCGGTGGAATTGCTGTTCTAAAAGGAAACCTAGCTCCAGATTCCTGTGTTGTTAAACGCTCTGCCGTTGCACCAGAAATGTTAAAGCATGAAGGACCAGCAAGAGTTTTTGACTGCGAAGAAGATGCTTTAGAAGCTATTAACTCTGGAAAAATAGTAGCTGGTGATGTTGTGGTAATAAGATATGAAGGACCAAAAGGCGGACCTGGTATGAGAGAAATGCTTAACCCTACTTCTGCCATAATTGGAAGAGGTTTAGGCAGTACTGTTGCACTTATAACTGACGGTCGATTCAGCGGTGCTACAAGAGGTGCAGCAATCGGTCATGTTTCTCCTGAAGCTGCTGTAGGAGGCAATATAGCTTTAGTTGAAGAAGGAGATATAATCCAAATAGATATTACAGCTAACACAATTAACTTTGTTATAAGCGATGAAGAGCTTGAAAGAAGAAGAGCCAACTGGAAACCAAGACAACCTAAAATTACAACTGGATATCTTGCAAGATATGCTGCATTAGTAACTTCAGGTAACAGAGGTGCTATCTTAGAGGTACCTAAACCATAAAATATCTTATTTATATTTATAAGATTAAAAACTGACAGTGTAAATAAAACAGAAACTTAATGTTTTATTTACACTGTTTTTAAAATTAACAACAAAAATAAGCAATAACTTAATATAGTTATGTAATTAATATATATTTAAACTTTACCTAATTTTCTGGATTTATTACTGCTGCTTACAATACACTGTATAACAGATGAACGCATTCCTCCATCCTCAAGTGCCTTAACCCCTTCAATAGTTGTACCTCCTGGTGAACATACCATATCTTTTAGAGCACCTGGATGCATTCCTGTCTCCAAAATCATTTTTGCTGTTCCAAGCACCGTTTGTGCAGCTAAACGGTAAGCTGTTGCTCTAGGCAACCCTTCAAGTACGCCGCCATCTGCTAAAGCTTCAATGAACATAGCTGCAAATGCCGGCCCCCCGCCACTTACTCCAGTAACTGCATCAATTAATTTTTCTGGAACCCACTCTACAATACCAATAGATTTAAATATTTTTTCTGCCTCTGTTTTTTCCTCTTCTGTAAATGTAGTATCAGAGCAAAGAACTGCAGCACCTGCTCCAACCATAGCTGGTGTATTCGGCATAATTCTTAATATTCGAACCTCTGCCCCCGTCCACTCATATAAGGTTTTGCTGTTAAAACCAGCAACTATTGAAAGCAGTGCCTTTCCTTCCAAAAATTTACCAATTTTATTTAACACAGCTTTTGTTATATTTGGCTTTACTCCAAGAAGTATCATTTCACACATTTCACAAAGCTCAATGGCACTTGAGACTACTTCTGCTCCTTTTTCTTTTGCATGAATTTGTGCTTTTTCACTTATGTCAAATACAGCTATATCAGAAGGTTTTAACACCCCGCTGCTTATGATTCCGTTCAATATAGCACCTGCCATATTGCCACACCCTATAAACCCTAGCTTTTTCTTACCCATCCTATTTCTCTGCCTTTCTTATCCCTATTTATTATATAATTCTAAATGTTTATTTTTTTTGTGTCAATACGAACTTATATTACGTACTTTTAACTTACTTTAAAACAATAACATAAATAAATGTTAAATTTATAGTTGCATTAATTAACACAATTTTAGGAAAAAGAAAAAAGGAGCTATAAATTTGACTTAAATTATAATTTATAGTAAACTAACTTAAGAATAATAATTTAATAAAGACAGTTCGAAACCATCCTGTCTATAAACAAAACTAGGGGGTATCTACCAGTATGGGTAGTTTTTTGTTTAAGGGCAGTTTTCTGCCCTTTTTTACTTAAAAAAATTATGAAATTTATAATATTAATTCTAGGAGGTTTACATCCTATGTACATTTTAAAAGCAGAGCATAGTTTTGATAGTGCTCACTTTCTTGCTGGATATAAAGGAAAATGCGGTAATATCCACGGTCACAGATGGAAGGTTGAAGTTGAAGTCCAATCAGAAAAATTAGTTGACAGCGGTCAGCTAAAGGGAATGGTAGTTGATTTTGGAGACTTAAAAAAAGATGTTAAAGCTATGGTAGATTACTATGACCATGCATTAATTATAGAAGATAAAACTATGAGAGATGAAACATTAAATTGTTTAGAGAAAGATGGATTTAAAGTTCTTAAAGTTAAATTTAGACCAACTGCAGAAAATTTTTCAGCTTTTTTCTTTAAACAAATGAAGGATAAAGGATATAACGTAAAAAGAGTCACAGTATACGAGACCCCTGCTAATAGTGCTGTATATGAAGAAAGTGAGGAAAGCAGATGAAATTTAAGGTAGTTGAAAAATTTGTTAGTATAAATGGAGAAGGTACTTTAGCTGGACAATTAGCAGTTTTTATAAGATTTGCAGGCTGTAATTTAAACTGCAGCTACTGCGATACAAGCTGGGCAAATAAAATAGATGTTCCTTATGAATTAATGACCAATGAGGAAATATATAACTATATTAAATCTACTGGTGTGAGAAATATAACGCTAACTGGAGGAGAGCCCCTTCTTCAGACAGGAATACTTGAACTCTTAAAGATTCTTTCTAATGATAAAGAACTTCATGTTGAAATAGAAACTAATGGAAGTGTTCCTTTAGATAAATTTTTAAATATGAAAAACCCTCCAAGCTTTACAATGGATTATAAACTTCCTTCAAGTAATATGGAAGATAAAATGCTACTAGATAACTTCAAATATTTATCTGCTAAAGATACTGTCAAATTTGTATCCGGCTGTATGGAGGATTTAGAAAAGGCTAAATATATAATAGACAAATATAACCTTATAAATAAAACCCACATATATATAAGCCCTGTTTTTGATAAAATAAATTTAGAAACAATTGTAGATTTTATGAAGGATAATAAAATGAATGGAGTTAATCTTCAAGTTCAGCTTCATAAGATAATATGGAACCCCAATGAAAGAGGTGTATAATATGGCAATTGATACAAAATCAATTGAAGAACATATAAGAGGCATTTTAATAGCTCTAGGTGATAATCCAGACAGAGAAGGACTAAAAGATACTCCTAAACGTGTAGCTAAAATGTATGAAGAAATATTTATGGGTATGAATTATACTAATTATGACATTGCTGAAATGTTTAATACTACCTTTGAGGACGATTTATCAGTTGAGGAAAATAACAATGATATAGTTCTAATGAAGGACATCGAAATATTCAGCCATTGTGAACACCATTTAGCATTAATGTATAATATGAAGGTTGCAGTTGCATACATTCCTAATAAAAAAATTATAGGTTTAAGTAAAATTGCACGTATAGCTGATATGGTTGGCCGCAGACTGCAGCTTCAAGAAAGAATAGGCTCAGACATAGCTGAAATTATGCAGAAGATAACTGATTCAGAAGATGTTGCCGTTATCATTGAAGGTGAACATGGCTGCATGACTACCAGAGGTATAAAAAAACCAGGTACTAAAACAATCTCAACTACATTTAGAGGAAGATTTAAGACTGATGCAGTTTTAATTAATAAATTAATGATGCTTTATAAATAAAAAGGATGGTGTAATAATTATGAATAAAGAAAAAGCAGTAGTAGTATTTAGTGGCGGCCAAGATAGTACAACCTGTTTATTTTGGGCAATGCAAAGATATAAAGAAGTAATAGCAGTATCTTTTGATTACAACCAAAAACATGCATTAGAATTACAGTGTGCAAAGAATATATGTAAAAAATATAACGTAGAACATCATATTTTAGATTTAAATTTATTGAACCAGCTGGCACCTAATTCATTAACTAGAAAAGATATTGAAGTTGACAAAGACGCCCCAAAGGAAGGTACCCCTAATACATTCGTAGATGGAAGAAACCTGTTATTTCTAACTTTCGTTGCAATCTTTGCAAAACAAAGAGGTATAAATTCTATTGTAACTGGTGTTTCTCAAAGTGATTTTAGTGGATATCCTGACTGCAGAGATGTTTTCATAAAATCTTTAAATGTTACTCTAAACTTAGCTATGGGATATGAATTTGTAATTCATACTCCTTTAATGTGGATTGATAAAGCTGAAACTTGGAAAATGGCAAATGATTTAGGTGTACTGGATGTTATTAAAAATGAAACTTTAACTTGTTATAATGGAATAATAGGCGATGGATGCGGTGATTGTCCTGCATGCAAATTAAGGAAAAAAGGATATTTAGAATTCAAGAAAAAATACCTTTTATAAACCTGCATAGATTAAGGACTGTATATAGATTTATTTTAAAAATCTATATACAGTCCTTAAATTATTATGAAATTTATTATTTCGCTATTTTTTGATATAATATGATTAATATAAACAAAACAATACAGGAGAAAAATATGTTCTTAATGATTGATAACTACGATTCATTTGTTTACAATCTTGTTCGATATTTTGAAGAATTAGATGAAGAAATATTGATATTTAAAAATGATAAAATAACTTTAGAGCAAATAACTAAGCTTAATCCTGAAGGAATAATAATATCTCCTGGGCCAAAATCTCCTAAGGAATCAGGGATATGCATTGATATTGTAAAAAAATTTGAAGGAAAAATTCCTATTTTAGGCATATGTCTTGGACATCAGACTATTGGGCATGTTTACGGTGCTGATGTAAAATGTGGAAAAGAACCAGTTCATGGCAAGGTTAGTCAGATTAATCATGACAGCAAAGGAGTATTTAAGAATATTAAAAATCCTTTAAATGTAACAAGATATCATTCTTTAGTTTTAGATAAAAATACTATTCCCTACTGCTTAGAAGTAACTGCACTTACAAGTGATGGAGTGATTATGGGAATAAGACATAAAGATTATCTTATAGAAGGAGTTCAATTTCATCCAGAAGCTGAACTTACAGAATGCGGACATGATATACTTAAAAACTTTATAAATCAATGTAAAAACTACAGTATTCAGGGAGAAAACTTATGAAGCCTTTGATAAAACAAATTGAAACAGATTTAGATGCCTTTGATATATATACTTTGTTTAAAAACGAAAAGGAAACTGCTCTTTTAGATAGCTCAAAAAAAGATAGCAGCTTAAGTGAATATTCAATATTAGGCATATATCCTTTTTTAAAAATTAAATATGAAAACAGCCTTGTAACTATAAGTTCCTTTGATTCTGAAAGTAACATAGCAGAAGAATCAAATTTTAATGGAGATGTATTTAAATACTTACAACAAATTTTAGATAAGTATAAAATAGATTCTCATCCATCCCTTCCTTTTACCTGTGGAGGAATAGGCTACTTATCCTATGATTTAGCTAGAAAACTGGAAGTTATTCCAGAAAAAGCAGTAAAAGATTTAGAAATACCAGATATGTATATTAATTTTTATGACAGTTACGTTATATTGGATCACATAAATAACAAGGTATTCATTTGTACCCTCGGTATTTTAAAAGAAAAAAACGAGAGATTTATTGAAATAAAAAATAAAATATTAAAAGGAAAAAAACTTCAATATTCCCCTCCTATTAAAACAAATACAATTTTTAAATCAGATTTTTCAAAAGAAGATTATTTAGCTCATATTGAACGTGTTAGAGCTTATATTAAAAGCGGAGATATTTACATAACTAATTTAACTCAGAGATTTAACTGTAAAACTTATAAAGCTGCTTATGACATTTATAAAGATTTAAGATTTATAAATCCAGCTCCATTTTCTTCTTTTTTAAACTTTGAAGATTTTTCTATCATAAGCTCATCTCCTGAAAGATTTTTAAAGATAAGAAATGGATTTGTTGAAACTAGACCAATAAAAGGCACAAGTCCCAGAGGTGCAACAAAAGAAGAAGATATAATTAATAAAAATTTCTTAAAAAACAGTGAAAAAGATAAATCAGAACTTTTAATGATAGTAGATTTAGAAAGGAATGATTTAAGTAAAGTTTGTAAGCCTCATTCAGTTAAAGTTACAGAACTATTCAAAATCGAAGAATACAGTACAGTATTTCATCTTGTATCTACCATTATAGGTGAATTAAAACATGAAATGACTGCAGTAGATTGCATGAAAGCCTGCTTTCCCGGCGGTTCAATTACAGGAGCTCCAAAAATCAGATCAATGGAAATTATTGACGAACTAGAAAAAACAAGAAGATCTATTTACACAGGTTGTATAGGTTACTTTGGATTTGATGGAAATGCAGACTTTAATATTGTTATAAGAACTATTGTATTAAAGGACAATAGAGCTACTTTTGGTGTTGGCGGTGGAATAACCTGGGAGTCAATAAAAGAAGCTGAATACAGCGAAATTTTAGATAAAGCAAAAGCTCTTATGAAAGTATTATAACATTAAGGAATGATATTTATGATGATTTTAAACGGTAATATAATTGAAGATAATAAAGTTATTTTAGACACTGGATTTTTTTTTGGCAGAGGATTATTTGAAACTATACTTGTAAAAGATAAACCAATATTTCTAGATGAACATATTGACAGAATTAATGAAGGATTGAAAAAACTAAATATTAATAAAATTATAACTAAAGATTACTTTATGGATAATTTTTATAAATTAAAACAGAAAAATTGTGCTTTAAAACTAGTAGTTACAGAAGCAAATACTTTATTTTCTACTAGAGAAATTCCCTATACAGAAAATCACTATGAAAAAGGATTTAGTTTAAAACTAAGTTTAATAAAAAGAAATCCAGAAAGTCATGGAGTTTATTTAAAAACACTTAACTATCTTGACAATATAATTGAAAAAGAGACAGCTTCTAAAGAAGGCTTTGATGAAGTGATTTTTGAAAATACTTATGGGTATATAGCAGAAGGTTCTACTTCCAATATTTTTTTCATAAAAGATAATATTTTATATACTCCTTCTATCAAATGCGGCTTACTTAATGGTATCATAAGAAAATGGGTTATAAGTAATTTCAATGTTATTGAAGGTAACTTTACACTTAAGGATATTTTAAACTCTGAGGGGGCTTTCATCACAAACAGCCTTTTAGGTATTATGAAAGTAAGCTCAATTAACAATAACAATATTGAAACCAGCAGCCTAATTAAAGAAATTAAAACTAAATATGATTTGTATATAAATAAGTCAAGCTGCTTTACATAAATAATAAATGCTCAGTTTATTAGAGGTGAGATATGGAAAGAGTAAATTTAATATTATCTAACAATAAATTCAAGGAATACTTAAATAAAATAAACCAATGTGAAATAGACAGAGATTTTTGCAGACATGATATAAACCACTTTATGGATGTGGCAAGAATTAGTTACATTTTAATTTTAGAAAAAGGTTTAAGCCATACTAAAGAAGAAGTGTACGCTGCTGCGTTGCTTCACGATATAGGAAAATGGCAGCAATATGAAAGTAAAATTCCTCATGAAATTGCCAGCGCAAAATTAGCTTATGATATATTAATAAACTCTGATTTTAATGAAGAAGAGATAAATAAAATAATTTCTTCAATTAAAAACCATAGGAATGAAAATAATATCGAAAATACTTTAGACCATATACTTTTTACAGCCGACAAGCTTTCTAGAGCCTGCTTTATGTGCAAAGCTGAGAAAGAATGTTATTGGGCACAGGATAAAAAAAATTTAAAAATTTATTACTAAAGGAGGATACTATGAAAATAGGAAACAAAGAATTTGTTATTGGTGAAAGAACTTATATAATGGGTATATTAAATGTAACTCCAGACTCTTTTTCAGACGGAGGAAAGTATAATTCTATCCAAAATGCATTAAATCATGCAAAGACAATGATAGAGGAAGGAGTAGATATAATAGACATTGGCGGAGAATCTACAAGACCAAATCATACGGCGGTTGAAGCAGAAGAAGAAATAAATAGAGTTATACCAATAATTAAAGCCATACGAAAAGAATCTGATATTCCAATTTCTATTGATACTTATAAAGGTAAAGTAGCAGAGCTTGCAATAAAAGCTGGTGCTTCTTTAATAAATGATGTATGGGGATTTAAAAAAGATCCTTATATGTCAGAAGTTGCTGCTAAGTATAACGTACCTTGCTGCTTAATGCACAATAGAGATAATACATATTATAATAACTTGATAGATGATATTTTTAATGATTTGAATGAATGTATTCAAATTGCTATAAAAGCTGGAGTTAAGAAAGAAAATATTATACTAGATCCTGGTATTGGCTTTGGAAAAACCTTAGAACAAAACCTTAAGGTTATGAATAACCTTCATAGATTTAAAGAACTTAATTTTCCCCTTCTGCTTGGTACTTCAAGAAAATCTATGATAGGCAATACATTAAATCTTCCTGTTGACAAAAGAGTAGAAGGTACAATTGCAACTTCAGTATTAGGTGTAATAAATGGATTCAGCTTCATTAGAGTCCATGATGTTAAAGAAAACTTAAGAGCAGTTAAAATGACTGAAGCTATTATGAAAGCTGGTGTATAATAATGGACAAAATTTATATAGAAGAACTAGAGATTTTTGCAAATCATGGTGTTTTTAAAGAAGAAAAAAAGCTTGGGCAGAAATTTTTAATATCTTTAGAATTATTTTTAGATTTAAGTGAGGCTGGTAAAAGTGATAACTTAGAAAAAACAGTTCATTATGGACTTTTGTGTGAAAAAATCGAAGAAGAATTTAAAAGCAAAACTTTTGATTTATTAGAAGCTGCTGCAGAAAACCTAGCACAATTTATTCTGCTAAATTACGATAAAATAGAAAGAGTTAAGCTTATGATAAAAAAGCCTTGGGCTCCAATTGGAAAATCAGTAAAATACGCTGCAGTAGAATTAGATAGAAAATGGCATAATACATATATCGCTTTTGGCTCAAACCTTGGTAATAAAAAAGAAAATATTTATAACGCTATTGAATACATTAATAGCTCAACACATACTAAAGTTATAAAAGTATCTTCTCTTTATGAAACAAAACCCGTTGGCTATGAAAATCAGGATAACTTTATTAATGGTACTTTGCAGGCAAAAACATTATTATCTCCAAAAGAGCTCATTGCTTTCCTTTTAGATGTGGAAAAAAAGTTGAAAAGAGAAAGAACAATAAAATGGGGACCAAGAACAATAGATTTAGACGTGCTTTTATATGATAATTTAATAACTTCTTTTGAAGAAATTGTTATACCTCATCCAAGAATGCATGAAAGAATGTTTGTTTTAGAGCCGCTATGCGAAATTGCTCCTTATGTTATTCATCCAATATTAGATAAGAGGATTTATGAGTTAAAAGAATTGCTTTGTAAAATTCAAAAATAAAAATTCGGCACTTTAAGCGCCGAATTTTTTTAAAAATCTTTTATTGCTTCAAATTCAATTTCCTTTTCAGCTTTATTCCAACCTTTTAAAGCATTATATATAGTTGGCAATATAAAGCATATTAAAGTTAATAACGCTGAAAAAGTCAGACCTTTAGCAATTAAGTTTGTCAATCCTACCTGAGATACAGCCCAAGTAATAATAATATAACCTATAGTTATCTTTACTACTCTTTTATGCTTTTTTTGTTCTTTTACCTTTTCAGACTCCTTATTTCTTGAGCTGATATAATTTAGTACACGATCATTAAATCCATGAATATAATTAATTGCTGTAGAAATAGCAGAGAAGAAAATAGCTACAGAAAGCATAAAACTCAGTAAACCTTCCATCCCAAATCCATTTTTTACAACCATAAGTACAGGTATATTAGGTTTAGGATTAGATGCTCTATACAAATCTAAGTTAGCAAGAAGATTTAAATTTACAAGGACTAAAGCTATAAAATTTGCAATTACAGAAAGTATAACACCTCTTTTCAATCCTTTCTTAGACACAAATATATCTGCGTGATTAATGTAGGCTCCAAAGCCTGCCAGATTTTGTCCAGAAAAAATGTATCCCCATAAAAGAGCTATTGCCCAAGTTTTTAATGTTACATTTTCACTTTTTAAAGCAGCTGCATTTGCTGCAATCTTATGAGCATTATAAAAAACATTAGGTACATGAACTGCTATTAATGCAATTAAAATAATAATACTCATAACTACTGCATTTTTACGAACAACTCCTGTGCCATTTGTTACAAGAAAATACATAATAATCGCTATAATAAAAGTTGTTAATATATAAGGAAGACCAGTTAAGTCTGCAATCACCCCTCCACTAGTAGAATATGCTAGAGCCATAACTACAATTAGAAGCCAGTTATAGTTAAACTCATATATTCCTCTAAAAAAACGATTGTATTTGCCTGTATATTTTGTTAAAAATGAATTATAATCATATAGTTTAAAATCCATAGCATATTTCATTGAAAAATATAAAATAAATCCATTAATAAGTGCAACAATAAGAGGCATAAAAATACCTGGATAACCTTTTGAAAGGAAATATGTCATAGGAGTACCACCAGATGCAAATCCTCCTCCGCACTGAGAACTAAATGCAAGACCAGTAAACACCAAAGCTGCACTCCAATCGAGCCTATTTTTACTTATATTATTATTAGATATTTGATTACTCATACTATTTCCCCCATTTATATTTTCTTCTTAAACATGGCAGTACTGCAGTTTCCCATACTGCAGCACTACCTTATACTTTAATTAGCTTCTAATTGTTTTTATGCTGAACTGGCTCTAATTTTGCTGATAGCGCTAAAATTGAACCTAAAATACATACCCCAGCACATACCCATAATGCATAACCATAGGCTGTTGCATTGCTTGCACCAGCTTTTAGTCCAGCATCAACTACAAGACCAGTTATAGTTGGTGCAATTATTCCCGCAATAGCACCCATTATTCCTGCAAGTCCAGAATAAACACCAGCTAGTGAAGGACAAATTGAAGGTGCTACAGAGAAATAACCTCCCATTGTGAGACAAAGGAACCCATAAGAAATAGATACAGCTGCAATTACAAGAGTTGGATTAGTTGCATTAGCTCCTAGGAATATAAGAATTGCCGCACCGATCATTCCAACTACCTGTACTAATTTACGTCCAATTTTATCTCCAAATTTACTTGAAGCTGCATCTGCAACAAATCCACCGATAAAATAAGTAAAAAAACCTACAATAAAAGGAGCAGCACCAGCACTGATTTGCATACCGCGACCTATGGCAAAATAATTAGGAAGCCATGTAGTACAGAAGAAATACATATAGGTCGCACAACCATAAGAAATGCACATTAGCCATACAGCAGGAGTTCTCATAATATCTGATTTTGTAATATTAGCATTAGTAATTGTTTTTTGACCTTGAGGCTTTTGACGAATATAAGCTAGTTCTTCTTTATTTACTTTTTTATGTTCTGTTGGGTTGGACTTTCCAACTAGTATCCATATTACACACCAAATCGGGAAAAATATTGCATATACAAAAAACAATTTTCTCCATCCTATAACAGGAAGCAGCGCAGCTGCCAAATAAATATTAATTGCAGAACCTAATGGACATCCTGCTTGTACTAGACCACAAGCAATACCAGATTCCTTTTTAGGTATCCATCTTCCCAAATTAGACATTGCACTAGGCACAATACATCCCTGAGCTACACCTTCCAAGGCACGAATAAAAATCATAGATCCAATAGAAACTCCAATAACAGGTGTTAATAATGTAAATAATCCAGATAAAAGCAAACTTATAATTAAAACCTTAGTAGCTCCATACTTATCAGCAATTGCACCAGACGGTATCATTGTAATCATATAACCAATAAAAAATGCAGTAGAAGCATATCCAAACTGAGTGGAAGTCCATCCATATTCTTTCATAATAGCTTTTCCAGATACAGAAAATACAGTTCTACCTAAAAACATTACCATAAAGGAAAGTGCCAACACACCTGCTACTGCCCAACGTACATTAGTTTTTTTTGTATTATTCAAAACCACATTATTCATAAGAAATCCCCCTAATCATTATAGAAATTTTCAGAAAACCATGGTAAAATATTTACATATCTTACCATATTTAAAAATGGAGGTATAATATGAACTTAAACCAATTATATTATTTTAGAAAATTAGCCCAACTTCAGAATTATACTAAAGCTTCAAAAGAACTTTATATAGCTCAACCCAGCTTAAGCGCAGCCATATCTTCTTTAGAAGAAGAACTTAAAATTGCCCTTTTTTTTAAACAAGGTCGAAACATTAAGCTGACAAAGTATGGTGAAGAATTTTATAAGTATGTCTGTACAGCATTAGATGAATTGGAAAAAGGAATTGAAGTAACCAGAGAAAAATCAAGTGCTCTTGGTGGTGTGATTGATATAGGCTGCATTCCTACTCTTATTGGAGATTTTATGCCTAAGGCAATCAAAGGATATTTAAAAATGGTAAATTCAAAAACTAAATTTAATATTTTTAATGGTATGACTTTAGATATAGTTGAAGGCATTAAGTCTGAAAAGTATGATGTTGGTTTTTGCTCATTTGTAGAAAACGAAACAGAACTTGAATTTTTACCAATATTAGCTCAAGAACTAATATTACTTGTTAATAACGATCATCCTCTAGCAAAAGAAAAATTTATAAATTTAAAAGATCTTCATGCTTATCCTCTAATAACTTACCGTGAAAACTTACCTATAGGGAAAACGATTAAAAAGCTTTTAAATCCTCTCGGTCTTAACCCAAACTATGCATATGATGATGAAATTACTATTGGAGGAATAGTATCGACAACAAATGTGGCTGCTATTACTGCCCGTACTCCTTTTTTACTTCAATTTACCAATTTAAAACTTATCAGTATTGATGTACCAGCTGATTCTCGTTTGATATACATGTGCTATAATAAAAACAATTATATAAGTAAAACCGTAGAGCATTTTATTAAATATATTCTAGAAAATGAACGAAATCTGCCAGGCTAAGACTGCCAATTAGCATGCATTCTTTCCATGGGCATTTTAATTAATCCTTTTTCTTTTATGTGAATATATATCTCAAACCCCCTTTTGCAGCGAAAAGTACATTCTAGACAGGGATCTTCATCACAATACACATAAGCATCTTCATCAGCCATAGCAAAAACAAAGCTGTTTTTTTTAGGATTTGTAACATATTTTAACTGACCCCCAGTAAATGTTTTAAGATAAATCCAGTCTATAGTAATTGTTCCCTTTTTTATCTTCCAAAAAACTTCTACTGTATTCTCATTGTAGCCACCCGTTATTCTATAGTCAATCAAGACCTCATCAGAAACTTCTGAAGGGTCTTTTTCTTCTAGAAACTTCATTTCCTCATTGCAGCACATAACAACTGCATCTATTCTTGGGTTATATGCTTGAAACAAGTTCCCACAATGGCTGCAGCTATAAAAGATTACTTTGGGGCATACAACTCTAGGCTTTGTTGTTTCTTTGGATCTTCTTGGACTAAATTCCTGCTTCTGCAAACTAATTCCTCCCTGCTTGTATGCGAGCTTTTAAATCTTCTTGCAGTAAATTTTTCTTCACCTTTCCACTATCGGTTCTTGGAATTTTATCAATAACTTCAAGCCTTTCTGGCCAAAATCGTTTTGGGATTTTTTTCTGTTTCATATATTCTAAAATGTCTTTTAATTCTATTGTGCTTTCTGTTTCTTTTAATACAACATAGACACATATTCTTTCACCTAGACGTTCATCAGGCATTCCAATAACTGCTTGATCCTTAATTTTAGGACAGCCTGAAACATATTCGCTTATAAGGTTTGAGTTAAGATTTTCTCCACCTCTAACAATCATGTCCTTTTTTCGCCCAATAATCTTTATATTCCCCTTTTCATCACGTGTACAAAGATCTCCACTATAGAACCAGCCTTCATCATCTAATACATTATCTGTAGTTTTTCTATCATTAATATACCCTACAAATACATTTGGCCCTCTTGATACTTCTTCACCTATAACTCCAATAGGAACTTCCTGTCTATTTTCATCTACAACACGAACTTCAACTCCTTCCATAGCTCTGCCAGAAGTAGTACCCATCAAATCCAAAGTTTCATTTGGTCTTACAAATACATGAGGAACACTTTCTGTTGATCCATAAACCTCACATAACTTAATCCCATATTCATATGCTTTCTTGACCATATCTCCTGGTACAGGTGCACCTCCGCAAAGATAAAACTTTAAGGAATTTAGACATCCCCCTTCTTCTTTTATTTCCTTTAAAATATCATAAATGAATGGAGTTGAACCCATTGAATAAGTACATTTTTCCAAATTTATCAACTTAATTGCTTCTTTACTATTAAATTTCAATTGTAAAACCACCTTTGCCCCAATAAGCATAGGTGCAATAATACCATGATGAAAACCAGTGGCATGATTTAAAGGTGCTGGCATAAACATAATATCATCTTCGGTAAGTCCAAGTTCCTTATTAAAATAACTTTCACTGAATATTATATTGTTATGTGTCAACATAACTCCTTTTGCACCTCCAGTGGTTCCAGAGGTGCAAAGAATAACTGCAACATCGTTGCTGTCCATTTTAACCCCATATTCTATAGGAGAAAAAGTTGTAAGAATTTCTTTTAAGGTAATAGTATTACTGCTTTTTTCCTTAAAATTATCTAATAATATTATGTTCTGTAAATTTTTTATCTTTGCTCTTATTGACATAATTAGCTCTTCATAATCAGTTTTATGATAAAAGGTAGGGCAAAGAAAGATTTTACTTCCTATAAGATTTAAAAGATATGATATTTCTTCTTCTCTGTAACACATGCCAATAGGATTAATTATTGCACCAACTTTCATACATGCAATAGTAACAAGAACAAACTCAATACAAACTGGCAGCTGAAAAGATATTACGTCTGAAGGCTTAATTCCACTTTGAATAAAATAAGAAGCAATAATTGCTGCCTTTTCATCTATCTCTTTATAGGTATATCTGTAACCTTTGTCATCTACCACAAACTCCTTGTTACCATATTTTTTTACAGAGTCATTCCAGTAGTCTAAAAGAGTTTCCTTTCCCCAATAACCCATTTTTTCATAAAAATTTTTTTGATTATCATTAATTTTTATTCCGCTTATCATCACTTATCTCCTTTAATAAGAGCATATCGAAAAAATTACTATTTTATAGATTCTTTACACAGCGAATCTCCTTAATCATTGCAGGAATTATCTCAAAAACATCTCCCACAAGGCAGTAATCTGCCACTTCAAAAATCGGTGCAGATGGATCTTTATTAATGGCTATAATAGTGTCAGAAGAACTCATTCCAGCTAAATGTTGCACTGCACCTGAAATCCCACATGCAATATAAACTTTAGGAGAAACTGTTGTACCAGTCTGGCCAACCTGTTTAGAATGCGGAACCCATCCAGCATCTACTGCTGCTCTGGATGCCCCTACTGTACCACCAAGTAAATCAGCCAACTCCTCAAGCATTTTAAAATTTTCTGGCCCCTTCATTCCTCTACCGCCGGATACTATATATTGTGCTTCTTCAAGCTTAATTCCTGATTCTTCTGTTGATTTAATAAAATCAATTACCTTTGTAAAAATCAAATCTTTATCAACTCTGATATCTTCCCAGATAATTTCAGCATTATTGTTTCTATTCTTTTCTGGTTTTTTAAAAGCTCCTGGTCTTACAGTACCCATTTGTGGACGTGTTTCACTGCAGAGAATCTGTGCATAAAGATTACCACCAAAAGCAGGTCTTTCCCAAACAACATTTAAAGTATCTTCCTCAATGCTTAATGCAGTACAATCAGCTGTAAGACCAGTTCTTAAGCTTACAGCAATTTTTGATCCTAAGTCTCTTCCATTAATAGTTGCTCCTATTAAAATTGTATTTGGATTATATTTGCGGCATAATTTTAAGAATGCATTTCCATAAGCATCTGAAGAATAATGCTCATATTCTTCTCCCTGTACCACATAAATTTTATCTGCACCGTAATAATTTGCACATTTAACTGCCTCATCAACTTTATTACCAATAACTACAGCACAAAGTTTCTGTCCCAGACCATCTGCTAACAATCTTCCCTGACCAAGCAGTTCAAATCCAACATCTTTTGGCTGTCCATGAAAACATTCAATAAATACCCATACGTCTGTATATTCTTTGAGGTTCATAATCTAAGCCCTCCTTTAAAGTAATTTTGCTTCTTTAAGTTTATTAACTAAAACTCTAGCTGTTTCCTGAGGATTTATAGCTTCTATTATTTCTCCACTAGCCTGACGTTTTGGTGTAAAGGTTGCCTTTACTCTTGTTGGTGAACCTTTAAGACCAATTTTTGTAGTATCAATATCAGGTAAATCAGCTAAATGTATTTCTTCTATTTCTGCTTTTAATGAATATAATTTTCCTTTAATTGTTGCATACCTGGGTTTATTACTCTCTTTAGTTAAAGTACAAAGAATAGGAAGCTTTGCTTCAATAACTTCAATTCCTTCTTCTACCTGACGTTTTACAACACATTTATAACCTTCTATTTTTATATCTAATACATGACTTAATCTTGTAATTCCTAAATGCTGTGCAATACTTATAGCAGTTTGTCCTGTATCTCCATCAATTGCCTGTTTTCCACCGAGTATAATATCAAAAGGCCCTATTTTTTCAATTACCTTTGATAATATATAACTGGTAGCATAAGTATCAGAACCCCCAAAAGCTCTATCTGTAACTAAATACGCCTTATCAGCTCCCATAGAAATGGCTTCTCTTAACGCAGATTTTGCTTGATCAGGCCCCATAGAAATTACAGTTATCTTACCGCCATACTGTTCTTTTAATCTAAGCGCCTGTTCTAAAGCATTTTTATCAAATGGATTTACAATACTGGGAACACCCTGACGAATAAGTGTGTTTCTTACTGGATCAATTTTAATTTCCGTTGTATCAGGAACCTGTTTTATGCAAACAACAATGTTCATTTGCCTTCCTCCTTACTTATATTCCTTTTCCAATACACTTGCTATAGTTAGTCTCTGGATTTGATTAGTTCCTTCAAAAATTTGGAATATCTTGCAATCTCTCATAAGTTTTTCAACAGGATAATCCTTACTATACCCATAACCGCCAAGAATCTGGACTGCATTAGATGTAACTTCTTGTGCACAATCTGATACAAAGGTCTTTGTTATTGCTCCTTCTTTACGAACTAAGCTTCCATTATCCATAAGTTTCATAGTATTATTAACTAAAACTCTGCAAGCTTCAATTTTTATTGCCATGTCTGCAAGCATTTGCTGTACCATTTGGAATTTAATAATAGGCTGACCAAATTGTTTTCTTTCTTTTGCATACTTTACAGATTCATCTAAAGCTCTCTGCATAATTCCTACTGCTAAGGTAGCAACAAATGCTCTCGATAAGTTTAAAGCATTTAAAGCTAATTTAAAACCAGAACCTTCTGGTCCAAGCATGTTAGATGCAGGAACTCTTACATTTTCAAAAGTTACATCTGTAGTATTTGATAACCGCAGTCCCATCTTATTTTCATGTTTCCCAATAGTAATTCCAGGAGAATTTGCATCAATAATAAATGCAGAAATCCCTTTTGCCCCTGCTTCTGGATTTGTCTTGAAAAAACCTACAAATAAAGAAGCTAATGCACCATTAGTTATAAAAGTTTTTGAAGCATTTAAAATATACTCATCCCCATCTTTTACTGCAGTTCCTCTAAGTGCTGCAGGGTCAGAACCTGCACTTGGCTCAGTAAGAGCAAAAGCTGCAAAATTACCTTTAGATATAATATCAGCAAAGTATTTTCCTTGCTCTAAAGTACCGGAAAGTATTACATTTCTTAATGCAACAAATGTAGTAACAAGACTAATAGCATAACCAGCATCTACTTTTGCTAGTTCTTCAAAAATCATAGCTGTTGTTTCATAGCTTAAACCAGTTCCGCCATATTCGGCTGGAATTTCAAGCATATGAAGTCCCATATCGAAAGCCCATTTAAATAATTCTCTTGGACATTCACCTTTTTCATCCAGCTCTTGAACATATGGTTTAATTTCGTTTTCTGCCATTTCTTTTACAAGAGCAATTAATTCTTTCTGCTCGTTGGTGTATAATAAGCTCATTAATTCTCGCCCTCCTTTTTATTTTTTTAGAAACTTTAATCCAACTACAGCTCCGTTTTGTATGTATTCTCTAATTTCTGCATCGCTATAACCTAACTCTCTCATTATTTCTTCTGTGTGAGCCCCTTGTGGTTTACAAGTTTCCATTGTAGGTTCCGTCATTGAATCAAATAAAACCGGATTAGTAGGCAGCATTCTTTTCCCAGAAGGATAATCCACTTTAGTTAAAATATTATTTGCCCATACCTGTTCATCTTCATAAATATCTAATGGTTCATATCCTGCTTCACAAGCTAAATCATTATCTTTTAAAAGTTTCATTAAATCTGCTCTATCTATCTTTGATATGGCTTCGTCTAGAATATCTACAACTTCACGATTTAATTTATTAGCATTTACCTGAGCACATTTATTATATTTTGTATTTCCTACCATATCTTTACGACCTAACAGTGTCATAATCTTATCAAAATCTCTGTCATATTCTGGGCAGCACATTACAACCCACTTTTGGTCTTTTGTACGATAACAGTTATTAAATGGATTAGGTATTTCTTTTCTGCTCTTTGGATATTGATTACCATACTGTGCAGAAATCATTGCAACGCTTTGCATAAATACCGCAGTATGGTGAAGACTTACTGTTACTTTATCGCCTTTTCCAGTTCTTTCTCTATTGAATAGAGCACCACAAATACCTGATACTAAGCACATGGAAACCTGAAAATCTCCATATCCGTTGCTTGGATTCATTGGAGAACCACCTTTATCTACAGTTGTAGCTAAAACTCCTCCTCTTGCCATATAACATGTAGCATCAAAGCCCGCTGTATCTTTTTCAGGTCCTTTTTCACCATAGCCTAATACTTGAGCAAAAATAAGCCTTGGAAATTTATCTTTTAAAGTATTATAATCAAGTCCTAATTTAACTAGAGATTTTGTTCTTGTATTGGTAACGAATACATCAGCTGTACTCAATAACTTGTATATAACCTCTAAACCTTTTTCTGTCTTTAAATTTAGAGTAATAAATCTTTTATTCATATTTGCAACATCAAAAGCTAAATTTTCCTCATCGCTAAAAGGCATGTTAAATACAGATCCCTGTGCTCTTGCCGGATCTCCTTTTGGAGCCTCAACTTTAATCAAGTCTGCTCCCCACTCTCCTAGTACTCTAGCAGCGGTAGGAGCTGCTAAATAAGTAGTTAAATCTACAACCTTAATTCCTTTTAAAGGTTTCATAAAAGCCCTCCAATTTTTTTAAACTTATAAATATAGCCTTTCAAAAACTTTGAAAGGCTATATTAAATTAATCAATAACTCCACCACTTGCAATAAGTTTTCTTGAAGCTGTTAATCTTTGAACTGTTCTTGGTCCTTCTTCTAACCACATTGCACGACAATCACGATACATTCTTTCAACTGGTCCATATGGGTTATCTTCAAAATATCCAATTCCACCAAATATTTCCAAGCAATAATCTGATACTAATTTAACAGTATTTATACTATGCAGTTTGCACATAGCTGCTTTCATTTCAATATCTTTGCCTTCTTCATAGTCTTTTGCAAAGTTATAAACCATCATTCTTAATGCAAATATCTCTGTCCCCATATCAGCAATCATTTGCTGAATTGCCTGCCTTTTAACTAATGGTTTACCAAATGTTACTCTGTCTTTTGCCCTTTTAATAGCCATTTCTAACATTCTCTGTGCCATACCTAAGTTACTTACTGCTATATGAGCTCTAGATACTGATAAAGAATGCATTGCAATTTTAAGACCTTCACCTTCTTTACCAAGCAGATATTTTTTATTAAGTCTCATGTTAGTAAATCTTAATCCTGCATGTCCAGCACCACGACATCCCATCATATGAGGCATAGGAACAACTTCATAACCTGGAGTATTAACTGGTACGAAAAATGCGGATAATCTTTCATCCTTTGGAGCATCAGGATTAGTAACAGCTATTACATAGGCAAATTCACAACAGTCAGTATGAGAGATTAATGTTTTTTCACCATTTATGATGTAATCATCTCCATCTTTTACTGCTAACGTATGCAAATCAGCACCTGTTCCACCTGTTTCTTCAGTTAATGCAAAACAGGTGAATATTGTTTTATCTTGGAACTTATCCATATACTCATCTTTTAATTCCTGACTTCCAAAATCGTCAAGAATTCTCCAGTTTAAGTCCATTGCATAATGAAGATGCATACGCATTCCACCTGGTCCTCTGCTGAACTCTTCTTGTACCTGTAAAATTTGTAATGGACTTAAACCCCATCCACCGTATTTTTCTGGAAGTGAGCATCTATATAAGTTATTTTCTATTGCAAGATCAAAGAATTTTTGTGGAAACTTATTAGTTACCTCAACTTCTTTTTGAATTTCCTCGAAAGGACCTTCTGCTAAAGCTCTGATTTGCTTTAGATATGCCTGAAATTCCTTATCATTTAATTTTGCCATTTTCTTTACCTCCCTAATTGATATTTTTATAACAATCTTTACACTTTAATTATAGATGTAATTTCAATAAATTTCCAATAGATGTTAACTTGAAAATGAAAACCATAAATGAAGGCACACAAATAAGACCCATTCCTTTTGTTCGAAAAAAAGAGGATCTCTTATAGGATCTATACAAAATAGC